>CAWEEY010000022.1:0-678851 GCA_963808215.1 uncultured Actinomycetota bacterium
AGCGCTACCTCCGTGCAGGTCCCGCTCAAGGACTTCGGCCACGACCTGCCCGCGATGGCCGCGGCGATCACCGACCGCACCCGGCTGATCTTCGTCTGCACGCCCAACAACCCGACAGGGACGGCGGTACGGCGTGGCGAGCTGACCGCGTTCCTTGACGAGGTTCCCGCTGATTGCCTGGTGGTCATCGACGAGGCGTACGTGCAGTACGTCCGCGACCCGGATGTTCCTGACGGGCTCAGCCTGTACGCCGACCGGCCGAACGTTGCGGTGCTGCGGACGTTCTCCAAGGCCTACGGGCTGGCCGGGCTGCGGGTCGGCTACCTGATCGGGCATGAGCCGGTCGCGCAGGCCGTGCGTAAGACGATGCTCCCGTTCACGGTCAACTCGCTCGCACAGGCCGCTGCGATCGCCTCACTGGCGGCCGAGTCGGAGCTGATGGAGCGCGTCGAGCTCGTGGTCAAGGAGCGTGACCGGGTCCGGCACGAGCTGCTCGGCGAGGGCTGGACCGTGCCGCCGACTGAGGCGAACTTCGTCTGGCTGCCGCTCGGCGACCAGTCGGCCGAGTTCGGCGCTGCATGCGACGCAGCCGGGGTGAGCGTCCGGCCGTACCTCCCGGATGGCGTCCGCGTCACCATCGCCGATCCGGAGGCGAACGACGCGTTCCTGGCAGCGGCCGCCGCCTACCCGCACCGGGCCTGAGGAGGCGATTTTCGGGGCGGGAACGCGGCGTTCGCCTCTCAGCTACGCGTCGCTGCCCGCTCCTATTGTCTTAGTAGGTCATATCGTGCCAATCTTCGGATTGGCACGACCGGGCGGCAATCGTAGCGGCGTCGGTCGGGCCAGGATCTGGAGGCCCCACGTGCGCTGGCGTATCCCGCTGTCCCTGTTCGCCGCCTCGGCCGCAGTCCTGGCCGGTTCGCTTCCTGCCACAGCAACGGCCGCTGCCACGGGCCGCGCCGCTGCGGCAACTCGGGCAGCCGGGACGGCTCGCGCCTCGGCCGCCTCGGCCGCCTCGGCCAGCCGCTGTATGCCTTCAACACCGGGCTTGTGCTCACGGTCAGCGCCCGGCCAGGCCGAGGTGCCCCAGTCCGGGTTGCGGCCGATACCGGTAGCGGAGGCCAGCGCTGGGTCTTTGGGCGTCATCAGACGCTGCGGCCGGCGGCCAACCACAGCCTGTGCCTGAACGTGCCGGGCGGCAGGTACCACGGCGGGGCGAGGCTTCAGCTCTGGACCTGCAACGGTCACACCAGCGAGCGCTTCGCGACCAGCGCGCCCTCAGCCCATACACAGGTTTTCTTCATCCGGCCCGCGGCCCGCACAAGCTACTGCCTGACCAGTCTCAATGCCCCGCCGTACGAGGCGGGCGCGCGGGTAGGCCTACGGGCGTGTGCCAGCCTGACAACGCAGGCGTGGTCACGAACCAACCTGGCCGGCATCGCCGGGTACATCAGCGACGCCTGGGCGGATCCAGGCGCTGCACCCGACTAGCGCAGGGTCGGCGGTTAGCGCGAACGGCCGTCCGTTCGAAATCAGCTAGCCGAGTTCTGGATCGCCAGCTATACCGGCGCGTACAACGACAGCCCGGTGCAACTCCAGCCGGTCGAGGACACGGCGCTATGCGCAAGGCTGGCCGCGCCGGAGAGCGACGGCGTGCCGCTGGACTTGGCCGGCTGCAACAGCTCGCCGAGCGAGCAATTCATGGGCATCGGACTGATCTTCAACACGAACTACACGTGGTCCTATCTCACCACTGTGGACACTGCGTACTGCATGCAGGCAGCTGCGGCCGGTTCCGCTAGCACCAGGCCGGTGGTGCTCGGCAGCTGCGCAGGCAACAACCGCGACTTCTGGCTGACCAACCTGGACCTGACCAGCAGCACGTCCGGACAATTCCAGGAGATCTACGCCGGACCGGGGACGGGGGCGACTGGCCTGGAGTTCTCGATGCGGGTGGGAGGCAAGGGCGGTGCCGGGAGCGGGATCGTGCTGTCCAACGACGACCAGGCTGCCGCGCAGGTGTGGACCGATCTGGCGCCGGGCCAGGCCAAGGCTGTGGGTAACTCCGACGGCACCGTCACGCTGCGACCGCTGTCAGACGAGAGCCTCTGCCTGGCCGTACCCGGCGGCGACTACGCGGCCGGGGTGCAGCTCACTGCCGCGACCTGCAACGGGCAGACCGACCAGGAGTTCGTGCGAGGCCAGCAGTATCGGGGCGATCGACCTGGTCGCCGCTGGCGCGGGCGAGTTCTGCGTGGCCGTTCCAGCTGGGATCGGGGCTGGTAATCCCGTTGAGCTCGAACCGTGCGTACAACAGGACGACCAGACGTGGAGCACGTTCTTCAGCTGGTACGGCTGGGCCGGTCTGCCGCTGACCGGCACCGGGCCGGTGGCCGACCCCGGCGACGCACTGATCCTGTCGGGCGCCAGCGTGAGCGGCGGCCAGGTCGGCGTGGGCTCGAGCCTGGGCCCGGCCGACTGGAGTACCGGCCAGGACTGGATCGGGGTGGAATCTGCCGCAGGGGTCGAGATTCAGTCGTTCTACGACCGTAGCCTGTGCCTGGACGCGCCAGCCGACACGGCCGGGACCCAGCTGACGGCGGCGCCGTGCACCGCAGGGGCAGCCCAGGCGTTCTTCTTCAGCCCAACATCCGGTGCGAAGGGGACCCTCTGGGAGCTGAGGGCGACCGCCCAGACCACCAAGATGTGCGTAGCGCTGGGATCGGCGGCCGGGAGCGCCGGACTGCCGCTTGTGCTGCAGGCCTGCTCGGCGAGCCAGGCTGACGAGGCCTGGATCGGCCCGATGTCCAAGCTGTAGTCGCTGCGGCCAACGGTAGGCCCGCACCCCGCGCCGGCTGGTCGTCTGGATGGGACAAAATAGGTGTATGGACGCACTTGCGCAGCTCGAGCTGGACCAGGGCCCGATAACGCTGCGCGCGGCCAGTCGGGAGGACGTGCCAGCAATCGTGGCGCTGATCGCCGCCGACCAGCTCGGCGCGACCCGCGACGGAGTGCGGGACGAGGCTGACCGTGCCGCGTACCTGAGAGCGTTTGAGGCCATCGACGCCGACCCGGCCCACATCCTGGTGGTTGCCGAGTCAGCGGGCCAGCTCGTCGGGACGATGCAGTTGTCGTTCCTGCCCGGACTGGCCCGCCGCGGGTCGCTCCGCGCTCAGATCGAGGCCGTCCGGGTCGCTGACGGTACGCGCGGCAGCGGCCTCGGCGCAGCGATGATGGCCTGGGCGATCGACGAGGCCCGGCGCCGCGGCTGCACGCTGGTGCAGCTCACCAGTGACAAGTCGCGGACCGGGGCGCACCGGTTCTACCAGCGGCTCGGCTTCGTTCCGTCGCACGAGGGGTTGAAGCTTTCGCTGTGATGAACAGTCCTGTGAGGCTCTACGTACTGCACGAGAACCCGGAGTGGTACGCGCCGCTCGCGGCCGCCTTCGAACGCGCTGGGCTGCCGCACGAGCAGTGGCTGCTGGGCGAGGCCGTCCTTGACCTGGACGAGGAGCCACCGGAGGGCGTGTTCTGGTCGCGGATGAGCGCATCCGCGCACACCAGGGGTCATCCGTTCGCCAAGGATCAGACCCGCGGCGTACTGGCATGGCTGGAGTCCCGCGGCCGCCGCGTCGTGAACGGCCGCCGCGTGCTGGACCTGGAGATGAGCAAGGTCGAGCAGCTGGCGGCGCTCCGGGCGGCCGGGTTCGATGTGCCCAGGACGATAGCCGTAGCCGGCCGGGAAGAGCTTGCTGCCGCTGCGCGCAAGCTGCCCGTTCCGTTCATCGCGAAGCACAATCAGGGCGGGAAGGGCCTTGGCGTGCGGTTGTTCGCCAGCCACGGGGACTTCGACGACTACCTGGCCGGGTCGGAGTATGAGGCGCCGGTGGACGGCATCACCCTGCTCCAGGAGTACCTGGTAGCCGCGCAGCCGCAGATCACCCGAGTTGAGATCGTCGGCGGCGAGTTCATCTATGCCATTGCCGCCGATACCGCGCGCGGCGGCTTCCAGCTCTGCCCGGCCGACGCCTGCGCAATCGGGCCGCAAGCCATCGGGGCGTCCGGCGAGCCGCCGGCCGCGGAGCCCAGCCTGTTCTCGCTGCGGGACGGTTTTGAGCACCCCGTGATAGGCCGGTACCTGGAGTTTGCCGCTGCTCACGGCATCGGCATCGCCGGGTTTGAGTTCATCGAGACCGCCGATGGCAGGCTCGTTACCTACGACATCAACACGACTACCAACTACAACGCCGAGATCGAGGCTGTGGCTCCGCGCCCGGCCCTGCCGGCAGTGGCCGGCTATCTCGGCGGGCTGCTGGCGCAGGCCTGCCGGTAGCAGCGGACGGAGGAGCTCATGCGGTTCGGGTACTGGATGCCGATCTTCGGCGGCTGGCTGCGCAACGTAACGGACGAGGGCATGCCGGTGTCCTGGCCCTACATCCGGGATCTGGCGGCCGAGAGCGAGCAGCTCGGCTTCGAGGTGTCACTGATCGCCGAGCTGAACCTCAACGACATCAAGGGCCATCGGGCGCCGTCGCTGGACTGCTGGACACTCGCGCCCGCCGTGGCTGCCGCGACCAGCACGCTGGAGCTGATGCTCGCGGTGCGGCCGAACTACCACGCCCCGGCCCTGACCGCCAAGGCGCTGTCCACGCTCGACGTCATCGCGCCGGGCAGGGTCTCGCTGAACGTGGTGTCGTCCTGGTGGAAGGACGAGGCGGCTCAGTACGGCGCGCCATTCGACGTGCACGATGCGCGGTATGCCCGGACGCAGGAATGGCTCGAGGTCGTCGGGCGGCTGCTGCGCGAGGACACGGTGACCCATGCCGGTCCGCTGTATGAGCTGGCGGGCACCGTGCTGGAGCCGAAGCCGTCCCGGCTCCCGCCGGTCTACATGGGCGGCGAGTCAGCCGAAGGCCAAGGACGTGATCGCGGCGCAGGCTGACGCATACGTGATGCACGGTGACGCGCCCGAGGTGATCGCGGGCAAGGTTGCCGACCTGAGCGCGCGCCGGGCCGCGGCGGGCGGGCCGCCACTGACGTTCGGTGTCTCCGGCTACGTGATCTGCCGGGACACCGAGGCCGAGGCACAGGCCGAGCTGGACCGCGATACTCGACGTCCGGTCCTCGCCCGAGGCGTATGCGTCGTACCAGGACTTCGTCGAGGGATCACAGCTGGAGTCGCAGGTGTCGCTGGAGGAGTACAGCGTGTCCAACCGCGGGCTCCGCAGCGGCCTGATCGGCACGCCCGACCAGATCCTCGACCGGCTCCGCGCCTACGAGGAGGCCGGGGTGGACCTCATGCTGCTGCAGTTCTCGCCGCAGCGCGAGGAGATGGCCAGGTTCGGCCGGGACGTGATCGCGCCGCTAGTCGACGAGCTCGCAGCTGATGTCCGCGCCGAGCGTCGCGAGCCTGGAGGCGACCGAGGGCGTGGCCCCGGTCGATCGGGTATCCGGGCGCCACGACGGTCTCGCCGTCGGCGGCGAGCCCGGCCAGGATCAGCGCCACGCCCGACCGCAGATCGTGCGCGATCACCTCAGTACCCGTGCAGCGGCGTGGGTCCGTGCACGAGCACGGCGTTCCCGGCCACCTCGATCTTCGCGCCCATCTTGGCGAGTTCCTCGGCCAGCATGTACCGGCCGTCGAAGATGGTCTCCCGGATGTAGCTGGTGCCATCGGCCAGGCAGCTGAGCGCCATGATCGGCGACTGCAGGTCGGTGGCGAAGCCGGGGTATGTGTCGGTGATCACGTTGATCGGGCGCAGCTGACGGTCGCGCCGCACCTGCACGATCGCGCCGTGGGTGGCGAACTCCACGCCCATCTGCTCCAGCTTCCAGCGCGCGACGCCGAAATGCTCGAGCGAGGCGCCGACCAGGCTGAGCTCGCCGCCGGTGATGGCGGCGGCCATCGCGAACACGCCAGCGTCGATGCGGTCGGCCATGACCGTGTGCTCTACGGCGGTCAGCTCGTCGACGCCCTCGACGGTGACGAAGCCGGTCCCGCCGCCGGTGATCCGCGCGCCCATCTTGGTCAGGAACGCGATCACGTCGAGCACCTCGGGCTCGAGCGCGGTGTTGTCGATGATCGTGGTGCCTGGCGCCAGCGACGCGGCCATGATCAGGTTCTCGGTGCCGGTGTGCGACGGCGTGTCCAGGTAAAGGTGCGCCCCGCGCATCCGGTCGGCCTTGATGTGGATGGCGGTCTCGCCCTCTTCCACGATGGCGCCGAGCCGGGCGAAGCCGCGGTAGTGGAAGTCGAGGTTACGGCTGCCGAGGTTGCAGCCACCGACTGCCCTCGATGGTGGCCTCGCCAAGCCGGTGCAGCAGCGCCGGCACGAACAGCACCGAGGCGCGGAACCGGCGGGCGATCTCCGCAGGCAGTATCGAGCTGCTCAGCTCGGACGCGTCGACGACAAGGGTGCGCTCAGCCTCATGGAACTTCACCACGGCGCCCACGGCCTGAGCGAGCTCGACTGCCCGCCGCACGTCCTCGATCACCGGGACGTTCCGAAGGACCGTGCGGCCCTTCTCCGCCAGCAGTGACGCGGCAATCATCTTCAGTGCGGCGTTCTTAGCGCCTTGCACGAATACGGTTCCTTGAAGCGGGTTGCCGCCGCGGACGATATAGCGGGTCTCTGGGCCGCTCGTCATCGTGATGGAACTCCCGTCGGTTAGCTGCATCGTGCCGAGGTCCAGGGGCATGCCCGGGGCCTCTGCCCATGCAGTCGGCAGGCAACCATCGTCAAGGCCGCCCGCTTGTCGTGACGTCAAGTATTCCACCGCTACAGAGCCCCCCGTGCCATGACGACAGTGTTACGTAACGTACCCGAAAGGCTTCATTAAGTGACCGCAGGCGGCTGCTGCTATCAGCGCCAGCGCATGCCGGTGATACGCTCAAATGCCGCCACGTACGTCCGCCGGGTCTGTTCGACGACACCGTCAGGCAGCGGCGGAGGCGGCTCGCCGGTGTGGCGGTCCCAGCCGGAGGCCGGGGACGTGAGCCAGTCCCGGACGAACTGCTTGTCAAACGAAACCTGACTGCGGCCAGGCTGCCAGGACTCGGCCGGCCAGAATCTCGACGAGTCCGGTGTCAGCACCTCGTCAGCTAGGCGCAGTACGCCGTCCTCGTCGAAGCCGAGCTCGATCTTGGTGTCGGCCACGATGATGCCGCGCTCTCCCGCTAGGTCGGCGCCCCGCTGGTAGACAGCCAGCGTGATCCGCTCAAGCTCGGCGGCGGTATCCGCGCCGACCAGCGTCACTAGGTCGGCCTTCGTCAGGTTCTCGTCGTGCTGGCCTGGCGGAGCCTTGCTGTCCGGGTCAAAGATCGGCTCGGGCAGCCTGGCACCGTCGGTCAGCCCGGCGGGCAGCCCGATCCCGGCGAGAGTGCCGTCCTGGCGGTAGTCCGCGAGCCCGGTGCCGGTCAGGTAGCCACGCGCCACGCACTCGACCGGCACCATCGACAGCGGCCGGCAGGCCAGTGTCCGGCCGGCGAACTCGGCCGGGATTGGCGCGTCAACGAGGTGGTTCGGGACGAGGTCAGCAAGCCGGTCGAACCACCAGGCGGAAAGCTGGGTAAGAATTTTGCCCTTGTCAGGGATGGGCGTGTCCAGCACGTAGTCAAACGCAGAGATTCGGTCCGTGGCGACGAGGAGCAGTACGCCGTTGTCGGTCTGGTAAAGCTCACGGACCTTGCCCGAGTAAATGTGCCGCAAGCCGCCGGCATTGACCGGGTGGGCGCCGCCGGCTGCCGTCACGCGAGCTTCTCCAGCCGGTCGAAGACGCCGCTGAGGCGCCGGACGTACCGTTCCGGCGTGGATACCTCATCGAGGCGTGCCTCGTCGAGTTCCTGGCCGCGGACGGCCGCGTGCTTGCGCAGCGTCTCGCGGAACGGCAGGCCAGACTGCCAGGTCTCCATCGCAGCGCCCTGCACCAGGGCGTAGGCATCCTCGCGTGACATTCCCGCCGCCACGAGCTCAAGCAGCACGGCCGAGGTGTAAATGAGCCCGTGGCTTGACTCCAGGTTGAGCAGCATCCGGGCCGGGTCGACAACAAGGCCATCCATCACCGCGGTGGTCTGCTCCAGCAGGTAGTCCGTCGCAATCGCGGCATCTGGCAGTGCGATCCGCTCGGTCGATGAGTGCGAGATATCACGTTCATGCCACAGCGCGATGCCCTCCATCACCGGGACGACTTGTGCGCGCACGATCCGGGCCAGGCCGCTGATGCGCTCGGCCCGGACCGGATTCTTCTTGTGCGGCATCGCCGACGAGCCCTTCTGGCCCGCGCCGAACGGCTCGGCCAGCTCGGCCACTTCCGTTCGCTGGCCGTGCCTGATCTCGAGCGCGATGGCGTCGCAGACGCTGGCGATGAGCGCGAGGACGCTGACCCACTCCGCGATGCCGTCCCGCAGCACTACCTGGGTGGAGACGTCAGCCGGGCGGAGCCCGAGTTCGCCGAGCACCTCGGCCTCGATCTCCGGGTCAATGTTGGAGTACGTGCCGACAGGCCCGGACAGCTTGCCGACGGCGACCGACTGGCGGGCTCGCAGCAGCCGGTCCCGGCAGCGGTGAATGGCGAAGGCGAAGTCGGCGACGCGGTGCCCCCACACGTCCGGCTCGGCGTGAATGCCATGCGTGCGGCCTACCCGCAAGGTGGTGCGGTGCGTCAGGGCATGCTCCCTGAGCACGTGCAGCAGCTTCTCGCATCTGGTGGTGATCAGGTCGGTGGACTCGGCGAGCTGGAGGGCGAGCGCGGTGTCCAGCAGGTCAGAGGAGGTCATGCCGTAGTGGACCCAGGCGGCTGCCTCGCGGGGCGTGGTGTTGTTCGCCCACGCCGACAGGAACGCGATCACGTCATGGCCGGTGACCAGCTCTAGGGCGGCCACCGACTCAGGCGTCGGCGGCGCGGCGGCGGCTACCGGGGCGACCGCGTCCTCCGGCACGGTGCCGGCCCGCGCATGTGCCGCCAGGACGAGCGTCTCCACCTGGCACCACAGCTCGTACTTGTGGGCGTCGCTCCAGACGTGGCCCATCTCCGGCAGCGTGTAGCGGTCTATCACGCCAACTATCCTGCCGCATCTGCGCCGGCCGGCCCGCCGCCGGCTGCCCCGACCTGCCTGGCCAGTCCAAGGGCGGAGGTCAGGCGCGGGTGCCGGGCGCCGGCTCGGCGGCGATGTCGCTGCGATACCAGCCGCCGCGCATCCGGATCCGGCCTGCGGCCTGGTAAGCGCTCGCCCTGGCCGCCGCCAGGTCCGCGCCGGTCCCGACGACATTGAGGACGCGCCCGCCGCTCGCGGTTAGCTGCCCCGAGCCGTCGGTTCGCCGTTCCGGCCTGAAGGACATAACTTCCGGGAACGAGGGCGGCCTCGTCAATGCCGTTGATCACATCGCCGCCGACCGGGGCAGCTGGGTAGCCCTCCGCGGCGAGGACGACCGTCACCGCGGCGCCGGGCGTCCAGGTCAGCTTGCCCGCGGCGGCCAGGTCGCCGGTAGCCGCAGCGGCCAGCAGACCGCCTAGCGGGGTATCGAGCCGGTCCAGCACGACCTGCGCCTCAGGGTCGCCGAACCGGGCGTTGAACTCCACGACACGGATACCCAGCGAGGTCAGGCTCAGCCCCGCGTACAGCAGGCCGGTGTAGGGCATGCCGCGGCGGGCCAGCTCCGCCAGCGTCGGCTGCACCACGGTCTCCAGAGTCTGCTCGGCCAGGTCCGCGGGTGCCCAGGCCAACGGCGTATAGGCGCCCATGCCGCCGGTGTTGGGGCCGATGTTCCCGTCATGTGCCCGCTTGTAATCCTGGGCAGGCAGCAGCGCGACCGCCCGCTGGCCGTCCGCGAGCGCGAACACCGATACCTCCGGGCCATCGAGGAATTCCTCGATCACCACGGTGCCGCAGTCCCCGGCGTGCCTGGCGGCCTCGGCCCGGTCGCTGGTGACAACCACGCCCTTGCCCGCGGCCAGGCCGTCCGCCTTGACGACATAGGGCGGTCCGAACGCGTCCAGGGCGGCGTCCGCTTCCGCCGTCGTGCGGCATGTTCGGGCCGCGGCAGTCGGCACGCCCGCCGCGATCATTACCTGCTTGGCGAATGACTTCGAGCCCTCGATCATCGCCGCGCGCTGGCCCGGGCCGAAGCAGCGGACGCCGGCTGCCCTGAGGGCATCGGCGACACCCGCGACCAGCGGCGCCTCCGGGCCGATCACGACGAGATCAGCGGCCGTCCTGGCAGCCAGCGCCGTGACCAGCGCTGGGTCGGCCGGGTTGACCTCATGCAGCTCGGCGAGCTGGCCGATGCCGGGGTTGCCCGGCGCGGCGTGCAGCTCGCTGACTGCGGGATCGACGGACAGCGAGCGGGCGAGCGCATGCTCGCGGCCGCCCGAGCCGAGGACAAGTACCCGCACGGCCGAGAGCCTACCGGCTGGCGCTGGACCGACGGGGCGCTGCTCGGCCGTTGGTGCCAGCACCGGACGAAGATCCAGCGGCACCGGGCGCGGCGCGCCACGGCCGGATCCGGCGCGGCCCGCCCTGCCGGAGGCGCCTCAGAGGACCTCGCGCAGCTGAACCGTCTGGTCCCGGCGCGGGCCGACGCCGATGGCGCTGACCGGCGCGCCGATCATGTCCTCGACGGCCCGCACGTATGCCTGCGCGTTCTTGGGCAGGTCAGCGAACTCCCTGGCCTCGGAGATGTCCTCCCACCAGCCGTCCAGGTACTCATAGACCGGCACCGCGTGATGGAAGTCGGTCTGCGTCATCGGCACCTCGTCATGGCGCTTGCCGTGCACGTCGTAGGCGACGCAGACCGGGACCTTCTCCAGCCCGGACAGGATGTCGAGCTTGGTAATGAAGTAATCAGTCAGGCCATTCACCCTCGTGGCGTACCGGGCGATGACCGTGTCCAGCCAGCCGGTCCGGCGCGGCCTGCCGGTGGTCGTGCCGTACTCGCCGCCAGCCTTGCGCAGCCACTCGCCGCGATCATCGGTCAGCTCGGTGGGGAATGGGCCAGCCCCCACCCTGGTCGTGTACGCCTTGAGGATGCCCATCACCTTGGTGATCCGGGTCGGGCCGACTCCGGAGCCCGCGCAGGCGCCGCCCGCGGTCGGAGAGGATGAGGTCACGAACGGATAGGTGCCGTGGTCGACATCGAGCAGGGTCGCCTGCGCGCCTTCCAGCAGCACGACCCGGCCCTCATCGAGCGCGTTGTTGAGCACCAGGCCGGTGTCAGCGACATAACGGCCGAGCCGTTCGGCGTAGCCGAGGTACTGCTCGGTCACGGTGTCGGCGTCGATCCCGCGGCGGTTATAGACCTTCGTCAGCACCTGGTTCTTTTCCCGCAGCGCTAGATCAAGCTTCTGCCGCAGGATGCCGGGGTCGAACAGGTCCTGCACCCGGATCCCCACCCTGGCGGCCTTGTCGGCGTACGCGGGCCCGATGCCGCGCCCGGTGGTGCCGATCCGCGCGTTGCCGAGGTAGCGCTCGGTGACCTTATCGAGCGCGACATGGTGCGGCATGATCAGGTGGGCGTCGGCCGAGATCAGCAGCCGGTCCTGCCAGACGCCGCGTTGCGTCAGGCCGTCGATCTCACCAAGCAGCACCTCGGGGTTGACGACGACGCCATTGCCGATGACCGATGTCGCGTTTTCGGAGAGGGCGCCTGACGGCAGCAGGTGCAGGGCATAGCTTTCGTCGCCGATGACGACGGTGTGCCCGGCGTTGTTACCGCCCTGGTAGCGAACGACGTAGTCGACCCGGTCGCCAAGCAGGTCGGTGGCCTTGCCCTTGCCTTCATCGCCCCACTGCGCGCCGACGATCACGATGGCAGGCATGTGACCGGTCCTTCCCGTAACAGAACGAAAGCCCCAGGCCAGCGTCATTGCAGGGAAATGCAAGCGCGGCAAGGGGCTCTTGCAACAGGAGCTTACCGGAACCAGGCTCGCGGCCAGGTCCGAGTAAACCCAGAACTACGCGCTCAGCGCCGCGGCGGCGGCCGGGCTGGAGTCAGCCAGGAATTCCTGGCAGCGGGCCGCCTCGTCGTCTTCGCCGATCGCGGCCGCTGCCACGCCGAGACTGTGCAGCGCCCGGAGGAACCCCTGGTTGGGCTCGTGCTCCCACGGAACAGGCCCGTGCCCGTGCCAGCCTGCCCGGCGCAGCTGGTCCAGGCCGCGGTGGTACCCGGTGCGGGCGAACGCGTAGGCGGTGACCGGATCGCCCGCCGCCATCGCCCGCTCGGCGAGTGCCGCCCAGGCGGCGCAGTAGCTCGGGAATCGCGCCGCGACGTCCGCCGGGTCGCTGGCCGCGAGCGCGTCGCTGGCTTCGGGGTTCGCCGGGAGTAGCGTCTCTGGCGGGCCGCCCAGCAGGTTCTCGTGCGTCATGCGATCATCCTGCCGCCAGCCCGTCAGGCGCCGTCAGCCGGCCACCCGATCCGGGCTCGGTCAGCCGATGCGCTTGCCTGCGGACATCAGGTCGTCGCAGGCGTGCACGACCCTGGCGGCCATGCCTTCCTCCCCGGCCTTGCCCCAGCTGCGCGGGTCGTAGGCCTTCTTGTTGCCAACTTCGCCGTCGACCTTGAGCACACCTTCATAGTTCATGAACATGTGCCCGGCGATCGGCCTGGTGAACGCGTACTGGGTATCGGTGTCCACGTTCATCTTGACCACGCCGTAGCTGATCGCCTCCCTGATGTCCTCCAGGTCGGACCCGGAGCCGCCATGAAAGACCAGGTAAAACGGCTTCTGAATGCCGTACTTGGCGCCGACCGCCTCCTGGATCTCCTCCAGGATCGCTGGCCTCAGCTTGACATGCCCTGGCTTGTAAACACCGTGCACGTTGCCGAACGTGGCGGCCAGCATGTAGCGGCCCCGCTCGCCGAGGCCCAGCGCTTCCGCGGTCGCCTGGGCGTCCTCGGGCGTGCTGTACAGCTTCTCGTTGATCGCGCCGACGACGCCGTCCTCCTCACCGCCGACAACACCGATCTCCACCTCCAGCACCACGTGCGCGGCCGCACAGTCGTCGAGCAGCGCGGCGGCTATCTGCAGGTTCTCGTTCAGCGGCACCGCCGAGCCATCCCACATGTGCGACTGGAACAGCGGAGCCTCGCCGCTGGCCACGCGCTTCTTCGAGATCTGAAGCAGTGGACGCACGTAGCCATCGAGCTTGTCCTTCGGGCAGTGATCAGTGTGCAGGGCGATGTTGACCGGGTACTTCGCCGCCACCGTCCAGGCGAACTCCGCCAGCGCCACCGCGCCGGTCACCATGTCCTTGACCGGGGCGCCGGACAGGTACTCGGCGCCGCCGGTGGACACCTGGACGATGCCGTCACTCTCAGCCTCAGCGAAACCGCGAAGTGCGGCATTCAGCGTCTGGCTGGAGCTCACGTTGATAGCCGGGTATGCGAAGCCCTGCTCCTTGGCCCGGTCCAGCATCTGCGCGTAGACCTCGGGCGTCGCGATCGGCATGGCGCTGAATCCTCTCCTGCTGAGTCAGGCTTCATCATTGGCTTCAGTATTGCGGAGGCCGCCGGCGCGCCCAAGCCCGCCAGCCGAGTTCCACTGCATTACCGAGCATGCGACCGTGACGGGTCTAGTCTGCAGGCATGGGACACCATGACGCGGACCCAGCCAGCCGCCGACATTATGTCGGCTTTGTGGTGCTGTCGGTCGCGGTTCTATTGCTGCTGGTCGTCGGGTACTACGCGCTGCACCTGCTGTCGCAGCACTGACGGACCGGTCGCGCGGCACGACGCGCCGATTCAGGCCGCAGCCGTCAGCCGAGACCGAGATCGGCTAGCTCGAACGCGGGCAGGTAGGGCAGCCCGCGCTCGGCAATCTTCGGCCGGGCGCCACGCTCGACAACAACGGCGACACCGACCACCTCGGCGCCTGCTTCGCGCAGGGCGTCAACAGCCGTCAGTACCGAGCCGCCAGTGGTGGAGGTGTCCTCTACGGCAAGCACGCGCCGACCCGCGACATCGGGACCCTCTATTCTCCGCTGCAGTCCGTGGGCCTTCTCGGCCTTGCGGACGACGAATGCGTCCAGCTTCCGGCCGCGCGCGGCAGCAGCGTGCAGCATTGCCGTGGCGACCGGATCCGCGCCGAGGGTCAGGCCGCCGACCGCGTCATAGGAGACAGAGGCGGTGGTGTCGAGCATGACGCGGCCTGCTAGTGGCGCCGCCCGGCCGTCCAGCAGGACCCGCCTGAGGTCGATGTACCAGTCGGCGCGCTGCCCGGAGGACAAGATCACCTCGCCGTGGACTACGGCGAGCTCCCTGATCATGGCCAGCAGATCGTCTCGATCGGTCACGGCAGCCGAGCCTACCCGCCGACCTGGGCGGAGCACTGGCCGGCGGCTGATACCTTCTGCGGGCTGGCGGCGCCTCGGCAACAACGGGCGCGCCGTCACAGGCTAGAAAATTCCTAATGTGGCTGAACTGGCGGCAGGAACACCGGCCTGGTGGATACGTCCGCGATCCGCACTATGCGTCACGGCCGATGCCATGCGCTGGTAACGTCACGCGCAAGGGGAAGGACGGTGTCGCGTGGATCGCTGCGCGCTGTTCGTGGATGCGAGTTATGCGCTGGCTGACGGTGCGCTCGCGGTTCACGGCACTCGCAATCGTGACTCGGTGTCCTGGGATTACGCGGGCCTTCTGAAGCTGCTTGGTGGCCTGTCCAGGGACCGTACTGGCCTGCCGCTGCTGCGGTGCTACTGGTACGACACATCGACGGACGGTAACCGCGCGCCCGAGCACGACGTGCTTGCCGACATCCCTGGGGTCAGGCTCCGACTCAGCAAGATCCGCCCGAGCCGCAAGGAGGGCGTCGAGTCCGAGATCCGCAAGGACCTCACGGCCCTGGCCAGGAACCACGCAATCAGCGATGTCATCATCGTGAGCGCCGAGGAGGACCTGGCGCCAGTCATCACTGAGGTCCAGGACCTCGGCGTCCGGGCAATGCTGCTCTACATCGCAGCGGACGGCGACCGGGCTGTGTCGCGGACACTGCGCCAGGAATGCGATGACCTTATCGAGATCTCGTCAGGGCACCTGCGCCCTTACGTCGACCTCATCTCCGGAGCGGAGCCGCAACTGGCAAGCTCGGGCTTCCGTGGGCTGGCGGTTAGCGCTGCTCAGGCAAGCGGGCCGCACCCCGCGATCGAGGCTCCGGCCCAGCGTCTGTTTAACTCGCCACTGGCCGCGGATTACGAGCGCATGGGCCAGCCGCAGCTTGCGGATCTGCGCGCCAGCAGCCCTGCCGACGTCATGACTTCTGGCCCTGGCCAGGGCGAGCTGGCCAGTCAGGCGCAACTCGAAGCGCAGCGGTATCAGCGGCACGACGATGGTCGCGGGCCGCTGGCGGCGGGCGCCGAAGCCGGATTCTCCTCGCCTGGGTTCCCCGCCCAGGAGCCCGTCCGTGCGCACGGTGGCGGGCTGGCCGGAGTCGCGCCGGGCACGGCCAGTCAGCAGGGCCAGGCTGGCGATGCGCTGGCTGCCGGTGCGGCCGCATCCGCCGGGAGTGGCGTAGCCATCGGCCGGCACCATGACAACGGCATGCCGCCCGCGGTCATGCCGCCAGCCGCCCAGGGAACCGGCTACCCGCCCGGCAGCCAGGCCAATGGCATGCAGCTGGGCAATGGCGTGCCGCCGGGCGGATTGCAGCCCATGGGCCAGCAGCCAGGCGGACTGCAGCCGATGGCCTCGCAGCCGGGCCCATTGCAGCCGATGAGCCCGCACTCGAATGGCGTGCAGCCGCACGGCAGCCAGCAGGGCAGTGCGCCCGGCGCGCCGCCGGCGGGCCGTCACCAGGAAGCCCCGCGGCAGTTCAGCGCCAACGTCGCGCCGCAGAGCCCGGGGATGCCGATGCAGCCAGGTCAGCCATACGGCCTGGGTCCGCAGGGTATGGCCCAGCCCGGGCTCCCTGCGCAGGCGCCATCGCCGCACGGCCAGCAGCTGCCTAGCCAGAATCTGTCGGGTCAGGGCCTGTCGGGTCAGGGCATGCCGGCCGCTAGCCAGCCCGGCCAGCAGCCGCAGGTGGGCAACTCCGTGCCGCCGCCTGCGATGCACCAGAACGGCCAGGCGCCGCAGGAGGCGCAGCGGCCGCCGCTGACCCAGCGCCCGCTCCCGGTCAATAACGGTGTCCCTTACGCACAGGATAGGGCTGCTCCGTACGGGGGTCAGGTTGAGCCTGCCCAGTTTGCCGGCCCGCCCGGCAACGCATACCTGCCCAGTCCGTACGGCGGCCAGCCTCCGGTAGCCCCGGCCGCGGCAATGTCGGTGGGCGATGCTGTCCAGTCGGCGCACGCGGAGGGCTTCGGGTTCGGTGAGGCCGTGGCCAGGGATGCGCCTGCCCTCTGGCTCGAGGCCGTGCTCGCCCGCAAGCCGCGGATGCCGTCAGACCTGGAGGCCAGGCTGCTCCAGGGTTCGGCGCTGCCTATTGATTCGCTGCTGCACGACGAGGTCAGGCACGCGCTCAGGCGAGGGTTCTGGGACGCACTTGAGCGTTCCCGCCACTGAACGCGCTTTAGCATGGGTTGACGCGACCGAGCACCCTGAGGTGGGAGGGTTTCGGTTGTGTCCCCCCGAGGTGGATGGTGTTCGGGGGTTCACGGGGGTGTCCCCCGTGGGTGGGGGTGTCCCCCCGACTGTATTGGTCACGAAGCCATTACTGGGCGCCGTTGCCGAGGGCCAAAGCCGCCATTCCCGGATACGTTGTCTGAGTGACACCACTGAGCCGTGAGCGATTCGACTCCATCGAATTTAACGCGGCCGCAAGTGGTGATCACCTGGCAGCTGCGCGCGAGATGACGCTGCTGGCGAGGACCGGCACCGGGACTGCCGCGATGGCGCGGGCCGAGGCGTTCCTGCGCGCCGGGGAGCAGTGGCTCCTGGCAGATGAGCCGGACGAGGCGGTTGCCGACCTCCGCCGCGCCATGGCCGACGGCGGACCGGTCTCTGCTGACCCGCGGGTTCCGCTGGCCAGGGCGCTGTTTCAGCTCGGCAGGCAGTCCGAGGCGCAAGCCCTGATCAGGCGACTGAAGATCGAGGGTCGTCTCGACCCCAGGACCTGCGACCTTGTCGCAGAGCTGCTGGTCGAACGGTCGGACCTGCCAGGCGCCCTGGACTGGGCGACTGCCGGGGTCGAGCTGTGCCTGGCTGCCGCCGAGCGCGGGACAGCAGAACGATGGTGATGAGCCCGAGCTCCGGCTGCTGCTCCGGCTGCGCTACCGCATCCGCAACGACCTCGGCTTGCCCGAGGACGATTACGACGCCATGCTGGACGAGGCCTAAGCGGGCTCGCCGGCCGCTGCCGGTGCTCGCTGGGCGCCCGCCGGCAGCGGCGCGACAGTAAGCGCGTAACTGCCCTCGTCCAGGTCGACGAGCACCGTGTCGCCGTCGGTAATCTCGCCCGCGATGAGCTCGCGGGCCAGCTTGTCGCCGATCGCCGACTGGATCAGCCGCCGCAGGGGTCGTGCGCCGTACACCGGGTCGAAGCCAGTGACCGCCAGCCACTCCTTGGCCGCGAGGGTCACGTCCAGCGTCAGGCGCCGGCCGGCGAGCCGGCCAGCAAGCCGCTGGATCTGCAGTTCCACGATCTCTGTCAGCTCGGCCGTGGTCAGCGCGTCGAACACGATGACGTCATCCAGCCGGTTCAGGAACTCCGGCTTGAAGGTGGCACTGCACCACGGACATGACCTTCTCCCTGGTGGCCAAATCGTCCAGGCTCGGGTCGGCGATGAACTGCGAGCCGAGGTTGGAGGTCAGGATGAGGATCGTGTTGCGGAAGTCCACGGTACGACCGTGGCCATCGGTCAGCCTGCCGTCGTCGAGCACCTGGAGCAGGATGTCGAAGACCTCAGGATGCGCCTTCTCCACCTCATCGAGGAGCACGACGCAGTAGGGCCGGCGTCGCACTGCCTCCGTGAGCTGGCCGCCCTCCTCGTAGCCGACGTAGCCGGGCGGTGCGCCGACTAGCCGGGCGACCGAGTGCCGTTCCGAGTACTCGCTCATGTCGATGCGGATGATCGCCCGTTCATCGTCGAACAGAAACTCTGCCAGCGCCTTCGCCAGCTCGGTCTTGCCGACTCCAGTCGGGCCCAGGAACAGGAACGAGCCGGACGGCCGGTCGGGGTCGGAGATCCCAGCACGCGATCTGCGGACAGCGTCGGAGACGGCTTGCACGGCTGTCTGCTGGCCGATGATCCGGTGACCGAGCTCGGCTTCCATCCGCAGCAGCTTGCCGGTCTCACCTTCCATGAGCCGGCCTGCCGGGATGCCGGTCCAGGACGACACCACATCCGCGACATCGTCAGGGCCGACCTCTTCCTTCACCATCGGCGGCCCATCAGTGCCCAGGCCCGCGCCCGCAGCCTCCTCTTCGCCGGCGGCTGCCGACGCCTCGGCTATCTGCCGTTCCAGCTCGGGGATCTCGCCATACATGAGCCTGGATGCGGTCGCGAAGTCAGCGTCCCGCTGGGCCCGCTCGGCCTGGCCCTTGAGATCGTCGAGCTGCTTCTTCAGCTCTCCGACCCGGTTGAGGCTGGCCTTCTCGCGGTCCCAGCGCGCCACCAGGGCGGTGAGCTGCTCCTGCTTGTCGGCGAGGTCAGCGCGCAGTCGCTCCAGCCGATCGCGGCTGGCCGGGTCGTTCTCCTTGGCCAGCGCCATCTCTTCCATCTTCATCCGGTCGACTGCCCGCTGCAGTTCGTCGATCTCGACCGGCCGGGAATCAATCTCCATGCGAAGCCTGGACGCGGCCTCGTCGACCAGGTCGATCGCCTTGTCCGGCAGGAACCTGGCCGTTATGTACCGGTCCGACAGCGTCGCCGCGGCCACCAGGGCGGCGTCTGAGATCTGCACCTGATGGTGCGCCTCGTACCTGCCTTTCAGCCCGCGCAGGATCGCAATAGTGTCTTCCACCGAGGGCTCGCCGATGAGCACCTGCTGGAACCGCCGCTCCAGGGCAGCGTCCTTCTCGATCCGCTGGCGGTACTCATCCAGCGTCGTCGCCCCGACCATCCGCAGCTCGCCGCGGGCGAGCATGGGCTTCAGCATGTTGCCGGCGTCCATAGCGCCTTCGGCCGCGCCTGCCCCGACAACCGTGTGCAGCTCGTCGATGAACGTGATGATCTGGCCGTCGCTCTGCTTGATCTCGTTCAGCACCGCCTTCAGGCGCTCCTCGAACTCGCCGCGGTACTTGGCGCCCGCCACCATCGCGCCCAGGTCCAGTGCGACGACGCTCTTGCCGCGGAGCGACTCGGGCACGTCGCCTGCGACCACGCGCTGGGCAAGGCCCTCGACGACCGCGGTCTTGCCGACGCCGGGCTCGCCGATCAGAACGGGGTTGTTCTTCGTCCGCCGCGACAGCACCTGGATCACGCGGCGGATTTCCGCGTCCCTGCCGATAACCGGGTCGAGCTTGCCGTCGCGGGCGCTCTGGGTCAGGTCGATGCCGTACTTCTCTAGCGCCTGATACGTCCCCTCCGGGTCTTGCGAGGTCACTCGAGCGTGGCCGCGGACCTGTTCGAACGCATCGGTCAGCTGTCTCGGCCCGGCGCCCGCGTCACGCAGCACCGTGGCCGCCTGGCCGCCATCGGTGGCCAGGCCGACCAGGAGATGCTCGGTCGAGACATAGTCGTCCGACATCCCGCGTGCCAGCTTTCCGGCCGTTGCCAGCGTGGCCAGCAACGGGCGCGACGTCTCGGGGGCGCTGACCGTGGCCCCGGCGGCCCGCGGCAGCCGGCCGAGGAGATCGCGAACCTTCGTCAGCACGTCGGCAGGGTCGGCGCCAACGGCCCGCAGCAGCGGCGCCGCGGTGCCGCCAGACTGCTGGACTAGGGCGGCGAGCAGGTGCAGGCCGTCAACGCTCGGGTTGCCCGCAGCGGCCGCCGCCTGCACCGCCTCACTCAGAGCCTCCTGGCTCTTCCTGGTCAGCTTCTCATCCACTGTTGTCTTCTTCTTTTCCGCTTACTTATCAATGTGCGCTAATGCCACGGATCTGATGGCGGCACGGCAGCCGCAGGCGTGGCTGGTTAGGTCGGGCTGGGCGCGCTACCGGCCGGCCTGGCGGTCATCTCGGCTGCCGCAGCGACGGCCTGGCCCGGATCGGCAACGCGGCCCTGGGCCTGCTCCGAGTGGGGTGGACCCACGTGGCGAACCGGGACGAGCGCAGCCGCGTCGGACCGGCCGCGCACGAGAGTCGCGAGCCTGGCTGCGACCGCGCGGGTGGACTCGAGCTCGGCCCGCAACTGGCTGACCTCCGCGTGCATCTCGGCCAGAAGCTGCCTGCTACGCCGCTCGGCGAGCTCAAGCTCAAGGATGCGCTTGATCCCTGACAGGTTGATTCCCTCTTCCTGGGACAGCCGTTGCACCTCGCGCAGGATCAGGATGTCTCGCAGCGAATAGCGCCGGCCTCGTCCAGCCGCCCGGCCAGGCGATACCAGGCCGAACCGGTCGTAGGCGCGCAGAGTCTGCGGGTGCAGGCCTGACAGCTGAGCTGCCACTGAGATGACATACACAGGCGTGTCGTCGGTGAGCTCGAACTGGCTGGTCATGTCATCTCCTTCCGGCGCTCGGCATCGGTTAACCGTTCGCGTTCTTCAGTAGCTCGGCCCGCGGATCGCCGGCTGCGGACGCGTCGCGGAACGACTCAAGCGCATCCCGTGCCTTGTCGGTCAGGTCATGCGGCACCAGGACGTTCACCGTCACGAGCATGTCGCCGGCAGTGCCGTCCTTGCGCCGCACGCCCTTGCCGCGGACCCGGAACGTGCGGCCGTTCGGCGTCCCGGCCGGGATCCGCAAGCTGACCGGCATCCCGCCGTGCGAGGGCACCTTGATCTCCGCACCGAGCGCGGCCTCGGTGAACGTGACCGGCACGGTGATTGTCAGGTTGGAGCCGGACCGGCTGAATGTTCCGTGCGGGTGCGGCTCGACGTGCACGCGCACGTAGAGGTCGCCTGGCGGCCCGCCGCGCTCACCGGATGCGCCCTTGCCGGCTAGCTTGATGCGCTGGCCGTCGGCTACGCCCGCCGGAATCCTCGCCTGGATCGTCCGTGTGCTCATGGCCCGTCCGCTACCCGAGCATTCCGGGCACGGGTCGTCGACGACGAGGCCCCGGCCACGGCAGGTCTTGCACGGCTCGGAGAATGCGAAGCTGCCCAGGTTCCGGCTGCCCTGGCCGGTGCCCTCGCAGGTCGGACAGACCCTGGGCACGGTGCCAGCCTTAGCCCCGGTGCCCCGGCATACCTTGCACGGCCCTTCGCCGGTGAGCCGGAGCGAGACTGTCGCCCCGTCGATGGCATCGCTGAACGGCAGCGTCGTCTCGGTCTCGACGTCCGCGCCGCGCCGCGGCCTGGCCTGGCCAGTCCCCGTCGCGCCGCCGCCGCGGCTGCCGAAGACGCCGCCCAGCAAGTCGCCGAGGCGCCCGCCCGCGCCACCGGTGTTGCCGAAGAGGTCACCGAGGTCGAAGTTGTAGCTACCGCCTGCGGATCCGGATCCTGGCATCCGGACGCCGCCGCTGCCGAACAGCGTGCGTGCCTCGTCGTACTCCTTGCGTCGCTTCTCGTCGGACAGGACGCTGTAAGCCTCGGAGATCTCCTTGAAGCGCCCCTCGGCCTTCGAGTCGCCCTCGTTGGCGTCGGGGTGGTACTTGCGGGCAAGCTTCCGGTACGACTTCTTGATCTCGTCGGCAGTAGCGCCCTTGGCTACGCCGAGAGTCTTGTAGTAGTCCTTCTCCAGGTAATCCTTGGTGCTCAACGGGCCTCTCTCGCGAGCTATCTAGATGTCGGCGCCGGCGGCCGCCCGCGGAGGCGAGCCGCCGGCCCCGAACTCACTGTTCCCCAGCCGTGTCGTCTGCGCCGGTGTCATCACCTGCGCCGACGCCTGAATCGGCTTGTTCGTCCCCGCTGTCGAGAACCTCAGGCGCCTCGTCACCGGGCTCGGCTACTGCCACCCTCGCGGGCCGGATGATCCGGTCGCCGACCCTGTACCCGGGCTGCAGGATCTGCACGGCCGTCGGCTCGGTCACGTCAGCCGAGTAGGAATGCAGCAGCGCCTCATGCATGGTCGGGTCGAACGGGTCGCCGGGCTCCCCGAAGGACGTCATGCCGAGCTTGGTCACCAGACCCTCGAGCGACTCCCCGACCGACTTGAAACCGCCGGTCAGCTCACCGTGCTCCCGTGCCCGGCCGATGTCGTCAAGCACTGGCAGCAATTCGTGCAGCACGTTGGCCAGCGCTTGCTCTCTGACGGCCATCCGGTCCCGTTCAACCCGCTTGCGGTAGTTGGCGTACTCGGCTTGCAGCCGCTGCAGGTCAGCTGTCCGCTCGGCCAAATTTGCCAGGGCCTCGGCAGTGGCCGCATCTCCAGCCAGGCCAGCCGCTTCCCCGGCAGGCGCGGTTCGGCCGCCGTTCCCCGAGCCGGCGCCAGCGCCTGCGGTCTCGGACTCTGCGTCCGGAGCCGGAGCGCCCGCCGCATCCGCAGGTCGTGCGGCGTCCCCGCCTGACCCGGCGGAGCTAGCCGACGCGCCGCCCGGCCTGGACACGGAATGCCTGCCAGGCCGCTGCTGACCCCCGCCCGGACCCGGCCCGCGCTGCGCGCCGGTCTCACCGGGATCTCGTACCTGGCCAGTGACCGGGTCAATCCGCCTGCGATCGCGGATGACCGGGCCCTGGCGCTCCTCGTCGGGCCTCATCAGGCGGCGCCGCCCTCCTCATGGGCCGGCTTGTCGTCATCGACGATCTCGGCCTCGACGACGTCGTCGTCCTGGCCGCCGGCCTCGCCGCCCGCCTCGCCGTCCTGCGCGCTGGCAGCCTGCGACTGGGCGTAGATGGCGGTCCCCATCTTCTGACTCACCTGGGCAGCGTGCTCACTGGCCGTCTTGATGGCATCGGTGTCAGTGCCCTCGAGGGACTTCTTGAGGTCCGCGATTGCCGACTCGACCTCGGACTTGACGTCGTCGGGAACCTTGTCGGCGTTCTCGGAGAGGAACTTCTCCGTGGTGTAGACCAGGGACTCCGCGCGGTTGCGGACCTCAGCCTCCTCGCGACGCTGCCGGTCCTCCTCGGCGTACTTCTCCGCGTCGCCCATCATCCGCTCGATGTCATCCTTGCTCAGCGCCGAGCCGCCCGAGATCGTCACGGACTGCTGCTTGCCGGTGCCGAGGTCCTTGGCCGACACGTTCACGATGCCGTTGGCGTCAATGTCGAAGGTGACCTCGATCTGCGGGATGCCGCGTGGTGCGGGCGCAAGCCCGGCCAGCTCGAACATGCCGAGCTTCTTGTTGTACGCGGCGATCTCGCGCTCGCCCTGGAAGACCTGGATCTGCACCGACGGCTGGTTGTCGTCAGCGGTGGTGAAGATCTCCGAGCGCTTGGTCGGAATGGTGGTGTTGCGCTCGATCAGCTTGGTGAAGATGCCGCCCTTGGTCTCGATGCCGAGCGACAGCGGCGTCACGTCCAGCAGAAGGACGTCCTTGACCTCGCCCTTCAGCACGCCCGCCTGCAGGCACGCGCCGACGGCCACGACCTCGTCCGGGTTGACGCCCTTGTTCGGCTCCTTGCCGCCGGTCAGCTCCTTAACCACGTCGACAACCGCCGGCATCCGGGTGGAGCCACCGACGAGGACGACGTGGTCGATCTTGTTCAGCGGGATACCGGCGTCCTTGATCACCTGCTGGAACGGAGACTTGCACCGGTCGAGCAGATCGGAGGTCATCTTCTGGAACTCCGCCCTGGTCAGCTTGGTGTCCAGGTGCAGCGGGCCCTGCTCGGAGTGGGTGATGTAAGGCAGGTTGATCTGCGACTCGGCCGAGCTGGACAGCTCGATCTTGGCCTTCTCCGCAGTCTCGCGCAGCCGCTGCAGCGCCATCTTGTCCTTGGACAGGTCGACGCCGTAGCTGTTCTTGAAGTCCTTGACCAGCCAGTCGACGATCCGCTGGTCCCAGTCGTCACCACCGAGGTGGTTGTCGCCGCTCGTCGCCTTGACCTCGACGACGCCCTCGCCGACCTCCAGCAGCGAGACGTCAAAGGTGCCGCCGCCAAGGTCGAAAACCAGGATGGTCGCCTCGCCCGCCTTGTCTAGGTGGTACGCGAGAGCGGCAGCGGTGGGCTCGTTGATGATCCGCAGCACATTCAGCCCGGCGATCTGCCCGGCCTCCTTGGTGGCCTGCCGCTGGGCGTCGCTGAAGTACGCGGGCACCGTGATCACCGCGTCGGTAATGGTCTCGCCGAGGTAGGCCTCAGCGTCCCTCTTCAGCTTCTGCAGGACGAAGGCGCTGATCTGCTGCGCCGTAAACTTCTTGCCGTCGATCGACACCGTCCAGTCGGTGCCCATCTGGCGCTTGACCGACCGGATCGTCCGGTCAACGTTGGTCACAGCCTGCCGCTTCGCGACCTCTCCGACGAGTACCTCGCCGTTCTTCGCGAAGGCGACCACGGACGGCGTGGTCCGCGAGCCCTCAGCGTTGGCGATGACCGAGGGCTCTCCGCCCTCGAGGACGGCGACGACGGAGTTGGTCGTCCCCAGGTCGATGCCTACCGCACGTGCCATGTGTTCTGTCCTTGGGTTGATTTGATCCTGAAGATTGAGTCCTGACGGCTCAAGTTTGCCACTCTGCTGTCAGTCTAGCAACCGAGTTGAGCCCACTACACTCAACTTTGCTGGCCACACTGCAGTGAACTACCTCTACTGCAAGGATATTCCGCCCGACGTGGGCCCAGGATTGGCCCTACCTCGCCGGTCGTCCGCACCTGGGTGCCGAGATGCGCGACATAAGGTGCAGCTGCCATCTTTGTGCCCGCTCTCCCAACTTCAGGCGGTTCTGCTGACTCTCTGTTACTAAGCGCTTAGTGTTGCGTTCCAGAACGGCTGTCAGGGGGATGGATGCTGCAGTACGACGCCGACTCCGCTGCCGGTGGGCACCGTGCTCCAGCGCTCGCGCAGCGGCCGAGCGGCCTGCAGACGGGAGTCAGCCGCTGGCTTGCCTCGCTGAGCCCCGACGACCGTGCCGCGCTCGGCATCTGGGCCGCCGCGCATGCGGCGCTCCTTGTGCTTGCCTGGGCGGCGGCCTGGGCCTTCCGCAGCACGCTCGCGCATGCGCCGCTGACCGGCGGCTTCGAGCACTGGGACGCCGTGCTGTTGCGCAACATCGCACAATACGGCTACTTCGGCCCGCATTCGGTTCCGAATAACGTGGCCTTCTTTCCCGGCTTTCCGGTCGTGCTCAGCGTCACCCACCTCCTGCTGCGCAACTGGGTGCTGTCCGAGCTCGCTGTCTCCGCCGTGGCGGGCTGCTTCGCCGTCGTCTCGCTGGCCCGGCTGGCGGGCCAGCGACGGGCAGTGCTCTACCTGGCCACGGCGCCCGCCGCCATCTTCCTGATGGTCGGCTACTCGGAGACTCTCTTCCTGGCGCTCGCGATCCCGGCCTGGAGTGCCGCGAGCCGCGGCCGCTGGTGGCGGGCCGCGCTGCTGGCCGGCCTGGCCGGGCTCGTGCGCCCGGACGCGCTGTTCCTGATCCCGGCGCTGGCGGTGATGGCGCTGGTGCAGGAGCCGGGCCGCCGACGGCTGGCGAGCGCCGCCACCGCGTGTGTCGCGCTGGCTGGCCCGGCCGCGTACGAGATCTACCTCAGGACGCAAACGGGCAGCTGGACGACGTGGTCCCGCGCACTGCGAGCTGGCTGGGACCTGCATCTGTCGACGCCCGCGCAGGCGCTCAGGACGACCTGGTGGGCCGCCTTCCGGCACGCGTTCAGCGCGAGCACGTCCTTCGAGTTCCAGGTGGAGCTCGGTGTCATGGCCGTGATGCTCATCGCCGCGCTCGCCTTCGCATGCTCGCGGCGCTGGCCGGAGGCGGTCTACTGCGGGCTCGCCGTTGTCGCTTTCGGCACCTCGACGTGGTACGAGACGTGCCCGCGTACCCTGCTCGTGCTCTTCCCTGTCTGGGTCGCACTGGCCAGGCTCGCTGCGCGCAGGGCCTGGATCACCGGCGCCTACCTCGCCATCAGCGGGCCCGTCGCTGTCGTGCTCGCAATGCTGTACCTGTCCGGTCAGTGGGCTGGCTGAACCGGAGTCGCGGGCTGGCGCAGGCCGGCCCGCAGCGCCACCCGGTCCGGCGCCCCGGCCAGCACGCCTCCGGCCGGGTCGTCGATGCCCGCTGACCGCACCACGTCCCGCTCGGGATGCAGGCATTCCCTGACGACCAGGCCGCACAGCAGCAGGACGGTAAAGAAGCGGGCCAGCACCGCGGTGAAGTACAGGCCGCTGCCGATCGCGCCGGGAGTGCTCACGCCCTCGAGCGCGGTGATCAGGTACGCCCAGATGGCGTAGAAGTACCCGACTTCAGCGACCTGCCAGATCAGGTATCCGACGATCTTGGGCCGGGCCAGCACGGCCAGCGGCACCAGCCAGACCACGTACTGCGGCGACCATACCTTGTTGGCGAGCAGGAACGCGGCCGTCGTGAGGAAGATCAACTGCATCAGGCGCGGACGCTGCGGGGCCGCCAGGGCCAGAACGGCGATAGCCGCACACGCCAACGCGAATGCCCCGAGCGACATGAGGTTCAGTGCCGGGACGGAGTAGGTATCGACGCCCGGCCACTGCATGTGCTGGAAGAAGAACCAGATGCTGCCCCAGTCGGCGCCACGCTGGCTGTTGAGGACGTAGAAGCGTGCCCAGCCCTGTGGCGCGACGATGGCGACCGGCAGGTTGACGGCCAGCCAGGCCGCGGCCGCCGATCCGACCGCTATCCAGAAGGCTCGCAGTCTGCCTGCTCGCAGGCACAGCAGGAAAAGCGGCCACAGCACGACGACCGGATAGAACTTGGTCGCCACCGCCAGGCCAAGCAGCACTCCGGCGAGCGCGGGCCGCCGGGCTGCCCACGCGGCAAGAGCCATCATCATCAGGCCCATCGCGATGAGGTCCCAGTTAATGAACGCCGACAAGATCAGCGCGGGCGAAAACGCGACAAGCAGCGCGGTCCAGCGGCGCGAGGAGCCGGCGCAATAGGCGGTGGCGAGCACTCCGGCGACCAGGAAGACGGCCAGCACGGCCGCCGTTACGTCGAAATACTGAAGGCCCCTCGCATAAGGGTTGGGCGTGGACCGGACCACCCACGCCGCGGCCTGCATGACAGCACCGATGATCACCGGGTACTCCACGTGGTGATCCAGGTAGGGAACCTTGCCGGCGGCCAGTCCCTCGCCGAAGTACAGCGGGTATATGTCGGAATAGCAGTGCGCCTGGTACTGCTCGACGCCGTAGTTCCAGGCGCCCGCCCGGCATGCCTCCTTGGCGGCGAAGGCCAGGCCGTCGGCTATCAGGCTGGCGAGCACGAGCAGGCTGGCCGAGCCGCCCAGTGCCGCCCAGCGGCCGAGCGCGGTCCAGGACCGGCTCCGCCCGGCGGCCTGAGGTGGACCAGGGGCGGACGGCCCCTGCCCGGCCTGCTCGTCCATAATCCTCGCTTGCTCACGGTGAACCCGAACCCGGGCGGTCACTGACCGCATCCGGTGACTAGCGAAAAAGGCTAGCGGCACTTAGGCCGCTCTGAGCACGGGTGCCCACGTCTGCGAGCGTTACGCTGTCTCCCATTGCCTTACCTGGAGGTTGCCTTGGCGCTGCGAATCATCCTCGGACTGGCCCTGACGGTCGTCGCGGCCGCGTTCGCCGGCCACCGCCTGTTCTGGCTGTACCGGCTCGGGAGCAGTGGTCAGCCTGCCCCTGAGCGGATTGAGGCGCTGCGCGAGCACCCGGGCCGGCAGGGCGAGACCCAGGTGACCGAGGTGATCGGGCAGCGCAAACTGCTCAAGTGGACGGTACCGGGCGCCGCGCATGCGCTGACGTTCTGGGGCTTCATCGTGCTGATCCTGACGATCATCGAGGCTTACGGCGACCTGTTCAGCAAGCATTTCGTCATTCCGCTGATCGGGACCTGGGCCTGGGTTGGCTTCATCGAGGACCTGTTCGCCGTCGCGGTGCTCGCCGGGATCATCACCTTCGCCATCATCAGGCTCACCTCCGATCCAAAGCGCGAGGGCCGCAGGTCCCGGTTCGCCGGGTCGCACACGGGCGCGGCGTGGCTGGTGCTGGTCGGCATCTTCCTGGTGATCGCCACCCTGCTGATCTACCGCGGCGCGCAGATCAACACCGGTGACTTCCCCTATCCGCACGGGGCATTCGCCTCGCAGATCGTGGCCGACTGGCTCCGCCCCGCGGGTGCCGCGAACAAGGGCATCGAGACCACCTTCATCCTGCTGCAACTCGGCGTCATCCTCGCCTTCGGCGTGTTCGTCACCTACTCCAAGCACCTGCACATCGTGATCGCGCCCGTCAACGTGCTGTTCTCACGACGGCCTGACGGGCTCGGCCCGCTACAGCCGATGCGCTCCAACGGCAAGGTTCTCGACTTCGAGGAGGCTGACCCGGACGAGGACGTGTTCGGCATCGGCAAGATCGAGGACCTGAACTGGAAGGGCATGCTCGACCTGGCTACCTGTACCGAGTGCGGCCGGTGCCAGTCGGCGTGCCCGGCCTGGGCGACCGGTAAGCCGCTGTCGCCGAAGATGATCATCCTGGAGCTGCGCGACCACGCGTTCGCGAAGGCGCCGTACCTGCTGGCCGGCTCGGACGAGGCTCGCGAGGCGCTGCCTGAAGCGGTCAAGGCCGAGGCGGCTCGCCCGATCATCGGCGACGAGGAGGCTCACGGCGTCATCCATCCCGACGAGCTCTGGGCGTGCACCAACTGCGGCGCGTGCGTGGAGGAGTGCCCGGTCGACATCGAGCACATCGACCACATCACCGGGATGCGCCGTCATCAGGTGCTGGTGGAGTCCGCATTCCCGACCGAAGCGGGCACGATGCTGCGGAACCTGGAGAACAAGGGCGATCCGTGGGGCATGGGCGGCAGCAAGCGAACCGAGTGGATCACCGAGCTTGACTTCGAGGTCCCGGTCGTGGACGGCCCGATCGGCGACGAGGTCGAGTACCTGTTCTGGGTCGGCTGCGCGGGCGCCCTGGAAGACCGGGCGAAGAAGACGACGAAAGCGATTGCCCAGTTGCTGCACACTGCCGGAGTGAACTTCGCGGTGCTCGGCCCGGCCGAGTCCTGCACCGGCGACCCCGCCCGGCGGATGGGCAACGAGTTCGTCTTCAGCATGCTGGCCCAGCAGAACATCGAGACGCTGAACGAGGCGGGCGCCCGGAAGATCGTGGCCAGTTGCCCGCACTGCTTCAACACCATCTCGCGCGAGTACCCCCAGCTCGGCGGCAACTACGAGGTCATACATCACACGCAGCTGCTGGCGCAGCTCGTCGCCGACGGCAAGATCAGGCCGGTCACGCCAATCGAGGAGAAGGTCACCTACCACGACCCATGCTTCCTCGGGCGTCACAACCGGGTGTTCACGCCGCCGCGGGAGATCATGGAGCAAGTGCCCGGCATCCAGTCGCAGGAGATGCACCGGTGCAAGGAGCGCGGCTTCTGCTGTGGCGCCGGCGGTGCCAGGATGTGGATGGAGGAGCGGATCGGTAAGCGGATCAACACCGAGCGCATCGATGAGGCGCTGGGCACAAATCCGGACACGATCTCTACCGGCTGCCCGTTCTGCCTGGTGATGCTGGGCGATGCGGTCGCCGCGAAGAAGGGCTCCGGGGAGGCGAAGGAGTCGCTCGAGGTGGTCGACGTCGCGCAGCTGCTGGTTCGGTCCGTGCAGGTGCCGGCCGCCGCCAGCGGTCAGGAAGACCAGGCGTGAGTGGACTCCAGGCGGGCTGAGTCATTCAGTGACGGCGTCTTCGCCGTTGCGATCACCGTCCTGGTCTTCAATCTCCTAGCGGTCGCCGACAAGACCGCGTCGCCCGGCGCGCTGAGCGTCGCGGGACATCCGGGGCAACCTGGACTTGGCCACTACTGGCCTGCGTACCTGGCTTACGTGGTCAGCTTCCTGACCATCGGGATCATGTGGCTGAACCACCACACGATGCTGGCACAGGTGACCATGGTCGACCGGCCAGTGCTGGTGCTGAACCTGTTCCTGCTGATGGGCATCGTCGCGATCCCGTTCCCGACGGCACTGGTGGCTGACCACCTGACCGGCCGGCCAGGCGCGAATGGCCAGGCCAACGTGGCTGCCGTGACGTACGGCCTGGTCATGATCGCGATCGCGGTCGGGTATGCCTCCGAGTGGACGTACCTGGCAGCGCACCAGGAGGCGCTCGGCGCCCGCCGTCGGGTGCACCGGCCGCGGCTCTCGACGTTCAGGTTCACGGTCGGGAACGCGGGCTACGTCGCCGGCACGCTGGTCGCCTTGGCATCGCCGGTAGCTGCACTGATCATCTTCGGGCTGCTGGCCGTTTACTACATGATCGAGCACCTGCCGTCAGAGCCGGTCGAGGACGACGCAGCCGAGCCGACGCAGGCTACGGCACAATCCTGACCGGCAGCCAGACCCGCACCTTGGTGCCCTGACCGGGGAACGACTCCAGGGTCGCCCGGCCGCCGTGCGCGTTCGCGATCGCCTGAACGATGGATAGGCCAAGGCCGCTGCCGCTGGTCCGTTCCGGCTCGGCCCGGCTGGATCCGCCGGAAGCTCCGTTGCTGGCGGACCCGTTGCTGGCGGACCCGTTGCTGGCGGACCCGTTCTGGCGGACCCGTTCATGGCGGACCCGTTGACGGGGACTCCGCTGAGCCCGCTGACGGGCGCACCGCGGATGGTGCCGCCGTTGAGCCTCGCCGCCATCGGGCTGCCGGCGGGCGCGCTGGCCCTGGCGGCCCCGTTCCCGCCCTGATCCTGGAATTTCTCTGCAGTGTCCCTGTCTTCGGCGGCCTCCCCGGCCGACCGCTCAGCCGCCCGATGGAACCGGTCGAAGGCCCGGATCGCGTCCTGGGTGGACATGCCGGGCCCGGCGTCGGCGACCTCGATGAGCACCCCGCCGTTGATAGGGCCAAGCCGCACCGCCACCGGTGTGGTCACCGGGGTATGCGCGCGCACGTTGCCGAGCAGGTTCGACAGCACCTGGCGGATGCGCGGCTCGTCGACGACGGCGACGAGCCGCGGCGGCGCCTCGGCGCGCACCGGCCGCCGGCTCCACCGCGATGGCGTCCGCCACCGCGTCCCTGACGATGCCCGCCAGGTCGGTCTCGGCGAGATCCAGCGACGACGTGCGGTCCAGCCGGGCGAGCTCCAGCAGCTCGGCCACGAGCGTGCTCATCCGCTCGGCCTCCTGCTCGATCCGGCGCATCGCGTTCGGCAGCTGATCGGGACCCAGCGCCCCCTGCCGGTACAGCTCGGCATAACCGCGGATGGTGGTCAGCGGCGTGCGCAGCTCATGCGAGGCGTCTGCGGCGAATTCACGCACCTTCTGCTCGGACCGCAGGCGGGAGCCGAAGGCGTGCTGGATTCCGTCGAGCATGGTGTTGATCGAAGAGCCGAGCCTGCCTACCTCGGTCTGGTCGTCTGCGTCGGGCATCCGGGCTGTCAGGTCGCCGCGCGAGGTGATCTCCTTGGCCGTCCTGGTCATCTCGTCCAGCGGTATGAGGCCGCGGCCGATGAGCCATTCGCCGCCGACCGCAAGCAGCGTGATGAGCGCGGCTCCGGTGATTAGCTCGGCGAAGATGAATCCGCGGACCTGCGCGGCGCCGGAGCTGACCGGCACGCCGACAAACAAGATCGCAGGACGGTCGGCGATCGCCGTGCCGGTCCCGCTGGGCCGCACCACCCTGGCCACTGCCTGGATCTTCGGAGCGATCGCGAGCGGCCTGCAGCCGGCCCCGGGGAAGCGCTGGCAGCCGACGGCCGCAAGCGCCTGCATGGCCGCGAGCGGCTGGCCAGCGTGCGCGTAGGCCTCGGCTTGCGTGATGTCCTGGCTCTTCAGCCACATGCCGACCGCGGCCGCAAGCTGACTGGTTGCCGTTCCCGTGGTCAGCTCCACGACGCTGACCCGCCCCTGAAAGGAGATCCGCACGACCGAGGCGGTCTGCGCATTCGGTTCAGCGTCCTGTGGGTCCTTAACCAGGATGGCTGCGAGCAGGTTCAGCCGCCTGGTGGCAGCGGCAGTCTGGCCGTCTACCCGCCGGACGAACAGGTACGTGCTCACCGTGCCCATGATCAGCAGCAGGATGGTCGTGACGCCGACGATGATCACGAGCATCCGCGCCCGCAGCGACAGCCTCCGGGCCGGGCTCATCGGCAGCCGCCGGTCATGACTGCTGGCCGGCCATCTAGGGTCGTCCGTCCGGGTGGTCCTGCCGCTCCGGCCGCAGGCTGTAGCCGACACCACGCTGAGTATGGATGAGCGGCGGCCCGAGCGGGTCGAGCTTGCGCCGCAGGTAGCTGACGTAGGTCTCCACGATCTGGGACTCACCGGCGTAGTCCCAGCCCCAGACCCTCTCCAGCAACTGCGCCCTGGTCAGCACCCGGCCCTGATGGCGCATCAGGTAGGCCAGCAACCGGAATTCGGTCGGGGACAGCTCAACGGGAACCCCGGCGCGGTGCACCGTCCAGCGCTCCTCGTCGAGTTCCAGGTCGGCAACCCGGAGGGGACTGCCGGCCTGCGCGGACTGGTCGCCGGCCGTGCTACGGGATGACCGCCGAAGCACGGCGCGCACCCGGGCGACCAGCGCCTCTACCGAGAACGGCTTGGTCACATAGTCGTCACCGCCGATGGCAAGGCCGGTAACAGTGTCGGACGAGGTGTCACGCGCGGTGAGGAAGATGACCGGTACCTCGTTCCCGGCAGCGCGCAGCCGCCGGCAGACCTCGAAACCGTCCATGTCCGGCAACATGACATCCAGGACGATCAGGTCCGGCCTGAACGCCGCGACCTGCCGGAGCGCCTCCTTGCCGCTGGCGGCGGCGGTCACCGAGCAGCCGTGAAACTTCAGTGCCACTTGCACGAGCTCACGGATGTTCGGCTCGTCGTCCACGACGAGCACCTGCGGTATGTGATCGCTGTCTGTCATGACGTCCTCGGCGTAGTTCACAGCCGATGGCACGCAGCCGCGCCGACAGGGTAGCTGGCCGGCGCGGTCGCGGCTGGCGTCCCTGTGCTCGCGAGGTGCGGCTAGCTGGCCTGGCGGACCCGGATCAGCCGGGCGTCCTTACCGCTGGCCGTCACCTGTCCGATGACCAGCACCAGGTCGCCACTGGTGAGCTTGACCTGGGCCTTCGGATGGCCGGCCTCCCGCATCGCGGTACTCGCGATGAGGTCCCAGGTCCACGTCGTGCCGTCCGGGGCCTGGACGGTGAATGAGGACCCGGTGACGGAGTCAACGGTCCCGCGCTCGAAGGCGACGGTCTTCGTGCTGGTCTTGCCCTTGAACGTCACCTGGCCGTACTCGCCGCCGACGGCAGCTAGTCGCAGCAGCGGGTTCCCGCAGAATGCGCGCAGCCGCATGACCAGAGCGGGGTGGCTGCTGGCGACGGCGGGATGGCTCCGCAGGTTGTGCACCAGCTTGGCGCACTTGCCCGCTAGGGGTCCCGCAGTGCCCCTCATTGTGGGGGTCGTCGCCGCTGACGCGCCTGAGGTCAGCGCCACGCCGACTGCGGCGCCGCCGCCAAGCAGGATCGCGCCGGCCGCGATGGTTGTCACGACCCGCTTGACCCGGCCCGACCGGGCCACTGAAGCGGATTGGCCGGCAGGGCTAGCCGAGCCGAGTTGAGGATTGTCCATGGGAGCCAGCCTGACCGCGGAGTATGTGCAAACGGGTGTTCGTGCCCGGGATCTTCCCGGGAACACCGGGATGTTCCCAGGAACATCAGTAAAGCAGTTAAGGACGCCTAACAGCGGCTGTTACATGCGATCAGGCACCGGGATGCCCAGCATCCCGAGGCCAGTGACCAGGACCCGAAGGCTGAGTGCGCTCAGCGCCAGCCGGCTATGCCGGGTCTCGGCGTCGGCGTTAAGCACGGGGCAATGCTCGTAGAACGTAGTGAACGCGCTGGCCATCTCGAACAGGAAGCCCGCCAGCTTGTGCGGCTCAGCGGCCGCAGCCATGTCGTCAACCGCCCGGCCGAGCCCGAGCAAGCGCAGCGCCAGCGCCCGCTCAGCGTCGGTGCCGGGGCGGATAGGCCCGGCTGCGTCAGCCGGATCCAGGCCCGCCCTGGCGAAGATCGAGCGTATCCGCGCCGCGGCGTACTGCAGGTAGGGGCCGGTATTACCAGTCAGCGCGAGCAGCCGGTCGAAGTCGAGCGCATAGCCGGAATCCCTTGCGACCGACAGGTCCCCGTACTTGAGCGCACCAATCCCGACGGCCTCGGCGATCTGTCCGCGCTGCGCGGGGTCGTCGTAGCGATCCCTAATGACCTCCTCGGCCCGCTCGACGGCCTCGTCGATCAGCGTGATCAGCTTGACCGAGCCGCCGGACCTAGTGCGGAACCGCTTGCCATCGGCACCGGCCACCAGCCCGATCGCCGCGTGCTCGGCCCGAACCTTATCGGTCAGCCAGCCCGCCTGCCGGGCCACGGCGAAGATCATGGCGAAATGCAAGGCCTGCTCTGAGCCGACCACGTAGATCAGTCGGTCGGCGCCCAGGTCGCGCAGCCGGTACCGAATGGCCGCCATGTCCGTGGTGTCGTAGCCGTAGCCGCCGTCGCTCTTGCGCAAGATGATCGGCAGCGGGCTGCCATCCCGCGCGGTGAAGCCGGGCGGAAACGCGCACAGCGCGCCATCGCTGATGACCGCCACGCCGAGTGACTCCAGTTCGTCGCAGACGTCGGCCAGCATGTTGTTGTAGAAGCTTTCAGGGGCTAGGTCGGCGTCGGTCAGAGTAACGCCGAGCCGCTGGTAGATGGCGTTGTAGTACTGCTCGCTGTCGCGCACGAGAAGCTGCCACAGCCGAACCGACTCGGGGTCACCTGACTGCAGCGCAACCACCCTGCGGCGGGCCCGGTCGGCGAAAGCCGCGTCGTCGTCGAACTTCTGCTTCGCGGCCTGGTAGAAGGCGTTGATCTCACCGGCGGCGAGCTGGTCGTAGGCGGCTTGCTCGCCGATGTCGAGCAGATGCTCGAGCAGCAAGCCGAACTGTGTGCCCCAGTCGCCGATGTGGTTTGCCCGGATGACGTCGTGCCCCAGGTACTCCAGGACGCGCACGACCGCGTCGCCGACGACGGTGGTCCGCAGATGCCCGACGTGCATTTCCTTGGCAACGTTGGGCGCCGAGTAGTCCACGACAATGAGCTGGCGGGGCTCGGCTGGCGCGACGCCGAGCCGGGGATCAGCCAGCTGCGCGCTCGACTGCTCGGCGATCCACTCGTCGGCGAGGGTGATGTTGATAAAGCCTGGGCCGCTCACCTCGGCCTTCGCCACAGCCGGCGCTGCCGTCAGCCGGCCGGCCACCGGCCCGGCGACATCGCGCGGCGACCGGCCAAGCCGCTTAGAGAGCGACATCGCCACGTTGGACTGGAAATCGGCGAACGCAGACGGCCGGATCAGCGGGTCGGCGTCCGCGTACTCGGCGCCGAGCTCCTCCGCTAGCGCCTGCTGCACGAGCGCGCCGAGCGCTGCTTCCGGATCTGTCATCTCACTAGCCTACCGGGCTGGCTTTCGCCTAGCCCGATGGTCGCGGGCCTCAGGCGGCCTCCGGCGGCTGCGCGGCTTCGGATCAGGGCCGCCGCAGGAAGTAGCCGCCCCGGACTGGGCCCAGCCGCTCCCTGATCCGCTCGGTGATGCGCCGCTCGGTGAGCTCGGCCGCCAGCCGGCACGCCGCCGCCGCGCCGCGAGTTGTCACAGCGCCGTGCGCTATGACCACGGTGGCCTCCAGGCCGAGCAGTGCGCCGCCGCCATACGTCTCGGGGTCAAATCGATGAGATAGCTCGCCGAGGGTCCGGCGCTGGAACAGGGCACCGATCCGCGCCGACCGCGAGCCGCTGATCAGCTCGCGAACCTGACCTGCCGCGTAACGGGCAGTGCCCTCTACGGCCTTGAGTGCGACATTGCCGGTAAATCCATCCGTCACGATCACGTCAACCTTGCCGGCCAGCAGGTCGCCGCCCTCGACGTTGCCGGTGAAGCTGATGGGGAGCCCGCCGTGCGGCGGATCGGAGCTCAGCAATTCGTACCCGCGTCTGGCCAGCTTATTTCCTTTGCCCGGCTCTGACCCGATCGTCAGCAGGCCTACTCTCGGCTCGGCGATGCCGAAGGCGATCTCCGCGTACGCGACGCCGAGCTGGGCGAACACCAAGAGCATCTCGGGCTTTGGATCGGCGATCGCGCCGGCGTCGATCAGCACGGTCGGCTTCGGCCGCGTCGGCAGGGCGACGGCGAGCGCAGGACGGCCGACGCCTGGCAACGGCCGCAACCGCATCTGCGCGGTTGCCACGATGGCGCCGGTTGATCCGGCCGACATCACCGCACCTGCCTGGCCCCGGCGGACGAGCTGGCACGCCACCGCGATGCTCGACCTGGGACGGCGCCAGCTTGCCAACGCGCCCTCGTCCATGGCAATGGAGTCTTCGGCCGCCTCGATGTAAACGTTCGCAGCTGGCCCGGCCTTGGCGAGGAGCGGCCGGAGCTGGCCGGGCCTGCCCGTGAGGGCGATCCGGATCCCGAGGTCGCGGGCGGCCGCCACGGCGCCGGCCACGATCACCTCAGGAGCATGATCGCCGCCCATCGCGTCAACAGCGATCATCTTGGGCGGCACGGGAGACGGGCTCACTTCCGGGCCGACCGCCACCTCGCGGCCAGTCTCGGGGCCCGATGACTCAGCTGCTGACCCAGCCGGCGTGTCCGCTGGCGGGTTCAGCGTGCTTCCTGCCTGGTATCCCCCATGCCGCCTAGCTTCTCACTGGCCGGGGTGATGTTCCCTGGCGACGGCCCACAGGTGATGCGTTTGGGGCTAATGTCACCGGGTAGAGGGGCTAGCCCGGCGCGGGACCCGGCGGGAAGAGGAGGCGAGGGTGGCGACTGGGAAAGTTAGGCAAGCTGCAGGCAACGCTGAGCGGCTCCCGAGCGTTTCCTAATCGTTACCTCTTTAACTGGCCCAACGGAAACGTCGCAACAGTCAAGGGCGTCTGATGTGGCGGGACCGGGAACATAAAGCTTTAGCACACCTGACGGTGGCATGACACGGGGAGATCATGCGAACAGCCAGGCCGTCGCTGTAGTGGCGGCCGGAGGGAGTTGCATGAGCGTTCAGGAAATTTCACCGTTTGTTCCCGCGCAGGGCCGCAGGTTCCGGGCGTACACCGCCAAGCATCTGGATCAGCTGACGGCCAGAGCAGGGCTGAGCGACGTGGACCGGCTTGCAGTTCGGGCGGTGGCTACCGTGCTGCCGTTTCGGACCAATGAGTACGTGCTCGAGTCGCTGATCGACTGGTCGGCAGCTCCCGACGATCCGATCTACCGGCTCGTCTTCCCGCAGGCGGACATGCTTCCGCTTGAAGACCTAGCGCAGATCGCCGACTTGCTGTCGCGCGGAGCGCCCGAGCAGGAGATCCAGGCGATCGCGCACGCCGTCCGGATGCGCCTCAATCCTCACCCGGCTGGTCAGCTTGCGCTGAACGTGCCCGAGCTGGCAGACGAGCCGCTGCCGGGCATGCAGCACAAATACCCCGAGACCGTCCTGGTCTTTCCTAAGCAGGGCCAGACCTGCCACGCCTACTGCACCTACTGCTTCCGGTGGGCGCAGTTCGTCGGCGAGCCTGACCTCAAGATGGCGACTGACGACCTAACCAGGGTGACTAGCTACCTGCGATCTCACCGAGAGGTCACGAGTGTCCTTGTCACCGGCGGCGACCCGATGATCATGGGCGCGGCGGTGTTGCGCAGATACATCGAGCCGCTGCTCGGTCCAGGGCTTGAGCACATCGAGTCCATCCGCATCGGAACCAAATCACTGGCCTACTGGCCGCAGCGGTTCGTCACCGATCCGGACGCCGACGACACCCTGCGGCTGTTCGAGGAGGTGGGCGCGGCCGGGAAGGCGCTGGCGCTGATGGCACACTTCTCGCACCCGCGTGAGCTCGAGCCGCAGCTGGTCGCCACCGCGATCAGCCGGATCCGGGCGGCCGGCGCCGTGATCCGCACCCAGGCCCCGCTTATCCGCACCATCAATGACGATCCCGCCTGCTGGGCACAGATGTGGCGGACGCAGGTGCGGCATGGCCTGGTGCCCTATTACTTGTTCGTCGAGCGAGACACCGGTCCGCAGGGTTACTTCGCTGTGCCGCTTGCTCGCGCGGTGGAGATCTTCCGCGACGCCTACAGCAGCGTCTCCGGGCTGTGCCGGACGGTTCGAGGTCCCTCGATGTCGGCCACGCCCGGCAAGGTGTGCGTCGATGGCGTGGCCGAGATAGCCGGCCGGAAGGTCTTCGCCCTGCACATGATCCAGTCGCGCGATCCGTCGCTGGTGGGTCGGCCGTTCTTCGCCGAGTACGATCCGGACGCGGTCTGGCTGTCGGACCTGCGTCCCGCGTTCGCTGACCGGTTCCCGTTCGAGGACGACCCGGTCATACCCGGAGTGCCCGGCAGGGACTGGGATGCTGAGCTCCTGGCGGCCGGCTGACCGGATCCGTCCGGATTGGCCGGCTCCCTGACCGTTCCGGGTCAGCCGGGTACAGACCCGTCCGGCCTCGCCCGCTCCGCGACCCTCGCGGATCAGCTCGCTGCGGTGGCGCTCGGCTCGGTGACCTCGGTCGTCCGCGCGCTGCCTTCCTGGCTGGATGGCTGCCGCTTGATGAAAAGGCAGCTCACTGCACCCGCGAGCAGGAAGACGATCGGCGCTGCCATTGTCGGCCGCATCGCCTGGACGAAGCCGTGGGTGAAGATCTCGCCAGGCAGTCCGCTGGCTCGCTTGCCCGAGCCCACGTCCAGGCCGCCTCTGGCCGCAGACTGGAATCCCGCCAGCAGCCTCTCGCGTGCGGCGGCCGGCAGGGCTGCGCCGAGCCGGCCAACCTGATCGGTGAACCCGCTGATGAGGCGGTTCTGAAGCAGTGCGCCCACACCCGCGGTGCCGATCACGGTGCCGACCTGGCGCGTGGTGTTGAAAACACCCGAGGCCGCACCGGCCATCATTGGGCTGACGTTGCGCATGGCCACCGTGGTCATTGGCGCGAACGTGCAGCCGATGCCGATGCTGGCCACGAACTGCGGCGCGAGGAAGTCATACCAGACGGAGTTGGCCTGGGCGATGAGCGCTATGGCTCCCATCCCGCCCCCGAACAGAAGCAGCCCGGCCATCAGGATGTACTTGCCGCCGATGCGGTCGGACATGCGCCCGGCGACCGGCGCTACGAACATCGCGACGAGTGATGCTGGCGCCATCGTCAGGCCGGCCTTGAGGGCGGAGAACCCTAGTACCGACTGCAGATAGATCGAGAACGGCAGGAAGATCCCGAGCATGCCGATCGCGATGAAGCCAGCCACGATATTCATCAGGGCGTAGTTCCGGTCCCTGAACAGGGAGAACGGCACAAGTGGCTCCGCGTCCTGCCGCCTGGACTGGATGTACAAGAAGGCGCCAAGCAGCACGATGCCGACGCCGAGCAGCAGCGGGATCGAGATGAACGAGGTGATCGTGCCCCAGTCGTACTTCTGGCCCTCGACTAGCGCGTAACAGATCGCCAGCAGCGCCAGGCTCGCCAACACAACGCCGCCGACATCGAAGCTGTGTCTGCGGCCGGTTCGCAGGTCCGGGATGAGCAGCACGGTCAGCACGAGCACGACGACGCCGATCGGCACGTTGACGAAGAAGATGTACCGCCAGTCGAAGGCCGTGACCAGCAGGCCGCCCAGCGTCGGGCCCGCGATCGTGGCCACGCCTGCTACCGCGCCCCAGACGCCGAATGCGGCGCCGCGCCGTTCAGCCGGGAACACCATGGTCAGGATGGCCAGTGTCTGCGGCATCAGCATGGCGGCACCGAGGCCCTGAACGGCACGGAAACCAATGAGGAAACCAGCCGAAGGCGCAAGGCCGCAGGCGGCCGAGGCGAGCGTAAACAGAGCAATCCCGGCAAAGAACAACTTGCGCTGTCCGAACAGGTCGCCAAGGCGGCCGCAGGTGATGAGAAGTACTGCCAGCACCAGCGCGTAGGCGTTGATCACCCACAGGATGTCGTCGAGCGAGGCGTGCAGCTTGGTGATCATGTTGGGGATCGCGATGTTGACGATCGTCAGATCGAGCAAGGTCATAAAAAACCCGATCGAGACGACGACCAGGATCACCCACGGATTCGGGCTCGTGCGCTGCCTCGACTGCGCTGCCATTGCGGCCACTACTGTCCTCCCCTGCCTGCGAGCGGGCACGGCCTCTGCCGGGAGGGCGCCGGCCGACATGCCGCTTGCGGCAACGCTACGGCACGACTGTGACATTCCGCTGGCCGTGATACCCGAACCCCGTTCGGTGCCACTGCGGCCAGGCGAAGTATGCTCCGGCCATGAAACTCAACGGAACCGCTGCAATCGTCTCCGGAGGGGCCAGTGGCCTCGGCGAAGCGACGGTACGCGAGCTAGCTGCCGGCGGCAGCAAGGTCGTCGTCGCTGACCTCAACGCCGAGCGCGGGAACGCGCTGGCCGACGAGATCGGCGGGGTTTTCGCGCGGACCGACGTGAGCGACGCCGAGTCCGTGCGGGCCGCAGTGGCCCTCGCGGCATCGGTCGGCGCGCCGCTGCGGTACGTGGTGAGTTGCGCGGGCATCGGCTGGGCCCAGCGGACCGTGGGCCGCGACGGCGAGCCGCACGACCGGGCAGCCTTCGGGAAGGTCATCGACGTCAACCTGATCGGCACCTTCAACCTCATGAGCATCGGCGCTGCGGCCGTGGCGAAGACAGAGCCTGCCGACGCGGACGGCGCCCGCGGCGTGGTGATCAACACCGCGTCGATCGCCGGGATTGAAGGGCAGACCGGACAACTCGCATACTCAGCATCCAAGGGCGGCATCATCGGCATGACTGTGCCGGCCGCCCGCGACCTGGCGGCGATCGGTGTCCGGGTCAACACCATCTGCCCCGGCATCATCGATACGCCGATCTACGGCACCGGGCCGGCCAGCGAGGAATTCAAGGCGAAGCTCGCCGCCCCAGTAGTGTTCCCCAAGCGGATGGGCACGGCCGCGGAGTTCGCCCACCTGGTCCGGGCGTTGATCGAGAACGACTACATGAATGCCGAGACCATCCGCTTCGACGGCGGCATCCGATTCCAGCCGAAGTAAGGATCTCGCAACCCATGTCCGATGAAGTCCTGACGGAGGTCAGCGACGGCGTTGCCGTCATCACCATCAACCGGCCGGAAGCCAGGAACGCGGTCAACGGGGCCGTGGCTCGTGGCATCGCTCAGGCCGTCGAGGAACTCGACGCCAGCAAGGACACTCAGGTCCTCATCCTGACCGGAGCTGGCGGCACGTTCAGCGCCGGTATGGACCTCAAGGGCTTCCTGACTGGCGATTCGCCCAGCTTCTCCGATCGCGGGTTCGGCGGCATCGTAGAGCGGCCGCCGGTCAAGCCGGTCATCGCGGCGGTCGAGGGGTACGCGCTGGCGGGCGGCTTCGAGCTGGTGCTGGCCTGCGACCTGGTGGTAGCGAGCGAGGCTGCCAAGTTTGGCCTGCCAGAGGTCAGACGCAGCCTGGTGGCGGGTGCGGGCGGCCTGCTCCGGCTGCCGAAGCGGATTCCCTACCACCTCGCCATGGAGATCGCGCTGACCGGCGAGCATTACCCGGCCGCGCGGCTCCACCAGGCCGGCCTGGTCAACCAGATCGTCCCGGCGGGTGAGGCGCTAGCCGCGGCCAGGGATCTCGCAGCTCGGATCGGCCTTGGCGGCCCGCTGGCCCTGACCGCGACCAAGCGGGTAATCGCCGAGTCAGGCGACTGGAACAGCGCTGAGGCGTTTCGGCGTCAGGCCGAGATCATCACACCGGTGTTTACCTCGGCGGATGCCAGGGAGGGTGCGCTCGCATTCGCCGAGAAGCGCCAGCCAGTCTGGCGCGGAGAATAGCCGCGGCGGAGCGCCGGGAATCCAAGCCCGGCTACTGACACGGCGATGCCCCGCGGCTGCCGGATGTGGGCAGCGGCGAGGCATCGCTTGGGTAGACGGATCAGCCGTTATGCGCGCCAGAGCAGCGCGTCAAGCTCGCTGTCCACGTCGACGTAGTCGGTCTCGTGTGCAGCCGCGATCACCTCATAGGTACGGGTGAGGAACGCGGCGATCGAACTACGCGGAGCTTCGAAGTGAGCCTCGCCGAACGGGGAGGACAAGGCGATGTTCAGCAGTTCGTGGCCCTCATTCTCGGCGGGCCACACATGGACGTCGCCCTCGCCAGCCGGGCCTTCCATTCCGACCGCCAGCAGGTCACGCGCGAAAATCCACTCGACAGGCTCGTCGGTGCCGACCTCAAATAGAACTCGGATCGCGAACGGGTCATCAGCGCTGTAGGACAGGCTCGCCACGACGGCCACCGTTCCGTGGTCGGGGACCACTAGCCCGAGAGCGAGTTCGGCGGACACGGTCGCAGTGCTGTTAATCACCAGGTTTACACCTTTGCCTTGTCGGGTCCCGGATTGCCGGGCTTCACATCTTGGTGCGCGATTGCCTATCGCTGAGGACATCGTCCGAACAGTCGAGCCAGACGATGGCCTCGGGATCAGGAAGCTTTCGCCAGGCGGCCCGGCGCATAGCTCGTCAGTCGCTGCTTGAGCTTGCCTCGGCCGCGGTGCAGTCGCGACATCACTGTTCCGATCGGGATGCCCATCATGTCGGCAATCTGCCGGTATGGGTAACCCTCGATGTCTGCGAGGTAGATAGCTATCCGAAACTCGGCCGGCAGCTCACGCAAGGCCGTCAGGATCTCGGAGTCAGGTAGCCGCTCAAGCGCCTGGGCCTCGGCAGAGGCCACCGGCGGGGTCAGCGGGTCATTGCCGGTCTGCCAGTCTTCCTGGAAGTCATAGCCAAGATCCTGAACCGGCTCGCGGCGCTTTTTCCGGTAGCTGTTGATGAAGGTATTGGCCAGGATCCGGTGCAGCCACGCCCGCAGGTTGGTGTCCGGCTTGAACTGGTGGAAGCCGGCGAACGCCTTGGCGAACGTCTCCTGGATAAGGTCCTCGGCGTCACTGGGGTTCCTGGTCATGCGGAGCGCGGCCGGGTAGAGCTGGCCCATGAACGGAATCACGTCGCGCTCGAACCGCGCGCGGTCCGCCATCTGCCCCACCTTTACGTCAACCGTCACTGTCCGCTCTGCCTCCCCCTCGGTGAACTGACACACCTATGACGCACGCCGCCGCTCGCCGGATACGTGATCTACGTAACAATCGAGCTACGGAGCGTCATAAGCGCAGCGTAAGAGCGGTTGGGCTGCCGAATCCGGAGGGCAACCAGGCGGCAGCTAATGATTTCGTACCGCGGCGCGGAGCCCGGTTGGGCGGATTTGGGGGGGTTTCACGGCTAGCCCGTGAGCCAGGGGTTTCCGGGGGCGGAGCCCGGTGTGTCTGGGGTTCAGGGTTTCGGGGGGGGTTCACGGGGGCGGAGCCCCCGTGGGACGGTCAGATCCAGCGGCTGAACCACATTCTGGACAGCCAGGATGAGTAGGGGATGATCTGGGCCGTCAGGACGGGATACAGATAAGCCAGGTTGACCAGTACCGCGATCAGGTAGGCCCCGGCCGCAATGGCACCCACTGCCCGCCGGCCTGGAGCTGCCCTGGCCGGCCCGATGATGAGGCCCAGGCACAGGGTGACGGCGATGATGAGGAACGGTTCGAAGGCAACCGCGTAGTAGTAGAACTCGGTGCGGTTGTCATGCCAGGCGTACCAGATCCACGGCAGCCAGCCCGCCGCTACGCCGAGTAGCACCGCGCCTGCCCGCCAGTCCCGCCGGGGGGTACGGCCGAAGACCAGGTCACCCACCAGGCCGGCGAGCCACCAGCCCAGGCAGAACAGCAGGGCGAGCGTGCCGCCCCACCAGATCAGCGGCGTGCCGATGGCCAGCACTTCCTGGGCGTACCCGGTGCTTACCCCACATTTCGGGACGGAGTTCCCGGCGCACCAGTAGAACGAGATCGGCCGGGCTAGCACGAGCCAGCCCACGGGGCTGGACTTGTAGCTCTGGAAAGTGGTGAGATCTAGCCCGAAATGCAGCATCCAGTGGTTGTACTGGTACCAGGAGTCGATGGTGGACCAGATCGGCGTATGGTTGCCGTTCTGCGCTGCCCAGTTCCGGTATTCACCGTCGCTGGTGGCGAACCAGCCGCTCCAGGACGCGATGAAGACCACGGCCGGCGACGCAATGAACCAGGCGGGAAGCCACTTGACGTCGCTGCGCAGGCCGCCGGACAGCCAGTTCGTATAGCCGGCCGCCCGCCGGGCGCCCATATCCCAGGCGACCGCGAGGCCGGCGAAGGCGAAGACGAACCAGACTCCGTTCCACTTGCTCGCGCACGCCGCGCCCAGGCACAGTCCGGCCGCGACCCGCAGCCAGCGAATGCCGAGCTTCGGCCCGGCGATGTCGTGCGGCCCCGCCGCCGCGGCGTCCTGCAGGCGGGCGATGGTGTGATCCCTGTCGATCACAAGCAGGCCGAACGCTGCCAGCACCCAGAACATCACGAATATGTCCAGGATCGCGGTCCGGCTCAGCACCAGCTCGAGGCCATCGAGGGCGAGCAGCAACCCAGCGACGCAGCCGAGCATGGTGGACCCGGTCATCCGCCGCGCGATCCGGGCGACCATCAAGATGGACACGGTGCCGATCAGGGCAACGGTGAACCGCCAGCCGAACGGCGTCAGGCCGAAAAGCCACTGCCCGAAGGCCATCATGATCTTGCCGAGGGCCGGGTGCGCGACGAGCTCCGGCTGCAGCGTGCCGTTCTTCTTCAGGAAGATGTTCGGGTTGCCGTGCACCAGCAGGCTGTTGACGTAGTTATAGTGCTGGAGCTCCACGCCGTGGCGCAGGATGGAGTTCGCGTCCGGCACGTAGTAGGTCTCGTCGAAGACGACAGCATCGGGCTTGCTCAGCCGGTAGAACCGCAGGAAGCCACCGAAGATCATGATGAGCACCGGGCCAGCCCAGCCCCAGAAGGTGCTGCCGAGCACGAGCGCAGTGCCGCGGCGGCCAACCCTGGCCAGCCGGGTGCCCTCGTCGGCGTCGTTCGCCGACACCGTCTGGTAGGCGTTCATCGTGAGTAATGTTAGAGGCCAGCAAGGCTAGCCTGGGCCGGGAGATGGATCAGGTTAGCGGCGAGCGCGCGGCATATCCGCCTATAGGGGGCGCGGGTGCTGGCGACGCCACGACACGCCAGGGCACCCTGACAATCGCGGCGGCACCGATTGGCCAGCCGGGCGATGCCTCGGGCCGGCTTGCTGCGGCCCTCCAATCTGCCGGCCTGATCGCGGCGGAGGACACCCGGCGCGTCCGCAAGCTGGCCTCCGCCCTGGGCATCCAGCTCACCGGCCGTGTCGTGTCCTACTACGACGACGTCGAAAGCCGCCGGACGCCTGCCCTCCTGGCTGAGCTCACCGGAGGGCAGGACGTCCTGCTGATCACCGACGCCGGAATGCCGGGCGTGAGTGATCCCGGGTACCGGCTGGTCGCCGCGGCCGCACAGGCCGGACTGCGGGTGACGGTGCTGCCCGGGCCATCGGCGGTGACCACGGCCCTCGTTATTTCTGGGCTGCCGTCGGATCGGTTCGTCTTCGAGGGCTTCCCGCCACGCAAGGCGGGCGAGCGCGCCCGGCGCTTCGCCGACCTGGCGGCCGAGCCCCGGACCCTGGTCTTTTTCGAGTCGCCCCGCCGGATCGGCACGACGCTGGCCGACCTGGCAGCCGCGTTCGGCTCGGACCGGCGAGCCGCGGTCTGCCGCGAGCTGACCAAGACGCACGAGGAGGTGCTGAGGGGCTCGCTGGGCGAGCTGGCCGGAAAGCTGCAGGAGGGCGTCCTCGGCGAGGTCACGCTGGTGGTGGCGGGCGCTTCGCAGCTGCCAGAGCCAGTCGAGGCAACGGATGCGGTGGCCGAGGTGCTCGCGCGAGTCCGGGCTGGCGCGAGCCGGCGGGACGCGGTCGCCGCGGTGAGTGCTGAGCTCGGCCTGCGCAGGCGCGATCTCTACGCCGCCGTCATTACGAGCGGGGACGAAATGCCCGATCCGCGCCATCCGAGCTAGCCGCTTGCGGCCGGATCGTCACCGGCGGCTGGCACTATGTCGGGCATGGAGATCGGCGACCACATCGACTCCCTGCAGCGGCAGGGGAAACTGCTCGCGACCGCGGCAGGGCAAGCAGGGCTTGACGCAGTCGTACCTACGTGCCCAGGCTGGCGGGTGCGCGACCTGCTCAGGCACACCGGCTACGTGCACCGGTGGGCGACTGGATACGTAGCGGGCCAGTTCACCGAGATGGTGCCGGAGCTACCAGAGGCCGAGCAGCTCGCTGCCGGGCCAGCCGACGACAAGCTGATCGACTGGTATATCAGCGGGCTGACAGCGCTCAAGGACGCTCTCGACCGGGCGAATCCGGCCATGGCGGCCTGGACATTCCTGCCAGCCCCGTCGCCGCTGGCGTTCTGGGCACGTCGGCAGGCGCACGAGACGGCGATCCATCGCGCTGACACTGAGCTGGCGGCGGGTGGTCGGCCTGGTTATCCCGCCGACCTGGCCGCCGATGGCGTCGATGAGCTGCTGATCGGGTTCTTCGGCCGGGACGCAGTGCAAGCGGGTGGTGCGACCGCGGAGGGCAGCGCAGCTGCCGACCACGACCGCGTGCTCGTGGTCCGCGCCGTCGACACCCGGCAGACCTGGCATGTCCGGATGAGCCAGGACGCAAGCCGGATCCTGGCGACCGGGCGCGGCAACTGCCCGGGCCGCCTTGCTGCGGACTGCACGGTCAGCGGGCCCGCATCAGGGCTGTACCTGCTGCTGTGGAATCGCAGCGACCCGGTGACCGCCGACGTCATGGTCAGCGGCGAGCCGGGGTTGCTGGCTGGCTGGGTGTCGAACATGCACGTGACCTGGGCCTGAGCAGGCCAGCCGTACGGGCGGCCTGAGCCAGCCGCCCACTAGGCTTGAGCCTATGACCAGCCGCCACATTCTCAGCGCTCCGGCGTGGCCGTATGCGAACGGCCCACGGCACATCGGCCACGTGTCAGGCTTCGGCCTGCCCTGCGACATGTTCTCGCGGTACCAGCGAATGCACGGCAACCAGGTGCTGATGGTCAGCGGCACGGACGAGCACGGCACTCCGATCCAGGTCCAGGCGGACGCCGAGGGCGTCACCGCGCGGGAGCTCGCGGACCGATACAACCGGGTCATCGCGGAGGACCTGGCTGGGCTGGACATGTCCTACGACCTGTTCACGCGGACCACGACCCGTAACCACTATTCAGTGGTCCAGGAGATGTTCCTCGGGCTCTACAACAACGGCTATATCTTCCCGCGTAAGACCCTGGGCGCGGTCTCGCCATCGAACGGCCGCACGCTGCCCGACCGCTATATCGAGGGCACCTGCCCGATCTGCGGTTACGACGGAGCGCGCGGCGACCAGTGCGACAACTGCGGCAACCAGCTGGACCCCGCAGACCTGATCAACCCGCGCTCGAAGATCAACGGCGAGACGCCGATCTTCGCGGAGACCGAGCAGTTCTTCCTCGACCTGCCCGCCTTCGCGGACGTGCTCGGCAGCTGGCTGCAGAGCAAGAGCGGTCAGTGGCGCCCGAACGTGCTGAAGTTCTCCCTCAACCTGCTCAGCGAGCTGCAGCCGCGGGCCATCACCAGGGACCTGGACTGGGGAGTCCCTATTCCCCTGGAAGGCTGGCAGGACCTGAAGGACAAGCGCATCTACGTCTGGTTTGACGCGGTCATCGGCTACCTGTCGGCATCGATCGAGTGGGCCAGGCGCTCCGGTGACCCAGACGCCTGGCGGGCCTGGTGGCAGTCGCCGGACGCCGACGCGTACTACTTCATGGGCAAGGACAACATCGTCTTCCATGCCGAGATATGGCCCGCCATGCTGTTCGGCTACGACGGCAAGGGCGCCAGGGACGGCACGCCCGGTGCGCTAGGCGCGCTCAACCTGCCGTCGGAGATCGTCTCCAGCGAGTTCCTGACGATGGAGGGCCGGAAGTTCTCCTCGTCCCGCTCGGTCGTCATCTACGTCCGCGACCTCCTCGCGCGCTATGACGTTGATGCGCTGCGGTACTACGTCGCGGTAGCCGGCCCGGAGACGCAGGACACCGACTTCACCTGGAGCGAGTTCGTCCGCCGGAACAACGACGAGCTGGTGGCGAACTGGGGCAACCTGGTTAACCGCACGGTCTCGTTCGCCGCACGCAACATCGGCGAGATCCCTGCCGCCGGTGAGCTGACCGAGGCAGACCGGGCGCTGCTTGACCGGTCCGCGGCAGCGTTCACCGCGGTCGGCGACGCGCTGGCGCGCTGCCGCTTCAAGGCGGCCTCCACCGAGGCCATGCGCACGGTTGCCGAGGCCAATAAATACCTGTCCGACCACGCGCCGTGGAAGCTGCGCGAGTCCGACCCGGACCGGATGCGCACGATCCTGCACGTGGCGCTGCAGCTGGTGGACGACGGCAAGACCCTGCTCACGCCGTTCCTGCCGCGTTCGTCGCAGAAGGTGCACGAGATGCTCGGCGGCACCGGGGTGTGGTCGGGCATGCCGCGGATCGACGAGGTCACCGAGGATGACGGCCCGAGCTACCCGGTGATCACCGGGGACTACCGGACGGCGGCGCGCTGGGAGTCGGCGCCGATCAAGCCCGGTACTTCGCTCAGCCTGCCGGTACCGCTGTTCGCCAAGCTGGATCCGTCGGTCGTGGACGAGGAACTGGCCCGGCTGGAGAGTAAGTGACCGACCGGCCGGCTCCCGGCGACAGCTTCGGGCCGGGCCAGGGTGTCGGCAGGCCGCAGGCACCGCCGCCCGAGCCGCTGCCGAGCACCGCTTTCGACAGCCACTGCCACCTCGACATGATCGATATGGCGGTGGCCGACACGCTCGCCCAGGCGGCGGCCGCTGGTGTGATCCGGGTCGTCACAGTCGGCTGTGACGTGCCGTCGTCACAGTGGGCGGCAGACTGCGCGGCCGCGTTCCCCTCCGTGTACGCGGCGGTGGCCATCCACCCGAACGAGACGGCGGCAGCTGCCGACTCGGCCGCCGATCGGGATGCGGTCCTGGCCGAGATCGCGCGGCTGGCGGCGCTGCCGCGGGTTCGGGCCGTCGGTGAGACGGGGCTGGACTACTACCGCGACAACGCCACGCCGCAGGTCCAGAGAGACTGGTTCAGGGCGCACATCGAGATCGCCAAGCAGGCAGGCAAGCCGTTGATGATCCACGACCGGGATGCGCACGAGGATGTGCTGTCGATCCTGGCCGCTGACGGAGCGCCGGAACAGGTGATCTTCCACTGTTACTCCGGCGATGCGGAACTGGCCGAGCGCTGCGTTGCGGCCGGTTACCTGCTCAGCTTCGCCGGGACGGTTACGTTCGGGAACGCGGCCGCGCTGCGCGAGGCAGCCGCCGTCACGCCGGCCGAGCTGATCCTGGCCGAGACCGACGCGCCGTTCCTCGCTCCGTCACCGGTCCGCGGCAGGTCCAACGCGCCCGCCCAGGTCGCGCATACGGTGCGCTCCCTCGCCGCGGCTAAGCAGATGGATGTGGCCAAGCTGTGCGCGGTGATCGAAGCTAACGGCGAGCGGGTCTTCGGGCCTTGGCCAACCTGACCCCGCTGCCGGCGGCGCGCCTGCTCGGGCCGACCGAGATCAGGGAACTGGCGCCGGCTCGGCATCCAGCCATCCAAGCGCCTGGGCCAGAACTTTGTGGTCGACGGCGGTACGGTCAGCCGGATCACGGCGATGGCGGCCTTGCGGCCTGACGACGTCGTGCTCGAAGTCGGTCCTGGCTTCGGGTCGCTGACTCTGCCGCTGCTGGCGGCCGCGCGCCGGGTCATCGCGGTCGAGGTTGACCGGACGCTGGCAGCTGAGCTGCCCGCAACCGTCGCGGCCAGGGCTCCGCAGCTGGCCGGCCGGCTCGATGTCGTGATGGCTGACGCCGCGCGGCTTGGTCAGCTGCCGGGCGAGCCGCCGACCGTGCTGGTGGCGAACCTGCCTTACAACGTCTCGGTGCCGGTGGTGCTGCATCTGCTGGCAACCGTCCCGTCGCTAGCCCGAGGACTGGTGATGGTGCAGGCGGAAGTGGCTGACCGGATGAGCGCGCCGCCCGGCAGCCGAACCTACGGTGTGCCGTCGGCGAAGCTGGCCTGGTACGCGGCGGTCCGCCGCGCCGGGTCGGTCGGCCGGGCGGTGTTCTGGCCGGTTCCCCGGGTGGACTCCGGGCTGGTGTCCCTGGTGCGGCACTCGCCGGCCGAGGCTGCGGTCGTGCGCGGGACGGCGGGACGCCAGGAGACGTTCGCGGTGATCGACGCCGCGTTCTCGCAGCGGCGCAAGACGCTGCGCTCGGCGCTGGCGGCCTGGGCGGGCTCGGCTGCGGCCGCCGAGGTCATCCTTCGGGCGGCCGGCGTGGATCCGTCGCTGCGGGGCGAAGCACTCGCCGTCACGGACTTCGCCCGGATAGCGGCGGCGAGCAAGCCCGGCGGAGATCCGGATACGATCAACACGTCGTGATCTCAGCAATCAGGCCGACTCGAGATGCCGTCACTGTCCGGGTGCCGGCGAAAGTCAACCTTCAGCTCGCAGTCGGACCACCCCGCGCCGACGGCTATCACTCGCTGGTGACCGTATTCCACGCGGTGTCATTGTTCGACGAGGTGACCGTTTTGTCGGCGGACAAGACGTCGCTGACCGTCACGGGCGAGGACGCCGCGGCTGTCCCGCTCGACCGGTCCAACCTCGCATGGAAGGCGGCCAGCGCGCTCGTCAAGGCGGCCGGCCTGCGCGGCTCCGCCGTGGAGATCCGCATACGCAAGCGCATCCCCGTCGCGGCCGGCCTGGCTGGTGGCAGCGCAGACGCCGCAGCAACCCTGCTCGCCTGCAACGAGCTGTGGCAGACGGGGCTGTCTCAGCGTCAGCTCAGCGAGCTCGCCGCTGGGCTTGGCAGCGACGTCCCGTTCGCCCTACTCGGCGGGACGGCGGTGGGACGCGGCCGGGGCGAGGAGCTGACGCCTGCGCTTGCGGCCGGCAGCTACCACTGGGCGCTTGCCTTTGCCCATCAGGGGCTGTCCACCGCGCAGGTATACGCCACCTGCGACCGGCTCAGGGCTGCCCGGGCAGCCGCCGGCGATCAGCCGGAGCCGGGCGAGCCCGAGCTGAGCCATCCGCTGATGACCGCGCTTCGCTCCGGTGATCCGGCCCGGGTGGGACCGCTGCTGTCCAACGACCTGCAGCCTGCCGCGCTGTCGCTGCAGCCTGAGCTGCGGCGGGCGCTGACGGCTGGACGCGAGCACGGAGCGCTCGGCGCGATCGTCTCCGGTTCGGGTCCGACGTGTGCGTTCCTTGCCAGTGACGCGGCGCACGCACGCGAGCTGGCCGTCGCGCTGACCGGATCGGGGGTCTGCCGCGCAGCGGTAAGGGCCAGCGGTCCGGCGCCCGGCGCCGCAGTCATGCGTGACGGGCTCAGGACAACGTGAACCTGGTCAACCTCGAGCTTGCCGCCAAAGCGTTCCACGAGCACGTCCTGCTCGACCGGGTCTCGCTTGGCGTGTCCGCCGGGCAGCGAATCGGCGTCGTCGGCCGCAACGGCGCCGGGAAGACGACGCTGCTGGCCGCGCTCGCCGGGATAGGTGACCTGGACGCGGGCCGGGCAACCAGAGCTGGCGGCGTTACCGTCGGCTACCTACCGCAGGCCGAGGACCTGGCTGGCCCGGTCAGCACGGCCGTCTTCGGCAGCCTGGCCGAGCACGAATGGGCTGCCGACCCGCGCGCTCGAGCGGTCGTCGGGGCGCTGGTTGGCGATATCGACCACAGCGCCGACATCCGCGATCTGTCCGGGGGTGAGCGCCGCAGGACCGCGCTGGCCGCGTTGCTGCTGGGCAGCTACGACCTGCTGCTGCTCGACGAGCCCACTAACCACCTGGACATCGAGGCAATCAACTGGCTGGCCGGCTACCTGCGCGAGTATGCGACCAGCTACGTGATCGTCACGCACGACCGGTGGTTCCTGGACGCGGTGACCGAGGAGACCTGGGAGCTGGCCGACGGCCAGGTGCACGCTTACGACGGCGGCTACTCCGCTTACGTGCTCGCCAGGGCCGAACGGGCCAGGGTCGCCGCGGTAGCGGACCAGCGGCGCCGCAACCTGCTGTCCAAGGAGCTCGCCTGGCTGCGTCGCGGGCCGCCGGCCCGAACTAGCAAGCCCAAGTTCCGGATCGAAGCGGCCACCGCGCTGATTGCGAGCGAGCCGCCGGCCAGGGATGGGGTGGAGCTGGCCCGGATGGCCGCCGCCCGGCTTGGCAAGACGGTGCTCGAGCTTGAGGATGTCTCGGTCACCGCGGGCAGCCGGCCACTGCTCAGCCACGTCACCTGGCAGCTCGGGCCCGGCGACCGGGTGGGCATCGTCGGCGCCAACGGTACCGGCAAGACAACGTTGCTCAGGTTGCTATCCGGCGCTCTTCCGGTGCCGTCCGCTGGGCCTGTGGCTAGCACCGGGCACCTGGTCGCCGGCAGCACTGTCCAGCTCGGCTACCTGACCCAGGAGCCGCCGCCGGTCGATGAAGACGTGCGCGTGCTGGAGGCGGCCGAGCAGGTGCGCAGCGAGGTCGTCATCGGCAAGCGCGAGTTGTCGGCGAGCCAGCTGCTGGAGCGGCTCGGTCTGCGCGGCGACCGGCAGTGGACACGGGTCGGCGAGCTCTCCGGCGGCGAGCGGCGCCGGCTCCAGCTGATGCTGATGCTGCTGGCTGAGCCGAACGTGCTGCTGCTCGACGAGCCAACTAACGACCTGGATATCGAGACGCTCACCGAGCTCGAGGACCTGATGGACGGCTGGCCGGGCTCGATCGTGGTGGTCAGTCACGACCGGTACTTCCTGGAGCGGGTTACCGACCATGTGCTTGCCATCGTCGACGAGCAGCTCGCGTACCTGCCTGGTGGCGTCGAGGAATACCTGACATTGAGGGAACGGGCGGCAGCGGCGCCCGGCCGTCAGAAACCGGCCGCCGTCGCCGGGGCTGATTCCGAGGTTTCCCAGCCCGGCCCAGCGTCGGCGGCGCGGCAGCGCGCGGGACAGAAGGAGCTGACCAGGCTGGAGCGGCAGATTGCCAGGCTGACTGAGGCCGAGGAGCGCCTGTCCGCCGCCCTCGCCGAGAACGCCACCGACTACGTCAGGCTGATCGAGCTAGGAGCGGAACTGCGGGCCGTGCAGGCGGAGCGCGCCGATCTGGAAGAGCGCTGGCTGGCGGTAGCCGAGGAAAGCGGCGGATAGCCGCAACTGCGGCCGGCCCGGACTCATGGCGCCGTGCTCAGTTGCTGCTGCTAGCGTGCGTCAGGTACCCCGAGAACCTGCGGCGCGGGGGCGTAGCCAGAGGGGCAGCAGTATGCGCTCATCCTTTCGGCCGGCCAGTCGATGGTTCGCGGCTTTTGTCGTGATCGTGGTTGCTGGACTGGGGCTTCTCGCGTTGCGTCAGTCACCGGTCGCTGCGCCTTATGTGGGGCAGTACGACAATGCGCGTCTCGCCGCGCCGGGCGGATCGACCTGGTCCTCGTCGGACAAGTTCGGCGTCTGGAACAACCGCGGCTTCGACGTCTACAACAATGAGTGGAACACCGTACAAGCTGGGCCGCAGCTGGTTTGGGCGGATTCATACCGCCACTGGGGCGTTCAGTCTGTCCAGCCTGGCTCGACGAGCGTAAAGACCTACCCCAGCGTCCAGCAGAACTATGCGAATCCGGCTCTGCGCACGGTTAGGTCGCTGACCAGCACGTTCGCCCAGGCAATGCCAGCGCAGAACCTGAGTTACGACGCCGAGGCTGCCTACGACTTGTGGCTCGACAACTACAAGATTGAAATCATGGTGTGGGTGGCCAATCATGGCCAGACCCCATTGGGCGGGGTCATCAATCATGTGGTCATCAGCGGCCGGGACTACGCGGTCTATAAGGGCGGCCCGGATATGTTCAGCTTCGTGAGCACTGGCAAGCCGGCGACCACGGGCCAGGTGAATCTGCTGGGCGCGCTGCAGTGGCTGATCGGGCACCATCACCTGAGCGGATCCGACCGCCTCACCCAGGTGAACTTCGGCTGGGAAATTGCGTCCACCAACGGAGTTCCGCTTGACTTCGCGGTTACTGACTATTCGCTGACGACGAACGTATAGAGCAGCGTGTCAGACTGGCGGAGTCACCGGCTCACTACTCAGGCCCTTCGCGCTCCGCGTCCGCTTCCAGCACTGACATGAACCTGCGCATGCGATCGGTGACATCCTCCGGGCAGTTCGCGATCAGCACCACCCTGCCGTCCGGGCCGAAGACGGGCCCGTTCACCCCGCTCCAGTACCGCCCGGCGAACACGCCTGGGCTCACCTCGATGTCGTACTTGAGGAACTCCATGGCGTCCCGCTCACCGGTGGCCAGGACCCGGTGCACCGAAGCGACCGAGTTGCGTACCCCCGCTGCCCCGGCATCCGATGGACTGGCAGGGAACGCATCGACAATCTTGCGGCCCAGCAGCTCCTCCCGCGTGCGGCCCATCGTCTGCAGGTACGCCTCGTTCACATCAGCTATCACGAACTCCGGCGTCAGCAGCACGACCGGAACCGGGAGCTGCCGGTACACCGCCGCGTAGTCGATCTGAGATCCGGTCATCACTTCACCCCCCAGTTCTGAACCTGCTAATGCTCCCCGCCCCCGGCTCTCCTGAACCGTCCACGGTCGGAGTGGCAGGGGAGGACCCCGAGCCGGGCATAGGAGAGTCGACCACCAGCACGAGCTTCCCGCGCACGTGACCGTCCTCGCTGACGCGGTGCGCCTCCGCGATCTCGGCGAGCGGGAAGGTCTGCGCGACCGGGAGCGAGAAGCGCCCGGACTCGATCAAGTCGCCGATCCCGGCGAGCGCGTGGACCGCACGGCCAGCGTCCCCGCTGCTGAACGTCACGCCGTGCTCCCGCGCGCCACCGAAGTCGGCGATCGTCACGACGTACTCCGGGCCGCCCGCGAGCTCGATGAGCTCGGGCAGGACGCCGCTCCCGGCGACGTCGAGCGCGGCGTCGACGCCGCCAGGCGCGAGCGCGCGAACCCGCTCGACGAGGCCCTCGCCGTAGGCGACTGGCTCGGCCCCGAGCGAGCGAAGGTACCCGTGGTTTGCCGGACTGGCAGTGCCGATCACCCGCGCACCGCGCACCACGGCGAGCTGAACCGCGGCGCTGCCGACGCTTCCGGAGGCGCCGTTGATGAGCAGCGTGCTGCCGCCCCCGACGCCGAGCTGGTCGAGCGCGCGCGTGGCCGTCTCGATGGCGGCAGGCAGCGCGGCAGCGCCGGGGAAGTCAAGCGACGGCGGGATCGGCGCATAGTGGGACAGCACCGCCAGCTCGGCCTGGGCCGCCCCCTCGGCCGAGAAGCCGAACACGCGATCGCCGGCGGCCACGTCCGCAGCGCCCTCGCCGAGCTCATCGACGACGCCCGCCGCCTCGTGGCCCATGGTCTGCGGGAGCTCCCCATCCATCAGGCCCTTGCGCTTCTTCCAGTCGCTCGGGTTGACGCCAGCCGCGCGCACCGCAATCCGGACCTGGCCGGGACCCGGATGCGGATCGGGGAGATCCACGATCTCAAGCACCTCCGGACCCCCGAACTGGCTGAAACGGACTGCCTTCAACATTCGCTCCGATCTCGACTCAGGGTGTCGCGGATGCTGCGCGTACAACGTCTGCCAGCCTCGCGCGCCAGGCGCGAGCTCGGGCGCCACGCGCGGGCAGGGCTGTCCGGCCGCCCCTCGCCCCGCGGCCAGCTCAATCGGCGCCAGCCTGCGGGCTCGGTGCTGTCTCGGCGTCAAATGGGACGAGCAGGACTCTCAGCAAAGCCGCGAGCTCGGTTTGCTGCGCGGCGTCAAGGCCGGTCAGCAGGGCATGCTCGCGGGCAAGCAGATCGGACATGGCAGCATCGACCGCGCGCAAGCCAGGCCCCGTCAGCTGGACAAGTACGCCGCGCTTGTCCTCCTGGTCGCGGCTGCGGCTGACGAGTCCCGCGGCAGTAAGCCGGTCGATCCTGTTGGTCATCGTGCCCGAGGTAACGAGCGTCGCCCGCAGCAGCGCGCCAGGGCTGAGCTGATAGGGCGGCCCCTGGCGGCGCAGCGCTGAGAGCACGTCGAATTCCCACATCTCCAGGCCGTGTGCGGCGAAGGCTGCCCGCCTCGCGCGGTCCAGATGCCGGGCCAGCCTGGAGATCCGGCTCAGTACCTGCAGCGGCGTGACGTCAAGGTCGGGACGCTCGGACTGCCACCGCGCGACGATCTCGTCGACCTCGTCACGAACTGGCCGGGCACCAGGAGCCATGACGTGAGCATATCTCTTGACATCGAGACTTCGAGAGCGGTAGACAATTAGCGGATATCTCGACGTCGAGAGATTTGAGGTGGCCCGCATGTGGGATCCCGCTCAGTACCTGCACTTCGCGGACGAGCGCTCGCGGCCGTTCTATGACCTGGTCGCGCGGATCGGGGCAACCGCGCCCGGCTATGTCGTCGACCTGGGATGCGGGCCTGGCCAGCTGACGGCGTCGCTGGCAGCGCGCTGGCCGCAAGCGGAGGTCGTCGGCATCGACTCTTCGACCGAGATGGTCGCGGCGGCGCAGCAAGCTGACTACGGGGAGGCTGCACGCAGGGGCCAGCTCAGCTTCGACGTCGGGGACGTCAACGACTGGCAGCCCGTTCGGGCGCCCGACGTGATCATCTCGAACGCGGTGCTGCAATGGGTGCCGAACCACATGGCGCTGCTGCCTCGCTGGGCCGCCTGCCTAGCGCCTGCTGGCTGGCTCGCGTTCCAGCTGCCTGGCAACTTTGACCAGCCAAACCACGCCGTGCTCCGCGAGCTGGCCAGCTCAGCGCGGTGGCGAGATCAGCTATCCGGCGTTCAGCTCAACCGCCAGGCCGGGGATCCGGGCCAGTATCTCGACCTGCTGGGCCGGCTGGGCCTGGTCATAGACGCCTGGGAGACCACCTACCTGCACGTGCTGCAGGGCCCGGATCCGGTGACCGAGTGGTACAAGGGCACCGGACTGCGCCCGGTCCTCGCCGCGCTGGATCCCGCCGGGGCGCAGGAGTTCGTCGGGGAGTACTCGCAGCGGGTGCAGAAGCACTACCCGGTAACGCCATATGGGACTGTGCTGCCGTTCCGGCGAGTTTTCGTGGTCGCGCACCGGGCCTAACCTGCCCGTTCCCGCCTGGCTACTTGCCCTCACGCAGCAGCTCCAGGGCCGCGGGGGACAGCCTCGGCTTGGGATCGAGCTCACGCATTCCATTCCACGCCAGGTTCACCAGATGCGCGGCCATCTCCTCGAGCTTGGGCTTGCGCGCGTCCAGCCACCACTGGCCAGCCGAGGCGACCATGCCGACCAGCATCTGCCCGTACACCGGCGCTAGCTTCGGGTCGTAGCCCCTGGTCTTGAGCACGTCGCCGAGAATGTACTCGACCTGGCTGGCGATGTCGCTGATCAGGCTGGCGAAGGTGCCAGAACCTGAGGTCGGGTTGGAGTCGCGGACGAGGATGCGGAACCCGTCGGAGTTTTCCTGGATGTAGCGGAGCAGGTGCACCGCTGCCACCTCGAACTTGGCCATGGTGTCCTCGCCCTCGAGCACGCGGGTGGCCATGGTGAGGAATCGGTCGACCTCCCGGTCGACGACGACGGCGTACAGCCCTTCCTTGCCGCCGAAGTGCTCGTAGACGACTGGCTTGGAAACGCCGGCCTGGGCGGCGATCTCCTCAATGGAGGTGCCGTCCAGGCCACGTTCGGCGAACAGCCGCCGCCCTATGTCGAGGAGCTGCTCGCGTCGTTCCTTACCTGTCATGCGCTTGCGGCCGTTCGGACCGGACTGAATTGTCACCGGTCCATCATGGTCGGTCCGGCACCGCGCGGCGAACCGGCTCGGCCGCGGCCCGCCGGGTCATGGAGCCAAGCTGCCTCGTTCCCGTCTTCTTGCCGTTCAGCCTGGTCTCATCTGGCCACCTGACGTCATACGCCCAGCCGAGCTTCTCGCAGACCCAGATGAGCCGCGCCGCGATGTCGATCTGGCCGCGCAGCGCTCCGTGCCGCGCACAGGTCGGGTCGGAGTGGTGCAGGTTGTGCCACGACTCGCCGAAGGACAGGATGGCCAGCCAGTTCACGTTCCGCGACTTGTCCCTGACCTCGAACTCCTCCTTGCCGAAGGTGTGGCAGATCGAGTTGATCGACCACGTCACGTGATGCAGAAACGAGACGCGGACCAGGCTGGCCCAGAAGAACGTGATGAGTGCGCCCTGCCATGACCACGACCAGAGACCCCCGATGAGCGCCGGGGCAAGCAACGACACGACTACCCATAGCGGGAACAGGGCTGAGATCCTCGAGACCTTCTTGTCGGCGAGCAGATCAGGGCAGAACTTCTCGCGCGAGGTGTGATTACCGTCGAACATCCAGCCCATATGGGCCCACACCAGTCCCTTGGTCAGGGCTTTCCAGTCGTTGCCGAAGCGCCACGGCGAGTGCGGGTCGCCCTCCCGGTCGCTGTACTTGTGATGCCGCCGGTGGTCGGCGACCCAGGTGAGGACCGGGCCCTCAATCGCGAGCGATCCGGCGATGGCGAGGGCGATCCGCAGGCCGGTCGTGGCCTTGAACGAGCTGTGCGTGAAGTAGCGGTGGAAGCCCATGCTGATGCCCAGGCCGGAGATGTAGTAGAAGGCAATGGCGATGACCGCGGCGTGCCAGGTGAGGCCCCAGCCCCAGGCCAGCGGTATCGCCGCGAGCAGCGCGAGCATTGGGACCCCGACAAAGATCCCGACCAGGATCTTCTCCCCGCGGCCAATCGGCTCGTCCTGAAGGTCGCTCAAAGGTGTTCTGCTCTGGGTGGCTGCAGCTTCGGTGGCGCCGGTGGATGTGGTGTCAAAGACAGTGGTCATCGGATCCTCGCCTGACACTCGTGTGCCGAGATGTGTGGAGATGAACGATCCGCGCGGCCGTGGGCAGGGGCCGCTGCAGGATTACGCTTACGTAACCGTAACCTACGTGACCGTAGGTTAAACAGCAAGCCGAGCAAAATTTTTCGGACGCGCCGCGGTGTATACCTCACCGCTAGTACTCCGCACGGTGCGCGCAGCAGCGAACCAGAACGTGCGCTGCCTGGCGTCGAAGCCGGATCCGTATCTAGCTGGTCAGCAAGAGTAACCGCTGAAAGTGATCGAGGCACAGAGCAAGAATGTCAGTGCCACGATCTAATATTCGAATATGACACATAAACTAGCATTTCAGGAACTGCGCGAGCAGGCGATCGCACTCCGGCGTGCCGGTAAGTCCCGCCGCGAGATCAAGGAGATTCTCGGCGTCGGGAACTCGACACTCGACCCGGCGCTGCGCGGCGAGCCGCCGCCGCTGTGGACGTTACGGCCGCGAGCCAAGGACGAATTGCACGCCAGGGCACGAGAGTTGCGCGCCAGCGGTGCCACCTACGACGAGATCGCCGCCGAGCTCGGCGTCTCGAAGGGCTCCGTGTCGCTCTGGGTGCGAGACATGCCCCGTGACGGTCGGCTGAGCCCAGAGGAGATTGGCAAGCGGAAAGCCGAGCGGTTGGTCAGGTACTGGGAGACGGAGAAGGTCCACATGGAGGATCTGCGCCGAGATGCTCGGCGGAGTGCGGCTAGCTCAGATCGGCGGACTAAGCGACCGGGAGATCATCATCGCCGGCGCCATCGCCTACTGGTGCGAGGGCATGCAAGAGCAAGCCCTATCGGCGCAGCGAACAGATCAGCTTCGTCAACAGTGATCCGCAGCTGATCAGCTTCTTCCTGCGGTTCCTCACGGCGATCGGCGTGACCCCTGACCGCCTGATCTGTCGTTGCTGATCCACGAGAGCGCTGACATCGCGGCTGCACTGCAGTTCTGGCTGGACGGACCGGGTGCCCGCAGACCAGTTCCGGCGGCCGACTCTGAAGCGGAACAATCCGAGGACGACTCGGAGGAACACCGGGGAGCACTACCGCGGCTGCCTAGTCGTCAATGTCCGCCGCAGTACGGAACTCTACCGGCAAGTGGAGGGATGGGCCTTCGCCGCCATGGCAGGCTCTGCGCAACCGGCCGGAGCCATCGCTGATGACGCTGCGGCGGGATCGACCGGGGCGAAAACTGAACCTCAATAAGTGCGCTCAGCTCCCGGGGAAGGATTTGAACCTTCGTTGACGAGAACCAAAAACTCGTAGTCCTGCCAAGCTAGACGACCCGGGAAGGTCAGATCCTGCCCCAGAGAATACCGGGATCGCCGCGAGGGGCGCTGATCAGTTTCAGGACACCGAGATCGGGCGTGACAACGGGCCCAGGCTGGCGCCTAGGCCGCAGGGCCCGCCCAGTGCGACCGGGTAGCGCGGGCCAGATTGGCGCCGTCGGCTGCGTTACCGGCCTGAAGGCCTTTAGTCATGATCTGCTCCGGTAGTCGAGTGTCTGCCAGTTACTGAGGATAACGATCGTTCTATGGGTAATTGATCAGTCGCCTGGCAGTGAGCTTGATGCCGGGTATCGGCGTATAGCTGACGTGCGGCCCGGCGGCGCATTTGAGTTTGTGGCACGATCGTAGGCAAGTGCCGCACGAGGTGTGATGAGGCACCCAGGCTGCCCGAACGTAGGTAAGCGGCCGGTATCCTGCGCATGTCGGGAGAGTGACATCTTGGCTGCGCTGCTGTAGGTGACGGCAGCGCCATCCGCGGCCAGAGTTCCTGCAGCCGCACGTCCGAGAGCGACCAGTCCGAGAGCGATACAGAGGAGCCGAGCCGAGTGACTGCACACGGTCCGGCCGCCGTCATCGTCCTGGCGGCAGGCGAGGGCACCCGGATGCGAACGGCCACACCCAAGATGCTCCACGAGGTTTGCGGCCGCCCAATGCTGGGCCATGTGCTGGCCGTGGCTCGTCAACTCGCGCCGCAGCGGCTGATCCTCGTGGTAAGTGACCTGCGCGGCCAGGTCGCCGGGTATGCCCGCGAGCATTACCCCGAAGCCGCTCTGGTCGTCCAGGAGCGCCGCGGCTCGTGGGGAACCGGGCACGCAGTCCGGACGGTGATCGAGACCCTCGGCGTGATGCACGGCACCGTCCTCGTGCTCTTCTCTGACACGCCGATGCTGCGCGTCGAAACGCTGGCCAACCTGACCGCCGAGCACGAGGCCACTGGCGCTGCGGTCACCGTGCTGACCGCCCAGGCACCCGACCCGACGGGCTATGGCCGGATCCAGCGGGATGGCGCCGGCCGCATCGCCGGCATCGTCGAGGAGGCTGACGCCACGCCGGAGCAGCGCGAGGTGACGGAGATCAGCTCGGGCATGTTCGCGTTCGATGGGGATCTGCTGGCAGACGCGGTTAAGCGGGTGCCCGCGGCGAAGGCCACAGGGGAGGAATACCTGACCGAAGTGCCCGCCATCCTGCGCGGTGACGGGCACCTGGTCGCGAGCGCATTTTGCCCGGATTTCGATGAGATCCAGGGCGTCAACAATCAGGCTCAACTGGCCCGCGCGAGGCGCGTGCTGAACGAGCGCCTGCTCGAGCACTGGATGGCCGCGGGCGTGACGATCGTGGATCCGGCCAGCACCTGGATCGACGTCGACGTCCTGATCGAGCCGGGGGCGACGATCTCGCAGGCTACCCAGCTAGAGGGCCGCACCGTAGTGGGGGCCGGGGCAAGCGTCGGCCCGGGCTGCCTGCTGCGCGACACGACGGTGGGCGCAGGCGCGACCGTGCTGAAGGCAATGTGCGAGGGCATTGTGATCGAGCCGGGGGCAACGGTCGGCCCGTTCGCGCACCTGAAGCCGGGGGCTGGTGAGCATCAGGGCAGGGAACGTGGTGGATCGGCGCAACTGCCTGCGCCAGGAATCTCAACGGCGTGGCAACGCAAGGAGAGTTGAACCAAGTGACCGGCATGACCGCTACCCCCGAGCGGAAGATGATGCTCTTCTCCGGTCGTGGCTACCCCGAGCTCGGCCTGGAGATCGCGGGCTGCCTCGGCATCGAGCCGACCCCCACCACTGCCTACGACTTTGCGAACGGCGAGATCTTCGTCCGGTTCCTTGAGTCAGTTCGCGGCAGCGACGCGTTCGTGTTGCAGAGCCACACTGCGCCGATCAACCAGTGGATCATGGAGCAGCTGATCATGGTGGACGCGCTGAAGCGCGCGTCTGCGAAGCGGATAACGGTGGTCGCCCCGTTCTTCGGCTATGCGCGGCAGGACAAGAAGAGCCGCGGTCGCGAGCCGATCTCGGCCCGGCTGATGGCCGATCTGTTCCAGACCGCGGGCGCTGACCGGCTCATGGCCGTCGATCTGCACACGGCGCAGATCCAGGGGTTCTTCGACGGGCCGGTCGATCACCTGTTCGCGCTGCCGATCCTTGCGACGTACCTGCAGGACAAGCTGGACGTCTCACAGGTCACGGTCGTGGCTCCAGACGCCGGGCGGGTGCGAGTCTGTGAGCGGTGGACCGACCGGCTGGGCTGCCCGCTGGCCATCATCCATAAGCGACGCGACCCCGACGTGGCTAACCAGGCCAGAGTGCTGGAGGTCGTCGGGCAAGTCGCCGGTCGCACCTGCATCGTCGTGGACGACATGATCGACACTGGCCAGACGATCGTGAAGGCCGCCGATACGCTGTTCGACCAGGGTGCGGCGGACGTGATAGTGACCGCTACCCACGGCGTGCTGTCCGGCCACGCCGTGGACATGCTGAAGAACTCGCGCGTCAGCGAGGTGATTGTCACCAATACGCTGCCGATCCTGAATGAGAAGCGGTTCGACAAGCTCACCGTGCTGTCGATCGCGCCGCTTATTGCCCGAGCCATCAACGAGGTGTTCAGCGACGGCTCGGTGACGAGCCTGTTCGACGGGCAGAGCTGACCCACGGGGGGCTCCGCCCCCCGTGAACCCCCCGAAAACCAGAACCCAAAGTCAAACCCCAAGCCCAACCGAAACCCGAAATCTAGGGCCATAAGAACCAAGAGCTAAGGCCCAAGCCTTGACCTAGGTCAAAAACCACGACCTAGGTCAAGGGCCATTACCCGGCCAGCTAGCTGGCCGGGTAGACTTCGCAGGGATTTTTCTGATCTCAAGGAGCGCCACAGTGCCCGAGGTACGTATCGACGCCGAGCCGCGGACGGAGTTTGGCAAGGGGCCCGCCCGCCGAACCAGGGCCGCTGGCCGGGTCCCGGCCGTGCTCTACGGGCACCACGCCGAGCCCACGCATGTGACCCTGCCCGGCCACGAGGTGCTGCTCGCGCTGCGCACTTCGAACGTGCTGATCAGGCTCGAGGGCCTGCCAGGCGGCTCCAAGCTGGCGCTGCCCAAGGCTGTCCAGCGCGACCCGATCAAGGGCTACGTGGAGCACGTCGACCTGATCCTCGTGCGGCGTGGCGAGAAGGTGACTGTCGACATCCCGGTGACCGTCGTGGGTGAAGTCGCTTCCGACGGCATGCTCGACCAGCAGCTGGTGCAGATATCGGTAGACGCCGAGGCGACGAACATTCCGCAGGGCATCGAGGTCAACATCGGGGACATGGCGGTCGGCGCTGCCGTGTACGGACGGGATCTGCCTTTGCCGGCGGGCGTGACGCTGGCGGACGAGCCAGATGTGCTCGTACTGCACGTGCTTGCGGCGCCGACTGCTGCGCAGATCGATGCGGAGCTTGGCCTGCCGGCCGCTGAGGAAGGCGCTGCGGCTCCTGCCCCAGCTGCACCCGCGGCCGCGGCGCCCGCCCCGGCTGGCTCCGAGCCGGGGGCTTCAGCCGAGGACTCCGGCTGAGGCGCATCCCTACAGCGTCCGCCGGATATCGGCGTGACGGGCATTCTGGGCGGCACGGATGGCCGATGATCGCTGGCTGATAGTCGGCCTGGGCAACCCAGGACCCGGCTACGCAGGCAACCGGCACAACGCCGGCTTCATGTGCTGTGACGAGATCGCTGGCGGGATGGGCGCGAAATTCAAGCGAGATCGCTCCCGGTCGATGGCGGTCAGCGGGGTGCTTGCCGGGCGGCCGGTTACGGTCGCCAAGCCGATGACGTTCATGAATATCTCGGGCGGCCCGGTCGCGGCGCTGAGTCGCTTCCTCAAGATTCCGGCCGACCGCATCGTCGTTATCCACGACGAGCTGGACCTGCCGTTCGGCAGCATCCGGATGAAGCTAGGCGGCGGCGACAACGGCCACAACGGGCTGCGCTCGGTGACCGCTTCCCTGGCGACCAGGGAGTACTACCGCGTTCGGATCGGGATTGGCCGCCCGCCCGGCCGGATGGACCCGGCCGACTACGTCCTGCGCAACTTCACCGCCGCAGAGCGGGCCGAATTGCCCGCGCTGCTCGGCCGGTCGGCCGATGCGGTCGACGCACTGCTTGCGCATGGGCTAGCTGCCGCCCAGAACAGCGTCCACTAGCAGCATCTGCGGTCGCACGTCCATGCCCTCGGGGGTCAGCACCTAACGGCGGCCGGATCGAATTGGCGCGTCGGCGCTGGACCGCAAATCTTCCTGTCTTGCCGGTGAACCACCTGATTGCCGTACGCGTCTTTTGTTATGCGCTGGGTCCGGACTTTGCGGCTGGCGTCGAAGTGGTGGTCGGCAGAGCCGATCTTCGCCGACAGGATCAATGGATGTGAACTAGGAGCCTGCGTGGGCGTGCAGGGGAACGGCGGCCGTCGCGGGTGGGGAGCGGTCTTCGCGGGGAGCTAGGGGTCAGGCGGCCTGCCTGCCGATGCGGCTGACCGTCCTAGGCGGCCTGTCAACTTGAGCCGGTCATGGCTGAACTGTGAACGACAGCACCGGTCGGTGCCGAGCTAGCGAGCGTGCAGTTTATCTGCAACAGAAGGGATCGTTAGATGCGAGCGAGCGAAGTGCTCATTATCGGTGCTGGCCCCTATGGCCTGTCGATCTCCACGCATCTTCGCAGGCGGGGCATCGATCATCTCATCGTGGGCCGCCCGATGGATACCTGGCGTTCCCACATGCCTGCCGCCATGTACCTGAAATCCGAGCCATACGGCTCGGACATGTCGACGCCGCAGGCTGGCTACGATCTCGACGGTTACTCCCGCTCGGAGCGCATCGACGGTATCGGGCGTGGGATGCCGCTGCCGCTAGAACAGTTCCTCGACTACTCCGACTGGTTTATCAAGCAGTTGGTGCCGGACGTCAGCGATGTGACGGTGACGGACGTCAGCGCCGTGAATGGCGGCTTCCAGGTCACCTTCGCTGATGCCGAACCAGTAGCGGCCAGGAACGTCGTGGTCGCGACAGGCGTCTTGCCGTATCGGCACATTCCGGCCGAGCTGTCAGGTCTGCCGTCCGACCTTCTCTCACACACTTCCGATCACCGGCTGTTCGACCACTTCCGCGGGCGCCGCGTGGCCGTGGTGGGCGCTGGCTCATCGGGGCTGGAGACGGCTGCTCTCGTGCACGAAGCCGGGGGTGAGGCGACACTCGTGGTGCGGTGCCCGGACTCCCCCATCTGGGGTACCAGGGCCTTGCCGCTGAATCCGGTGAGGCGCCTCAGGAACAACAAGCTGTGCGAAGGGTGGAAGTGCCCGTTCTGGAATTCTCCGACCGCCTTCCGTCGGCTGCCGGAGAGCGTGCGGGTCGAGAAGGCTCGAACTGTGCTCGGGCCTCTTGGGGCATGGTGGCTCAGGGACCGGGTGGAGGGCGTTGTCGAGATGCTAGGCAAGACACACGTGCGTGGGGTCGAGCCCAGCGGCAGCGGCGTGCGGCTGCTACTTGACGGCCCGAGCCAGTCAAGTCTTGACGTCGATCACGTGATCGCCGGCACCGGCTTCCGTGTCGACCTGGCCCGGCTCGCTTACCTGCCAGAAGAGCTTCAGGCACGGATAGCCACGTTCAGCGGGTACCCGGTACTGACGCGTGCGGGCGAATCCACAGTTCCGGGCTTGTACTTCCTCGGGGCCCCTGCAGCCTTCAGCCTCGGTCCGTCGATGCGGTTCATCGCCGGCACGCACAATGTGGCCCGCCAGCTCGTCCGGTCGGTGGCACGCCGTGCGAACGGGAGCACAGGCGGCCGGATGCCCGCCACGCCGGGCGATGAGGTGCTGCAGTCGAGCGATGACACCGCGTCTCATCAGACGGCCTGACCGCGGCTTTCGGCGGCGTAACTGAGAGGACCACGATGGATCAGGATGACCTGGGGCGCGCCACATCCGCTACCCAATTTCCGTACCCAGGGGAACCGGATGTGTCGACGATGACAATCTTCGAGCACCGTGAATCTGCGGTGCGCAGCTATTGCCGGACCTGGCCGAAGGTATTTGACCGGGCGGCTGGCAGCTGGCTGTACGACGAGGACGGCCGCGCCTACCTGGATTTCTTCACCGGGGCCAGCGCGCTTAACTACGGCCACAACAACCCAGCGCTGAAGCGAGCTCTGCTCGACTATCTCGCCGGCGATCGGGTGATCCATTCCCTGGACATGCACACCGTCGCCAAAGCTGAGTTCCTGACTGCGTTCGACGAGATCATCCTGCAGCCCAGGCAGTTGGACTACCGGGTGCAGTTCCCAGGTCCGGGCGGGGCGAACGCGGTCGAGGCGGCACTCAAGCTGGCCCGCAAGGTCACTGGCCGCACTGAGGTGATCGCCTTCACCGGCGCGTTCCACGGCATGACGCTCGGCGCGCTGGCGGTCACCGGCAGTAAGTTCCACCGCGACGGCGCTGGAGTGCCGCTGCCGAATGCCATCCAGGTCCCGTTCGGCTGTCGCCTGGACGGCGGTGACGCTGGCTCGCCGGGGATTGAGCGCCTGCTGCAGGACAGCGGCGCCGAGCTGGACGAGGTGGCTGCAGTGATCGTGGAGACCGTGCAGGGCGAGGGCGGGATCAACGTGGCCCCGCTGGAGTGGCTGTCTGAGCTGGCTGAGCTATGCCAGCGGCACGGCATCCTGCTCATCGTCGACGACGTGCAGATGGGCTGCGGCCGCACCGGGCCGTTCTTCAGCTTCGAGGCCGCCGGCATCAAGCCGGACATCGTCTGCCTGTCCAAGTCCATCAGCGGCTACGGCCTGCCGCTGGCGCTCACGCTGATCCGCCCGGACTTGGACATCTGGAAGCCGGGTGAGCACAACGGCACCTTCCGCGGCATCAACCCGGCGTTCGTCACGGGCACGGCAGCGCTGCGCGTCTACTGGCAGGACAAGGTCGCTGGAGCACGGCACACTGGCCAAGGGCAAGCGCGTCGCCGCCGCGCTCACCGAGCTCGCCGGGTCCGTGCCCGGTACCCCGATGCAGGCACGCGGCCGTGGCCTGGCGCACGGCCTGGCCTTCGAGCACGGTGAGCTGGCCAGGAAGGTGTCCTCCGCAGCCTTCGAGCGCGGACTGCTGGTGGAAACCGCAGGCCCTGACGACGAGGTGATCAAGCTGCTGCCTCCGCTGACCGCCACCGACACCGAAATCGACCAGGGACTGGCGCTCCTCGCGGACGCCGTGCAGACGGTCTGCTGAGGGCCTGCGACGCCAAACGCTTGCAGCGCCGATCAGGCGTCGGAGGCGCTGCATGCTGCCAGGCGTGGTTACTGCTGTCCCGTCGCGTCCGCATGCAAGCGGTCCACGAAGTACCTCCGCTTGCCGCTCGGGCTTCGTTCGATGGCGGAGACATACTCGAACTCAAGCCTGGCCATGGGGATGCGCCGTTCGAAGGTCCGCTGGATCTGGTCTCTTTCTGCTCCCGGGTTCGTGACTATCCGCACAAGCAGACAGCCCGCCTTATCCTGGACGAATTGAATATCCCGTATCTGATCATAGAACGCGTCGTGGTCTAGGTCCCCGAACGCGTAGCCATAGAGCGACCTCCTTCGCCCCGAGCTGTCGACGAAGGTCTCCTGTGATCGCCCGACGATGGCGCTGGCGCGGGGGAAGTTATCGGCGGCGCAGGTCCCGACCTGGATCGACGGCTAGGTCGCCGGTGTCATATCGGACGAACTGAGTGCCGATCCGGTTGAACGACGACGCTACAACGCGACGGCACCCCTCGATCTCAGAAGGGAGCAGCTCCACGTGACCATACGTCGGGTAGAAGTGGAAGCCGCGGCATCCCGGCAGCAGTATGCCAGGACCGCGTACTCGCTGTGACCGTACCAGTGGGCGATCTTGATGCCGAACTCCTGCTCGAACCGCAACTGCTCGCCCGCCGGGAACATCTCTGAGGCGGCGATAACGCCCCGGACCGGAAGGCTGCGGAACAGGTCTTCGCCCACCAGGTCGATGAACGTGTAGAGGGAACTCGGATACACGTGCAGAAAGAACGGCGGAAGCGTGCGCAGCCACCGCCGCAATCCGCCGAGCTCCCGCTCTACCGTCGCGCCAGGTGAGACGATCCAGACGTTCTCAAGGCGGTTGTAGCGAAGCATGCCCCCGTGGATATCGCCGGCGTAACGGACTCTGAGGTCGTATGGCGCGTATCCGACCTGGGACCAGATGTCAAAGAGGTAGGCGCGCTCCTTCTGGCGGCGCGCGAACGTGTCGGCGGTGAAACGAAGAGGCTGGCCTGATGTCCCGCCGGTCCGCACCGTGTGCGTGAGCAGCGGCACGTCCCAGCGGGTGTACCGGGCGGGTCCCGGCCGTAGTCCTCCTTCTGCGTGATCTCATCGCCGTACCTGCGGATCAGTCGCCGGAACCGCGTGTCCTGATACTCCCGGATCTCACCGGGCGACCAGCCCTTGGACTTCTTGATCAGGCGGCGGTGGTAGAAGTAGCTGGGCCGAGCAGAGCTTCCCTGACTCCGGTCATGACCCGTCACCAGACCGATTAGGCCAGCCTCGTGCACGTGGCGGCGGCACGCAACTCCGGACCGCGGGCCCGGTACTCCCTTATGGCCGTCATTACACCACCTGTGCGCTTGCCAGCGGGATAGCCGTACCGGACGCCGCCGCACGAATGCCCGCAGCCTTCAACAACGTGTCGACGTTTGCTTTCCATGACCCTGATGCACTGATTGCCGACCAGAAGCGGAACCTCGGTGTATGGGAGCAGCAAGCGGGTAGTCCTGATACCGAAATCTCGGCCGAACGTGACCCATCAGTTCTTGGCAGCACCGGGCATGCGGGACGGGCCGAGGAGTCGCACGCGACTGTGACTGGTCGCCCGGTCGGGGGTTTGGGCTCGGCGACCGCCGCGACGCGGCGGGCTGCGCGCCGATCCGTGAATCTGCTGGGCGCACTGGTCAACCTCCTCGTCGCGGTAAGCGTCTTTGTTGTGCTGGGGCGCGCATTTTCGCCCCAGAGGAAGTGCCGCCGCTGCCGTGAGTGGCCAACGCGGCGTCATGGTGGAGTTTCGTTACAAGGGGGGCTGGAGTGACTGGCTGCGCTGTTGCTGTCCGTCCAGGCATGGACGGCATTGTTATTTTCGTGTTCGCCCGCCATGAGGCGTGCCCGCCAAGGCGGTTCACCGCTCCGGGCCTTGGCGGTGCGCGTTGGCTAGCTACGAAGCAGGCGCAGACCTAGCTGCCAACCAGTTACTCAGCCGCCGCGGCGGCTGCCGATGGCGCGGGCGTCATCGACGTCGCGACGCTGGTGCGACGGGCGGCCGAAGGCGACAAATGGGCGTGGGAACGGCTTGTTGATCAGTTCGGCAGGCTTATCTGGTCGATCACCCGTGACTTCAGGCTGCCAGAAAGCGACGCCTCAGACGTCTTCCAGGCGACGTGGCTGCGACTGCTTGAACATATCGATCGGCTGGAGTATCCGGCCCGGGTCGGCTCGTGGATCGCGACAACCGCAAGGCACGAATGCCTGCGCTGCGTCGCGGGGCGCAAGAGGGTTCTGCTGGTTCAGGACCACAGCGCGCTGAGCGACGCGCTCGCGCATGCGCCGGAGGCTGACGAGGGCCTGCTGGCCGCCGAGCGTGCGGTTGCCGTCCGAGACGCCATGTCGTTGCTGCCGTCGCGGTGGCAGCGCATGCTCGAGCTGCTCATGGCCGATCCGCCCGCTTCATATGCGGAGATCTCGGATCAGCTGGGGCTGCCGGTCGGCAGCATCGGGCCGACCCGCGGACGCTGCATGGAGCGGCTGCGGGTGCTACTGGACACGCGCTGAGCTGCTGAGCCGCCCGCCGATGGTGTCAGCGTCTACCCATCGGCCGCCGGCCTGCTCAACTTCGGGGAAGGCTGCCCGTACCTCTGCTCGAAGGTCCGACAGGAGCAGCAAGACCGAATCGGGCTGGCGGACAGCAAGCTCTGCCGGGCTGACTATCGGGATGTCCGTGCCTGGCATTCGCAATCCGTGCTTGGCGGGCGATGCGTCTACGACTGCTGGCAACAGCGAGCTATCAGCTCGCGCTTGCCGCAGCAGCGATACCGCGCGGGAGGCGGCGCCATAACCGAGAACGCGCCTGCCTGCCGAGCGCTGCGATGTGAGCCACTCATGCAGCGCCTCGGCTCGCGCCCGGACGCTGCTGCTGCAGTCTGCGCAGCGCAGCCGGGTCGCAGACCCCGGCGCTAGCTTCGTCGGCCAGCACCGCCTGAACCGGATCGGCCAGACCCGGCGCAGCTTCGATATCGGCGCGGCTGGCGGCCAGCAGGACTGTCCCCCCGTACAGCGGGAATTGCCATGCCTGCTGTCGGCCTGAAGCCATGGCTATCCAGCATGTTGACGATAGCGGCCGTCGAGTAGTACGCATAGTGGCCGTGCCGGAGCGCGTTCCACTGCTCGCGCCGGACGATGGTTGCCAGCGAGTGGTACTGGAGCAGCAGCACGCCGTCAGGAGCGACCCGCGCTACCCGGTCCGCAAGCGCCGCCGCCTGGTCGGCGCTGTGCATCAGGCCGAAACAATCGAGAACAACATCGGCTGGCTCGCCGTCCTGCGCTGGCGAAAGGCCCTGGGCTGCCAGGTGTCCGAGCCACGATCCGCCGTGCGGGCTGCCATATTCGGCTACCTGGCCGCCGGCCGGAAACAGGCCCGCTGCCGCCACCTGGCTGACGGCATCGGCGGCCTGTCTGACCAGCGCGGCAGGTTCCGCGCCTCTCGGCTCGTCCGGGACCGTGGGGTCGGCCACGAGCTGCGCCAGATGACACGACGAGCAAAGCCACATCTGCAGCGGATATACGGGGTCTGGCCCGGGGTCGTCGAATCGAGGGAAGGAGTCACTCGCCGGCTGCTCGCCAAGATCGAGCACCAGATTCCCGGCTCGCTGCCGGCACGCCCGACAGGCCATCTCGGCCATCAGCGATCTCCCTTACGTGCGGCCCGCCGAGTAAGTGCGGCCCGGGCGCTGGCGGCCACATTCGCCGGACGGCTGTATCGCGGTCTGCCGATTTCGGGAATCGGCCCAGCTATGTGCGCTATTGGTGTAGCGTACTCGCGTTCAGCAAGGAATCTAGGGGTGGGGATGTCGGCGACTCGGCTGTGCCGCCTGTGCGGCGCGATTCTCACCCGGACCTTTGTTGATTTGGGGATGTCGCCGCTCTGTGAAAGCTACGTGCCCGCAGATTCGCTTGACGCGCCCGAGACTTTCTATCCGCTGCATGTGCTGCTATGTGATTCCTGCCTGCTGGTGCAACTGCCGGCTTACGTGACGGGCGAGGAAATCTTCTCGCATTACGCTTACTTCTCATCTTATTCTGACTCGTGGGTTGAGCACGCAAAGACCTATGCGCACGCGATGATTGATCGGCTCCATCTCACCGCAGACAGCCTGGTGACCGAGGTTGCCAGCAACGACGGATACCTCCTGCAGCACTTTGTCGCGGCGGGAATCGGCGTCCTTGGCATCGAGCCAGCCGCTAACGTCGCCGAAGCGGCCCGCTCGCGCGGCATCAGGACCGAGGTGGAGTTCCTCGGACCGGTCACCGGAGCAGAGCTTGCCCAGCGATTTGGGCAGGCGGACCTGGTCGTCGCCAACAACGTGTTCGCCCATGTTCCTGATATCCGCGGCTTCGCCGCGGGCCTGCGTGCGCTGGTCAGCGACTCGGGGCTAGTGACACTGGAGTTTCCGCACCTGTTGCGGCTAATCGAGAGACGCCAGTACGACACCATCTACCACGAGCATTTCTCCTATCTGTCGCTGCTGACATCGTCCCGTGCGCTGGCTACGGCGGGCCTTCAGGTAGTGGATGTCGAAGAGCTCGAGACACATGGCGGCTCGCTCCGGGTATACGCACGTCCTGAGGACTCGGCCGGAGAGCCAAGCGGCAGGGTCAAGGACGTCCTCGACGCGGAGGACGCCGCCGGCCTGCATACCGTGGCGGGGCATGACGGCTTCCAGCGAGAGGTCCTGAGGATCAAGAGCGACCTTGCCAGCTTCCTCTTCACCGCGGCCAGGCAGGGCAAGTCCGTTGCAGGCTACGGCGCGCCCGGCAAGGGGAATACGCTGCTGAACCACTGCGGCATCCGGTCGGACCTGGTCGCGTATACGGTCGACCGGAATCCGGTGAAGCAAGGTCAGTACCTTCCCGGTACGCGTATCCCGATCTACGCGCCTGAGCGACTCGCCAAGACTCGGCCCGACTACATTCTCGTCCTGCCGTGGAACCTCCGGGACGAGATCACCAGGCAGCTGGAGTTCGTCCGATCCTGGGGCGGTCAGCTGGTATTCCCGATTCCCGCGCTCGAGATTGCCTGAATGGGGACATGCCGTGAAAGTCGTACTATTCTGCGGTGGCCTTGGAATGCGCATGCGCGATGGCGTCACCAGCGGCCCCAAGCCGATGGCCATGGTCGGCGAACGGCCGCTGCTGTGGCACGTCATGCGCTACTACGCTCATTTCGGCCACACAGATTTCGTGCTCTGCCTGGGCTACGGCGCGGCGTACGTCAAAGATTTTTTCCTGCACTATGACGAGACTAGATCCAACGACTTCGTCCTGGAGAATGGCGCCCGTGAGGTAAAGCTGTTCAGCGCTGATATCTCGGACTGGCGTATTACCTTCGTGGACACTGGCCTGAATTCCCCGATCGGCGAGCGCCTCAGGCGGGTCCGGCGGTTCGTCAAGGACGAGCCGATGTTCATGGCGAACTATGCGGACGTGCTGACGAATGCCCCGCTGCCCGACATGATCAGCAGGTTCGCTGCCAGCAGCGCCGTGGCCAGCCTGCTCGCCGTGCCGCTTCAGTCATCGCACCATGTTGTTGACATCCGCGATGACGGCCTGATTACGCAGGTGACCCCGATGCGGGAACTGCGGCAGTGGGAGAACGGCGGCTACTTCCTGCTTCGGCCGGAAGTCTTCGATCACCTCGATGAAGGCGATGACCTCGTCGAAGATGCGCTCCGGCGCCTCGTCGCGCGACGCCAGGTGCTGGCCTACCCCTACAAGGGGTACTGGTCGCCGGCGGACACCGTGAAGGAGCGTGCTCAGCTGGAGGAGATGTACCACGCCGGGAACTGCCCGTGGATGGTCTGGGATCCGGAAAGGTCAGGGGCCGAAGCTCAGCTGACCGCGGATCCTCATCAGCCCGTTGATCTCGATCAGCCCGCCAGTCCTGACGGCATCGAGCCGCCAGCCGCGCAACTGTTCAGGTGAGTTGCAGGTGCTGCGACTGCAACTGCCGACGGCGCCGGCCGGGGTCCTTTCCGTCCTCGTCGTCGGCGCTCATCCAGACGACATTGAGATAGGCAGCGGCGGGACACTGCTCAGCTTGGCCGCGACCCAGCCGGATCTGCAGCTTCGCTATGTCGTGCTAACCGGAACAGTGAGCCGGCAGCTCGAGGCCCGTAATGCTGCCCACGCGTTCCTTCCCGGCGCTGATATCACTATCGATGTGCTCGACCTGCCTGAGGGACGCCTCCCATCGGCCTGGGGTGAGGTGAAAGATGCTCTTGAATCGGTACGGCAGTCGTGCTCGCCGGACCTGATACTCGCTCCGTCGGCCGCGGACGCACACCAGGATCACCGCACGATCGGCGAGATCATGCCAACCGTATTCCGCGACCATCTCTGCCTCAGCTACGAGATCCCGAAATGGGACGGTGACATCGCGCGTCCGTCTGTCTACATTCCGATGTCCGCAGAGATCGCCCGCCGGAAGGTAGAGCTACTGCACAAGTGCTTCCCTTCGCAGCAGGGCCGGGACTGGTGGGACGATGAGGTCTTCCTGGGTTTGGCCCGGCTGCGCGGGATGGAGTGTCGCGCCCCCTACGCCGAGGCCTTCACCTGCACAAAGCTGGTAGTAGGAGGACCGTTCCCTGGACCGGGAATGGGGTGACCTGCCAGGCCGGAACTGAGCCGATGGTGGTCTTGGTGTATCAGAACGGGGGCGGCCCGGGTCTTGTGCACTGCAGAGTTTGGGCTGACGCCGAGATTCCGACGTGCCGGAGATCTCGTCTACAAGAACCTGGGAGAGGCAGTGTCCGCAGATCTACCTGGCGGTGTCGCGTCGGGTACCTCGCGAGAGCATACAGGCGCGCCCGCGGACACTCTGGAGACACTCAGCGGCCTCTGCCCGGGAGCCTCTGGCAGCGCCCGGATCTGCCCGGCTCGAGCGTGCGCGGCGCCATGAACGCCAGGATCAGGCAAGGCACGCTCGGATGACCGAACTTCGCCCGCGCGAGGAGCAGTTGCAGTCCTGGGCTGCCAAGCGCACCGATGGCGACGAGGTTCGATTCACGTCGGAAGGCGGCTGGCAGCTTCCTCGAGCCGGGAACCCAGGACGCGACCGAAGACGATGCGATGCCGCAAGCGGCGACGTGGTCTGACGGCAGGGGTGCCGATGGCCGGGGTGCCGATGGCCGGCGCAGTGATGACCCGGGCGCCGATGAACATGAACCAGACTCCGAAACTGACACCTGGTGGCCTCCGATCGGATCGCGATGGACGCCGTCGGATACCGTCGAGCTGGACCTGAAGACCGGCTGGGCCGCGCTGGGCTTCGATACCTCCGGGATCGGCATCCAGCCCGCTGTCAGGCCTGAGCCGGCCGGGACGCGCAAGAAGGGCGAAGGCCGCTTCAGCGGGATCAGGCGTCGTCTTGGCTGGGGCCTGGCCGACCAGGCAGTGTCCAGCCTCACCAACTTCGCCGTCAGCTTGTATGTGGCTCACTCGCTTCCAAGGCAGTTCGGCGCGTTCACCATCGCTTACGTGACGTACTCGTTCGTGCTCAATGCCTCCCGCGGCCTGGCTACCGATCCCCTGCTCGTCAGGTTCAGCGGTGCCGAGCTCCCGGCCTGGCGACGCGCGGTGCGCAGCTGCACCGGGACGGCGCTGGCCGTCGGACTGCTGGCCGGCCTTGGCATGCTGGGGGCGGCGGCCCTGCTGCATGGCACGTCAAGGCTGGCGTTCCTCGCGATCGGGCTGACGATGCCTGGGCTGATGCTGCAGGACAGCTGGCGGTACGCCTTCTTTGCGCTGGGCCGGGGCGGCCAGGCCTTCATCAATGACATGATCTGGGGCCTAGTCCTGGTGCCTGGCCTGCTGTGCCTGCGTTTTTCCCACAACGACAGCGTCTTCTGGTTCATTCTCGTGTGGGGGTCGGCCGCGACCGTCGCCGCAGCGGCCGGGCCGTTGCAGGCACGGGTAATCCCGCGGCTTTCGGACGCATGGAAGTGGGTGTCCGAGAATCGTGATCTGGCGTTCCGCTACCTGGCCGTGAACACCTCAAACAGCGGCTCGGCCCAGCTCCGCGTTTACGGCCTCGGCGGGCTGCTCGGTCTAGCTGCCGTCGGTTACATTCAGGCCGCGAACCTTCTGATGGGGCCGTTCCTGGTTGTACTGATGGGCATCTCGCTGGTCACGGTTCCGGAGGCGGCCCGGGTGCTGCGCAACTCGCCGCGGCACCTACGGCTCTACTGCCTGGCGCTCAGCTGCGGGGTCGCGGTGGCCGCGCTGGCCTGGAGCGGCGCCATCCTCGTGCTGCTGCCACGAGGACTGGGCCATCTTGCCCTGCCCGCCCAATGGCGGCAGACATTGCCGCTGGTGGTGCCGCTGACGATCGCCATCATGGCCCAGTGCTTCGTCGATGGTGCAGCCGCCGGGCTGCGTGCACTGGGATCGGCCGGGCGGAACGTCCGTGCCCAGGTCATTCAGTCGGCCACCTTCGTCACCCTCTCGTTGGTCGGGGCGGCCGTAGCCCCGCGCGGAGATGGCGCGCTCGGGGCGATGGTCGGCAGCGCCATCGCGACGATTTTTGGCGCTCTGCTGTGGTGGTGGCACCTGCGGGCGGCGTTGCGGGAGGCTGGCCTGAGCTCGCCGGCGGCTGCAGCCGGACGGCACCGAGGACCCGGAGCTTCCAGCTCGGGCGGCCCCGCTGGGGGCGACTCCCGCGAACGACGTGAGGACAGCCATGTCCGGTAGCCGGTCCGGCTAACTGGGCGGAAGAAGTAACACAAGCACTCTGTGTAACCGCAGGCTGCGGATACCGAGATGGACGGAGATCAGGAGTTGAGCACAGTCCCCCGACTGACCGTCGGACTTCCGGTTTATAACGGCGAGAAGTTTCTCGCGCAGTCACTCGACGCCCTACTTGGCCAGACTTACGAGGACTTTGAGCTGCTCATCTCGGATAACACGTCGACTGACGACACCGCCAGGATCTGCGCTCGATACCAGGCGCAGGACCCTCGGATCCGTTATTTCCGCCAGCCTCGCAACATCGGGTGCGCGCCCAACCACAACTTCCTGGTCGGCCAGGCCAGAGGTGAGTTCTTCAAGTGGGCGTCAGATGACGACCTGTACGCCTGCGATCTGCTCGAGCGCTGCGTCGACGCGCTCGACAAGTACCCCAACGCCGCGCTCGCGCACTCCTTTACCGCGATAATCGACGACTCAGCGCACGTCATTAAGACGGTCAGGTACTCGCTTGACTCGGCTGCCCCATCGGCGCCTGAGCGCTTCAGGAGCGTGCTCTTTGACCGCGGCGGCGACGATGACGGAGCGGTCATCCGCACAAGAATTCTTCGGCAGACGGCGCTGAACGGCAGCTACTACCGAGCCGACCGGACATTTGTCGCCGAGCTTTCGTTGTACGGCCAGTTTTATCAGGTTCCTGACTGGCTGTATTTCCGGCGCGACCATCCCGATCGCGCGGCACGGGCGTTCTCGACAGTCCGGGCCTGGTGCGCGAACCTTGACCCGCGGCGGGCGGACCGGCTGCGAAATCCGGTCCTGCGACTTTATGGCGAATACATCTGGGGGTTTATCACCGCTATCCACCGCGCTCCGCTTACTCCGGCCGAGCGGCGTGCCTGCTATCGCCACCTCGTCGACTGGGCTGCGAGCCGGGCCCTCTCCGAGCACGGTAAGTTCACGACCGAGCAGAATGCTGCTGATGTCCCGGGTATCTCGGTCTGCGCCGTGGTGGCAGGCCAGGGAAGGATCTGAGGATGACTGACGGCCGTACCAGGGTGGGCCTGTTCGGCCTGCTCGGGTCCGGCAACATCGGCAACGATACGTCGATGGAGTCGATGCTGCACTACCTCAGGACTGACCATCCCGACGCGATTGTGGACGCGATGTGCAGCGGCCCGGAGCAGGTGCTGACTCGATACGGCATCCAGGCGGTCGCGCTGTCCTGGTTTCAGCGGCATGAGCACCACGCGTCCGGGCTCAAGGCGATCGTGCTCAAGGTAGCGGGCAAGGGTCTGGACACATTCCGGATCGCGTGCTGGGTTCGCCGCCACGACGTCGTGATCGTTCCCGGCATGGGGGTGCTTGAGACGACTCTGCCGCTCCGGGCGCTCGGTACTCCGTTTGCGATGTTCCTTGCCTGCGCATCAGGCCGCCTGTTCCGGACGAAAGTAGCCCTGGTCAGCGTTGGCGCGAACGTCACGAGGCAGCGCCTGACGCGATGGCTGTACACGGCGGCTTCCCGGCTGGCGTTCTATTGCTCGTACCGGGATGCGGATTCGCGCGACGCCATGCGGCCACGACGCGGCGGCAAGGCGCCTGGCGAGGTATACCCGGATCTCGCATTTGCCATTCCGGTATCAGCCGATTCGCCCGGTGACCCGGATTATGTCGGCGTTGGCGTGATGGATTTCCACGGCTCTAATGACGAGCGCCAGCAGGCCAGCGAGATTCATGAATCGTATGTGCAGAACATGAAGACGTTCGTGCTCTGGCTGGTCGACAGCGGGCGGACGGTTCGGCTATTTGTCGGAGATACAAAGGGCTGCGATGACGCGGTGGCGGACAGAATACTGGCCGAGCTGCGGGCCGACAGGCCCGCGCTGCCGGCGACGCAAGTGAGCGCAGCCCAGACGCCGACGTTCGGCGACCTGGTGGCGGCGCTGGGCCGGCCGGCGCAGTCGTTGCGACGCGCTACCACAACGTGATTAGCGCAATCAGGCTCTGCAAGCCAACTATTTCCATCGGCTACGCTGCCAAGCATGATGCCGTGATGGCTGACGTAGGCCTAGCCGAATATAGCCAGCGCGCTGGCGCGCTCGATGCTGGTCAGCTGATCGAGCAGTTCACCGAGTTGCAGATCCGCGCGCCAGAGCTGCGAGCGCAGCTTGCGCAGCGGAATGAGGCGCTAGCCCGGCAGGCGAAGGTGCAGTTTGAGGCGCTGTCGTCGCTGCTCTTCCCGCCGCCTGCACAGCCTGGCCAGCTGCCGGATAGTCGCAGTCCTGGCAGCAGAGTTACATCGGGGCGTTAGCAGATGAGGAGCTTCGCCGCATCGAGTGCTCATGTGGCCGCTGTGCATGCGCTGATTCCTGGTGGCGCTCATACCTACGCTAAGGGCGATGATCAGTATCCGGCCGGGATGGCGCCCGTTCTCGAGCGCGGTGCCGGGTGCCGGGTATGGGACCTCGACGGAAACGAATACGTCGAATTCGGCAGCGGCCTCCGCTCGACAACACTCGGCCACGGATACGAGCCGGTGCTCAACGCGGTGAAAAACCACCTGGACGGCGGAGTGAATTTCGTCCGACCGCACCTGATCGAGCGCGAGGCAGCCGAACGACTAATCGACCTGGTCCCGAGCGCCGAGATGGTCAAGTTTGGCCTCAATGGCTCCGATACCACGACGGCGGCAATACGGCTCGCGCGAGCTTACACCAACAGGGATATGGTGGCAGTATGCCGTCAGCATCCATTCTTTTCAACGGACGACTGGTTCATCGTAACCACGCCAATGGCGGCGGGCATACCGAAGTCTGTTGAATCACTGACAGTTCAGTTCTCTTATAACGACCTCGAAGATCTGACTCGCGTATTCGAGGAATATCCCGGCCAGATCGCCGCGGTGATACTCGAGGCGGAGACAGTCGAACCCCCTGCTGAGGGCTATTTCGCGGGCGTGCGACGGCTGTGCGACTCCTACGGCGCCGTGCTCATACTCGACGAGATGATCACCGGATTCCGGTGGCATGAGCGGGGCGCCCAGTTCATCTACGACATCGAGCCTGACCTGTGCACCTTCGGCAAGGGCCTGGCGAACGGGTTCCCGCTGTCGGCGCTTGCTGGCAGGCGCGAGCTAATGCGCCTGGGCGGCTTTGTCGATGACGCCGATCGCGTTTTCCTGCTGTCGCAGACCGGCGCCGCGCAGCCATGGGCACTTGCGGCGATGCTGGCCGTGATCGACACCTATCAGCGCGAGCAGATAGCCGCCAGGCTGCATCAGATCGGCGCCGAATTGCGCCGGGCCGTTACGGAGGTGGTTGACGCCGCCGGGCTTGGCGCGTACTTCCAGCTCAGGGGCCGCGACTGCAACCTCGTTTACGTGGCGAGGGATGAACGCGGGGAACCGAGCCAGGCGTTCCGCACGCTGGTGCTACAGGAATTCCTTGAGCAGGGGATCCTTGCACCGTCATTCGTGGTGTCCGCCGCTCACGATTCGGCTGCCATCAAGCAAACGGTCGATGCGATTGCCCGGCTCATGCCGGTCTACCAGCGCGGCTTGAATGAGGGCGTGAATTCGGTGCTCCGCGGCAGGCACGTCAGGCCAGCCCTCAGGGCGCGCGGATAAGTCAGATACCGGCTGAATGCGCGCCTGTCGATCAGGTACTGGCTGAACGCGCTGGAGTTTTTGGGCGCGGAGATGGTTGACCCGGCCAGCATCGGTCGTAAAGGTGTATCAGGGGTGGTTGGTGGCTGCTCATATGCGGGTGGGTGGGGTGGGCTGGTGCCCGGGTTTGGTGGGTGGCGGGCCGGAGGCGAGTGAGGTGGTGTGGTGGACCTGAGGATGCTGCTGCGTGCTGTGCGGCGGCACAGGGTCGTCTTCGGCGTTGTCGTGGTGCTGGGTGTGCTGGCGGGTGCGGGGTTTGCTGTGCTGCGGCCGCCGCTGCTGTCGAGCAAGGTGCTGGTGGTGGTGCCGGCGTCGAAGCAGATTCAGACTGAGGCGCTGATCGCCGGGAGTGATGCGGTGCTGGTTCCGGTGAGCCGCAGTGATCGGGTGCTGACGCTTGAGCAGCTGAACCGTCAGGTGAAGGTGGTGGTGTCGTCCTCGAATGCGCTGACGATCACGGTGTCGGCGAAGACTGCGGGGGACGCGCAGGGTGTCGCTAATGCGGTTGCGAAAAGCTACGTGGCGCTGGTGAGGCGGCCGGGCGCGCCGGGCGGCACGGTGCTGGCGAAGGTGGCGGCGGGGGCGACGTCGGCGACGGGGACGTCGCGGTCGGCGTGGCTGGCTGAGCTGGCGGGGCTGGGGGCGCTGGCGGGTGTGGTGCTGGGCGTGATCGTGGTGGTGGCGATCGGGCAGGGTGAGCGGCGGCTGCGGGAGCGCGATGAGATAGCTGGCGCGATCGGGGCTCCGGTGCTGGCCTCGGTTCCGGTCCTGCACCCGTCGGGTGCGGGGGGCTGGGTGCGGCTGCTTGAGGCGTACGAGCCGGGTGTGGTGCATGCGTGGAGCTTGCGCAAGGCGCTGCGGCATGTGGGGGTCAGGGACGGCAGGCCGGGCAGCGGCGGGGGCGTCTGCCTGGTGGTGGTGTCGTTGCTGGCTGACCGGCGGGCGCTGGCGGTGGGCCCGCAGCTGGCGGTGTACGCGGCTTCGCTGGGGGTGCCCACGACGCTGGTGATCGGGCCGCAGCAGGATCCGGATGCGACGGCGGCGCTGTCGGCGGCGTGCACGACGGTGGCGGCGGGCTCGCGTCAGCCTGGTTCTTTGCGGTTCGCGGTGGGTGATTACCCCGAGGCTGGCTGGCTGTCGGGTGGCGGGCTGACGGTTGTCGTCGCGGTTGTTGACAGCCGTAATCCGCGGCTGGCGGCGATGCCGGCGACTGCGACGGTGCTGGGGGTGTCGGCGGGGGCGGCGACTGCTGAGCAGCTCGCCCGGGTGGCGCTGAGCGCTTCTAATGCCGGGGTGGATATCGGCGGGATCCTGGTCTCTGACCCCGATCCTGCCGATCGTACGACCGGGCGGCTGCTCCAGCTCGGCCAGACGTCCGGGCCGCGTCCGCCAGCCCAGCACAAGCAGGTCGCCCGGCTGACCGGCAGCACACCGGAGAACCGGCGGTGACCCCGGCCCCGCCCGGCACCACCAACGACCACGCCAGTGCAGGTCGTGGTCCCTGGCTCCGGGTCATGGTGGTGCATAACCGGTATCGGTCGTCGGCGCCTAGTGGTGAGAACCGGGTGGTGGACCGGGAACGGGCTGCGCTGGTGGGGCTGGGGCATGAGGTGGTGCGGTTCGAGCGGGATAGTGATGAGATTGAGGGCTGGTCGCTGGCGCGGAAGGCGGCGCTGCCGGGCCGGGCGGTGTGGAGCCGGGAGGCTTACCGTGAGCTGCGGGCGGCGCTGGCGCGGCGGCGGCCGGATGTGGTGCATATGCATAACACGTTCCCGCTGCTGAGCCCGGCGGTGCTGTATGCGTGCCGGGACGCCGCCGTCCCGGTCGTAGTCACCTTGCACAATTACCGGCTGATGTGCGCCAGTCGCAATTTCCTGCGGGACGGCGCGGTGTGTCATGACTGCGTGGACGGGTCGGCGTTCCAGGCGGTGGTGCATGGCTGTTTTAAGGGTTCGCGGCTGGCGACGGCGGCGGTGGTGGTGGCTAATGGCGCGCACCGGCAGGCGTGGCGGTCGATGGTGTCGGCGTATGTGTTCATCTCGGCGTCGCAGCGTGACCTGCTGGCGGGGCTTGACCTGGCCGGTGAGCGGGTGTTCGTCCGGCATAACCTGATTCCGGGCCGCGGCCTGCCGCAGGTGCCGCGCGAGGACATGGTGCTGTATGCCGGGCGGCTGGATGAGGCTAAGGGCGTGCGGCTGCTGATGGCGGGCTGGGATTGTTACCGGCGGGGCCGGCCGGATGGCGGCGGGCTGCGGCTGGTGATCGCGGGGGCGGGGGTGCTGGAGCGGGAGGTGGCGGCGTGGGCGTCGGCGCGGCGCTCGGTGCAGATGGCGGGGCATGCCGATGAGGCCGGGTGCTCGGAGCTGATGGCCCGGGCCCGGGCGGTGCTGCTGCCCTCGACCTGGGAGGAGCCGTTCGGCCTGGTCGCGGTCGAGGCGATGGCGGCCGGGGCGCCGCCGATCGCGGCGGGGCATGGCGCGTTCACCGAGCTGATCACCCACGGCACCGACGGGGTGCTGTTCCCTCCCGGTGACGCCGCGGCGCTCGGCGCGGCGATCGCCGATGTGGCGGCCGACCCGGACCGGTACCTGGCCTACGGCTCCCAGGCCCGCGAGACCTACCAGAAGCACTTCGACCCTGACCGCAACATCGGCCAGCTCGTCGAGATCTACCGCTACGCCATCGCCAACCCCGCATGACATGGCCGGCGACCAGCACATAAATGAATTTCTAACGAATGGAGCCGCGGCTCATTGACCTAAGATCTATCCTCATCTCGCGACAGCGTTTCTAGCGAGATCGGCTTGATAGTTCACATGCAGAAATTAATTTAATACCTGAAACGACGATAATGACTGGGTTGGGAGGTGGATGTTATGGATGAGCTAACTGTCCAGCGGTTCTGGCAAGATCACGCCTGCGGAGACAGCCAGGTCGGCGGGCTGCACAGGCTATTCCGGGGTGACTACGAGAAGTTCTTCACCGATTACGACGTTTTTCGCTACCAGACCGAGCGCCACCTGCCGGCCTGTATCGAAGCCCTGAACGTCGGGGGGAAGCAGCTGCTCGAGATCGGGCTGGGGGAGGGATCTGATTCCGAACTCCTGATCCGGCAGCGCGCCCGCTGGTCCGGCGTCGACCTGACAGCCGAGTCGGTCGAGCGGGTCCAGACGCGGCTCATGCTGCGCGACCTTCCCTATGAGGAGCTACGCCAGGGCAGCGTGCTGCAGCTGCCCTTTGCAGATAATTCCTTCGACGTGGTGTTCAGCCATGGTGTCCTGCACCATGTCCCGGATATCGAGCAAGCTCAGCGCGAGATCCACCGGGTGCTGCGGCCTGGCGGGGAACTCATCATCATGATGTACGCCCGGTGGTCGTTGAACTACCTCGTCTCGATCGGCATCCTCCGCCGCGCCGCGCTGCTCGCCGCTTTTCCGTTCGCAAAGGCCGGGATCTTGAAGCCTGAAGCACGGAAAGAAATGCTGGCAGCACATCTGGGCAACGCTGAGGAGATAGGGCTTTTTCGCTATCTACGGCTTAAGAACTTTATTCACCACAACACCGATGGTCCGTATAATCCATACGCATTGGTGTACGACCGCAAGCGGATCGAGCGAAGCTTTCCGTCATTCGCCGTAACCCGAACGTACAAGCGCTTCATGCACGCACCGCCGCTGCCGGTACACGGCCTGCCGGGCGGGTCGCTGATGGGCTGGCATTTGTGGGTCCACCTGGTGTCACGATAGGCATCAAGGTCCTTGCCGTCATCGCGGGCGCGGTTACCTGGCCGCCCGGTGTATCAGGGGTGGTTGGTGGCTGCTCATATGCGGGTGGGTGGGGTGGCTGGTGCCCGGGTTTGGTGGGTGGCGGGCCGGAGGCGAGTGAGGTGGTGTGGTGGACCTGAGGATGCTGCTGCGTGCTGTGCGGCGGCACAGGGTCGTCTTCGGCGTTGTCGTGGTGCTGGGTGTGCTGGCGGGTGCGGGGTTTGCTGTGCTGCGGCCGCCGCTGCTGTCGAGCAAGGTGCTGGTGGTGGTGCCGGCGTCGAAGCAGATTCAGACTGAGGCGCTGATCGCCGGGAGTGATGCGGTGCTGGTTCCGGTGAGCCGCAGTGATCGGGTGCTGACGCTTGAGCAGCTGAACCGTCAGGTGAAGGTGGTGGTGTCGTCCTCGACTGCGCTGACGATCACGGTGTCGGCGAAGACTGCGGGGGACGCGCAGGGTGTCGCTAATGCGGTTGCGAACAGCTACGTGGCGCTGGTGAGGCGGCCGGGCGCGCCGGGCGGCACGGTGCTGGCGAAGGTGGCGGCGGGGGCGACGTCGGCGACGGGGACGTCGCGGTCGGCGTGGCTGGCTGAGCTGGCGGGGCTGGGGGCGCTGGCGGGTGTGGTGCTGGGCGTGATCGTGGTGGTGGCGATCGGGCGGGGTGAGCGGCGGCTGCGGGAGCGCGATGAGATAGCTGGCGCGATCGGGGCTCCGGTGCTGGCCTCGGTTCCGGTCCTGCATCCGTCGGGTGCGGGGGGCTGGGTGCGGCTGCTTGAGGCGTACGAGCCGGGTGTGGTGCATGCGTGGAGCTTGCGCAAGGCGCTGCGGCATGTGGGGGTCAGGGACGGCAGGCCGGGCAGCGGCGGGGGCGTCTGCCTGGTGGTGGTGTCGTTGCTGGCTGACCGGCGGGCGCTGGCGGTGGGCCCGCAGCTGGCGGTGTACGCGGCTTCGCTGGGGGTGCCCACGACGCTGGTGATCGGGCCGCAGCAGGATCCGGATGCGACGGCGGCGCTGTCGGCGGCGTGCACGACGGTGGCGGCGGGCTCGCGTCAGCCTGGTTCTTTGCGGTTCGCGGTGGGTGATTACCCCGAGGCTGGCTGGCTGTCGGGTGGCGGGCTGACGGTTGTCGTCGCGGTTGTTGACAGCCGTAATCCGCGGCTGGCGGCGATGCCGGCGACTGCGACGGTGCTGGGGGTGTCGGCGGGGGCGGCGACTGCTGAGCAGCTCGCCCGGGTGGCGCTGAGCGCTTCTAATGCCGGGGTGGATATCGGCGGGATCCTGGTCTGCTGACCCCGATCCTGCCGATCGTACGACCGGGCGGCTGCTCCAGCTCGGCCAGACGTCCGGGCCGCGTCCGCCAGCCCAGCACAAGCAGGTCGCCCGGCTGACCGGCAGCACACCGGAGAACCGGCGGTGACCCCGGCCCCGCCCGGCACCACCAACGACCACGCCAGTGCACGCACCGTCGGTGACAGCTTCACCGCATCCCGGTATCGGCAAGGTGACGCTCCCCGCGGTCTCATCAGCTTGCGCGCCCTCAGAGGAGCGCTGCGGCGCCGTGTCTGGCTGGTCGGCGCTGCCGCGGTAGCTGGGCTGGCAGTCAGCGGATGCCTGTTCGTCGCCGCTCCGCCTGCCTATCGGGCGGCCACGTTGGTCCAGATCACTAACAATCCTGACCTGGATCCTGCGAGCCAGATGCAGGGCGACGTCACGATCGCCCAGACATCACAGGTCGCCGCTGGCGCGCTGCACACGCTAGGCCTCCATGAGAGCGTGACCAGCTTCGCCCATTCGTACACAGTCTCGGCGCTAACCAATGAGCTGTTGCAGATCACGGCCAACGCGGCGTCCGCCAGCCAAGCGGAGCGCCAGGCGAATGCCCTGGCTGCAGCGTTCATGCAGGACCGGGCCAAGCTGCTCAATATCGAGCGGCAAATCGACGTGCCGACGCTAAACCAGCAGATCTTCGTGGTAACCGATCAGTTCAACGACATCGCACAGCAAATCACCGCCGCGGAGTCAACCCTCTCTAAGTCAGCACAGCGCGACGACAAGAAGCTCAGCGGCCTGCTGGCCAGCGAGCAGGCGACGGCCGCCAAAGTCGGAGCGCTGAAATACGAAGTAGCGAATTACCCGCTGGTCACGTTGTCGATGATCAAGGGAACCGAGGTGATCGACCCTGCCGCTGTGATCCCTCCGTCGCGGAAGCACATCGCACTGATATCCGGGTTCGCCGGACTTGTCGCGGGACTCGCTGTCGGCCTCGGAGTGGTCCTGGTCGATGCGGCAGCGTCAGACCGGCTGCGGCGACGACGGGATATCGCCAGAGTCCTGGGTGCGCCGGTAAAGCTCACGATCGGTAAGGTGCGCACGGCCAGCTGGGTGCCGGGTCGCCGAGTGCGCGCGACCGCCCGCACCGGAGACATGCCGCGACTAGTCGCCCATCTGCGCAGCACTGTGCGCGACCGCCACGGGACGGCAGCCACGCTGGCTCTGGTTCCGGTTGGGAACGCCGACGTCGCGGCGTCGGCCCTGGTCAGTCTGGCCAGAACATTCGCGCAGCAGGGCAGGCGGGTCGTGCTGGCAGACCTAGCTGACGGTGCGCCGGCAGCAAGGCTGCTCAAGGTCAGTGACCCGGGTGTGCAGTTCGCCGGCACCGAACGCGAACGGATTGTCGTGGCCGTTCCCGATCCCTCCGATCGCCTCCCTGTCGGTCCCATCCGCCCTGCCTCCCAGATGGCTCCACGCATGCGCCCTGGCAAGGCTCTGGCCGCCGTCTACGAGTCGGCGGACCTGCTTCTCACCATTGCCTCGCTTGATGCCACATTCGGTGCCGAGTTCCTGGCGACATGGACGACAGATGTGGTGGTCTTTGTGACCGCGGGACGGTCAGCGACGCCGAGCCTGAAGTCAACGGGCGAGATGATCCGGCTGGCCGGAATGCGGCTGGTCTCAGCCGTGCTCGTCGGCGCAGACAAGTCAGATGACAGCCTCGGTGCCACGCCAGCGTCGTCCGGCTTGCGTCGCCGACGGCTCGCAGCGGGCTCGCGGCAGTCGGTCTCGGCATGAGGGATTCCTAGATGAGCGCATCAGCTACGCTGCCCCGGCTTCGCCGGGACATTCCGCTGCTCGACGCCTCGCCAGCCGACGAGCGCTGGGTGCGGCGCAGGGTGACGCTGACCTGGGGCCTGCTAGTCGTCAACGTGCTGACCTACTACTCCTCGACGTGGAGCGGTGAGCCGCTCGCCATTCACATCCCGTCGTCCGTCGGCAAGCTGGTCACTCAGGGTGCGCTGCCCCTGGCCCTGCTGGTCGCTCTCACGGTCAATCGCCGGCTGCTGATACGGCCCAATGCCTACTTGTGCATCGTGAGCTTGCTTGCCCTGTCGGCATTCATCGTCATGCTGGAACCGGGCCACCTCGGGACTATCTACCGGACCTTCCGGATGGCCGGATTCGTAGCCACGCTCTGGCTGCTGACTCCGTGGTGGGGCCGGCGCGACATGCTGCTCGTCCGCAGTCATCTGGTCGCGCTATCGGCCGTACTCGGGGTCACGCTTCTCGGCATTCTTGTCGCGCCCAAAACCGCGCTGGCGCAGGGCCGGCTCGAGGGCGCGATCTGGCCTGACCCGCCGACGCAGGTGGCGCACTACGCCGCGGTGCTGGTCGGCATCGTGATCCTGCTGTGGATGTGCAGTCTGGTTTCCGGGCGGCTGGCCCTTCTTGCCGCGGTGATCGGCATTCCCGTCCTGCTCCTTACGCATACCAGAACTGCCCTGGTTGGGTTGCTGGCCGGACTCCTCGTCGGCGGCATCAGCCTCTTCCGCGCCAGGTCCAGGGTGCGCAAGCTTTTCGCGGCTATTGGCGTCGTCACGTCGATCGCCGCGATTACGCTGTCCGGTTTCCTGACCACCTGGCTGGCCCGCGGACAGGGCACGCACGCAGCTGACGAGCCTCACCGGGCGCACCAATGTCTGGACCGCGCTGCTCAGTGCTCCGCGTAACGAGTTTCAGGTGATCTTCGGCTTCGGTCTGTCGAACCTGTCGTTCAACGGCCTGTCGATCGACAGCAACTGGCTCGGGTCCTACCTCGATCTTGGCCTCGTCGGCGTTGTCCTCACTGCGGCCATGCTGCTGTTCGTGCTTGTCAGTGCCTACTTCCGGCCACTTGGGCCGCAGCGGGCCATTGCCCTGTTCCTGGTCACGTACTGTCTGGTCTCCTCGTTCACCGAGACCGGCCTGAGCTCTCCGTCGCTGTACTTCCTCGAACTGGCACTCGCAGCCTCGTTGCTGGTACCGGTAACGTCCCGGGGGCCCGGTTGAGAGTCATGGTGGTGCATAACCGGTATCGGTCGTCGGCGCCTAGTGGTGAGAACCGGGTGGTGGACCGGGAACGGGCTGCGCTGGTGGGGCTGGGGCATGAGGTGGTGCGGTTCGAGCGGGATAGTGATGAGATTGAGGGCTGGTCGCTGGCGCGGAAGGCGGCGCTGCCGGGCCGGGCGGTGTGGAGCCGGGAGGCTTACCGTGAGCTGCGGGCGGCGCTGGCGCGGCGGCGGCCGGATGTGGTGCATATGCATAACACGTTCCCGCTGCTGAGCCCGGCGGTGCTGTATGCGTGCCGGGACGCCGCCGTCCCGGTCGTGCTCACCATGCATAACTACCGCTACGCATGCGCCAGCGGCAATTTCCTGCGGGACGGCGCGGTGTGTCATGACTGCGTGGACGGGTCGGCGTTCCAGGCGGTGGTGCATGGCTGTTTTAAGGGTTCGCGGCTGGCGACGGCGGCGGTGGTGGTGGCTAATGGCGCGCACCGGCAGGCGTGGCGGTCGATGGTGTCGGCGTATGTGTTCATCTCGGCGTCGCAGCGTGACCTGCTGGCGGGGCTTGACCTGGCCGGTGAGCGGGTGTTCGTCCGGCATAACCTGATTCCGGGCCGCGGCCTGCCGCAGGTGCCGCGCGAGGACATGGTGCTGTATGCCGGGCGGCTGGATGAGGCTAAGGGCGTGCGGCTGCTGATGGCGGGCTGGGATTGTTACCGGCGGGGCCGGCCGGATGGCGGCGGGCTGCGGCTGGTGATCGCGGGGGCGGGGGTGCTGGAGCGGGAGGTGGCGGCGTGGGCGTCGGCGCGGCGCTCGGTGCAGATGGCGGGGCATGCCGATGAGGCCGGGTGCTCGGAGCTGATGGCCCGGGCCCGGGCGGTGCTGCTGCCCTCGACCTGGGAGGAGCCGTTCGGCCTGGTCGCGGTCGAGGCGATGGCGGCCGGGGCGCCGCCGATCGCGGCGGGGCATGGCGCGTTCACCGAGCTGATCACCCACGGCACCGACGGGGTGCTGTTCCCTCCCGGTGACGCCGCGGCGCTCGGCGCGGCGATCGCCGATGTGGCGGCCGACCCGGACCGGTACCTGGCCTACGGCTCCCAGGCCCGCGAGACCTACCAGAAGCACTTCGACCCTGACCGCAACATCGGCCAGCTCGTCGAGATCTACCGCTACGCCATCGCCAACCCCGCATGACATGACTCAGAAAGCCGGCGCCCGGCGTCTAGCAGTCGTCGGCGGCGGACTCGTGCTCGCGGCGGCCGTGATAGCTGCCAGCGTCGCCTGGGTGACAGCGAAGTCACCGCCGCAACCAAAACCGGTGACATCGGCGCTCGCCATGCCGGCACATCATGTCCGGGTATGCGGAAACAGCAGCATTCTGGGCGGCGGGCCATCCTCACGGCCGGCCGGAGCAGTATCAGTCCCGGCTGGCGATGACTCGCGTGTCAACTGGAAGCGCCCGCACACGACCTACTGGTTCGCGCCCGGTACCCACACTCTCGGCCCCGGCCGGTACACGCAGATTCAGCCGGGCACTGGCTCGACCTTCGTCGGCGCACCGGGCGCCGTCCTGGACGGACAGCAGGCTAACGATTTTGCCTTCGCTGACAACGCCGCGGACGTGACGATCAGCTATCTCACGATCGAAAACTTCGGCACACCAGGTGGCAACTTTAACCAGGGTGCGGTCAATGCCAACTCTGCTCCCGGCTGGACCATTGATCACACGACAATACAAGATAACGCAGGGGCAGGTGTAATGCTCGGCAGCCGGGACACTCTGCTTTACGACTGCCTGCTAAAGAATCAGCAATACGGCTTCAATGCGTACTCTGTCGCAGGTCCGGCTGGCCTGACTCTGGATGACAACGAGATTGCCCAGAACGATACCTACAACTGGGAGAAGCACAACTCCGGCTGCGGCTGCAGCGGCGGTGGCAAATTCTGGGATGTCAACGGCGCCAGCATCGAGCACAACTGGGTGCACGGTAATCACAGTGTCGGCATCTGGGCGGACACAAATAATCGTGGGTTCAATATCTCGGATAACTACTTCGATGATAACTACTCCGAGGCGCTGATATATGAAATCAGCTACAACGCGCGTATAGCGGATAATTATTTCGTCCACAATGCCGTCGGCCTAGGTCCATCTAGTCCTGGCTTCCCCACGCCGGCTATCTACGTGTCTGAGTCCGGCTCAGATAGCAGAGTCGCGACTAGCTACAGCAAATCCTTTCAGATTACGCGAAACACGTTCGTCAATAACTGGAGTGGCGTGATCTTGTGGGAGAACTCCAACAGATTCTGCGGCTCTCCGGACAACAGTTCATCCGGCGCCTGCACGCTGGTTGATCCGGCAGTAGCCAACATCAGGTCATGCACCAAGTCTGCGTTGCGGCATGCCACTGTCAGCCAGACTCCGGACTACTACGATCTGTGCCGCTGGAAAACCCAGAACGTCGACGTTGACGACAACAACTTCAGCTTCGATCCGGCCGCCATCGGCCCCGACTGCACGGCAGCGCGAGGGTGCGGGTACGTCGGGAGTGTTCTCCGAATATGGCAGTGATCCCTCGTGGAGCCCATATCAAGGCACGGCAGTCGAGCATCACATCACGTTCGGCCAGGACAACCACTTCACCGGCAATGTCTACAACGGTCCGTGGCGTTCATGGCGCTGGCCGACGGCGAGACCGTGAGCTGGTCGCTCTGGCGCGGTCGCTATGGCGAGGACGCCAGCAGCGTGCTGACCCCGGCCATCCCATAAAGTCAGCAAAGGCGCTGTCTGTGTATTGCCGACCGCTTCGTTGGCAACAACAACGCTGGGTACGGTTTGGTAACGCGAGCACACAACCTGCGGCCCGGCCTACGCGATAGTGACCAGCCCCTCACGTTGGAATAACAATGACCGTCATGACCAGAATTCATACGAGCATAAACCGGGCGCTTCGGCCGACCGGAGTTCAGGTCGTCCGAGGACTGTAGCAGCGATGCCGCGATCCAGTCGTTTATCTCCGCGCGCAGGACGCTTGCCGCGGCGCAGCGCGCCAATCTCTCGCTGACGGATTACATTGACCAGTTCAGTGCCAAGCCCGGTGCAACTGTGGCGAGCAGTGCGGGAAATGCTGAAGCTGGCTGACCTGAGCGCGCCGGTCCGGCCGGGTCTGTGAGATCGGCCCTGGCACCGGCCGTTACGCGGAGAAGGTCATTGCCGCGCTGCAGCCTGAGGTCTACGAAGCTTATGAGACGGCCAGGGACTGGCTTCCGCACCTCAGCAAGCTTCCAAATGTCGAGCTGCGCGATCCAGACGGCCGGACGTTGTCACAGACCGCGTCCGGCTCGGTGGACCTGGTGCATGCCCACAAGCTCTTCGTCTACGTGCCGCTAGTAACCACGGTCGGCTACTGGTGGGAAATGGCACGAGTAGTCCGGCCGGGCGGAGCGGTCGCATTCGATATCGTCACAGAGAACTGCATGGACGAGACCACCACCAGTACCTGGGTCTCCGAGAGCATAACGCTCTACTCGATGATCCCTCGGCAGTGGACAATTGACCTGCTCGACCGGACGGGCCTGACTCTGGTCGGCAGCACGTTCGTGCCGATGAGCGATGGCTGGAGCGAACTGCTCGTCTTCCGCAAGCAGGAAGCGGCTGAAGCCGGCGACGAGCAAACTCGATAACCAGGGATCACGTGACCGGCAGGGCAGCTGGTGACCGGGCGGCCGTCGTTAATCAGTTGCTGACAGTGGTTGAGGCGACCTGGTTACGCGTCCCGTCTCGCCCGGCCGCCAGTCCGTCAGCGATTCCAGGCGTGCCCTGCTCGGCCACCTCGCCAGCAGCCCAGCTAGTCACCCGCAGGTCCGATGGCGCCGAAGCTCACATCGTTCTTCTCGGCACCAAGCAAGATCGCTGAGACCAGGGATACCCCGGCGAGTCGGATTAGTTGCCCAATGGTGTGGATCTTCGTGCCCGTGGACTCGCCGGCGGTGAGAACTACCGCGCTGTCGGCCGCCCAGGTAGGCAGGTGATCGGCCCCAAACGCCGGATCCAGCATGGTCAGGGTGAGCATCACTTCTGCTGCGGCGTAGACGCGATCCAATGGACGGCCGGGCCCGTGAGCGTCGTCAGGCACCGAAGCGCCAAGCGGCCCGATGGGCGTGACCTCACCGGCATCGGGATTGGCGATGACCAGCTGCTGGCCATCGACGGTGACATTGTGTACGCCCGGATCGGTGCGTCCCATCAGGCGACCGGCAGTGCCATCCGGCGAGAGATCGGCGACGATGACGCGCTTGCCTTCGCGCGCATAAGACAAGGCCAGCGATACGAGCGCGACTCCCGCGACGTCCGGCGCGTCCAGGGCAACGAGCGCGAGTGCGGCCGGGCCGGAGCTACCGCGAGGCATCACGCGCCGCAGATGAGCGACGATCTGCCGGATTTCCGGCTTCTTGGCCGCCGCCATGCCGCGGCCGGCGAGCCGCACACGGCCCAGGCTGAGCCGAACCGGCCCGCCTATCGCACGCGCGATATCGTCCCGGCGGCGGAGCCGGGTCGATACCAACGCCAGCATGGCGACTAGCCCCAGGCCGACAGCCAGGCCACCGGCAAGCCCGCCGCCGAGGTACAGCACGGGATACTTAAACCGCGAGCGCGGTAGTCGCCATCGCCGGATCGAGGATGCTGCTGCCCTGCAGGACCGAATCATTAGCCACCTTCGCCGTCGTCTCGTAGGACTTTGCGGCCGCAACGAGGCCCGCCAGGATGCCGCTGGCCAGCTTTCGCTGGCCTGTCAGGCTACCGATCTCGCTATGATCTCGGCCTGCCGGGCGGCAGACGGAGACTGCTTTGACTGCAATGTGAGGATCTTCTGAGTCAGCAGGTTCACCTGCTGCGTGTCCTGGTTCACCTGATTGTCGATCGCGCCGATCGTGGCAGCCAGCTCGCTGTCTAGCTCGGCGTTCCGTACCTGCAGGAAGGCCTCGGCCACGGCCTGTGCCCGGCTGACTAGCGGTGCTTGACGACGTCGCCTTCGCGGTGAACTGCAGCACCCCGGTGGGTCCCTGGGATTGTGTCGTAGCCGTGTAGTCGCTGAGGAACGTCTGGACGCTCTTGGCGTTCACTGGCACGCCGAGCTTGCGCATGGCAGCTTCCGCAACCTTGTGGCTCTGCGCAATCTGATATCTCGGTGAGCATCCCGTCGGACGCATCTCTGGCTCGCTGCCTGGCTAAGCAGCACAGAGCTCGTCGCCTTGTAGGGCGGCGGCAGTAGTTTGGTAAACACCGCTGCCCCGAGGAGAGTCCGATCAGGCCTGCGGCGCACCACCAGCGGGCGTTACGGCGGATCGCCGGGCCGACGACAGGCCGGGTCGGCAACCCCACAACAAGATCATCAGCAGTAACTTCGTCATCGGCAAGATCGTTATCAACAGTAAAGTCCTCGTTGGTCCAAACCCGGTCGGGCTCTTCATCCCTGGCGGCGCGAGCCGACGCTGCCGCGTCGGCATCGCGCCCGTCACTCGGGTTGGCGTTCTCTGGCTCATCCACCCAGCCGCGGCCTATCATCGGTTCTCCCTAGTGATCCTTGATGAATCTGCGGCCGGAATGTCGCGGCCAGGATATGCCGCGGAATGCGCATTATCTGCGGCATTAGTGTTGTTGCCGACGTCGAGAAATTCCAGGCGGGTGCATAGCGGCACGCCAGGTGCAGACGATCCCCTGCCGACAAGGGTATAGGTCGGAACGCGCCTGCCCAGGCCTGGGGAGTACCAGCCGAGGATCGGATCAGTCTCGCCGCGATGGAGGGTCCAGCGCAGGCAGCCTGGCAGGTCTAGCATCGCCGCCCCTGGCACCGGTGCGTCCGGCCAGCGAAGCGAGGCAAACGTATGGTCGAGCTCCGCCCGGATATCGGGTCCCAGGTGGAAGGTCAGGCAGACATCGTGGCCGCCGCTCGATCTCATCGACGATGTCGATGCCGCGCGACGCGCGGTCCAGGCGCACGCAGCGACGGTGTCGCGTCGGTGGCTTCAGCGCCAGATAGCCATCGTGCTCTGCTGTCCACTCAGCGAAGTCTCCGGCATCGACCGCAGCTATCTCCTTGCCGTTCGCGTGGCGAATCCAGAGGAACGGACCGCCTTCGGCCGACTGGTTCATGCCGTCGAGCTCGATCGTGTTGTGCGCGATGGTCGAGCGGAAGTACGACCGCCACGCCGGGTCGCCGTGGTAGCAGAAGGTACCCGGGTCAGCCAGAACATCGACGCCGCCATATCGCACTTCGACCGACAGCGCGTCGGCGTGAGCGTGAGCAGCAATCTTCAGGTAGCCGTGCGGACCGCCGTCGCAGCGGCACCAGATCTCCGGATCATGCCTATCGGTCGTGCGCAGCAGAGCAATTCCGGCATCGGCGAACTGCCATGGCCGGTCCGGCGGCCGACCCGCCACCGGACGTTTCGGCGCTAGCGCGGCAATGATCGAGCTGGCTGAGTCCGCCGTGGTCGGCTGGCCACCAGTCCAGCCGACCGAAGAGCGCCTCGCCGACCGCAAGCAGCGAAGGCCATCGGTTCGCAGTCGGCGCATCCAGCAGCAGCGCGCGGCCCTCGTCGCCGTCGCCTTGCCGCGGGGGCCGCATCTGCTGGTCGAGCAGGGCCGCGCCGCTATCGACCAGGGCGCACAGCCGCGCCCATGCCGCTTCGCCCATCGGAAAGCCAGCCGCCCTGGCCTCGACCGCGGCGAGCAGGCCGAGCTCCGCGATGAAACTCTGGTAGTCGGAGGCAAGCTCGCGACCGATGCCAGACGGGAAGGTATTGCGGATGAGCTCGCGCTCCAGCAGCCGAGCGGACTTGCGCCGCCAGCGGTCACTCTCGGCAAACCACGGGAACGCACAGCTAGCGACGAGCTGCCCGGCAGCCTCAGCGATGACGTGATTATTGGCTGACGAGCCTCGGCTCCGGAATCCGGCGAGGAACTCCTGGTGCCAGCGGATCTGGCGAACTGCGAGCTCATCGTGCTCGAACAGATCGGCAACCTTCGGCCAGTCGTCCATGAGCCGCCGGATCCAGGTCATGCTGATGAGGCGGATGCCGACCTCGATGCCGCTGGTCCAGTGAACCCCCGACAGGTAGGGGTTATCCCGCCACCAGGAGCGCAGCTGCTCGGCAACGCGGCGCGCGTAGGCTTCGTCATGGCTCAGGAACCATGCAGTCGCCAGCAGCGTGAGGTGCTGAAGCCGGGAAACCTCCCAGATCTGCTTGATATTCCCGGTCTGCTCCTCGGAGCGGTGGTTGATCCTGAAGGCGTAACGGTCCGCCGGCGCCCGGCGTCCGGACAGGGGGTCAAGGAACCAGTCCGGCGCGACCATGTCGGTCCTGCCAGCCCCCAGCACCTCCCAGTGGCCGCGCATCAGCTGGTCTGCGGCCGCAAGCACGGCCGCCCGCGCCGCGTCCGGTACCAGTGCTGCAGCATCCGGCGGGATCACCGAGATAAAGCGCCGATCCGCTGCTGCCGCCGAAGCCCCGGTGCCGATCAGGTCACGGTGCACCTGCTTACCCGACCAAGCCGCCTTAACTGCCTGGTCGCGCCCGCGCCACAGGATTTCAGCCGGCGACATGCGGGCAAGCCGCCGGGCGTACCAGCCGAGCCCCGATCCTTGCCCGGTGCTCATACTGGCTCCGGCCCGCCGCTCACCAGGCTCTGCGCTACCGCGATCGTCGCGCGAGTGGTCGCCACCAGGGAATCGACTGAGATCGGCATCGGTGAGCCGGACTGGCAGGCCGCCACGAACCGCTCGAGCTGATGGCGCTGACCCTTGTCCTGGCCGCCGCGCGATCGCATGGTCGTCCGGCTCCGCCCGGCCCAGACCGCCGCCTGGCGGAAGTTGTCAAGCCGGGCATTCCGGCCGCCTGCGGCTGCGTCCAGCGTCTCCTTCGGGAAGCGAGGGTTGCCGCCGGTGACATACGTGATCGTGCCAGTCGATCCGTTGCTGAAGCGCAAGGTGGCCTGCAGGTCATCATGCTCAGGCCCGGGCACGGCGTACACCTCGGTAGGCATGCTGCCGGCCCACCAGCTCAGCGTGTCGATAAAGTGCCCGCCTTCGCCGACAAAGCGCGAGCCGGCCAGTTCTTCGTTGCGGTACCAGCTGTCGGAGTCCAGCCGGCCGGCGTTGACCAGATAGCGCGCCACCGAGCCGGACTCCGGCTCGCCGAACTTCGACTTCAGCTGGCCGAGCAGTGGTGCGAATCGCCGGTTGAACCCCACCATCAGCCGGTCATTGCCGGTGCTCGCGATCGTGTCGATAATCAGCTGGAGTTCGTCGGTGGTGAGCGCGAGCGGCTTCTCGACAAAGACGGCCTTGCCGGTCTGCAGGGCGCGGCAGACCAGATCGGCGTGGGTGTGGTGGCGCGTCACGATGAATATCGCGTCCAGGGAGGCGTCGTCGAGCACGGCATCAGCGGTGGTAGAGGCAGAGGTGAAGCCGAACCGCCGCTGCGCGTTGACCGCAGACAGGGAGCGGGTGGTCGCGACATGCGTGAGCTGTACCGTGCCCAGCCGCGCCAGATGCGGCAGCAGCATCGAGGACGCGTAGTTCCCGGCCCCGATGAACCCGATCGCCAGTCTCCCTGAGCCGGCCGCCCTGGCAGCCTGGCCAGCCGCGGGGAGGATCCGGCTCGCTTCCGGCCGCTCGGTCCCAGCGGGGCGGTCGGGGTACTCAAGCAGAATGCCTACGCCGCCGAGCGAGCCGGAGGCGAGGTCGGCATACACCTGGCTGGCCTGCTCCAGCGGGAAGACTCCGGATACGAGTGAATCGACCTCGAGGTCCTGATGGGCGATGAGGTCGAGGAAGCAGGCAAGGTTGCGCCGCTCAGTCCACCGGACGTAGCCCGCCGGATAATCGATGCCGTCAAGCTCGTAGCGCTCGTCGTATCGGCCTGGGCCGTACGACCGGGAGAAACGGACGTCAAGTTCCTTGTCGTAGTAGGCGTTCCAGGGCAGGTCCAGCTTGGTCTTGCCAATGTCCACAACCCGAGCGCGGTCGCGCGCCAGTCTCGCCGCTGTCTCGACCGGGCCGTTGGACGTACCGCCCGCGGCCAGCAGGACGTGGTCGGCGCCACGGCCTTCAGTCATCTCCGCCAGAGCCTGCTGAACGGCGGTCAGGCCCTCCTCCGTAGGCGCGGCGCACACGATTGCGCCCGCCTTCTCGGCCAGCCGGCAGCGGTCTTCGATCATGTCGAGCCCGACTACCCGAACCCCGGCGGCGATCAGCAGCCGGACGACCAGCTGGCCGACGAGCCCAAGTCCGATAACGCATGCCGCGTCGCCAAGCTGCACCTCGGCACGCCTGACACCCTGCATGGCGATCGCGCCCACAGTGGCGAAGGCTGCATGCTCGGGGGCAACGCCGGACGGAACTGGCACGCACAGATTGACCGGGACCCAGTTGTACTCGGCGTGCAGGGCGTGCTCGTTCCCGGCTGCGGCAACTAGCTGTCCGACCTTGAATTCCTCGGCGCCCCGGCCGACCTCCACTACCACGCCGCACAGTGAGTAGCCCAGCGGCGTATAGGAGTCCAGCCGGTTCATCACCTTCTTGTAGGTGCTAACCGCGCCTTGCTGCGTCACCGAGTCCAGTACCTTCCGGACCTGGTCGGGTCGCGCCCGGGCTTTGCCGACCATCGACATCTTGGCCTCGGTCAGCTTCATCATCTCTGTGCCGGTGGAGATCAGGGAGAACAGCGACTGCACGAGCACGCCGCCAGGACGGCATACCGGAGCTGGCACGTCGAGGACTGTCAGGTCTCCGGACTTGTAGTTCTGCGCTATCTGCTTCATCGTGTTCCCAGGTCGCTTCTGCCGGCCGGTCGGGTGGCCGCCACCGTCATGTTGCGACGCCCATCGACTGGGCGTTGCGATACCACAGCTCAAGCGTCAGCAGCTGCCAGATCTGCTTGGACCGGTCCTCCCGGCCGGCCTGGTCGTCAGCTATCAGCTGCATCAGCCCATCGCGCCGGATCATCCCCGACGTCGTCAGCTGGCCGCCGACGAGCACGTCCTGGATGACCTCTCGCAGGTCACGCTGCACCCAGGCGCGGAGCGGGGCGCTGAACGACGCTTTGGGACGGTGCACGATCTCCCGCGGCAGCCAGTTCTCGGCTGCGCGCTTGAGTGCGATCTTGCCCTGACGCTCGCCGGATCTTCGCGCTACCCGGTATCGAGAACGCCGCCTGCGCCACGATCGGGTCGACGAACGGGACGCGGACTTCCACCGACGTGGCCATGCTGGCCCGGTCGGTGTAGGCGAGATTGAGCCCCGGCAGGAACATCCGCGAGTCGGCGAGGCACATCCGGTTGACCTCGTCGGCCAGCACGTTGTCGTCGTACACCGCGCGGTGCTCGTCGAGGATCGCCGGTCACGTAGCCGCCGAGATCCGGGCTCAGCAAATCGGCGAGGTCAGCTGAGTCATACAGCGTGTAGCTGCGACGGAACCTCGGCTCCTCTGGCAGTTCGGCGAAAGTCAGGAAGCGCTTCGCCCAGCGCGCGTGCCGCAGTCCATGACCCGCCACAGCGACGGGCAGGCGTTCGACGGCGGGCCCGACGAGATTGTGTCGCAGGCCGGCCGGCAGCCTGCGGTACTTGCCAGCGAGCATGCAAGCCAGATGCTTGCGATAGCCGCCGAACAGCTCGTCGGCGCCCATCCCGGACAGGACGACCTTCACGCCGCGTGCCCTGGCGGCCTCGCACATGAGCAGCGTATTGATCGCGGCCGGGTCTCCGATCGGCTCATCGAGAACGTCGACCATGCGCGGCAGCAGGTCGACGATGTCCGGCGAGATCTCGATCTCGTGCAGATCGATGCCGTAGCGAGCCGCTACTTTCCGGGCGTAGATGGCGTCGTCCGGCATCGCCTCCAGCCGCTGATCCTCGGGCCGGAAGGTGATCGTGTAGGCATCGATCGCGGCATCTGCCTGATGGGCAAGCACGGTGATGATGCTCGAATCGAGGCCGCCGGACAGGAACGACGAGATCGGCACGTCAGCAACCAGGTGCGCGGCGACCGACTCCTCGATGACCTGGACCAGGTCGGCAGGCGGCCCGGCCTCAGCCTGCGCGGCGACGTCCGCGATGTTCCAGTACTGCCGGACGGTGCAAGCGCCATCAGGGCTGAGGATCGCCCAAGAGCCGCCGGGCAGCTTCCGCACCTTGTCGATCGCGCAGCGCTGCTCGGGCAGCCAGTAATAGAGCATCGAGGCGATCAGCGCGCCCGGCTCAACCCGCAGCTCGCTGCCGACCGCAGCGACCAGCGCCTTGAGCTCGGAAGCGAAGACCACGCCGCCGCCGCGGGGCAGGTAGTACAGCGGCTTAATGCCGAACGGGTCACGGGCCAGGACCAGATTGCCGGTGTCGTCGTCGAACAGCGCGAAAGCGAACATGCCGCGGAATCGGCGGAGTGCGCCAGGCCCCCAGCATCGCCAGGCCTCCAGCACGACCTCGGTGTCGGAGTTGGTGACGAAGTGGGTGCCGCGGGCGATCAGCTCGGCTCGCAGCGCCCGGTAGTTGTACAGCTCGCCGTTGTAGACAAGCGTCAGCCCGTTCTTGCGCAGCGGCTGATCGGCTGCCGTGGTGAGGTCGATGATCGAGAGCCGCCGAAAGCCGAGGTGCACCGAGAGGTGGTCATCCTCGTGGCTCCAGACTCCGGCTGAGTCCGGTCCGCGGTGCGCGATCCGGTCGCTCATGACGTCGACCAGCTTCTGCCCGTCCGCCTGCTGGTAGCAGCCTGCGATGCCGCACATCTCAGGCCCCGGCCCCCCGTGAAGTTCCGTCGCCCTCCAGGAGGGCCTGGTAGACGCCCAGGTAAGCGCGCTCCTGGTGGCTCCAGGCGAGTTCCTGCTCCACCCGGGCCCGTCCCAGCTTCCCGAGCTGGGCGCGTCTTGACTCGTCGTCTATGAGATCCACGATGGCCGCGGCGTAGTCATGCACGTCGTTCGGCTTGACGTAGACAGCGGCGTCGCCTGCTGAAACGCGGGTCTCGCGCAGGTCGAACGCGACCACCGGAAGCTCGAATGCCATGTACTCCATCGTCTTGTTCATCGTGGACACGTCGTTCAGCGGATTCTTCGGGTCCGGCGACAGTCCTACGTCTGCCGTTGACATGATCCGGCGGACCAGCTCGTCCGGCGCCCTGCCGGTGAACTCCACGTGACCGGCGAGATCCAGCTCGTCACGCAGCGCGACCAGGTCATCGAAGCAGTCGCCGGAGCCGATTAGCGTGATCGCGATATCCTCGCGGCCGAACTCGTGCACGATGACCGCGGCGGCTCGCAAGACGATGTCGACCCCGTCCTGCGGTCCCATCACGCCTATGTATACGGCCAGGAACGGCCGGCCTCGGCGCAGGCCGGGCTCAGCCGGGCCGCGGCACAGCCGGTCCGGATCTGGCCCGGTGCGGACGACGGTCACGTCAGTGCTCGCCTTCCCGCTTCGGGTGATGGCGATCTCCCGGTACGACTCATTAGTCGAGATGACGTGGTCTGCGGTCCGTGGGTCCTGCGCTCAAGTGCCAGCAACCCCCTGAGTGGCAGCCTCGGCCCGTCGGCGAACCGAGACTCGAACAGCTCGGGACACAGGTCGTGATGATCGAATACGAACACAGTGCGGTCAAGGCGCCGCAGCACGAGCGCGATGGGCCAGAAGATATCCGGCGGATTGCACGCCTGAATCGCGTCGAACCGGCCTGACCGCCTCGCCTTCACTGTCAGCCACGCCGTGGCGATGAAGGAGTATGCGTATTCGGTGATGAAGCCGATCTTGCTGCCGCCGGGCGCGTACGGCCGGTATTTGTAGAGCTGCACTGTATTGAGTACGGCGTAGGCAGGGTCGCCAGCACCCTTAGGGCAGATAACGGCGACCTGGTGACCAGCGGAAACGAGCGCCTGACATTCAAGCCATACGCGCCTGTCGAACGGCACCGGCAGGTTCTGAACGATGATCAGGATGCGGCTCACCAGCCGAGCCCTTCGTAGCCCGGCAGTGCCTCGACGCTGTCGCCCAGGCGCCCGTTGATATCAATCAGGTGGCGCGGCGGAGACGCGAGCAGCGCGTCGAGCATCGACTGATCGCTGGACGACACGATCGCGACGTCGGCGTCCCTGAGGGCCTCGCCCGGCTCGCGCGTCAGCAGCCGTCCGCAGGTGCGGCAGCTTCGACTCTACGTAGCGGCGGTTGGCGCCGACGAGGCGATCCGGATTGACGACCTGGTCATAGATGTGCAGGTCGTAGCCCTTGCCGATGAGCCGTTCCGCCAGTTCCACGTTGGGGCTCTCGCGCAGGTCGTCGGTGTTCATCTTGAAGCTCAGGCCAAGCAGCGCGACGGTGCGCGCGTCGCATCCGACCACGCGGTCCACGACCTCGTTGATGACCAGCTCATTCGTGGCCAGCGTGCCGGCCAGCAACGGCAGGTCGGCGCCGTTCGCACGGGCAAGCTGCAGCAGCGACCTGAGATCCTTGGGCAAGCAGGATCCGCCGAAGGCGAAGCCAGGCCTGAGGTAGCTCGGCGAGATGTTGAGCACCTCGTCCTGGCAGAACAGCGACATGACCGCACGGGAATCCACTCCCAGCAGCCGGAAGATCCGCGACAGCTCGTTCGTGAACGACACCTTGGTGGCGTGGAATGCGTTGCAGGCGTACTTCAGCGCCTCCGCGATCCGGATGTCCACCACCTGCACAGGCTGCTCGAGGAACGCGAACACGTCGGTAACCGCGTCCGCGACCTGCGGGTCGGCGGTGCCAACGACGATCAGTGGCGGCGAGAAGAAGTCGGCGACACCGGAGCCTTCCCGCAGGAATTCCGGACACATGGCGGCGCCTAGCAGCGTGCCGGTGCCGCCGGCTCGTCAGCGCGGGGATCACCACGTTCTCGACCGTGCCTGGCGGCACGGTACTGCGGATGACGACGCTATGCAGGCCTGACGCCGGGGCAGAGACGACGCGCATGGCGGCAGCGATGTCGTCCACGGCACGCCGAATGAAGGTCAGGTCGGTGGCACCGCGGGCCATCGATGGCGTGCCGACGCACACGAGCGACATGTCCGCTCTCTCGAGCGCGTCCGCGCACGAAGTCGTGGCGTGCAATGTGCCGCCTGCGACGACCTGGGCCACGAGCTCGCTCAGGCCTGGCTCGGTCACAGGGCTGTGGCCGTCGGAAACCTCCGCGACCTTCGCCGCGTCGACGTCGACTCCCCAGACGTCATGCCCGTTGGCGGCCAGGCAAGCTGCAGTCACGGTGCCGACATAGCCGAGGCCGATCACTGCAACTTTCATCGCGTCACCTTCTTCGCATGCTGGTCGCTGGCACGCGGGCCAGGAATCGTGGGCGCGGAAACACCAACGTGTCACAGGAGCGCCGAACTGCTGGCCGTGATACCGCCAGCGCGGGGTCTGTTCTCATTTCCCGACTTTGCCAGGAAACTAGGTGCAGCAGAGGTAAGCTTTGCGTCCATCAGTTGGGCCCCCATGTCGGAACGATCCCGCAGCAGGAGGATTAGGCCATCGTGCAGTTAACCGACATGGGCGAGACCGACAGGCTCAGCGCGCCGTCCTATTGGCTACGCCCCGAGAACCGGCGGCAGACGCGGCCGCGATCGCCGACCTGGCGGCCGCTGCGCCAGGGAGTAAGTCCCGCCGCGACTTGACGGCCGACGCAAGCTAGGTGAGCACTCACCGCGAATTGGCCAGCATGGAATGGCCAGATTGCGCGGCATACATTGCTGTGTCCCTTGTCCCGTGTGTCCCTTGTCCCGAAGGGTTTTGGCTTATTTAAGTCCGCATCAGTTGTCGCTCTGGCGACCATTCCAGCCTGACAAGTGGGGGGAAATCTCAATGACCATCTTCATCGACCCGGATCTGACCGACGACAAGCTTCGCCGGACCCTTTACGGCGGTGACCTGATAGTGCTGACCCGCCTGCGGTCGGTGCGCGATCTTGTAGATCACGCGAGAGAGCAGCTGGCTGAGCTCTTCAGGCCGCATGACCCGGAGCATGCTCACGAGTATTTCGAGCCCGCCGAGATGGCCAAGATTCTGGGCGCTTGGAAACCCCGCTTCATCCATGACGATCGGTCGAAAAAGCTGGTTTGCGACATCGTCGCTGAAGCGGGCCTGCCTGCTGAGTACACCCACTACGACGTGCCCAAGCCCCGCACGTCCTTCCCGCATGGCCATCTCACGACAGGCGTGGCGTTCGCCTTTCCGTGGCACCGCGATGTCTGGTACAGCGCGCCTGCTCAGCAGCTCAACTGGTGGCTTCCAGTCTTCCCGGTACGGCCAGACAACTCCATGAGCTTTGACCTGGAGAAGTTCGATCAGGCCGTGCCGAACACCTCTGACACCTTTGACTATTACCGGAATAACACCCAGCGGCTGACCACAGCCAGTTCGGTGACGAAGGAGCAGCAGGCACGACCGGGCGCCATCGATCACGAGCCGGCGCAGGACCTAGTCGTGCTCCCTCCGCCCGGCGGCATCCTGCTGTTCTCGGGTGCGCAGCTGCACACGTCGATTCCGAACACATCCGGGCTGGCGCGCTACAGCATCGACTTCCGCACCGTCGACGCCAGGGACATGCTCGCCGAGCGCGGTGCCCCGCTCGTGGACGTGTACTGCACCGGCACATCGGTGCGGGACTTCCGCAACATCGGCGACGGCAGAGCCTTCGACGAGGACATGGTGACCACGCTGTTCGGTGCACCGCCGCCGGACGCCATGCTGGTGTTCACCGGATCCCGCGCCCGCGACTCGCAGTAACGTCGTATCAGAGTGAGGCTGCGGGGGCTCTTGTGGCCAGCCACGGCCTTCCGGCCTGGCCGATTCCGACTGGCGTAGGAGACCTGGCGAGTGAGAGTTCTGGTGGCAGGCGACCGTGGCTACATCGGGGCCATCCTGGTGCCGATCTTGCAGGCGGCCGGGCATCACGTCGATGGCCTGGATCTGGGCCTGTACGAAGGCTGCGATCTAGGCCCCGCCCTGTCCGGCGGCTGGCAAGCGCGCGACATTCGCGACGTGACACCCGGTGAGCTGGCTGACTATGACGCGGTGATCTGCCTGGCCGCGCTGTCGAACGACCCGCTCGGTCACCTGAATCCGGCGGCGACCCACTCAGTCAACCTCGACGGCACCCTGCGCCTCGCCGAGGCGGCCAAGAAGGCGGGCGCTGAGCGCTTCCTGTTTGCCTCCTCGTGCAGCCTGTATGGCGCGTCCGGCTCGGCCGCGGTGGCCGAGGACGGCGAAATGTTTCCGGTCACGCCCTACGGCGAGACGAAGGTACTGGCCGAGCGGGCTCTGTCCCTGCTAGCTGATGACAGCTTCAGCCCGACCTACCTGCGGAATGCCACCGCCTACGGCGCTTCGCCGCGGCTGCGCCTGGACATCGTCGTGAACAACCTGACGGCTGTCGCAATGACGACAGGGCAAGTGCGGCTGGAAAGCGACGGGACGCCGTGGCGTCCGCTGGTGCACGTCAGAGACATCGCCGCGGCGTTCAGCGCGATGCTCACCGCGCCGCGCGAAGTGGTGCATGACCAGGCATTCAACGTGGGCCGGTCGGCCGACAATGTCCAGGTGCGCGATATTGCCGAGATGGTCCGCGGCGCCGTACCTGGCTCGAGGCTGTCGTTCGCCGAAGGCGCGGGGCCGGACCTGCGCAACTACCGCGTCGACTTCGCCAAGCTAGCGGACACCTTTCCTGGCCTCCGGCTGAGCTGGACCACAGCCACGGGGGTCGCGGAGCTTGTCGATGCCTATACCGAGCACGGGCTGACGTATCAGGACTTCACGTCGTCGCGTTACGTCCGGCTGCGGCGGATAAACGAGCTGCTGGCTGCCGGCCAGCTCGACCCGATGCTCCGCATGCTCGCCCCGAGCCCATCCGGCCGGCCTGCCGCCGCTACGGACGACGGCCTGATAGCCACGTCGAATCAGACCGCATGAATGTCCGTCCCGTCGGCGGCATTGCCGGCGCATTGCTATTCGAGCCCGCTGCGCATGTCGATGAGCGTGGTTTCTTCTGCCGGACCTTCGACGCGGAGGTGATGCGGGGAGCCGGGCTTGATCCTGACGCGTTCGTGCAGGACAGCATCTCCAGGTCGCGCGCGCGGCGTAGTTCGCGGCCTGCACGTCAGGCGCGGGAAGGGAGAGGCGAAGCTCGTGCGGTGCTCGTACGGCGCGATCTTCGACGTCGTGGTGGATCTGCGGGCCGACTCGCCGACCTACCTGCGCTGGGAGAGCTTCGAGCTGCGGGACGACGAGCAGGTGTCACTCTACGTTCCGGCCGGCTGCGCGCACGGTTTTCAGGCCCGAACCGATCCGGCTGACGTGTCGTACCGGATAGACCGGTGGCATGACCCGGCGGAGGACGTGTCGATCGCGTTCGACGACCCGGAACTGGGCATTCCGTGGCCGCTCCCGGTGACCGCGATGTCGCCGAGGGACCGGGAGGCCCCGCCGCTCGCGGCCGTAGCAGCGCTGCTGAGCTGAGCGGAGCCCCGGCACGGGGCAGCCCCTCCCGGCGTTATATAGTATTAGGCTCCATATATCCCTCCGAAGAGGAGTTTCGGCTGACTACCTTGCAGGACAATGAGCTCGCCCGTGATCTTGCTGTCGCGGCAGGCAAGTCTCTGGTCGACCTCAGGGCCCGATGGCGGCCTGGACGGCGAAGATGTCGCCGCCCTGCGGAGCCGTGCCGATCGGCAGTCACACGAGCTCCTTGTCGCGGAGCTGGCTCGCCTCCGGCCCGATGACGCAGTGCTCTCGGAGGAAGGCGCCGACGACCCGGCCAGGCTGACCGCAAGCCGCGTGTGGATCATTGATCCGCTCGATGGCACCAGGGAGTATGGCGAGCCGGGCCGGACCGACTGGGCGGTACACGTGGCGCTCTGGGAGCGCGGCGAGCTGACCGCCGGAGCCGTCGCATTGCCCGCCGTTGACCGAGTCCTGAGCACGGCCGATCCGGCAGCCAGCCGTGCCAAGGACCGGCGTGAGCCGGTCCGGCTTCTCGTCAGCCGCTCCAGGCCGCCCGACTTCGTGCAGCAGCTCGCCGAGCGGCTCGGCGCTGAGCTGGTGCCCCTCGGCTCAGCCGGGGCCAAGGCTGCTGCGGTCATCGCAGGCGAGGCGGACGCCTACGTACACAGCGGCGGCCAGTACGAATGGGACTCCGCCGCGCCGGTCGCCGTGGCCAGGGCGGCTGGCCTGCATGCCTCCAGGATTGACGGCTCGAGCCTGCGCTACAACCAGGCGCACCCGTCACTTCCGGATATCCTCATCAGCACTGCCGGGCTGGCGCCCACGTTGCTGGCTACCATCAGCAGCGTGGTGCGGGGCGCACGCCCCGGCTGCGCAACGCCTGCCCCTCCGTCAAACGCCCACTGATCCGGAGCTCTCCAAATGGCGCCACCCCGCACTGATTACCTGATGTCCCAGCTCGACGTCCTCGAGGCTGAGTCGATCTACATCATGCGAGAGGTAGCCGCCGAGTTCGAGCGGCCGGTGCTGCTGTTCTCCGGGGGCAAGGACTCGATCCTCATGCTCGCCCTGGCTGAGCGCGCCTTCTGGCCAGCCAAGATCCCGTTCCCGGTCATGCATGTGGACACCGGGCACAACTTCGCCGAGGTGATCGACTACCGGGACCGGCGGGTCGCCGAGGTGGGCGTGCGCCTGATCGTCGCGTCGGTTCAGGAGTCCATCGATGCCGGACGGGTCGTCGACGAGACCGGGCGGTGGGCAAGCCGGAACCGGCTGCAGACCACCACGCTCCTGGACGCGCTGGCCGAGCACAAATTCGACGCGGTCTTCGGCGGCGCGCGGCGGGATGAGGAGCGGGCCCGCGCTAAGGAGCGGGTCTTCTCCTTCAGGGACGAGTTCGGCCAGTGGGACCCCAAGAACCAGCGGCCCGAGCTGTGGAACCTGTACAACACCCGGATCCGGCGTGGCGAGCACATCCGGGTCTTCCCGCTGTCAAATTGGACCGAACTGGACGTCTGGCACTATATCGCCAGAGAAGGGCTGGAGATCCCCTCCATCTACTTCGCGCATTCCAGGATGGTGTTCGAGCGAGACGGGATTCTGCTGCCCGACCACGAAGTGGTGCCGCGGGGATCCGACGAGCTGCTTTTCGAGGCGAGGGTACGGTACCGGACCGTAGGCGACATGACCTGTACCGGTGCGGTGGAGTCGGCGGCGGAAAGTGTCGACGATGTGATAGCCGAGATCGCGGCGACCCGGATCACCGAGCGGGGCCAGACCCGCGCCGACGACAGGGCCAGCGAGTCGGCGATGGAAGACCGCAAGCGGGAGGGCTACTTCTAATGACCGCCATGCATACCGACGCAGGCAGCGGCAGCGAATCTGCCCGGCATATGGACATCCTCCGGCTCGCGACGGCTGGCTCGGTCGATGACGGCAAGAGCACCCTGATCGGGCGGCTGCTGTTCGACTCCAAGGCGATCTTCGAAGATCAGCTTGCCGCGGTCGAGCGAACGAGCAGGGAGCGCGGCGAGGACTTCACGAACCTCGCCCTGCTGACCGACGGCCTGCGAGCAGAGCGTGAGCAGGGCATCACGATCGATGTCGCCTACCGTTACTTCGCCACGCCCCGGCGCAAGTTCATCATCGCCGACACGCCCGGGCATATTCAGTACACGCGCAATATGGTCACTGGCGCGTCCACCGCGGATCTGGCCATCGTCCTGGTCGACGCGCGGAACGGGCTCACCGAGCAGAGCCGCAGGCACGCGTTCCTGGCGACCCTGCTCCGAGTTCCGCATCTGGTCATGGCCGTCAACAAGATGGACCTGGTCGACTACAGCTCAGACGTCTTCGACTCGATCGTCGAGGAGTTCACCGCCTTCGCCGCCAAGCTGGAGATCGGCGACCTGACGTTCATCCCGATCTCGGCGCTGCATGGCGACAACGTCGTGCAGCGATCAGGCAACATGCCGTGGTACGAGGGCCCGTCGCTGCTGCATCACCTTGAGCATCTGCACATCGCCTCCGACCGCAACCTGATCGACGTCAGGTTCCCGGTTCAGTACGTGATCAGGCCGCATCAGGCGACTGACCCGGAGCTGCACGACTACCGGGGCTACGCGGGCCAGGTAGCCGGCGGCGTGCTCAAGCCGGGAGACGAGATCACGCACCTGCCGTCCGGGCTGACGACGACCATCCGGCGGATCGACACGGCTAGCGGGCCAGTGCCGGAGGCGTTCTCGCCCATGTCGGTCACCCTTCTCCTCACCGATGACCTGGACGTCTCGCGCGGTGACATGTTCTGCCGGCCGCACAATCAGCCCTCGTCGTCCCAGGACATCGAGGCCATGGTGTGCTGGATGAGCGATGCCCGGCAGCTCACGCCAGATAGCCGCCTGCTGGTGAAGCACACCACCAAGACTGCGAAGGCGATCGTCAGGGATCTGCACTACAGGCTGGACGTCAACACCCTGCACCGCGACGAGAGCGCTACCCAGCTCGGGCTGAACGAGATCGGCCGCATCACGCTGCGGGTCACCCAGCCGCTGTTCTGCGATCCGTACGCCCGTAACCGGCTCACTGGTGGCCTGATCCTGATCGACGAGGCGACGAGCACCACCGTCGGCGCCGCCATGATCACAGAGAATTAGTCCGGGGCCTCTGCTCCCGCCTCGCGCACCCTTCATGCATTAGCCTGTCGCAAATAATCCATTTGCCGGTCGCAAACCGGGTTAAATTCGGGCACGATTTCCGTGTAATGCATGAAACGTCCGCGGTCACGGCCGCCGACAGCGGCTCCCAACGTTGAGCGATTCGCCGCCGCCGTTGGAGATTTACTGATAGCCATGACGAATGGCGGTCAACCAGATGATTTGGCCGCGCGTCTCTCCTGTGTCCGGCCAATGATGGGTAATGGCCGGATCCCTGCGGTCCTTGGGGTGGGCAAACACGGACCGCCGGGACTGGCTTGGAGGGGAGTTGTGGTTGTCAAGCGACTCGGCAGTCACCAAGGGCTGGGCCGCCGGCGAAGGTCCAGCGGGGATTCTGTCGTACGGCCGCTGCGTGGACGGTTGGCTACCTCCGCCGGGCCGTCCTCATTGATTTTGTCTGCGCGCTGCTGGCTGGCCTGCTGGCGTACGCGGTCAGGTTCGGCGATCTGAACTACCGGCTCCTTTACCTGCTGATCTCAACCGTGCTGCTGCCGGGGGCCTGGCTGGCGATCGTCGCGATGCTTGACGGCTACGATGCCAGGTTCATCGGAGTCGGATCCGACGAGTTCCGCCGGATACTCAACGCCGGGCTCATCATCACCGCTGGCGTGGCGATCATCTCCTACGCGGCCAAGGCCGACCTCGCCCGCGGCTACGTCGCTCGTCGCATTTCCGACGCTGACGATCCTGGACCTCATCTCCCGGTACGCGCTGCGCCGCAACCTGCACCGGCGCCGGATGCTGGGCGACGTGCATGCAGAAGGTCGTCGTCGTCGGCTACCCGGACGTCGTCGCGGATCTCATCACGCAGTTGCGCCGGGAGGCGTATCACGGCTTGTCTGTCGTCGCGGCGTGCCTGGCTGGGCCGGGATCAGAAACCGAGCTCAACGGAATCCCCGCCGCGCACGACCTGGACAGCGTGGCGAGCGTAGTCGACGCATTCGGCGCGGACACCGTGGCAGTACTGTCGTGCCCGGAGATGAGCGGGATCCGCCTGCGCGAGCTGGCCTGGGAGCTAGAGAAGACAGGTACCAGCCTGTGTGTCGCGCCCGCGCTGCTCGATGTCGCCGGGCCGCGCACCTCGATCAGGTCGGCGGCGGGCCTCCCGCTGATGTACATGGATCACCCTGAGTTCACCGGTGTCCCGCGACTGATGAAGGCACTATTCGATCGTGCCGTTGCGTCTGCCGCGCTGCTGGTGCTGAGTCCGCTCATGGCGGGCATCGCTATCGCCATCAAGCTCAGTGACGGCGGCCCTGCGCTGTTCTCGCAGCATCGCGTCGGCATGGATGGCAGCACCTTCCGTATCTACAAGTTCCGGACCATGGTGGCCGATGCCGAGCATCAGAAGACGCAACTGCTCAGCAGGAACGAGACAGGCGGCGTCCTGTTCAAGATCCGCGCGGATCCGCGCGTCACCCGCATCGGAGGCTGGCTCCGGCGCTGGTCACTCGACGAGCTGCCGCAGCTCTTTAACGTTCTAAATGGTGATATGTCGCTAGTTGGCCCGCGCCCCGCTCTGCCTGAGGAAGCGGACCTGTACGGCGATCACGTCCGCCGCAGGCTTGCCGTCAGGCCGGGAATCACCGGGCTCTGGCAGGTTAACGGCCGGTCAGACCTGCCGTGGGAAGAAGTCCGTCAGGCTCGATCTGCGCTACGTCGAGAACTGGTCATTCATGCTGGACCTGCAGATCCTGTGGAAGACCTGGTCGGCGGTCGGCTCTGGGACCGGCGCCTACTGATTTGGCCGGATATGCCAGGCTGGCAGCATGACGCGCGCGCAGCTTGACAAGCGACCCGCCGACGTGTCGGCCATGTTCGACAAGGTCGCAGACCGCTACGACGTGCTGAACGACGCGCTATCGCTCGGAATGGACCGGCGCTGGCGCAGGGTGGTGGCAAGGGCCGTCGGCGCCGGGCCTGGCCAGCTCGTCCTCGACCTCGCCGCCGGTACCGGTACCTCGGCGCGCTCCTTCACCGCGGCTGGCGCGCGCTGCGTCGCTTGTGACTTCTCGTTCGGCATGCTCTCAGTTGGCGCGCGCAGGAGAGCCGAGCGGCTCAGCTTCGTGGCCGGCGACGCGCTGACTCTGCCGTTCGCCGACGGCACCTTCGACGCCGTGACGATCTCCTTCGGCCTGCGCAATGTGTCCGACACCGGCCAGGCCCTGCGGGAGCTTCTGCGCGTATGTCAGGCCCGGGGGGCGGCTGGTCATCTGCGAGTTCAGCCACCTGCCCGCACAGCGGCTTAACGCGCTGTATGAGCAGTACCTGACCAGGGCGCTGCCGGTGATCGCCAGGCGGCTGTCGGGAAACGCCGAGGCTTATGACTACCTGGCGGAGTCGATCAGGGACTGGCCGCCGCAGCAGGAACTGGCAGGCAAGATCGCAGCGGCTGGCTGGTCCGCCGTGAGCTGGCGGAACCTGACGCTTGGTGTCGTCGCTTTGCATGAGGCCCGGCGTCCTGGGTAACGCACGGCTGGCTATTGTCGGTGGTAACACCGAACAACTTAAGGCGAGCGCGGCCGCCTCAGGCACTGTTGCGGTCGGCCCGCGGAAGTCTGGCTGATCCGGGCCAGGCAGCGGCGCGGGGTGGGCGAAAGCTAGCTATCCCGCCAGGACTAGACTCAACGACGCAAGTTCTTGTGAAGAGGTTCACAAGACAGATCAGGACGGGTCCGTGACCGAGCAAGTACCCCCCGCCGGCCCGCCAGACGTGGCCCCTCAGCATGAGCTGGTTGGTGCGCAGGGTGATAGCGCGCCTCTGGCTAGCCGAGGGCGGGCTCTGGCGGCGGCCGCCAATGCCGCTGCTGGCAGTTCCGCCGTTGCCGGCCCCGATTTCGACCGGGCCGACGTCATTGTCGTCGGCGCCGGGCCGGCTGGCTCCGCTGTGGCCTACTACCTGGCCACCGCCGGCCTGGACGTGCTGATGCTGGAGAAGTCCAGCTTCCCGCGGGAGAAAGTCTGCGGCGACGGGCTGACGCCGCGCGCGGTCAAGGCGCTCACCGGCATGGGCGTGCCGATCGCCGAGGGCGACGGGTGGCTGCGCAACAAGGGCCTGCGAATCATCGGCGGTGGCGGCCGCATCGAGCTGAACTGGCCCGATCTGTCCAGCTATCCGGGCTACGGCCTGGTCCGGTCCAGGACAGATTTCGACGAGATCCTGGCCCGGCACGCCGAGAAAGCGGGTGCCCGACTGCTTCAGGGCGTCAACGTCACCGGCCCGGTGATCGACGACAGGACCGGGCGGATCATCGGCGTCACCGCCAAGGACGGCCGCACTTTCCTCGGTCGGATGGTCGTCGCCGCAGACGGCAACTCGTCCCGGCTATCGGTCGCGATGGGCCTGCACAAGCGGGACGACCGGCCGCTCGGCGTTGCGGTCCGGACTTACTACACCTCGCCCCGGCATGACGACGACTATCTCGAGGCCTGGCTGGACCTGTGGGATGGCGAATCGCTGCTGCCCGGCTACGGCTGGATCTTCGGGATGGGCGACGGTACCTCCAACGTGGGTCTCGGCCTGCTGAATACCTCGACCGGCTTCGGCGAGATCGACTACCGGGAAATGCTGCGCAAGTGGCTGGCCGGGATGCCCGCCGAGTGGGGCTTCACCGAGGAGAACCGGACTCAGCCGGTGCGCGGCGCGGCACTGCCGATGGGCTTCAACCGGACGCCGCACTACACGAAGGGCTTGCTGCTGGTCGGCGACGCCGGCGGGATGGTCAACCCGTTCAACGGCGAAGGCATTGCCTATGCGCTGGAGTCCGGAGAGATCGCCGCGCGAGTGATCACGCAGGCACTGGCCAGGCCCACTGCGGCGGGCTGCGAGCGAGTGCTGCAAACCTATCCGCGCCAGCTCAAGGATGCTTACGGTGGCTACTACACCCTCGGCCGCATCTTCGTCGAGCTGATCGGCAAACCGTCCTTCATGCAGTTCGCGACCAGGCACGGGGTGAAGCGCCCGGCTGTGATGCGCTTCACCATGAAGCTGCTCGGCAACCTGACCGAGACCCGTGGTGGCGATGCCGTCGATCGGCTTCTGAACGCGGTGTCTAAGATGACGCCCGCGGCGTAGCCGGCCATGCCTACCAAGCGAGAAATGCCTAACCACACAGTGCTCATCCGGATTAAGGGGGTGCCAGGGCAATGAGCCTCTACGTGCCGATCCTCGTGCTCGGCCGTACTTGCCGGGCTGTTCGCCGTGTTCTCGCTGGCCGCGGGCTCGGTGGCCGGCCCGAAGCGGTGGAACCGGGCCAAGCTTGAGGCCTACGAGTGCGGCATCGAGCCGACCAGGCAGCCCCTGGGCGTCAGGTTCCCGGTGAAGTACTACCTGACGGCGATGCTGTTCATCGTCTTCGACATCGAGATCATCTTCCTGTACCCGTGGGCCGTCTACTTCGACAAGCTCGGGGTCTTCGGTCTGGTCGAGATGGTCACGTTCATCGCCACAGTGCTCGTCGCGTACGCCTACGTCTGGCGCCGCGGCGGCCTGGAGTGGGATTAGCCATGGGAATTGAGGACAAGCTGCCAGCCGGCGTCATGCTGACGACCGTCGAGAAGCTGGCGGGCTACGCGCGGAAGAGCTCAGTCTGGCCGGCAACCTTCGGGCTTGCCTGCTGCGCGATCGAGCTGATGGCCACCGGCGGGCCTCGGCACGACCTGGCCAGGTTCGGCATGGAGCGTGCCTCCAACACGCCGCGCCAGGCCGACTTGATGATCGTGGCCGGCCGGGTCAGCCAGAAGATGGCGCCGGTGCTGCGGCAGGTCTACGACCAGATGTCGGAGCCCAAGTGGGTCATCTCGATGGGCGTCTGCGCATCGAGCGGTGGCATGTTCAACAACTACGCGATCGTCCAGGGTGTCGATCACATCGTTCCGGTGGACATCTACCTGCCCGGCTGCCCGCCGCGGCCCGAGATGCTGCTCGACTCCATCGTCAAGCTGCACGACAAGATCCAGAACATGAAGCTGGGCGTGAACAGGGAGCGCGAGATCACCGAGCTCGAGGAGGCCAGGCTGCGTCGGCTGCCGCTGACCATGGGCAGCGCGCCACCGGCCGTGCAGCCCGCCGGCCGTCCTGAGCTCGGCCTGCTTGACCAGCCGGCTTCGCATCAGGGCGGGATCCGATGACGGGACCGGGCGCTGAGGGTCAGCGAGAGGCGGAGGGTCAGGGGGCTACTGCTCCGCCTGATCCGGCCGCCGTCGCTGGCCGCGAGCGGCTGGCCGAGCAGGTGGCCCGGACTGGCATGTTCGGCGTGTCCGGCACCGGCGACACGTCCGGGTACGGCGGCCTCAAGGTCCGCCGTGCGCCGCGCCTGAGCAGCCCGCGCCCCTACGGCTCGTACTTCGACGACGTCACTGACGCGCTCTCCGCTTCGCTGGCTGAGGCTGGCAGCAGCTTCGAAGCCGCCGTCGAGAATGTGGTCGTCGGCAGCGGTGACCTCACCTTGTATGTGCGCCGCGAGCACCTGCTGGCGGTCGCCTCCAGGCTGCGTGACGATCCGGTCCTGGCGTTCGAGATGTGCCTGGGCGTGTCCGGTGTGCACTACCCGGCCGAGGATGCCGAGGAACTGCACGCGGTCTACCAGCTTCTGTCGATCACGCATAACCGGAGGCTGCGCGTCGAGGTGACGGCGCCTGACGCGGACCCGCACATCCCGTCGCTGGTCGGCGTCTATCCCACCTGTGACTTTCACGAGCGGGAGACCTGGGACTTCTTCGGCCTGGTCTTCGACGGCCACCCCGCGCTGACCCGGATCGAGATGCCGGACGACTGGCGCGGCCACCCGCAGCGGAAGGACTATCCGCTCGGCGGAATCCCAGTGGAATACCGCGGCGCGACCATACCGCCGCCGGAAGAGCGGAGGTCATACGAGTGACCGCTCCGGCTGACAACCAGGCTCACAGTGATGGCGCGTATGACGAGGGCCGCGTCTATTACGTCAGCGGCGAGGACTGGGACGAGGTCGTCTCGGCAGCGGCCGCCGACGAGAAGACCTACGACGAGCGCATGGTCGTCAACATGGGCCCGCAGCACCCGTCGACGCATGGTGTCCTGCGGCTGGTCCTGACCCTGGACGGCGAGACCGTCACTGAGCTCCGCCCGGTGATCGGCTACCTGCATACCGGCATCGAGAAGAACATGGAGTTCCGCACCTGGACGCAGGGCGTGACGTTCTGCACCCGGATGGACTACCTGTCGCCGCTCTTCAACGAGACTGCCTACTGCCTGGCGGTCGAGAGACTGCTCGGGCATCGAAGCGGAGATCCCCGAGCGGGCCACCGTGATCCGGGTCCTGATGATGGAGCTGAACCGGATTGGCTCACACCTGACCGCCATCGGCACGATGGGCCTGGAGCTCGGCGCGACGACCGTGTTCATCTACGGGATGCGCGAGCGGGAGAAGACGCTTGACCTACTGGAGCTGATCACCGGGCTTCGGATGAACCATGCTTTCGTGCGGCCGGGCGGGGTCTCGATGGACCTGCCCTCAGGTGCGATCGAGCGGCTGCGCGAGTACGTCAGGATCATGCCCGGGCTACTGGGTGAAATCCGAGCGCTGTTCGACGCCGCTCCGGCGTTCCTGGCCCGGACCAAGAAGATCGCTCATCTGGACGTGACGGGCTGCATGGCGCTGGGCGTCACCGGGCCGATCCTGCGCGCGGCCGGGCTGCCCTGGGATCTGCGCAAGAGCCAGCCGTACTGCGGGTACGAGAACTATGAGTTCGATGTCCCGGTGCAGACCAGCGCTGATGCCTTCGGCCGCTACCTGGTCCGGATGGACGAGATGGACCAGTCGCTGCGCATCATCGAGCAGTGCGTGGACCGGCTCGCGGGCGCCAAACCAGGCAGCGAGCCCGTGATGATCGAGGACAAGAAGATCGGCTGGCCGGCCAAGCTGGCGCTCGGACCGGATGGAATGGGCAATTCCCCGGATCACATCGCGCACATCATGAGCCAGTCGATGGAGGCGCTGATCCACCATTTCAAGCTGGTCACCGAGGGCTTCCGGGTTCCGGCTGGCCAGGTCTACCAGGCGGTCGAGTCGCCGCGCGGCGAGCTCGGCTGCCATGCCGTCAGCGATGGCGGCACCCGGCCGTACCGCGTGCACTTCCGGGATCCGTCCTTTACCAATCTGCAGTCGGTCTCCGCGATGTGCGAGGGCGGCATGATCGCCGACGTCATCGCGGCGGTCGCCAGCATCGATCCCGTGATGGGAGGCGTGGACAGGTAATGGCGCTGAGCGAGGAGGCACGCGCCAGGCTTGCGCCGCAGGCCGCCGAGATCATCGGCCGGTATCCGAAGGCGCCGCTCGGCCTTGCTGCCGCTGCTGCACCTGGTGCAGTCGCTGGAGGGGTACGTGTCGCACGATGGCATCGAGTACTGCGCCGAGCTTCTGGGCCTTACCGAGGCCGACGTAACCGGCGTGGTGTCGTTCTACACCATGTTCAAGCGCAAGCCCGTGGGCGAATACCACGTCGGAGTGTGCACGAACTCGCTGTGCGCGGTGATGGGCGGCGACGCCATCTTTGCCGACCTGCAGGAGCACCTGGACATTGGCAACGACGATACGACGGCCGACGGCAAGGTGAGCCTGGAGCACGTTGAGTGCAACGCGGCGTGCGATTACGCGCCGGTCGTGATGGTCAACTGGGAGTTCTTCGACAACATGACTCCGGCCAAGGCCAGGGACCTCGTCGACGACCTGCGCGCGGGTGTACCTGTGTCACCGACCCGCGGCGCGCCGCGGCTGGTCACGTGGAAGCAGACAGGCCAGATCCTGGCCGGCTTTCCCGACGACCAGGCGGCGGAAGGCAATACGGCTGGCGACCCCACGCTGGCTGGCCTGCGGGTCGCCAGGCAGCAGGGCTGGGCGCCGGATGACGGGCCGGGAGCGGCGGAAGGAACCCAGTGACGACAATCCTGACCCCCGAACTCAGCGCGCACTGGGACGAGCCTGACTCGTTCCGGCTCGCCGCCTATGAGCGAGACGGCGGCTACCGGGCGCTGCGCAAGGCCCTGGCGATGTCGCCCGACCAGGTCATCTCGGCGCTGAAGGAGTCGGCGCTGCGCGGTCGTGGCGGTGCGGGCTTCCCGACCGGCGTCAAGTGGGGATTCATTCCGCAGGGTGACGGCAAGCCGCACTACCTGGTCGTCAACGCCGACGAGTCAGAGCCGGGCGCGTGCAAGGACATGCCGACGCTGCTCAACAATCCGCAGGCGCTGATCGAGGGCATCATCATCGCCTGCTACGGCTTCCGTGCTCGCGAAGCGTTCATTTACGTGCGGGGCGAGGTCCTGCACGTGATCAGGCGGCTGCATCTGGCTGTCGCCGAGGCACGCGCCGCGGGCTACATCGGCGAGAACATCCTCGGCTCCGGCCTCAGTGTCAATGTGGTCGTGCACGCGGGCGCCGGAGCCTATATCTGCGGTGAGGAGACCGCGCTGCTTGACTCGCTCGAGGGCTTCCGCGGGCAGCCCCGGCTGAAGCCGCCGTTCCCGGCCGTCGCGGGCCTGTACGGCAGCCCGACGGTGGTCAACAACGTCGAGTCGATCGCCACCGTGCCCTACATCCTTCAGTACGGGCCCGCCGAGTTCGCCAGCTTCGGCACCGAGAAGTCCAAGGGCTTCGGGTTGTTCTCGCTGTCTGGCCACGTCACGACACCTGGCCAGTACGAGGCGCCGCTTGGCACGACGCTGCGCGAGCTGCTGGAGCTGGCCGGCGGGATTCGGGCCGCGCACCGGCTCAAGTTCTGGACTCCCGGCGGGTCGTCCACGCCGCTGTTTACCGACCAGCACCTGGACGTCCCGCTCGACTACGAGTCGGTCGCTGCCGCCGGGTCCATGCTCGGCACGCGCTCGATCCAGCTGTTCGACGAGACCACCTGCGTCGTCCGCGTCGTCCTGCGCTGGATCCAGTTCTACGAGCACGAGTCGTGCGGCAAGTGCACGCCGTGCCGCGAGGGCAGCTTCTGGGTCCGGCAGATCCTGCAGGAGCTGGAGCGTGGTGGCGGCAGCGAGGCTGACCTGGACAAGCTCCTCGACATCTGTGACAACATCACCGGCCGCGCGTTCTGCGCGCTCGGCGACTCGATCCAGGCCCCTGTTGCCTCTTCGATCAAGTACTTCCGGGACGAGTACATCGAGCACCAGCGGATCGGCGGGTGCCCGTTCGATCCCGCCGCATCCACACTCTTTGCTCTGGAGACTGCCTGATGCCAGACAAGCAGCCGGTCCCGGCGAGTTCCGCGACCGCGGAGGTCGCACGGCCCGCCGATGGCGTGCGGGTCACGATCGACGGCTTCGAGATCACCGTGCCCAAGGGCACGCTGATCATCCGGGCCGCCGAGCAGCTGGGCATCCAGATCCCCAGGTTCTGCGACCACCCGCTGCTCGAACCGATCGGCGCCTGCCGCCAGTGCCTGGTGCAGGTCGAGGGACAGCCCAAGCCGCCCGCGTCGTGCACCACGACAGTCACCGACGGCATGGTCGTCCGCACGCAGCTGACGTCGCCGGTGGCCGAGAAGGCGCAGCGCGGCATCATGGAGATGCTGCTGGTCAATCACCCGCTCGACTGCCCGATGTGCGACAAGGGCGGCGAGTGCCCGCTGCAGAACCAGGCAATGTCAACCGGCCGCGGCGAGACCAGGTTCGACGGGACCAAGCGGACCTTCCCCAAGCCGATCGCGCTGTCGTCGCAGGTGCTGCTGGACCGCGAGCGTTGTATTCAATGTGCGCGGTGCACGCGGTTCGCTGACGAGATCCCCGGCGACCCGCTGATTGAGCTGCTCGACCGCGGACCGCACGAGCAGGTCGGGGTTGCCGAGGGCGTGCCGTTCAACTCCTACTTCTCCGGTAACACCGTCCAGATCTGCCCGGTCGGCGCGCTGACCGGCGCGTCCTACCGGTTCCGGGCACGGCCCTTCGACCTGGTATCCACCCCGAGCATCTGCGAGCACTGCGCGGCTGGCTGCCGTCAGCGCACTGATCACCGTCGTGGCGCTGTGACCCGCCGTCTGGCGGGCAACGAGCCTGCGGTCAACGAGGAGTGGAACTGCGACAAGGGCCGGTGGGCATTCACGTACGCGACCGAGCCGGACCGGCTGGTGTCACCGCTGGTCCGCGATGCGGAGGGTGTACTGCAGCCTGCCTCGTGGTCGGAGGCACTCGCGGTGGCCGCGCGCGGGCTGCTGGCGGCACGCGGCCGGGCGGGCGTACTGCCCGGCGGCCGGCTCACGCTCGAGGATGCCTACGGCTACGCCAAGTTCGCCCGGGTGGCGCTCGGGACAAACGACGTGGACATGCGGGCCAGGCCGCATTCGGCCGAGGAGCTGCGGTTCCTGGCCGACCATGTGGCAGGCCGGATCAGCGTGACCTATGACGAGCTTGAGCACGCTCCGGCGGTGCTGCTGGCCGGGTTCGAGCCCGAGGACGAGTGCCCGATCGTGTTCCTCCGGCTGCGCAAGGCCGTCCGGAAAAGCGGCACGTCGGTCTACTCGCTAGCGGCGCTGGCCAGCCGCGGCCTGGACAAGCTGTCCGGAACGCTGCTTCCGACGGTGCCAGGCGCCGAAGCGGCCGCGCTGACCGCGCTCGCCGGGATGGGCGCGTCTGGGGGGGTTTTGCCCCCGAGGCAAGCACTTCTCCGGCGATCACTGCTGCCCTGCGTCAGCAGGGCGCCGTGATAATAGTCGGAGAGCGGCTGGCCGAGGTACCTGGCGCGCTTACCGCAGCGGCCCGCCTGGCCAGCGAGACCGGAGCCCAGCTCGCCTGGATTCCGCGCCGGGCTGGCGAGCGCGGCGCGATCGAAGCCGGCGCGCTGCCAAGCCTGCTGCCGGGCGGCCGCCGGATCGGCGCTGCCGAGGCGGCGGCTGAAGTCGGCAGGGTCTGGGGCGCCCGCTCGCTGCCTGACGAGCCTGGCTTCAGCACGAGCGAGATCCTGGCCGCTGCCGCAGCCGGGGACATCCAGGCGCTGCTGATCGGCGCTGTCGACCCATATGACCTGCCTGATCCCGCGGCGGCACTGGCCGCGATCGAGGCAGCCGAGTTCGTCGTGAGCCTGGAGCTGCGCGTCAGCGAGGTGACCGACCGGGCCGACGTGGTCTTCCCGGTCGCGGCCGTCGCGGAGAAGCAGGGCACGTTCGTGAACTGGGAGGGGCGCCCCGGCTCCTTCGCCGTGGCGCTGCCGGTGCCGGGCGCGCGTACCGATCTGCAGGTGCTGGCCGCGCTGGCCGATGAGATGGATGTCCACCTTGGCCTGCCCGATGCGGAGTCGGTCCGCCGGGAGCTGACCATCCTGACCCAGTCGCCCGCGCTGTCGCCTAGCCCGACGCCCGCGCAGGACCGTTCCGCTGGCGGGCGGGTTCTCCCGGCCGCGCCGGTAGCCCCGGTCGGGGCCGGGCGGCCCCTGATCAGCCGGGTGCAGGTGAAGGCGCTCCTGGCCACCTGGCATAATCTCCTCGACGTCGGCCGGATGCAGGATGGCGAGCCGAATCTGGCGGGCACTGCGCGTGCTGCCGTCGCGCGGATGTCCAAAGCGACCGCAGCCGAGGTCGGCACGGCCGACGCCGAACTGGTAACCGTGGCTACAAGCCGCGGCGCTATTACTGTTCCCGTGGAGATCGCTGACATGCCCGACCAGGTTGTCTGGCTGCCGACAAACTCGGCAGGCAGCGCCGTCAGGCGCGAGCTCGGCGCCGGCCATGGCACCCAGGTCCTGGTGAGGAGCGCGGAATGACTGGCCTTGCTACCACCGCCAGCCTGATAGCCGCTCGGGGGTCCACGGGGGGTCCCCCCGTGGGTAGCAACGTCCCCACGCTGGCCAGCTTCGGGCATGACGCGTGGTGGATCGTCATACTCAAGGTGCTGGTCATCTTCCTGTTCCTGCTGCTCGGCACGCTGTTCGCGATCTGGGCGGAGCGACGCGTCATCGGCCGGATGCAGCAGCGTCCCGGCCCAAACCGGGCCGGTAAGTTCGGGCTGCTGCAGTCACTGATGGACGGCATCAAGCTTGCGCTGATGGAGGACATCGTCCCCAGCGGCGTGGACAAGCTACTGTTCATGATTGCTCCGGCGATCTCGGTGATCCCGGCTTTCATCAGCTTCGCGATCATCCCGTGGGGGCCGATCGTCTCGATCGCCGGACACAAGACCCCGCTGCAACTGTCTGACCTGCCGGTCGCAGTGCTGCTGGTGATCGCGATGAGCTCGCTCGGCGTTTACGGCATCGTGCTGGCCGGCTGGTCGGCCCAGTCGCCGTACTCACTGCTCGGCGCGCTGCGGTCGTCAGCCCAGGTGATCAGCTACGAGATCGCGATGAGTCTCGCATTCGTGCCGGTCTTCCTCTATGCGGGCTCGATATCCACATCGCAGATCGTCGCCTCGCAGATCCACGGGCCGGAGTTCCACTTCTTCGGCTACATCTGGCACTGGCCATCGTGGTACGCAATCCTGCTGCTGCCCTCGTTCGTGATCTACCTGATCACGATGGTCGGCGAGACAAACCGGCTGCCATTCGACCTGCCCGAAGGCGAAGGCGAGCTAGTCGGCGGGTATCACACCGAATATTCCTCGCTGAAGTTCGCGATGATCCAGCTGGCCGAGTACGTCAACGTGATCACCGTCTCGGCCCTGGCCACCACGCTGTTCCTTGGCGGCTGGCGGGCGCCGTGGCCGCTGAGCGTCTGGTCGGGCGCCAACAGCGGCTGGTGGCCAGTGCTGTGGTTCGTGGCCAAAGTCGTCATCTTCGTCTTCGTCTTCTTCTGGCTGCGTGCGTCGCTGCCCCGCATCCGCTACGACCAGCTGATGCGGCTCGGCTGGAAGGCCCTGATCCCGTGCGCGCTCACCTGGACGCTGGTGGTCGCGACCGCCAGGGTCTACCGGCGCCAGGGCGGCAGTCCCGCGGTCTACATCGTCGGCGGTCTCATCATCGTCGTCCTGCTCGCGCTGCTATGGCGGTGGGAGTCGAGCGGGCAGCGGGCCGAGCGGCTGGCCGCACAGGCCGAGGAGGAGCGCGCTGCTGACGCGGAACGGCCGGCCCCGTCTGCCCCGTTCCCGACCCCGCCCCTTGGATTTCCCGCATTACCACGGCATCGGGCTGGCGGGCTCAGCCAGGCCGTGCTGGCCGGGGTGACCGGAGATGACAGTGCCACGGGACGATGACGGCGGCACGAAGGAGGTCACAGGTGCCTGAGTTCTTCAACAGCGTCAAGGGGTTCGGGGTCACCTTCCGGCAGATGTTCAAGAAGGTCGACACCGTCCAGTACCCCGAGGAGAAGCGACCGACAGCACCCAGGTTCCACGGCCGCCACCAGCTGAACCGGTGGCCGGACGGACTGGAGAAGTGCATCGGCTGCGAGCTGTGCGCCTGGGCGTGCCCGGCGGACGCGATCTACGTCGAGGGCGCCGACAACACGCCTGAGGAGCGGTACTCGCCAGGTGAGCGCTACGGCCGCGTCTACCAGATCAACTATCTGCGCTGCATCCTGTGCGGACTGTGCATCGAGGCGTGCCCGACAAGGGCGCTGACCATGACCAACGATTACGAGCTGGCCGACGACAGCAGGGAAAGCCTGATCTGGACCAAGGAGCAGCTGGTCGCGCCGCTGCAGCCGGGCATGGAGGCGCCGCCGCACCCGATGCGGCTCGGCGAGAACGAAGAGGACTACTACCAGCTCGGCGCCATGCTGGCGCGATCCGAGCAGGGTGACGCGCGGTGAACCACTCCATCGTGCTGGCCGGGCCAGCGGCCGAGACAACCAGGCTGGTGGCGTACTGGATCCTGGCCATCGCATCGGTCGCTGCCGCGCTCGGCATGGTGCTCGCGCGCAAGGCTGTGCACTGCGCGGTACTGCTGGCCGTCGTGATGCTCTCGCTTGCGGTCTTCTACGCCATGCTCGGCGCGCCGTTCCTGGCGTTCGTGCAGATCATCGTCTATACCGGCGCCGTCCTCATGCTGTTCCTGTTCGTCCTCATGATCGTTGGCATCAGCGCGGCGGACTCGATCATCGAGACCATCCGGGGCCAGCGAATGTGGGCGGCACTGTCCGGCATCGCGATGCTGGTGCTGCTGAGCCTGGTCATCGGGCACGCGGCGATCGGGTCGGCGGCGCCAGCCAGCGCCAAGTTCGGCAACTCGAACGTGACCGCGCTGGCGAACCTCATCTTCACCAGGTACCTGTACCCGTTCGAGATCACCAGCGCCCTGCTGATAATCGCGGCGGTCGGAGCGATGGTGCTAGCGCACCGCGAGCGCATCAGCCCGAAGCCGACCCAGCGCGAGCTCGCCGCGCAGCGGGTCGCTGGCGGCCGTCCTGCGCCGCTGCCCGGCCCCGGAACCTACGCCCAGCACAACGCGGCAGATATGCCCGCGCTGCTCCCAGACGGCAGTCAGTCCGAGCTGTCGGTCAGCGCGGTGCTCACCCTCCGGACCGGGGAAGTCCCGCCCGAGCTGCCCGGCGGCACGTCGGAAACTGGCACAACCGGCTCGGTCGCGCCTTCATCGACCGAACGCCACGAAGCAGGTGAGCAGTAATGGTGTCCCCGGCGCACTTCATCACGCTCTCGGTGATCCTGTTCGTGATCGGAGCCGTGGGCGTGCTGGTCCGGCGCAACGCGATCGTCATCTTCATGTGCGTGGAGCTGATGCTCAACGCCGCCAACCTGGCGTTCGTGACCTTCGCCCGGATGCACGGGGCGCTGGACGGCCAGATAATCGCGTTCTTCGTGATGGTCGTGGCCGCTGCTGAAGTGGTCGTCGGACTGGCCATCCTGACCGCGATCTTCCGAGCCCGCAGGTCTGCGTCGGTGGACGACGCGAACCTGATGAAGTACTGAGGAAAGGGAGCCATGACCGGCTCAGTCCACGCTGCGCTCGTGTCGCATGCCGCGATTGCGCCGCTGCACGCCACCGGAATCCAGGACGCCGCCGGGCTACTGCTCGCGTTCCCGCTGCTCGGCGCTGCTATCCTGCTGCTCGGCGGCAAGCGGACCAATAGCTGGGGTCACCTGGTCGGCGTGGCCATGCCGGTGCTCGCGTTCGCCTACGGGGTCGCGGCGTTCGTGCAGATGCTCGGCTATCCCGCAGCACAGCGCGTACGCGAGCTGACGCTCTACCAGTTCATCGACGTGGGCCGGTTCCAGATTCCGCTGGGCTTGCGACTCGATCAGCTCTCGATCTGCTTTGTCCTGCTGATTACCGGCGTCGGCTCGCTGATCTTCATCTTTGCGGTCGGATACATGGCCAACGACCCGGAGCGGCGCCGGTTCTTCGGCTACATGAACCTGTTCCTGGCCGCCATGCTGCTGCTGGTGCTGGGCAGCAACTATCTGGTCTTGTACGCGGGCTGGGAGGGCGTGGGCCTTGCGTCCTACCTGCTGATCGGGTTCTGGCAGTACAAGAACTCCGCGGCCGTCGCGGCAAAGAAGGCATTCGTCGCCAACCGCGTCGGTGATGTCGGGCTGTCGCTGGCGATCATGATCATGTTCGCCGAGTTCGGCACGACCAACTTCACCGGAGTGTTCGGTGCGGTGCACTCGTCCAGCCGCGGAGTCGTGCTGGCCATCGGCTTGCTGCTGCTGCTCGGGGCCTGCGGCAAGTCCGCCCAGGTACCGCTGCAGTCCTGGCTGCTGGACGCGATGGAGGGCCCGACGCCCGTGTCGGCGCTGATCCACGCGGCGACCATGGTCACGGCCGGCGTTTACCTGATCGTCAGGTCCGCGGCCATCTTCGACTTGTCGGCCGGCGCCAGGCTCGCGGTCGCGATCGTCGGCGCTGTCACGCTGCTCTGGGGCGCGATCATCGGCTGCGCCAAGGACGACATCAAGAAGGCCCTGGCCGGTTCGACGATGAGCCAGATCGGCTACATGATGCTGGCCGCTGGCCTCGGCCCGGCCGGCTATGTCTTCGCCATCGCCCACCTGCTCGCGCACGGCTTCTTCAAGGCCGGGATGTTCCTCGGGGCCGGCTCGGTCAAGCACGAGATGGACGACGAGGTCGACATGCGCCGGTTCGGCGGCCTCTGGAAGGTGATGCCGATCACTTGGGTCACCTTCGGGCTCGGCTACCTGGCCATCATCGGCGTGCCGCCGTTCTCCGGCTTCTTCACTAAGGACCCGATCATCGATGCCGCCTTCGCCCAGGGCGGCACGTCGGGTGCGCTCCTGGGCACGGCGGCGCTCATTGGCGCCGGCATCACCGCGTTCTACATGACCAGGGTCATGTTCATGACCTTCGCCGGCGAGCGCCGCTGGGACGAGAAGGTGCACCCGCACGAGGCACCGCCGGTGATGACATCGCCGATGATCGTGCTGGCAATCGGCTCGGTGGCGGCGGGCGGCTTCCTCATCCTCGGCAACCGGCTGCTTGGCTTCCTTGGCCCGGTGACCGGGGTACCGCCGACATCACATGGCATCTGGACCAGGGCCGGCATCGGGACGCTGATCCTGGTTGCGATCGGCATCGTCATCGCGTGGGTCATCTACGGACGACGCGAGGTGCCGGTCACCGCGCCCGCGGGCAACCCGGTGACGGTGGCGGCGCGCAAGGACCTCTACGGCGACTCCATCAACGAGGGCCTGCTCATGCGACCCGGCCAGTGGCTAACCCGTCTGTCGGTCTACTTCGACAACCGCGGCGTCGACGGCCTGGTCAATACTGTCGCCGCTACATTCGGCGGGACGTCGGGGCGGATGCGCAGGCTCCAGACAGGCTTCGTCCGCTCGTATGCGCTTTCCATGCTGGTCGGGGCCGTGCTGCTGGTTGGCGCGCTCTTGCTGGTGCGGCTCTGAAACGGTGAGGCTGCCAAACTGATGAGCACATTTCCCTGGCTGACGGTAGCGGGCGCGATCCCGCTAGTTGGCGCGGTCGTGGTCGGACTGACCCCGGGCAGGTCGGCACCAGGCAGCGCAGCCGACCGCCGCGCGCGCGACCTGCTGGTCAAGCGGCTCACCCTGATCTTCTCGCTGATCACCCTCGCGGTGACGATCGTGATCGCAGTGAAGTTCAAGGCAGGCGGCCCGCGATTCCAGTTCCAGCAGGTCTACCAGTGGATTCCGCAGTTCGGCGTGCACTACGCGGTCGGCATCGACGGCATCGCCCTTGTCCTCATCCTCATGACGGCCATCCTGATGCCGGTCGTCATTCTCGCCTCCTGGAACGACGTCGAAGAGGTCACTGCCGCCGCGGCCGCGAAGGCCACGGCCAATGACACCGCTGACCTCCCGGCGGCCCCGGGCCCGACCGCGACCGGCCGCCCGGCAGGACGTCAGCGCAGCGCGAAGTCGTACTTCGCCCTGATGCTGGTGCTCGAGACCATGATGATCGGGGTCTTCGCTGCCACTGACGTCTTCCTGTTCTATGTCTTCTTCGAGGCCATGCTGATCCCGATGTACTTCATGATCGGTAGCTACGGCGTTGGCCAGCGCCAGTACGCCGCAGTCAAGTTCCTGCTGTATAGCCTGCTCGGCGGCCTGCTCATGCTCGTCGCGGTGATCGCGCTCTACGTCGAGTCCACGCACGGCGGGCAGCAGGGCACGTTCCTGTTCACTCAGCTCAGCCACCTGACGCTCAGCCCGACGACGCAGAAGTGGCTGTTCCTCGGCTTCTTCGTGGCCTTCGCGATCAAGGCGCCGGTCTGGCCGTTCCATACGTGGCTGCCGGACGCTGCCACCTCGGCTCAGCCAGGCGCGGCAGTGATCCTGGTCGGCGTGCTTGACAAGGTCGGCACCTTCGGCATGATCCGGTACTGCCTGGACCTGTTCCCCACCGCCTCGCACTACTTCACCCCGCTGGTCCTGGTGCTCGCGGTGGTGGGCATCCTGTACGGCGCGATCGTCGCCATTGGCCAGCGGGACATGAAGCGCCTGATCGCGTACACCTCGGTCTCCCACATGGGGCTCATTACGCTGGGCATCTTCGCCATGACCAGCCAGGGCCAGAGTGGCGCGACGCTGTACATGGTCAACCACGGCTTCGCTACCGGCGCCTTGTTCATCCTGGCCGGCTTCATGGTGGCCCGGCGCAAGTCGCATCTGATCTCCGACTACGGCGGAGTGCAGTCGGTAGCGCCCGTGCTAGCCGGGCTGTTCCTGATCGCGGGCCTGGCCGGGCTCTCCCTGCCTGGGCTGTCGACGTTCGTCAGCGAGTTCCTCGTCCTGGTCGGCACCTTCACCAGGTACCCGGTTGCAGCGAGCCTGGCCACCGCCAGTATCATCCTGGCGGCTATCTACATCCTGTGGATGTACCAGCGGACGATGACCGGCCCGGTCCGCCCCGAAGTGGCAAGCATGCCCGACCTGAAGCCGCGCGAACTGTGGGCGGTTGGGCCGCTGATCGCGCTGATAATCTTCCTCGGCGTCTACCCCAAGCCAGCTCTCGACATCATTAACCCAGCCGTGCACAGCACGCTGGTTGGCGTGCATAGCACCGATCCGGTGCCGCCGCATCCTGCTACTGCGTCGGCCGGCGCGGCTACTTCAAGCACGGGCGCATCAAACGCCGCTGCGTCGACCACGGGCAGCATCACTAGCCTGGTGCATCACCACCATCGCCCGGCCAGCCGGGCACTACATAAGCAAGGGAGCTCGGCGTGACCGGGATCGTCGCGGCTGCCGCACCGACAATCGCCCCGCCGCACTTCGAGTGGAGCCTGCTCTCCCCGATGCTGCTCGTCTTCGCGGCTGCCCTGGCTGGCGTGCTGATCGAGGCATTCGCGCCGCGGGACCTGCGGCGGCCGATGCACATTGCGCTGACCCTCGGCAGCCTGGCCGGGGCATTCGTTCTCACGGTCGTGCTGGCCGCCCGCAGCTCGATCTTCGCCGGCGGCAGGGCCGGTGCCGTGGTTGCGGTCGGGACCGTTGGCGTTGACCGGCCAACCCTCTTCATCCAGGCCACCATCCTGATCCTGGCTTTCGTCAGCGTTCTGCTGATTGCCGAGTCTTCGCATGAGGTCAGCTCGTTCACCGCGCAGGCCGCCGCGATCCCCGGCAGCGCCGAGGAGCGAGAGGGCTTGCTGGCCGGGCTCTCGCACACCGAGGTCTATCCGCTGACGCTGTTTGCCATCGGCGGCATGCTGCTGTTCCCGGCGGCCAACGATCTGCTGACCATGTTCATCGGGCTCGAGGTGCTGTCGCTGCCGCTGTACCTGCTGTGCGGTCTCGCCCGGCGCCGTCGGTTGTTGTCGCAGGAAGCGGCGATGAAGTACTTCTTGCTCGGCGCGTTCTCGTCGGCAATCTTCCTGTTCGGCGTCGCCATGCTCTACGGGTACGCCGGCTCGGTTCAGCTCGCCGCCATCGCCAACGCTGCGCACAGCGCTCTCCAGTCGACAACGCTGCTGTACGCGGGCATCGCGCTGCTCGGCGTCGGGCTGTTGTTCAAGATCGGCGCGGTGCCGTTCCAGGCCTGGAAGCCGGACGTGTACCAGGGTGCGCCGACGCCGGTCACTGCACTGATGGCATCGTGCACGCTGGTGTCGGCCTTCGGCGCTCTGCTGCGGGTTTTCTACGTCTCGTTCGGCCAGCTGACCTGGGACTGGCGGCCGGCCATGTGGGCCGTCGCCATCGTCACGATGCTGGTCGGTTCCATCATCGCGATTACGCAGACGGACATGAAGCGGCTGCTCGCCTACTCGTCGATCGCCCAGGCCGGGCTACATCCTGACCGGCGTCATCGCGGCCAACACTGCCGGTCTGTCCGGCAGCCTGTTCTACCTGGCGGCGTACGGGTTTGCCACGATCGGCGCCTTCGCGATCGTCACCCTCGTACGGGACCGTGCGGGCGAGGCGGCCCACATGTCCAGGTGGGCTGGCCTCGGGAAGCGGTCGCCACTGGTCGCCGGAGTATTCGCGCTGTTCCTTATCGCGTTTGCCGGCATCCCGCTGACGAGCGGGTTCACTGGCAAGTTCGCCGTGTTCCGGGCCGCGATCCAGGGCGGCGCACTTCCGCTCGTCATCATCGGCGTCATCAGCAGCGCCATTCTTGCGTTCCCTTACGTGCGGGTGATCGTGCTGATGTTCTTCAGCGAGCCTGCGGCCGAGGGACCGGTCGTCGTCAGGCCGAGTGCTTACACCGGTCTTGCGGTCGCTATCGGGGCTGCCGTTACCGTCGTGCTTGGCGTGATCCCGCAGCCACTGCTCAGCCTGGCGAATCACGCCGCCAGCCAGTTGTTCGTGCGCTAGCGCTGCTCCGGCCGGACGCTGCCCTGCTATCCGCATACCTTAGAGAAGGCTGGAGGATAGCCTCAGCTATGACTGGCTCGCCGGGACGATCGGCGGGCCCTTTGAGGGGATCCATGTGATTGCCACAGTCCCGGTGGAACTCACCGACGCCGCGCTGGCATCGGATGTCGTCGACGGCCTGGCGCTGGTCGAGGACGGCCTGCGGTCCGCTGCGAGGGCGCAGCATCCTGTCCTCGCGGTCGCATCCGGTCACCTGACAAAGGCCGGCGGCAAGCGGCTCCGACCCATGCTGGCCCTGCTGGCGGCGCAGTTCGGCGATCCGCAGGATTCGCGGGTAGTGGCCGCGGCCATCGCCCTCGAGCTGACGCACCTCGCGACTCTGTATCACGATGACGTTATGGACGAGGCCGATGTCCGCCGCGGCAGCGTCAGCGCCAACTCTCGGTGGGGCAACTCGGTGGCGATCCTGACCGGGGATTTTCTCTTCGCGCGGGCGTCGGAGATCCTCGCCGACCTTGGGCCGGTCGCGATAAAGATCCAGGCTGAGACATTCGGAAGGCTTGTCGCCGGGCAGATCGCCGAGACCGTTGGCTGCCAGCCGGGCGAGGACCCGCTGGATCACTACCTGGGCGTGGTGACGGAGAAGACCGCCTCGCTCTTCGCGACCTCCGGTCAGTTCGGCGCGATGTTCGCTGGAGCCCCGGCCAGTGTCGTCGACCGGATCACCCCAGCCTGCCGCGCTCTCGGGGTGGCATTCCAACTCGCTGATGACATCCTGGACGTCGCGAGTGCGTCGGACCAGTCCGGTAAGGCGCCCGGAACCGACCTGCGCGAGGGCGTCCGGACCCTGCCGATGCTCCATGCGCTGCGATCGGCCCGAGCTGGCGACGGTCGGCTCGTTGAGCTGCTCAACATGCCGGACCTCACCGATCGAGCTTTGCACGCGGAGGCGCTGCGCCTGCTGCGCGAGCATCCGGCCATGGAGATGGCCAGTGCCGACACCCGGCAGTGGGCGGAGCGGGCGCGGGAGCTCATTCTCGGTCTGCCCGACGTGCCCGCGAGGGCCGCATTCGAGGCGCTGTGCGAGTTCGTCGTCGAGAGGACTGGGTAGGCAGCAGGCAGCGGATCGCGGCAACGGTGCCGCCTGACCTGCGCGAACGCCGGTCGCCACGGCGGGGACCGAATCGCGAGCACATCTGCTCTGTTCGATTCGGGTGAGCCGGGTCGATTCGGGTGAGCGGGGGATAGTGATCATGGGTGTGCCTGCCCGAGTTCTCGCCGCAGGCATGGCTGGCTGCGCGGCGGTTGTGCTGGCCGGCGGCGGCATCGGTTCCGGCGCCGTGACCAGCCGGCCTGCTCGGGAGCCAAGCTTGGCAGACCTGGTGAAATCCATGCAGACCTCGGTGCGCGGGGCAAGCAGCGTCCGGGTGACTGGCCATCTGACGCAGAACGGCACACCGCTGGGCGTCGACCTCGGCCTTCGCCGGAACGGCGAAATGACCGGCATCATCATCGAGAACGGCGCAGCAGCTCAGGTCCTGGCCGTGGCCGGCAAGATGTACGTCCAGGCCACGCCGGCGTTCCTGCAGGAGATGAAGGCTCCCGCTGGCGCCTGCGCCGCGGTCGTGCGGCAAGTGGATCCAGCTGACATCGCCAGGAGCAGGCCGGACGACCGGTGACCTCAGCATGACGAACATCATGAGCCCGCTGACATCCGGTCAGGTACGTACGCTGACCGAGAGCGGCAGCACGACTGTTAAGGGGCAGCCAGCCTGGGTGCTGCGCGCAGCAGACGGCAGCACGCTCGACGTCAGCGCTCGGAACGGGCACTACCCGCTGGCAGCAGCGGGCAGCAGCAGCCCGCGCCAGGTAGTCGTGTACTCGCAGTGGAACAAGGTGCCCCGGCCGCAGTCGCCGCCCGCCAGCCAGGTACTCAACTCCGGCGGTACCGCATCGCTACTCGCGCGGGCCGGGCCGAACGGCGGGCCTGCGCCGGGAACATGGGGCCTCCACTGTTGGTTGTGTCTCCCGGACTGAAGGGAGGATCTGTGAGCATTTTCGGATCCCACAAGACCCAGATGGCGACGGCGCAGGACGCCTTGCCCGGCCGGGCAACCGCCATGCGTGTGCCGGACCGGCACGAGGTGCTCGGCTCGCCGCTGCTCCCGCCCTATCCAGCAGGCACTGAGGTGGCGGAGTTCGCGCTCGGCTGCTTCTGGGGCGCTGAGAAGAACTTCTGGCAGACGCCTGGCGTCGTGTCCACCGCCGTCGGCTATGAGGGTGGTTTCACGCCAAACCCGACATACGAGGAAGTATGCAGCGGGCGTACTGGTCACGCGGAGTCTGTGCGCGTGGTCTTCGACCCGTCGAAGGTCAGCTACAGCGAGCTGCTGCGCGTCTTCTGGGAGTCGCACGACCCGACCCAGGGCATGCGCCAGGGTAACGACGTCGGTAGCCAGTACAGGTCGGCGATCTTCTATAAGTCACCTGAGCAGCAGGCAGAGGCCGAGCAGTCGCGGGACAGCTATCAGAAGCGCCTCTCTGATGCTGGATACGGGGAGATCACCACGCAGATCGTTCCCGCTGGTGAGTTCTACTTCGCCGAGGACTACCACCAGCAGTATCTTTCGGACGCTAAGAACCCGTACGGATACTGCCCAGATCACGGCACGGGCGTGTCGTGCCCGATCGGCGTTGTTCGGGCCAGCGGTCCAGCCGCGCCGATCAAGTCTGAGGGCTGATCTCACCGGCGGTTCCCGCCGGTAGCTGACTGACGTAGCGGGCCTCAGGGTAGTGACGATGTCGCATCGCTGCGGCAGTTAGTCGGCGTGGGCCGCCCATGGTCCATTCCTCGGTCCAGCTGTAGGTCGCGAAATAGCTGTTCCTGCCCCCGGCCAGCTCAGTATCGATCGGCGTGGTGAAGGCGAGCGACTGACACTCGAGGCATGATGTGGCCACAATAATGTGATACATGTCGTTGACATGGCTGTGGATGCACATTCGGTGGGGCTCAGGGATCTACGCCACCACACCAGCGAAGTGCTGGCGCGGGTGCGGCACGGGGAGACTATTGACGTGACCGAGCATGGCCGACTGATCGCCCGCATCGTCCCCGTCGGGGATCGTCAGCCCACTCCGATTCTGGACCAGCTAGTCGCGTCAGGGCGGGCCGTGCTCGCCCGTCGGCCGGGCTACCGGCCCCGCATGCGGCCGGGAGACGGCACCGATGTTCTCGCCAGGACGCTGACCGAGATGCGGGAAGAGGAACGCTAATGAGCCTGTATTACGCCGACACCTCGGCGGTGATCAAGCTCCTGGCTGAGGAGACGGACTCGAAGGCTTTCGCGGCGTTCTACGACGGTCACGATGACGCGGAGTGGGTCAGTTCCGCGCTGCTTCGCATCGAGGTGACCCGCGTCGTTCTCCGGGCCGTCCCGGCTTTACTGCCGGACGCTCGCGACCTTCTGCTCGCCTTCTCTTACATCGCGATCGACGACGACATCGTGGACGGAGCGATGAGCGAGCCTGACCGTGGCCTACCGTCCTTGGATGCGATCCACCTCGCGACCGCGCGAATATTGGCACCAGAGCTTGATGGCCTGCTCACATACGACGACCGGCTCGGCAAAGCCGCGACTGATGCGGGTCTACCCGTTATCTCGCCTCGGGACTGAGCCGCCGGATTGCGGGCGTCTCATGCCCGATCGGCGGGCGCGCCGTCGGCAACGGCTGACAGCCCCTCGTGGAGGGGCTGTCCGGGAAGACCGGGGCCGACGGACCATTTACAGGCCGCCGAGCAGGTCGCGCAGCGCCTGGGTGTAGGCGTCGAGTGCCTTGCGGCCGTGACTGGTGAGGGCCACCGTGGTTTTGGACACGGTCCCGTTCCTGGTCTTCTCGCTGCTGATGTAATCGGCTTCTTCGAGCTTGCGCAGGTGGATGATCAGGTTGCCGGGGGTGAGCCCGATCATGTCCTGCAGGCGGGTGAAGGACAGCGCGTCGCCATCAGGCAGTGCCGCCAGCGTCGCGACGATCTTCAGCCGGGTGGGCACGTGGATCAGCGGGTCGAGCTCGTCGGTGGTCATGACCCGACCACGCTGCGGCGCTGCCGCCAGGCGATGACGGCAGCGGCGCCGAGGAGCACGGCGAAAAGGCCCACGCCCGCGACCGCCCACGCCCCGGCCTGCCCGGCGAACACGCCCACGACGCCGACGACGGCGACCGCGAGCCCGGTGCCGGACCAGCGCCAGTTTGCCCGTGCCGCCATGATGCCCGCCCAGGCCAGGCCGCCGGCCATCAGCGGCGCCGCCGCCGGGTAGATCCCGTAGACGATCGCGTGGCTTACTCCCGCGCCAGCCAGCGCCCCCAGGGCTACGAACACGCCGACCCAAACCGCCGCCATGGCGGCGATCTCGGCCGGGCGCACCCGGAATCTCCCGCGCACGCCGGCGATCGCGCGCCTGGCAACCGTGACTGTCGCGACGAAGTTGACGACCACAAGCACAACCAGAACGGGGATAACCGCGGCAGTCGGGTGATTGTAGGGATGCTGGCCGCGCACCGAGAGCCAGACCGCGCCGTAAATGACCAGGGCTATGAACGCCCTGATCGTCAGGAGCCACGGCGGAGAGGGCTCGAGCTGGCGCCGCGCCTGCTGCGTGGTCTGGTCCAGCAGGGCAGCGGCCTGCCGGGGGTCGAAGTTGCCGCCGTTGCCGCCGCGGCGGTGGTGTCGGGTGTGTGGTTCATGGTGTCTCCCTTCATCGACTCTATGCCATAAAGTAGACTCTGCTTTATGGCGCAAAGTCAAGGGCTCGGGCCAGTGAACTTTATGGCGCAAAGTCATGTGCGAGCAGGCGACGGGACGCAGCCTGAAAGCGGCCCTCAGGATCCCGGCAGCCGACACATGCCTACGGTGCGGAAGGGCCCGTCGATCGGGCTGACGGCTCACCGCGGAGCTGCTCGGCGGCGGATTGCTGGCCGTCAGATGGCATGATTCACTCCGTGCGCCTACTACGGAGACGTCGAGGTCCTCATGACAGGGACGCGAGTGCCTCCGGTGCTCGTCACCGGAGCGACCGGCCGGGTTGGGCGCGTCGTCGTCGACCTGCTAGTAGACGCGGGCGTGCCGGTCCGCGCCCTCACGCATCGCTCCGACGCGGCGGCGACGCTGCCAGCGAGCGTCGAAGTCGTCACCGGCGACCTCACCGTGCCCGAATCGCTTGACGCAGGACTGCGAGGAGTCAGTGCCGTCTTCCTCGTCTGGACCGCCCCGCCGGCGACTGCTCCGGCAGTTGTCGAGCGTCTCGCAACCGACGCACGCCGTGTCGTCTTTCTCTCATCACCGCACCAAACCCAGCACCCTTTCTTCCAGCAACCGAATCCAATGGCGGTGCTCCACGCCAATATTGAGCGGCTCATCGCGGCCGCCGGGCTCGAGTCGACGATCATCCGGCCGGGGATGTTCGCGTCGAACGCGTTGTTCTGGTGGGCGACCGCGATTCGCGCCGACGGTGTCGTCCGATGGCCCTTCGGCGCTGCCGAGACTGCACCCGTCGATGACCGTGACGTGGCAGCCGTCGCGGCGCGGACCCTGTATCAGGAAGGACATGCTGGAGGCGACTACGTCCTCACGGGCCCCGAGTCACTGAGTCAGGCAGAGCAGGTGAGCATCATCGGTGACGTCTTGGGGCGCCGGATCAAATTTGAGGAGCTGTCGCCGGACGAGTTTCGCAGCGAGACGGAGGGAAGCTGGCCGCCTCCGGTCGTGGACATGCTGCTCGCCGCGTGGGACGCAGCGATAGGAAGGCCGGCGTTCATCACTTCTACGGTGTCCGACATCCTCGGATCAGCGCCGCGATCGTTTCGCCAGTGGGTCGCCGATCACGCCACCACGTTTTTCGAAGGTCCAACCGCATCGAGCTGACCTTCGCCACGGTCAGGCACCGGACCAAGGTCACCAGGGCCCGGCTCCAAAGGGCCGCCGGGATCGCAATGGCATTTCAAGCTGATTGAGGCCGCCCAGGCGTACGTGAGCGCCTGCGGGCCTGGCGAGAGCCAATTTTCAGAGGATTGACTGATCTTTCTTGATGAATGATCCCGGATTCAGCAAGGTTGCGCATATTCCGAAACGTGGGTTAATCATTGCGTTCGTGGTCGGCCGACACTAGCGTCGTCAGGCAGGCCCGCGGACCAGTGCGGGTAACCCGGAGCAGGGACGTACCAAAGAGAGGCACGTAATGAAGCATGCCCGATTGTTGGCGCTATCTGCGTCGGCTGGACTGGCGGTGTCATTCGCCGCGGCGGGTACCGCCGTAGCCAATGCATCATCTGCCGCCGGCCAGCCACACCGCATCATGTTGCGTGGCTCCTCGGTCCCAGCGGCGGAGCGCGCACATCCGGCAGGTGCCGTGGCGGCCAAGAGCTCAGTGAGCTTCGACCTGGTGCTCAAGCTCCGGAATGCCTCAGGCGCGGCGGCCTTCGTCCGCGCAGTGTCGAGTCCAGGGTCGCGGCAATTCCACCACTACCTCAGCGACGCGCAGTGGGGAGCCCGGTACGGGCCCGACGCGGTCGGCGGTCACCAGGGCCGAATCCTGGCTGCGCGCCAACCACTTCACCGTCACGTCGGTACCGAAGGACCACCTGTTCGTCGCGGCGAGAGGAACTGCGCTGCAGGTTGAGCGCACATTCGGCGTCACGCTCGGGTACTACATGGTGACCGGGCACAAGGTACGGCTCGCCAACGGCGCGCTGAGCATCCCCGCTTCGATGAGTAACGCCATCACGGGTGCGGTGGGCATCAACCAGTCCGTGGCGACGCCCGGACTGGCGCAGGTCGGAGCCACCAAGTCGGCCAAGCCAGCTCAGGAGCCACCGCCGCCAGCCGGCTTCCGCAACCCCCAGCCCTGCTCGAAGTACTGGGGCCAGAAGACCGACACAGCCGACTCGGGCTCACTGTATGCGCCGTACACCGCACCGCTGCCGTACGACATCTGCGGTTATAAGCCCGCTCAGCTCCGTGGCGCTTATGGACTGGCGCACTCGGTAGCTACTGGCACCGATGGCAAGGGTGTCACGCTCGCGATCGTCGACGCCTACGACTCGCCGACCCTCCTGTCGGACGCGCAGCTGTACTTCAAGCTGAACGACCCGGCCCACCCGCTGAGCTCAAGCCAGTTCACCAACATCCCGCCGGCGACAGTCGACGATGCAGGTGAGTGCGGCGGGAGCGGATGGTACGCCGAGCAGGCACTTGACGTCGAGTCCTCGCACTCAATGGCTCCTGGGCGCGAACATCCAGTTCGTCGGGGCGCAGGACTGCTTTGACAGCAGCCTGCTCGCGGCCGAGAACACCGCTATCACGAGCGGTGCTTCGGTGGTGAGCAACTCGTGGGGAGACACCCTCGGTGACCTCTTCGAGGACGCTGCAGCGAAGACCGCTGTTCGACAACACCTTCTCGCTCGCGGCCTCGACCGGCGTCAGCATCCTGTTCTCCAGCGGCGACGACGGCGACAACTTCGCCGACTTCGGGCTGGCGGCTCCGGACTATCCGGCGAGCAGTCCGCTCGTCACAGCGGTCGGCGGGACCTCGCTCGAGGTAAACGCCTCGAGGTCACGCACTGGCCGAGTACGGCTGGTCGACGGCCAAGCAGACGCTCTGCGCGCCGGCGGCAGCCCCGCCGACATGCGGGTCCGCCACTACGCCGACAGGCAAGCTCGCCTGGCAGGCAGGCGACGGGGGCGGAACGAGCTACACCTACACCCAGCCGTACTACCAGGCACCAGTAGTGCCCCCTGCTCTCGCCCTCAGGAACGAGGCACTGTTCGGGCCGGTACCGTTGCGCGTCATCCCGGATATCTCCATGGACGCTGACGCCAACACCGGAATGCTGATCGGACTGACCCAGACATTCCCAGACGGCGTCAAGTACGGCCAGTTCAAGGAGGGCGGAACGAGCCTTGCCTCGCCGCTGCTCGCTGGGGTCATTGCTGACGCCGACCAGGCAGCGGGCATCCCGCTCGGCTTCCTCAACCCGGTGCTCTACAAGGCCTACCTCAAGACGCCGCGCGCGTTCTTCGATGTCAATGCCCCAGCCAATCCCGACGCGGCTGCGGTCATCCGCGTCGACTACGCGAACACGGTAGACGCCACTAACGGCTATATCGTGAGTGTCAGGGCGATCAACTACGCGGGGCCCGAGACCTACTGCGATGGAACAGGCAACTGCGCAACAAGAAACGTGACCCTGACGTCAACATCCGGATTCGACAGCCTCACCGGCCTCGGATCAGTCGGGCGGCGGTTCGTCGCCATACTGTCTAGGTTCTGATCCTCTCGCTGGCGGGGGCACCGGACATCGGTGCCCCCGCTGGCATTCCAGCCGCATGAGCGATCGGGCCGCCTGGGTTGGGCGTGAGTTAGCTACCGAGGCCGCTCTTGGGGCCACGATGGAAAACTCTCGCCCGTAGATCAGCGCCTGATGTGGGGTCACGCCGCAGGCGGCTCGCGCGAGCAATCGGCCGCCTGGCGGCCGCCAGGTCCAGAATCAGCGCGAGCCCGCAGACCACTCCGATGCCGACGGCCGCGCCAGCCACGGTATCGGTGAAGTAGTGCCATTGCAGGCCGATGACGCCGACAGCGACAGCGACTCCGAGCAGGCAGCCGATTGCCGGGATCACCACCCGGAGCGGCCCTGTCCTCGCTGGTCGCAGCGGGCCCAGAAAAAGCACCGCGACCGCGGTGGCCAGCGTGAATATTGCCGTCGTATGGCCGCTCGGATAGGTGAGCTGGCCCAGGTAGGTGCGATGGAACAAGTGCTTGAGCAGACCATCGTCAAGTCCGACGGCGGCCGGCAGGGCGACTGCGGCAAGCACGGCGCCGTTAGGCCGGCCGGTAAGCAAGCATGCGACGACGATGGCTGCACACAACACGGTCGCCGGGATCGACGAACCAGGAGAGGCAAGCCATAGAGACAGCCTTTGATCGCCCGCAAACCAGCTAATGATCGGCGAGTCGACGGCGTGATCGAAGGAGTCGGGCGTCGTCTGGTGCGCGAACAGGACGCCGAGGACGGCGACGAGGATCGCGCAGCAAGCCAGTAGCGCCCACGCCCAGCGACGGGCTGATGGCGCTAGCAACGGTAGGCCTGGCCGCATGTCGGCCACTGTCCTCCTCCTCTCGGCGCCTGCTGCTCATACTGCGAGCCGATGCCACAGAAGCTACATTCCCTAGCGACTGCCGAGGGCCAGGATCCACCGGGCGCGCCGCCGACTGACCGATCATCAGTTCACTGCCATCCGCCCTGGCGCCGAATCGGGCCCTTGCGCCGTATGAACGGTATATACCTTTCGGTTCGCACCTCCGCCATGACAAATCAGGCGAGTGTTTCGGGGTACCTGGGGTAAGAGACGCCGGATCTACGGCTCCGGAGGTTGGCTATGGCGACAAACACGGCGAGTGGCGCGGGAATCCGTAGCCTGATTCCCGCGCGGATCGACCGGCTGCCGTGGTCTAGATTCCATACAAGGATGGTCGTGGCCCTCGGCGTCGCCTGGGTCCTGGACGGGCTGGAGATCACGATCGCCAGCAACGTCGGACCGCTCCTGACGCAGAAGAGCACGCTTGGCCTCTCGGCTAGCTCAGTTGCTGACATAGCCACCTGGTACCTGATCGGCGAGGTCATCGGCGCGCTCATCTTCGGGCGGCTGTCGGACAAGCTCGGACGACGGAACCTGTTCATGGTGACGCTGGGCGTTTACCTCGTGGGCAGCGGCCTTACCGCGGCGACACCGGCCGGGGGCAAGTGGTTCATCTTCCTGTACGCCACCCGGGTTGTCGCCGGCATGGGCATCGGCGGCGAGTACGCGGCCATCAACTCGGCCATCGATGAGCTGATCCCGGCGCGCTACCGGGGCCGAGTCGATATAGCTGTCAACGGAACCTACTGGGGCGGAGCGATCATCGGCACGATCGTCACCCTGTCGCTGCTTAATAGCCTGGCTCCCGATACCGCCTGGCGGGTCGCTTACGTCGTCGGGCCTGTGCTGGCGCTAGTGATCATCTACGTCAGGCGCAACCTGCCGGAGAGCCCGCGCTGGCAGATCATGCACGGCAGGGAACAAGCCGCCGAGGCCTCCATCGCGGAGATCGAACGGGACGTCGAGACGACGAGGGGCCATCTGGCGCCGGTCGGTGACGACCGCGCCATTGAGATCGTCCCGACCGAGCAGATCGGATATCTCGCGCTGCTTCGGGTGCTGTTCTCGCACTATCCAGGCCGCGCGGTGCTTGGTGCGGCGCTGATGATCACCCAGTCGTTCCTGTATAACTCGATCTTCTTCACCTACGGCCTGGTGCTGGAGTTCTTCTTCCACGTCAACCCCACCGACACCGGCTGGTACTTCCTTGCGTTCGCGGTCGGAAACCTGGCGGGCCCGCTAACCATCGGGCGACTGTTCGACACGATCGGCCGCCGGAAGATGATTTCGGGTACCTACCTGATCGCGGGCATCCTGCTGGTGATTACCGCGCAGCTGTTCAAGGCTGGCACGCTGAACGCGACCACGCAGACTCTCTGCTGGGTGGTGATCTTCTTCTTCGCATCAGCGGGCGCGAGCGCGGGCTACCTGACCGTCAGCGAGATCTTCCCGCTGGAGGTCCGGGCCAAGGCAATCGCCGTGTTCTTCGCCATTGCTCAGTGCTTCGGATTCCTGGGCACGCACCTCTACGGCCACCTGATCGGCACCGGCAAGGATCCGAACGCCCTGTACTGGGGGTACCTGATCGGCGCAGGCGCGATGATTCTCGGGGGACTGGTGGCGGCCTTCCTTGGCGTCGACGCGGAAGGCAAGTCGCTGGAGGACGTGGCGCGGCCGCTATCGGTCATCGCCAAGCCTGCCCATGCGATCTTCCGTACCGGCGGCCAGCCTCCGCCCGGGACGATCTAGCCCGGCGCAGTCGCCTCCGCATCGTGCTTTCTTGCGCGGTAAGCAGCGACATGCAGGCGGTTGCCGCAGGTGCGGCTATCGCAATACCGGCGCGACCGGTTCCTAGACAGATCCACGAACACCGAGCGGCAGGTCGGTGACTCGCAACTGCGGATCCGGCTGGCCTCGCCAGCTACCACCAGCCAGGCCAGACCCATGGCGAAGTGTGCTGCCATCCGATCGGCCAGCGGTGACGTGAGCCTGGATACGTGCAGGTGCGGGCCGCGGCCGTCATGTGTGGCGATCTGCGGGCTCGCGCCGGTCAGCGACAGCAGACCGTTGATCTGCTCGATCGCCGACTCCTCGTCCCCGGCCTCGCATGCCGTCACGATCGAGTCGAGCCGGGCCCGGTACCCCCGCGCCCTGGCTAGGTCGGAGGACGTGCCCCGGACGCCGGCGAAGGCGTAGCGATCGGCTATCTCCTGCAGGTCAGCCACCTGGCACAGCAGTTCGCCCGAGCTGGCGCGGCCGGTGTTGATCAGGTCGACGCAGCCGGTCATCGCCTCCAGCTGGTCAGTATCAAAGTGACTTTGACGCCTGTCATCTGAGGCCCGTAGGGTAATACCCATGTCAGCACCGTACGGCAGGACGGTCATGACCGCCAACGACAGTCCGCCTTCGGTGGGCGGGGGCGCGGCCGCTGGCGGGGGCGCGGCCGCGGACTGGGGGGCAGCCGCTGGCGGGCACGCCGCTACAGGCGGTCTCGCGGCCAGCCGGTCCGCCGCCGGCAGGCCGATGCTGATAGCGACACTCGGCGCTGCGTGCATCTCCTCGTCGGCCATCCTGGTCACACTGGCGCACGTTGGCGCTATCACGACGGCTTTCTTCCGGTGCGCGCTGGCGCTGCCGATACTGGTGCCGCTGGCCGTGCTCGAGCAGCGCAGGCTCGGGCCGAGGCCGCTGGCCAGCCGGCTGGCCGCCGTCATCAGCCGGGCTGTTCCTGGCCATCGACCTGGTGCTGTGGAATCACGCGATCTCCGACGTCGGCGCGGGCGTCGCGACCGTCCTTGGCAACCTGCAGGTGCTGTTCGTCGCCGTCTTCGCCTGGCTCGTGCTGCGAGAGCGGCCGGGCCGCCGTTACGTGGTGATGCTGCCCGTGGTCCTAGCCGGCGTGGTGCTGGTCGCCGGGATGGTGGGCAGCCACGCGGCCGGGCTCCACCCGCTGGCCGGCATCGGCTTCGGCGTCGGTACCTCCGCTGCCTACGCGTGCTTCCTGCTGATCCTGCGCACGACCTCGGGGCAGACACCGCACGTGGCCGGCCAGCTCGCGGACGCCACTATCGGCGCGACGGCCGGCGCCGTCCTGCTTGGCCTGATCCTCGGTGGCTTTCAGCTCGACATCGGCTGGCCGTCCTTCGGCTGGCTGCTGCTCCTGGCGCTGCTCAGTCAGACTGTCGGCTGGCTGCTCATCACTTCGTCGCTGCCGATGCTCCCGGCGGCAATGTCCTCGCTCCTGCTCCTACTGCAGCCGGCTGCGGCGATGGTGCTCGCCGACATCGTGCTAGGCGAGAGGCCGACGCTCGTCCAGGATGCGGGCGCGCTGCTGGTTTGCCTGGGCGTACTCGCCGCCGTCAGGACCGCGCACGGAGAACAGAACGTAGCCGTAGGTAAGGCCGGTCGCCGTCGGGTGGCGGCGCATCCAGTCCGCGGCTACCTCAGGCGGGAACTCGATCCGCAGGACCGCCGCCAGCTCTGCCCTGCTGGCGAATCGGAGCTCTGACCTGACCTCACGGCGGGTCGCCTGCCGGTCCCGCCACCAGCTGTCAACCGCGGCAGCCGCCTGCTGTGGCGGCCGGGCGGCTGACGCTGCCAGCAGCTCGGCGAACTCGCCCCAGCGATAGTCATTATCGACCACGACCAGGTGCCCGCCAGGCTGCAGTACGCGCAGCACCTCCGTCAGGCCCGCCTCGGCCCCTGGCGGGAAGAAGTAGGCGAACCGCGCGTGTATCACGTCCACGCTCGCGTCGGGAAGCGGGATGTGCTCGGCCGATCCGGCGAGCACCTCGGTTCTCCGCAGGCCCGCTGCCGCCCGGCCGGCCGCCGCGCGCAAAGCCGGGTCCGGCTCCACGCCGATGACGCGTGCTGCCTCGACGGCATAATTCCGTAGCCAGTAGCCGGTGCCGCAGCCCAGGTCGACGATGGTCTGGTCGGCCCAGGGGGCGATGACACGCATCGCGGCCAGCACGTGCCCGGCCCGGTCGACTGCTGCATTCTCCAGCTCATAGCTGCCGGGGTGGCCGCCGATATTCGGCGCGAACCGCCAGTCCGGGAATTGCGCGGTGGCGCTGGCAGCGGGAGTCACGCTGAATTATCGGCGCAGCCCGCCAGCCCGGCTGGTCGATCCGCAGGGGGCTATGGCGCCCCGAATCAACAACGATCAAGGAAGCGGAGCCTCAGTCAAGTGCCCGGCAGGACGAATCAGCCGCCCGGTGCCGTGCAGCGCCGCCGGGCCCGGCTGGGCCGGGAGTGTCGGCGTCGTCCCCTGCCTGCGGGCCAGTATCCGGTTGATGACGTCCGCAGCGAGCTGGACGGTCTCGATGCCATAGCTCTCGCTCTGCCCGCGGAGGGCCGGTCCGGTCAGGATCACGATCTGATAGACGATGCGCTTGCCGGTAAACGCGCCGATGCTGTTGATGTGCCAGTCAATAGCCTTCGGATATGGCAGCCAGCCGTTCTTGAGGTGGACGGTGACGTCAGACGGCGCGCCCGCTGACACCCCCCACCGCTCCGACGCAATCACGTTGGCCATGAGCCGCAGCACATACTGGCGCGAGGACTTGCTGAGCACTTTGTTGCTCGTTGTCAGCACGCGCAGCAGCGTGAGCTCGTCCTGCGCGGTGATCTGCGTCAGGCCCCATGCGTCGCTCAGGATGGTGTGCCGCATCCCAGCCCTATTGAGGAACGCCTGCATGTCCGTCATGCCGACGTCATTCCACAGCGATGTGGCGGCGCTGTTATTCGACTGCGTGATCATCAGGTAAGCGAGGCGGCGCTGGGCTGAGGTCAGCCGCTAGGACCGTGGATCTTGCGCAGTAGCGCGCTGAGGATCGTCACCTTGATGACGCTTGCCGCGTAGAAATGCCAGGTCCGGTGGAACGCGCAGCTGAGGTCCTCGGCCGGATCGTCGGCTGTCAGCCCGACGACGGAATCCTGTCGGCCCGCCAGTGCGGCCTTGATGCCGCCGGAGATCTTGGCGGCGAGCTTCGGGTGCTTCGCCGAGGTGCAGATGCTGGCGGCTGCTTCTGGGGCGGCGAGCCGTGGGCGTGGGACGGCGAGGGATGGGCGCGCTTCGGCGCGCTCTTCGGCTGGCGTGGCACCCGCCGAGACTCGCATAAGAGCCGCGGACTGTCATGTGCGCCACAATGAGGATCTCGTGCCGCATGCGCCCCATCAGTGCCCCCGTTTCCTTTGCACTGAGACGAAGACGCTTCCGGGTGCCAGAAGGTTGCATTTTGCGGCCGGGGGCAGGACGACAGAAAAATTCGCCTGGCTGATGTCGAACTCCGGGCGAGCCCGTTCGTGGGACTGGTGACAGGGATCCAGAGGACGTCCCGCTAGTAGCAGGAGGAACGCGAGATGAAGTACGTAATGCTGATTTTGAACACCGAGGCCGCCGAGAAGCTGACTGACGAGCAGCAGCAGGCATGGAGCTCGGAGATCATGGCCTGGTACGAGAAGGTCGGCTCCAGCGGCAAGATGCCCGACGGCGGCGCGCAGCTGCAGCCTCCGAACACGGCCAGGACGATCCGCGCCAGCGGCGTCACTGACGGCCCCTTCATGGAGACCAAGGAGGTGCTCGGCGGCTACTCGGTGCTGGAGACCGACACGTTCGACGAGGCCGTCGAGATCAGCAAGTCCTGGCCGGGTGTGGACCGCGGCCTGATCACCATCGAGCTCAGGCCACTCGTCGTGTTCTGACTCTGGTTAGCCGGATAGCCGGCGGGCGATCAGATCGCGCTCGGCCGGATTCGCGGCCAGCGCGAGCGCTCGCTCGTTGGCTATCCGGGCGTCGGCGTCCCGGCCGACCGCCGTCAGCAGCTCGGCCCGCACCGCATGAAACAGCCGGTAGTCCGCCAGCTCGGCGGCCAGCGGCTCGACCTCCGCCAGTGCCTCCTCCGGGCCGACGGAGTACCTGGTGGCGACCGCTCGGTTCAGCTGTACCACCGGCGACGGCGTCATGCGCTGGAGCCGGTCATAAAGCAGCCGGATCTGATGCCAGTCAGTCTGCGAGTACTCCGCGGCTTCGGCGTGCAGAGCGGCGATCGCGGCCTGCACCTGGTACGGTCCGGGCCCGCGCAGCGCGATGGCGCGGTCTAGCAAAGCGCTAGCCTCGGTGGCGAGGCCCTTATCCCATCGGCCGCGGTCCTGGTCGGCGAGCCGGATCAGACGTCCCCAGCCGTCAAATCGCGCTGCGGCCCGCGACTCGTGCAACAGCAGCAGCGCCAGCAGCCCCAGCACCTCCGGCTCGCGCGGCATCAGCCGGCGCAGTAGCCGCGCCAGGGACACGGCTTGCGCGGCCAGGTCGCGCCGTGCCGGAGTGCGCCCCGCGCTCGCCAGGTAGCCCTCGTTGAACACCAGGTAGACAACCGCCAGCACGGCAGCCAGCCGTTCGGCAAGCCGGTCGGGGTCGGGGATGCGCACCGGGACGCCCTCGTCGCGTAGTGCCCGTCGAGCCCTCGACAGCCGTTGTCCCATCGCTTGTTCAGACACCAGGAACGCAGCCGCTATCTCCGCCGTCGTCAGGCCGCACACGGCTCTCAGCGTCAACGCGACCTGAGAATCAGCTGGCAGCGCCGGATGGCAGCAGGCAAAGACGAGGCTGAGCAGGTCGTCGTCGACCGCTGACTCAGGCTCGCCCAGGGCCGCGGCTGCAGGGCCGCTGCGGTCCTGCGTGACGGCCAGCAACGCGAGTTTCTCCCGTCCGGCCTTAACCCGCCGCTGGCGGTCGAGGGCCTTCCGCCAGGCGGTGGTGGTCAGCCAGCCACCGGGGTTGGGCGGCACACCATCGGACTGCCAGTGCTCCAGGGCCTCGACGAAAGCGTCATGGACGAGTTCCTCGGCCAGACCCACATCGCCCAAGTCGCCGGGCCAGCGTGGCTCGCAGCACCGTGGCTTCGGCCCGGTAGGCCCGTTCGAGTTCGTCGGCCTCCATTGCGCCAGTCTGACAGCCTCGGGTGAGCGCTGTTCCGAGTCCGGAGTGCGCGCATGCCCAGCCCCGCCGAATTTAACGCGCCAGTCTTCGACGCCGTCTGATTCAGAGAACCGTCGCATCGTGACTGGTCGTCGTTCACGCTCGTGACGTTATCTACAGCTGACGAAAGTCTCAGCGCGGATCGGGATGTGCGAGGAGAGCGGAGCCGAGTGGCTTGCGTCCTCAGTGCCGTCGAAAGTGTCGCGGAAAATGTCAGTGCCCAGCGCTATTATCGAAAATGTGAGCGATTGATCTGCTAGTTGACTGGCCCCGGCATCAGACTGGCCCCCGGCAGCGGAGGGAGGCAGGCCATGACGGATTCCGGCTGGGACATCCCTGGTGTTCCGCGTGACGTTCCTCCTGGTGATGACGCCGCCGATGAGCTCGCCGCGCCGTCAGCGGGTCCCGCCGGATCCGGCCACAGCGACGCTCCGGATGGCCGCCGGCGTTTGCGCAGGCGCCGTCCGGTGTCGAGTGTGTCGGCGCTGTCGGGAGAGTCGGCGGGCGCGTTCGCCCGCTCGGCTGACAGCGGCGGGTTGTCTCAGGCTGACTTGTCTTCTCCATTGACTCCCTCGCCCGCCGGTGCCCTATCTGCGTCCGCGGCCGCCGCGGGACCGCGTGACGCAGCGGAGGCGCTGGCGTTTGTGTCGGCGGGGCTGGAGTTCCTGGCCCGCGATGACCCCACTTCGTGGCCGGAGGGCCTACAGGCCGATTGCCTGCGCGCGCTGGCGGTAGCCGAGTCCCGGCAGGCCGCGGCCCACGCGAAGGTGCTGGCGGCGTTCAGCGTTCCCGGCGGCGGCCTGGCCGGCGACGGGCACCGGTCCCCGCGGGTATGGCTGACCTGGCAAACTCAGGCGACGCGTCCGGCGGCAGGAGCGAAGGTTGCCTGGATGCACCGCCTGCGTGGGCACGTAGTGATCGCAGCCGCGCTCGCCGGCGGCGGGATGTCGCTGTCGTGGGCGAGGCAGATCGCTGACTGGACTGAGCGGCTGCCCTCCGATGTGCGGGATGACGCTGACAGTGAGCTGCTCGGCGCGGCGTCCGCGGGGGCGAGCCTGGGTGACCTGGCCGGGATTGCGGGGGAGCTGTTCCGCGAGCACGCCGCGCCCGACGAGGACGGCGATGACGGGTTTGAGGACCGGAAGGTCCGCCTCGCCAGGACTTTCGGCGGGGCGGGGCGGCTGGAAGGGGACCTGACGGCCCGGTGCGCCGCCGCGGTCGAGGCGGTGCTGGACTCCCTGGCCACCCCGGCCGGGCCGGAGGACACCCGCACGCTCGCGCAGCGGCGCCACGACGCGCTGGAAGAAGCCTGCACCCGGCTGATCGGCGCCGAGGATGCTGCCGCAGCGGGCCGGGCAGCCGGTCCGCCTCGAGCTGGACATCAGCCTGCAGGAGCTGCTCGCGCAACACCGGCGGGGCGGCCGGGCCGGGCGCCGGGTGTGACGCGGTCATCCAGCCGGTCATCACCGGGATGGCCGACTACGGGCTGCTCGCCCAGCTCGCCGACCCCGACACCGGGTGGCTGGCCGATCTGCAGCAGGCCATGGGCGACACCACCGCCGCGGCCCCCTACGGCGAGGTACTCGCCCGGGCGGTCGCGCTGCTGTCCGGCCCGGCCGGGCGGGTGGCCTGGCTGCGCCGCCAGGTGACCGGCATCCCGGTCTGCACCGTCAGCCTGCCGCTGGACATCCCCGCCGCGATCGACACCATCCCGGTCCACCTCCGCAGGGCGGTCCGCAAGCGGGACAAGCACTGCCGGTTCCCCGGCTGCGACATGCCCGCCGCCGGCTGCGACGTCCACCACATCCGCCACCGTAAGGACGGCGGCCGGCACGCCCTGACCAACCTGACCCTGCTGTGCCGCTTCCATCACCTCATAGCCATCCACCGGTGGGGCTGGCAGTTCACCCTGAATCCCGACGGGACAACCACCGTCGTCAGCCCCGACGGCAGCAAGACCCTGCACAGCCACCCGCCGCCCGTCCAGGCCGCCCGACATTCGGTGGCATGACAGCTCACAGCATGGTGGCGTGACAGCTCATGGCATGGACCGGAATACCGGCACGACCGGCTTCCGGTCCCAGCCATGCCATCGGCGGTCAGCACACTACCTGCGCCTGGCGGGGCCTTGCGGGCCCTACACGCTCGACGGCAGCGCGTACCACCACTCGTGAGCGAGGACTCCCAGCACGATGCGACTGACGCCGAACTGGCCCGGCAGGTCGGTGACTGGCTTACGGCGCAGGTGTTGGACGTGGAACTAAGAAACGGTGGTTATCGATGACGGCTTCCGAGAGATGCCTTCGGAGCCGAGGAGATTCCAAGATCTGCGGCCGCCGCGTTCTTGGCCATCCAGTTTTGGAAGTGCCCGCGGATCGCTGACCTGAGTCCGCTGGAAGATCTGCCGGATCTCCGGCTGGTGGACTTTCTTCTGGAACCAGCGCGCGACTCGGCTCCGGAACTTGTCTCAGGCGCTGAGGCGAGACCCTGGGCGACAGCGATCAGGCCTGGGCCCCGTGGCGGCCAGCTCCGCCGCGGAAGCGAGATACGCCCGCTCGCAGGCCAGGATCGGACAGTGCCGTCTGGCCGCGGGCGAACTCGTTAGTCATCGCATCCTCGAAACTCAGCGACACTGAGTCCAGCGCCGACGCCCGGTCGCTGCGCATGCATGCCTGCGGGAACTCGGCGATCTGCAGAGCTAGGCGCTCCGCCTCCTCGCGGCTCTCGCCGTGCCTGACGACCCTCGATACCAGGCCCATCTGGTACGCCTCGTCAGCGGGGACTGGCCGGCCGGTCAGGATCAGGTCCAGTGCGCGCCCCATGCCGATGATCTGCGGGAGCCGGACGGTGCCGCCGTCGATCAGCGGCACACCCCAGCGCCGGCAGAACACGCCGAATATCGCGTCCTGCTCGGCGACGCGCAGATCACACCACAGCGACAGCTCAAGCCCGCCGGCTACAGCGTGGCCGGCGACGGCCGCGATCACCGGCTTGGACAGGCGCATGCGGGACGGCCCCATCGGAGCGATGCCGTCAGCCTCGGTGCGATTGCCGCGCGGGGTACCGAATGCCTTCAGGTCCGCGCCGGAGCAGAACGTGCCGCCGGCCCCGAACAGCACAGCGACTGAGGCGTCGGCATCAGCGTCGAAGTCAGCAAACGCCTCGGCCAGCGCTGCCGCCGTCGGCCCGTCCACTGCGTTGCGCACCTCGGGCCGGTTCAGGATGATCGTGGTTACCGGTCCAGACCGCTCCACCCGTACCGCGTTCCTGGCCGGGGATGCGCCGGGGGATGGCCGGCCAGCCGCGTGAACGGTGCCGTCCGTCGCGCTCGAAGCAGAGTGTGGCGACGTCGGGCCCGCGGCTGCGGGCACGGCTAGCCGACCTGCCAGGTGTCGGCGCCCGCCAGCAGTTCGGCGAGGTCGCCATCGCCCTGCTTCTGCCGGGCGTCGTCGATCTGCGCCGCCATCAGCTCGTCGTAGCTGGCTCGCTCGACCTTGCGGAACACGCCGATCGGGGTGTGCGCGAAGTCAGAGCTGTCGAGGCGGGACAACGCGAACGCGTACGACGGATCGGGCTCCTCAGCATTGTGCACCAGCAGCGACTCGGGGTCGGTGCCCTCGACCGGTACCGCCTCCAGCCCGCCGAAGCGGCCGAACCGCAGGCCGCGGCCTCGGTCAGCGCCGAACCGGATCGGCTCGCCCTGCTCGAGCCGGATGAGTCGCTGATCACGCTCGGCTGGCTCGGTCACCGGCAGGAACGCGTCGTCGTTGTAGATCGGGCAGTTCTGGTAGATCTCCACGAACGCGGTGCCCTTATGGTCGGCGGCCGCGCGCAGCACGCTGGTCAGGTGCTTGCGGTCGGAGTCAATCGTCCTGGCCACAAAGCCGGCCTCGGCGCCGATCGCGAGCGACACCGGGTTAAACGGCGTGTCCAGCGAGCCGAATGGCGTGGACTTAGTGACCTTGCCCTGCTCTGACGTCGGCGAGTACTGGCCCTTGGTCAGGCCGTAGATCCGGTTGTTGAACAGCAGGATCTTGATGTTCACGTTCCGGCGGAGCGCGTGGATCAGGTGGTTGCCGCCGATGGAAAGGGCGTCGCCGTCACCGGTGATCACCCAGACCGAGAGATCCGGCCGTGACGCTGCCAGCCCGGACGCGATCGCCGGGGCGCGTCCGTGGATGGAGTGCATGCCGTAGCTGTTCACGTAGTACGGCAGCCGTGACGAGCAGCCGATACCGGAGACGATGACGAGGTTCTCCCGCGGGATCTCCAGTTCGGGCAGGAACGACTGGAACGCCGCGAGGATGGCGTAGTCACCGCAGCCCGGGCACCAGCGGACTTCCTGGTCGGACTTGAAGTCCTTGGTGGCGAGCTTCTCGTCGGCCTTGGGCACCAGGGTCAGCGAGGCGAACCGGTGCGTGGGCTCCGGGAACTCCAGGTCAGACATTGGCGATCACATCCTGGATCACGTCGGCCAGCTCGGCGGCCTTGAACGGCAGGCCGCGCACCCGGTTATAGGAGACCACGTCGGCCAGGTAGCGGCCGCGCAGCAGCAGCGCGAGCTGACCGAGGTTGATCTCCGGCACCAGCACCTTCTCGTAGGACTTCAGCACTTCATCGAGGTTGGCCGGGAACGGCGACAGATGCCGCAGGTGCGCCTGGGCCACCGACCCGCCGGCAGTCCGGACCCTGCGGACCGCAGCGCCAATGGATCCGTAGGTCGAACCCCAGCCCAGGACCAGCACCCTGGCGCTGCCGTCCGGGTCATCGACCACGACCGGCTCGATGTCCGCGGCGATGCCGTCGATCTTGGCCTGCCGCAGTCGCACCATCTTGTCGTGGTTATCGGGGTCGTAGGAGATCGTGCCGGTAATGTCGGCCTTCTCGATCCCGCCAATCCGGTGCTCGAGCCCCGGCGTGCCGGGTACGGCCCACGGCCGGGCAAGGGTTTTGGGATCGCGTTTGAACGGGAGGAACGGCGGTCCGGCAGCTCCGTCGACGGCCACGTTCCCGCTTGCGAACTTGAACTCGTCCCTGAGCTTCGGCAGCCCGTCGACGGCAGGGATCCGCCATGGCTCCGATCCGTTGGCCAGGTAGCCGTCCGACAGGATGATCACCGGAGTGCGGTACTTGACCGCGATGCGGACCGCCTCCAGCGCGATGTCGAAGCAGTCGGCCGGGGTGGCCGGCGCGACGACGGCGACCGGAGACTCGCCGTTGCGGCCGAAGAGCGCCATCAGCAAGTCAGCCTGCTCGGTCTTGGTCGGCATACCGGTCGACGGACCGGCCCGCTGGATGTCGCAGATGATCAGCGGCAGCTCGACGGAAGCGGCCAGGCCGATGGTCTCGGCCTTCAGGCACATGCCGGGACCGGACGTGGTCGTCACGCCGAGCCCGCCGCCAAAGGATGCGCCGAGTGCGGCACCCACGCCGCTGATCTCGTCCTCGGCCTGCATGGTGCGAACGCCGAACCGCTTCAGCTTGGACAGCTCGTGCAGGATGTCGGACGCCGGGGTGATCGGGTAGGACCCGAGGAAGAGCGGCAGTCCGGACCGGCGGGATGCCGCCACCAGGCCCAAGGCCAGGGCGCTATTACCGGTGATGTTCCGGTACTTGCCCGACTTCAGCGGCGCAGGCTTGACCTCGTACTGAACGGAGAAAGCCTCGGTGGTCTCGCCGTAGTTCCAGCCCGCCTGGAACGCCGCCTTGTTGGCCGCCAGGATCTCCGAGCCGGGACTTGAACCGCGTGTCCAGGTACCGCAAGGTCCCCTCGACCGGCCGGTTATACAGCCAGGACAGCAGCCCGAGCGCGAACATGTTCTTCGCCCGCTCGGCATCCTTGCGGGTGATGTCGAAGTCCTCAAGCGCCTTGACCGTGACCGAGGTCAGCGGGATGGCGTGCACCTGATAGGCCTCGAGCGAGCCGTCCTCGAGCGGGTTCGCCGTGTACCCCACCTTGGCCAGGTTCCGCTTGGTGAACTCGTCGGTGTTGGCGATGATGTCGGCCCCGCGCGGGACATCGTCCAGGTTTGCTTTCAGGGCGGCCGGGTTCATTGCGACCAGGACGTCAGGGGCGTCGCCCGGTGTCAGGATGTCGTGGTCGGCGAAGTGCAGCTGGAAGCTGGACACTCCGGGCAGGGTGCCGGCCGGAGCCCGGATCTCCGCGGGGAAGTTCGGCAGCGTTGACAGGTCGTTCCCGAAGGTCGCCGTCTCCTGCGTGAACCGGTCCCCGGCGAGTTGCATGCCGTCGCCGGAGTCCCCGGCGAATCTGATGATGACACGATCGAGTTGCTGGACCTGTTTGGTCACAGTCTCCCGGCCTCCTCCACGCGCCGAGGCCGGGTGAACGACGCGGTGACGGCGTGCATCTTTGCGTGATTTCTATTCTCAGACACGCCAAACAGCCAGGTGCCGCCTCATGCGACCCTCCTGCCTGCGGCTATAACGCAATTCTAGTACAGATCGCTTGTGAACCATGTTCGGTCTCTTTGATAAGACGCACGGGCCGACCGGTCGGTTCACTCTGCGTGGCCAGCGGACCGGGCACTAAACCGAGGGGACGCCGAGCCGTCTGACCGGATCGGCCGCAGCTCGATGTCTGCCAGCACCCCGAGGTGGTCGGTGCCAGGTATGTCCACGGTGCGGGTCTGGCGCACAATCGCACCGTGCCGCGACGCGAGTATGTGATCTAGCCGCATCAGCGGCGGAAACCTCCGGTTAGCCGGCCAGGTGAATCCCGGCCACGGCCGATGCTGCGCGGCATCGGCGCAGTCGACGAATTGGGCGGCAAGCAGCCTCCGGAAGGCCCGGTGGTCGCGGCTCGCGTTAAAGTCACCGGCGACCAGCTGCTGCCCGGTGGTACCGGTGAGCGCGGACAGCAGCCGGTCCAGATCCCGCTGCCAGCCGGGCTGGCCGCCGCGGAGCGGCGCCGGCGGGTGCACCAGGGTGATGGTTACCGGCCACCCGACGTCCAGCTGAGCGCGAGGCATCATGGTCCGGGTCCCCGGCACGGACGGCAGCTGGTTAAGCGGCCGGCCCGCCCAGAGCCCGATGCCAGTAGAGCTGGGCCCTGGGTCGAGGCAGGAGAACGGCAGCAGCTCAGGCAGACCCGCGTCGGCCAGGCTTCGCGCCAGCTCCGGAGTGAGTTCCTGGACAGCAAGCACATCTGGTTGCAGCTGGCGAACCTGGCTCACGACAGCAGCCGGATCCGCCCTGCCAACCAGGGAGTTCAGGGTGAGGAAGCGCACCGTCACGGCCTCGGAGTCGGCTGACGCGGGGCGCGACTCCCTGGTCCGCTCCGGACTGGGGCGCCTGCGCGGCGGCACTTGCCAGCCGATCAGAAAAGCAGTGGGGATGGCAATCAGGACCGCGAGCCACCACCTCACGCCCACGGCGACGACCGTGGCGGCTGCCGCGACCAATGCGGCCATCGGCGCAAACGCGGCAAGTGGCGTGCGGACTGGTGATGCGCCGCCGGTAGCCCGCGCGATCAGGGGGAGAGCGAAGGCAGCCGTAAGGATGAGCGTCACTCCGACGATCACCCGTGCCTACCCCTCGTGGCTTGGACCAAGATCATCGCCAGCCAGGTCAACCAGCTGTGCGAGAGTGTCAAGCCGCTGGCTAGGGCTGCCGCTCAGCTTCGCCTGTAGCGTGGTGACGCCCGCGTCCCGGTAGTGGCGGAGCCGATCGCCGATCATATCCGGTGTGCCGATCAGGTTGGTCCTGGCCCCGAGCTCCAGCGGCACCCGGTCGGCTGCCTCATCCCGGCGGCCGGCCAGCCACAGTTCCTGGACGGCACGGACGTCGTCGCCGAATCCCTGCCGCGTGAAAGCGGCGTTGTAGAAGTTCTGATCCCGCGAGCCCATGGCCCCGATCGTGAACGCGTAGCCGCGCGCGTGCCGCCGAACAGCCCCGTCTACGTCGTCAGTGATCTCGACGGCGACCGGGATCACCAGGTCCAGGTCTGCCAGAGACCGGTTCGCCCTGGTGGCGCCCGCCCGCAGCCGGCCGGTGAAGACATCAGCGTGCTCGGGCATGAACGTGTTGCCGATCCAGCCGTCGGCCAGCTCGCCGGTCAGCTCAAGATTGCGCGGGCCAAGGGAAGCGATGTAAATAGGCACGCGGGTGGCAGGCAGCATGGAATGGATTGGCTTGCCCTGGCCGCCGGGCAGTGGCAGCTGATACGCCCGGCCCTGATGGGTGAGCCGCCGGCCGGATGAGACCGCCCGGACGATCTCGATCGTCTCGCGCGTCACGGCCAGCGGGGCATCGAACTTGACGCCGTGCCAGCCCTCCATCACCTGAGGTCCGCTGGTTCCGATGCCGAGCCGGAACCGCCCGCCGGACAGGAGCTGCATCGACATCGCGGTCATTGCAAGGTTGGCCGGGGTGCGAGCGCCGAGCTGAGCGATCGCTGTGCCGAGCGCTATTCGCTCAGTCCGTGCGGCGAGGTAGGCCAGCGGCGTGAAGGCGTCCTGTCCCCAGGCCTCGGCGACCCACACCGAGCTGACACCGAGCCGCTCGGCGTCACGGACGAACTGCGCGTCCTCCGGCCCGGCGACATGCGCGGCAATCCCGATCTGCATGTCCTCTATTTTCACGCCCACTTCCGTGCTCTCCTGACCGGCTCGACGCCTGGTTCATCGGGACGCGTGGTCAGGCCGCTGGTTCCTGTTACCGAACTCCCTGATAGCCAGCCCTGCGGCGACGCAGAAGAATGGCACAGTAGGCACGACATAGCGTGCCTCATAGCTGGACACTGCGGCGGGGAGGACAAGCATCAGCATTCCGGTGATCCACGGCAGGAATGCCGGACCTCCGCGACGGCGGAACGCCAGGCATATGCCGATGAGGCCGATGATCAGGATGCCAGCGAGTGCTGGCGGCGCTACTACAGCGAAGTTCTGGTAGACCCGGAGTATCCATGCCCATGGCTGCCGGAACTCCGTGTCGGGATTACGACCGCCGTTGTACTGATAGAACGACTGGTCAGTAGTACCTCCACGATTGGCTCGTGCAAGCTGAGCCACAGTCTCAGGCTGGTGCGCCGGGAACATCCACGTTTGTTGACCATTGGTATATGGACCGCTGTTCTCCTTGAAAGTCTGGAGGAACATGCGCCAGACGCTCGCGCTATAAGCCAGCGGTTGGTGCTCAATGGCATGAATAGCGAACTTCTCAGCGACGGCGCTGGTTCGGGCGCTGAATTCAGGTCCCGTCGGAGGCTTAGCAAGGGGCGTGACCGGGGCAGGCCTCCACAGGTAATCATCTGGAGGCAGCCTGCGTGAGACAGGAGTGCTCAGGCACAGCCATCTCTCATTCGCCGGGGGATGGATGACCGAGCAGTCAGCGAACGGCTCGACCCTCGCCGCAAGGAACGCGCCACCATAGGTGGACTCCAGCTCGAAACTGCCGTGGACATCCTGGAACCAGCTGGCATAAACCAGCAAAGGGAAGATGAAGCTGACAGCTAGGGCCACGATGCGCACCAGGCGCTCAGGGAAGCTCGCATACGAGATAAGGACAGCGAGTGCGAATGTGGCCGCCATCGGCAGTCCTTCTGTCCGGGTGATGGCTGCTGCAGCGAGAAGCAGCCCAACCGCGATACATGCCAAGATGGACGGGACCTGGCGCCAGAGGGCGATGACCAGGGCAGTCACGGTGAGAATCATGAACAGCGCGTCGCTCATCATGAAGTGCTCAAGCTGGATTTCGTACGCGGACAGCAGCACAGGGGCTGCGGCTAGCGTCGCTGTCCAGCTGGCGAACCGGAAGCGGACGCGCAGCAGCACATAGATCAGCGTGCCTGCCAGGAGGCCGAAAACATGCTGAACGACAGCTACGGCAGCAACGCTGTGGAATACCCGGAGCGGCCAGAGCAATAGCAGGGAATAGCCAACCGGCCGAACTACAAATGGATATGGATCGAGTGCTGGCGGGAGGTAGCCAAAACTATCCGAGTACCAGAAGGCAGGAAAATAGGCGATCATCGTCACGAGCCGCAATAGAGCGGCCAGCCCGAGCACGATCAGGAACACATAGTGCCGTCGCATAAATGACTGGCCCCCCGTGCTCATCACTTACCCCCTCGACCACGAGCTGAAGCAAGACGCTACGGCCTGCTGAGCGGTCACAAGCCCTGGCAGCTGTGCATAGCGCGGTGTACCAGCGCGTTTGCATGGGCCGACCGACGACTCTTATTCCGAGCAGGCTGGCTATCCCGCGGCGTACCATGCAACGGTGGAAGCCGCGGAACTGCGCTATGCCGACTGCCCGACCACCGAAGCCGAAGTGGTGATCGACGCGGCACCGGCGATCGTGTGGGCGCTGGTCTGCGATATCCGGACTCCCGCCGAATTCAGCTCGGAGTTCCAGGGCGGGCAATGGCTCGATGGCGTGACAAGCCCGGCACTCGGTGCCAGGTTCCGCGGCCGCAATTATCACGAGGCCCGGGGCAGCTGGGAGACCGTGTCCACCATCTGCGAGTTCGAGCCGGAGCGGATCTTCGGCTGGGCGGTGGGCGATCCCGAGGTTCCCTCCGCGCAATGGCGCTTCACCCTTGAGCCGGAGGGCGCTGGCACCCACATCAGGCAATGGATGCAGATGGGCCCTGGCGAGAGCGGAATCAGCGAGCTGATCCGGCAGATGCCGGACAAGGAGCACCGCATCCTCCGCCGTCGGCTGGCCGAGCACCAGGCCAACATGACCGCGACATTGGCCGGTATCAAGGACCGCGCCGAAGCTTCCTCGTAGCCGGAGCCATTCTCGGCTGACTCAGCATCGGCCGACGTGGACACAGTGCTGTCGCCCTGACCGTAAAAAGGAAATTTAAGCAACATTGCGGCATCATTCTGCGTCTAATGGTCAGGACCAACAGTCAACCCGGAGCAGGGTGATCCGGGAAACGGGAGGCACAACATGCGAATTGCCCGACGACGCGCGCTTACTGCGGGAACGGGGCTTATCGCGGCAGCGGCGCTCCTCAGCGCGTCAGCTGTTACAGCAACCGGGGCCACGTCTGCTCTGGCCGCCGCCCGACCGGCCGCCTCGGCCGGCCAGGCAGGACCAGTGATCAAGCTGATCGCAGCGTCGCGCAAGGTCACCGCGTACAGGTTCGGCAAATATGTCTACCTCGACCCGGGCATCTGGGTTGCCTCGCTTCATTCGGTCTTCCAGCTGAACGTCGGGCGGGCCAGCTACAGCAAGCCGATCGCGGTGACGCAGGTGATCAGGACGCGTGATGGAGTCGTGCGCAGGTCACTGCCGTCCTGGATCCTCCGTGGCTGGAACGGCTTGCGGCATTTCGCGCGCATCGTCGTGCGGAACTCAAGCGGTCGCGTCGTGTCCCGGCGCCTTATGACGTTCTGCCCGGACGGCTACGGCTTGTCGAAAGCCACCACGGACAGCGCCCAGACCTCGCCATACCCGTTGCAGTGCCAGGCTTTCGACCCATTCTCGCTCGGCGAGGTATGGGGGATCCCACGCGGCTGGGCGGTGGACCCGGCGCAGTTCACCCAATTCCGCCTGGGTAAGGGCACGTATCACCTCACCATGGCCATCACTCCGAACTATGTGCGGCTGTTCCACGTCGCGAAGCCGGACCGGACGGCAAGCGTGCAGTTTAGGGTCGAGGGTTCCGCACCTGTGAAAGCCAGCCGCCCGTCCGCGAACCTCGCCCCGGTGCCGGCCAACTTCGTCCGCATCGCCGTCGAAAAGCGAGCGGGCCGGACCCTGCCAAGTTTCCCCGCTGCCAGGACGATCTCGCACCCGCCGGCTAGCGCGGAGCCGGATCTGGTGCCGTTGCCGTCGTGGGGCATGTCGATCTCGCACGTGCGAAAGGGCGGAGACGACTACCTGAACTTCGCCGCGACGGTGTGGGTCGGCGGCAACTCCCCGCTCGACGTCGAGGGCTTCCGCAGCAACGGATCGGGCACGATGCAGGCGTACCAGTACTTCTACAAGAACGGCAAGCTGATCGGCAAAGCGCGGGTCGGCACGATGGGCTTTGCGAAGTACAACGCCTGGCATTTCAAGCAGTTCGCCGAGTACCGGCTGCTGAACGCGCATAAGCACATCGTTGTACGCAGCAGGAAGGTCGGCTTCTGCATCGCCCCGACTGACGGTGTCGACATGCTGGTGCGGCACGCCGTCTGGCAGCCGTCATACACCGGGATATCCGGGAACTGCGGCAATCCCGCAGCCCTGTGGGTAACTGAGACCCTGCCGCTTGGCTGGGGCGACACCTACGTTCAGACCGTGCCGTACCAGAACTTCGAGATCACCGATATCCCGAATGGCACGTACTACGTCGAGATCATCGCGAATCCTGAGCACCTGCTCTACGAGACCAACCGGCACAACGATGTCTCGCTGCGCAGGATCATCCTAGGCGGCACACCTGGTCACCGGACGATCCGCGTGCCAGCTTTTCACGGCATCGATCCAGAGAACGGTCACGGCGGCGGCTTCTTCTAACTTCTGCCTTCAACAGCAACACCGGGATCGGGCCCGCCAGGCCCGATCCCGGTCGCTCCTTCTGCGCACCTTCTGTTGCGTCCTGATCACACCATCAGCCTCAGGTAAGCCCGGTCATCAAAGCTTCTCGCCCCTGGCAGGACGCCTTTAGTCCCGCGGAGTTCCTCAATGCATAGCGGGTCTATCGCAAGAAGACGTGCAAGCATCTGCTCACTGCCGAGCAGCGTGGGCTGAATCCGCGGGTATCCATCGCTGGCTATCACAACCTGCGACACATCTTCCGGAACCTTGTGGATGATGATAAGGCTGGCTGGAACAGCCTCACCATCAATCGCCGGATAGGCCAGCTCGCGAGCCGCCAAGTTATTTCTGAAGCGGGCTTGATTGCCGAGCAAGCTCGAAATAGCTCGCCGTCCGGGGTCATTACGGGCGAGCTTAGCCGGATCACTTCCGGCGGCCAGCTCTACGCGGACCACCGCTGCGCGTAGATCTGCAGCGTAGCGATCCACCATCTTATGCACATTCACGTTGTCTTCGGGAACGCCCGGATGCCAGAAGCCAACGTCACCGATCTGCCAGATCTCGCGGCGGACGGGAGAGTAGACGGTGAGAACAGCCTCCGGGCGCTCGCGAGGTATTAGTTTACGAGGAAGCCGGCCAGCGAGCGTCTTAGTGAGACATGCTGTCGCCCCCAGAGCGTCGACGGTCGGCTCTAGTGATCGCAGCGCATCAGAGCATGCGAGCATAGCGAAACGGCCGCCCGTCATGCCATCATAACGTTGCCCAGTCTTATCGGTGGCGCCATCTATGACCGCGGCAAAATTACTAGTAACCAGGATTCCATCCTCGCATTGCTCCGGCGGGCCGAGCTTGGCCTGGACGAACTGCTCTACGATCTCCACGCTTACACGATCTCACTCATCAGCGATCTTCAGCTGCATCCCGACCGATCGCCCAGTGAACTGCGGGAACCGTTCCGTGCCGACGACTGGATGGCGCGGTTCACCGGGCGCGTGAACCCAAGAGTACGGATGAGCGTCCTACGAGCGTGACTGAAGCCACAGCGAACGGCAGTGCGCCATGGCTTCCGGCAGCCATAGCTAGGCCAGCAGGCATGAGAGCCGAGCTGGTGCGCGAGTAATCTGCCGGGGAGTACGTTGACACGGGCCGTCGAATCGAGAATAGGAAACTAATTGCCGTGCGTTCCTCAACGCCCTTCCCTCTATTTCAGACGTATGTGAGCACGGCCCGTCGGAAATTCCGCTTCCTCTTGCTCAACGTGCTGAATATCATCAGCATAGTAGTCGGAGTCGTTGGGTTCAGTACTCAGAATATTGCTGCGGTGATCATAGGTAGTGCTGGCCTTGCGACCGGTATCGCGTCGATAGCAGCGGCGGCAATTGCCTGGTACAAGCAGATCCAAGACCTCTACGTCCAGGCGCTTCCTGACCTTACTTCCCAGCAGGTGAGAGCATTAAGCATCACTCGTCGCATGCGGGACTCTGATTATAAGTTTCTTACGAGGCCAGCTAAGCCGTCGGATGCGCTGCTCACTTCGACGCGAGTAAACCAGGCGCTATTTCAGGGCGCCAACTCCCAGCTAAGGTTCGAAGAAGGGCACTTTCGAGTTACGCACTCTGCCGCAGTGCGGCATGTACTGCTCCGGAAGTATACCGAGAACAAGTCAATGATCTTGTTTAACGGGCGCAAAATACGTCTCGTATCGGATCCGATACTGTCCAATGACGATGCCATGATGCCCACTCACCTGCAGCAGACCAGCTACTTCGAAACCCTCGTAACTAACGATGCAATATCTACAAGATTGATGTCACACAGCGGTCGCGACGAGGCTTTCAATGGCAGGCGCTTCTGTTTTCCTCAAAATGAGATCCCGTCTTGCGAGCAGAGCCCATGCTCGAATCAGGTCGGTGCGTCAACCCTCGCGATAACTTCAGACGACTACCTGGTTGTCGTCGAGCAGGGTCATCGATCCGTAATGGCTAAGAGCAAACTAGTGTCCTCCGGCTCCGGATCAGCGGACTGGAAAGATATCGGAGAGCTTACAGATCTTCAACAGCTCGTGAAACGTTTTGCTGCGCGCGAACTCATAGAGGAGTGCGGCCTGGGAGTTAAGGATATCGCCTGGCTGCGGATCGTGGGCTACGGGCGACTGCTTGAGAGAGGCGGTCTACCGCAATTCTTCTGCGTCGCCAAGCTCAACTGTCCCATAGAGAAAATCCGGACCACCAGGTCCGAGCGCGGTCTAACTGAATGCCACAGCTTCATCGATATTTACGAAGGCCACAGTTCGCACTACGAAGCCATTCAAGCGTCCGTTAAAGCGCTTGGAAAGGAGAACTATAGGATAAGCAGCAGCCTCTGGTGGAACCTGCAGCTGCTTGCACTAGTACCTGAGACCAGCATCGAGGATGCTTTTGCTGAGTCTCGCGATCAGAAGCAGCGGGAAGGTAGGAATTAGAGGTTTGTGTCGGCACCGCGCGGCCGGCGCAACTCACGACGGCCGGTGAAGGTATCGATGTTCTCGATCTGCCACCGGCCGCGCTGATTGACGGCGGTGACGGCGAACATCGCACCACCGTAAGTCGCCTTGCTCGTTCCGGCCGACGAGTCCTGCTGGTTGGCAAGGATCAGTAGCCGGGCGTGCCCGCCGGTCAGCAACTCGACCCCGATGTTAGTGACGCGAGTCGTGACCGCGGCCGGGATGCCCAGGCTGCCGACGACAAGACCTAGGCACGGCTCTTAGCGCTCCGTGTCTTTGGGTCACCTCGTACTCCCACTGCTCTAAGTCGCTGTGGTTGTGGCGGTGGGTGGCAAGGTCGCCGCGGAGCCGGTGCTGGCGGTCATGGTCTGCGCCCGAGCGCGGGCTAGAGCGCAAGATCTCCAGGCGATGCCTCGACCGGGCCGAAGTCGCCCTCGGTCGGCGCGAGCGGCAGCACATGCTGGCCCTTGTCGGCCTTGATCCGGGCTGTGGCCCGCCACCCAGCGATAACCTCACGGGCGTTGCCGTCGATCGTTAGCTCAGCCGCGTCGGACAGCGCGGCAACTAGCTCCTCCGCAAAGTCCGAGCGCTCAGAGGCCGACAGATGCCGCGCCCACGGAAACACCTCCCCGAGGGCTGCCCCCACCGCGAGCGTCCCCGACTTGCTGCGGGAGAGCGCCACGAAGATCCGCGAGGCAGTGACGAGGTTTTTGTCCCGCTCCTCTTCCCTGTCCGCCGCCGTCAGGTAGAAATCCGGGGCATCGCGATGGGTCACTCGGAGCCTGCCGAGCCGCCTGGCGCGCTCGGCGACAGCTCGTGGGTTGCGGGACAAGTCGGAGAACGTCACGGCATCGGCAGGCGGCGCAGTCACACCTCAATTCTATTCAGATCATGTTCTGATGTCCACCCGATGCCTTCACGACGGGCCGGTGAAGGTATCGATGTTCTCGATCCGCCACCGGCCGCGCTGATTGATGGCGGTGACGGCGAACATCGCACCACCGTAAGTCGCCTTGCTCGTTCCGGTTGACGAGTCCTCCTGGTTGGCGAAGACCAGCAGCCGGGCGTGCCCGCCGGTCAGCAACTCGACCCCGATTTTAGTGACGCGAGTGGTCACGACCAGCTTCTCTTTTGGCGCCTGCTGCTGCACCAGCGCGAACAACTGGTTGTACTGGCGGATCGCAGGACCGGTGAGCAACTGCTGGGCAGCGGCCTTCGTACGCGCGGTGTCGGCGTAGCTGTAAGAGAAGATTGTGTCCACGGCGGCGGTTACGGCCCGCTCGACACCCTGGGTGGCTGACTCGTCGACCACTGCCGCATTGGCGTTAGCGGTCGCGGCGCGCCGGTCGTGAGCTGCTACGACGGCCCAGATGCCCAGGCTGCCGACGACAATCGTCGCGACGCCGAGCATGGCCACGACCGCGGTGCGCGTCCGCCTGGGACCGCCCGCGGTTGCCGCCGCGGGCGGGGTCTCCTCAGGCGGGCTTTCCGCGGGTACCTCGTCCGCCGCGGTGATTTCCTCGCTGCCATCAGCGACGTCGGTTACTTCCGCGCTTGGCTCTGCCGTCATCTCGGCGATGGCACGGGCCCAGTCGGCGTTCGGGTCAGGGATCTGTGCGCCGGTGCTGCTCTGCTGGGTCATGTCAGCATCAGCCCTTCGTGCCCGAGCTGGCCGCCGCCCCGACCGGGACCTGGCTCAGCGCACTGAGCTTCCAGCCCCCGGCGTCAAGGTGAGCTGGCCTGCCAGGCGGCTCTGCTTGCTGGTTGCGGATCCGTGCGCGGGAGTCACGGTGAGCTGCAGCGCCACGATGATCTTGGCCGTCCCCGCGTGCAGGTCCAGGCTGGACAGTGCGCCGTCCAGGATCCGCGCCGTGGTAACTGTCTGTGCCTGCCTGATCTGCTCTTCGAAGTTCGCCTGTCCGCCCATGATCTGGCTATGCAGCGGCCCGGTCGACGATTGCTCCCATAGCCGCAGTCCCTGAGCCACGGTGCGGTAGTCGAGGGTGTTGAAGTTGAGGACGTCCTGCTCGCCTGCCCGCAGCGCCGCATCTCGGCTCTGCGCGGCCGCCGAAGCTCGTGGCGCGCTCAGCCAGGACACGCCTGCCCACACGGCGAACACGATCGCAGCCAGAAGCAGCACGGAGGCCGTGGCAAGTAGTGGATCTCGCCGCCAGCCCTGGCCCGGTCCGCCCTGCGACGCGCTGTCCATTAGGTCACCTCCGGCCCTGGTTGTCCAGCCATGGTAGTCATGGCGAGACTCCAAGCAACTGGGCGAATCCCGGCTGCGCCGCCGGCGGCACGCCCCCGCCTGGCGGAGCATGCGCGGACCCGCGCACATCTACGCCACTGCTCGCGGGCAGCGTGCACTGGGCGCTGGTGTTCACCGGGGCCGGGGAGGTGTCCAGGCCGTTCCGGTAGACGGTGCCGCCGTATCCCGCGGTACAGGGCAGCGGCTTGAAGAAGGTCAGCGCAATGCCGAAGCGGGCGCCCTTGCCGCTGATCACCGTCGAGCCGATCGCGACATCAGCGGGGAGGACGGACAGCAGCTCATCCAGCGCGCTGCCGCGGGTCAGCGTCACCTCCGAGGTGGTCAGCAGGTTGGCGATCAGGGTCGCGAGGCTGGGATTGCTCTCCGCGAGCAGATCAGCTACCTGGGCCGCCGCCTGCGGCGCGGCACTGATCAGTTGCCGCAGGCTCGAATTCGACTTTGCCAGCTGGCGCGCCAGCAGCAGCGCATTCCGGCCGAACGCGTCGAGGCTGCCGGCCTCGGCGATCTGTGTGGCGATAACTGTCTTACTGTTGCTGATGAGCGTCTTGGTCTGTGGCAGGGTGGCATACGCCGCCCGGACCAGCGAGCCGTTGCCGTCGACGAGGGCCTGCAGGTTGCTGCCCTGGTCAGCAAACCCCGTCGCCAGCTCGCTGGTGAGCGCTCGGAGCGAGCCAAGAGGCAGCGTCGTGGCCAGGCCGTTGATGCTGGTGAGCAGGCTGGTCACGGGCAGCGGCAGCTGGGAGTCCCGCTGCGGGATCACACTTCCGCTGGCAAGGTAGGGGCCGCTGGAAGTCTGCGGCCGCAGGTCCACGTACTGCTCGCCGACGGCAGACAGGTCGGCGACGTCCGCCTGCAATCGGGCCGGAATTGGCGGCGCGCTGTCGCTGATGTCGAGGTCCGCCTCGATGCCCATTGTGGTTATGCGCAGGGTGCCAACCCGTCCGACGGGAACGCCGCGATAGGTCACATCGGCATTGGGATAGATCCCGCCGCCGTCGGCGAGCTCGAGCCGGACCACGTAGTATCCGCTGGCACCGAAGTAGCGGCCCAGCTTCGCGTAGTGGAACCCGGCGAAGGCGAGCACCAGCACGCCGACGAGCGCGAACGCCAGCAGCTTCAGTTTGGTCGACCGGGTGAGCATCAGTGCCTCCTGGCCCGGTGCTGGGGTCGGACCGGCGGGATGACCGTTGTCCCGCTGGCCGCCTGAAGCGAAAGGTAGGCATTGAGGTAGTCGCCCCTGACGTCCTGCAGAACTTGGTTGGTAAACGGGTAGGTGAGCAGCACCTGCAGGGCCAGCGGCAGATTTTGGCCCGCGTTCGCAAGCTCCCGCAGGCTCGGTTCAAGCTCGTGCAGATCACTTACCAGGTTGGTCTGGCTGGCATTGATGGTGCTGACTGCTACGCCGGTCAGCCGGTGTAGTGAATCGAGCATGGCGACGAGTTGGGCGCGCTGATCAGCGAGCACCTTCAGGCCTGGCGTGAGGTTATCGAGGACGTGGCCGATCTGGCGGTCGCGGGCGGCGAGCGTGGCCGAGAGTGTGTCGAGTCCGTCCAGCGCCGTCTTGATCTCGCTGGTGTGCGCATTCAGGTTGACGAGCAGCGTGTGCAACTGCACGAGCAGCGAGCGGATCTGCGGCTCGTTGCCGGTCAGCGCGGCGTCCAGCTGCGTCGTGATGGTGTGCAGCTGGTTGATGCCGCCGCCGTTGAGCAGCAGTGACAGTGCGCCGAGTACCTCTTCGACCGTGGCGTCAGCAGTAGTGCGGGACACCGGAATGACCGCGTTGTTCACAAGGCGGCCAGCTGGCGTGATGCCAGGCGAGGCGGACAGTGCGACGTACTGCTCCCCGAGCAGGCTGGATTGGGCGATCTCGGCGATGGCGTTGGCCGGGAGGCGCACGTTCCCGTTCACCAGCATCGTGACGCTCGCGGTCCAGCTGCGCGGCGGCAGGAAGATCTTGGTCACCCGTCCGACGGCCACGTCGTTCACCATGACCGCTGACTGCGGGACCAGGTCATCGACATCGGTGAACTCGGCGGTCACCCGGTATGGATGACCGCCGAGGCTGGCACCGCCGGGCAACGGGATGCTGTAGATGCCGTTGAACCCGCCCGAGCTGCAGCCCGCGGCCAGCGAGCAGGCCAGGATCCCGGCGGCAAGGCTCAGCCAGCGAAGCCGCACTCGTTGCCGATGCCGGGCGGTCAACGAGTGCTCCGCAGCAAGGCCTGGGGTGTCGCGTACACGGACCCTACGGTCGGTAGCGGCAGCGGCGGGAGCGAGCCGAGCTCAGCCTGCAGGACTGGCACCGAGCCAGGGGGCGCGTCCCCGCCGGTCTGCAGGTCGGCGGTTGTGTGGGCCGCAGTCACGTTGCCCACGCTGAACTCGTTGAGATCGCCGCGGCCGTCCAGCGTATGGTGCGCCGCGTCGTACGCATTGACGAGGTTGTCCGCGGCCAGCGGAGCGTTGTCGAGCGCCTCGGCCAGGGACGCCCGCTCCTGGCTCAGCAGCGAGGTGATCGAGGCCAGCTTGCTGATGTTGGCCACCAGCAGGCTGCGGTTGTCGCCGATGAATGACTTGACCTGGTTAAGGGCGACGGCGAGCTCGTCGATGGCCGCCGAGAGGTTCTGCCGGTCGGCCGCCAGGAACGAGGACACCTCGGCGAGCTGCTGCTCGGCCAGCTTCACCTGGCCGTTGTTCGTCTTCAGCATGGAGGTGAACGCCTGCAGGTTGGCTACCGAGGCGAAAAGGTTGCCCGCTGAGCCGCCAAGCGCCTTCGACAGCCCGCCGAACTCGGTGATCATCTGCCGGAGGTAGTCGCCGTTGCCAGCCAGATTGGTCGCGCCGGTCTTGATCAGATCGCTCAGCGCCCCGTGCGAGTTAGCCCCGTTCGGCCCGAGTGCGTTAGCGAGCTTGGTCAGGCTCGCGTAGATCTGGTCGATCTCCACCGGGACCCCGGTCCTGGTCACCGGGATGACGGCCCCGTTGGTCAGTTGCGGGCCGCCGATGTAGGCAGGGGTGAGCTGGATGTAACGGTCGGCCACCACGCTCGGAGCCACCACCACCGCGTCGGCGCTAGCCGGCACGGCGACGCCTGAGTTCAGCGTCATGATCACTCGTACGCCGGTACCGTCCGGCTGGACCGAGTTCACTGTCCCGACCGGCACGCCGAGCACCCGTACCGTCGAGCCGGGGTAGACGCCGATGGTCTGGGTGAAGTACGCGGTGATCTGGGCGCCTGCGCCGGAGGAGCCTAGCAGGAGCACTAGCGGAATGATCAGGGCCGCGAGGACGAACGCCGCGGCGATGCCGAGCACCCGTCGGTCCCGTTTCGTCCGCAGCAGCTTGCCGGGCCATCCTGCGGCCCGCCACCGGCTCAGTGCGGTCATCGGCGTGGCACCTCACTCATGGTTTCGGGGGCTCGCAGCCGTGCGCCGGGGTGTTGTTTGGTGCGTCGGTGTGCGACACGAGCCCGCATACGTAGGCGTCGAACCAGTGCCCGTTCCCCAGCGCATTCCCGAGCAGGCTGTAGTAAGGGCCAGCCAGCGCAAGGGCCTTGGACAGGTTGTCCTGGTTCGCCTGCAGCACGCTGGTGACCTGGTTGAGCGCCTGCAGCGCCGGACCCAGCTGCGCCTGGTCGTCGCTGACCAGGCCCGACAACTGGCTGGCGAGGGCCTGGGTGTCGACGAGCAGCGCGTGGATCGCGGCCTGGCGCTGCTGAAGCTCGGCCAGCAGCAGGTTCCCGTCGCCGAGCAGTGCCTGGAACCGGGCATCCTCTCCCGCCAGCGTTCCTGTGACATTTCTTGCGCCGGCCAGCAGGCTGGTCACTTCCGCGTTCTTGCTGGCTACCGATTTCGACAGATCCGCGAGGCCGCGCAACGCGCTGCGTACGTACGGCGGCGTGGTGGCAAAGGCGGATGACAGCGTCTCGAGGCTCTTGGCTAGCTGGGCGGTATTGATGCCGCTGATCTGCTGGCCGAGGCCGCTGAAGGCCTGGGTCACGTCGTAGGGCGAAGTCGTCCGCGCCAGCGGGATCGGCTGGCCCGGATCCTGCGCGGCGTTGCCGCGGGGATCCAGCGCCAGGTACTTGTCGCCGAGCACGGTCTTGATGTCGATGGCCGCTGTCGTCTTATTGCCGACCCACTGGTTCTTCACCCGGAAGGTCACCGCGACCTTGTCGCCCGCCAGCGACACGCCGGTAACCTGGCCGACCGTGACACCGGCAATCCTGACCTCGTTGCCGCCCTGCAGGCCGCCGGCCTCGGCGAAATACGCGGTGTAAGTGGTGCCGCCGCCGATGATCGGCAGGTCGCTGGAGAAGTAGACCCCGGCGGCGATGATCGCGAGAATGGCGAGCCCGACGATCGCGACGATGACCGGGTTGCGCTCGCGGACTGGCTTGACCTCAATGCGCCTGAGGCGCTGGAAGGCGACCCTCGGCGTGGCGACGCGGCTCACGACGTGCACCTCGCCGCCGTGATAGGGGCGCTGTGTCGCGCGGTGCCGCCAGACGGGCTGCGCAAGCCCGTCACCGTCGCGTCGCACAGGAAGAGGTTGAGCCACGATCCATACGAGGCGAGCCTGGTGATGTCCGCCATCTTGCCCGGCAGGTCCTGCAGGAACGTGTTGACCGTCGGCGAGTTGTCCGCCAGGTTGGTCGCCAGCCGCTGAAGCTGGGTGATGTCGTCGTGCAGCGGTGCCCGGCCCACCTGCAGCAGGCCGGCAGTGGCAGTGGTCAGGCTGTCAATCGCTGAGATGGCGTTGCCGATCGGCTGCCGGTCCGCGGCCAGCCGGGATACCAGTTCCTGCAGCGAGGTGACGAGCGTGGCCAGGGCGTTGCCGCGGGAGGTGATCGTTTTCAGCACCGCGTTCAGGTTCCCGATGACCTGGTCGATGACCTGGTCCTTGGTGGCGAGAGAATTGGTTAGCGAGCCGACCGTGGCTACCAGCGCAGTGATATTCGGGCTCTCGCCTTGAAAGACCTGGATGATGTCGCTGGACAACTGATTGACATCACCCGGCGACAGTGCCTGGAACAGCGGCTGGAAGCCGTTGAACAACACCGTCAGATTCAGGGCCGGCGTAGTTCGCGACAACGGGATGGTGCCGCCGGGCGCGAGAACGCGGCCCGCTGCGCCTGCGCCCTGGCCTAGGTCGACGTAGCGCTGGCCGACGAGGTTGAGGTACCTGATCGTGGCGGTCGCCGAAACTGGCAGGGGCCGTCCTGCCTGCACGGAGAACACGACCAGCGCGAGGTTGCGGTGGTACACGCTGATCGAGTTGACCTGGCCGACCCGGACGCCGGCGATGTCGACGTCGGAGCCAGCGGTGAGGCCGGTGACGTCGCTGAAAACCGCCCGGTAGCCGACGGTGGCTGGGACGCCGGTGGAGGCAATGCTGATCCCGAGCACCGCCGTGATGATCCCGGTGATGAGCACGAAAATGATCGACTTGGCCAGCGGTGCGGCGATGCCCTTGCGCTTCATGCCCGGCTCGCCCGCAAGGTCACGTCCATGCCGCCGAACAGCGGACCGGTCAGCAAGCTGCCCCAGGACGGAACGGAACTGGGCCGCTCGTCCAGCCAGAGTGCGGTCAGGTCGGCCGAGTAGGGCGCGGTGCTGCCAGGCCCGGGCAAGCCCGTTCCCTTAATGATCGCCGTAGTCCCGGCGGATTTCCTAGCACCGGAGCCTGTGGTGGTGCCGTCATTGAGGTGAATGCCGGTGAACGGCACCCGGTAGCAGTGCGGACCGAGGTTGTCGCCATAGGCCGGGGTGTCCTTGCCCGGCAGGTACCTGTCCCGTGGGGGCACGACGACCAGCTGCATGTGCAGGCCAGGCTGGCTGGTGCCCGCCCCGAGCACGTTGTTGACGTCGGGCACGAAGTTCGCCAGCGCCTGCAGTGTGCACGGGAACTCCGGCGCGTACCTGGCCAGGATGTCCAGCGTTGGCAGGCTGTCGGCGGACAGGCTGATCGCGTTAGGCGCGTTCGCGTCCAGGAAGGAACGCAGGTCGTTAGAAGCGGTGGTGACGTTGGCCAGCAGGGCGGCGTACTCGGCGTGCTGGGTCGCGATCGTCCGGCCCGCTACGCCGAAGTCACTGAGTGCCTGCAGGATCGCCGGCGATGCTTTGGTGTAGGTCCTGCTGAGCCCGGCAAGCAGCCTGATGTCTGTGTCCAGCTGCGGCAGCTGCCGGTTGAACTGCCGCAGGTAGGCGTTCAGGGTGACCAGGGTCTGGCCCAGTTCCTCGCCGCGCCCGGACAATCCCTGGGCGATGGCGGTGAGGGTCAGGGACAACTTATCGGGCTGGACAGCGGACAGCATCGGAAGCAGGTTGTTGAGTACTCGGTCGAGCTCGAGGCCATCGGCTGAGCGGTCCTGCTGGATGACACTGCCGCTAGCCAGGGTGGCCGCGGCAGGCCGGGCCGGCAGGATCAGGTCCACGTAACGCTCGCCGAACAGCGTGGTGGGCAGCATCTCGGCCGAGACGTTGGCCGGAATTCTGGGAAGGTTCCCGGGCTGGATGGCGAGCTCCAGCCTGGCGCCGCTGCCGTTCGCGCTGACCTGGCGGACCTCGCCGACCTGGACGCCGCGGACCATTACCTCCGCGCCGGCGTGCATCTCGTTGCCTGCGCTGCTGGTGTACAGGGTTACCATGGCCACCGGCGTGAAGGTTTTCTCGTACAGCGCTACAGACAGCCACGCAAGCATCGCGATTACCAGCAGGAACGCCATCCCAGCCAGCCGGCGGCGGGCTTTGCGCGAGGCAGCCGAAAGGGTCACCCGGCCACCCGGACGGTCGTCGTCGCTCCCCAGATGGCCAGGCTCATCAAGAAGTCGATCACGTTGATCATGACGATTGCCGTCCGCACCGCCCGGCCGACGGCGACGCCCACGCCGGCCGGGCCACCGCGAGCCCGGTAGCCGTAGTAGCAGTGGACCCCGATGATGACCACGCTGAATATCAGCACCTTGAGGAAGGACCAGAGCACGTCGACCGGCGACAGGAACAGCCCGAAGTAGTGGTCGTAGGTGCCTGGTGACTGGCCCTCGAAGTAGACGGTCACGAGCTCAGACCCGAGATAGGAACTGACCAGGCCAATCGCGTAGAGCGGGATGACCGCCACCGCCCCCGCGATGATCCGGGTGGTGACCAGGTACGGCAGGCTTGGCACCCCCATTCCCTCGAGCGCGTCGATCTCTTCGTTGATCCGCATGGAGCCGAGCTGGGCAGTGAAGCCAGCTCCCACGGTGGCGGACAGCGCAAGCCCGGCGACGAGCGGCGCGATCTCTCTGGTGTTGAAGTACGCCGAGACGAAGCCGGTGAACGCGGACGCGCCGATCTGGTTCAGCGCCGCGTATCCCTGCAGGCCGACGACGGTGCCTGTGAACAGCGTCATGCCGATCATCACGCCGACCGTGCCGCCGATCAGCGCGAGCGCACCGCTGCCGAACGCCAGGTCGGCGAGCAGGCGTAGCACTTCGCGGGAGTAGCGGCGGATGGCGCGCGGCGTCCAGGCCAGTGCCCTGGCGTAAAAGGACATCTGGTCGCCCAGCAGATCCAGCCAGCCCAGCCAGCGGTCGAGCTGCGCGCCGACCGGCCCCGGCTCATCCGGCTGCGCCAGGCTATCCGTCCCGGTCGCGACCGGGCTGGATGGCACGGCTTCAGGTTCGCCTGTTGCGGCACCCATCGCGGTCACGCTCCCTTTACCGGGACGATCTTCAGGTAGATCGCTGTCAGTACCAGGTTGACGAAGAACAGCAGCAGGAACGCGATAACGACGGACTGGTTGACGGCGTCGCCGACGCCCTTAGGGCCCGGCCGGGGGTTGAGGCCCCGGTGCGCTGCGACCACGGCTGCGATGAATCCGAAGATCAGCGCTTTGATCTCGCTGATGTACAGGTCAGGAAGCTGCGCGAGCGAGGAGAAGCTGGCCAGGAACGAGCCCGGCGTCCCGTGCTGCAGGTAGACGAAGAAGAAGTAGCCGCCGAGCACGCCGACGACGGACACCAGGCCGTTCAGCAGGACCGCGACGCCGGAGGCGGCCAGCACTCGGGGGACGATCAGGCGCTGGATCGGGGAGACGCCCATGACCTCCATGGCGTCCATCTCTTCCCTGATCGTGCGCGCTCCGATGTCCGCGCAGATCGCTGACCCGCCGGCGCCTGCGATCAGCAGGGCGACGATAAGGGGGCTGGCCTGCTGGACCACCGCGAGCACGCTGGCCGCGCCGGTGAAGGACTCCGCTCCCAGTTGCTGTGTCAGCGAGCCGACCTGAAGCGTGATGACTGCGCCGAACGGTATCGCTACCAGAATCGACGGCAGGATCGTCACGCTCGCGATGAACCAAAACTGCTCGATAAGCTCGCGCACCTGGAACGGGCGGCGGAAGGTAAAAGAGATCACGCTGGCCCCGAGCGCGAAGAGCTTGCCAGTCTGGCGAAGCGCTCCGGCACCGGGAACAGGGGTGTGCTGGCCGGTCACGATCGGCCACCTCCCGGCCAGTGGGATGGCCAGCCGCCCTCGCGCTCCGGCGTTTCCCAGGATCCCTCGGGAACCTCCGGTTCCTCGGTGTCGTCGGCTTCCACGGTCTCATCGGTGTCGTCGGCTTCTTCGGTCGCCGGGTCGCCAGGCTGACCGTGCTGGCCAGGCGGCAGGCTGGCGAGTATTGCCTCCTGGGCCTGGGCCGGAAGCGTGGCGAGCATGCTCAGCACGCGGGCCATGCGCCGCCCTGCAGCCTGCCGCTCAGGCAGGCCAGCAGTCGGAGTGAGCTGCGGGACGAGCGCCGGCTGCTCGGCTCGCCCGTCGCGTCCGTCGGCGCCAGCCCGCTGTTGCTCTAGTGCCAGCGTGGCTTCGTCCTTTTCCTCGGACATGCCGATCGGCCCTACGCGGCGGCCGTTAACGAACTGGGTGATGACGGGGTTATCGCTGGTCAGCAGCACCTCGCGCGGACCGAACATGACCAGGTCGCCGCGGAACAGCATGCCGATGTTGTCTGGCACGGTCCGGGCAATCTGGATGTCGTGGGTGACGATGAGGATCGTCGCATCTATCTCCGCGTTGAGGTCGATCAGCAGTTGCGACAGATAGGCGGTCCGCACCGGATCGAGGCCAGAGTCTGGCTCGTCACACAGGATGATCTGCGGGTCGAGCACGAGCGCACGGGCAAGCCCGGCCCGCTTGCGCATCCCGCCCGATATCTCGCCGGGGAACTTGTGTCCTGCGTCGCCCAGCCCGACCATGTCCATCTTCTTGAGGACGACGCGGCGGATCTCGGCCTCAGTCAGCTTCGTGTGCTCCCGCAGCGGAAAGGCGACGTTGTCGTACAGGTTCAGCGAGCCGAACAGCGCCCCGTCCTGGAACATCACGCCGAAGAGCTTGCGCACCTGATAGAGCTGGCGCTCCGAGCAGGAGACAGTGTCGATGCCGTCGACCAGGACCCGGCCGCGGTCCGGCCGGACGAGACCGACCAGGGACTTCAGGAACACCGTCTTGCCGGTGCCGGAAGGGCCCAGCATGACGCTGACCTCGCCGGCCGGGAGTGACAGCGAGACGTCACGCCAGACGACATGGCGCCCGAAGGACTTAGTCAGTCCGTCGACGACGACCTCGATCCCCATCTCACCTCCCTGACAGGCGGCGGGCCCGGCGTTCCCGCCTGCATCTGCTGGCTGGAAGCTGCGGCATCACGACAGGCGCCCAGCCGACCCGGACAGGTCGGCCAGACGTTCGAAAAGAAGCAGAAAGCTACGCATATTGGGCAATAGGTTAACCATACCCAAAATGGCCGTCAAGGCGTCTGGCTAGTGCCGGTCCGGCGCCATCGAGTGCTCCGCGCCGCGACGGGATTGCAGACCGCCTAGGACCATCAGCCGAGCTTCGCCTTGCCGAGCGTGAGCGTGATGGTGTTGCCGCTGCCGGGGATGGTCAGGTTAATCAGCACCGTGGCCAGGCCGCAGCCTGGAGAATTTCGGGATCGTGTAGCCGCCGGCGAGATTGCCGCCCGCAAGGACGCTGAATCCCGGCTGGCTGGTCAGGCGCACCACGACCGCGCTCTTGGTCTGGCAGGACTTGCCGACGGGAACGGGCAGGCCGGCCACGGTGAGGCTGACGATCCGCAGCGTGATCTTCGACTTGGTCCGCACCGCGCCGGTGTCAAGGTTCAGCCTGCCGGTGGTCGGGACCGTCATTGATGAACTGCGTCGTCGCGGTAACCGGGACGATGCCGAGCTGCTTGAACGAGCCGGTCGCGTCAGGCAGTGAAAGACGAGCAGTCAGCTTGCCGGTTTTGAGCGTTCAGCCTGCTGACGAGCCTGCCTGGCCCGAGATTGAGGGTGAAGTTCGGCGCCTTGATGTAGGTGCTCCCGGTCACCTTATATTTCGCCTTCACTGTGGTGGCTGCCGAGGCGGGAGCCGGCTGTTGCTGCGAGCGCGGTACCTGCTGCCAGCGCGGCCAGAGCTGCGGCCGCCAGCGTCGGCCTTAGCGATCGTCTTGCGACTGTCACGAGTGAGCTCCTTATCGAGTGATGATCGGCGGCATCCGGTGGGTATCGGAAGGCCGTCAGTGAATCGGCTTGGGTACCGGCGGCGGACACGTCCAATTGCTCGGCTGCGACGGGCCGCATAGCTTTCCCTGCGTCATGAGCACGAAGTTGCCCGGCCCGGAGATGGATGCCAGTCAGCAGCGGATCCAGGTTTTCGGTGACCCCGCAGTCGGTGAAGGCGGGAATGGTCAGCCGCCCGCTGAGCGGGCCGCCAGTGGGCACCGTATAACCCCTCGGCGGGATCGTGTTATCGCCCCGCCCGGTCAGCGTCAGCCGCGTTGTGCTGACCGGTCGGCAGTGCGGCCCGATCGCCAGCGGAACGCCATTCACGTCGACGTCGGAGATGCCGATCGCGACAGTCGTGGTGGCGCGCACGGTGATCGGATAGGGCGGCGCGGTGACGCCCGAGACAGATCTGATGCTGATCGGCCGCAGTTCGGTAACCATCAGCGACGCAGTAACCGGCACGAACCCGAAAGCCAGGAACGTCGCGCGGACCGGCGGCAGCTCGCGGTGACCCTGATAGTAGAGGTCACCGGTCGAGTACTCGATGAGCTTGCCGTGCTTGAAGACATGCCGGTAGGCGAAGTCGATGTTGACCAATGCGGGCCGCGCGGGTCGCTTGGGTTGCAGCAGCGCGGCGCCGTAGAGCTTCTTCACATCCGAGTAGCCGGTGATGTAGCCGCAAACGGCCGATTCCGCTTCCGATTACCTTGATGTGGCCGCAGCCCTTGGGGAGCTTCAGCTTGTGGGGACGCGCTGGTGACTTCGCGTGGCCGCTGGACGCAACGACCGGAACGGCAGCGAGTGTGGTGCCGGCGTGGCTGACCGGCGTGCAGGTGACGTCAAGGCTGCGAGCCGGTACTTGCTGACTCCGTGCTCGTCGGGCTCGGGCTGGCGCTGCTGCTCGGACTGGGTGGGAGCGAGCTAGGCGCTAGGGCTCGGGCTGGCCGCTGCGCTGCCGAGTCGCAGTGCCAGGGTCAGGCCCGCCGCGGCGAACGTAACGGTTCGTCTTCCAGTGACGGTCACCGGCGTGGCCTGGCCGGCCGCGGCGAGCGAGACGCTGCCAGTTGCCGGTAGCGGCTGAGCGGCTCGCCGTCCGGCCTTGCCACTGCGTCATTCGTCGTCGTCCGCTGTGCTTGCCGCTACCGATAGAGACGCAGTGGAAGCTGACAGTGGCCGCGCCCTGCTGGCGCAGCGCTGCGATGGTCGCCGGTGGCAGTTGAACCGTGAGAACGACTCCCGTTGGCTGAATGCGCCCGCCGGCGACGGCCGCGGCCGGGAAGGTCGCCGCGATTGTCACGCCCAGCCGTTCCGTCCCTGACGGGAACTGGCACGCATATCCGAGCGTGAGTCGCACGTTCTTAGCGGCGCTGGTGCCCGACGCGTCTGCGGCGACCGTCACGCCGGCGGTGAGCGTTCCCGCTGCTAGCAGCAGCCCGCCGACAACGGCCGCGCTGCGAGCGCCGCCGTACTGTTGCCCGCGAGCGCTGGTCACCCGTACCTCGATTCCGGTCCGGAGTTCCGTAGGTCCTAACGGCAGCGCCGGTGACCGCAGCACGGCCACCGGCGCTCCGCTTGCGGACTAGCTTGGACGAGATCTTGATCTTGCGGCTCACCTTGTAGGCGGCGTTGTAGGTCGGGTGGTCGCCGTTATTGACAAGGCCCGCAGCAGCCGGCTGACGGCCGAGACGGTGAGCTGGGCCTTCGCTTGATTGCCTTAACCGGCAGTCTTGGGTGTCATGGTCAGGGTGTGCGTCTTGTTCGTGTAGAAGCCCGGAGCGGAGCCGGTCACGGTGAACGAGCAGCCCGTTGTTTTGACGCTGACGTCGACTTTGCTGATAATCGCGTCGGTCTCGCCCTTGCGGTTGGTCTTCGAGTCCGCGCTAAGCACCGGCTTCCCCTTGACCGTGTTGGTCACTCCTCCGGCGGGCCGGTGCAGCTGGTGAACCCCAGCTTTGCTACCGTCCCGATGTTGACCGGAGCCTCCCCTTGTAAGTGCCGCTGACAGGTTGCCGGACCCCTTGGAACTCGTGCAGGTCACGCTGACGCCGTTGTCGGTCAGGACCGTCTTGCCAGCCTTTGCGGTATACGAGCCGCCGCCGCTGACCTTGACAGTGAGGCTCGTCGCGGCAAGCGCCGGGCCGACGGCTGAGACCGACTATGGCGGCCGCCGCCGCCGCCGTGAAAAGGACGCTGCCGACTCGTTTCCCGCATTGGCATGACTGCGCTCCTTGATCGGGGGCTTGCCCCGCGCCAACGGTGCGAGGCTGATCGGATCACGCGCTGCATCTCGCAGCTTTGCTACTGGCGAGTACGTTACGACCGCGTAACATCCGGTGCAAGGAGTATCGGCGCGATATCTACAAGACCGCCATAGCCACGCGAAGGTCTTATCACCGGCACACAAATTGACCGCCGCCCTTTGTCACGATGTGAGCACTGTCCCTCGCCGGCACCCCAGAGCGGGGTTACTGTCGGCTTGTGCCGGATCGTGCGGCGGCGACGTCGATGCCAGCCCGGGGCCAGGCGGGGCCGCCACAGGTCATGCGCCCGGCGCAGCTTGCCGCGATCATGCAGCCCGAGCTGCCCGATCTAGCTCGCGAGATCATCTCGGAGATCCGGAGCAGGATCCCGGAGTACGCGCGGCCGATGGACGGGCCGTACGGCCACGTGCTGCAGGTTGCGATGCAGCGAGCGCTTGCCTCATTCTTTGACTGGGTGGCCGACCCGACTTCACCGCGGGATCAGCGCGATCATCTGTGCCGCATGCTCGGCCAGTACGAGGCGCGGGAAGGGCGCAGCCTCGACAGCCTCCAGGCTGCGTACCGAATTGGCGTGCACGTGAGCTGGCGGCGGGTGATGAGCGTGGGGCTGCGCTCGGGCGCACCGTCCGCAGTTATGTCCTGGCTCGCCGACGCCGGGCTCGCCTACATGGACGAGCTCTCCTCGCTGTCGCTGCAGGGATACCTGGAGGCGAAGGCACAGTCCGGGCAATCCCAGCAGGAATTGCGGAAGCGCCTGCTGCGCCTCATTCTGGAGTGGCCGCCGGCGTCCGCACGCGCCATCACCGAACTTGCCGAGATTCATTGGCTGGACAGTCCCCGAAGAGGTGACCCTGGTCGCTCTCGAGCCGGGCTACGACTGCCTGCTCGAGCTGCCAGATGACTGCCTGCAGGATCTCGGCGGGCCCGCAGCCGCAGCTGCTGCTGCCGGGCGGCGTGGACTCCAGCAGGCGAGAGGCTCTCGCGGCCGCGCTGGCGCGCCGTCGGTCGGCCGTCGGCCTCGGCGTTCCGCTGCTGAGGCCGCCCACTCGGTGCGCTGGGCACGACGGGCGCTGGCATTGAGCCGCGCCGGGATCATCGACGCCGGCGAGGTGACCTTCTGCGAGGACTACCTCGTGGAGTTGTGGCTGCTTGCCGACGAGCCGCTCATCGATCAGCTGGCACGGCGGCGGCTCGGCGGTATCGCCGACCTCGGTGCGGCCCAGCGGCAACGGCTGACCGAGACATTCAGCGCGTGGCTGGAGACCAGCGGAACGGCTCCTGCCATGGCTGAGCGGCTCAAGGTTCACCCGCAGACGGTTCGGTATCGCATGCGCAACCTCGAACGGGCGCTGGGCGGCCAGCTCAGCGACCCGGACTCGCGCTTCGCCATCGAGGCCGTGCTGCGCGCGACCCGTCTCCGTGACCGCGCCGCCAGCGATGATCGGTCTACTCAGCCTGCCGGGCATGCTGATCCGATCACGTGTCTTCCTGCCCCGTATTGGCTTGTGCACGGTGTTACCTTCGATGCATGGTCTATCCGTTGACTGCGGCTCAGGAGCACCTGGGTGAACTCGTCGCCGAGGCGCGGCAAAGCCACCGTCCTGTCACCATCAGCGAGGACGGCAAGCCGGTCGCCGCGCTGATTAACATCGATGACCTCGCGGACCTTGAGGATCGCGCGGCGCTGGCGGCGCACCTGGCGGACAAGGCCGCCGGGCGAGACGGGATAAGCCTCGATGAACTGGATGCCGCGCTCGACCGGATCGACGCAGCAACCTTGTCGTGAGCCTGACCGTCGTCTTCCGGGAGACGGCGCTTCGTAACTTAGCCCGTATTCGCAGCGAGGATAAGGACCTCTTCGCTCACACGCGGCGAGCCGTGGCATTGCTGGCTGATGAGCCGTATCCGGAGGGCGCAGTCCCGTGGGGTGCTACAGGCATCTACCGGTTACACGCAGGCGACATTCGGGTCCTGTACGAAGTCGACGATGATGCGGCAACCGTGTACATCATCAATATCGGGCTCGTCTCCTGAACCCGATCGCAGTGTGAGCCTTGTACCCGGGCCAGACGCTCCAACTGCGAGAGCGGCGAATCGGAGGCCTGCGCATCGGATGCGGCGGCGGTTCGGGGCAGGCAACTAGCTGGCTTGGCATCGTAGGCTGGCCGCGTGTCACCGGCGATGGATTACGTGCACGGTTACTCGCCCAGGGAAGGCATCCGGCTCAGCGACCAGGCCACGGCTCTTGCGGGTCTGCTACACGCTGGCACACGGTATGCGCGGGGCAGCCGGGTGCTGGAAGCGGGCTGCGGTACTGGCGCGCAGACAGTGATTTTGGCCGGCCGTGGCCCGGAGGCAGAGTTCACATCCATCGACGTATCCGAACGATCGCTGGCCGAGGCTGCGCGGCAGGTGCAGTTGGCCGGCTGCCGGAACGTGAGGTTCCTGCAGGCCGATATCTTCCGCCTGCCGTTCCAGCCGTCCTGCTTCGATCACGTCTTCGTGTGCTTCGTTCTCGAGCATCTCACTGACCCGGCCGGAGCGCTGGACGCGCTGATGACCGTTCTCAAGCCTGGCGGATCCCTCACCGTCATCGAGGGCGACCACGGCTCGGCGTACTTCCATCCGACCAGCGAACAAGCTCGCCGGGCGATTCAGTGCCTGATTGACCTGCAGCAGCAGGCGGGCGGCGATTCGCTGATCGGACGGCGGTTGTACCCGCTGCTGGTCCGGGCTGGTTACCGGGATGTGCAGGTGAGTCCCCTGGTGGCCTACGCCGACGGCAGCAGGCCAGACCTGGCCGATGCCATCACGCTTAAGACATTTACGGCGATGGTCGAAGGAGTAGCCGGACAGGCTGTCGGCCAGGGCCTCATCGATGCTGCGAGCTGGTCAGAGGGAATCCGAGACCTGCGGCGGGCTGCCGGCAACGACGGAACCTTCTGCTACACCTTCTTCAAAGCTGTCGCCTTGCGCTGACCAGGCGGCGTCAACCGATCGTGCGGTGCACGTTTTCCGCTTTGGACGGCCCGAGCTCCACGTGGGCGATCCAGGGCCCTGGTATCGACGGGTCTATGACGCCGTCTTCCAGCCAGGAGTAGCTGCCGCTGAGGATGCGCTTGGCGCTCTTGGAGTCGGCGGCGTCGCTGTTGTTCCACAGCTGACCGAACAGCTCCTCGGCGCGCAGCCGGGCCTGGGTGCAGAACAGGTCGGCAAGTTCGTAAGCGGTCGCGCCGCGCTCGGTGCCGCCGCCATCGGCTCCGGTCCATGTGCGCCCGGACGCATGTGACGCTGATGGCGAAGAGCTCGGCGCCGATGTCCACGATCCGGCCGAGGAAGCCTTCCTTGCGCTCCAGCCGGCCCTGCCACCGGGCCATCGCGTAGAACGTCGACCGGGCCAGTTTCCGGCTCGCACGCTCCACGTACCGCAGGTGCGGCGCTAGCCGGCCGAACTCGCTGAATGAGCCCGGCTTCTGCCCTTCGCCAGTCACCAGCGTGGGCAGCCACTTGGCGTAGAACTCTCCAGCCTTCGTCGCGGCGCGGGCGCGCTGCCGAGCCGGCAGCCGTGGATCGATCAGGTCGCCGGCCGCCGACAGGTGAGCGTCGGTCGCCTCGCGCGCGATGAACAGCCGCATTATTTCCGAGGATCCCTCGAAGATCCGGTTGATCCGCATGTCGCGGAAGCATCTGCTCGGCGGGCACTCCGCGCTCGCCCCGTGCGGCCAGGGACTCGGCGGTCTCATAGCCGCGGCCGCCACGTACCTGGACGAGCTCGTCGACGATCTTGCTGCCCATCTCGGAGCAGTACAGCTTGGCGAGCGCCGCCTCGATGCGGATGTCGTTCTGCTTGTCGTCGGCGAGCTGGCTGGACAGTTCGACCATGGCCTCGAGGGCGTAGGTGGTGGCAGTAATAAAGGAGACCTTCTTGGCGACCGCCTCGTGCTCGCCGACCGGTCGTCCCCACTGCACTCGCTCCTGCGACCACTCCCGGGCGAACTTCGTTGCCAGCTTTGCGGCCGTCAGGCAGCTGGCAGGCAGTGACAACCGGCCCGTGTTCAGCGTCGTAAGCGCGATCTTGAGGCCCTGGCCTTCTTCGCCGATTCGATCTGTGGCCGGGACCCTAACCTCGTGGAATCGAGTCACGCCGTTTTCCAGGCCACGCAGGCCCATGAAGGCGTTCCGCCGCTCGACGGTGACGCCCTCGGCGCTGGCTTCGACGACGAAAGCGGTGATCCCGCCCCGGTGACCGTCGCTGGCCGGAACCCGGGCCATCACGACAAGCAGGTCCGCGACGACTCCGTTTGTTGTCCACAGCTTCACGCCGTCGAGCACGTACTCGGAGCCGTCCTGCGACGGCGTCGCCGTCATGCTCAGCCGGGCCGGGTCCGATCCGACGTCGGGCTCGGTCAGCAGGAACGCGCTGATCTCGCCGCGCGCGCAACGCGGTAGGTACCGCGCTTTCTGCTCGTCCGTCCCGAACAGCGCAAGCGGCTGGGGTACGCCGATCGACTGGTGCGCAGACAGCATCGCGGCCACGGCCGGCGAGGCAGACCCCGCGATCATGAGCGCGCGGTTGTAGTGCAGGTTTGTCAGCCCAAGCCCGCCGTACTCAGGCGCGATCTTCATGCCGAAGGCGCCCATCGCCGCCAGGCCCTTGACTACCTCATCAGGTACCAGGGCATCGCGTTCGATCTGCGTGCCGTTGACTGAGGTCTCGCAGAATTCGCGCATTCGAGCGCAGAACTCCTCGCCGCGCTTGCTCTGTGCTTCGCTCGGGCGCGGATGCGGATAGATCAAGTCAAGTCGGAAATCACCGAGGAACAGCTGCTTGCCGAAGCTGGGTCGGCGCCACGCAACCTCGCGGGCTTCCTCCGCCACCTGGCGAGACTCTCTTTCACCGACATTGCGGACACGATCTTGCTGTTGAGCAGTCATGGCCCGTCCATTCGTCGATTGCTCCCAAGATCCTGCCCATTTCCTACCTTCCGGTAACACGCAGTGAGCCCAAGCAGGGGATGATGCCGATCGCCTGCGTCGCACGAGTGGCGGGTTTCAAGCAGCGGTGGCCGCGCCCGTTCAGGGCCGGGCTCCTCCGCCCGCGACGTCCTCATGATTGTGGACCGCGAGCCACGCACCCTCGGTCCGTCGCCAGACACTTGTGTTGCGGACGGTCTCGCGTGTGCCGTCTGACAGGTCGACGATGAGGAGGTACCGGACCAGGGCCGTGTCACCCCACACGTCAATCACTGGATCCCGGGCATCAAGCTGGACCACCGTCGTCGCCCCGGGATCACGCTGGCGCCGACTGCGGAGATCCCGCAGCTGTCCGAGCCCCCGTGCGAGGGGGAACTCAGCGGCGTCCCAGATAGTGACATCGCGATGTAGCAGCGCGTCGACGCCTTCGGTGTCTGCGGCCAGGAAACCGTCGTAGATGGCCCGCACTCGCGCCCAGACCTCAGCCTCGTCAGTCACGCCCGCTCCTCCTGGGGTCGTCTGGGCCGAGCGTAGTGGGTCCAATGGGACCTGCCTCCTATAAACGTCGTCGCTAGGATTGATGGCATCAGCACACGCTCTGGGAGGTCCGGCCATGACGACGACTGCACCCACGACCGCTCCCGCTGAGGGCACGCAGGAGATCCAGGACGCTGGTCACGTCGACGTCCTTATTGTCGGCGCGGGGGTCTCCGGCATTGGCGCCGCGCACCACCTGCGGGACCAGTTCCCTGACCGGACCTTCATCATCCTGGACGCCCAGGACAACCGGGGCGGAACCTGGTGGACCCATCGGTACCCGGGAGTGCGCTCCGACAGCGACCTGTTCACCTACGGCTACCGGTTCAAGCCGTGGCGCGGCGCGGCGATCGCCGCGGGCGAGGAGATCCTCGCCTACCTCGACGAGGTCATTGACGAGGACGATCTCGGCCAGTACATCCGCTACCAGCATCGGGTCACGGCGGCCAGCTGGTCCACCGAGGACCGCCAGTGGACCGTTGAGGTCACCCAGGGCGCCACCGGACAGCAGCTGCGGTTCACCACCGGCTTCTTGTGGATGTGCCAGGGCTACTACAACCACGCAAAGCCCTACCGACCCCAGTGGGAAGGCATGGACCGATTCCAGGGCGTGATCGTGCACCCCCAGCGATGGCCCGAGGACCTCGACCTAGCAGGCAAGCGCATCGTCGTGATCGGCTCTGGCGCCACGGCCGCGACGCTGATCCCCGCGATAGCCGGGAACGCGCGGCACGTGACGATGCTGCAGCGCTCGCCCTCCTACTTCTTCGCCCCGCCTGCGACGGCCGAGCTGGCCGTAACGCTGCGCGGCCTGGACATCCCGGAGGAGTGGACCCACGAGATCCTGCGGCGTCAGTACATCCAGCTAACGGACATGCTGGCCCGGATGGGGCGGGAGGCCCCTGGGGATCTGCACGCGTTCCTGATTGAGTCCATGCGCCCGCTGCTGCCGGAGGGCTTCGACATCGATAAGCACTTCACCCCCCGCTACCGCCCATGGCAGCAGCGCATCGCCATCGTCCCGGACGGCGATTTGTTCGCGGCACTGCGCGAGGGGAAGGCCTCGATCGTCACCGACACCATCGAGACGTTCACCGAGCATGGAATAAAGGTCAGCTCGGGTGAGGAGATCCCGGCCGACATCGTCGTTAGCGCTACTGGCTTCAACATGTCGGTCCTCGGTGACGTCGCGTTCACCGTCGACGGCGAGCCGGTGGACTTCTCCGAACGGGTCACCTGGCGCGGCCTCATGATCAACGACGTTCCGAACATGGCCTACGTCTTCGGCTACTTCCGGCACAGCTGGACCCTGCGGGTGGACCTGGTCAGTGACCTGGTCGGCCGCCTGCTGGCACACATGCACAGCAAAGACGCCACGATGGTGGTCCCCACCCTGCGGCCGGAGGACGCGGACATGCAGCTGCGGCCGTGGTCTGATCCTGAGAATTTCAACGCCGGCTATGTCATGCGGTCGCAGCACATCCTGTTCAAGCAGGGCGATCGCGAGCCGTGGACCCACATGCTGGAGCACGAGCAGGAGCGCGAGGTCCTGCCCGAGGCGGACCTCGACGACGGAACGCTGGTCTACCGCTGAGTCCGGCAGGCCGGCTCCAGGCTCGAACGTCGGCCACGCCCCGAGTAGCGGCGTTGCCTGCTAGTTTCGATCGGCCTCGCGCAGGATGAACCGCTCCACCGCGTTGGCGAAGCCCTCGTCCTCGTTCGACGTGGTGACGCGGCGGGCGGCCCGCTTGACTTCCGTACTCGACTGGCCCATCGCGATGCTGAGCCCGGAGTGAGCGAACATCAGGACGTCGTTGGGCATGTCGCCGATTGTCGCGATGTCCTCAGGCTTCAGGTCGTACTTGGCCGCCAGGTACTTGGCTACCTCGCCCTTGTTAGCCAGCGGATGGGTGACGTCGAGGTAGTAGGGCTGGGACGTCGCCGCGGTGACGTGGTCGCCGAACTTGTCATGCACGGCTGAGGTTGCCCGGTCCACCGCATCGGTATCGTCGCTGACGCCGACCAGCTTGGCCACGCTGCTGGTCAGCCCCTTGACCCCGTCTTTCATGATCTCTGGCTCGAACTTCACGGTCCAGGCTTCGCGCGCAACGTGCGGGCCGTCGGGCTTGGGCACGAACCAGTCGGCCCCCCGGTAGATCCAGACATCGAGCTTGAACGACGAGATCATGTCGGTCACCGGGACAACCAGATCCTCCGGTAGCACCCGCTGCTCGATCACCGACATATCGCGGTTGACGAGCAGGCCGCCGTTGAAGGCGGCGATGGGCGTCTGCAGGTCGAGGGGCTCGATCAGCATCGCCATGCCGCGCGGCGGCCGCCCGCTGGTAATCGCGAAGATCACGCCGGCGTCATGCAGCTTGTGCACGGCCTGGATCGCCCTGTCGGTGAGGATCTTGTCACGCGTTACGAGCGTGCCGTCGACATCAGCGAGCAGCATCTTCACCGCCGGCCCGCTCATCGGGAGTTCCCGTCGCTCGCGGCGGAAGATGACGCGCCAAGCGATGAGGCGGCAGCCGGCGACTCAGCGCCGCGGTAAGCGTCGATGACGTCGCGGTACCAGGCCGAAATGATGCCGTCGCGCACCTCGTCCGATACCGGTTCGGTCGCGCCGAACAAGTCGTGCTCGAACGAGCCACGGTGATCGAAAGCCATCAGGTACAGCGGCTTGTCGTACCCGAGCATGCGTGCTCCTTCTGGTCGGACAACCTCGTTCCCGGAATGATCGTGGTCTTGCGCAGTCAGCCGGAGTTCGGCAGATGCCAGCGGTAGGGCTCGATCAGCTTGCTGACAGAGGACGGGCCCCACGAGCCGCGCGCGTATGGCTCGACTCCGGGCGGATTCTGCAGCAGCGGCTCCGAAATCTCCCAGAGCCGCAGGATGCCGTCGGAGGACGTGAAGAGGGCCTGGTCGCCCAGCATCGCGTCGAGAATGAGCCGCTCGTACCCCTCGAGCGCGTTCGCCACGGCGAACGAGTCGGCGTACTTGAAGATCATTTTCTCGCTGCCGAGCGACATCTCGGCGCCGGGCTCCTTGGCCAGGAACTTCGTCGTGATGGAGCCCGGGTCCGCGAAGTCGATGATGATCTCGTTACGCCGCCCGTCCGGTACGTCCTTGCGGTGCGTCTTGAACATCCGCAGCGGCGGCTCGTGGAAGCCGAGCGTGAGCACCTGCCGCCCGGCGCCCATGCTCTTGCCGGAGCGGAGGAAGAACGGCACGCCGTGCCAGCGCCAGTTGTCCACCTCGGCCTTCAGCGCGACCATCGTCTCGGTCTGCGACTCCGGGGCCACGCCCGGCTCCTGCCGGTAGCCCTCGTACTGACCCCGCACCACGTGCCGGACGTCGATGGGCCTGAGCGCGTCGTAGACCTTGGATTTCTCAGCCCGTAGCTGCCGCGCGCTGAGCGAGGTAGGTGGCTCCATCGCCACGAACCCCAGCACCTGGAACAGGTGGGTCACGACCATGTCGCGGTAGGCGCCTGTCTTGTCGTAAAAGTCGGCCCGGCCCTCGATCGAGAGCGTCTCCGGCACGTCGATCTGGACATAGGCGATGTGATCCCGGTTCCACACCGGCTCGAACAAGCCGTTGGCAAACCGGAAGGCCAGGATGTTGTCGACCGATTCTTTGCCGAGGAAGTGGTCGATCCGGAAGATCTGCGACTCGTCAAAGACCGCGTGCACGGCCTCGCCGAGCTCGATCGCGGACTTCAGGTCAGTCCCGAACGGTTTCTCGATGATCACGCGGGACTGCTCGCCCGCCAGGCCAGCGGCACCGAGCATGGCGACGACCGAGGAGAACGCGGCCGGCGGCACCGCAAGATGGAACAGCCGCCGGACCGCTCCGCCGATCTCCTTCTCGGCCCGTTCCACTTCGTCCTTCAGCGGGGTGAAGTCATCGGGATCGGCGGGCGCGAAGGTCAGGTGCTGCTGAAACTCGTTCCAGAAGTCAGTCTCGCTGGTTGGCTTCGTGATGCAGAAATCCTGGCAGGCCTGCTTGGCATGCGCGCGGAACTCCTCGGTGCTCACCGCGGACTTCGCCGGAGACGAGCCGATGATGTGGTACTTGCGCGGCAGCAGGCCAGCCGCGGCCAGGTGGAACAGCCCCGGCAGCAGCTTGCGCTTGGCCAGGTCGCCGGTCGCGCCGAAGAGCACGATGACGTGATCATCCGGGCGGCCAGCTGATCCGTGCGCGACTGCCTTGCTGGTGGTGACTGTGGTCATGACTTCTCGCTATCCGCAGGGGGGTTGGTGGTCGCCAGGGAGGGCTGGTGACCGGACGCAGGAGTTCAGGGAGCCGCGGATTCGTCGGCCATGATCAGCGAGCGGGTTGCCCGCACTCGGCCGGCCGGGATCGACTCGTCGCCCGCGAGCAGCTTCGCCATCGCGCCGCGCTTGTCCGCGCCGGTCACCAGCCACAGCAGCTGGTCGGCACGGGCCAGCGCGGGGTAAGTGAGCGTCATGCGCTGGTGGCCCTGGTACGGCTGAGTGACCGCCGACCAGCTCGTCGGTGACATCGAGCACCGGGTCGCCTGGCACCAGCGAGGCAGTATGGCCGTCCGGGCCGAGGCCGAGGTGCACCAGGTCAAACCGCTCAGGCAGCACCGCCGCGTAGGCGGCCGCCGCCAGCGTCTAGATCCGGGTCATTCACTGGCATCGGATGCACCTGCGCGGGAACGTCGCCGATGCTCTCGCGCAGGTGGGTGAGGTTGCGATCCGGGTCTCCGTCAGGCGCGACCCGCTCGTCGACCTGGAACAGCTCCACATAGGCCCAGGGCATGTACTCGGCGCGCAGCGCCTCGAACATGTCCCACGGCGTATGCCCGCCGCTGACCGCGAAGGTAAATCGCCCGCGGGACACGACCGCCGCCTTGGCCAGGGCGACGACGTAGCTGGCCGCCATCGCCGCAAGCGCGTTAGCGTTCGGGGCGACCTCCGTTTCGTGCTGCACGTGCCTACACCTTCTTCTCGGCGTGCCCGCCGAACTCCGAGCGCATTGCCGACAGGACCTTGTCGGTGAAGTCGCCTAGCCCGCGCGACTCGAATCGCTCGTACAGGGACGCGGTGATGACCGATGCCGGGACGCCCTCCTCGACCGCGGCCAGCACGGTCCACCGGCCCTCGCCGGAATCCGACACCCGCCCGGCGAATTTGCTGAGCTCCGGGTCGCCGGCGAAGGCGGCCGCTATCAGGTCCATCAGCCACGAGCTGATGACCGAGCCGCGCCGCCACACCTCGGCGACCTCGCCGACGTCGATCTGGTACTTGTACGCCTCCGGGTCGCGCAGCGGCGCGGTCTCGGCGTCCGCTTCCTGGTGGTGCAGGCCGGCGTCCGCGTGCTTGATGATGCTCAGGCCCTCGCCGATCGCGGCCATCATGCCGTACTCGATGCCGTTGTGCACCATCTTGACGAAGTGCCCGGCACCGTTCGGGCCGCAGTGCAGGTAGCCATGCGGGGCCGTGCTGTCGGCCAGGCTACGGCCGGGGGTCGGCTCCGCGCTGCCCTCGCCGGGCGCGATGGTCTTGAAGATCGGATCCAGGTGCTGGACCGGCCTCTTCTCGCCGCCGATCATCAGGCAGTAGCCGCGCTCCAGCCCCCACACGCCGCCGCTCGTGCCGCAGTCGACGTAGTGGATGCCGGCCCGCTTGAGCTCCTTGGCCCGCTCGATGTCGTCGCGGTAGTAGGAGTTGCCGCCGTCGATGACGATGTCGCCCTCGGCCAGCAGCGGCTTCAGCTCCTCCAGCGTTGACTGCACGGCGGCAGCGGGCACCATGATCCAGATGACGCGCGGCTGCGACAGCTTGCTGACGAAGTCGGCGTGGCTGGTGGCCCCGGTCATGCCCTCTGTCTCCAGCTGCTTGACCACATCATGAGTGCGGTTGTAGCCGACACAGCTGTGGCCGTCGCGCATCAGCCGGCGCACCAGGTTCGCACCCATCCGGCCGAGGCCGATCATGCCGAGCTGCATTGGCGTATCTGTTGGCATCGCGGTTAGCCTTTCAGTTCTTTGTGCGGGAACGAGGCCGTTACGGTCTGGTCTTGAGCGACCGGTAGCGGTGGATCAGGGCATTGGTCGAGGAGTCGTGGTGGAGCTCGGGCTCCTGAGGTGCCTCGAGCTCGGGCGCGATCTGGTTGGCCAGCGCCTTCCCCAGCTCGACGCCCCACTGGTCGAAGGAGTCGATGTCCCAGATTGCGCCCTGGGTAAACACGCTGTGCTCGTACAGCGCGATCAGCGAGCCGAGCAGCCGCGGCGTCAGCACGTCGGTCAGAAGCACGTTGCTCGGCCGGTTGCCCGGCATGACCCGGTGCGGCACGACGTTCTCGGGTGTGCCCTCGGCCCGGACCTCCTCGGCGGTCTTGCCGAAGGCCAGCGCCTGGGCCTGCGCGAACACGTTGGATGACAGTATGTCGTGGTGGTTGCCGAGCGGGTTAAGTGACTTAGCGAAGCCGATGAGATCGACGGGAACTAGCTTCGTTCCCTGATGAAGCAGCTGATAGAAGCTGTGCTGTCCGTTAGTGCCAGGCTCGCCCCAGAACACCGCCCCGGTCTGGTAGTCAACCCGGTTCCCGCCAAGCGTGACGCTCTTGCCGTTGGACTCCATCGTCAGCTGCTGCAGGTAGGCGGGGAACCGCTTCAGGTACTGGTCGTAAGGCATCACGCCGACGGTCTGAGCATCGAAGAAGTCGCCGTACCACACGCACAGCAGCCCGAGCAGCACCGGCAGGTTCTGAGCGAGCGGCGCGGTACGGAAGTGCTCGTCCATCGCGTGGAAGCCGGCCAGCATCTCATCGAAGTTGTCCGGGCCGATGGCAATCATGGTGGACAGGCCGATGGCGGACTCCATCGAGTACCGGCCGCCGACCCAGTCCCAGAATTCGAACATGTTGTCGGTGTTAATGCCGAACGCCGCCACCTTCTCGGCGTTGGTGGACACGGCGACGAAGTGCCTGGCGACCGCGCTCTCGTCGCCGAGCTCGCCGACGACCCAGTCGCGGGCCGACCTGGCGTTGGTCAGCGTTTCGAGGGTGCCGAAGGTCTTGGACGAGATGATGAACAGCGTCTCGTCGGCGCTCAGGTCCCTGGTCGCCTCCACGAAATCGGTGGAGTCGACGTTCGAGACGAACCGGAACGTCAGATTCCGGTCGGAGTAATAACGCAGTGCCTCGTAGGCCATCACCGGGCCGAGGTCAGATCCGCCGATCCCGATGTTGATGACGTTGCGGATGGGCTTGCCGGTAAAGCCTTTCCACTCGCCAGAGCGGATCTTGTCAGCGAATGCGCGCATTTTGCGCAGTACTGCGTGCACCTCTGCGACCACGTCGTGGCCGTCCACGATCAGCGTGTTGCCCTCGGGCATCCGGAGCGCGACATGAAGGACTGCCCGGTTTTCCGACACATTGATGTGCTCGCCGGCGAACATCGCGTCCCGGCGCTGCGGCACTGCGGATTCCTCCGCCAGATCGACCAGCAGCCGCATGGTCTCGTCGGTCACGCGGTTCTTGGAGTAGTCGAGGTAGATGCCTTCGGCCTCCGCCGTCAGGCGCTCGCCGCGCCCCGGATCGGCGGCGAACAGGTCGCGCAGATGGCGGTTGCCGATCTCGGCGTGATGGTGTTCAAGTGCCTGCCAGGCCTTGCGCTCACGGAGCGGCGGGACCGGGATCATCTGCGTCTCCTTCGGTGGACTCCTAGCACGTCCTATCCCAGCACGGACGGGCAGGCTCCTGCTGCCCGGCCCGCCGTGCAGTACACACCGCTGGCGATGCTGCCATGCGGCGCAAGGTCAAGCTCCGTCCAGGAAGTGCACAGTTGGTGAACCCAGGGCCGCCGTCTACCGTTGGTGTTAGTCATGAGCACTCAGATGAGAAAAGGGCCGGGCACGCGGCTGACTGCGGCCTCGGCGTCACCTGGAATGCTGCTCAGGATTGCGGGAACGGGGTTGTTGTGGGCAACTGCCGCCATTCACCTGGATCTGTACCTGACGGGTTACCGAACAATAGCGACAATCGGCCCACTATTCCTATTCCAGGTCGTTGTGGCCTTCGCGCTGGGCGGCCTGCTGCTGGTTATGCGCAGCAGGCTGGTAGCCGCCGCTGGTGCCGGGTTCGCGCTGAGCACGCTGGGCGGGTATCTCCTGACCGTTCAATTCGGGCTATTCGGATTCCGTGAGGTACGCACGACCGCTGGCATCGTCGCCGGGATCATCGAGGTTGCCGCGTTCGCGGCACTGGCTTTCTATGCGGCGGTGCCGGAGCTTGAAGCGCGCAGCAAGCCCGGCTTTTCCATGCCATTTCGCATCAGCCGGATGCAAGCCGTACTCGGCGCGGCTGGGGTATCAGTCGTTGCCCTGGCGCTGATGGGCGGGGCCCTGGCCGGAGCGGGTTCGGCTACCGGCGGCTCTGGGGGCCCTGGGGCTGCTGGGTCGGCGGGCTCGGCGCTGCACACGGGCAGGATCGGCGGCGTGACCGTGCTGACCAACAGCCAGGGCCGCACCCTGTACTGGTTCGCGCCGGACACGCCTACTAAGTCAGTCTGTAACGGCTCGTGCGCGGTCTACTGGCCCCCGGTTCGCGGGCCGCTGACCGCCGGCCCTGGCGTGACGGGCCGGCTGGGCACGATCAAGCGAGCGGACGGCTCCATCCAGGAGACCTACGACGGGCACCCGCTCTATACGTACGTCGGCGACTCCGGCCCTGGTCAGGCGCACGGGAACAAGCTGGACCTGAACGGCGGCTTCTGGTACGAAGTGCCCGTCAGCGGCGGCTGACCGGAGCCGGCCAGGTCTACCGGTAATTGACGAACTGCAGGGCTATATCGAGGTCCTTGCCCTTAAGCAGGGCCTGGACTTCCTGCAGTTCGTCCTTCTTCTTGGACGAGACCCGGAGTTCGTCGCCCTGGACCTGGGCCTTTACTCCCTTCGGTCCCTCGTCCCTGATGATCTTGGAGATCTTCCTGGCGTCGTCCTGGGAGATGCCCTCTTTGAGACCGACGTGCAGCCGGTACTCCTTACCTGAGAGCTTGGGCTCGTCCGCGTCCAGGACCTTGAGCGAGACCTGCCGCTTGATCAGCTTGTCCTTGAACACGTCGAGGACGGCGTTGGCCCGCTCCTCGCTGTTGGCCTTGATCTCCACAGCTTCCTTGCCGGACCACGCGATGGACGCGCCGACGCCGCGGAAGTCGAACCTTGTGCCGACTTCCTTGACGGTCTGATTCAGCGCGTTGTCGACTTCCTGATGGTTGATCTTCGAGACGATGTCGAAGGAGGATTCGGCTGCCACGCCCTCAGGTTATCGCCGGGGCTTGCCTGGCGTCGGCTTAAGCCGGCCGCGACAGCCCGGCAGAGCCTGCCGCAGCGCCAGGTGGGGAGTGTTGCACCCGCGATGATGAAGTGGCGGCTCGGTTCCGCTATCCTTCACAGTGCCCGTTCTGTGGGACGGTGCACGGCAGGTTGCCCGAGTGGCCAAAGGGAGCGGTCTGTAAAACCGTCGGCTCAGCCTACGTTGGTTCGAACCCAACACCTGCCACCAACTCGCTAAATGGCCTCTGAGCAGCGCATACGCGGTCTGAGGCTCAGCTTGACACGTCACGGGGTGCTGTCGCCTCTTCTCGGCTAGATGATGGTCCCGGCGAAACTATGCGGGTGCCGTCGCTTGCGCGCGGCGCTGGTCATGCGGCGTGCGGCAACTCGCTGTGCGTCGATGCATCCGGCGTACATCCCGAGCAGGACGGCGACATGCCCGACCCGGCGGGCCACTCGGGTGCCGTCACGCGGCGGGCCAGCGGCTGAGCACCCTGGGCAAATGCCCGATGTGCTGACTCCCGCCGACCTGCACAATGCCGTCCTGGACCTAAGGGAATGGGAGGGCATTGTGTTCTGGTATGCCATGAATCGAAAGCACGCGCAAGCACTGGCCCGCGGGCGATCTCGCGGCCTGCACGCATTTAGGTCGGTTGGCCGCGTCCGCTTCACGGTGGCGGCGATCGCTCTTGCGGGCGGCTCAATACTGGCCGCGAGCGCGCCGGCTACACCTGCACTGGCCAGTACGCCAGCACCATTGGTAGTGACAACGACTTCGCCTCTGACGGCTACCGCTGGCTCTGCCTATCTGGCCAAACTCGATGCTACCGGCGGCGTTAAGCCCTACTCCTGGTCGCTCGCGGGCGGGACATCGCTTCCAGCAGGGCTGGTGCTGCACGCCTCGACCGGTCAGATCACCGGCAATCCGCTAGGCCCCGCGGGCACCACCGACTTCACCGCCGAGGTGACTGACTCGGAGAGTTCGCCTGCCTCAGCCACCGCACTCGAGTCCATCACGGTGATAGTGAATCCGCTCACGGTGACGACCGTGGCGCTGCCGGCCGCGACAGCGGGCGTTGCGTATTCGGCGACCCTGGCGGCCACGGGTGGTGTCGCTCCCTATAGTTGGTCGATCCCGGTGGGATCGCTGCCGGCCGGGCTCAAGCTGCGCGCCGCAACCGGGGTGATCTCGGGCACTCCTACAGCCGGCGGCAACTTCACCTTCACCGCACAAGTAACTGACTCCGAGGCTACGGCCCAATCTGCTAGCGCCCCCGAATCCGTCACGGTAGGCGTCTCTGGACTTGTCGTTACCACCGGAAGCACCCTGCCCACAGCCGCCAGCGGCGTGCCGTACTCGGTCAAGCTCAGCGCGGCGGGCGGCATCACCCCCTACCAGTGGTCGCTGGGCTCGGGGTCCCTTCCTGCCGGGCTGAAACTAGCCAAGGCCTCGGGCGTGATATCGGGCACCACCACCGCGACCGGCCCGGAGCGCTTCACTGTGCAGGTCACCGACTCCGAGGCTCCGGCCGTATCGGCGACGGAGAACGTCTCGCTGTACGTAGTCACTCCCATGGTGGTGCCTGGCAACCTGCCAGGGGCGAGTCTGAGCGAGCAGTACGACACGCCGCTGCAGCCCGCTGGCGGGCTCGGTCCATACAGCTATGCGATTACCGCAGGATCGCTGCCACCAGGGCTGACCCTGCTGCCCGACGGCGAGATCACTGGTCGGCCGACTGCGGACGGCACTTCCTCTTTCACCGTCTCGGTAACCGACTCAGAGAACCCGCCGGCCACGGTCACGCAGACCGAATCCATCACCGTCACACAGCCCATCATCTATGTGGCGACCGATGGCTCCGACAGCAACGCGGGCACCCAGATGGCGCCGTTCCAGACGATTGGAGCAGCGCTCACACTGGCTGGTGCGTTCACCAATCCGGTCATCGACGTAGCGGGCGGTACCTACAACGAGGGCTCCGGCATCTCGCTGATCAGCAACGTCACCATCAACGGCGGATACAGCGAAGGCGCATGGACCCAGACATCACCGCAGGCGACAACGATCACCGGCTCCCCGCAAGCGGCTCTGGCTGATGGCGTCACGGGCGTCTCGATCAACGACGTGACGCTCGCACCGGGCGCCCCGGCAGCAGCCGGCTCGAGCGTGTACGGGTTGCGCGCCATCAACGGCTCGTCGGTTGCCCTCGCAGACGTCACCATCGACACACCAAATGCCGCGCCGGGTGCACCTGGCACGAGTGGAGCTGCCGGTCCTGGCGGGCAAAACGGACAGCCTGGTAGTCCGGGATCCAACTGCCAGTCAGCCAGCGTCTCGGCTCCGGGTGGCGCTGGTGGCTCAGGTCCAGCGGGTGTGACCGCTGGCGGCGCGGGCGGCGCGGGCGGCGCTCAATTTGAGGGTAACTGTGGCGAGAACGGCAGTAAGGGTGATTTCGGAGCCGGCCCGAGCGGCGGCTCAGGCGGAGCTGGTGGTTCCGAGAGCTTCGGGGGCGGCGCAGAGAGCGGCGGCAGTGGTTTCAGCGGCGGCAGCCCCGGCGCGGCTGGTGAGCCTGGCCCGGCAAACTCCTTCGGTGCGGGCTTGGCTAATTTGACGTGGGCAGGTGTCCCCGGCATTGGCGGGTCGGCGGCGAGAGCGGGAGCGCGGGCGGAGGCGGCGGCGGAGGCGGCGGCGTTGGCTGCGGCGACTTCTGCCTCAACACGCTCGGTACTGGCGGCGGCGGCGGAGGTGGCGGCGCGGGCGGCGCGGCTGGCCTTGCTGGCGGCGGCGGCGGCGCAGGTGGCGGCGCGTTCGGTATCTACCTCTGGGGCTCGAGCGTCAGTCTCGTTGCCACCACTATCCAGGTGGGCGACGGCGGGCCGGGCGGGTCCGGCGGAAACGGCGGGCAGGGCGGCTCCGGCGGGGGCGGCGGGCAGGGCGGCGCCGGCGGAAACGGTGTCGGCGGCCAAGGTGGAGCCGGTGGCTCCGGTACCGACGGCGGCTCGGGCGGCCCCGGCAGCGGCGGTACCGGCGGCCCGAGCATCGGAATCTTCCGCGGCGGCGGGTCAACAGCATCCGAGGATGGGGCCTCCCTGATTACCGTCGGCGCTGGTGGCGCGGGCGGACCCGGTGGCAGCTTCCCGGTCGTGGCACCTACGAGCGCGGCGGGGCCCGCGGCCGCGATCGTCTAGTCAGGCTCGCCCGTGAGTACCAGGGCCGGCGGAGGACTCAGCTCTCCGCCGGCCCTGGCTTCTGAGCACGACCCGCCCGCCGGTTCAGCTTCGGTCGCGAACGCGGCAGAGGGCCCAACTCCGCACCGACCCCATCGGGTGGGGGAACGTGAAGGGTCCTGTCGCGGCCCGCGATGCGACAGATCATGACGTCTCAGGCGCCACGCCGGCCCGGATCGCCCACGCGACGGCCTCGCTGCGGCCCCGCACGCCGAGCCGCTGGTAAATCGCGACGGTGTGGTGCATGACGGTCTTGGGGGTCATGCCGAGGCGCCCGGCGATCTCTTTGTTGGTGAAGCCGCCGGAGAGGAGCCCGACGACTTCGAGCTGCCGGCCGGTGAGCGGCTGGGCTGGTGGCGGGACAGGAGTTCTCGCGGCTTGCGGCGGCTGCGAGCCCGGACGCCTCGTTACTTCGCGCAAATAGCCTTTGACCTTCGTCACGGAAGATACCCAGTCGAGCCCGGCTCCGGTTGCCGCGGCGGCCTCGAATGCGTCCATCCCGAGTTCTGCCCGGACCTGCTCGATAGCGGTCTCGTATGCCGAGATATGTCCCTGGTCCAGGGCAGCGTAGAGCACGTCCTGTGCCTCACGCAGCCGGCCGTGAATGCTCGCGGCAAGCTCGAGGTCGCCAGCATGTGCCGCGATCTGGGCTGCGGCAAGCAGCGAGTAGCCTGCCGGAATAGAGGAAGGATCGTCTCCTGAGAGCTCTAGGCCCTGGGCGCACCAGTCCGCTGCGGCGGCACTGTCGCCAGCTGCCAGCGCTTGAAGGGCGAAGCTCGGCAAGAGCACCGTCTGGATCGCGGCCTGGCGAATCGCGCCGGCCATGGCTAGGAGTTCAGATGGTGACGGCAGCGCAGCGCTTGCCGCCTGAGACCCGGGAATCCAGAGCTGGAGCAGCACGGCGGCTTCGAGGATGGCCCGCGTGTCGCCGCCGCGCTTGGCGGTGGCCAGAGCCGAAAGGCTCAGCCGGAGCGCTTGCTCGCCGTCGCCGGCTGCATTCGCGAACCTCGCCGCCATGAGTTCAAACCGAACAATCCATCCCGGAACGCCCAGGCGCCGTGCGACTGCGAGGCCTTCGTTAACCTCTTGCGCCGCCCGCTTGAACTCGCCGGTTATCGCGCTTACAGAAATCCGGCAGTGTAGCGCACGCAGGATCATCCGGGAGTCGCCGAGGGACCGGGTCAGTTCCTCGCCTCGGGTGAGGCGCTCGATGTACTCCGCCTTGCGGGCCGGGAGCAGGACGCGCAGTCCCATCAAACCCGACCAGAGAAGCGCCTCGGCCAGCTGGCCCGACCTGATTTCCTGCGCCTGCGCCAACCCGATTGCCTTGTCCAGCAGCGCGGTGTGGGCGGCATGCGATGCGCGGGCGTTCCAGAACGGTGCCAGCCCGGTCAGCAGATCGAGAGCGTCCGCTGTGCGCTCCGCGTCCAGGCACGCCTGAAGCGCGATGCGCAGACAGTCATGTGCGCCTTCGAGCCAGGACCACCACTCGTCGGGCTCAGGATCGGTCAGGCCCGAGCCCGCGGCGCGGGCGCGCGCAGCCAGCCAGGTGAGCCACCGGTTCTCGACCGCAGCAAGGTCACCTGAAGCCTTCAGTTGCTCGCTGGCGAAGTCACGGACCGAAGGCGGTAGCTCGAAACGTGTGTAACCATCGGCGGATACTGGCGTGAGCAAGTGCACGTCGACTAGCGACGACAGCGCGTCGAGAGCGTCGGCTGGCTCGGTCGCGGCGAGGGCTTCTGCGTCCTCGATCTCGAAGGCCGCCCCGGCTACGGAGAGCCGCCGAAGCAGATCACGCTCAGCGGCAGGCAGCAAGTTGTACGTCCAGCCAATCGCGGCTCTGATGTCGTGATGTCGGGCCGGGGAATCAGCCTTTGGCGCTCGAAGCACGTCCAGGCGCCGTGAGGGCAGGCGTGCCAGCAGTTCCGCTGCTGGAAGGCTGGCGGCGCGCGCAGCTGCTAGCTCGATCGCCAGCGGCAGTCCCTCCAGCTCGCGGCACAGCGAGACCACTGCCGCCGCGTTCGCAGGCTCGAGGCGGAACCGATCGCTGGCCGCTTTTGCGCGATCGCAGTAGAGCGCCACCGCGGGCTGGGCAGCGACCTCGCGTAGATCTTCGATGCCCTCGGCTGGCAGCGGCAGGGGCGACAGCGGCACTACCCGCTCGGGCCGGAGCCGGAGCGGCGCCTGGCTCGTCACGATCAGCTGCATCTGGTCGCACGCGTCCAGCAAGTCGGTGAGCACGCCGGCGCCAGCGAGCAGGTGCTCGAAGTTGTCGAGCACCAGTACCGTAGGAGGAGCACCCTGAAGCCGCCGGGCGACCGCGTCGACCGCCGACAGGCCTGGCTGGGTGGCGATCTCAAGCTGGTTGGCGATCTCCGCCGCCAGGAGCCCGGCAGCTGGCACCGACGCGAGCGAGACCATATGCACCGACCCCGGCCGACCGGCGTCCAGAGTCCATGCCAGCTCCAGCGCCAGCCGCGTCTTGCCCACCCCGCCGCGGCCGACGAGGCTCACAAGCCGGACGGACGGGTCGGCGACCAGCCGCAGGACCGCGGCCAGCTCGGCCTCGCGGCCGATGAGCGGGGCGGATTGCACCGAGCGCCGCAATCCGCGGAGTGATTGCTCATTCAGAGCTGATGGATAGCTGTCCAGTTCGGAGACGACCGTGCCGATGCCTCTGTTCCCGGCGTCCAGGTGGCCGCTAACCGCGATCGCCGCGGTGTGCGGGGCGCGACAGGCCGCGCCCGGTTCTGACCTGCCGCCGGCATCCAGCGGCCCTGGACGTGATTACTTGCCTGAAACAATGCCCCCCCCGGGACCGTACTCCGCCAGAGTCAAGGCACCTGGGGTGCGGTCGTTATGTCGCAGCACGCCAGCTTTGCCTTTCATAGATGACGTGCAGGTGCGAATACAGGTTTACGAGCCGCCGACGGCAGCGGGGAAGTTACGCTCCGCGCCGCAGCTCCCGTTGGCCGCAGGCGTCCTGCCGCACCAGGCCCGCACCGCGCCCCGTAACAGGCCGGTACGGACCGGTGCAATCGCGGGCCCGACCGACGAGGATCACTGCTACTCGCATGGCGAGTTTTGCCAGGTCAGTGGCCAACCCAACACCCGCCACCACCTGTGTAAAACGCCCTCTGAACTGGGATAACCCCGTTCGGGCCAGGTCTTGCTGTGGGCGGCTGGATGCGGCTCCGGATGTTGGCCGGAGATGCACTTGGCGTAGGCTCAGCGCGGCCCGAGCCCGGTCCGGCCGTCGAGAAGTTCCCTGGCAATGTCGAGATGACCGGCGTGTCGTGCAGTCTCCTCGATCATGTGCAGCACGACCCAGCGCACGGTGGGCGGCTCCTCCATGCCCGGGTCGCCGTGAATGCCACGGGGCGACGCCGACAACGGCGTCACAGCCAGCACCGCATCCGAGCGCGCGCAGATGTCGCGGTACTGCGCGATGATTTCTTCCGAGGACACGTTGGTGACGAACGCTGCCATCGGGTCATAGGGCTCCATCTCCTCGCCCTCAGGCAGCTCTATCTCGGCGCCGGCCCACCACCATCTGGAACCAGTGAAACTCGGCGCCGCCCAGGTGCTCGACCAGGCCGGCCGGCGTCCAGCCCGTCGGCACGACCGACCGGTGCCACGCCTCTTCATCGAGCCCTTCCACGATGGCAAGCACAGCCTCGCGCTGGGCAGCGAGGAACTCCAGCAAAACCGTGTCATCCGCATTCGTAGGTTGGTTGCCGATCGTGTCCGCGCTGGGGCTGACGTTCGCAGCCAGGTCCTCATAAGCAGGATTGAGCTCGGCCCACCGCGCTTTGGCGTCGCAGCGCTCCCGCCCGGCAAGGCAGGCGGCGAGATCTTCAACGTGGATCTGGATCCCGGCCCCGTAGGCGGCCAGCAAGTTCACCGGCATGCCCCGTTCCTCCCAGACCACGACGGTCTGGTCGCCGTCGGAAGCCAGCGTGACCTCGATGGAACCTTCGGCCGGATCGTCCGGTTCCTTCACCATCACCAGCAGCCGCCGCGGGGGCTCGCAGGCTTCCAAGCGGCCCGTGCCTTCCCATCCGCTGGCATGAAGGCGTGCGCGGTACTCACCACCGATTCGCAGGTCTCCCTCGACCTCCCCGTACCAGCAGGCCAGACGCGAGGGATCAGTGAGTGCCGACCACACCTCGTCGATACCAGTGTTGACACGGTCCTGCATGCGTACGACGCCCTTGCCGCTTTCAGATCGAAGGCTGCCCAGGATGCGTGTGCCCGCAGGTGGCGTGTTAGTCATTGACGCTCCTTCGATCGCGTCCCAGGCAGGTCAACCGTGTCCCCCCGACGGGCCGCCAGCCTCGCGCGAAGTGGTGGATGAGACGACCATCTTTCGACGGATAGCCCTAATTGGACACCAACCTAGGCCTCCGCGTGCCGGCCGAATGCGCCGCCTGCCGTCGGCACCAGGCCCGGCAGCCGCAGTCACCTTCGAGGCGTTCTTCCGCGAGGCCGAGCCGAAACTACGGCGAGCGCTGGTCGCCGCATTCGCCGATCGCGGCCGAGCCGTACTTGTTCGTGATGTCCGTGCGGGGGGTGTCGGCGCTCTGGCGTCGCGGGATGCAGACGGTGATGTCGAGGCCCCCGGTGGGCACGGCGGTGGCGTCCACGGTTCCGTTGTGAACGGCGGCGATGGACGACACCAGGGCGAGGCCGAGACCGAAGCCATCGTGGCGGGTGCGGTCGTCGAGCCTAGTGAACGGGAGGAACAGGCGTTCGACCATGTTGGCGGGGACCACCGCTCCGGTGTTGACCACGCGCAGGACCGATGTCGCGTCGTGAACGGCCGTTGAGATCGTGACGGTGCCGCCAGCGATGTTGTAGCGCTCGGCGTTGTCGAGCAGGTTGGCGACGAGCCGTTCGAGCAGCACTCCGTCACCGGTCACCGGGGCTTCGCCGAGCGTGGTGGTCGTCGTGATGCCGTTGGCGGTCCGTCCCTCGAGTGCGTCCTCCGCGACGGCGGCCAGGTCCAGCGGGTCGGTGAGGGCACGCGCCTGATCGTTGCGCGCGAGCACCAGCAATGCCTCGATGAGCCGCTCGGAGTGATCGACGGCCTGGCGGACATCGGCGGCCATCGACACCAGCTCCTCGCGCGTCGGCTCCGGCTTGGCGAGGACGACGTCCATGGCCGTGCGCATGAGGGTCAGCGGCGTGCGAAGCTCATGGCTCGCGTTGGCGATGAACTGCCGCTGGCTGGTGAACGCGCGGTCGAGCCGTTCGAGCATCGTGTCGAAGGTGTCGGCGAGCTCACGCAGCTCGTCGCGCGGGCCCTGCAGGGCGATGCGCTGGGACAGGTTCTGCTCGCTTGCCGCGCGGGCGGCTGCGGTGAGCCGGTGCACCGGCCGCAGGATGCGTCCGGCGACGATCCAGCCCGCGACCGCGGCGAGCAGTGTGACGCCGGCCAGGCTGAGCAGCGAGTAGGTCAGCAGGTGGGCGAGCGTCGCGCCGCGCTGCGCGGAGGCGCCCGCCTCCACACCGCTGGCATACAGCCGGGCGCACTGGTTCAGCGCGCCTAGGCCACCCCGGGTCTGCGCCGCCACGACGCACTTTCCGATCACTGGCTGGATCGACGGTGGGATCCTGCTGGTCGTCGTGCTGTCCAAGGTGTGCGCGACCAGCACGTAGGTGATCAATACCAGCGTGGTCCCGCCGAGGGTGAACAGCGACGCGTAGAGCAGCGTCAACCGCGACCGGGCGCTGAGGTGGCGTCTCACAGCCGGTAGCCGACGCCGGCGACTGTCTCGATCAGCGGCGGGACGCCGAGTTTGCGCCGCAACCGCCCGACCGTCACCGCGACCGTGTTGCTGAACGGGTCGGCGTGCGCGTCCCACACGTGTTCGAGCAACTCCTCCGCGCTGACCACAGCGCCGCCCGCGCCGGCCAGGCACTCCAGCACGCCGAACTCCTTGCGGGTCAGGGTCAGCGGGATGCCGCCGCGGCTGGCGCGGTGCCGCGCGCGATCGACGACCAGGTCGCCCCGCTGCACGACCGCGGGCGAGCCGGGTCCGCGCCGCCCCAGGGCGCGGATGCGCGCGATCAGCTCGTGGAAGGCGAACGGCTTGCCGAGGTAGTCGTCTGCGCCCAGCTCCAGCCCGTCGACCCGATCTTCGACGTCCGCGGCCGCAGTGAGCATCAGGACGCGGCTGGGCGAGCCGCTGCGCACCAGCTGGCGGCAAACCCGGTCGCCGTGCACGGCCGGCAGGTCGCGGTCGAGTACGACCACGTCGTAGTCGGTGCTAGTCGTGCTCTCCAGGGCTGCCGCGCCGTCGTAGACGACGTCGACGGCGAAACCGGCGTCGCGCAGGCCCTCGCCGATCCGGTTGGCCAGCGCGACGTGATCCTCCACGACCAGCACCCGCACCTGCACATTGTGCGCCTGCCCGGATGACATCCGCCTAACAATCACTGTTCGCCTCCTGTCACCGGCTAACCGTCAGACTGCACATCGATGACCAGTTATTAGCCGGGGCCCTGAGGAGGCCATGATGACCGACGGCACCCGCGTCATGCGCCGGCCACGGCGGGCATGGCCGCCGGCCGCGCGCAACGGCGGCCGCCATCATCGCCATCGCCGGCCTGGCCCTGCTGGCTGCGGCTTGCAGCGGCAGCCCGTCGTCGGCCGGTTCCGGCGGCTCACCGAATGCGGGAGGGTCAGCGAGCTCCCCGTCAGCGGTCGCTTACTCCCAGTGCATCCGCTCGCACGGCGTGCCGGACTTCCCCGACCCCCCCAGCGGCGGAGGGGTTCCGAAGGGCAGCGCGCAGCAATTCGGGGTCAGCAGCTCCCAGTTCCAGGCTGCCCAGACAGCCTGCCAGCACCTGTACCCGACCACCGGCGGGTCGATCCAACAATGCGAGACGACCGGCGAATGTCCCCAGGCGGTGGTGCAGCATGCGCTGACGGTCATGCGGAAGTACGCCCGTTGCATACGCTCCCACGGGGTGCCGAACTGGCCCGATCCCACCCTCGATTCCGAGGGGCGTCCTTTTTTCGCCGTCAGTAGCGCCGGCATCACGCACCAGTACACGCATTCGGCGTTGTTCGAGTCCAAGGATCGCGAATGCGAGCGCCTGGTAGGCGGCTCGGCAGGCGTACCCGTGCCGTTGGGGTGAGGTGCTTCGATGAAAAGCATTGCCGCGCCGAGTCCACTGCGCCGGCATGGCCTGCCCGGCCACGCGCGAGCGGCCATCGCGCTGGCCGCCCTGGCCCTGCTGGCAGCGGCATGCAGTAGCGGCAGCCCGCCCACCGGTCCTGGCGCCTCATCGAATGCGGGAGGGTCAGCGACTTCCAAGGCGCTCGCCTTCGCCCGCTGCGTGCGCTCGCGAGGCGTGCCGGACTTCCCCGACCCCAACAGCGCCGGAGAGTTCAACAAGACCACCATGCGTCAACTCTCGGCCAGCAACTCCAAATACCAGACGGCGACCCAAGCCTGCGGGCACCTGCTCCCGAACAGCGGTGGCGGGCCGACCACCGCAGAAGTGCGGCAGGAGTGGAACGGCATGGCGAGCTTCGCGCGGTGCATGCGCTCCCACGGCGTGCCGGACTGGCCCGACCCCACCCCCTACCCCCCTTATCCCAGCGAACCCACTTTCATGCTGCCCGGCAGCATCCAGCCGGTACCGCAGACCATTTCCAAGATGCAGGTATGCCTGCGGCTGGTGCCCAATAACGAGGTCGTGGGCCACATTGACAACGGCAACTGGCAGGCCGCGCAGCAGGCAATGGCCGGACAGTGAGCGGGACAGTTGCGCGCGGCCGGGAAGCCGGGCAGCAGGCGGAGGCCCGGCATGGCGGGCCGGGGAGCACCAATGCGAGTCGCTGCTGCGCTACGGGCCGCCGAAAGCCGGAAGCGGAAGGGACGGAGATGGACAGTGAGTGAGACGGTTTCGCGCGGCCGGGAGACCGGGCAGCAGGCGGCCGGGCAGCCGGCGGAGGCCCTGGCGGCTGCGGGGGCAGGGGTGGCGGGCGGGCGTCGCCGGGGCCGCTGGGTGGCTGCGGGCCTGGTGGTGGTGGTGGTGCTGACGGCGGGGTTGGCGGCCGGTTGGAGGGCGGGGGTGTTTTCTGCGGCCGGGCCGCCGGAGGCCGGAGGCATAGGGGCGCCGCCGCCGGCGACGGCGCCGGTGACCCGGCGGGATATCGCGGCGACGACGCCGGTGTCCGCGACGCTGGGGTACGCCGGGCTCCTGGACGGTGACCGGGCAGGGCGCCGGGACGCTCACATCGCTGCCCCCGGCCGGGCAGGTGATCCGCCAGGGGCACGTGCTGTACAAGACGGGCAACGGCTCCCCGGTGGTGCTGCTGTACGGCAGGGTCCCGGATTGGCGGGCCCTGGGCGAGGGGCTGACCGGCGCGGACGTGTCCGAGCTCAACCACGACCTGGTGGACCTCGGCTACGCCGGCCGCGGCGTGATCGTCGCGGCGGGCTGGGATTACTACTCGTGGGAGACGGCGTACGCGGTGCAGCGGCTGGAAGAGCACCTGGGGGTCTCTGCCCCGCCGGGCAACCTGTCGCTGGGGCAGGTGGTGTTCGAGCCGACCGCGCTGCGGGTCAGCCGGGTGACCGGGAGCCTGGGTGGCCCGGCGGCAGGCCCGGTGCTGGCGGCGACCTCGGATGAGCATGTGGTGACGGTCGCCCTTGACACCTCGCAGGAATCGGAGGTCAGAGCTGGCGACACAGTCACGGTCACGCTGCCGGACGGGACGATTACGCCGGGCGTGATCTCCTCGGTAGGCGCGGTGGCGACCACGTCCCAGTCGCAAGCAGGCGGCGCCATCACGACGATCCCGGTGCAGGTCAGGCTGACCGATCCGCAGGCGGCCGGGACCCTGGACCAGGCGCCGGTGACGGTGAACATCACCACCGCTACCGCGCGCGGCGTGCTGGTGGTGCCCGTGACCGCGCTGCTGGCGCACTCTGGAGGGTACGACGTGGAGGTCGCCGGCCCGGGGAACACGCGGCACTACGTGCCGGTGACGGTCGGGATATCCGACACAGCTCGGCGACCTGGTGCAGGTGACCGGGGCGCTGACCCCCGGCCAGCGCGTCGTGGTGGCGGCGTCATGACACCCGGCGTTCAGGCGGCCCTCGCGGCCGGGACGGCCGCGGCCGGGGTTCGGCCGCCGGTTCCGGTACTGGAGCTGGAGAACGTGTCGAAGGCGTATCCGGGGTCGCCGCCAGTGCGCGCGCTGGATCAGGTGAGCGTGGCGGTGACGGCCGGGGAGCTGAGCGCCATCGTGGGCCCGTCGGGGTCGGGCAAGTCCACACTGCTTCACCTGATGGGCACCCTGGACACGCCCACCACCGGGAGCGTGCGGGTCACCGGCCTGGACGTGGCGGCGATGACCGACCGGGAACTAGCCGGGCTGCGGGCGGCCCGGGTCGGGTTCGTGTTCCAGCAGTTCTTCCTTGCCGAGCACCAGAGCGTGCTGGGCAACGTGGCCGACGGGCTGCTGTACGCCGGCATCCGCCGCGACCAGCGGCAGCGGCTGGCGGCGGACGCGCTGGACCGGGTAGGCCTGGGGCACAAGGCCGGCGCCCGGCCGACCCAGCTGTCGGGCGGGGAACGGCAGCGGGTCGCCATCGCCCGGGCGATCGCCGGCCGCCCGCCGGTGGTGCTGGCCGACGAGCCCACCGGCAACCTCGACTCCGCCACCGGCGCCGTCGATCCTGGCCCTGCTGGAAGAACTCAACGCCGCCGGCACCACGATCATCATCATCACCCACGACCATGCGGTCGCCGCCCGGACGCGGCGGCGCATCGAGATGCTCGACGGGCACATCATCACCGACACCGCCCCCGTCCTTGTCCCCAGAGGCTCCGGTCACGCAGCCGCCGTCGGCCGGGCGCGCAGGAAGGACCGTCATGACCACCGCAGCACCGCGGTCGGCCGCCCCGCCCGCGGCCCGGCTGCGGCCCGGCGACCTGGCCGCCCTCGCCAGCATCGGGCTGCGGACCCGCAAGCTTCGCGCCGGGCTATCGGCGCTGGGCATCGCGATCGGCGTCGCGGCGATCGTCGCCGTGCTGGGCCTGGCCGCCTCCTCCGCCGGCCGGCTGCTCAACGCCGAGATCCAGACGCTGGGCACCAACCTGCTGACCGTCACCCCCGGGCAGACTCTCAGTGGCGGCACCGCCGAGCTGTCCGAAGCGGCGCCGGGCATGATCGCCCGGCTGCCCGGCGTCACCGCCGTCCAGTACACCGGGCAGGTCAGCGGCGTCAACGCCTACAAGTCCCACTACATCCCCACGGTCAACACCAACGCCCTCAGCGTGGACGCCTCCAGCCTGGGCCTGCCCGCGGTGGCCGGCACCAGCCTCGCGCAGGGCCGGTTCCTGAACGCCGCGACCGCCCGCGAGCCGGTCGCCGTACTCGGCGCCGAGGCCGCCCAGCTGATGGGCATCGACCGGATCCTGCCTGGGATGCGGATCTGGGTCGGCGACCCCGGCCAGTGGTTCTACGTGACCGGCATCCTCAAGCCAGTCCCGGCCGCCTATGCCCCGGAGATCAACACCTCGGTCCTGGTCGGCTTCCCCGCCGCCGAGCACTACCTCGGCCTCGACGGCGACCCCTCAGAGATCTACGTCCGCACCACTGCGGACAACCAGGCCGTGACCACCACGTCGACAGCCTGCTCGGCGCGCAGGCCAGCCCGGAGAACCCCAGCCAGGTCAACGTCTCCCAGCCCTCGGACGCGCTCACCGCCCAGGCCGACGCCAAGGGCGCGCTCGACACCCTGTTCCTCGGCCTCGGCGCGGTCGCGCTGCTGGTCGGCGCGATCGGGGTAGCCAACATCATGGTCATCTCCGTCCTCGAGCGCCGCTCCGAGATCGGGCTGCGCCGCGCGCTGGGCGCCACCCGCGGCCAGATCCGCGCCCAGTTCCTGGCCGAGGCCGTCCTGCTGTCCCTGGCCGGCGGCGTCGTCGGCGTCATCATCGGCGCAGCCGCTACCGCGATCTACGCCCACGCCAAGGGCTGGGCCATCGTCATCCCGCCCGACGCCTGGGCCGGCGGCCTGGCCGCCGCCCTGCTCATCGGCGCCCTCGCCGGGCTGCTGCCCGCCATCCGCGCCGCACGCATGTCCCCGACCCAGGCACTCTGGAGCATCTGACAGCACAGGTAACCGGGCAGGCAACGCGTCCGCGGCGGTCCCGGCACGCCCCGCGACGCGCCACCCGCCCGGCAGCGCGCCACCCAGGCTGGACGGCGGCCAGCACGATATCCAACCCTGAGGAGAGCATGATGAACGACAGCACCCGCGTCATGCGCCGGCCACGGCGGGCATGGCCGCCGGCGGCGCGAACTGCGGCCGCCGTCATCGCCACGGCCGTCCTGGCCCTGCTGGCGGCGGCATGCAGCAGCAGCCCGTCATCGGCCGGTTCCGGCGGCTCACCGAATGCGGGAGGGTCAGCGAGCTCCCCGTCAGCGGTCGCCTACTCCCAGTGCATCCGCTCGCACGGCGTGCCGAACTTCCCCGACCCCCCCAGCAACGGACAGGTCCCGAAGGCCAGCGCGCAGCAACTCGGGGTCAGCAGCTCCCAGCTCCAGGCGGCCCAGACAGCCTGCCAGCACCTGTACCCGAACAACGGCGGGTCCGGCGGGGTGCTCACCAAAGACTCGCTCGGACAATGCGAGGAGACCGGCGACTGTCCACAGGCATTGGTGCAGGCTGCGATGACCGCCCTGCGGACATACGCCCGGTGCATGCGCTCCCACGGGGTGCCGAACTGGCCCGACCCCACCATCGATTCCGAGGGGCGCCCTGGTTTCAATCTGCTCCATGTACAGGGCTTCGACCCGAATTCGTCGCAGATCAGCAACATCATGCAAGAGTGCTACCACGTGATGCCCGGAGGCGTACCGGTTCCAGTGATCGCCCCGGCGGGCCCGGCTGAGCAGCGGAATCCCGGCGGCACCCTTAGGCGACGCTCCAGAAGTCGGCCGTCCGCGATCTCCTAGCGGTCCACGTCGATCCGCCAGAGCAGTCAGGATCAGGAACGTCGCCTTTGCCGCCACCGACCGCTAACAATGGGTATCTTAGGCTTCTCTCCTGTTTACGAGGTACTGACATTTAGCGAACGGATTATTCGTTATGGGCGTCTCCGTGCCACAGGAATACGGCATCCCGCAATTGAGCCCAGCTGAGCAGGCTGCGCAGCAACTGGAAGCGGAGGTCATCTCATTCCGAGGGCGCTCCGTCGGAAAAGAACCGGTCAGCGCAGGGGCGCACGGACTCATCCTCCGACGAACCGGCCGTCACCTGGCTGTCGGGAGCCTGGTAAGTGCTGCCCTGCGGGTCTCCGTCTTCCGCACCTTGTATTACAGCGTCCGGCACCGTGGCTGGTGCATCGTCCTGAGGGGGACGCGCCTCAAGCTGAGCCGCGGCTCGCAGATCCACATTGCCCGTGGGTCCCGCCTGGTGCTGGGCACCCGCCACGTCGCGGCAACGCCCTGCTCGGTGCATCTCAGACGTAACGCCCGGCTGTCCGTTCGTGGCACCGTAGAGATAGTCCGGGGAACACGAATACTAATCTCGGATGGTGCTCACCTAGAGATTGGACCGGAGACGTATATCAATTATGATTCCACCTTGTCTTGTTTTGATCACATTACGATCGGCTGCGAAATGTGCCATCGCTTGGAATACCAATATCCTCGACGGCAATACTCACGATCTCATAGTCGACGGGGTGCCGCGTCCTTGGTCAAAGCCGGTAGTTATCGGAGACAATGTCTGGATAGGCACTGGTGCCACGATCCTCTCCGGAGTGACAATCGGTGACGGCTCCGTGGTAGCGGCGGGCAGCGTCGTGACTTCGGATGTGCCAAGTATGGCGCTGGTGGCTGGCAACCCCGCGCGTGTTGTCCGAGAGAATGTGTGCTGGCGGCAGTAATACGCCGTGAGACCTCAGCGCGCGATGGCAATGGAAGTCGGCAGGCGGTGGCCTTGTTTGTGGCGATCGAGATGGCCGACAGACGGTAAGTGCCGACTGAGTAAACGGTCTTGCCGTTCGACGTGATCGCGAGGTTGAAGGGCCGGTTGGGCGTCATCGCGATCGCGAATGGTACGCCGCCGACGTTGGTCGGCGACCCGGCGATGTCAGTCGCGGTATTGATGGGCGTCACGGTGCCGGGTACGACGGTATCGGCGGTGTCGCCGGTCAGGATTCCAGGTAGCGGAGGACGGCGAGCACCCGGCGGTGGTCGGCGTCCGATGGCGCTAGGCCGAGTTTGCTGAAGATGTTTCCGACGTGCTTTTCGACGGCACGCTCGGAAATCACCAGGATTCCGGCGATGGCGCCGTTGGACCGGCCTTCGGCCATCAGCGCGAGCACATCCCGCTCTCTGGCCGTGAGGGAGCCGAGCCCGTCGGTGCGGCGACTCGCGCCGAGCAGTTGCGTAACGACCTCCGGGTCGAGGGCGGTGCCGCCGGCCGCCACCCGGCTCAGCGCCTCGACGAACTCGCCGACGTCGGCGACCCGGTCCTTGAGCAGGTACCCGACGCCTGCCGCGCGCCGCCGGACGCCGCGCCGAGCAGGTCGGCGGTATAGCGCGTCTCGATGTACTGGGAGAACACCAGGACGCCGGTCCTGGGGTGGTCGCGGCGGATGGCGATCGCGGCGCGCAGGCCCTCATCGGTGTAGCCGGGCGGCATCCGCACGTCCACCACGGCGGCGTCCGGGTGGTGCTCGTCCACGGCAGCCCGCAGGTCGTCGGCGTTGCCGACGGCGGCGACCACCTCGTGACCGCGGTCGGACAGGATCTCCGCCAGTCCCGCTCGCACTATTGCCGAGTCCTCGGCGATCACAATCCGCATCAGGGGGCTCCGGTTTGGTCAGGCATGCGACGGCAGCTCGACGGCGACCACGGTGGGGCCTCCGGGCGGGCTGCTGACCTGCAGCCTGCCGTCCACGGCCTGGACCCGCTCGGCGAGCCCGGCCAGGCCGCCGCGGGCCTCGATGCAGGCGCCGCCGGCGCCGTCATCGCTGACCCGCACCCGAACCAGCCCGGGCCCGTGCATCACCTCCAGCGTGGCACGCCGGGCGCCGCTGTGCTTGGCGACGTTGGCCAGCAGTTCGGCCGCGCAGAAGTAGGCGATGGTCTCGATCGCGGCCGACGGGCGCTCGGGCAGGTCGACGACCAGCTCGACGGGCACGTCGCTGTGCGCGGCGAGGGTGCTGAGTGCGGTGCCGAGGCCATGGTCCAGGACTGGGGGGTGGATGCCGCGGGCCAGGTCACGCAACTCGGTGATGGCCTCCTTGGCGCCGCGGTGGGCCGCGACGACCAGCTCCAGGACCCGCTCCAGGTCGGGCTGCCCAGGCCCGGCGACCGCGGCGGTGAGCTTCTCCCTGGCCAGCCCCAGCTTCATCGCGACGGCAACCATCTGCGCCTGCGCGCCGTCGTGCAGGTCCCGCTCGATCCGGCGCAGCCTCGCGGCCGAGTCGTCCACCACATGGGCCCGGGACCGCTCAAGCTCACGCACCCGGCGGACGCTGTGCTGCTGCAGGCGGTAGACGGTCCAGAAAATCAGCACTGAGCCCAACAGCGGCACCAATCCCACCCAGTAGCCGTAAGAGAGGAGAGAGGACGCCAAGGAAGAGATTCCAGACGCCAGCCGCAAAGCGGAAACCTGCCCAGACACGGGGGTGGCGATATTCCCATGATCTGACCGTGAGTCTCATCAGGAGGGACCGCGGGGGAGTGACGTTGTCACTCGGTACGTACATCGGAATGCCTCCGGTGACCTGCAGCGCCAGCTCCGCAGGAGCTGGCGGGAGGCGTGAATGTCCGGCTCCGCGTCGTCACGCGGGTAGCCCTGTTGAGCTTCGTCACGAAACTCTCCGCTTCTGTTCCCCAGTATCTGCGCAGGGATCAAACTTCAGCCCGAGAACGGAAGCATCTCCCTAAGCGGGCAGGGATTGATAGATCCCGCTAAAGGGAGATGCTGCCAAGCTAGCTCTGGGCACTGGACTGCAGGCGGTAGGCGGTCCAGAAGACCAGCACCGACCCCAGCAGCGGCACCAATCCCACCCAGTAGCCGTAGGAGAGCAAGAAGGACGCCAAGGCCGAGGTTCCAGATGCCAGCGGCAAAGCGGAAACTCGCCCAGGCGCGGGGATGGCGGTACTCCCAGGACCTGACCAGAAATCTCATCAGGACGGATCGCGGGGCGCCACCGTTGTTAGTTGGTGAGTGCATGGAATGCCTCCTTGAGCTGCGGTGCCGGCCATTCCGGTCACCCACGTCTCAATGCTCGCCGTGCGCGAGCTGGAGAACCACCGTGCGGACACCCGAACCTGAGGTACGGCTAGCACGGTTGCGAGAACCTCAAGCACCGCGCCGGCGTACATGAGCCTCGCAGCGTTAAGCACTGAGCGCGGCGGGTGGATGCGCGTAGCGTCCTGTGCAGGTTCCGAGGCCAGGTATGGCTCGTACATATCGACGGCAGCACTTGCTGCCGCGGAAGGAAGGTGGTGCCGCAATGAGCGGTCGTGTTGCGGGCAAGGTGGCCCTGGTGACTGGGGCTGCGCGGGGTCAGGGCAGGGCGGACGCGCGGCGGCTAGCGCAGGAGGGCGCCGACGTGATCCTGGTGGATGTATGCGCGCCGCTGCCTAGCGTGCCGTACGACTCGGCCACGCCGGAGGACCTTGACGAGACGGTCCACCAGGTAGAGAAGACGGGGCGCAGGGTCATCTCAGCAATCGCTGACGTCCGGGACCTGGAGACACTGCGCCGGGTCGTCGACGACGCGGTCGGTCAGCTCGGGCGCCTCGATGTCGTGGTCGCCAACGCCGGCATCTGCGTCCCCAAGCCGTGGAACCAGGTCACCCCGACGATCTTCGAAGACACGATCAGCACCAATGTCACCGGCGTCTGGAACACCGTGATGGTGGGCGCGCCGCACCTGGTCAGGGCGGGTGGCGGCTCGATCATCCTGATCAGCTCCGCAGCGGGCATCAAGGTGCAGCCGTTCATGGTGCCCTACACCACGAGCAAGTTCGCGGTGCGCGGCATGGCGAAGGCGTTCGCGGCCGAGCTTGGGCAGCACAACATCAGGGTCAACAGCGTGCATCCGACCGGCGTCAGCACGCCGATGGGCTCGGGGAACATGCAGGCCGAGATCGGGGCGGCGATCGCCGGCTACGAGCGGCTGGGCGCGATGTTCATGAACATGCTGCCGGTCGACGTCACCGAGCCGGACGACGTCGCCGACACCGTGCTGTTCCTCGCCTCCGACGAGTCGCGCTTCATCACTGCGCACGAGATCGCGCCGGACGCCGGGGTCACGGAGTTCTGAGGAACGCGGCACGTAACGGATGAGGGCACCGCGAGCTAGCGGCGGCTGCGCGGGCCGCCTCACCTGTGCCCGACGATGCGGGCGACCATGTCTGTGACGGTGTCGCGGATCGCGTCGTGTGACAGGTCGCTGGCCGGGTTGGCGGTCGCGCCGAAGGGGAAAACCGGGGACCACGCGGTGGCCAGCGCCATAACGGCCATGAGGATCAGCTCAGGCGGCGCATCGGTCTGGACGGCGCCCGATTCCTGCTCCGCTTGGATCAGCGGCAGCTTGCGGTCGTGCTCACGTTCGCGCGCTGGCGGCAGGGCGGTGGTGCGTTCCAGCGTCGCCCACGCCAGCAGCCGGTAGACGTCGGGGTTGGCCTGGGCGTAGTCGAACACGCGGCGAGCCAGGCCAGGCAGGTCCTCGGCGGTGAAGGGGATGCCGGCGTAGGCGTCGGAAAGATGCCGGTCCAGCACCGTGGCGAACAGGGCTTCCTTGCTGCCGAAGTAGACATAGATCAGGTTCTTGTTGCACGCGGCGTTCTTGGCGATGCGGTCCACGCGCGCGCCGGCCACGCCGTGCTCGGCGAACTCCCGGAACGCGGCGTCGAGGATGCGCGCCTTGGTCTGCTCCGCGCTCATGCGCTAAGTTACGATTTGACTAACCGGTTAGTCCAACTCCTAGGGTAAGTAACTAGTTAGTAAGCAAATTCGGAGCCTGGCCGGACGGAGAAGCGGAAGACGCTGGCCGCGACGCTTGACCTGGAACGAGACAGGAGAAGGGCTCATGACCACGACACTCATCACCGGATCGAACAAGGGCCTCGGCTACGAGACCGCCCGCCAGCTGATCGCCGCCGGTCACACCGTCTACGTCGGGGCTCGCGACCCTGAGCTCGGCCGCAGGGCCGCCGAGCGGCTGGGCGCACGATTTGTCGATCTCGACGTGACCGACGACGCCTCTGTCGCGGCGGCGGCCAAGGCGATCGAGGCCGACGGCGGACTGGACGTGCTGGTCAACAACGCGGGCATCGAAGGCCGCACCCCGGATAACGGCGTCATCGGCGCCGCGGACGAGACCGCGGAGCACATGCGGACGCTGTTCGACACGAACGTGTTCGGCATGGTCCGGATGCTTCACGAGTTCCTGCCGCTGCTGCAGCGCTCCGCGGCCCCAGTCGTGGTCAACCTCAGCAGTGGCCTGTCCAAAACGGCCGACCTGGCGAACCCGGACGGGCCGGTGCACTTCTATCCGGGAGTCGCCTACCCCGCCTCCAAGACCGCGGTCAACACGGTGACGGTGCAGTACGCCAAGGCGTTCCCTCACATCAGGATCAACGCCGTGGACCCCGGCTACACGGCAACGGACCTCAATGGCGGCACCGGCACTCAGACCGTCGAGGAAGGCGCCGAGATCATTGTCCGGATGGCCCAGGTCGGCCAGGACGGTCCCACCGGCGGGTACTTCGACGCCAGCGGCGCCCTGGCCTGGTAGCGAGGTCAGCCCGGCAGGGTGGGCGTGCCTGGCGGGGCGGGCGGGATGGGCTGCGCGGGCGGCTGCGCCGCGCCGGGCGCCGCGGCCTGCTGAGAGAGTTCCGCGCTTTCCCTGACGTATTCGACGAGCCAGTCACGGACCGGGCCGCCCAGACCAGTGGGACCCAGGTCGCCGAGGTCGCGCCGCCGCAGGCCGACCAGGCCGGCCGTGCTCAGCGCCAGCGCGACCCCGCACATCCATAGCAGCGGTTCGGCCGACGCCGCTGCGCCCGGCAGCTTAGGCGTCTGGGTGAAGGGCGAGACGTTCATCATCCAGGCCGGCCAGCGCAGCGGCGGCCCGAATACCGCGATGACTCCCACGAGCGCCACCGCTGTCCATGCGAGTGCGACGGACTCCCACGGCAGCAACCCGAATAGCAAGATAGCCACTGCCGCGAGCACCATGGTCGCGGGCAGCCGGGCCAGCGCGGCGCCAAGCAGTCTCGGCACCTGCGTGCTCACCGACCCGGTGAGAATGCCGTAGCCGAAGGCCGGCCGACACGCAGGCCGCAACGATCAGCAGGCATGCACCGCCCACCGCGACGGAGATATGGCTGAGCCCCCACCGGACCCGCCCGACTGCCGCAGCCAGCACGGGCTCGGCCAGGTTCCCAGTCTCCTCAGCCCGCATCCGGAGTACGGCAGATGTCGCGTACACGGCGGCGGCAATACCCGCAAGCAACATGAGCGCGGACAGATACGCGTCGATGACGGTGGCCTGGTAGCCGACGCTCAGGAGGTAACGTCGCAGCACGACATTGCCGCCGAGAACCGAGCCCGCCCCTCGGGCGGCCGCTCCGCATACGGCGAAGGCGAAGACGAACGCAGCCAGCCACGCGGCAAGCACGAGCCGCTGGACCCGCCAGGCCAGGCCGAAGGGACCGTGCAGGAGGCTGGAGGCAGTCGGCCGTCCCGGCCGGTCGGGCAGTAGTCCTGCGCCCTGGTCGCGCCAGGCGGCGAGGGCGAACGCGGCTGCTACCAGGGCGGCGGACGTCGCCAGCGGGAGAGTGAGCGCCCACCATCGCTCGCCGGCGGAGCCGAACGCGCGGGTGAGCTCCACCCAGCCCAGCGGCGACACCCAGGTCAACCATGACCAGCTCGCGGGGCCCGAGTCGCCCACAGCACGCAGTACGTAGGCCGCACCGAGCGCAGCGATCGCGATGCCGCGGGCGCCCCTCGCAGTCACGGCGAACTGTGCACCGACGGCGGCCACGCCGGCGAACACCAGGCCGCACCCGCCGATGGACAGCGCCAGCGCGGCTGAGCCCGCTAGCGGCATCCTGACGATAGCCAGCCAGCAGAATGTCAGCAGGGCTAGCGCCACGTTGGCCGCCCCGGCTGCGAGCAGCGCTGCGGTGAACGGCGCTTGCCGCCCAACCGCTGCCGACCCCACCAGCTCGAGCCGCCCGGCTTCCTCGTCGGCCCGCGTGTGCCGGACCACGATGAAGATCGTCAGCAGGACCGCGAAGGCCGCCCCCCAGACGCCCCACCGCGCGGCGAGGAAGGCACCGACCGAGGTGCCGTCCAGCCGGCCTAGGAGAAACCGCAGCGCTGGGTTCTCGCCTGCCCTCGTTGCCACTGCCAATCTGCTGGCGGCGCTGGGGTAGATCGCCCTGAGATCACGGGCCGTGATCGCGAGCAGCGCAGCGATCCCGAAGACGCAAACGGGCAGCATGACGCAGTCTCGGCGGAACGCGAGCCCGGCGAGCCGCTTGGTGCCGGCGAGGCTGGTCATCACTCGCCTCCGGCGACGGACCGCTCTGGCGAATAATGGCGGAGGAAGAGCTCTTCGAGGGTCGGCGGCTGGCAGCTTAGCGAGCGGATGCCGGCCTGGTGCAAGTGGCCGACCACCTCATCCAGGGCGGCGCGATCCACCTGGCAGCGCACCGTGGTCCCGGTGACAGTCAGCTCGTGGACGCCTGGCATCCCGTCGAGCGCAACCGGCGCCGCGAGCTCGGCCACGACCGAGATCCTGGTCAGGTGGCGCATCTCGGCTAGCGTGCCGGTCTCCACCGTCTTGCCATCGCGGACGATCGTCACCCTGTCTGCCAGCGCCTCGGCCTCCGCCAGGAGGTGGCTGGAAAGGAGGATGGTGCGACCGTTGCACCGCTCGTCGTTGACGCACTCGCGGAACGTGGCTTCCATCAACGGATCCAGGCCTGCCGTCGGCTCGTCGAGCAGCAGCAGCTCGGCCCGGCTGGCTAGCGCAGCGATCAGCGCGACCTTCTGCCGGTTGCCACGGGAATAGGCACGCGCCTTCTTGGCAGTGTCTAGGTCGAAGTGCTCGGTCAGTGCCTGCCGCTGCGCGGTGTCGATTCCGCCGCGCAGGTCCCCCAGCAAGTCGATGATCTCCCCGCCGGTCAGACTCGGCCATAGCGTGACGTCGCCGGGAACGTACGCCAGCCTCCGGTGCAGCTGGACTGCGTCACGCCATGGATCGCTGCCGAGCACGGTGACCTCGCCGCCGTCCTTGCGCAGCAGGCCCAGAAGGATGCGGATGGTCGTCGTCTTGCCGGCACCATTCGGCCCGAGGAAGGCGTGCACCTCGCCGACGCCAACCTCGAGATCGAGCCCGTCGAGCGCGACCGCGCGGCCATATCGCTTGGTCAGCCCGGCCGCGCGTAATGCCGCCTTACCCATACAGCGGTTATACCGCTAAACGTGCGGCCGGGCTCTGGCCTGCGTCAGGCAGCGGTCCGGTGCCGGAACAGCCAGGACGCTCCGGCGACAGAAACGCCGAGGATGATCAGGCAGTACACGATCGCGAGCGCGGCATCGTGGATAACCGGCGTGCCAGTAGAGGTGTGTCCCATCCAGACGCCGCGCATGGTCTCGATGATCGGCGTAAACGGCTGGTGCGCCGCGATGTCACCCAGCCAGGTCGGCATCGTGCGGGCCGGCACGAAGGCCGTGCTGACATAGGGAAGGAACATCAGCACGAAGGTCACCGAGGTCGCCGCCTCGACGCTGCCTGCGAGCAGCCCGACCGCGGCGGCGAGCCAGGACAGTGCCAGGACGAACAGCACGATCATGGCAATCGCCGCTAGCCAGCGGGCAGGTGAGCCGGTCGGCCGCCAGCCGACGCCGATCCCGACCCCGATGACCAGAGCGGTCGCGATCAGGTTCCGGGCCAGGCTAGCCGTGACATGGCCGATCAGGATCGCCCGGCTGCTAATCGGCATCGACCGGAACCGGTCCACGATCCCATTGGTCATGTCTGTAGCGACGGCGACAGCCGTCGTCCCGGCGCCGAACCCGGCACAGAGCACGATCAGACCGGGCACCACGTAGTCCACGTACTGCACGCCAGTGCGGAGCGCGCCGCCGAAGACGTAGACGAATAGCAGCATCAGAATGATCGGCAGCATCAGCGCGGTGAAGAACGCCTCTGGGTTTCGAAGCGAGCGCCGGATGCAGCGAGTGATCATCACCCGCGAGTCCGCTAGCGCATAGGTCGTTGTCATCGGGAGACCTCCTGGGAGCTCTTGCTGGCGCTGTCGTCAGTCACGGAGAAGAACACGTCCTCCAGGCTGGGACGATGGATCGACACCTTCAGTGCGGGCGCGCCAGCGGCCTGCAGTCGGCCGAGCGCGGAGTACAGCTGGGCGGCGGACCCGTCGGTCGCGAACTCGATGGTGCGAAGCTGGAGGTCGGATGCCATCGGATCCAGCAGGCCATGCGCGACGTCGTACGCGGCCGGGTCGGCGAACTGCAGCTTGACTACCTCGCGCCCGAGGCTGGACTTCAGTTCGTCCGCGGTGCCCTCTGCGGCGATCCGGCCGTGGTCCAGCAGCGCGATGCGGTCGGCCAGCGCGTCGGCTTCCTCCAGGTACTGCGTGGTGAGCAGCACGGTGACCCCGTCGTCAGTCAGGCCGCGGACAGTGGCCCACAACTGCTCACGGCTGCGCGGGTCGAGGCCGGTCGTCGGCTCGTCCAGGAACAGCAGTGCTGGTCGCTCGATCATGCTGATCGCGAGGTCGAGGCGGCGCATCATGCCGCCGGAGTAGGTCCCGGCCCGTTGGCCGGCCGCGTTTGTCAGGTCGAAAGCCGACAGCAGCTCGGCGGCCCGTGCCGCTGCCGCACGCCGCGGCAGGTGCCGGAGGCGGCCCATCATCAGCAGGTTCTCCTCGCCGGTGAGCAGGTCGTCGACGGCGGTGTGCTGGCCGGTGAGGCTGATCGAGCGCTTCACGCCGACCGGGTCGGTGAGCAAGTCAGAGCCTGCGATCGTGGCAGTGCCGGCATCCGGCCGGACGAGGGTGGCCAGGACGCGCACCATCGTGGTTTTGCCCGCGCCGTTGGGGCCGAGGAGGGCGAGGACAGTACCGGTCTCAACAGCCAGATCCACGCTGTCGAGCACCACGCGGTTCCCGAACGATTTGCTGATGCCGGTGGCATTAACTGTGTATGGCATACACAAACCGTATACTGGGCACACAGTTATCGTCAAGCGGATTCGCTGCAGCGGACTCGGAGCCCGCGGCGGCGGGAGGAGCAAGTCAAGTGCCGACGCGCGGACAGGCGAGCCCGCCGCCGTTGCCGCCAGGCCTGGATGCGCTCTGGGGGCGGCGCGGGAGCGGAAGCCGCGGGCCCAGGCGGGGCCTGTCGATCGACGCGGTGGTTGCGGCCGCGATCCGGCTGGCCGACCGCGATGGCCTCGAGGCCGTCTCCATGGCGCGGGTCGCCGAGGATCTCGGGTTCACCACCATGTCTCTCTACCGGTATGTCACCAGCAAGGATGAGTTGCTCCAGCTCATGTGGAACGCCTCGGCTCAAGGCGCGGAGGCCCTGGAACTGGTGGGGAGCGACTGGCGTTCTCGCCTCAGGTACTGGGCGATCGTGCAGCGCGAGATGCTCGACCTGCATCCGTGGCTGACCCAGATGCCGATGGCCGCGCCGCCGCTCGCGCCGAACTCGCTGCGGTTCGTGGAACTCGGGCTCCAGGCACTGGATGGCACTGGCCTGGCGGACGTCGACAAGATTCGCATCATCGGCCTGTTCAGCTCCTACACGCTCAGTGAGGCGCGGATGGCGCACGACGCTGCGCGTGCGGCCGCCCGTGCGCAGTCTGCCGGCGCGCTTAGCGCAGACCAGGTAGACGTCCGGCAGTGGAGCTTCGAGGGGCTGCTGCGCGAACTCGTCGACGAGCAGACGTATCCGCGGCTGCACCGCCTCGCCTGGTCCGAGCCGGCCCCGAGCCAGCCGGACGTTGACGAGCGGGAGCAGTTCCTGTTCGGAGTCGAGCGGATCCTGGACGGTACCCAGGCGCTGATAGACGAGGGGAGCGGCGGGCCTTGCCGGACTACGTAGGTTCTGACTCGGTCGCCCTCTGCGCCACTTCTTCCGCGGCTCTGGCTGCCGCTGCATCGTCGCCCCGAATCCGCTAGCGGCCGGGCGGTTGGCCGGCTCCGGGTAGGGGTATGGGGTGCCTTTGGGTCATTTCGGGAAGGACTGCCGTCGGTATGCAAGGGGCAACCGGGCCAGTTCTCTTTCTGGTCGATGAGGATCGCGAGGCGCTCGAGGCGTTGCGGCGAGCGCTGGAGCGCAGGCTGGGCGCCGACTATCAGATCGTCGCGGAGACCCAGCCAGAGGGCGGCCTGTCCGCCCTTCACCAACTACGGGAACGTCAGGAACAGGTCGCGGTCGTTATCGCGGCTCAGCAGATGCAGCGGATGACCGGGGAGCAGTTCCTGGAACTGGCGCACGAGCTGCACCCGCTCGCTGGGCGCGCGCTGATCGGTGATGCCTTCGACCGGCGGACCCAGCGGTCGATCACCCACGCGATGGCGCTCGGACGGGCCGACATGATCCTGGTCAGGCCATGGGATCCGGCCGACCATAGGCTGTATCCGCGCATTGGCATGCTGCTCGACAGATGGGTCCAGGCGACCGAGCAGCCGGGCGTGTGGGCGCTGCGTATCGTCATGGAGCCCGACGCATCGTACGCTCACAAACTGCGCGACGAGCTTTACCGCAACGCTGTTCCGTTTCAATCGTTCCCGCCGGATTCGGCGCGGGGTCGGCAGCTACTCGAACTGGCTGGTCAGGACCGGACACGGCTGCCGTTGTGCGTGTACTTCGACGGGCGCGTTCAGGTCGATCCCTCGGTCACGGAGATCGCCGAGGCGCTGGGCTTTCGTAGCCGGCCTGAAGCTCGCGATTACGACCTGACGGTGATCGGGGCAGGTCCGGCAGGCCTGTCGGCGGCGTTGTCCAGTGCTTCCGACGGGCTGCACACCCTCGTCGTAGAAAGTGCGACGGTCGGCGGTCAGGCTGCCACCACCTCCATGATCCGCAACTACCTCGGCTTCCCGTGGGGCGTCAGCGGCCAGGCTCTCATGGAGTGGGTGCCGGACCAGGCCGTGCAGTTCGGCGCCGAAATGGTCTTCGACCATGCCGTCGGACTTGGCGCGCACGGCGGGCAGCAGTTGATCACGCTGGCGGGCGGCAGCCAGGTAACCAGCGGCGCAGTAGTAATCAGTATCGGCGTGCAGTACCGCCGACTGAGCGCACCTGGCGTCGAAGCGCTAGTGGGCGCGGGTGTGTTCTACGGTGCCTCGCTCTGCGAGGCACCCGCGACCCGTGGCCGGACGGTCTACATCGTCGGCGGCGGCAACTCGGCCGGCCAGGCTGCGGTCTATCTGGCGAAGTACGCCGAGCACGTCACCATCGTCGTCCGCAGTGAATCACTGTCCGCGACCATGTCTCGCTACCTGATCGACCAGATCGGCGAGCTGCCGAACGTCACCATCCGCCCGAACACCCAGGTCACCCGCGCCATTGGCGCGGGCCGTCTGGAAGAGCTCACGCTCCGCGACTCAGTGACCGGCCGCACCGAGGACGTCGAAGCGTCCGCACTGTTCATTCTTGTCGGCGCGCAGCCAGGCACCGACTGGCTGCCCGCCACTCTGGCACGAGACGAAACTGGATTCCTGCTCACCGGGCCGGACCTCGCACCGACCGGTCGTTTGCCTGCTGGCTGGCCGCTGACCCGTTCCCCGCTGTCGATGGAGACCAGCGTCCCGGCTGTGTTCGCCGCAGGGGACGTCCGCCACGGATCTACGAAACGAGTGGCCGCAGCCGTCGGCGAAGGCGCGAGCGCGGTCCAGTGCGCCCATCGCCACCTGCACGAGCTCGCAGCCGCGCGCCAATCCGTCCGCTCGCGCTAGGTTCGGGGTGGGAGGCGACCGTGACCTGCGCTGAGTTCGTGCTGTCAGCCACGGAGCTGGCACCCGTGCCGTTCGTTGACGAGATCAGCCTGTACCTGGCCGGCGACATCTACGAGATATGGCGGAGGACCGAGCTGCATGCCGGTCAGACTGAGCTGGCACCACCGTTCTGGGCGTTCGCCTGGCCGGGCGGCCAGGCCCTGGCGCGCTACATTCTCGACCACCCGGAGCTGGTCAGTGGCCGGAGTGTGCTTGATGTCGGCTGCGGTTCGGGCCTTGTCGCGATCGCCGCGGCGAAAGCCGGGGCTGCGGCAGTCACCGCCAGCGATACCGACCCGTTCGCCAGGACAGCGGTCTTGCTGAACTCGAGCGCGAACCAGGTCAGAGTCTCCGTGGTCCCGGACGTCCTGGGCAGCACCCATGAGGCAGATGTGGTGCTGGCCGGTGACGTCTGGTACGAGCAGGACCTGTCCAATCTAGTGATGGGCTTCCTGGACCGGGCTGCAGCTGCCGGGTCCGAGGTCCTAGCGGGCGACATCGGTCGGCGGTATTTTCCGAGGGATCGCTTTCAGCCCGCTGCCAGCTTTGAGGTACCCGTCAGCCGTGCGCTGGAGAGCGCGGAGACCATGCGCGCGTCGGTGTGGATCCGGCGACCCTGTGACCAAACTCGGACTCACCACAATGATCAAGGCGGGAACAGATGAGCACCGTTACGCCGGCGACCGCCCGGCTCACCTTCCGGGCCGCAGAGCCGATCCACGGAATGATCTATTTCACGCCCGACGGGCCCAGGGCTTATGAGGCCATCGGGATCACAGATCGGCGAATGGGCTACTTCGCATCGCGCTCGGCCGCCATGGGGCCCGTTCCCGCAGGGGTCACGATCGCTACCTTCTTTAACTTCAACCCCGCCGCGATCTGCCGGGCGATCCCAGCCGCGTGGCAGATCGCTGCTCCCGCAACCGTCCTGAAGGCCCGGCTCGAGGCGGTGGACAGATCTCTCAGCCAGGCGTGGGGTGATGAGATCGAGGGCCCGCAGGTCCGCGAAGCAGCCGCCCTTGCCCGGGCCGCCGCCGAGCTGGCCGGCGAGCGCCCGCAAGGCCGGCCGCTGTTCGCCGCGCATTCTGGCCTGCCGTGGCCGGAGAAGGCGCACCTCGTGCTGTGGCACGCCCAGTCCCTGCTGCGCGAATACCGTGGTGACGGTCACGTTTCGCTGCTGCTCACCGAGGGCCTGTCTGGCCTGGAGGCGCTGATTGTGCACGCGGCGACCGGGGAGATCCCCGGCCGGGCCTTGCAGATGAGCCGGGAGTGGAGCGATGAGGAATGGGCGGCAGGCGTCGCAAGAGTGCGGGAACGAGGCTGGCTCGAGGACGCCGCCGAGCTCAAGCTCAATGCCGCGGGACGCGCCCATCGCCAGTCAGTGGAAGATCGGACCGATGAACTGGCCGTGTACCCCTACCAGGGCATCGGCGAAGAGGGCTGCGCTCGCCTCCGGGAACTGGTCCGCCCGCTAGTGAAGGCCGTGGTAGAGGCCGACCTTGGATTCCCCGAGCTCCTGGCCGCCCGCTACCGAACCCGATGAGCATCCACTATCGCCGTACTTAGTATAAAATCCGCACATCGCCGCCACAGCGCAGGCAGGAATGTGGAGAGGGATCCGGCCAGCTGACGGCAGTGCTGTAAGTGCGGGCCCTGCTGGCGCCGGGGGAAAGTAAGTAGCGGGGGGACACAGTAGGTATGGTCATGGCGGCGGCGTCGGTGCTGTACGGCATCACGGCCGTCGCGGTGAAGCTTGCGGGCTTCTCTGTCGTGCCCGGCTATGCTTCGTTGCTGGCCAGGGATTACGTTCCTTAGCGAGGTGCAGTTAATGGTGATCGGCATGGTTGAGCCGTCATGACCGCGATCAGTCATCCCGAGGACGGACTGCCCAGCCAGGCCGGCGCGCAGCTAGTCGAGCGCACGGAGCCAGACACTGCGTCGCCTGCCGCGCCTCGTGGGACGGCTCAGGTCACCCGCGCTGCAGGGCGGGATCGCGTTCCTGGTCTACCTGGTCGTGTGGGTGGCCACCGCGTTCCGGCCGATCGTCGAACATCTAACGCAGCCCTTGCTCGACCAGAAGAGCATGGACCCCAACTTGTTCATCTGGGACATGCGCTGGTGGCCGTATGCGATCGGGCACGGGCTCAACCCGCTGTACACGCTTCGAGATCGGCGCGCCGGCCGGCCACTCCCTGGCCTGGGTCACGACCGTGCCGCCGCTTGCCGCTGCTGGCCACTCCGCTGACCTTCCTGGCCGGGCCGGTGGTGTCGTTCAACCTGCTGGCCGCCATCGCGCTGCCGGTGTCAGCCTGGGCCGCGTTCGTGCTGTGCCGGCGGCTGACCGGGCAGTTCTGGCCCGCCCTGGTCGGCGGCGCCGTCTTCGGCTTCTCGGCCTTCGAGATGAACCACGGCGCGGCCGGCCAGCTCGACCTGGCATACGGCCTGCTGCTGCCTATCCTGGCCTACCTCGTCCTCGTCTGGCGTGACGGAAGCATCGGGACGCGCACGTTCGTTATCCTGGCCGGCCTCACCATGGCGCTGCAGTTCTACCTGATGGTGGAAACCTTCGCGAACATGACAGGCATCCTGGTGGTCTGCTTGCTGGTCGGCTTCGCGCTGGCCGGACGAGACGGCCGGCCGGAGATAGTGCGCCTGGCCAAGGTCCTCGGCCTGGCCTACGTGATAGCGGTCGTGCTGGCCGCGCCCTACGTGGTGAACATGTTCACCACCAAGGCGCCCCAGCTTAAGCACGCGGCGGCGATGGACCTGGCCAGCCTCGTCATACCTCGGCCCGGCCGGACCCTGGGCATCGCCTGGCTGGCCCACGTCGCGGCGAGGCCGATTTCTGATTCCGCCGCGTGCTACATCGGCGTTCCGCTGTTGCTGCTGGCCGTGCTGTTCGCTATTACCGGCTGGTCTAGCAAGATCGTCCGGTTCCTGTCCTGCATGCTCGCTTTCATCATCGTGGCCTCAATCGGGCCAGTGGTGTATCTGGAGGGCCACCCGACAGGGGCGCTGCCGTGGGCCCAGCTCTACCACCTCCCGCTAGTGCGCAATGCCTTTCCGCTTCGCCTCATGGCGTTCGCCTTCCTCGTGCTGGCAGTGGCAACTGCGCTGTGGCTGGCCGGCCCGGCGAAGCGGGTACCGTGGGCCCGCTGGGCGCTGGCTGTGGTCGTGCTGGTATTTATTGCCCTGGACACGGTGCCGATCCATGTCACTGCGCACTCGACCGTGCCGACGTTCATCAGCTCGGGGCAGTACCGTCGCCAGCTGTCTCGTGGCGAGATAGTCGTCGTGGTATCCCAGGTCGGCAATGCCGGCCTGCAATGGCAGGCCAAGTCTGACTTCTACATGCGGATCGCAGGCGGGTACTTTACCGTGGGGGCCAGCCATCGGACGGACCTGCCGCTGCCGGTGCAGCACCTCTCCAACGCCACGCCGGAACACGTCGCGCAATTCGAGAGATTCCTCCTGACCGACCATATCGGGGCGATCCTGCTGGACGCCAGGCATGAACCTCTGTGGGCAGGCATCTTCGCCAAGGTCGGCCTGGTCGGCCATACAACCGGAGGTGTCATCGTGTATCAGGCCAACGGCTGCCAGTCCTGCCATACCATCGACTGGACCCAGCTGCGCAAGGAAGGGGCGGCGGCCTAGCCACCCGGACTGCAACTCGAAGGCATCCTTGCCGGCCTGTTTGTACAACTTTTAGTCAATTTTGCCGTAGCCCGCTCATTTGGGGCGCTCGTCCGTCCGTGCGGACCGATAAACTGCAGGGCTGATCGGCGCACACCCAGCCTCAGCAATTGCCCTCCCGGCGGGAACCGTGACGGTCGGGACTGCCATGGCCAGTATCGTCAGTTCAGTTACTCCTGACTTGCAGCAGCCGGGGTGCACAGTTGCGGAATGGAGATGGATCCAGTTGGAGACCGTGAGGTACTCGATTGTCATCCCGATCTATAACGAGGAGGAGTCATTCGGGGCGCTGGTGAGCCGACTGGCTGAGGTGATGGATCAGCTGGACGGCCCTGCTGAGGTTGTGCTGGTTGATGATGGCAGCCGGGATGGCAGCTATGCGCTGATGGTGGCGGCTAATCGCGAGGATCCGCGGTTTAAGGTGCTGCAGCTGTCGCGCAATTTCGGGCATCAGATCGCGATCACCGCCGGAATGGATATGGCGGCCGGGCAGGCGGTGATCGTGATGGACGCCGACCTGCAGGATCCGCCTGAGTTGATCTTGCAGATGGCGGCGCGGTGGCAGGAAGGGTATGAGGTCGTCTATGCCGTGCGGGAGCACCGCGAGGGCGAGACATCGTTCAAGCGGAAGACGGCGACGCTCTTTTACGGGCTGCAGCGGCGGCTGGCCGAGATCGACCAGCCGGTGGAGGTAGGGGATTTCCGCCTCGTGGACCGTAAGGCGCTGGATGCGTTCTTGCAGATGCGGGAGCGGAACCGGTACGTGCGGGGGATGTTCTCGTGGGTGGGGTTCCGGCAGACAGCGGTGCCGTATGTGCGGGCCTCGCGGGCGGCGGGGAAGAGCAAGTACCCGCTGCGCAAGATGGTCAGGCTGGCGTTCGACGGGTTCGTGGGGTTCTCCACGGCGCCGCTGCGGTTCGCGCTGACGCTGGGCTTGGTCATGGCGGCGGCGTCGGTGCTGTACGGCATCACGGCTATCGCGGTGAAGCTCGCGGGCTTCAACATTAGCGCCCGGCTATGCTTCGTTGCTGGCCACGATTACGTTCCTGAGCGGGGTGCAGTTGACGGTGATCGGCATGGTGGGCCAGTACGTGGCCCGGATATATGACGAGGTCCGGGCGCGGCCGCTGTACCTGGTCCGGGAGGCGCGCGGATTGACGCCTGGGGGTCGCGCATGATGCCGAAGCAGCTGTGGCCGGCATGCTCGCCAGGAACCGCTGACTAATGGCACAGCGTGTGCCGCCGTCATGACTGCGATCAGCCATCCCGAGGACGGGGGGTCCAGCAAGGCCGGCGCGCAGCTAGCCGAGCCCAAAGAGCCAGCGACTCCGTCGCTGGCCGCGCCTCGTGACCTGCTCAGGTCACCCGTGCTGCAGGGCGTGGCTGCGCTCGCCCTCTACCTGCTGGTCTGGCTCCTGACCTCGGCCCGCATGCTGATTGACCACCTCAGCTGGGCGCAGCTCGACCAGAAGAGCATGGACCCGAACTTCTACGTGTGGGGCCTGCGCTGGTGGCCGTATGCGATCGGGCACGGGCTCAACCCGCTGTACACCCACGAGCTCGCCGGGCCGTCCGGCCATTCCCTGGCCTGGGTGACCACGACACCGCCGCTCTCCCTGGTGGCCACCCCGCTGACGCTCCTGGCCGGGCCGGTGGTGTCGTTCAACCTGCTGACGGCCATCGCGCTGCCGTTGTCAGCCTGGGCCACGTTCGTGCTATGCCGGCGGCTGACCGGGAAATTCTGGCCCGCCCTGGTCGGCGGCGCCGTCTTCGGCTTCTCGGCCTTCGAGATGAATCACAGTCGCGGCCGGCCAGCTCAACCTGACTTACAGCCTGCTGCTGCCCATCCTGGCCTACCTCGTCCTCGTCTGGCGCGACGGAAGCATCGGCACGCGGACGTTCGTTATCCTGGCCGGCCGTGACCATGGCGCTGCAGTTCTACCTGATGGTGGAGACCTTCGCGGACTTGACCGCCATCCTGGCGGTCTGCTTGCTAGTCGGCTTCGCGCTGGCCGGGCGAGACGGCCGGCCGGAGATACTGCGCCTGGCCAGGGTCGTCGGCCTGGCCTACGTGATCGCGGCCGTGCTGGCCGCGCCCTACGTGGCGTACATGCTCGCCGACCGAGACGCCCAACCTGACGGACGCGGCGGGGATGGACCTGGCCAGCCTCGTCGTACCGCGGATCGGCCGGACCTTCGGCATCGCCTGGCTGGCGCGCGCCGCGTCCGAGCCAAGTCATGTATCCGAGGCGTGCTACGTCGGCGTCCCGCTGCTGCTGCTGGCCGTGCTGCTCGCTATCACCAGCTGGTCCAGCAAGATCGTCCGGTTCCTGTCCTGCATGCTGGTCTTCATCATCGTGGGCGCCCTCGGCTCAGCCTTGTACGTCGAGGGCAAGGACGTCGTCGGCCTGCCATGGGCCTTCCTATGGCGGCTGCCGATCGCGCGTAATGCCTACCCGTCTCGGCTGATGCTGTTCGCCTACCTGGTGCTGGCGGTGGCAACCGCACTGTGGCTGGCCGGCCCGGCAAGGCGCATGCGGTGGGCCCGCTGGACGCTGGCCGTACTCGTGATCGCCTTCATCGCTCTCGACACGCCGTCGATCCCCGGTGCGCCCCGCAGTACCGTGCCGACCTTCATCAGCTCGGGGCGGTACCAGCGCGAGCTGTCGCGCGGCGAGACCGTCGTCGTGGTATCCCAGATCGGCAATGCCGGCATGCTCTGGCAGGCCCAGTCTGACTACTACCTGCGGATCGACGGCGGGTACATCAACCAGGCCATAACACGGGGATCCGACCTGCCGGATGCGGTGCAGGACCTCGCCCACGCCACGCCGGTCACCATTGCACAATTCGAGAAATTCGTGAAGGCCGACCATGTCGGGGCGATCCTGCTCGACGCCCGCCATGAGCCGCTGTGGGTAGGCATCTTCCGCCGGATCGGTCTTGACGGGCATCTCAACGGCGACGTGATCGTGTACCCGACGAACGACTGCCAGTCCTGCCGCGCGCCGTCACAGGTGAGCTGACGGCCCACCCGCCTGCGGCCGGCAAACCTCGCAGGGCAGTGCCGCGTCTTACCCGTGCGCGAGATCACCAACACGGCCAGTGGAGGCGGACGTGACCTGGGACGAATTGCTCGCCTACTGCCTGGCCAAGCCCGGCGCATGGCAGGACGAGCCGTGGGACGGCGACATCGTCACCAAGGTTGGTGGCAAGATTTTTGCCTTCCTCGGCTCCGGCGAGGGCTCGGCCATCGGACTCAAGTGCGGGCCGACGCGCGAAGCCGCGGACGAGTGGCTCACCCGCTATCCCGGCGACGCGGCGGTGATGCCCTACATCGGCAGGTCCGGGTGGAACACGCTGCGCACCAGCGGCTCCATCCCGGCCGACGAGCTGGCCGAGGCAATCGACGCCTCCTACGAGGCTGTGGTCAGCAAGCTGGCGAAGAAGGACCGCCCGGCACCCGCGTAGCGCTCGAAAACTCATTTGCATCGCCTGGACGCGGTCCGATAAGTATGGCCAAATGACCTGGATAGCACCTGACGTCGCCCGGATCGAGCCGCCGGAGGTCGCAGACGAGCGTGCCGCCTTGCAGGGCTGGCTCGACTACCACCGCGCAACACTGCTCTGGAAGTGCGCTGGCCTGGACGGGGAGCAGCTCTGCGCGCGGCCTGTCGAGTCCTCGACGCTGTCGCTGCTCGGCCTGGTCCGCCACATGGCGGAGGTGGAGCGGTGGTGGTTCCGCCGCCGGTTCGCCGGCCAGCCCGGGCTGGGTGACCTGTACTGCAGTGAGGAGTACCGGGACGGCGACTTCGACCTCACCGACGCCGAACGCGCCGAAGCTGACTTCGCGAACTTCCGCGCCGAGTGCGCGGCAGCCGATGAGGCAGCCCGCGGCCGGGCGCTTGAGGAGACATTCACGTTCACCACGCAGGACCGCGCCCGGGACACATGGACCTGCGCTGGGTCTACCTGCACATGATCGAGGAGTACGCGCGGCACAACGGCCATGCCGATCTGCTGCGTGAGCTGATCGACGGCGTGACCGGCGACTAGCCAAGCCCGTCAGCGCGGCCGTCCGGCAGGGTCAGCGGAGGCTGTCCAGCCGGGCTACAGTCTCGTCCAGCTCGGCTACCAGCGCAGGCGATGACATCGGCGACCGGCCTGACCTCGTTCATCCGGCCGACGATCTGGCCGACGGGCATCGGGATCACGTCCGGGTTGCCCGATCGCATCAGGCGCTGGTGCGCCTCGGCGACCAGCAGGTTCTGCAGTGGCATGGGCAGCGGATCGGGCGCGCCAGGCTCGAGCCACGCATCGGTCCAGCTGTTCTTCAGCAGCCTGGCGGGCTTGCCGCTGTAGATCCTGGACCGGACCGTATCGGAGGAGGTTGCCGCGAGCAGCGCCTCGCGCAGGCCTGGAAGCGGAGACAGCTCGGCGTACTCGGCCGTGATCAGCCAGGCGGAGCCCATCCAGACGCCGGCCGCGCCGAGCGCGAGCGCGGCAGCGATCTGGCGGCCGCTGCCGATACCGCCAGCGGCCAGCACCGGGACGTCCGGTCCGACTGCGTCGACAACCTCCGGCACCAGCACCATGCTGGCGATCTCGCCGGTGTGGCCGCCCGCCTCATATCCCTGCGCCACGACGATGTCGACGCCCGCGGCGACGTGGGATTGCGCGTGCGCCGCCTTCCCGGCTAGCGCCGCGACCAGCATGCCGTGGTCGTGCGCGCTGGCGATGATGTCCGGCGGCGGCGAGCCGAGCGCGTTGGCGATCAGCCGGGCCGGATGCGCGAGCGCGACCTCCACCTGCGCGCGCGCGACCGAGTGCAGCCAGCCAAGCACGCCGTCGCTGGCCTGCGCGTCGCCGGGCAGCGGCGGCACGCCGAGCCTGATCAGCGTCTGGTCCACGAACTCGCGGTGGCCCGCCGGGATGAGCTGATTCAGATCGATCGCCGCGCCCTCGGCCGGGATCTTCGCGGGCATGACCACGTCGATGCCATACGGACGGCCGTCAGTGCTGGCGTCCATCCAGTCCAGGACCTTGTCCAGTTCGGCCGCGTCGTTGAACCTGACACAGCCGAGCACGCCGAGCCCGCCGGCCCGGCTGATGGCAGCGGCGACATGCTCGGACGGAGTGAACCCGACGATCGGGTGCTCGATGCCGAGCTGGTCGCATAGCGCCGTACGCATGCTCGGCCTCCTCAGGCCGGACTGAGCGGCCGCCTCGGCGGCGCCCGTGCCCTGGCCCTGGGCTGCAGACAGTTGCTCCTCGGCGTACCGGCGGGCCCACCGGTAGTCGGCCTTGCCCGCGGGCGTTCTGCTGATCTGCTCGACGAGCCAGACTGACCTCGGCACCTTGTAGCCCGCGATCATGGTCCGCAGGTGCGCCTCCAGCGCCGCCATGTCGATGACGTGGCCGTCCCGCGGCTGCACCACCGCAGCTACCCGCTGGCCGAGGCGCTCGTCGGGTACGCCGATCACCAGCGCGTCGAAGACACTGCCGAACGACTTCAGCGCGCCCTCGACCTCTTCCGGGTACACCTTCTCGCCGCCGGTGTTGACGCAGGTATTGCCGCGGCCGAGCAGCGTCATCGAGCCATCCTCCTCGACCCTGGCGAAGTCGCCGGGCACCGCGTACCGGACGCCGTCGACCTCGGCGAACAGCGCTGCGGTCTTGGCCGGGTCCTTGTAGTAGCCCAGCGGGATGTGGCCGCCGCGGGCGATCCTGCCGATCCCGCCGGGGCCGACCGGCTGGTTGTGCTCGTCGATCACGATCGTCGACGGCCCAGCCGTGACCGTCGGGCCCTCGGCCTTCTTGTTGCCCGCCGAGACGTATCCGAGCCCGGTGAAGCCCGTCTCGGACGCGCCGATGGCGTCCGTGATGACGACGTTCGGCAGCAGCGTCAGGTACTGGTCCTTGACGCTCGGCGAGAACAGCGCAGCGTTGCTGGAGATCGCGAGCAGCGAGGAGACGTCGTACTCCTCCTGCTGGTACGCCTCGATCAGCGGCCGGGCCATCGCGTCGCCAGTGATCATGAGCACGTTGGCCCGATGCCGCTGGACGGCGCGCCAGACCGCGTGCGGGTCGAACTGCGGCACGAACACCACCGTGTCGCCGCCGAACAGGCCGGGCAGCGTGCCCCACTGCGCGCTGCCGTGAATCAGCGGCGCCGTCGTCAGCCGGACCATGCCAGCTGGCCCGGCGGTACCGCGGCGGATCTGCTCCCACTCGTCCGGCAGGCGCTCGCCGGTCGTGAAGTCGATGCCGCCGCCGAGCGTGCGCCAGACATCCTCATGCCGCCAGAGCACGCCCTTCGGGTAACCGGTGGTGCCGCCGGTGTAGAGCATGTAGATGTCGTCGGCGCTGCGCTCGCCGAAGTCGCGGGCAGCGGAGACGTCGGCGAGTGCGGCTGCGAAGTCGGCAGCCGCGTCGGGCAGCGGCACGCCGCTGCCGTCCTCGATCGCCAGCACGGCCTTGATGTCGGGATAGTCAGGTAGCAGTGCGGCTACCTTGTCGCTGAACCGGCGGTCATACACCAGGCCGACCAGCTCTGCCTCGGTGAACAGGTAGCGGAGCTCAGCCTCCACGTAGCGGTAGTTGACGTTGACGGGAATCGCCCGCAGCTTGTAGCAGGCCAGGATCGACTCGATGAGCTCGATCGAGTTCCGCCCGTAGATGCCGACGTGGTCGCCCTGGCCGGCGCCGGCTGGGCCAGGTAGTGCGCGAGCTGGTTGCTGCGCGCCTCGAGCTCGCGGTAGCTGACCTGCGCGTCGCCGCAGGCTATGGCCAGGCGCTCGGGTACCGCGTCGGCAGCATGCTCGAACAGGTCAGCGATGTTCAGCGCCATGGGTAAGAAAGTAGAACGTGTTATCGTTCGGGGCAACCAAACCCGTCCAGGAAAAGCGTGTACTGCAAACATCCGCTGCGCGGTTAAGGAGGCTCTGCGATGACGTCGACTCCCGCCGATCTCGCCTGCGCGATCAGCGCCGAGGCCGGGCTGCGGCGCAGATCCGGCTGGCGGCGAGCAGCCGCATGCGCTGATCGAGTTGCGCGGCCACGTCCTGATCGTCACCATGAACCGCCCGCAGGCGCGCAACGCGCTGAGCGGCCCGATGATGGCGATCATGCAGCAGGCCTGGGACCGGGTGGACAACGATCCGCAGATCCGGGTGTGCATCCTGACCGGCGCGGGCGGCGCGTTCTGCGCGGGCGCGGACCTGAAGGCGATGACGGCGTCGCACCCCGGTGACTCCTTCACGTCCGGCGCTTTCGACCCGTCGGTGATCGAGCCGTTGCTCAAGGGCCGGCGGCTAACCAAAGCCGCTGATCGCCGCAGTCGAGGGTCCGGCGATCGCCGGCGGGACTGAGATCCTGCAGGCAACCGACATCCGGGTGGCCGGTCGCAGCGCGCGGTTCGGGGTCTCCGAAGCGCGCTGGGGACTGTTCCCGCTCGGCGGGTCCGCGGTCCGGCTGGTCCGGCAGATTCCCTACACCGTCGCCGCCGAGCTGCTGCTCACCGGACGGCACATCACCGCCGACGAAGCGCTGGCCTGCGGGCTGATCGGCCACGTGGTGGAGGACGGCCAGGCGCTGGCCAAGGCGCTGGAGATCGCCGAGCTGATCGCGGCCAACGGCCCGGTTGCCGTCCAGGCGATCCTGCGCACGATCACGCGAGTCAGAAGGCATGGCCGAGAACGACGCCTTCGCGCTGGAGGCCAAGATCGGCATGGCGGTCTTCGCCAGCGACGACGCCAAGGAAGGTCCGCGCGCGTTCACCGAGAAGCGCAAACCAGACTTCCGCGGTCATTAGCCGCACCGGCAGCGTGCCCAGTGCACGGCTTGCCGATGCCGGCGGACGCTCCCACTTGGCAGTCGGCGGCGTACGAAACGTGCATTTCACTCTGATCCGTGACTACCCACGCCTTGCGTGACGCCGCTTAGCGCGCCGCTGGAGATCAGCTTCGACTACACCAGGTCGCTCGGTCCGGTGCTCAGCCAGTTCATGACCGGGCTCGCGCAGCGCACGATTCTCGGCTCGCGCGGAGCCGACGGGCGGGTCTACGTGCCGCCAGCCGAGTACGACCCCGTTACGTTCTCGCCGCCGACGGAGCTCGTGCCGGTGGGCCCGGAAGGCACGGTGCTGACCTGGTCGTGGCAGCCGCGAGCCGCGCGAGGGCCAGCCGCTGGACCACCCGTTCGCCTGGGCGCTGATCAGGCTGGACGGCGCTGATACCGCGATGCTGCACGCGGTCGACGCTGGCGCGGCGACGGCGATGCAGCACCGGGATGCGGGTTCGTCCGCGCTGGGCGCCGGAGCGGACCGGCCACATCCGCGACATCGCGTGCTTTGAGCCTGCCGGGAACGAGGCGGACGAGCCGGCGGCCGCTGACCAGGGCGCAGCCGTTCCCGAAGAAAATCCCGATGCCGTCACGATGATCACCACTCCGGTACGGCTGCGCTACCAGCACACCGCCTCGGCGGAGGAGAGCCGCTACCTGCGCGCACTGAAGGAGGGCAAGGTCATCGGGCAGCGATGCCCGGCCTGCGGGAAGGTTTACGTGCCGCCGCGAGGCGCCTGCCCGGTCGATGGCGTGCCCACGACGACCGACGTGGAACTGCCCGATACCGGTATCGTGACCACGTTCTGCGTGGTGAACGTCCCGTTCCAGGGCCAGCGGGTGCCCTCGCCTTACGTCGCCGCATCCGTCTTGCTTGACGGCGCGGACATCGCGTTCCAGCACCTGATCCTCGGGTGCGATCCGGCTGATGTGCGGATGGGCATGCGGGTTCGCGCGGTATGGAAGCCGCCGGAGGAGTGGGGAACGACGTCCGAGAACATCAGTCATTTCGAGCCGACCGGGGAGCCCGACGCGCCCTACGAGTCCTACGCCCAGCACCTGTGAAAGGGGCGACCGCTGTGCGCGATGTTGCAGTGATCGGCTTCGCCGAAGCGCCGAACGTGCGTCATACCGATGGCACGACCAACGGCGTGGAGATGCTGGTGCCGATCTTCCGTCAGGTCTTCGACCAGACCGGCCTGACCAAGGAAGACATCGGCTTCTGGTGCTCGGGCTCGTCGGACTACCTGGCCGGGCGGGCGTTCTCGTTCGTCTCGGCGGTGGACGCAATCGGCGCGTTCCCGCCGGTCATGGAGTCGCACGTGGAGATGGACGCCGCATTCGCGCTGTATGAGGCCTGGGTTAAGGTCCTCACCGGCGACGCTGATATCGCGCTGGCCTACGGCTTCGGCAAGTCGTCCGCCGGGGACCTGCGCCGCGTCCTCGCGCTGCAGCTTGACCCGTACGTGCTGGCGCCGCTGTGGCCGGACTCGGTCAGCATCGCCGCGCTGCAGGCACGGCTCGGCCTCGACAAGGGCATGTGGACGGAACGGGCTATGGCCGAGGTCGCGGTCCGCAGCCGGGCCGCGGCCATGTCAAACCCGGAGGCCCAGCTGTCCGGCGCGGTCACTGCGGACGAACTGCTTGCGGCGCCGTTCCTTGCCGACCCGCTGCGCGCCCACGACTGCGCGCCGGTGACTGACGGTGCCGCGGTGGTGATCATCGCCTCAGCCGACCGGGCCCGTGAGCTGTGCGAGCGGCCGGCCTGGATCACCGGGTTCGAGCATCGGATCGATTCCGGGCAGCTCGGCGCCAGGGACCTGACCAGCTCGGCTTCCGCGGCTTCGGCCGGAGCGGCGGCCGGCGCATCGGGAGTCGAGGTGGCTGAGCTGCACGCGCCCTTCACCCATCAGGAGCTCATCCTCACTGGCGCACTCGAGCTGGCCGAGGCGACACGGATCAGCCCGTCCGGCGGAGCGCTCGCCGGGAACGCGATGTTCGCGGCCGGCCTGGCCCGCATCGGGCATGCCGCCAGGCAGATCTTCTCCGGCTCGGCCGGCCGCGCGCTCGGGCACGCGACCAGCGGCCCGGCCCTGCAGCAGAATCTCGTGTGCGTGATGGAGGCGCGATGAGTCGGTTCGCTGAAGCCCAGTTCAGCCAAGCCCGGTTCAGCTAAGCACCGAGCGGCAGTACTTGGTACCGGCCAGACGCACCATCGCAGCAAGCGGCCGGACGTCTCCATGGCCGGCCTGTGCCGGGAGGCGGTGGATCGAGCCCTCGCCGATGCCGGGCTGGAGCTCGCCGAGATCGATGCGATCGTCGTCGGCAAGGCGCCGGACTTGTTCGAGGGCGTGATGATGCCCGAGCTGTACCTGGCCGACGCGCTCGGGGCGGCCGGCAAGCCGCTGCTGCGCGTGCATACGGCCGGGTCGGTCGGCGGCGCCACCGGCGTCGTCGCTGCCAGCCTCGTGCAGGCCGGGCTGCACCGCCGGGTACTGGCGGTCGCGTTCGAGAAGCAGTCCGAGTCCAACGCGATGTGGGCGCTGTCGATCATGCCGCCATTCTCGATGCCGCTGCTGGCGGGTGCGGGCGGGTACTTCGCGCCGCACGTGCGCTCCTACATCCGGCGCAGCGGGGCGCCTACCCACGTCGGCGCGCTGGTCGCGGTGAAGGACCGGCGCAACGGGGCCCGCAATCCGTACGCGCACCTGCGCCAGCCGGACATCACGCTGGAGTCGGTGCAGGCCTCGCCGATGCTGTGGGACCCGGTGCGCTACGACGAGACGTGCCCGTCCTCTGATGGCGCCTGCGCCGTCGTGATCGGGGACCAGGCCGCGGCCGAGGCGTCGGCCCAGCCGGTGGCCTGGATCCGGGCCACGTCGATGCGGACCGAGCCGACCATGTTCTCGGGCAAGGACAACGTGAACCCGCGGGCTGGCGCCGATGCCGCTGCCGCCTTGTGGGCGGCGGCCGGGATCTCCCGTCCGATCGACGAGATCGACGTAGCCGAGATCTACGTCCCGTTCTCCTGGTTCGAGCCGATGTGGCTGGAGAACCTCGGCTTCGCGGCCGCCGGGAGAAGGCTGGAAGCTCACCGAGGCCGGGGAGACGGAGATCGGCGGCGTCATCCCGGTCAACCCCTCTGGCGGGGTGCTCTGCTCCAATCCGATCGGGGCGTCTGGGCTGCTCCGGTTCGCCGAATCGGCGATGCAGGTCATGGGCAAGGCAGGCGAGCATCAGGTGCGCCGGGGCGCGCACCGCGCTCGGGCACGCCTACGGCGGCGGGCTCGCAGTACTTCTCCATGTGGGTGGTCGCCGACACCCCCCGCTAGCTGGCTGGGTGGTCGCCGCCTGGCGGACTAGCAGCGCCAAAGCAATGCAAAGTTCATGCTGAGTAGGCCGAGCCGGCTATATGATCATTGCTATATCGGTCAGCAGCGGAGATTCCTGTGCCAATAGTAGTGTATCCTCCCGTTCCGGGCTTCGGCCGGATTCGGCGATCACCTGACCGTGGTCGGCTGGGAGCAGTACTATCGCGTGGTTCCCGCAGCCATGCGCCTAATCATGGCCCTCGTCGCCTGCGGCTGGCCGAGGGGTACGTGAGCGCACATTGCCGCGGGTGCACGGCCTGTCCGTGCTGATTTGCGAACCTCGCGGCGCGTCTCGGGTGACCAGCGGGGACATCCGGACGGAGGCCTGGTGAGCACGAGCGACATCGGCAGTGCGGGCGAGTTCGCCGCCGGGCCGCGAGAAACCGAGACCGTCCCCCGGCTGGACTGGAGTTCCGCAGCCAACGGCTGCCGCGCCTGCTGTCCCGGACAGCGCTCCCGCGCCTGTCCCTGCCGCCACCGATGACGAGCCGGAGCGGCGGACCCCGCCGCGGTGGGTGCCTGAAGCGATTGTGTTCGCGGCTTTCCTCATCGGCGGCATGGTGGCGACCTGGCCGCGCGCCAGCTTTCTGATCCCGGCAAGCTGCCGCTAGACGGGGACCAGACGCAGTACGTCTGGGACTTCTGGTGGATCGCCAGGCAGGTTACCCATCTCGGCAATCCCTGGTTCACCAACTACATGGCGGCGCCAGTCGGAGTCCGGCTCGGATATGACACGCTGACGCCGCTGCCGGGCATCGTGATGACGCCGGTCACTTTGCTGTTCGGGCCGTCGGTGAGCTACAACCTGGTGACGATTCTCGTACCTGGCCTGGCGGCATATGCGATGTACAGGGCCGCCCGGCTCTGGCTTCCCAGCCGTACTGGCGCGATTGCCGCCGGGGCGTTCTACGGCTACTCCTCGATGCTGACCTCCCAGGCGTGGTCGCACATTCACACCGCCCTGGGCTGCATATTCCTTCCGCTGACGCTGGAAGCAACGATCCGGCTGCGCAGACGTCCGGGCGCAGCCAGCGGCATCGTGCTCGGCCTGGTGGTCGGCGCCGCGGTCCTCGTCGACCAGGAGATAGCACTTCTGGCCGTCACCATCGCGGTGCTCGGGCTGGTGCCGTGGCTGCTGCGCAACCATGACTCCCGCGCCTTCTTGGCACTGCGGTGGCCGCGGTGTGCGCTGCCGTGGTCGCCAGTCCGCAGCTGTACGCAATGGTTCGCGCTGGCGGGCGAGGAGGCCCGCCTCCCGTGCTGGCCGGCAGCTACGCTCGTTATTCCGCGAGCCTCCCGGATCTGTTCGCGCCGTCGCCGCATCTGGCCAGCTTCGGGATGACCGGGCTGGCCTCCCTCTACGGCGCGCACAGAGTGTGGAGGAATACTCGTCTCATGTCCATGAGATGGCCGGCACTTTCGGCGTCGTGCTGACTGTCACCGCGCTGCTCGGCCTGGTCGTCGGCTGGCGTCGGCGAGGTACCGGGCGGCTTGGCCTGCTCTGGCTGGGCGGCGCCATCCTCGCACTCGGGCCGACCCTTTACGTGGCGGGCCGCGAGCACAAGCCCCTCGCCGACGGCGTGGCACGGCGTCCGCGTGTCCCTGCTGATGCCCTATACCTGGTTGTCCGGCTGCCCGTGCTGTCGTCCTTCCGCGAGGCCGACCGGCTGGCGCTTCTCGGGCTCGTGGCGCGGCGCTGCTCGCCGGGGCGGGAGTGGACTGGCTGCGGTGGAATCGCCGGCCGCTGATCGTCGTTGTGGCGGCGCTGGCGGTGCTTGAGGCTGGCTGGAGCGGGATCTAGCGGCGACCGGACGGTACCCACCACGCTTCCTGCTGTGGACCGTCCTATTGCGGCTGACCACACGGATCGGTCGTCCTCGATGTTCCCTTCCTCGTCCGCGGGCCCTCAAAGTACGGTGCTACATCTCCCGCCGTATGCGCTGAACCTGGCGACCGCTGACGGCCATCCGCGCGCAATGTCGTACAGCCGCCGGGGTGCCGGAGCGGACGATCGCTGGGATCAAGGCGACACGCGTTCTACGTCTGGCTCGTCACGCGGAGAAGGGCGGCAACAGTGACGGGGTCGCACTGGCCGCGGCGCGACAGGACCTGAAGACGCTGCACGTCGGGTGGGTTCTCATCTGGCTGCCGCACTGGGTGCCTAGCTTCCCGATCGAGCGGCCCAGCCGGACCGCCGGACTAGCGCAGGACAGGAATGTCATGCGCTATTGGCAGCGACCGGTTCCGTGTTCGACTACCGGGCAGACAGCGTGATCGTCTACCGTCCAGCTGGATGACCCGGTCGACACCCTGGCGGGCGTTGCCGACTGCGGCGGAAGTCTGCGATGCCTGATCAGCGGTAGCTGACCGGCAGCCGCTTGACCCCGTTCAGCCAGCCCGAGCGAAGCCGCTGCGGATCGCCCGCCTTGCTGATGTCCGGCATCGCGTCGGCGATGGCGTTGAACATCAGGTCGATCTCCAGCCTGGCCAGGTTCGCGCCCAGGCAGTAGTGCGCGCCGGTGCCGCCGAATCCGACGTGCGGGTTCGGGTTGCGCATGATGTCGAACTGCTCGGGGTGGTCAAAGACCTCCTCGTCGAAGTTGGCCGACCGGTAGAACATCCCGATCGCTGGCCGGCCTTGATCTGCTGGCCGCCGAGCTCGACGTCTCTGGTGGCGGTCCGCTGGAACACGGTCACCGGGGTGGCCCAGCGGACGATCTCGTCCACGGCCGTGCTGCGGCCGCTCGGCCTTGAACAGCTCCCACTGGGCCGGGTTGTCCAGGAAGGCCAGCATGCCGTGCGAGATCGCGTTCCGCGTCGTCTCGTTCCCGGCTACCGCCAGCAGGATCACGAAGAAGCCGAACTCGTCCGAGGTGAGTTCCTCGCCGTCTACCTGCGCGTTCACGAGCTTGGTGACGATGTCATCGCGCGGGCAGGCCCGCCGGTCCTCGGCCATCAGCATGCTGTAGCCAAGCACCTCGGCTGCGGCGGTCTCGCCGTCGCCCTGGTAGTCCGGGTCGTCATAGCCCGACCATGTCGTTCGACCAGGTGAACAGCTTGTGCCGGTCTTCCTGCGGCACGCCGATCAGCTCGGCGATGGCCTGCAGCGGCAGTTCGCAGGCGACGTCGGTGACAAAGTCGCCGGAGCCCTGCTCTAGCGCGGCTGCGACGATCTTCGCGGCCCGCTCGGTCAGCACCTCGCGCAGGTCGTTGATCGCCCGCGGCGTGAAACCGCGGGAGACGATCCCGCGGATCTTGGTGTGATGCGGCGGGTCGGTGTTGAGCATGATCACGCGCTGCAGCTCGACCTGATCGCGGGTGTTGCCGCTCGGGAACCGGACGATCGCGCCGTTCTCGTAGCTGGAGAACGTGTCGCTGTCTCTGGAGATCGCGACGACGTCCTTGTGCCGGGTGACGGCCCAGAACCCGTCGTCGTTGAAGCCCATGTCGGCTGGCTGCGGATTCCACCGGACCGGCGCCGCGCGGCGCAGCAGCGCGAACTCCTCGTGCGGGACCCGGTGTGCGTACAGGTCAGGGTCGGTCAGGTCAAAGCTGGGCGCGATCTGCGGCTCAGGCATGGCATGCCTCCGGATCTGTAACGTGTTCTAGTGGGATTCAAGCATGCCCGCAGCCTGGGGTGAACTGGCTCGCACTCGAAATTTCAAGAACACGTTCTACTATGAAGCCAGCCGTCAACGTCAGGAGCAGCTGTGGGCACTGCGGTAATTGTCGAGGCCGTCCGGACACCGATCGGCAAGCGCCGCGGGGCGCTCGCGGGCCTGCACCCAGCGGAGATACTCGGCAGCGCGCAGACCGCACTGGTCGAGCGGGCCGGGATCGAGCCTGCCGACGTCGAGCAGATCGCTGGCGGCTGCGTCACGCAGGCCGGTGAGCAGGCGGGCAACGTGACCAGAACTGCCTGGCTGCACGCGGGAATGCCGATCCACACTGGCTGCCTGACGCTGGACGCGCAGTGCGGGTCCGCTCAGCAGGCCGTGCACCTGATCGCCGGGCTGATCGCCGCGGGTGCGATCGACGTCGGCATCGGATGCGGCGTGGAGGCGATGAGCCGGGTCGGCCTCGGCGCCAACATCGGCTCCGGCATCGGCTCGCCGCGGCCTGACTCCTGGACGATCGACATGCCTAACCAGTTCGAGGCGGCGGAGCGGATCGCGATCCGGCGCGGCCTGACCCGCGAGCAGCTCGACGCGTTCGGCCTGCGGTCCCAGCAGAACGCGCAGCGGGCCTGGGCCGAGGGCCGGTTCGACCGCGAGGTCGCGCCGGTCAAGGCGCCGGTGCTGGACGCCGAGGGCAAGCCGACCGGCGAGACGCGGGTGGTGGACCGGGACCAGGGCTTGCGCGAGACCAGCCTCGAAGCGCTGGCCGGCCTCAAGCCGGTGCTACCGGACGGGCTGCACACCGCAGGCACCTCGTCGCAGATCTCCGATGGTGCGGCCGCCGTGCTGCTGGTCGACGAGGAGCAGGGCCCGCGAGCTCGGCCTGCGGCCGCGGGCCAGGATCGTCAGCCAGGCCCTGATCGGCGACGAGCCGTACTACCACCTGGACGGCCCGATCGCCGCCACCGAGCGGGTGCTCAGGCGCAGCGGCATGACGATCGGCGACATCGACATCTTCGAGGTCAACGAGGCGTTCGCGTCGGTGGTGCATGTCCTGGATGAGCGTGCACCAGCCCGACCCGGACAAGGTCAACGTGAACGGCGGCGCCATCGCGCTCGGCCATCCGGTCGGCAGCACCGGCTCCCGGCTGCTGACCACGGCGCTGCACGAGCTCGAGCGCCGGGACGCCAGCACAGCTCTGATCTCGATGTGCGCGGGCGGCGCGATGGCGACCGCCACGATCATCGAGCGGATCTAGCCCGCCCAGGGCCTGACGCGAGCTCCCGCTCCCGCCGCTCCACTGCTGCCCGCACATCGGGCGGCAGATGGTCCTTCCCGCCCGGCCCGCGGCGATAGCCGACCCGGCACCGACATCCATGCGATTTCCTGCGCTTTTGAGCCCGATTTATCCGCTTTGCGCGAAGGAAACAGCATGGATGTACCGCTAGTTAGCTCGGATAACCGAATGCCGCACGGCTCGTGAGTCAAGGGTGCTGGCTGCTGACCGAGATGACCTCGCCGGTGAGATAGGACGAGTAATCGCTGGCGAGGAAGACGATGACGTTCGCCACTTCCCACGGCTGCGCGCCGCGGCCGAACGCCTCCCGCGTCTCCAGCTCGGCAAGCAGGTCGCGACTCATGACCTTGGCCAGGAACGGGTGCGTCGCAAGGCTCGGCGCTACCGCATTCACGCGGATGCCGTAGCTGGCTACGTCCATAGCCGCGCACCGCGTCAGCGCCATGACGCCGGCCTTGGCGGCGGCGTAGTGCGCTTGCCCTTCCTGCGCCCGCCAGCCAAGTACCGAGGCGTTGTTGACGACTACACCGCCGCCGCCCTGGGCGACAAGCTGGCGTAGCGCGGCCCTGGTGCACCGGAACGTGCCGTTCAGAGTGATATCGAGTACGCGGAGCCACTCGGAGTCCGTCATCTCCAGTACCGACTTGGTGCCGCCGAGTCCGGCATTATTGATCATGACGTCGATCCGGCCGAAGTTGTCGACGGCGCCGTCGATCAGGGCCTGTACCGCGGCTTCGTCGGTCACGTCGCACGGCACCGCCCAGACCCGGTCGCCGTAGTCGCCGGCTAGCTCCTCGCGGAAAGCGGACAGCCTGGCTGCGTGCTGATCACTGATCACCACGCTGGCGCCTTCCTCCAGGCAGCGCCGCGCGGTCGCCGAGCCGATGCCCGCCCCCGCAGCCGCGGTAATCACCACCACCTTCCCGGCGAGCAGTCGTGCCCGTCAGGCGGGACGGGCAGCGGAACTGGCTGCTGCGTCGTCATGGCCGTGGCTGCCGGGGCAAGCCGAGTGCGCGCTCCGCGATGATGCCGAGCTGGATCTCCTGCGAGCCGCCATAGATCGTGTCGGCCCGGCTGAACAGGTGCAGCCGCTGCCAGTCGTCCAGCTCATAAGGGTGACCCTTGGCCAGCATCGATGCCGGGCCGCGAACCTGCATGGCGAGCTCGCCCAGCTCGCGGTGCCAGCGGGACCACAGCAGCTTCACTACCGACGCGGCGGACGCTGCACCGCCCGTTCCCGTCTCTTCTGCGTCATCGAGCATGGCCAGTACCTGCTCTCTCATCACCTGCAGTCCGATCCAGGCCCTCGCCAGCCGGTCTCGCAGCAGCGGATCGGCGGCTGCGCCGGATCGCTGGGCCTCCGCGATCAGGGCGTCGAGTTCGCGCTGGTACCCGACTTGCTGGCCCGAGCGTGGAGACGCCGCGCTCGATCGCGAGGGTCGCCATGGCGACGCGCCATCCGTCTCCGGCCGTGCCGACGACCATGTCGTGTGGCGTGCGCGCGCCGTCGAAGAACACCTCGTTGAACTCCGACGTTCCGGTGAGTTGTCGGATCGGCCGGACGGTGATGCCCGGCTGCTTCATCGGCACGAGAAGATAGGACAGGCCGGCCGATCGCCTGGACCCCGGCTCGGTCCGGGCGAGCAGGAAGCACCAGTCGGCGACGGTCGCCAGCGACGTCCAGACTTTCTGCCCGGTGATGACCCAGTCGTCGCCATCCAGGACGGCAGACGTGCTTACGGACGCCAGGTCTGACCCGGCACCGGGCTCGGAGTAGCCCTGACACCAGAGCTCCGTCACGGCCGCGATGGGCGCCAGGAACCGGTCCTTCTGCTCGGGCGTGCCAACGGCGATCAGGGTCGGGCCGAGCAGTTCCTCGCCCATGTGCCCGACGCGTGCCGGAGCGCCGCTTCGGGCGTACTCCTCGTGGAAGATCACCTGCTGGGCGAGGGTCGCGTCCGGCCGCCGTACTGTACGGGCCAGCCGATGCAGGTCCAGCCGCTTGCCGCCAGCTGGCGGTTCCAGGCCAGTCGCTGTTCGAACTGCTCGTGCTCCCGGCCGGGACCGCCGAGCCCGCGAAGGTCCGCGAACGCGCCAGCGAGGTTCTGCTCGAGCCAGCCGCGGATCTGGCTGCGGAACTGCTCGTCCTCAGCAGTCAGCTGCACCGCGCCCCTCCCGGCTTGCACCTAGCCCGAGCACGCCAGCCTACCAAGCACTTGCTTGCCCGGCAGGTTGGCGCGGGGCAGGCGACGCTGACGTCTGGCCAGCCAGCGCCGCTGCGAAGTAGGCTCGCCCTACCAAGCACTTGCTTGCTTCAAGGAGCCCGGTGGAGCTGACGATCCCCGCAGCCTTGGACAGGGCAGCCAGCCTGTTCGGGGAGCAGACGGCGATAGCCGAGCCGGACGGGCCGCGGCTCACTTACCGGCAGCTGCACGGGCAGGCGCAGCGGTATCGCGGCCGCGCTCGCCGACGGCGGGTATTGAGGCCGGCGACCGGGTCGCGATCTGGTCGCCTAACACGCACCACTGGGTCGTCGCAGCGCTCGGCGCGCAGACTGCTGGCGCCACGCTGGTGCCGGTCAACACCCGGTTCACCGGAGCCGAAGCGCTGGATGTCATCGGCCGGAGCGGCGCACGCGCGCTGTTCGTGGCCGGGCCGTTCCTCGGCGCAGACCGCCTCGCCGCGCTGCGAGCCGCCGACGAGGCGGAGCCGGGCCAGCTCAGTCGGCTGCGGCTGATCGTGATCGTTCCCGTTGAGGACGCGTCGGTGCCAGCGGAGCCGGGATCGGCTGCCGCCGAGCAGGTCCGCGCGGATGCTTGGCCCGGTAAGGAAGTGCTCGGCTGGGCCGAGCTCGAGCGCAGGGCGGCTGCCGCGCCCGCCGTGCTCGCCGCCCAGCGCGCCGCGGCCATCACGCCGGACGACGTCAGCGACATCCTGTTCACGTCGGGGACAACCGGCCGCAGCAAGGGAGCGATGAGCTCGCATCGGCAGGCACTCGCGGTCGCGGCCGCGTGGGCCGACTGCGGGGAGGTCACCAGGGACGACCGGTACCTCGTGCTGAATCCGTTCTTTCACAGCTTCGGGTACAAGGCCGGGCATACTGGTCTGCCTGCTCACCGGTGCCACCATCGTCCCGCAGCTTGTCTACGACCCGCAGCAGGCGATGCGGCTGATCGAGGCCGAGCGGATCACCGTGCTGCCCGGCGCGCCGACGATCTACCAGACCATCCTCGACCACCCGGCCAGGGCCAGCCACGACCTGACCAGCCTGCGGCTCGCAGTCACCGGAGCGGCCGTCGTTCCGGTCGCGCTGGTGGAACGGATGCAGGCCGAGCTGGCCTTCGACACGGTGCTCACCGCGTACGGGCTAACCGAGGCCGTTGTGGTCACTATGTGCCGGCCGGGCGACCCGCCGCGGACGGTCGCGACGACGTCAGGGCGGGCCACGGCGGGCTTCGAGATCCGGATCTCGGGTGCTGATGTCGGCGGCGCTGACTCAGACGGGACCGGCGAGATCCTGTTGCGTGGCCCCAATGTCATGCTCGGCTACCTCGATGATCCGGCCGCGACGAAGGAAGCCATCGACTCCGACGGCTGGCTGCATACGGGTGACGTCGGCAGGCTCGACGCCGACGGCAACCTCACGATCACCGACCGGCTCAAGGACATGTACATCTGCGGCGGGTTCAATGTCTACCCTGCGGAGGTCGAGCAAGTGCTCGCGCGGCTCGACGGTGTGGCCGAGTCAGCGGTGATCGGCGTCCCAGACGTGCGGCTCGGCGAAGTCGGCAAGGCGATCGTCGTGACCAGGCCCGGCAGTCAGCTGACGAGAGCGACGTGCTTGCGCACTGCCGCGGCCGCCTGGCCAACTACAAGGTGCCCAGGCAGGTCGAGTTCCGCTCGCAGCTGCCACGCAACCCGGCAGGCAAGCCGCTCAAGCGGCTGCTCAGGGAGGAGTCGGCATGACTGAGCACGCATCTGGCAACGGAGCAGGCCGCGACAAAAGCGGCGGGCCCGGAGGAGACGACTGGCCCCGAGGAAGTCGTCCGGTACGAGGTCCGCGGCCAGACGGCCGTGATAACGCTGAACCGGCCGCGTTACCGTAACGCTCAGAATTCGGCGGTGACGTACGCGCTGGATGCGGCGTTCACGGCTGCCGTCAACGACGACGCGGTGGCCGTCATCGTGCTCGCTGGCGCGGGCGACCACTTTTCTGCTGGCCATGACATCGGCACGCCAGGCCGCGACATCGACGTCTCCTTCGAGCGCAGGGCCGTCATGTGGTGGGACCACGTGGGCAGGCAGGGTGCCGACAACCGGTACGCCCGCGAGATGGAGGTCTACCTTGGCATGTGCCGGCGCTGGCGGGAGATTCCCAAGCCGACCATCGCCATGGTGCAGGGCGCCTGCATCGCCGGCGGGCTGATGCTGGCGTGGGTCTGCGACCTCATCGTCGCCTCCGACGACGCCTTCTTCGCTGACCCGGTAGTGCGGATGGGTATCCCTGGCGTCGAGTACTTCGCGCATCCCTGGGTAGTGGGACCCCGCTTCGCCAAGGAGATGCTGTTCACCGGCGATCGGTTCACCGCCGCGCGCGCCTATGAGCTCGGCATGGTGAGCCGGGTGGTGCCGCGGGCGGACCTCGCCGAGACCACCTTCGCGCTGGCGGACCGCATCGCGGCGATGCCTGCCTTCGGCCTCGCGCTGGCCAAGCGCGCGGTCAACCAGTGCGAGGACCAGATGGGCATGCGCAACGGCATGGACTCGACCTTCGGCCTGCACCACGTCGCGCACGCGCACAACGCCGAGACAGGCGCGGACCCGCTTGCCGGCATGAACGCCAGGTCGATGAAGAAGGCGGCGGATTGAACCTCGACTTCGACCCGCAGACACAACAGTTCCGGGCCGAGCTCAGCGGACTGGCTAGCTGACCACGTTCCGGCGAATCGGCTGCCGTCGGTCGACACCTCGGAGGGATTCGCCCTGCACCGGGAGTGGGAAGCGCGGCTCGCCGAAGCACGGCTGGCCGCTGTGTCCTGGCCGGCGGAGTTCGGCGGCCGAGACGCCTCGCTGGTCGATTGGCTGGTGTTCGAAGAGGAGTACTGGGCGGCGGGTGCGCCGATCCGGGTCGGGCAGAACGGGCTCTTCGTGCTGGCGCCGACCCTCTTCGCGCATGGCACTGAGGAGCAGCGGGCGCGGATCCTGCCGCCGATGGCGCGAGCCGATGAAGTGTGGGCGCAGGCCTGGTCCGAGCCGGGAGCTGGCAGCGACCTGGCGGCGATCAGGTCACGCGCCGTCAGGACCGACGGCGGCTGGCTGCTATCCGGGCAGAAGACGTGGAGTTCCCGCGCGGTGTTCGCAGACCGGGCGTTCGGGCTCTTCCGGTCGGACCCGGACGCGGAGCGACATCGCGGCCTGACGTACTTGATGTTCGACCTGCGCGCTGAAGGCGTCACGGTGCGTCCGATCCCGCAACTCGACGGCGAGGCTGGCTTCGCCGAGATCTTCCTTGATGGCGTCTTCGTTCCCGACGCGGACGTGATCGGCGAGCCTGGCCAGGGCTGGCGGGTCGCGATGAGCTCGGCCGGGTACGAGCGGGGCCTGCCATTGCGCAGCCCTGGCCGGTTCATCGCGACCGCCGACCGGCTTGTCGACCTCTGGCAGCGGTATGGCGATCCCGCCGATACCGAACCTGCCGGCCGGGTAGTTGACGCCTGGATTGGCGCACGCGCCTATCAGCTACACGGATACCGCCTGGCAAGCCGTACTGACGCGAGCCGGGGCGGTGCGGAGCCCAGCTTGACCAAGGTGTTCTGGTCCGAGCTTGACCTGGCTATGCATGAGACCGCGCTTGACCTGCTCGGCCCGCGGGCTGAGCTGCGCGACGAGGATGACGAGGACGTCCGGTGGCTGGACGGGTACCTATTCGCGCTCGCGGGTCCGATCTATGGGGGGACCAACGAGATTCAGCGCACCATCCTCGCCGAGCGCATCCTGGGCCTGCCCCGATGAGGCAGATCGCGATCACCGCGCTGGTAGCCGCGATGGGGACGACGGCCTGATGCAGTTCACTTTGTCAGCCGAGCAGCGCCAGTTCTCGAACAGCCTGCACTTGATGCTCACCGCCGCCGACGCCACCCACAGCGCCAGGCGCTGGCTGGCCGGCGATCGCGAACCATGCCGCGCGCTGTCGCGAACGCTCGCCGAGGCGGGCGTCCCGGCGCTGGCGATCCCGCCCGAGTTCGGGGGCCTGGGCGCGCATCCGGACGATCTGCTGCTCGCCTGCCAGGAGCTCGGCCACCACTCGATGCCTGGGCCGGTGGCCGAGTCGGTCGCGGCTGTGCCGACCCTGCTCGCTGCGCTGACCGGCGCCGGGCCCGGCCGGATCGGCGACTGGCTCGCCGGGCTCGCCTCCGGAGAGCTGATCGCTACCCTGGCAGCGCCGCCGCTGCTGCCGTTCGCTGCTGACGTGGACAAGGCCGGCCTGATCCTGCTCGCTGAGCACGGATCGCTCTGGCTAGCTGAGCCACGACGGATGCACCGCTCGGTGGCACCTGCCAGGACGCTGTCGGAGGTCGCTGGCAGCCAGCTGATAGCCGACGGGCCAGAAGTCGCGCGGGCTCTGGACCGGGCCCTGGACTTCGGCGCGATCGCGTGCGCCGCGCAGCTGCTCGGTGCGGGCAACGCACTGCTGGAGGCGAGTGCTCGGCATGCTCGGCAGCGCACTCAGTTCGGCCGGCCGATCGGCTCGTTTCAGGCAGTTAAGCACCAGCTCGCCAATGTGCTCATCCGCCTCGAGTTCGCCCGGACGCTGCTATTTGCCGCTGGCATCTCGCTGGCCGACAGGTCGCCCGATAGTCCGCGCGACGTGTCCGCAGCCAAGGTCGCCTGTGCCGAAGCGGCAAACCTGGCCGCAAGAACCGCGCTGCAGGTACACGGAGCTATTGGCTATACCTCTGAGCACGACGTGAGCCAGTGGCTGACCCTGATCCGCGCCCTCGGCCCGGCATGGGGAAGCCAGGCCGCGCACAGGGCCCGGGTGCTCAGCGCGCTCACCGGCCAGTCGATGCGCGGCCAGTCGATGCGCGACCAGCCGTGCGGCTGACCAGCGAGCAGGAAGACCTGCGCTCCGCCGTCCGCGGCCTGCTCGACCGCTGCCAGCCAGGTCCCGAGCCGGATCCAGCCGCCGAGATGGGCCTCTGGCAGCGCCTGTGCACCGAGATCGGCGTCGCTGGACTGGCGATTCCCGAGCGCTACGGCGGGGCCGGAGCTGGCCCGCTCGAGATTCATGTCGTGATGGAGGAACTCGGCCGCATCCTCGTGCCGTCGCCCATGCTCGGCTCGGCCGTCCTGGCGACTCAGGCCCTGCTTGGGTCACACGACGAAGGAGCGTGCGCACGGCTGCTGCCGGCCCTGGCCGACGGCCGCGAAGTCGCAGCGCTGGCCTGGACGACACTGGCCGGGCGCTGGGATCCGGCTGAAGTAGCCTGCCGCGCTCGTCGGCCGCAGGGAGCGGCCGCCGGCGGCACCACAGACGCCGACAACTGGCTCGTGACCGGCGAGGCTCACTACGTACTTGACGGGGCCGGCGCCTCGGTGCTCCTCGTTCCCGCCGGACTGGCAGACGGGGGAACCGGCCTGTTCGAGGTCAACCCAGGCCAGCCGGCGGTGACCCGCAGCGCGTGCGCCAGCATGGACGACACCCGGCGGCTGGCCGTCGTCGCGCTGAACGGCGCGACCGCCCGGCGGATCGGCGGCCCGGCGGCTCTTGACCGGGCGCGGGATGCGGCCTGCATCGCACTGAGCGCTGAGCAAGTCGGCGCCGCTGCGCAGGCGCTCGCGCTAACGGTGGCCTATGCCAAGGTCCGCGTCCAGTTCGGCCGCCCGATCGGAAGCTTCCAGGCACTACAGCATCGGATGGCCGAGATGCACGTGCTGGTCGAGTCGGCCAGGTCGCTGTCATACGCTGCGGCCGAGGCCGCGCAGCAGCAGGCGGCAGATGTGAGCCTGCGTGCCGCCGCCGCGAAGGCGTACTGCTCAGATGCTCTGCAGCGGGTCAGCGCTGAGATGATCCAGTTGCACGGCGCGATCGGGATGACCTGGGAGCACCAGGCACACAGGTACTTCAAGCGCGGGCACGGCGCCGCCATGCTGCTCGGCGCGCCAGCCAGCCACACCGCGAGGATCGCCGCAGCCGTCGTCGACGCCTAGGCCAATGGTCCGGCGGAGTGTGACGCAGGTCACATCCGGCCGAGTAACGCAGGCCGGCACGCCGTCGCTGTAGTCGGTGTTGTCGGCGGCCTCAGTCCGATCGAGGCCCAACCTGAAGGAGAGCAATGCGTCTTCCCACCTCCCTGGCGGTCCGGATCGGCACCGTTGCCGCTGCGGCTGCGATCGCAGTGACCGGCGCGACGGCGGCTGCCAACGCCTCAACCGCGGCTCCCGCCGTGCACAAGATCCCGACCACGCTGACGATCAGCAACACGACGCCGGTCGCTCACGCGCACCAGACCACGGCGACCGTCGCCGGCCACCTCACGGCTGGTGCGTACAACCTGCGGCACCTGCGCGTCTGGCTCGAGCGCCTTGGCCCCAAGGGCCACTGGCTGGTGAAGCAGACGAAGCTGACCCGGCCGCACGGCCACGTCTTCTTCCGCGTGCACATCTACAAGAAGCCCGCGACCTTCCGGCTCGTCTTCCGCGGCACGCGGAACTTCGCTAAGTCGGTCAGCGTGATCGACACGATCTCTCCCGCCACGGCCTCCTAGTACTCGAAGCCTCACGGCGGCGGCGGGCATCCAGTTGGCAGACATGCCTTCGGGATGCCCGCCGGTGTGCAACCCTTACTGGCGCGATGGCAAGTGAAACTGGTGTGCTCGACGACGCGCTGGCCAGGGCGAGCAAGGGCGACGAGGCCGGGTTTCTTGAGCTCTGGCGCGCGCTCCAGCCGCGGCTGCTGCGGTTCCTCCGGGTCGTCGGTTGCGATGATCCGGACGACGTGGCGAGCGAGACCTGGCTTCAGGTGGTCCGGGACCTGCACCGGTTCTCCGGCGGGGAGGAAGACTTCCGTCGCTGGCTGTTCACGATCGGCCGGCATCGGGCAGTCGACGCGGCGCGGGCAAGGTCCAGGCGACCGGCGGGGACGGTGAACAGCGGCCTGGATATCCTGGCCGACACCCAGCTGGTCGAGGACCAGGTGCTGGACGGAATGTCGGTCCAGGGCGCGGTGGCTCTGCTCGCCGGGCTGTCGAGGGACCAGGCCGAGGCGGTCGCGCTGCGGGTCATCGCGGGCCTGGACACTCCGGACGTCGCGAAGATCCTCGGGAAGTCGGCCGGCGCGGTCCGGGTCGCCCTGCATCGCGGACTGAAAGCGCTGGCCGACGATCCCTCCGTCCGGGCAGCTGGCCGGCATGGCAGCAGGCAGCCCCGCTCGGGACGGTTCGGCTACCCGGCCAGCCGACCGCCGCCAGCGCGTCGGATCCGGGCGGCCCCGATCTGAGCCGAATTTCTGGAAGCTGGAGGAGGTGGACTGATGATCTCTGACCTGCCAGGAGACATCGGCCCCCTCGATCCTGGCGTCGATGAGCTGTTCCGCACGCTGACCTCCGGGCCGACGCCAGCTGAGCTGGCCGGCGAGCAGAGCGCCCTGGCCATGTTCCGGGCCAACATCAGTCCGCCTGCCAGCCCGGCGACGGCGCCGGTCAATGCCGGGCGCTCCGCGGGAGCGTCAAAGCCGTCCGTGGGCCGCATGTTCCGGCGGTCTGGCGGCTGGGGGATCCGGCTGGCGGCCGCCGTGGTGATCGTGCTCGCGGTCGCGCTGGCCTCGGCTGCTTACACCGCCGTGCTCCCGCAGCCAATCCAGCTGCTCGCGCACCGGGTGCTGGGCGCGCTGGCGTGCCGAGCCCGCATCGTTCCGGCCACTCTGGTAGCTCGCCGCGCGGCCGTCATCACCTCGCGCCGCCGCAGTCCGGCAGCTCGCCGGGCCACGCTGCGCCCGGGCGCTCGGCGCCCGCGCGCACGCCCAGCCCGTCCGCGCACAAGTCCGCCACGCCAAGCGCGTCCCCGTCGCCGTCGCCGTCACCGTCGCCGTCGGTCGCCACCGGCCCGGCGCAGCTGTCGGCATCCGCCAGCAGCGCCAAGATCGTCGGCCGGATCGCAGGTGGTGATCGACGGTCAGTTCACGAGGTCGGGCACGGGCGTCCAGGGCGTCACTGTCCAGCTGATCGAGCGCTTCGTCGGTCACCCGTTCTGGCATCTTGCCGGAACAGCGCAGACAACAACGGGCGGGAACGTGGCCGTGACTGTCCCGGCCGTTCCCGCCAACGCGGTCTTCCGGCTGCGGGACTACCGGCATCGCGCACAGCGCCAACGTGCTGGTGATCGTGATGCCGCCGGTGACGGCGACGCTCACGCCAGGCGCCTCCGGTTTGCGGGACGTGCTGACGGTCACCACGCAGTACGCGCACCGCGGCAATGTGGTCCAGCTGGAGGTTCAGACTGGCCCCGGTGGCTGGACGTACCTGCGGCAGCGGCGGCTGAATGCCGCCGGGAAGACCGGTCTTCATCCTCAGCGGCAAGCGCCTGAAGAACCTCGAGGTCCGGGTGGTTCTGCTGGCCACGGCCAGGCACGGATCGTCGATCAGCAACACCCAGACCGTTCCGCCGCCCAGCTGAGGCGGCGGCCGGAGTGTCAGGGCTCAGGCGGCCGCGGTGACCAGCCGGTAGCCGAGGTCGAGTTCGTCGCGATCCAGCAGGTCCGCGTACTCGCGTTGCCAGCGGCCGGAGTCCAGGTCTGCGGCCAGGCGGGCCAGACCCGGCGCGAGCAGGCGCTGGTCGGTCTTGGCGAACAGCGACATGCCCGCCTGCACCGCGGGGTCCAGGTAGGCGGCTGGCCTGCGCCAGAACGCCGCGCCGAAACCGTCGGCACAGTCGTGCGGGACCGGAACGGCGGTGACAATGGGCTCGTCAAGCAGTGCGGCTAGCTGATCCATCGGGACCGCAAGTTCGGCGTCGGCTCGCCGGGCCTCCGGCAGGTAGTCAGACAGCAGCCAGAACGCCTCGCCGATCACGTCCGGGTCCCAGGTCAGGAAGACCAGCCGGCGCCGCGCGATCCGGCGCATCTCGGCGATACCAGCTGCCAGGTCCGTCCAGTGATGAATGGTCAGCACAGCGAGTGCGGCGTCGGCGCAGTCGTCCCGGAGCGGAATGTGCTCGGCTACTGCCTGGATGGCCGGCGCAGCGCCGGGTGGCCGCTGGCCGATCATGACCTGGCTGGGCTCGATCGCCACGACGGTCTGGACTGGCTCGTACGACCCCGTTCCCGCCCCGATGTTGACGACCGTCGGGCTAGTCAGCGAGGGCCGCGGAAATGATCGCGCGATCCGCGGGTCCGGCATGGCGAGTCGCAGCTGTAGGTGCGGCCGAGGCTGTCGTAAAGGACCATTGCCCGATCTTCGCATGGTGCCGTCGGTGTCTGTCTGGGCTAGCTTGGGGCGGTGGCGATAAAGGCAGTCGCATTCGACATCGGCGACGTTCTGGAGCGCATTGCTCCGATCGAGGAGCTTCTCTGAAGCGTGGCGGATCCGGCTGGGAATGACGGAGGCGGAATTCGCCGACGCGCTCGCGACGGTCGACCCGCAGCGCGCTAGCCGGACTGGCAGCCTGACCGAGGCGCAGCTCACTGAGCGGTACGCGGCGGCCCTTGGCATGTCAGCTTCGCAGACCGCCAAGTTCACGGCTGAGATGTGGGACTGGTACTGCGGCGTGCTGGACGCCGATATGGTGAGCTTCGCCGCGAGCCTGCGGCCGCGGTTCCGTACCGGCATCCTCAGTAACTCGGTGGCGGGTGCACGACGTGAGGAGCAGGCGAGGTACGGGTTCGGCGAGCTGGTCGATGTCGTCATCTACTCACATGAGGCCGGCGTTGCCAAGCCCGATCCGCAGTCCTTCCGGCTGCTGTGCAGCGAACTCGGCGTCCAGCCTGCGGAACTGGTCTACCTCGATGACGTGCCTGGTCACATTGAGGCGGCGTGCGAGCTCGGCATCCACGGCATCGTGCACGTGCACACGCCGGACTCGATCGCCGCCGTCGAGGCGCTGATCGGTCACGGCTGACGAGCCGTCAGGTCAGCTGGCTTGAGTCGATCTCGCGGAACTGGCCTGTGCCGGTACCTCTCGCCGGTCACCGCGCGGATGACCATCTCGTGGCAGACGGCGATCAGCGATCCGTCGCCGTTGATGCCGGCGGCGGCGCGCCGGAGCGCGGCGGTTGCGCGCCGGCGCACCGCCGATAGCGGCTCCCACGGCCGGCGCTGGCCAGGCGGCCACTCGCCGCCGGAACTGTCGAAGTCGGCCAGGAACGCACGGACCTCGGCGTGGTCCTGCCAGCCGAAGGTGTCATCGGGGAGCCACTCGTGCAAGTCGAACTCGACCTCGATGAGTCAGGCCAACGCGGCAGGAGACAATGCTCGCGGTCTGCATGGTGCGAGTGAACGGCGAGGAGACCAGCTTGACCGCGCCGACCTGAGCGAGCGTGGCGAGCCGCCTCGGTGGCCTGCTCGAGGCCGCGTGCGGACAGCGGCGCAAGGTCGGCCATCGATCCTGGCCACCGCCGCTCGCGGACAGGCTCGTAATCCGCCTCGCCGTGGCGCAGCAGGTAGATCGTCGTCATGTCGGCTGTGTGTGCTCCGATCGCATCCGCCAGTAAGGCGCCTGTGGCCGGAGTCAGTGTGGCAGGAAGGGACGCCAGGATACCCGGGGTGGGCTGGTCAGGTCCGACGGCAGCGCTGATGTCGGGCGCTATGCCGGGACTACCGGCGGGTCGGGCGTCGCAGTCGGGTCCCGGGGCGGTATCGCGTAGCACACGCGCCCGCGCGGTGCCGGCCGCGATGCACGCGGTGAGCACCGGCAGGACGCCGAGCGCGGCGGTGAGCGAGGTGGCCGAGGCCAGCTGGCCGATGATCGGCGGCCCGAACACGAAGCCGGCCCAGCCCCAGGCCGAAACCATGGCGATCGCCGTGCCGGGGCTGAGGCCCGGCAGCCGCCCGGCGGCGCTGTTGACGGTCGGGATGACCAGCGCCAGCCCGATCCCGAGGCAGCCGAACCCGGCAATGACGGTGGCCGCGCTGCCGCCGAGCAGCCCGGCCGCGAACCCGGCGGTCGCCACGATCGCCAGCGCCGGTAGCAGCCGGCGGCGCGGGAACATGGTCAGCAGCCGGTTACCGGAGAGCCGGACCAGGACCATCGTCAGCGCGAACGTCGGTGTAGCCGAGGCCGGCCTCCGCGGCGCTGACGTGAACGGAGCCGCGCAGGTAGACCGACGGCCCAGTCCGCGCTGGCTCCTTCGCACAGCATCGACGCGAACGCGATCGCGCCCAGCACCAGCACCGGCCGGGACAGCCGGGCCGCGGTCAGCCGCGGCCGGTCACGGCTGCTGCGCCGATTCGGCGCGGCCCGGCGGGATCGGGCAGCATCAGCGTGGTCAGCCCGCCGGCGATCAGCAGCACCGGAATGGCGAGCAGGAGCAGTTGCGGCGTGAGCGACAGCCCGGCTGCGACGCCGAGGACGCCAATGCCTGCGCCCGCGAATGCGCCGATGCTCCAGCAGGCATGGAAGCCGGACATCAGCGGCCGCCCTGCTGCTCGTTCCACGGTGACAGCCTGCGTGTTCATGGCCACGTCGAGGGTGCCCTGGAAGGCGCCCCAGGCGAACAGCGCGGCGAACAGGGCGGCGAGCGACCCGGCTAGTCCCACGAGCGGCCCGGCGACGCTGTAGCCCAGCAGGCTGATCTGCACCATGCGCTTGCTGCCGAGCCTGGGCAGTACCCGGGCCACGACCAGCCATCGCGGCGACGGAGCCGACTGGCGCGCCGAGCAGCGCCAGCCCGAGTGCGCCGTCGGTCAGGTCCAGCTGGTCCTTAATCTGCGGGATATGCGCGGTCCAGGAGGCAAACAGAAGGCCGTGGCTGACGAATGACGCCACGGTCGCGGCGCGCTGCGCGCGAGTCGTCGCATCCGCGTCGGGCCGGGCAGTCCTGGCTACCGCGCGGCTAAACACACCGGACCTCAAGGCCGGCGGCGCGCAGCGGCTCGACGACGTCGGCGGGCGCGTCGGAGTCGGTGATGATCATGTCGGCCTCGGCAGCCGCGCACACGACGGCCATGGCGGTCTGCCGGAACTTCGAGCTGTCCGCCGCAACGATCACCCTGGCGGCTGACCGCAGCATGGCCTGCTTGACTTCGGCGTCACCGAGGTTATGCGTCGTCACCCTGCCGTCGGCCAGGCCGCAGCAGGTCAGCACCGCGGTGTCGAAGCGCAGCGCGGCGATGCTGGCCAGTGCCAGCGGGCCGACCATGGCCAGCTCGCCCGGGCGCGTCTCGCCACCGGGCATGAGCAGCCGTACCGACTCGGTCGCCGACAGTTCCGACGCGGCGTGCAGGGACATCGGCATGACGGTCAGGCGGCGCCCGGCCAGCGCGCGGCCAACAAGGACCGCCGTAGTTCCGCTATCGAGCACGACAGCCTCGCCGTCCCGCAGCACGTCGGCGACGGCAGCGGCGATCCGGCTCTTGGCGTCGGCGCGGTCCAGCACGCGCAGCGCGAACGGCAGCTCCTCGCCGCGCATCAGCAGGCTGATGGCGCCGCCGCGAACCCGGCGGGCCATGCCCATCGCCACGATCCGGTCGAGGTCGCGGCGGATGGTCATCTCGGCCGCGCCGAACCGCGCCGCCATCTCCGCGACGTCAAGCCGCCCGTCCTGCTGCAGGACCTCCACGAGCGCGGTCAGCCGCGCGTTCCCGTCCACATCGCTAACGTACAGAACTGCTGTGCGTTCGCACAACTTCAATGTGCTGTTCGGCCTGGCCTGCCGTCAGGCCGGCTGTACAGCGGTCCCGAGCTCCTCATCCAGCCATGGCGGCGGGAAGAGCCAGAACGCGCGGCGCCAGCGGCCGGGAACGACGGCGCGCCCGAGCATGAGCAGGGCTGCGAGCGCGCACAGCGTCGCGACGATGCCGCCGGCCATCGCTGCCCAGCTGTCGTCTTTCGCCGTGTGCGCGGATAGGTGGTCCGCGGCGATCCGGATGAAGATCGCGACCGGGACGCTGTACAGGACGGCGGCCAGCCCGTAGAGCCATCGGGAGCGACGGGTGACCGACACGGCCGCCAGCCGGCTCGCCGCATAGCTGCCCGCGGCGAAGGCCGCCATGAGCGCTGCGCAGACCGGGACAGCGATGAGGTAATGGGTGACGCTCGCGTGCTCCTGGGTGCCGTTGCCCACGACTGCAGTCACGAAGACCCATGGCAGCCCCGCTAGCAGCGAGGTACGGACCGCTCGCCGGCGCCGGGCCTGGTCCCTGGCCCGCGACTCGGCTGGAGGCAGCGCATGACGGGGCACCGTCCAAGTATGACGCTAACGTCAAGGTTAGAGTTGGTGCAGGAGTCGGATCAGCGCGGCATGGATGAGGAGCACGCATGGCGGTCGAGGAACGCAGCCTCGAGGCGATACCAGTCCAGGATAGCAGGGGCAAGAACTACAAGTGGATCGCGCTGTCGAACACCACGCTCGGCATCCTGATGGTCACCATCAACCAGTCGATCTTGCTGATCTCGCTGCCAGCGCTGTTCCGCGGCATCAACCTCAACCCGCTGGTGCCGTCGAACACCTCGTACTTCCTCTGGGTGTTCATGGGCTTCTTGCTGGTCACGGCCGTGCTGGTGGTCAGCCTTGGCCGGGTCGGCGATATCTACGGCCGGGTCAAGATGTACAACCTGGGCTTCGCGGTCTTCACGCTCTTCTCGATCCTGCTCTCGGTGACATTCCTTACCGGGGTCGGGGGCGCGTTGTGGATCATCATCATGCGCGTCTTCCAGGGCGTCGGCGGCGCGCTGCTGTTCGCGAACTCGACCGCCATCCTGACGGACGCGTTCCCGGCTGAGGAGCGCGGCAAGGCGATGGGGATCAACGGCATCGCCGCTGTCGGCGGCTCGTTCCTCGGCCTGATGCTCGGTGGCGTCCTTGCCCCGATTGAGTGGCGGCTGGTGTTCCTGGTCTCGGTGCCGTTCGGGCTGTTCGGCACCGTGTGGGCGTATCTCAAGCTCAAGGACAACGGCATCCGCATCCCGGCCAAGATCGACTGGCTGGGCAACACGCTGTTCGCTGTCGGCCTGATCGCGGTGCTCACCGGCATCGTCTACTCGCTGCTGCCGTACGGCGGCCACCCAACCGGCTGGACCAACCCGTGGGTGCTGACCGGGATTTTCGGCGGGATCGCGGTGCTCGTCCTCTTCGGCTGGGTCGAGACCAAGGTGCCCGCGCCGATGTTCCGGCTTAGCCTGTTCAAGATCCGGGCGTTCACGTTCGGGAACATCGCCGGCCTGCTCGGCGCGCTCGGCCGCGGCGGCATTCAGTTCATGCTGATCATCTGGCTCCAGGGCATCTGGCTGCCGCAGCACGGCTACAGCTTCAGCCAGACGCCACTGTGGGCGGGCATCTCGATGATCCCGCTGACCGTCGGGTTCCTGATCGTCGGCCCGCTAGCGGGCTGGATGTCCGACCGGCACGGCGCACGCCTGTTCGCCACTACCGGCCTGATCGTCTCGGGCGCGGCGTTCCTCCTGCTGGAGACGCTGCCCATCGACTTCAGCTACATCTGGTTCGCGGTGCTGATCTTCGTGTTCGCCGTCGGCATGGGCTTGTTCTTCTCGCCGAACCAGGCCAGCGTCATGAACAGCCTCCCGCCGGACCAGCGCGGTGCTGGCGCGGGCATGCTGAACACCTTCCAGAACTCGGCCACGGTGCTGTCGATGGGCCTGTTCTTCACTATCGTGACGCTCGGCCTGGCCGCCCGGCTGCCGTCCCATCTGTACAGGGGCCTGGTCTCGGCCGGCGTGCCATCCGCGGCAGCCCACACCGTCGCGAACGAGCCGCCTATCGGGAGCCTGTTCTCGGCGTTCCTCGGCTACAACCCGATCCAGGAGCTGCTCGGCCCGACTGGGGTGCTGCAGAAGATGTCGCCCAAGCAGGTTGCCTACATCACCGGGCGGTCCTTCTTCCCGCACCTCATCGAGGAGCCGTTCGCGGGCGGGCTGCACCTGGCCTTCACCTTCGCTGCCATCGCCACTGTCATCGCGATTATCGCCTCTGCCCTGCGGGGCGGGCGCTACGTGCATGCGCCGGCGGCCGGTACGGCCCTGCCGCGTCGGGCCCCGGCGCAGCGGATACGGTCACGGCGAGAATGAGCTCGTGGGAAACGGCTCCGGTAGCAGCAGAGGCGCCAGTGGATGCCCTGACCGGCGAGATGGTGAGCTATCCGGTCGACGCTGAGCTGGCCGACGAGGCCGAAGCCTTTGGCGAGGCGCGGTAAGCCGTGAGCGCGAGCGGTCAGCCGGTGGCCGGGCTGCAGGGACGCAGCCCGGCGGAAGAGACCCAGGAACATCTGCTGGGTATTGGCGCCGCGGCCGAAAGGGCTGGCGTGTCGCAGCGGGCCCTGCGCTACTACCAGGAGCTTGGCCTCATCACGCCGTGCGGCTGCACCCCCGGCGGGCTGCGCCGGTATTCGGAGGAGGACCTGGCGCGAGTCGCCCGCATCAGGCAGCTGCAGGAATTGCTCGGGCTCAATCTCGACGAGATTTCCATGGTGCTTCGCAGGGAAGACCGGATGGCGGAGATCAGGCTCGCCTATCACGGCGAGGGAACCAGCCTTGCCGAGCGGCGCCAGCTCGTCCGTGAGAGCCTGGAACTGCAGCAGGCTCTGCGTACGACCGTCGAGGCCAAGCGGCTCGGGATCGAGGGCTTCCTGGCTGACCTGGACGCCCGCATCAGCAAGACGCGGGTGTTCTATGAGCAGATGGCAGTAACTCCGGACGGATCTCCATCAGACGGAGCACACAGACGCCAATCCTGATATGCGCGCGCGAAGTTTACGCCCGCCGTCAGCTGACAAGGAGCACGCCATGTTCCTGCATCTGCGTAACATCCCGCCGCGACTCGCCACGGGGGGCTACATCCTGCACTCGGGGCTCGAGAAATGGCACGGGAGCGAGGAGCAGGCCAAGGGCGTGCATGCGGCGGCGGCTGGCGCGTTCCCGTTCCTGGCAAAGGTGCCGCCGACCAAGTTCCTGAAAGTGCTGTCGGCGGCGGAGATTGGCGTCGGCGCCACGCTGCTGACCCCGATCGTGCCGAACAAGGTCGCCGGCGCCGCGCTGACAGCTTTCGCCGGGGGCCTGGTCACCATGTACCTGCGCACGCCGTCGATGCATAAGCCCGGAAGTGTCTGGCCGACACAGGCTGGCACCGCGGTCAGCAAGGACGTCTGGATGCTCGGAATCGGCGTTGGCCTGCTGGCGGACGATGCCTGCGGCCGGAAGGCCTGATGCTTCCAGCTGGCTAGATCCAGTCGGCGTATCTGGGCCAGGAGAGCAGCGTGTCGACGACCTCGGGCGGGCTGTCAGCCTCCGTCGTCGCGGACAGCGTGAAGCGACCGCGATAGAACAGCACCGGATCACCGGCTGAGCAATTGCCGAGGCCGGTGACCCGCGCAATGACCACGAAATGGTCGCCGGCCTCGTGGACCGTCTCGACCGTGCACGTCGCCCAGGTCAGCACGCCCTCGAGGATCGGCGCGCTGTTCGGTCCCGGAGTCCAGCTAACGCCGTCGAACTTGTCCGGCGCGCTCACGCCGAACCTGCGGGCCAGGTCGCGCTGGTCGGCCGACAGGATGTTCACGCCGAGGTCGCCGAGCCGGGCGATGCGCGGCCACGTCCCGGATGACTTGGCAGGGCAGAAGAGCACGAGCGGCGGATCGAGCGACAGCGCGGTGAAGGCCTGGCACGCGAATCCGGCCGGCTCGCCCTCGTGCATCCCGGTGATCACGGTCACCCCGGTGGCGAAATGACCGAGTACCTGACGGAATCGCTGCGGGTCGGGCTCGGCAGCTGTCTGCTCCATGGCTATAGTCTCCCGCGCCATCGCCGGAGTCCCGCGCAGCGGAGCCGCCGCAAACTCTTCAGTGCGCGGCGCCGGTGCCGAACACGTGTCCCCAGAGGCTGACGGCCGTGCTCTCCCGGCTGACCCAGCTGCTGTCATCGACCACGCGGCCGTCAGTGCCGTACTCGATGTCGAAACCGCCAGGCGTCTGCACGTAGAACGAGACCATCAGGTCGTTGGCGTGGCGGCCGAGCGTCGAGCTGATCGTCGCCTTGCGACGGATGCATCGGTCCAGTGCCCGGCCGACGTCGTCCAGTGTTGCGACCTCGATCATCAGGTGCACGATCCGCGCCGCCGGGTTCATCGGCGCGAGCGCGAGCGAATGGTGCCGCGGGCAGCAGCCGAGGAATCGCATCCAGACCTGCTCGCCTGGCTTGCCAAAGAACTCGCCCGGCATTCGCATCGAGTCCCTGAGGCGGAAGCCGAGCAGGTCGGTGTAGAAGGCGAGCGTGTCCCCATCGCTGGCGACTGGCAGCACCACGTGACCGAGCCCCTGGTCGCCGGTGACAAATGCGTTGCCGTAGGGGCTGACAGCCGGCCGGTTGTCCAGCGCCGCGCCGCAGAAGATCTCCAGCGAGTTGCCGGACGGGTCGTCGGCGTGCAGCAGCTGGCCGACTCGCCGGTCGGCGAGCTCAGCCGCGTCGCCGGTCTTCACCGGCACGCCGGCCGCGGTCAGGACGTCTGCGATCTCAGCCAGCGTGCGCTCGTCGGCTACCTCCCAGCCCGAGGCCAGCAGCCGCTCCTGCTCGCCGGGCACGATGACCAGCCGGGCCGGAAAGTCGTCCATCCGCAGGTAGACCGCGGCCGGATCAGGACCGCGGCCCTCGGCCATACCGAGGACCTTGGTGCCGAATTCGCGCCAGGCGCCGGGGTCAGCCGACGAGATCCGCAGGTAACCGAGGGAGCTGATCAGTCCGGTCATGCCGCGCCTCCTGCCAGGAACCTGAGGGAGAGCTCGTTGAACTCGTCGAACTTCTCCAGCTGAGCCCAGTGGCCGCAGCCGCCAAATACGTGCAGCTGAGCGCGCCGGAGCTGCTTGAGCGCGATCAGCGCGCCGTCCAGGGGATTGACCCGGTCTTCGCGGCCCCAGATCAGCAGCACCTCGTGCTTGAGCCGGTGTGCCTCGCGCCACAGCATCCCGTCCTCGGCGTACTCGCCAAAGAACGAGCCGCCCATCGCCACCATCGCGGCCAGCGCTTCTGGCTTGCTGGCAACGGCGAAGCGCTCGTCGATCAGATCGTCGGTCACCAGCCGCTGGTCATAGACCATGGTCCGCAGGAAGGCCGCCATCTTCTCCCGGCTTGGTCCCGGCGGCGCGCCGAACTCCATCAGCCGCCGGACGCCCTCGGTCGGATCGGGGGTGAGCACATTCAGCGTCAGTCCGCCCGGCCCCATGAGCACCAGCCGGCCGGCCTGGTCCGGGTAGCGCAGCGCGAACCGCAGCGCGGCACCGCCGCCGAGGGAGTTCCCGATCAGGTGCACCTTGCCGATGCCGAGCTCGGCGAGGAGGCCGGCGAGCGCGTCCGCGGCGACCGTGAAGAAGTGCCCGGTGACCGGGCGCGCCGCCGACTGGCCGTAGCCAGGCAGGTCCATCATCACTGCGCGGAACCGCTTGGCGATGACCGGCATGTTCCGGCCGAAGTTGCTCCATGACGATGCGCCGGGGCCGCCCCCGTGCAGGAGGACGACGGTGTCCGCGTCGCCCCGGCCCGATCCGCCACTCCCGCCGGCAGGCGCGGCTGCCTGAGTCGTAATACCGGACTGGGAGCCCGCCAATCTCGGCAATGTGGCTGATCGACTGGCCATCAAGGTCGCTCATCGGGTTCCTCCGACCCGCGGGCCCGACGTTTCATGCAACTGGAACGACTTTTCATGCAACTGGGTCGGTATGGTGGTCGGTTTGCGGTGGTTTGCGGTCGACGGTTGCATGAAATGTAGCTCAGAGCATGGCGTCGGCCGGAACCGGCAGGCCGAACTCCGCACCGCCGAACATCGACAGCGCACGCTCCGGATCGTTGATCGCGTGTACCCGGCCGGCGTGGGCGTCCCGCCAGAACCGCTGGATCGGCGTGCCGGTCTTCAGCGCCCGGCCGCCGGAGTTCTCGAACAGCTGGTCCACAGCCTTGATCGACAGGCCGGTCCCGCGGACCTGGTCCCGCCGCACCCGCAGCCGCAGGTCGAGCGGGATGGGACGGCCCGCTCGCGCGCACCCCATCAGCTCGGTCATGTTGCGCTCCAGCGCGCCCCACGCGTCATCGATCTCGGCGGCGGCCTCGGCGACCCGGACCTGCGCGAACGGATCCTGTGCCGCCTTCTGGCCGACATAGGCGACCCGAACCCGTTCCCTGGTGTAGTCGACGTGCGCCTGATAGGCGCCGGTCGCTATGCCGATGATCGGCGTCGTGATCGAGTACGGGAATACCGAGCCATACGGCAGCTTGTAGAGCGGCCCCTGGTTCAGTTCCTGGCCAGGCACGACGAGCTTCGACACGTCGATGAAGCTCAGCGACCGGTGCTCCGGCACGAACACGTCGCTGACGACGATGTCGTTACTGCCAGTGCCGCGCAGCCCGACCGTGTCCCACACGTCGTCGATCGTGTAATCGGAGATAGGGAGCAGGAACGTGCGGAAGTCGGTCGGCCGGTTGTCAGCGTCGGTGACGATCTGGCCCAGTAGGACCCAGCTAGCGTGATCGCAGCCAGAAGAGAAGCTCCACCGGCCGCTGACCTGGTGCCCGCCGTCGACGTTGACCGCCTTGCCGGTCGGGGCATAGGACGACGAGATCCTGGTCGCCGGGTCGGTGCCCCACACCTCCTGCTGCGCCTGCGAGGAGAACAAGCCGACGTGCCACGGGTGAACGCCGAGTACGGACGCCACCCAGCCGGTCGACCCGCACGCACTCGCGATGAGCCTGACGGCGGTATAGAACGTCAGCGGATCGGCCTCGAAGCCGCCGAAGCTGGCGGGCTGCAGTAGCCGGAAGAACCCCGTTCCCTCCAGAGCCTTGATGGAGTCCTCCGGTACGACCCGGCCGTCCTCGGCCTCCTGGGCCCGGTCGCGGAACACGGGAAGTAGCTCGCGGACGGCTTCGATGACCGCCTGGCCGACGTTCTGCGTCACTCCGGCGCCCTCCGATCGCAAGCCACCCTGCCGCGCCGAACAATACCCCTAGACTAGAACATGTTCTAGTCTAGGGACAGCGGCCGTAGCCTAGCTGCCGGTGAGGCGCGCAGGTCAGCTGTGCTGGAGGACTGATGAACGACCGGAATGGAGTGCGGAGCATCGACGCGGGTGCCCCGCCGACCAGGTTCGCCCGCGGCTGGCATTGCCTCGGACTGGCCGCGCCGTTCCGCGACGGCAGCCCGCACGCGGTGGAGGCGTTCGGCACCAAGCTCGTAGTGTTCGCCGACGCGTCAGGCGACGTGCATGTCCTGGACGCGTACTGCCGGCACATGGGCGGGGACCTGAGCCGCGGCACGATCAAGGGGAACGCGATCGCCTGCCCGTTTCACGACTGGCACTGGGGCGGCGACGGCAAGTGCACCAAGATCCCGTACTCGCGCCGGGTGCCGCCGACGGCGCGTACCAGGTCGTGGCTGACTCTTGAGCAGAACCAGCAGCTATTCGTCTGGAACGACCCGCAGGGCACCTTGCCGCCAGCCACTGTGACGATCCCGCGGATCGAAGGCGCCTACTCGGCCGAATGGTCTCACTGGACCTGGGACACTCTGACCGTCGACGCTAACTGCCGCGAGGTCGTCGACAACGTCGTCGACATGGCGCACTTCTTCTATATCCACTTCGCGTTCCCCACCTACTTCCGGAACGTGCTCGAGGGCCACATCGCTGCGCAGTACCTGAATACCAGGTCGCGGCCGGATTACGAGCCTGACTCTGGTCAGTCAGCGCGGCTCCGCGCAGATCGGGCTGGTATCGGAGGCCGCCTACTACGGGCCGTCTTACATGATCGACTACCTCAGTTACGACTACCACGGCGTGCCGATGGACGCGGTGCTGATCAACTGCCATTACCCGGTCACGCCGGAGCGGTTCGTCTTGCAGTGGGGCGTGATCGTGAAGAAGCTGCCGGGCCTTTCGCCGGAGCAGGCCGACAAGGTGGCGGCCAAGTTCGCCAAGTTCGTCGGTCTCGGGTTCCAGCAGGACGTGGACATCTGGACGCACAAGAGCCGGATCGACAACCCGCTGCTGTGCGCCGATGACGGCCCGGTCTACCAGCTGCGCCGCTGGTACGAGCAGTTCTACATCGACGTGGAGGACATCCCGGCCGACATGGTCGCGCGGCACGAGTTCGAGATCGATACCTCCCGGGCGGTCGAGGCATGGGAGGCCGAGGTCGCGGCCAACCTCGCGGCCCGGCAGGCCCCGCAGCCGGTCACGAGCGAATCCGGGTCAGTCAGGCAATGACCGACGCCACCAGGCTGGCGCGGCCGGACGAGCGCCAGTCCCGGTACTGCGAGGTAACCTGCGCCGAATGCGGGGCGAAGGTGCTGGCCGCCAAGTTCAGCGTGCAGCACACCAGCGTGCAGTGGGATGCCGCGGCCGTGCGTCAGTGCGCCGAGTTCGCCCGGCGGACCGCTGATCGGAGAGCAGACGCCGCTGATCGAGCGCTGCACTGCGATGCGGGGCAGCATCGAGGTCGCCGCGCTCGACGGCCGGCTGCCTGTGGCGCCCCCGTGACTGGGCTCGGCAGTGACTGGGCCGGCAGTGACTGGGCCAGCGGCTGGTCCTGGCTCGGACCGGGCCTCTTATCAGCTCCGGGTCAAGGCCGTGATACCAGAGACCGAAGACGCGTGCTCGCTCGTGTTCGAGGTACCGGCCGAGCTGGCAGCAGTCTTCGCCTACCAGCCGGGGCAGTTCCTGACGCTGCGGATTCCCAGCGACCGGGACGGGTCGGTGGCACGGTGCTACTCGCTCTGCAGCTCACCGCTGACCGGTGATCCGCTGACGGTCACCGTCAAGCAGACGTCAGGTGGCTATGCCTCGCACTGGATCGCCGACAATGTCCGGCCCGGCACAACGCTGGACGTGCTGCCCCCAGCCGGGATGTTCGTGCCGTCGTCGCTTGACGACGACTTCCTGCTGCTGGCGGCGGGTAGCGGGATCACGCCGGTGATGTCGATACTCAAGTCCGTGCTCGAGGCCGGCACCGGACGCGTGGTGCTGGTGTACGCCAACCGGGATGAGCGGTCGGTGATCTTCGGCCCCGCGCTGCGGGAACTGGCCGCCAGGCGCGGATCACGGCTGCTGGTGGTGCACTGGCTCGACGTGCTGCAGGGCCTGCCGACAGCTGGCGGGCTGCTGCCTCTTATCCGGCCGTTCCGTGCCAGCCAGATTTACGCGAGCGGTCCGGACGCGTTCCTGTCGGCGGTCCGCGAGGCGGCTGGCGCCGTCGGCGTCCCGCCGCGCGGCGTTCGGGTCGAGCGGTTCCTGTCGCTGCAGCACAATCCCTTCGATGCGCCCGCGCCCGTGGCGGCCGGGGTAGCGGCCACACTCGAGGTCACCCTGGATGGCGAGACCAGCTCGCTGGATTGGCCCGCTGGCTCCAGGATGCTGGACGTCATGATCGGCGCCGGGCTTGACCCGCCTTTCTCCTGCCGGGACGGCATCTGCGGCGCCTGCGCCTGCCAGCTGACAAACGGCAAGGTCGAGATGGCGAACAACGAGGTACTCGACGACGCCGACCTGGCCGATGGCTACATCCTGGCCTGCCAGTCCGTGGCCGTCAGCGCGGAGGTAAGCGTCAGTTACTAGCCGTGATCCCAGCGCTGAGCTGCCCACCCGCCGCCGGACGCAGCCGGTCTGATCAGGCGGGCGGCCGTCCAGGACCAGGCTGTGATCCGCGCCGAAAGGCCTTCCTGATCGCTGCGTTGACGTAACCAGGGTTCTCGTTGATGTCGTTCCAGGTGAAATGCACGACTTCGTATCCGGCGTCGCGCAGCTGCCGGTCGCGCTCAAGCTGCCTGACAGCCCGCACGCTGTTCGCGTACTTCATCCGGCCATCAACTTCAGCGACGGTCCTGAAGCGCCGCCACAGGAAGTCGGCGCGGCCGACGACCTCGGCTCCGCCTACCCAGACCTGCAGCTCCGGGGGCGGAAGGCCGCAGTCCCTGAAGACCACGCGCGCCAGCGACTCCAATACGGACTCCGATAGCGCGTCGGCAAATGCGACTACCTCAGCGGCCCTGGCGGCGCCGGGCCAGCGCGAGCAGTCGGCACGGACAGATTCCAGCTCGGCTTTGGTGACGAGCTTGCGGTGGAGGGCCGAGTCCGCTGCGACTACGCCCGCTCGGAAATCCAGACTGCGCGCCAGGTCGATGACGGTCCGCGCGGGCGTGGTCACCGGCATCCCGTACACCTCGGTCACATGTGCGGCGGGTAGGAGGGCCGAATGAACGTGTAGGTCCCCCCGGCCGGTTCTGTTACGTCCCGGCGGCACAGTCAGCGAGATCTGCGCTTTCCGCGCCGTGTCGGTACCGGAGATCAGGTCGATCCCGTGAATACAAGCGGCGCTCTCATGGCTGGCAATAGCGCCCGGATCGGTGGCTGCCAGCGCAGCTGCCACATAGAGAAGCCGGTTACCGTCGGCGCGGCCCCGCACCTGCCTGACCATGTCGCCCGACGCGTAGACGCCGTATCGGAGTCGGACAAGGTTTCCCTGGCGGACCAGTCGGCCGATCTGGGCGGGGCTCTTGCCGGCGGCCTTGAGCTCAGCCGCGGTCCGGATGCTTGCCAGCCGGCTGCCTGATAACGAGCTCCGAGACGTCATGGCGCCCAGATTGGCGGCCGCCACCGACATTTCATGCGAGCGTGTCAGCTTAGCGCCCAGCTTGTGACGGTTTGTGGTCGACGGTTGCATGAAACGTGTCCCGCGGGAGCGGATCAGAGCGGCCAGGCGGCCGGTCTCCCGCTGCGCCGACTTCAGCATCTGGCCAAAACTGTAACGTGTTCTACTATGGACGGCGTGGCCTGCGCCGCGACTCGCCGCGCCGCTGTACGGGATGACGGAGCGCAGATGACAGCCGAAGAGCCAGAATTTGACCTCGTCGTCGTCGGCAGCGGCGCAGCCGGTCTGACCGCCGCACTGACCGCCGCGCTCCATGGCCTAAAAGCCGTGGTCCTGGAGAAGACGGAGTACTTCGGGGGCTCAACCGCCCGCTCCGGCGGCGGCGTCTGGCTACCGGGCAACTCCGTCCTGCGCAAATCTGGCCGCACAGACACACCCGAGCAGGCGCGCCAGTACCTGGCTTATGTCGGTGGCGCGAGCGCGCCGGAGAGCCTGCGCAACGCATTGCTCGAGCACGGGCCGGCCATGCTCGACCTGGTACTGGCCAACACCCCGCTGCGCTTCGACTGGGTGCCGAACTACTCCGACTACTACCCCGAGGCGCCTGGCGGGCAGGCCGCCGGGCGATCGGTCGAGCCGTCCCTCCTGAACGCCCGCGTACTCGGGGCTGAGCTGGCCAGCCTGCGCCCGCCCTACCTGCCCGCGCCGGCCGGGATCACGGTCACCCAGGCCAACTACCGGTGGATGAGCCTTGGCACCAGTCACCCGCGCGCGATCACGACGACGGCCAGGGTGACGGGCCGGATGATCGTCAGCAAGCTGCGCAAGCGACAGCTGCTGAGCATGGGCCAGGCGCTGGCCGCCGGCCTGCGGGCGGGACTGGTAACGGCCGGCGTGCCGGTGTGGCTGAACACGCCGATGACTGGGCTGCAGATCGAGGACGGCCGGGTTACCGGCGTGCGGATCACGCACGGGCGAGCCACGGCCGTGGTCCGGGCCACGCCGCGGCGTCCTGCTGGCGACCGGCGGGTTCGAGAAGAACCAGGAGATGCGTCAGCGCTATCAGCGGGCGCCGATCGGAACAGAGTGGACAGTGGGCTCGCCGGGCAACACCGGCGACGGCATCGTGGCCGGTGAGGCCGCCGGCGGCGTGCTGGAGCTGATGGACGACGCCTGGTGGGGGCCCTCTATCCCGCTGACTGGCGGGCCGGTGTTCTGCCTGGCTGAGCGCAGCCTGCCGGGCTGCATCTTCGTCAACGGCGCCGGCGAGCGGTTCGTGAACGAGGCCGCGCCGTACGTGGATGCGGTGCATGCCATGTACGACAAGCACACTGACGCGAACCCGCACGTCCCCTGCTGGATGATCGCCGATCAGCGCTACCGCAACCGGTACGTATTCACCGGCGTTCCGCCGCGCAAGCCGCTGCCGCGCCGCTGGCTTAAGTCCGGCGCTGTGGTCAAGGCCGACTCACTCGCGGAACTGGCAGGCCAGATCGGCGTGCCGGCTGATGGTCTCGCCAAGACCGTCGACAAGTTCAACGAGTTCGCCCGTGCGGGCAAGGATGCCGACTTCGGCCGTGGTGACTCCGCGTACGACCGCTACTACGGGGACCCGAACTGCAAGCCCAACCCGAACCTGGCGCCGCTGACGCAGCCGCCCTACTACGCCATCAAGATCGTTCCTGGCGATCTCGGCACCAAGGGCGGGCTGCGCACTGACGAGCGGGCCAGAGTGCTGCGGGCGGATGGCACCGCGATCGACGGCCTGTATGCCGCGGGCAACACCAGCGCAATGGTCATGGGACGCAGCTATGCGGGTCCGGGAGCCACGATCGGCCCGGCGATGACCTTCGGTTACCTGGCCGCGCTTGATGCCGCGCAATGATTAGGCCGGTTCGTCGCGGGAAGGGGCTAGGCAGGCAACCGCGACGGAAAGGACATCTGGCGTGCTTGGCGGCGATCGTCATGACCATGACGTCGTGTTCTATGCGCGAGATGACGAACTCGTCGGCCGGGTAACGGAGTACCTGCTCGGTGTGATGCGAGACGACGGCGTCGGGGTGACGGTAGCGACTCCCGGTCATCGGATGGCGATCGAGGCGGGGCTGGAGCAGGCGGGCGTCAGCATGACGGCGGCCCGCGCCTACGGCACGTACATCTCGCTCGACGCCGAGGAGGTCATGAGCCGCTTCATGATCAACGGCTTCGCCGACCCGGCTAGCTTCTGGCGCGCAATCAGCCCCGTCATCAAGAACGCGACGAGCGGGCACCGCAAGGTAGCTGTCTTCGGCGAGATGGTGGCGCTGCTGTGGGCCCGCGACCGGACCGGCGCTGCGGTCGATCTTGAGGCCATGTGGACAGAGCTGGCCTCGCAGTATTCGTTTTCGCTGTTGTGCGCTTACCCGGCTGAGGTGCTCAGCAGTTCCGAGCGCGCCGACGATCTGCTTGAGGTGATCGCCGCCCACGCCGACCGGGGGGCCGAAGACGGGCAGGACGACTCGCCGGCGCGGTTATCGGCTGGCTGACCAGGCAGGCGACTACTCCGCGCCGAGGATCAGCCCGCTGGTGGGAACGCCGGTGCCGGCCGTGACCAGCACCGGCCCGGCTCCGGGTACCTGATTGACAGATGCGCCGCGCACCTGCCGCACCCCCTCGGCGATGCCGTTCATGCCGTGCAGATAGCCCTCGCCGAGCTGACCGCCGTGCGGGTTCAGCGGCAGCCGGCCACCAAGCTCGATGGCGCCGCCGGCAATGAAATCCCGCGCCTCACCGCGCGCGCAGAAGCCGAGCTCTTCCAGTTGCATCAGCACGTACGGGGTGAAGTGGTCGTACAGCACCGCGGTGCGGATGTCGTCGGGATGCAGCGCCGTCTGCGCCCACAACTGCCGGGCGACGACGCCCATCTCAGGCAGCCCGCTCAGGTCGTCGCGATAGTAGCTCGTCATCGTGTACTGGTCGGCGCCGCTACCCTGGGCCGCGGCCTGGATAACGACCGGTGATTTTCGCAGGGAACGGGCTCGCTCGAGGCTCGTGACCACGATGGCCACGGCCCCATCGGTCTCCTGGCAGCAGTCAAGCAGCCGCAGCGGCTCGCAGATCCACCGTGATTCCTGGTGCTCGGCCAGCGTGATCGGCCGCTGGTAGAACCAGGCTGCCGGGTTCGTGGCGGCGTGCTTGCGGTCCGCGACTGCGACAGCGCCGAAGTCGGCGCTGGTGGCGCCGGATGCGTGCATGTAGCGCCTGGCGGCCATCGCGACTGTCGCGGCCGGCGTGGCAAGCCCCATCGGGTAGTGCCAGCCGCTATCGATACCGGACGAGGTCGCCGCCTGCACTGCGCCGACGGAGACCTGGCCGAAGCGCCGGCCAGAGCGCTCGTTCAGCGCCCGGTAGCAGAGGACCACGCTGGCTGTACCGGTCGCGACCGCCATCGCGGCCTGGTGCACGGTGGCGCAGGCCGCGCCCCCGCCGTAGCCGATCAGGCTGAAGAAAGTGAGCTCGCCCGCGCCGAGCTCACGGGCAACCGCGATCTCGGCATTGCTGTCCATGCTGAACGTCACCATGCCGTCCACCTCGGCTGCCGTCAGCCCGGCGTCGTCGAGCGCCGCGCGGGCCGCTTCCACGGCGAGCTTGAGCTCGCTGCGTCCGGATTCCTTGGAGAACTCGGTCGCCCCGATCCCCGCGATGGCTGTCGTGCCGCAGAATGCCGGCGCTCCGGAGATCACGGGCCCTCCCGGCGGGCGAGCCGCACCGCACCGGTCACGTGGCTGCCGAGCCCGCACCTGCCGGTGACAGTGACGACCTGCTCGCCGCCTTCTGCGCCGGTGCCGGCCGCGTCCGGCTCGCCGCCCTCGGCCGCGGTTACCCGGCCGGAGAACGTGAGCGTGTCGCCGGCGTAACACGGAACGCCGAGCCGGATGGAGACTGCGCGCACGATCGCTTCCGGTCCGGCCCAGTCGGTGACGTATCGCTGCACCAGGCCGGTCGTGGTGAGAATGTTCAGGAAGATGTCCTCGCTGCCGCGCTGCACCGCTAGGTCGCGGTCGTGGTGCACGGGGTAGAAGTCACGGGTGGCAATCGCCGTCGATACCACAACGGTCGGCGTGACCTCCATGGCCAGCTCGGGCAGTGCGCCCGGAGTGACCCGCTCGTCTGGCCGCCAGCCGGGCAGCACGAGGCCGTCATCGACCCGGATGAAACTGGTCCTGACTGGCAGCCCGATACGTACCTTGTCCGGGTCGATGCCGGTCAGCTCGGCCATGACCCGGACGCCTTCGGGGAGCTCGACCAGGGCGACGATGATAGGCAGCTGCTTGCCGGGCACCGGCGGATGGCGGTGCACCACGTAGCTGTAGACCGTGCCAGTGCCGGCCGCTACCTGGTACTCCTGCTTGCTGGTGATGCCGCAGGAGAGGCAGGCAGGACCGGGCGGATGTCGCAGCGCGCCGCATTCGCCGCAGCGCTGGATGCGCAGCTCACCGGCCTGAGTGCCAGCCCAGAAGAACTCGGTGTCCGGCGACACGGGCGGCCGCATGGCCGATGCCGCAGAAGCAGACTGAACGACCACATCCGCCGAAGCGGGTGCAGCGGCTGCCGGCGGCCGGAATTTCAGCACCCGCCAGTCCATCTCAGCTACTGGCTCATCGCCGGAACACCACACGTTCTTCGTGGTCACGAACCAGCCTTCGCCAAGCGCGGTGTGCTTGGGCCCCGAGACGCCAGTCAGCTCGGCGCGAACGCTCAGCAGCTCGCCGAGCCGGAGGTAGCGGTGATATCGCTGGTCGCAGTTGGTCGCCACCACGGAAGTAAACCCGGCCGCGTCGAGAACCTCCATCATCTGCGCGAGCGGATCGGCGTCGCTCTCGGCAGGCGGCGGCCGCAGCCCGGGCATGGTCCAGACCTGCACCATCGCGGGCGGCGCTACCAGCTGGCCATGCACGGAGCTGGCAGCGAATTCTGGGTCGGTGTAGATCGGGTTCGCGTCGCCGATAGCGTCGGTCCAGTTGCGGATCACCGGCAGGCTCACCGGATCCCTGGCGAACCGCGGCGATCCCGGCCCGGCAGCCTTGACCTTCTCCGCCGCAGCGAGAATCGCCGCGGTCTGCGCGTCTGTCACTGTGCTATCCGTCATCTGGGCACCCGCGGCAGCTTCAGGCCGGCCATCGCGATTAGCTCGCGCTGCACCTCGTTGACACCGCCTCCGAATGTCATGACCGTGTTGCGCTTGTTCTGCACGTCCAGCCAGTGCGCCAGCTCCGCTGTCTGCTCCTCGGCGAGGTCGCCGTGCTTGCTGACCAGCTGGGCTAGCTCCGTGCCGATCTGCTGAACCTGCTCGGAGCCGAACACCTTGGTCACCGACGCGTCCGCGATGTCGACCGTCTCTGCCACTGCCACCTGCCAGTTCAGTAGCTCATTGACCCGCTCGGCCGCGCTGGCGCGGGCGAGCGCGCGACGAATGTCCGGCTGGTCGAGCAGCGGACGCCCGTCTGGCCCGGCCCGCCGAGCCGCCCAGTCGCGCACGCGCCGATGCAGCACGCCGATCCGCCCGGACGGGCCGAGCATCACTCGCTCGTGATTGAGCTGCGCGGTGATCAGCCGCCAGCCAGCATTCTCCTCGCCGACCCGCATCGTCACCGGCACCCGCACGTCGGAGTAGTAGGTCGCGTTCACGTGATGCGCGCCGTCATGCGTGATGATCGGCGTCCACGAGTAACCGGGGTCGGTGGTGTCGACGATCAGGATGGACAGGCCCTTGTGTTTCGGCGCGTCCGGGTCGGTACGGCAGGCGAGCCAGACATAGTCGGCGTCATGCCCGCCGGTAGTGAAAATCTTCTGGCCGTTGACCACGTAGTGGTCGCCGTCCAGCACGGCCCTGGTGCGCAGGGATGCCAGGTCGGTGCCAGCCGCCGGCTCGGTGTAGCCGATGGCGAAATGCAGTTCGCCGGTCAGGATCCTCGGCAGGAAGAAGTCCTTCTGCTCCTGGCTGCCGTGCTCCATCAGCGTCGGCCCGACGGTCTGCAACGTGACCGCCGGCAGCGGCACGTCCGCCAGCGCCGCCTCGGTCACGAAGATCTGCTGCTCGATCTGGCCGAGGCCGTGCCCGCCGTACTCGGCGGGCCAGCCGACCCCGAGCCAGCCGTCCCGGCCCATCCGGCGGACGACGTCTCGGTAGACGGCGCCGTGCCGCTGCGTGAGCATGGCTTCTCGCTCGGCCGGCGCGATCAGCGTCGAGAAGTAGGAGCGAAGCTCGTCACGCAGCTTGAGCTGGGAATCGGTGAGGTCAAGGAACATCAGGCACCAGCTGCTTCCCGTGCGCCCAGCCGGTCTAGCCGGTCATCCGCGCCGCCCACGAACGCGACCAGGTCTGTCATCAGGGCCGAGTAGCGCGGCAGCGGATAGCTGATGTCCATGCCGAGGCCGCCATGCAGGTGATGGCAGGTCCTGAGTGCGGGCGGCCCGTAATGCGCGAGCCAGTATGCCGCTACGTCGGTGTCGCGGTCGGCATCGCGTCCGGTATCCAGCCGCCAGCAAGCTGACAAGGTGGCCAGGTGCAGCGTCCGCGCGTTCGCATACACGTCGGCGATCTGCTGGGCAACCGCCTGGAATGTGGCGAGCGGCCGCCCGAACTGCTCCCGGCTCCGCACATGCTCGGTGGTCAGCTTGAGCGCTGCGTCAAGCACGCCGTCGCCTACCGCGCACGCGCCCGCGATAGCCAGCCGGTACAGGTCGGCCGCATCGCAGCCGTCCAGCAGGTGCACTGCCGGCGTGTCGTCCAGCCGCAGCGTGTACTCCGGCTGGCCGGACGAGCTTCGCGTGCGCTGGCAGGAGAGGCCGTCGGCGTCCGGCTCGATGATCGCGACGACCGCCCGGCCGCCGTAGGCTGCGCCGGCGCTCCCTGCGCCAGCGGATGCATCAATGGTTGCCGCCAGGAGGATCCAGCTAGCTGCGGCAGCGTACGGGACGCCGACCTTGAGCCCGCTCACGGTGGCGGGCCGCCCGGCGCCTCTCAGGGTCACGATTGTGCGGGGCGACTCCGGCATCGGGTCAGACGGCTCGCGGATGGCGGCGGTCAGTACCGTGTCGCCGGACGCGACCCCGGCGAGCAGCTGCCGCTTCAGCGCGATGTCGGCCGAGCGCGCGACCGGGAGCACGCCCAGCGCAAGGGTGGCCAGAGCCGGAATCCGGGCCGCATGCCGGCCGACCTCCGTGAGCACCGCCGCGATCGCTTGCACGCCGAGCTCGTCACCGCCCAGCTCGGCCGGCAAGGCGAGCGACAGCAGGCCAGCCTGGCCCAGTTCCTTCCACAGCCCGATGTCGAAATCGGCGGCGCTGGCCCGTGCTGCGTCATCCTGGCTGCCGCCGATAACCTGGGCGGCCAGGCGGGAGACCTCGACTTCAGCCTCGCTGCTGGTGAAGTCCATCTACCGCGTCTCCTCCCTGGGCAGGCCCAGCAGCCGTTCGGCGACGAGCGACAGCAGGATCTGCGTTGTGCCGCCGGCGATGCTGAGGCACCGGGTCAGCAGGAACTCCTGCAAGATCGCCGCGCCGCCGCCGTCGTCCGCCGCACCCGCTGGTCCGGTCAGTTCCAGCGCGGCCTCGGCAACCGCCTGCCGGTGCCCGACGCCGGCCAGCTTTCGCACCGCGGCGAGCGGGCCAGGATCGGCGCCGCGCAGCTGGGCGAGCACCGCCTGCAGGTCGAGCAGCGAGACGGCCATGCCGTCCGCGACCAGAGCGCCGAGGCGCTGCCGCGTGACTGGGTCGCCGGCGGCCCCGGTCCGCTTAGCCAGCTCGAGCAGCTGCTCGACGGCCTCGCCGACCGAGGAGCCGGCACCCATTGCTACCCGCTCCGAGGCAAGGGTGGTGCGCGCCACTCGCCAGCCGTCGCCGGGCGCGCCGACCACGCAGTCGTCTGGCACGAAGACCTGGTCGAGGAACACCTGGTTGAACATCTGGCGGCCGGTCATCTCGCGCAGCGGCCTGATGTCGATGCCGGGGCTGTCCATCGCGACAAGGAAGTAGGTCAGCCCCTTGTGCTTGGGTACGTCGGCGTCGGTGCGAGCCAGGCAGATGGCCCAGTCAGCCTCTCGCGCGAGCGAGGTCCAGACCTTCTGGCCGGTGAGCAGCCAGCCGCCGTCGGACCGTTCTGCCCTAGTGCGCAGCGCGGCTAGGTCCGAGCCCGCTTCCGGCTCACTGAACAGCTGGCACCAGGTGATCGCCCCGCGCAGCGTCGGTGCAGCGAACCTGTCAGCCTGTTCCTTAGTCCCGTGGCCGAGGATCGCCGGAATTGCCCAGCCGCCGATGATGATGTCGGGCCTGGTGATGCCCGCCTGGCCGAGCTCGTCGTCGATAACCAGCTGCGCGGCCAGGCGATGCTGCCAGTCCGTGCGGCGGCGGCCATGCTGGCGCCCCGTAGCCGGAATCCGACAGGACGCGGCGCTGCGGCGTCCGGCGGCAGGTTCGCGATACCGGCGGCTAGCTCGGCCGCCGCCTGTCGCACCTCGGCGAGCTCGGTGCTGGTCTCGGCATCGTCGAGCCGCAGCTGGCGTCGAGCGCCGGAGAGCGCCAGCTCGGCGGTGCGGTCCCGCCAGTGCGCGCTGCCGCCGAGCAGCTGGCGCAGCGCGACGGCACGGCGCAGGTACAGGTGCGCGTCATGTTCCCAGGTGAAGCCGATCCCGCCGAGCACCTGGACGCAGTCCTTGGCGACGTCGACAGCGGCGTCGAGGTTGACGGCGGCGGCCGCCGCCGCGGCAAGGGGCAGTTCACCCGGCGCGTCATCGACCGCGCGGGCCGCATCCCAGGCAAGCACCGCCGCCGTCTCGGCCCGGCACAGCATGCCCGCGCACAGGTGCTTGACGGCCTGAAACGCCCCGATGGGCAGGCCGAACTGATGGCGGATCGCTGCGTACTCGGCCGCCGTCCTGACGCACCAGCTCGCCACCGCGGCCGCTTCCACCGCGCACAACGTGGCGGCAATGTCGCGGACATGTTCACTGCTGATGCCTGCCAGGATCTGGTCGGGCGCTGCGACGACACCGGACATGGAGATGTCGGCGAGCGGCCGGGAGAAATCCGCTGGCGCGCACTCAGCCAGCGTGACGCCAGGCTGGCTGACGGGCAGCAGGCACCAGACGGCGTCGCTTGCGGGGTCAGGACTCGCGGCGCTGACAAGCAGGTGAGTCGTGCCGCCGCCGCCGAGCACCTGCGCTACCTCTCCGCGCAGCGACAGCGAGCCGTCCGGCTGCCGCGCGCCAGTCAGCGAGCCGGGACTGAGCGCGACGGCTACCGAGAGTTCGCCTGCTGCCAGCGCTTGCATCGCAGGCTGCGCCGCGGCCTGGTCCTGGCAGCGGGCTAGCACCTGCGCCGCGATCAGAGTCGGCAGCACCGGGCCGGGTACGAGGGACTCGGTCGCCTGTGCCAGCACCGCAGCGAGCTCGGCCACGCTGCCGCCAGACCCGCCAGCGGCCGCGGGGATGCCGATTGCGAAGAGGCCGAGCTCTGCCAGGCTGGCCCAGCGCTCCGCTGCGGGCCCAGTCCCCGAGGTCGTGGCCACGCCGTGGCGGCCGACGGGGGGTTCAAGGCCGCGGACGACGTCGATCGTGCCGGCCCGCTTGGCCCACTCGCGAATCGAGGCCTGGAGTGCAAGCTGATCGTCGGTACTCGCGATCGGCAAGTCGTCCTCCTGATCCCTCGCACTCCTCGGCTGGCACTGAAAATTAGAACACGTTATACCTATAGTGGGCCAGGTCTGTGGCCCGCCCGGGGGAGCAGTGATCTTGTGCGAAAGAAAGGCCGCGATGGCAGCGCCGAGAACACCTACTAGCGCCGCGGAGCAGGCCGCGGCAGGTCCGGCCGAGGCCGATCTGGGCTCGGCTGCCCAGCGCGAGCGGCGTAAGCGCATTCTGGACGCGACGCTCGCGCTTGCCTCCAAGGGCGGTTATGACGCGGTCCAGATGCGGACTGTGGCCGAGCGCGCTGACGTCGCGCTCGGCACGCTCTACCGCTACTTCCCGTCCAAGATTCACCTGCTGGTGTCTGGCCTTGCCCGTGAGTTCGAGCGGACACAGGAGAAGCTTGACCGGTCGCCGCTACCTGGTGACACGCCCTACGACCGGATGCTCTACGTGCTCGGCCGGGTTACCAGGTCCATGCAGCGGGAGCCGCTGCTCACCGAGGCAATGACCAGGGCCTTCATGTTCGCCGACCCGAGTGCGGCCGCGGAGGTCAACACTGTCGCCAAGATGATGGAGGACATGCTGACCAAGGCCATGCACGACGGCGAGCCGACAGCGGACGAGCGTGCCATCGCCAGGGTCATTGGCGACGTCTGGCTGTCCAACCTGGTGGCCTGGGTGACCAGGCGCGCATCGGCGAATGACGTGGCCTCGCACCTGGAACTGGCCGCCCGGCTGCTGCTGCGCTGACCTAGTGCCGAGCGTCACGCCCTCAAAGCCGTCTGCGCCGGAGGTTAGCGAAGGCCATGCTGGCGCGGCCCAGGTACGGGGAACATCCCCGCCGCTGATAGCGTTGGCCACATACGACCCGCAAACCCCACTGCCGCGGGCCCTGTGCTCACTCGTGCACATGCTCGCATGGTCGCTATTCGAGCTGTCCGCTTCTCGGTGAGCCTGCTGTTTCGCCGCTGTCGTCGACTCTTGACATGACGCGGCCCAGGACTACTACCGATGGAGCCTGGCAAAATATGCCATATACCTCAGGGCGCCGACGCGCCCCTGCCCACTACCGTGGCAAACCGATGCGTCATCCGGCCAGCGGCCAGCGGCCGTCTGACAGCCGCCGGCAGCCCCGGCCCGATGACGCCAGGTCTGAGCTAGACCGGGCGCTTGCCGCCGCGGCCGAGCAGCCCCAGCCGCCTGTGATGACCTTCGCCGAGCTCGGACTTTCCGGCCCGCTCGTTGCCGCGCTGGCTGCGCGCGACATCAGGGAGCCATTCGCGATCCAGGCGCGCGCGCTGCCGGATGCCCTCGCTGGCCGTGACGTCCTCGGCCGCGCTGAGACCGGGTCGGGCAAGACCCTCGCGTTCGGGCTGCCCATGCTCAGCCGGATCGCCGGGATGCCCGGCCGGCCGCGAGCTAAAGCGCCGCGAGGCCTGATCCTGGTCCCCACCAGGGAGCTCGCGGAGCAGGTCGCGAGCGTGCTGACGCCGCTCGGCCGCAGCCTGGGCGTCAGCGTCACGACCGTTTACGGCGGAGTTCCGATCTCCCGGCAGATCAACCGCGTCGCGGGCGGGGTCGACATCGTGGTCGCCACGCCCGGGCGGCTCATCGACCTGCTTGAACGCAGGGCGTGCATGCTCACCGACATCGAGATCACCGTGCTCGACGAGGCTGATCACATGGCTGACCTCGGCTTCCTGCCGTCAGTCACGCGCATCCTTGACGAGACCCCCACCGGCGGCCAGCGGATGCTGTTCTCGGCCACGCTCGACCGGGGCGTCGACAGGCTTGTGCAGTCGTACCTGAGCGATCCCGCACTGCATGCGGTTACGCCGGAAATACTGACGGGCGGCGCGGCCGAGCACAGCGTTCTGGTGCTGGACGCGCAGGACAAGGTAGCGGTCGCGGCTGAGATCGCCAGCCGCCCGGCCCGCACGCTGTTCTTCGTCCGGACCAAGCACGGGGCCGACCGCCTGGCCAAGCAGCTCGAGCGGGCCGGAGTGGACGCTGCGGCCATCCACGGCGACCGGAACCAGAATCAGCGGCAGCGCGCGCTGGACGCATTCGCAGCCGGGCACCCGAGGGTGCTGGTCGCTACCGATGTCGCGGCCAGGGGCATCCACGTGGACGGGATCGAGCTGGTCGTGCACTTCGACCCGCCGAACGATCACAAGGACTACCTGCACCGTTCTGGCCGCACTGCGAGGGCCGGCGCGACCGGGCTGGTCGTCACGCTGGCCATGCGGGAGCAAGTCCGCGAGATCCAGCGTCTCCATGACGCCGCTGGCGTGCAGCCTGCCCGCCATCACGTGGCGGCAGGCCATCCGGTTGTGCGGGAGATTGCGACTACCGGCACGCCGGTGCCGCCGCCACCGCCCGCCCCCGAGCGGCGCCCGCGGCCCGCGGGAACGCCGCCGAGGGCCCGCCGGGATGCAGGCCGGCCGCCCCGGTCGGCGCACCGGCGGCGCACGGCCGACGACCGCGCGCGCAGGGCGTAGCGGGCCCGCGTCGCCGCGAGAGTGACGTACCTCACATGCGCGGTGACGGCCTCCCGGTCTGTCGACCGTGGCGTTGCGGGTTAAGTGGTAGTCGCAATTCTGCAGAACTACCACCTTGGCCCGGGATCCGGCGGCAGAGTGCCCTTGTGGCATTTACACGGGAGGATCAAACTTTGAAGCCTGCAATCCGGTCCAGACGGCTGCGCGCTGCGACCCTGCTTGCGGCCGGTACGGCCGGCTCGCTGGTCGTACTGTCCGCGGTAGTGCAGGCCGGCGCCGCTACCGTTCCGGCTCCGGACTCTGGGTCCAGTGCGAGCGGGACCAGTGCGGCCGGAACCAGTGCGGGCGGAACTGGAACCAGTGCGGGCGGGACAATCGCAGGCCACGGGCCGAGTACGGTCAAAGTGGCCGTAGCGCAAGGTCTCAACGCTGCTGCCGTCGGAGCTCACCGGGTCTTTCCGGTGAAGGGAAGCACCAAGGAGACCGTTTCCTTCGTGCTGCGGCTGCGCAACGCCGGCGCGCTCGAATCGCTCGTCAATGCCGGAATGTCCCACGGCTTCTTGTCGGTCCAGAAGTTCGCGAGCGGATACGGCCAGACGCGTGCTCACGTCGCGGCGCTGCAGAAGTACCTGAAGGGCTACGGCATCAAGGCGACCGCATACGGCGACCGGCTGGACGTGAGCGGGACCGGACGGGCCTGGCAATGGAACAAGGCGCTTTCGGTCACCCAGAGTGAGTACACCGCCGCGGCAATCCCGGCTCGCGGCAACCAGCCTGCCCGGCCGGCCGTTACCTTCCACGGCACCACGGACAGGCCGCTACTGCCGAAGACCCTTGCCTCGTTCGTGACCTCGATCCTCGGCCTCACCAATTACCCCGTCGCTAGCAGTGACGCAGTGCACACACCCACACGCGAGGAGCGCTCGACGCCCAAGGGCCTGCAGCAGGGCAACCGCACGCCGGCGAGCTTCGCATCGCAGTACGGCCTCACGCCGCTGCAGCGCGCTGGCGCGAAGGGCCAGGGCCAGACGATCGGCATCATTACGTACGCCAGCCTCCAGCCGTCTGATGCGACCCACTTCTGGTCCAGCGTCCTGAAGATCAAGACCAAGGCGAGCCGGATCAGGCTCGACAACATTGACGGCGGGTCGGGCCGGGTAAGTAACGGCAGCGGCTCAGGCGAGACAACTCTCGACGTTGAGCAGTCTGGCGCCCTCGCGCCAGATGCCAGCATCGTCGTCTACCAGGCTCCCAATACCGACTACGGGCAGGCGGACGCGTGGTTCAGCGCGGCAAGCCAGAACAAGGCAGCCACGATCTCGACGAGCTGGGGCCAGTCGGAGATTTTCAATGAGGCGATCGCCGCGAGCAGGACTGAATCGGCGACCTACGGCAAGATCTACGACGAGGCAGGACTGGAGATGGCGGCGCAGGGCCAGAGTGCATTCGTTGCCTCCGGCGACGCGGGCGCCTATGACGACGTCGCCGACCCATCGCCCTACACCGAACTGTCGGTCGACAACCCGGCCAACAGCCCATGGGTAACAGCAGGCGGCGGCACGACCAATCGCGGCGAGATCCCGCTGTACGACCAGAGCGGCGGTCTGACCACAGTGGCCATCACTGCCCAGCGGACCTGGGGCTGGGATTACCTGTTCCCGTACTACTACCTGTTCCCTGACCAGACCAGCAAGAGCGGCGCAGCATTCAGCTCTGAGCCACCGTTCGTCGCGGACACCTACTACGCCGGCGGTAGCGGCGGCGGATACAGCGTGGTGGAAAACCAGCCGGGCTATCAGAGCAAGATCAAGAACATTGACGTCTACCACTACGTCAGCTACGAGATGCCGACGCGCTACCGCGATTACGGCACGAAGACCACATGCACGCCCCCGGCAGGTGTGACCTGCCTGCCGACCAGGTGGACTGCCTGGTCTGGGGCCAGCACCGTCCCGGCCACACCGCCGGCGGTGCAGGAGGGGACTTTCTCCGGGCCCGGCGGTCGAGCCGTGCCGGACGTCGTTGCCGACGCCGACCCGTACACCGGTTACGAGGAGTACTTCAGCAAGTTCCCGTCGGTCGGGTTGCCGGCCCTTGCGCCAGGATGGGGCGGAACGAGCTTCGTGGCGCCGCAGCTGAACGGCTCGGCCGCGGTGATCGACTCCTACCTGCATCACCGGACCGGGTTCTGGAACCCGGCGATCTACAAGTTCGCGGCCGGACACAGCATCACGCCGTTCACTCCGCTGGACTCCGAGAGCCCGAACAACGACAACCTCTACTACACCGGGAGCACCGGCGCGATTTACAACCCCGGGTCCGGCCTCGGCGTGCCTAACCTGGACAAGCTCGCGCTTGACTTCAGGTACCACAACTAGCGCGCCCGGCTGACGCTGAGGCCGACGCTGTTGCCAAGCCGAGGCTCGGCACGTTAGTCAGCACGAGGGTCCCGCGCACGGACGAAAGGTCCGTTCGCGGGACTTCCTCGTTCCCGCGGGAGTGAAACAGCAGGTCCGAAGGCTGCGGCCGTAATTTGCACCGAGACAGCCGAATAAGTCCCCGGCTCGCCTGCCGCTGAGCCCGTTTTAGCTCGCTGAGATGTCACCTACAGTTCGCCGGATCGTTACGGCGTGGCGTACGTTCCTGGCATGGAGATGACCGACGGTGTGAGCGTGCGAATTGCTTATGTCACGGAGTCATTTCCGCCCGATGTCAACGGCGTGGCGCACACTGCGGTGCGTGTGGCCGAACATTTGCTATCCCGAGGCCACCAGCCACTGGTAATCGCGCCCGAGGCGGCCAGCGGCAGGCCGCTGCCGGATCGGGGCTTCGAGTTCCCGATCGTCCGCGTCCGGTCGATCGCCGTTCCGCTCTACCGCGGCTTCCGTGTCGGCCTGCCGGGCTCTCGGGTGCGGGAGGCTATCGCGGAGCACCGCGCAGACGTGGTGCACCTGCATGGGCCGTTCGTGCTCGGTGCCAGCGGCTGCGCCGCCGCGCTCGATCAGCACGTGCCCATCGTGGCGGTTTATGCCACCGATCTGCCGGCCTACGCCAGGCTCTACCGGGCTGGCGCGGTCGGGGAGGCGGTGGCATGGCGGCGCCTACGCAAGATTCACAACGCCGCCGACCGCACGCTCGCGCCCTGTACCGCCACGGCCGCTGACCTGAGCGACCACGGCATCGAGCGGGTGCAGGTCTGGGCCAGGGGCGTGGACTGCCGTCGGTTCGACCCCGCGAAGCGAAGCGAGCAGCTGAGGGCCGACCTGGCGCCCGGCGGCGAGCTGATCGTCGGGTACGTCGGCCGGCTTGCCGCCGAGAAACGGGTCGACCTGCTGGCCGCGACCGCGGCCCTGCCGGGAGTCCGGCTTGTCATCGTCGGCAGCGGGCCGGCCGAGGCCACGATCCGGCGGGCAATTCCCTCGGCGGTGTTCCTCGGTCAGCGGGGTGGGGAACAGCTGGCCAGCCTGTACGCCAGCTTCGACGTGTTCGTCCACAGCGGGCCGCACGACACCTTCGGGCAGACACTGCAGGAAGCCGCAGCCAGCGGCCTGCCGGTGGTAGCGCCAGCTGCGGGCGGTCCGCTTGACCTGGTCCGGGACGGGACGACCGGATTCCTGGTGGCGCCTGGCAGCGGGTCAGCACTTGCCGGCGCGGTCTCTAGGCTGGCGGCCAATCCGGCGCTGCGAGCGGCTCAGGGCCGCGCGGGCCGACAGATGGTCCTGCACCGCAGCTGGCCGGTGATGTGCGATGAGCTGATCGGACACTACGCCGACGTGCTTGAGTCGGCTGGTTCGGCGGAGCGAGAGGCGGTGGCAGCATGACGAGGTTCGTCGCCCTGGGCGACTCGATCACGCTCGGGATCGGCGACCCGATCCGGCTCGAGCCGCCGCCCGGTCGGCCCGGCGGCCGCGCCCGGAAGGGCAAACGAGGCTGGCGCGGCTGGGCGGTCCTGCTGTCGGAGAGCATGCCGGAGCCGGACCTGCACATCGTCGCCGGGAACGGGGCCTGCTGGGCCGATCTGGAGCGCGACCAGCTGCCAACGGCGCTGCAGCTGCGGCCGGACGTGGCCAGTGTCGTCATCGGCGTGAACGACACCTTGCGCCCGAACTTTGACCCCGACCGGATCGGGAAGTCCGCTGCGCACGTGGTCGGCGCTCTGCGCGCAAGCGGCGCCGAGGTGCTCACCATGCGGCTGCCCGATCCGGGCCGGATGCTCGGCGTGCCTGGCGTCATGGCCCGGCCGCTGGCCCGGCGGGCACACGCGGTCAACCAGGTGATGGACGACGTGGCCGAGCGGTTCGGCACGCTGCATTTCGATGCGGCGGGCGACGCGGAGGTCTTTGACCCGCGGATGTGGGCCGTTGACCGGCTGCACCCGAGCGAGCGCGGGCACCGGCTGATCGCGCGCCGGTTCCACGCCCTGCTCGCCGTGGCTGGTCGTCCGGTGGTGGCGCCGCCAGGCGCCGAGCCGCTCAACCAGCCACCGACCAGGGCGGAACAGCTGGCCTGGATGGCCACCAAGGGCACCGCCTGGGTGGCGCGGCGGTCGACTGACCTGGTGCCGAGCCTGCTGGCTATGGCGTTCGCCGAATGGCGGTCCGGCGAAGGCGGCGACTTGTCTGCTTCGCCTGAGCCGGACCTGGCGGACGTCGCTTAGCGGCCCTGCGGGGCTGCGCTCCTCAGCCGAAATTGGCGCTTTCGTCACCGGCCGCCGGTCTGGTGGCGAGGTGCTGCGGTGAGTTAGCTTGTGTCGGCATGACATGGCAACCGGAACTGGACGAGCTGCGCAGGCGGCAGCACCTCGCTGAGCAGATGGGCGGTCCGGACAAGATCCGGCGGCAGCACGACGCGGGACGGCTGACCGTCAGGGAGCGGCTGGCTCAGCTGCTTGATGACGGCTCGTTCAGCGAGATCGGCGCCCTCGCCGGCGCGGCCAGGTACGCCTCAGACGGCGAGCTGGCGAGCTTCATGGCGGCCAACTTCGTCACCGGCACCGGCCGCATCGACGGCCGCAAGGTCGTTGTCGGCGGGGACGACTTCACCATCCGCGGCGGCGCGGCAGACGCGGCCATCGCGGGCAAGCAGATCTACGCCGAGCAGCTCGCGAACCAGCTGCGGCTGCCCATCGTGCGGCTCGTCGAAGGGACTGGCGGGGGCGGCAGCGTCAAGTCCCTTGAGCAGACCGGGCACACCTACGTGCCCGTCAATCCGGGCTGGGACTACGTGGTTGACAACCTGTCCGTCGTTCCGGTCGTGGCGGCCGGGCTTGGCCCGGTGGCGGGCCTTGGCGCGGCCCGCCTGTGTGCCGCCCACCTGTCCATCCTGGTCGAGGGGACGGCTCAGCTGTTCGTCGCCGGCCCGCCGGTGGTGAAGAGCGGCGTCGGCGAGGACGTCGACAAGGAAACCCTGGGCGGCACCGGAGTTCATGCCAGGAACGGGGCCGTCGACCTGACCGTCGCTTCGGAGGCCGAGGCGTTCGGGCTAATCCGCCAGTTCCTGTCGTATCTGCCGCCGAGCGCTTACTCGCTGCCGCCGGTGATTGCCTCGGCGGACCCGGTGACGCGGCGGGAGGAGTCGCTGCTCTCGGTAGTGCCGCGCGACCGGCGCAAGCCGTACGGCATCAGGGAGATCTTGCGCGCGGTGCTCGACGAAGACTCGCTGCTCGAGATCCAGCGGTACGGCGGGTCAATCGTGACCGCGCTGGCCCGGCTCGACGGGCATCCGGTCGGCGTGGTGGCCTGTGATCCGTATGTCGCTGGCGGCTGCATGACGGCCGAGGGTGCCGATGCGGTGATCCGGCTCGCGGACCTGTGCTCGACGTTCCACCTGCCGGTCGTGACCTTCACCGATCAGCCGGGGCTGCTCATCGGCACCAGAGCTGAGCAGCGGGCGACCATCAGGCACGGCGTCCGGGCGATCAGCGCCGTGTACCAGGGCAGCGTGCCGGGGGCCGAGATCATCGTTCGCCGCGTCTTCGGTGTCGGCGGCGCCGGCCTGGTCAACAGGCACACGGATCGTCCGCCGCTGGGCGTGGCCATCGGCGGACTGGGGCTCGCTGCCCGTCGAGGGCGGCATCGAGGCCGCCTACCGGGCCGATCTGGAGGCGGCCGACGATCCTGCGGCGTTGCTCGCCGACATCCGCGCGCGGCTGGATGAGGTGCGCAGCCCGTTTCGGACCGCTGAGCGATTCGGGGTGGAGGACATCATTGATCCGCGCGAGACCCGGCCGCTGCTGTGCGAGTGGGTCCGCGATGCCTATGCGGTGCTGCCTGCGCAGCCGGGCCGGCCGTCCTTCGGGACCCGGCCGTAACCGGTCCCGCGATAGTGTCGCCGCCATGCCGACTCCCGAATTCATTACCGGCTTGCGCGCACATATCGGCCACGACCTGCTGTGGCTGTCCACCGCTGCGGGTGTTGTTCTCGATGCCGACGGGCGGGTGCTGCTCGGCCGCCGGGCCGATACCGGAAACTGGGGGCTCCCTGGCGGCATCATCGACCCCGGCGAGGAGCAGGCCGACGCCGCGGTGCGGGAGATATACGAGGAGACCGGCGTGATAGCCGTCCCGGAAGCGCTCGTGGCAGTGACCGTCTCGGGAGTGATCACTTATCCGAACGGCGACGTGGTCCAGTACCTGGAGATCCTGTTCCGCTGCCGGGCTACCGGCGGGACGGCGCGGGTGAACGATTCAGAGTCGGTCGAGGTCAGCTGGCACGCCCTGGATGACCTGCCAGAACCGGACGCCAGGACGCTAGGCCGCATTACCAAGGCAGTGACAGGTACGGGCCAGGCGGCGTTTGCCTTCTCCGGCGTGGATAAGGTGCTGGGCCCGGTCGCGTTATCCCGGCTGGTGCTCGGCCGTTCCCGGCGCGTGACCTAGTAGGGTCCGCTCGGCTGTTAAATTGAGGCAGTGCAGCCGGCTGATTCGTCACAGATTAGCCCGCGCCCCCGGTTCCCCGCCCTTGACCCGGAGCCGCCGGCCCGCCCGTGGCGGCGCGCCGGTGTCACGCTGGTCGTCCTGCTCGCCGGGCTGGGTAGCTGGCTCGGCTACTCGCTGTCCGGTCCAGCCGCGCACCACAGCGCGGCTGTATCGGTGTCGTATGTCCGCGGCCTGACCGGGGTGGTCCTAGCCGAGACACCTGGCAGCTACCTGTCGGCAACCGACATGCGGACCGGCAAGGTAGTGGTGTGGAAGAACCTCGGCCAGTTCAGCTCGAATCCGGACCCTGCCGTCTCGGCCGATGGGAAGTATCTGCTTGACGCGGCAATCGGACGCCTGCTGTCCCTATCAAGCCTCGGTCATCCGCAGACGGTGCCGAACGCGCTGTCATTCATTCCAGGCGACATGCCAGGTTTCATGGCGAACCCGTGGAGCGATCACGACACCGGCGTAGTCGAGCTGAGCTTTCCGACAGGGGTGCAAGGGCTCCAGTCGACTATCTCTGTCGCCGCGGTCGAGTCGGTCCGAACCGGCCGCGCTGTGTCACTAGGTCCAGCCGACTCCGCTGCCGGAGATCCGCGGCAGGAGGGCGCCTTCATCGCCGTCCCCAGGCCAGGCAGACCATTCTCGAACGGCATCCAGCCGGACGCGAGGATTGTCCTTACTGACGCGCGGTCACGATCTCGCCTGCTCGCGACAACTGGCCAGCTCAACCACGCACTTGGCATCAGGCACGGGACCGCGGTATCGCTGGTGCCGATTCCCAACCCGCAGGGATCGATGGTCGCGGTGCAGGTCAGCGCGCTGAACGGGAGCGCCGGCGGCATCGTGGTGCTCAGCCGGAGCGGCGCATTGCTGGGGTCGGCGCCGGGAGCCGGTGGCCTAGCCTGGGCTGGCTGGTCTCACTCGGGCAGGGCGCTCGCCTTCGTCGGCTATAACAGAGCCGGGCCCGAGCTCATCGAGTGGACGATCGGCGGTCGGAACGTGACGACGGCACTGCGCGACAGCAGCCGACTAGGTCCGACCGCCTGCGCGTGGTCTCCCGATGACACATCAGTGATATGCGACGGCGGGCCGCGCGGGAACTGGCTGGTCGTCAGGGCGGGTACCGAGTCTGCGACGGCTGGTCAGGGGCAGCCAATGCTATGGACGAACGGGCGGCTGAGCGGATGAGGCAGCTGATCGCCCTGGGCCGCGGGCTAGTCCACCGCGCCGGGTCGGCCGCCATGATCCTCGTCGTGGCCGTGGTGGCGGCGGCCGCCGCGGCGGCCGGGCCGGTGTACTACCAGGCGGCCTTGCACTCAATCCTCGTGGGCGACATGTCGAGTGCTCCTTTGCTCAGCCGCGGCTTCGAGGCCACAGAGAGCGGGCTGATGAACGGCACGCTGGAGTCGTTGCGGGTGGCGGTTACCGGGGAACTCGTCCACGACCTCGGCGTCAAGGGCGAGGAGCGCCTGTTCGCGCCGCCGGTCGAATCGATCGAGGGCAGTGTTACCGATCAGGCGCCTGCCCAGACGTTCTTGCTGGTGTGGCGGACGGACTTCTGCGCGCATCTGGTGATCACCGGACGCTGTCCGACGCGGCCTAACCAGGTGATCGTGAGCAAGTCGGACACCGGTCCGGCCACGGGCTGGCACATCGGGAGTCAGATCCACGGGTCGGGGTGGCCGACGCTGACGATCACCGGCGTATACCAGCCGCCGGGCGCCGCTGCCGACTACTGGGTGCTGCGCGCGGGCAGCTATTTCCCGATCGAGCAGCCGTCCGGCGCCAAGAACGCCGCAGGTCTGGACGCCGCGTTTACTCCTCAGGCGACCATGAGTGGTCTGACCGCAGGGCAGCAGGGCACCAGCGTGATCGACGACCAGCTCGCGATCAGCCGCATTCCGGCGGGTGATGTCCGGCCGCTGGCCGCCGGGATGGGGGCGTTTGCGAACAGCGTCGCCCTTACTACACAGAACATCGTCCCGGAGACGACCGCGCAGACAACTCTGACGGGTGTCGAATCGGGCTGGCGGGCGGTCGCGGTGCCGGTGACGCTCACGACGCTCACCCTCCTCCTACTGAGCTGGCTGCTGCTGTTCCTGATCGTGACGGAGGCGGTCGAGGCACGCGGCGCCGAAATCGCACTGGCCAAGCTCCGCGGGCACGGCCGCCTGGGCATCCTGCTGTTCGGCCTGGCCGAGCCTGCGGTCATCCTGCTCGCCGCGCTGCCAATTGGACTGCTGGCCGGCTGGGCGGCTGCGGATCAGCTCGCCAGGGCGCTGCTCCTGCCGCACACTCCCGTTGGCCTGCCCTGGACTGCCTGCGGCGGCAGCGGCCGCGGCTGTCGCAGGCGGATTGGCTGCGGTCATTCTGGCAGCGCAGCGCGCCCTGCGGCGCGGCGTCGTCCAGCAGTTCCGGCGACCAAGCCGGCTTGCCGGGAGTCGCGGCTGGGTGGTGGACTCGATCTTGCTGACCGGGTCCGCGGCCGGGCTGGCGGAGGTGCTGTCGAGCCGCCAGATCGGTTCAGCCAGCCATGGCGTGCTCGAGCTGCTGGTGCCCGGCCTGCTTGGCCTGGCGGTCGCCGTCGTGGCCGCCCGGCTGCTGCCTCTGATCTGCCGGGCGCTCTATGGCGTCACCTCGCGGCACGGCGGCCTCGCCAGCTACCTCGCGATCCGGCATATCGCCCGCCGGGAGGGCGGCGTCCGGACCACCATCGTGCTGGCCACTGCGTTCTCGCTGGCAGCGTTCGCGTTCACTGCCTGGTCGGTCGGCCAGCGCAACTACAAGCTCGTAGCGAGCGCGCGGGTGGGCGCGCCGGAAGTGCTGACCGTCGATGTGCCGGCTGGCCGGACCCTGAGCGCGATTGTGGACAAGGCCGATCCGTCCGGTCGGCTTGCCACGGCCGTCGATACCTATATCGGAGTGAGCGGGGGGACCGCGGGCGAGTACACGATCGCCGTCGATCCGGCCCGCTTCGCCCGGATCGCATCGTGGCCCGGGCAGCTGTCGCAGCGAGAGGACCACGCGCTTATCAGCGGTCTGAGCCCGCCCGCTGCGGCCCCGATCGTGCTGGCAGGCAGTGCAGCCCGGATCACTGTCGACGTCAGCTCGATGTCGGTCGCTGGCGAACAGCTCTATGCCAACGTCACGACTGGCGCCTCGCCGGTGACGTTCGGAGCCCTGCCCAAGCACGGCACGGTGACGCTCACCGGATCGCTGACTGGCTGCCCGTGCGTGCTGCAGAGCCTGGCGTTGACGCTGCCAGGAGGGCAGCTGGCGTACGGCAATTCTAGCCGCTCAGGTCTCCGGCAAGCTGACGGTCGGCGCGCTGGATGTCAGGCAACGCGGCCAGTGGGTCCCGGTCGTTCCCGTGCGCAGCCTGGACTCAGCGGCCACCTGGCGGGACGAGACCGCTGAGCAGTCAGCGCAGTCGGCCGCATCTAGCAGTCACGGCCGAGCCCGAAGGGCTTCACTTGGACAATCGCCGGTATTCCCAGCGCCCACGACCCGACGCTTGGCGTCGCCGACGTCCCTTCGCCGTTGCCAGCTATAGTCGCCGCGCCGTTGGTCACCTCCGGCCAGCCGCTATTCACCGGCAACGGCCTGGACGGTTCGCCGGTCCAGATGCGAGCACTGGCAGCATTGCCGTGGGTCCCGGCCGCGCCGGCGAATGGCGTTATCGTCGACCGGCGGTACGCGGAGCTGGAGGCGGGCGGCAACCTCATCAGTCGCCAGCCAGCAGGTGTGGCTCGCGGCCGGAGCGCTTCCGCTGATCCGGCCGAAGCTGCTGGCAAGCGGAGTCCGCATCCTGTCGGTCAGCTCCATCGCGGCAGCCTCGGCCCAGTTCCAGCGACAGGGTCCCGCGCTCGCAAGCGCCCTGTTCCTCTCCGACGCCGCCGCCGCCGCACTTCTCGCAGCCGGAGCAGCGATCCTCGGGCTGTACGCGTCGGCGCGCCGCCGGCGGTACGAGTACGCCGCCATGGAGGCGTCCGGGGTCCGTCGCCGAACGCTGCGGTCAGCTCTGCTGATCGAGCTCGCGGTGGTGCTTGGCTTCGGCGCGCTAGTCGGCGCCGCGACCGGCCTGACCGCGGCGAGATTCCTCTTGCGCAGCGTGCCGGAGTTCACCAGCCCTCCCCACACAGCCGACCCTCAACTATGTCGCGGCAGCCGGGCCGATCGCCTCGCTGCTCAGCGTGGCGGCCGCGCTGCTCGTCCTCACGGCCGTGCTGTCGAGCCTGACCCTGATCCGGGGAGTCAAGGCCGATCTGCTCCGGGAGGGTCAGGCATGACAGCGGTAACCGAGACCACTAGCAGAAATGACGCCGCGACTGCGATCGTCCATTGCAGCAATCTCGTGCACATCTACGGCGACGCCGGTCAGCAGGTAACCGCGCTGCGCGGGGTCGACCTCACGGTCACCGAGGGCGAGACGGTCGCGCTGCTGGGCCCCTCCGGCGCGGGCAAGTCGACCCTGCTCTGGCTACTGGCGGGCCTGCTCCAGCCGACAGCGGGCCGGGTCGAGGTGTGCGGAATGCAACTCGGCGGCCTGAAGGCCCGCGAGGCTACGAACATGCGGCTGCGGGAAGTGGGCATCGTCATGCAGAACCCCGGTCGCAATCTGCTCGCCTACGAAAGCGTTGCGGGGAACGTGCTGTTCGCGCAGGCGCCGACCCGCCGGACCCGGAGCACAAAGCGGCGCCGGACGATGGGCTTGCTCGCGGCGGTAGGGCTGGAGCACCTCGCCACTCGTCCAGCCGGTCGGCTTTCCGGCGGTGAGCAGCAGCGGCTGGCGGTCGCTATCGCGCTGGCCAACGGGCCACGGCTGCTGCTGGCAGACGAGCCAACAAGCCAGCTTGACCACCGGTCGGCCGATCTCGTCACCGGGCTCCTGCAGGCTGCGAACGAAGACCTTGGCACGACGGTGATCGTCGTTACGCACGATCATCAGCTCGGCCAGGCCTTTGGCCGCACGATCACCATCCGCGACGGCAAGGTCGGCGCGGAGGGTCACGCCGGAGAGGACTATCTGGTCGTCGCCCGTGATGGCTCGGTCCAGCTGCCGCCGGATCTGCTTGACGCGCTGCCGCCGGGCTCGTTTGCCAGGGCGGTGCGGACAGAGGCAGGCGTCGAACTGCGGCGTGCTGATGTGGAGCGCGGCTGACATGCTGCAAGCACGCGGGCTGAGCTATCAGCGAGGCGGCCAGCACATCCTGGCCGGGGTGGACCTTGCCGTCGCGGCTGGCCAGAGCCTTGCCGTCACCGGGCCATCGGGCTCGGGAAAGACGAGCCTGCTGGCAATACTCGCCGGGCTGTCGGCGCCCACCCAGGGGACTGTGCTCATTGACGGCGAGCCGCTAACCCGATTCGCCGGTCCAGCCCGCGGCGTGTCCCTGGTGTTGCAGGGGTACGGGCTTGTCTCGCTGCTGACGGCGGCCGAGAACATCGAGGTGGCGCTCCGAGCTGCAGGGCGGCCAGCCCGGAGCGCGCGGACTGTCGCCTTGGCTGCTCTGGATCGGCTCGGCCTGCTCGCGCACGCCGAGCAGCTCGTGCACGAGCTCTCCGGCGGCCAGCAGCAGCGCACGGCGGTAGCCAGGGCGCTGGCCCTGGAGCCGCGGCTGCTGATCGCCGACGAGCCGACGGCCGAGCTCGACCCAGCCGCGCGGATCCTCGCCCTGGCCAGGATGTTCGAGGTCGCGGAGTCGGGCGGTGCGCTCGTGCTCGCCACGCATGATCCCGAGGTAGCCGAGCGATGTGACCAGGTACTCGACCTGTCCCAGCGTGCCGACTAGCTACCGGGCCTGGCCACGAGGACCCGGTAGCCCAGGTCAAGTTCGTTGCAGTCGAGAAGATGGCCCCAGCGACGCTGCCAGTCGCCGCTGGCAAGATCGTGTTCCAGCCGACGCATGCCCTCGGTTCGGTCGGCATCGGGAATGAGCGCGATAGCCGACATCGGCTGCCAGACTGCCGGGTCAAGGTAGGCCGCAGGCCGCCGCCAGTAGGCGGCGTTGAAGCCGTCGGTGCAGTCGGCTGGGATGGGGACTTCGATCACGTCAAGACGGCAGCCGAGCAGTTCTTCTAGCTGGGGGATCGGAGTTTCCCGGCTGGCTTCAAGCCGCGCGGTCGCCGGGAAGTAGTGGTGCAGCCACCACGTTGGGACCGCGTGCGGGTCGCGGGTGAACAGCACGATCGGACCGCGGGTTACCCGTTTCACTTCTGCCAGTCCGCGGGCACGGTCGGACCAGTGGTGCACCGTGAGCACTCCCATCGCTGCGCCGAACGACTGATCGGGGAACGGCAGTTGCTCGGCTACGGCTTGGATCGCTGGTGCTGCGCCGGGTTCCCGCTGGGCGATCATGACGGCTGACGGTTCGACCGCGACGACGCGCCTGTCCTCAGGTTCATACGATCCGCCGCCGGCGCCGACGTTCAGTACGGGTGCCGCGTTTCCGAGCGCGGACCAGATCCGGCTCGCGATCCGCGGATCTTGCCGTCGTGCCCGCCGATACCGCTCTCCGATCCGGTCGTAGACCGGTGCATGCTGCGTTGGCAACTTGTTCCTCCCGTTAGTGCCCCGGCTCAGTCGAGCACCTTGAATAATCGCGCGGACTTGTCGCAAACATTGGTGTACGCGAGTTGCTTGCTAAGGCTTGCGCGTCGTCGCGGTAGCGTGCGCTGGTGATCTCGACGGCGAGGCAGCCCCACTGCCGTGCCGTTTCCTCAGCCGCCTGCACCAGTGATCGGGCCAGCTGGCATAAGCCTCTTCATTTGCTTTGTCGATACCATGCAGGGCTCATGACGCGCGGTCAGCAGGTGAGGCTCACGATCTGGTTCGCAGGCGGGAGTTGATTCTGCGGTATCCATTGGTATTTTTCGGCCTTCTTACTTGGCTGGCCCCACGGCGAGCCGTGCGGGAACGTGTACCGCAACGTTGAATACGCGTGTGCGTTCCTCGAGCATTTCCTGATCTGTGAGGCGAACACTACAATGGGGACGGAGGTATAGTCGCCCTGTGCGCAATCCATATAGGCGTAGGCGCACAAATCTATCTGTGCCGAGCCTTTAGCAGTTGCCTTCGGCTTTCCCCATGCCGACCACGTCAGGTTAATAGCAGTAATGCTATCGTTAGTACAAGTCACGACAATAACCTCCGGCCGCACCTGCGGCTTGAGGCCACAATAGCTTATTCTTACCGGCGGCGGACCGGATTCACTGGCACCATCGCATGCGGCCAGGAACAGCAGCGGGAAACACAAGAAGGCGACAATAGCGCGCGTATTCCTGGATGGAGCTTTCATTTCCCTGCCCGTTACCAGACTCGCCTGCCTGCGCTGACAAATCGACCCGATACACCTCGATGCTGCTCTCCCAGTGTCCCGCATAGGTCGACCTTCGGTGACAGCTAGGTAACGGCGTGATCGACCTTGGCATTGGCGCGGAGCATGCGGTCGAGGCGCAGGTCGGATTCCTGTACGTCGATCTGGAAGACGCGGGGTACCCCGCAGCCCCTAAAGGCGAGAATATGACCCTGTTGACCTGCTCGCAGGCAGATGTCACGTACGAGCGCATCGAGTCCCTGATCGCGTCGATACGCACGTCGACCTGTGGATCAGGAAGCAGCTCGACGAGGGCGCCGCTGACGCGAGCGTGGTCCGCCGCATCAGCGCGGTGTCGTCCTGGTACAAGTACATGATCGCCAATACAGCTGACGATCCCGTCCCGCTCGCAACGCGGAACCCGACCGTCGGCTGCGCACGGCCCGACGTCGACTAGGACTTCTCCCCCAACAGTCGGCCTGTCCGCAAGGCGAGGCTGACCGGCTCGATCGAGGCCGCCGACAACGACACGCTCACAGTGAGCCGCGTCCGTGCGGCTGCTGCTGGTGCACGGGCTGCGGGTCGGGTCGGTGATGGACGCGAATATTGAGGATCTTGGCTACGACTCCGGGCACCGGGTGCTGTACCTGACCCGGAAGGGCGGCCACCGCGGACCGGGTAGCCATCCCGCCCGCCAGTCGGCGACGCCATCGACCAGATGCTTGCCCAGCGCGGGCAACCCGACATCGGGCCTGCTATTCGTGACCGAACGCGGCCGGCCGCTCTACCCAGCCTGGTCATTCCGCCTACTCAAGCGCGCTTGGCCGGATCGCCAGCGTTCCGCAGGCCGAGCAGCTGTCCGCCCACTCGCTCCGGGCTACCGCGATCAGCGAGTTGCTGGAAGTGCGGCCGCTGCGAGACGTGCAGGACTTTGCCCGGCAAAGGATCCGCGGACCACTCGCCGGTACGACAAGCGGCGCGGCAACCTCGACCGGGCGGGGTCGTATGTCCTTGCTGGGCGGTACGGGCAGCGGGGCGACGGCTAGACGTCCAGTTGGGCGACAATGATGATCTCGATGGTTCGCGGCCTCGGACCGCGCCGCCAGATGACGTACCACTCGTCATAGCGGGCCGGGGTCGCGCTGACGTTGCTGAGCTCTTCGGTCTGGAAGGCGAGAGTGCCGAGGCGGCGGTCGAATGGGTCGGCTTCCAGCCGGTCGAGGCAGCCGTCGATCGCGTCGAGGGCCTTACCCATGGCAGGGTCGGCTTCGAGGCGGTCCAGGGCCTCATCTGCCTCTTTGCGGTATAGCAGCTCGCAGGACACAAGACGGAGCCTACTACCACAAAGCCAAAGTTGGGGAATACCAGGTGTGGCTACGTGGCTGTAGCGCGTGCTACAGTCGAAATCTGTCAAAGGAAGCTAAAACGCTAACAGGCAGCTAAAACGCTAACGGACAGCAAAACCGTGTAACAGGAAGAAACGGATGCCAGCTAGAGAAGTAGTCGTAGACGAGCGTGGCCGCACAAGCCTGGCCCGCGTGCGCAGCCACGACTATGACAGGTATACCGCTGAGGAACTGCCCGACGGCACGCTCATCCTCACACCGGCCTTGACAATCAGCCCGGTCGAACTGGCCGCTCTGAACAACCCGCAGGTCCGGGCAGCGATAGCAGCTGCCAAGGCAGGCGACCCGAGCGAGCTTCGGACCCGCCAGCGCAGGCCTCGCGAGGATCGCGCGGCTTCCTAGCCGCCAGCGCCACGGACGGTGGCAAGCTGCTCTCTGGGCATGCCAGCGGTCAAGGTGTCCGTAGCCCTGGCCGCACTTCGTCGCAGAAGTGGCCGGGCACGGCCATTTCGGACTGTTCTTCTTCCCGCGCCAGGTTATGCGTGGCGGAACCATGCTGGCGGCAGTCGACGGCAAGGCAACAGCCAGCCCGGTGCGGGCGGGAATCCACGTCCACTGGGTCGGCCCCAAGAGCACAGCCGCCAGCGTCATAACCCCTGACAGCGGCAACTGCTGGGTTCGTACTGGTGACCTCGGGCAAGTGGTGGGCAAAGTCGGAGGCGAGTGGCAGAAAAACGCCACCGTCGGCACCACCAGCGTGGCGAAGGAATTCTCCTATTCAACCGGTAGTGGCACCACCACAGACATAGCTATCAACACCAACATCAGCCATCCGAACTGGTCTGCCAGCGCCAGCAACGGCACCGAAGTCGTGCACAACGACAGCGCAACCCAAGGATTCCCGACAGTGAATCTCAGCAGGTTCGCCGAAACGGATATGGAGGAAGGCCTCTTCAGCACCTGCCAGATTTCAGGCGAGTCGGCTACCTTCCCGTATCAGGTGAACGGTGGTACCATCCAACCGCTCAGCACCGCGCCGCACGCCACCCACTGCGTCCCTGAGAGCCACAACGCGTACATCACAAAGTCCAGCACCACCGCGTTCACCTTCTCCGACGGCCTCGACCTGAGCGTGATCGGCATCGGCGTCAGCCTTTCGAGCGTGACCGGCTACAGTACCGATACCACCGAGAAATACACATGGAATAACAATGCGGGATGGGGATGCGGCGCCAAAAACGCACCCCTCGGAACCAATCCCGGGCCCGGCGCTATAACGGCCGCCCCTACAAGCAGCGGGACCTGATGAACCGACTCGTCGTTAAGGCAGGAGGGCTAGCCATCGGGCTGGCTCTCCTGCTCGGCGGCTGCGGCGGCAGCGACGGACCGAGCACCTCCGGACCGTTCGGTCATCCCACTAAGACCCACTGGGTCCAGTGCTTCCCCGTAACTCGCCACGGCGGCGTCGGCACCTTCGGCGGCCTGTCGTTCCCCAACCGCGGCAACTCGGCGAAGATCGACAACGTCACCCTGATCGACTCCCACGACATGCAGATCGTCGCCGCCTGGGTCGTGCCGATCACCGGCCGCGACCTGCTCGGCGTGTTCAGCGGGTACCCGCCAGACGGCTACCCGGGCAGCTTCCCGGGCCACCCGGCACCCGGCGTGCAATGGGAACAACGGCAGCATGCAGCCGGCGCGGTGATCCCGCACACGCCGGGCCAGGACGTAGAGAACCTCGTCCTAGTGCTCAAGCCATCCGGTGCCGTGGGCACCACCAAGGACGTCACGCTCGACTACCAGTCCGGAGGGACCAAATACCGGTACGACTTCCAAGTCGGTGTCATCGTCTACAACGGCAACTCGAACGGATGCCTCAGTAAAAGCCAGCCGAAGCTCTAGTCAGCGAAATAACGCAGCGAATAGCACGCAAATGGTCCGCGGGCTTGCCGCTGGGCTGACCCTCCTGACCCCCCTCCTAGCCGGATGCTCCAGCGAGCTGTCCATGGGAGAGCAGTGGACGGACACCGGACTGGTATTCACGCTCGAGGACGGGACCGCGTATCACCCGGACCGGCTGACCGACATATTCGAGTGGGAAGCGTTCAGGGCTGGGCTGCCGCCGATCCGGCTGCACGACCTGCGGCATAGCGCGGCATCTATTGCCCACGCGACCGGGGCGAGCATGAAGGACATTCAGGCATTGCTGCGGCATTCATCGCTGACGATTACCGCTGACCTATATACCAGCGTGTTCGAGGACCAGGCCGCGCAGCTGGCTGAGGACATGGCCAGGGTGGTTCCGCGGTTGCGCGCGGTCGCCTCCGGGGACGCAGCTGGGACTGATGGGCACACGTCGGGCACACGAAGGGGTCTGGACCCGCACGATGGCCGGTCGTGGCCGTAAACCTGCTGGTCAGGTGGTGGGGCGCCTGGGGCTCGAACCCAGAACCCACGGATTAAAAGTCCGCTGCTCTACCATTGAGCTAACGCCCCGAGGTTCATTAGGACACTGACCTGCAGTTTCCTCCTCGAAATGGCCTCGGTCGTGGTGCCGGCACCCTAGCTGCGTGGTTCTAGGCGACCTTCCTGGCAGCTAACCATATGCCAGGCGACGTCGAGGATGTCACGACCGAGGGCGTCCGGGCATTCCTGGTCCCCGAGCGCGAGCGGACCAGGTCCGCGTAACGCAGAGACACGGTAGGCGCGGCGCGAGCATCGGCGGGTCGATGCTGTCGATCACCAGGTCGCAGACCGATGATGCTGCCACAACTGCACTCCTCCCGCTATGTCGTCCGCCCAGCGGTCTGTCTGCGGAATCCTGTGCCATATTGCCTCTAGACGACTGATACCGAATGTGTTTACCATGTTGGCAACTGATTCTTCTGTACAAGGGAGTGAGGGACACGGTTTTCGTGACGCCGCATCCAGCCTGGGGAGGGGATGGGCACGGATGTTGGTCGTTACGACGGGGGAACCCCGGGGATCCCCGGTGACATCACCGGGGATCCCGAGCGGGTCATCGTCATCGCGGCGGGATCGCCTGGCTTGCAGGCACTCACCGAGCTGCAAGCCGCTAACGGCAGGCGCGGGGCGCCGGGGCCGGCTGTTAACGAAGTCCGGGCGCGCGCACCGGCTTGAGCGCAGCGATGGCGAGTGACTCCACGATGGCGCCCTTCGGCGGCCAGGGGAGGGCATCCTGACGCTTCGCGTTCTGCCACATCTCGTTCCCGTACTTCCTCAGCATGGCCTTCGCCGCCGCCAGTCGCCGGCCTTTCAGGCCTGCGAGGATGCGCCTGACCATCTGTGCCTTGCTCGCCACGTAGAGCGGTGACACGCCAATGCTGACCTCGCGGATGCCGATGACGGCGAAGGTGTGCGGATTGAGCAGCAGCTGATCGATACCGCCGTCGTCGGACACCCCGATCGCAGGCTGGCTGGCAGCGTCGGTGATGCCCTGCTGGACGCTCACGCCGGGCACTTGGGCCATTGCCCGGTAGACGCTGGCCTGCGCCGCGGGGGGCTGTCCGTCGGACGCGTTCCAGATCAGCTCGACCAGATAGTTAAACGCCGCCTGACCGGTCGAGGTGGGCGCGTACTGCTCGATCGGCGACAAGACGCTGTTCGGGTTCAGCGTGGCCACGTGCGCCGCGATGACAGCGAGCAGGGCCGTCGGATTCGACGGCAGCGAGGCCAGCGCTCGATAAGCGGTGCGCGGCGTGGCGGTGAAATCGAACCGGCCCAGAGCAGTAGGGCCGCCGCCACTGACGGCTCCGGAGTTCTCGTGCACGATCAGCCGGCTGCCCTGCAGGTACGCGGTGTCCCTGCCATCGAAGGTGCCCCACTCGTTGTCCACCGCGGTCGCGGGCGTCTGGCCGAATTCGTAGGCCACGGTCTTGCTGTAGAACCACTGTCCGGCTGCTGGTTCACGCGCGTGACTGTGCGCTACCGCGATGGCTGCCGCCTGCAGCACCTTGGCCGCGAGCACGGCCTGGAGCGGCCTCACGGCCGCCGGACGGACAGGCAGGTGGGAGGCTCGGGTAGCACCGCCGGTGGCGCTGACGGCGACGATCGCGGCCACGCCGCCTGCGGCCAGGGCCGCGCACAGCGCGACGAGAGCGCGCGACGGCATCGACCGCCGGGTGCTGGCAGCCTTCGCTGCGGAAGCACGGATGATGTGGTAACGAGGTGTTCGTCGGCCGGTCCGCGACGCGATGCCGGCCGTCAGCCGGGCCCGGCCGAGTGCTATCGCCGCGCTCGACGGTTCCGGCACGTCGGCCCGCAGGTCCCTGATGAAGTCCAAATCGTTCATGTGCAGAACTCCTCATGCAGCAGTGTCGGGTCGCATCCGCCTAGCGCCTCGCGCGTCTTTCTTCGAGCCCGGTTCAGCCGCGACCGCACGGTCCCCGCCGGGATCGACAGCGCCCGTGCGACCTCCTCGTACGACAGGTCCGCCCAGGCGATCAGTAGCAGGACCTCGCGGTCTCCCGGCGATAGGCCGGCCAGCGCCGCGGCCAAGGCACGGCTGGCTGCCTGCGCTGTCACCCGGTTGTCGACCCGCTCGGCGTGGCCTTCGGCGACCGGGTCGGTCCCCGTCCGGGCGAGCGCCCGCAGCAGCCTGAGCTCTGCCCGCCGGTGCTTGCCGATCACGTTGGCCGCGATGCCGTATAGCCACGGCCGCGCCTCGCTTTGATCAAGGTCGTAGCTGTCCCTGCGGCCGAAGGCGGCCAGGAAGCACTCGGCGACGATGTCATCCGCTGCAGCCGCGCCGAGCCTCCGCGCGACGTAGCGGTAGATGGCGGCCGCGTGCCGGTCGTAAAGCACCGCGAATGCCTCGGGCTCATGCCGGGACTGACTGATCGCTGCGGCATCGTTGATCATGTGCTCAGACCGTTCAATCATTCCCAGCTCCGTGGATGAGGCGTGTCTTCGCTCACCTGCTATTCACCCGGACGCGCCGAACAGGTTCACGCCGGCACTCACCGCGCCGAGAACGGCACCAAGCTTGAGCCTCGTGGATGTCCAGCTTGCCGGCCGGTTGCCTTCTGCCTAATCGCGGAAAATGACAGTAGAGGGCATTCGCTGGCCGTAATGTGACGGTAGTCACCCACAAGTCACCAGCATGGCGGTAACCGCACTGACATGGACACTTATGTCACAGGCTTAAGTGCGGCCAATGCAGCGGACCAGCGGGAAAGCTGGCCGCTGCAGTCTGGGCCAATACCGGCGCTTGCCGAGAACTACTGCGCGCGCACCGAGACAGGGATTGCGCTGGGGAACGCGCCTGTTGCCGGCGAGGTTCTCGTCCTGGCCGGGCCGGGACAGAACGATTCTGGCGGCCAGGTCGTCACAGGAGGCACCGGTAAGACGCAGCTGGCAACAGCGGCCGCCCAGGAGTTGATGCGGACCCGGAGTGCGGACCTGCTGATCTGGGTCAACGCAAGCAGCCGGGACGCAGTCCTCACGGGGTACGCCCGCGCACTCGCCGACCTGAAGGTCGCTGAGCTGTCAACCGACATCGAATCGGCAGGGCCGATGATGATCGAGTGGCTAGCCAGCACCAGCCGGCCATGGCTGGTGGTTCTAGACGATCTGGCCGACCAGCGTGATCTGGCCGAACTGTGGCCGCAGGGTGCACGGCGACGGGTCCTCGTCACTTCGCGGAATGCCGCAGCAATGCCTCCCGGGCCAGGCGTCCGATTCCGCGAGATTGGGCCGCTAAGCCACCGCGAGTCGGTCAATTACCTGACGGCAGGGTTGAAGGAGGACCCAGATCTCCGGCTCGGCGCCGCTGACCTTGCCGCGGACCTGGAGGGCCTGCCCGTAGGCATGGCTTTCGCGGTTGCGGTGATAACCGACCGCCGGGTTGACTGCCGGGATTACCGCGCGATGCTGGCTGAGCGCCGCCAGATCCTTGCCCGGTCCCCGGCTGGCCGGTGGCCGTTGACCGTTACAGCTGCCTGGTCCCTCGCCGTCGACCGCGCCACCGAGGTCGTCCCCGCCGCCCTAGCCTGGCGCGCAATGGCGTTCGCGTCCATGCTGGACCCAGAGGGTGTGCCGGCCGCGGTTGTCATGAGCGACGCTGCCTGCCGCTACTTGACTGACGATCCTGATGCGGCCCTTGCCGACAGGCAGGCATACGTCCGCGGCGTGCTTGGCGTCCTAGCCCGGCTGGGACTGCTGACGATCGACCGGCCGAGTCGTACGCACACGGTTCGCATGCACGCCCAGATCCAGCACGCGGTCATGAGCTACATCTCGGCCGATTACCGCGATCAGGCGGGCTCCGCAGCGGCCGATGCCCTCCTCGAGGCCTGGCCCTCTGTGGAAGGCAGCCCGGATTCCGGCCAGCGGCTGCGCGCGTGCGCCGCAAGGCTACGCGAGGCGACCGGGGACCTCCTGTGGAGCCGCCGCGCTCATCCGGTGCTCGCCCAGGCTGGCGAGAGCCTGGCCAGCGCCGGGCTGACCGAATCCGCCGCGTCCTACTGGCAGGCTCTGCTGACCGCCGATAGCGCGCTACTCGGCGACAGCCATCCGGACGTTATCCTCGCCCGCGGCAAGCTGGCTGACAGCTACGTGCGCGCGGGACAGCCGGAAGACGCCATCGGACTGTACGAACGGGCCTTCGCTGACTCCGAGCAGGTGCACGGTCCCGACGGTGCAGAGACTCTGGCTGCGCTTGGCACGCTTTCTGCGGCCTATCTTGCCGCCGGGCGAAGCGGCGACGCGATAGCCCTGCACAGGCGCAATCTCGAGGCCAGGGAGCGAGCGCACGGGCCACGCCACTCGGAGACGATCGCGGCCCGCGCCCGACTGGCCGACTGTTGCCTGGCAGCCGGTCAGCACAAGGAAGCGATCGAACTCTACGCGCGCATCCTGGCCGACCATGAGCGCGTCCAGGGTCTCGCGGCACCCCGAGACGATCGGGGAGCGCGCGGGAACCTGGCCTTCGCCTACCGAACCGCCGGACGTATGCGCGAGGCCATTCCGGTCTACCAACGTGTTCTGGCCGACCGCGAGCAGGTCCAGGGAGCGCATCATCCGGACACGCTGGCCGCCCGCGGAAATCTCGCTTCCGCCTACCATTCGGCAGGACGCATGAAAGATGCGATTCCCGTCTACGAGCGCACCCTCGCCGACTGGGAGCAGGTCCAGGGAGCACGCGATCCGCGCACTCTCACAGCCCGCGGGAATCTCGCCTCTGCGTATCATTCGGCGCGCCGACTGGCGGACGCGATACCGATCTACGAGCGGACCATCGCTGACTGCGGAGCCGTGCTTGGCCATGCCCACCCGGACACCCTGACGTTGCGCAGCAACCTTGGGCTTGCGTATCACACGGCTGGCCGGCTTAGTGACGCCATTGCAATCTTCCGGATCCACGCTCGCTGACAGTGAGCAAACGCTCGGGCCCGATCATCCACTGACGCAGACTGCCCGCGAGAATCTCGAGGCAGTGGCCAGCGGCTGAGTTGCGAGGGGCCGGGTTGCGAGGGGCTGAGTTGCAAGCAGCCGGATGCCAGCGGCTGAGCCGCTGGTCGTTCACTCTGACGAACGCATGAACGGGTCCAGCCCAGGCGGCCTGGGTGCTGGACCCCACGGCGGGCCGCCCGAGATCCTGGGTCGTTCGGCCGCGCCCTGACTGCGTGCCGGACCGGGCGCGTGCCTGGCCGTGTAGCCAGCCTGCTGTCCGAGGGCCGCACAGGCAGCGGCGTCTGAGCGACCGGACGCTGACCGCGATGCCGAGCACGTGGTGCCGCCCCGACTGCGGTCGGGAGCCCAGGCGCTCCACGGTAGCGGCGTCGGGCCCGCTGCGCCAATCGCGGCGCGTGCGCTGGCATCGCGGCCTGCGCCGTCTCCTCTGCGATGGGCGCGCGTTCTGGCGGCTCAAACCGGACAATCGCGATGAGTGCCAGTGCCAGCAGCAGCACAAGAAGCGCCAGGAAGCCGACGACGCTGTCGTCGAGCACGATGGCGTGCACGGCCGGTGCAATCGCAGCACTTAAAGCCGCCCCGGCTGCCAGCAGTCCGTTCGTACTGAGCACCGGGAGTCATGCCCTTCTACCCGCATTTCCTGTCCATTGTGTCATCGCCACAGCGTGGATATCAGGAAACGCCCGGATAGGCATTCGACCGCCAGCGGACCTCATCCGCCAGCACCGACCGCCCGTTTACCCGGCTCTGGTCGGGTTTATGGAGGGTTCTGGAAACGGCCTGCGCCGGTCCTCGCCGGTAACATCAGGCTTCGTGCATGCGAGTTTCTTTGAGCCCACCGGGCCGGGCAGCTTCCGGGCTACCGGGGCGACGAGCTGGACCATGGAGCCCTGGTTCCCAGCACGGCGGCCCGCCGTCTGCACTTGCCGCCCGGGAGCTCGAGAGGCATGAAGCGGACGACAACATGCGGCTGGCGAGGGTCGCGGTCGACATCTTGCGGCCGGTCCCGGTGGATCGCTGACGGCTCGCGACTCAGACGCTCCGGCCAGGCAAGCGGGTGGCGCTGCTGCAGACCGTCCTTGGAGTCCGCGGGCCAGGAGGTCCTCGTCGCGCGCGGCTGGCGGATCGCGAAAGATATCAGCGTGCCGGTCATCGGCAGGAAGGCATCAGCGTACCGCCAGTCCCGGCGGCAGAGAAAGCCGCCCAGGTTCCCCGGCGGGAACACCGACGGGTACCTGGCGGAGATCGAGTGGCGGTTCGAATCAGGCAACTTTGACGAGCCGGGACCTTGTCAGGTGTGGGCCAGGCCGAGGATCCCGCTGCTGCCTGGCGAGGAGCTAGCACCGATGTCGCGGTCGCTGCTGCTCGCGGACTCAGGCAGCGGCATCAGCATGGCACTTGATCCGCGGGCTTATATCTTCATCAACGTTGACCTCACCGTGATCTTGCAGCGCGACCCCGTCGGCGAGTGGCTGCTGATGGATGCGAGTGACCACGATGGGCGGCACAGGCACCGGCCTGGCTGAGGCAAAGCTTTCAGATACCGCGGGAGAGGTCGGGATCGGCATTCAGGCGCTCCTGGTCTCCCCGCGGTAGCGAGCGAGCGTTACGCCGGGAACGGGCAGATGACCAGCCCAGCGATAACCGGCGAGGGAGCGCTCCGCGGGCTAGTGCGGGCCGCTACTGGGCTGACCGTGCTGACCGGCGGTCAGACTGGCGTGGATACCTATGCTGCGGTAGCCGGGCATGCGTGCAGGCTTGGCCGTTCATCTCGTCTTCCCCCACGGCTACCGGCAGGAGGACGGCCGCTAAGTGACGCGCGCCGACGCCGCCTTCGCGGCGCGATCCTGCACGAGCTGTCGTCGCCAAGCTTCCGCTACCGGACATGGACATGCGCCTACCTCGCCGATGCGGTGCTGCTGCTCGACCCGGCTGGCGGCGCAGGATGCCGGGAGACGGCGCGCGCTGCGACGCGCCTCGGCCGGCCGCTGCTGACGGCCAGATCCGGAGCGCTTGCCGAGGCGCAGACCGCCGACTGGCTGGCCGGTGTCGGCCCGCGGGTACTTATGGTGGCAGGGTGCCGGGCAAGTGTCCTGGCTAGCAAGGGCAAAGGCCGTGGGCTGCACACCGAACTGGCGGCAATCATGGCTGGCGCCCGGCAGTACCACGACGGACTGATCGCGGAACGCGACCAACGGCTGAGCTAGCGCCCGCCGAATAGCGAGCGGTGACGGCTACTGGGCCGTCCAGTCGATCGGGATCTTTGCGGCTTCGTCCGGGTGCCGCTCAAGCCAGCTTCGGGCGAACGGGCACAGCGGTACGACCGTCATGCCACCGGCCGCGGCTTTACCAATTGCCGCCCGCACGAGCTCTCCGCCGAGACCGCGCCCGCCGAGCGGCTCGGGCACCTCGGTGTGCACGAGTATCAGCCGTCCGGCTCGGGTGCGATAGACCAGCTTGGCAAGCTCGCCATCCATATGGATCTCCAGCTGAGAACCGCTCTGATTGTCGGTGACCGCAACGTCGCTCATGCAGCTCATCGTCGCATCAGTTCTGGTCGCGTACGGCCGCGGCTCGTGTTCGTGGATGTGACATAGGTGGCCCCACCAAATCCACATCCACGCCCGCCTAGCGCCGGTTACCGGTAGGCCGAGATACCGGTGATGGCCTGGCCGAGGGCGAGAATGTGGATCTCTTCGGTGCCCTCGTAGGTGAGCACGGACTCCAGGTTGTTGGCGTGCCTGATGACCGGGTACTCCAGGGTCACGCCGTTCGCGCCAAGGACCGTTCGCGCCTCGCGGGCGATGTCGATTGCGGTCCTGACATTGCTCATCTTGCCGAGGCTGACCTGCTCCGGCGTGATCACGCCGGCCTCCTTGAGGCGCCCGAGGTGCAGCGCGAGCAGCTGAGCGCGCTGAAGATCGGCGAGCATCCAGGCCAGCTTGCGCTGGGTGAGCTGGAAGGAGCCGATCTTCTGCCCGAACTGCTCGCGGGTGCGGGCGTAGTCCGCTGCCGCCTCGAAGCAGGACCTCGCCGCGCCCGTGACGCCCCATAGGATGCCGAATCTCGCTTCTGACAGGCAGGACAGCGGTCCCTTGAGGCCCCGCACGCCCGGCAGGACTGCGGTGCCCGGCAGCTTGACGTCGTCGAAGTACAGCTCCGAGGTAATCGAAGCGCGAAGCGACATCTTCTTGTGAATGTTGCGCGTGCTGAAGCCGCGAGTGCCACGCGGCACTAGGAAGCCCCTGATGCCGTCGTCAGTGCTGGCCCAGACGACGGCAATGTCAGCGATTCCCCCGTTAGTGATCCACATCTTGGAGCCGCTGAGCACCCAGTCCGCCCCGTTCCTTGTCGCATGGGTTTTCATGCTTGAGGGGTCTGAACCGTGATCCGGTTCCGTGAGGCCGAAGCAGCCCGCGGCCTCGCCGGCGGCCATCCGCGGCAGCCATTCGTCCTTCTGCTCGTCCGAGCCGTACTTCCAGATCGGGAACATGGCCAGCGAGCCCTGCACGGAGACGAGGCTGCGCAGCCCCGAGTCGGCAGCCTCCAGCTCCCGGCAGGCCACGCCGTAGGCGATCGCCCCCATCCCGGCGCAGCCGTAACCCTTCAGGTGCATGCCGAGCAGGCCAAGCTTGCCGACCTCGGGAAGCAGCTCCCTGGGAAGGGTGCCAGCCTCGAACCAGTCGGCAATGTTCGGCATGATCTGGTCCGCGGCAAACTTGCGCACCGTATCGCGGACGAGCCGTTCCTCGTCGGCGAGCTCGTCATCGACGCGGAGCAGGTCGGTCGGCGCTGGGTCCGTCGTGCGCGGCATGGCTGGTTCCTCTCTGCGGGCCTGCGGCTGGCCTTGGCCTCGCCGCTAGCGTATTCGCGCCATTGGCCAGCAGGCGTCCGCGGGCCACGATCGGGCATCATGGTTCCATGAGTGACGTGAATGGCGGGAACGGGGCGGCCGGGCCTGGTCCGACCGACGGGGGCGGATCAGGTGGTGCGGGTCCTGGTGGCTTCGGCGGACCCGGTGGCTGGGGCGGCCCCGGTGGCATGGGCGGCGGGAAGCGGCTGGAACGCAAGGTCGAAGGCCGCTGGCTGGCGGGCGTCTGCGCCGGCCTGGCCGATTACCTCGGGGTGGACGCGACCCTGATCCGGGTCGTCGTCGCGGTCCTGACCGTGTTCGGCGGATTCGGCGCGCTGGCCTACGTTCTGGCCTGGGCGCTCATGCCGGAGGAGGGTGAGTCAGCCTCGATCGCCGAGAAGATCATCAATAAGAACGGCACCTAAGTGCCGGCGATGCCAGCGGGACGTGAACGGCGTCGCGGCTATTCCCGTGCCGGTAACGAGACGGCCGCTTTGCCGGCAGTGGCGTTCGTCCCCTATGCTGGGGCGGTCCCCGACGGCGGGCGCCACGGGCAAGGCGGCGATATCCGTCGAGCCCCCATCGTCTAGCGGCCTAGGACACCGCCCTTTCAAGGCGGCGGCACGGGTTCGAATCCCGTTGGGGGCACGCTTGGTTTAACCTGGCAACGCTTGGTCCTGTAGAGCAGCTCGGAGTGCTCGCCACCCTGTCAAGGTGGAGGTCGCGGGTTCAAATCCCGTCAGGACCGCCCGGTTTGGCGTCAGGACCTCCCCGCCCGGGGCCCTGGCTCCCAATCTCGGTCAGGTAGCTCAGTTGGTACGAGCGTCCGCCTGAAAAGCGGAAGGTCGGCGGTTCGACCCCGCCCCTGACCACCAATTCTGACCAGACCCCGAACATGCCTGTGATCTGGGCGAACGTACTTCTGTGTCGCCGCCCGGCTGGATGACTGAGTGGCCCCTGCTGTCCGGGTGTGACCGTGGTTGGCTTCACCATGTCGCACGCGGATCGCACGACGAAATCGCAACGTAGCGATCTTCGTCCCGAGCTACCGGGGCTCGCGTCGCCGTACCGTCAAGGGATGGGGCCAGCGAGGGAGGCCGCTGGGCCTGTCTTGTCCGGTTGCGGCCGTAGCCGGGCGGCTAAAGGGATCGGCCCCGTGATGCGTGTAAGGGGTATGGAGCAAGAGCTGACGGAATTCGCGGAGTTCTATGAGTCCACCCGCGAGGACTGCCTGCGGATCGTGCTGCTCAACGTCGGTGACCTGCACCTGGCCCAAGACCTCGTGGCGGAGGCCGAAGCACGCCGCGCGAAAATAAGATGTCAGACGAGGGTGCTAGATGTCCTTCTCGGCGCTCCTCGCTCGTCGTGGTGATGCCAGGCGCTCGGGCCTGGCCATGCGGTTCGGAGGTTGCGTTGAATCTGCCCGAAGTTGTCACACGCGAGGAGTGGCTGGCCGCGCGCAAGGAACTGCTGATCAGGGAGAAGGAGCTGACCCGCCAGCGGGACGCGCTGAACGCCGACCGGCGGCGGCTGCCGATGGTGGCGATCGAGAAGGACTACTCGTTCGAGGGCCCGGACGGTCCGGTCGGCCTGGCGGACCTGTTCGATGGCTGCTCGCAGCTCATCGTCCGGCACGCAATGTACGACCCGGACTGGGAGAAGGCCTGCCCAAGCTGCACCGCGACCATGGATGAGATGTCCCCGGCCCTGTTCGCGCACCTCAGGACGCGCGACACCGCCTACGTCTCAATCTCCCGCGCCCCCTACCCCAAGCTGGCCGAATACCGCGCCGAACACGGCTGGACGTTCCCTTGGTATTCGTCTTTTGGGAGCGATTTCAATTACGACTTCGGCGCCACCCTTGACCCGGCGGTCACCCCGGTCGTCTTCAACTACCGGAGCCAAGCCGAGCTCATCGCGCTTGATCCGGCCTGGGCCGACGACGCCTCGGGCGAGGTGGGCGGGTTCAGCTGCTTCCTGCTTGTCGGGGACGATGTCTTTCACACGTACTCCACGTTCGGCCGCGGGGGCGAGGAAGTGGACCTGGGCGTATACAGGTGCCTGGACATCACCGCCCTGGGCCGCCAGGAGGACTGGGAGGAGCCCAAGGGCCGGGCCGCCGAGACCAGGCCGGCCGCTCCAGTCTTCTTTTGATGGGAGGCCGCGTCGGGGATCAGCTGAGAGGCCCGGTGGCCGATGCGATGCCAGGTCACCACGCAGCCGGTGCTGCCGCTAATTGCACGCTGCCCCGCCTTCGAGGGGAGACCCGATGGCGTCTGCGGACCATGATCGGGACGGCTTCGAGGTGCTGGAGTCAGTGGTGCCAGAGCTACGGGCGAAGGGCTACGTCAGGGATGGGTCTAGCTCTGAGACCGCAGACCGTAAGGCGACTTTTCGCTGACGGTCCGGCACCGTGGGGCGTCATCCGTTGTCTTTCTCGTCTAGGTCCCCGGCGTGATCCGCGCCCTGGCGCAGCTCGGCGATGTCGAGGTCGCCGAAACGCCTGGACAGGGCGGCGACCACCCGCGCCCACTCCTCACGGTGGGCCCGGCTGATCGCCTCCTGCACGTCGACCCCGGTCACGCGAACGGCCGCACCTCGACCTTCCGGTTGCAGGCCTTCGACCCCTCGGCGGCGAGCTTGAGCGCCACGTCGAGGTCGGCAGCCTCGATAATCCACAGGCCGCCGAGATACTCCTTCGACTCCACGAAGGGTCCGTCGGTGAACAGCGCCTCGCCGCCCCGGTTGTCGATCACGGTCGCCGTGCCGGGCGCCGCGAGGCCGCCGGCGAAAACCCAGTAGCCCTCCGCCACGAGCCGGTCGTTGAACGCGTCAAGCGTGCGGGATTCAGGCTCGGGATTACCAACCGCTGCCATCTCATCCGGGGTGGCCAGGCCGGCAGTGTCGTCGATCACAGAAACCAGATACTGCATCTCCGATCATCTCCTGTGCTTCGGGGCGCCCCTTGCAGGCGGCCGCTCACCCCTGCTACGAACAGCTCTGATCCGATCCGACACCGCCTCCCGGACTTCTTTCAAGGACTTTCTGGTACGCCGGTTAAGGCTATGAGAGCGTCGCGGCTCCCGCGCTCACCCGCGCTGGGCCGGTGTCCTCCGTCAGGTGATGGGCGACACATGTCCGCCAGTTGATGTGCGATATTCCGAGGCTCGGAGCGCAGAGCGCGGCATTAGCGTGCGTTTCGTGCGGCAGGCTCGGTCGCATGCGGTTCGACCGGCTGCGATGCGGAAGGCTTGGAAAGAGTCTTGGCCGGGTGTCGATTGACGCGAGTGCGTTCGTAGAGAAAGTGAGCGGCAGTCGTCGGGGCTGCCCGTGAGCAGAGGAGCTTGAGATGGCGCTGTACCTGATCGCCTTCAACGACGAGTGGGTGCCCGATCTCACGTTGGAGGAGCTGCGCGAGAGGGGCACGTCCGGCAGGGCCGTGATCGAGGAGATGACGGCCGCCGGTGTCTTCGTCTTCAGCGACGGTGGTCTGGACGCGTCGACCGCCGTGTGCAGCGTCGACCCGAGCAGCGGCTCGCCCGTCTTCACCGACGGGCCGTTCGCCGAGACCAAGGAGCACCTCGGCGGGTTCGCGGTCGTCGATGTGCCCGACGATGCCGGGGCGCGGTACTGGGCCGGCAGGATCGCGGTGGCGGTCGGCTGGCCGCAGGAGGTGCACCGCTTTCCGCATCGCATTAGCGTCGAGCGCTGACGCGCAGTCTGAAGCCTGCGCACCATGGATTAGCCGGAAGGCTCTCCTAAGCATGCGCTGCACTCCGGGCGAAGTGCCCGCACGCTCATCATGCAGATCGCGAAGTCGCCTGGCGTGTTGCGCATCTGGCGCGTTGCCTTAGGGTTTGGGCATGGCGGACCCACAATCCAGCAGAGGCGGCCAGACCGATCTGCCTGCCACCGTCGCGGGCGAGGAACTCCGCGCATCGCACGCGGACCGGGATCAGGTGGTGGAACTGCTGCGGGTAGCCGCCGGGGACGGCCGGCTTTCCGCGGAAGAACTGGACGACCGCCTGGAACGCGCGCTGACCGCCAGGACTTACGCCGAGCTCGCTCCGCTGACTGCCGACCTGCCGGCCACGCCGGGTGCCGGTGTCGTGCCGCCCGGCGCGGGCGCGGCGAGCGCCACGCCGAAGGATCTGGTACGGATCCACGTCCATGGCAGCGGAGTCCGCCGGGATGGCCCCTGGGTAGTGCCGAAGGAACTGGACGTCAAGGTGAGAGGCGGCGGCGTAACGCTGGACTTCACCGAGGCGGTGATCACGCAGCCGCTGCTGCGCATCACCGCCGAGGTGAGAGGCGGGGGGCTCAGGCTGATCACCAGGCCGGGCATCGTGGTGGACGCCGGTGACATATCAGTGCACGGCGGGAGCGTCACGCTGCCCGAGCCGCCTGGCCCTGGCGTCCCGGTCCAGCTGCGCATCGAGATCGCAGGCTCGGTTCGCGGCGCAGGCATCACCGCCGGGCCGCCCCCTCCGCCCCGCCGGCCGCGACGCACGTTCTGGCAATGGCTGCGCCGAGGCCCGCGTCCCCCCGCCATCGCCGCCTAGCGCGATGCCGGGTGCCTGATGGGAGCGCTCGCTATTTGTTGAGGGAACGGCAGTAGCCGGCGAGTCGGTCGAGGATCTCCTCGGCGCTCTTGTGCCAGGTGAATGGTCGGTGGCTGTCGTTCCGATGGCTAGAATCGTCGGGATGCCAGGGCCGACCGCAGGAAGGGCGGCACCCGTGGGTAGGGCCCGCACGCTCGCTCAGGTGTACCGACACTTCGGTGAGGTCGAGGCCGCCGGAACATCGCCGCTGTACGAGCGCGTCGCCGTCGCCGTGAGTGAGTCTGACGAGGCGCTGCGCGCCATCGAGGTGGCCCCGGCGCGCAAGCGGCACCCCACCGTGATCCTCGCCGCGCTCCACGACCTCGCCCTTGCCGGAAGCGCCCCGGCGCTTGCCGCGGCCTATGCCGCTGCGGACGGCGACGCTGCCGCTGGCGCGGCGATCGACACGCTGTTGCGAATGACCGACTCGGTCGTGGCCATCGCCGTTCGCCGGCAGACGCGAACCAACGAGACCGGACGCTGCGCCGTGCTGTATCCGGCCATTGCCGAGGCGGCGCGCCGGATAGGCGCGAATGCAGTTGGGCTGATCGACGTGGGTTGTTCGGCTGGGCTCAATCTCAATGTCGACCGCGTTGGTATCACGTACAGCAACGGACAATCGCTGGGCGACCCGTCATCTCCGGTGCAGCTGTCGTCTTCGATCGTGGGAGACCGGCCCGTCCCGACGCGCGCGATGCCCGAGGTCGTCGCCCGGGTCGGCGTCGACCTCGATCCGGTCGACGTGACCGACGCGGATGACGCCCGATGGTTGCGCGCCTGCCTGTGGCCGGATCAGACGGAGCGGGCCGCGAGGCTCGAAGCGGAGATGGCGTTGGCGGCGACGGCCCATCCGCTGCTGCTGCAAGGTGACGCCGTCGAGGTGCTGCGCGACGCCTTCGCCCGTGTGCCCGCGGACGCCCTGCCTGTCGTTACCACGACGTGGGCGCTGTCGCACTTCCCGCTCGAGAGCCGCCTGCGCTTCCTGCACCGCCTCGACGAAGCGGCGGCCGGCCGGGCGGTGGCGTGGGTCTCAGCGGAGGGGGTCGGAGTCGCGCCGACGATACCGACGCTTGGCGATCGCCGCGCCTCAGGCCACAGCATCATCGGCCTGGCGGTGTTCGACCGGTCGGCTCTGCGCGCCGAGGCCATTGGCCGGTGCTGGTCGCAGGGCCGCTTTCTGGCGTGGCTGGCAGACTCCTAGTGTCCGGTCACCAACGGGGCGTGGATGAGTCTCCAGGACATCCGCGACTGGGGCGCAGCATGGGAATGCCCACGTCACCGCGGCACCTCGCCTATCCGTTTCGCACCCCATCAGGGTGATGGTCGATACTGCTGGTCGTGGAATTCTTCTGCTACCACCGCGACCGGCCCGGCTCTGTCACATTGCGCGACGAGTTGGCAGAAGAACACTGGTCCTATATGGATCGGTACAAGGCGCAGATCATTGCCCGCGGCCCGACCTTCGCAAGCAACGACGACCGGCCGACAGGCAGCATGCACATCATTGACCTGCCCGATCCGGCTGCCGCGCGCGCGTTTGCCTTCGACGAGCCTAATTATCAGGCTGGCGTCTACCGAGATGTGCTGCTACGCCGGTGGCGCAACCTGTTGGGGCGCACTATGTGGGACTTCCCCGGCGGGCGGACCGGCGGTAATCGCTATCTAGTGCTCGGCTTCGGCACGGGGCAGGCAGCCGACCTTGCTGTGCCACCAGATCCGGCGGAGCTGATTGCGTACGGGCCGCTGCTGTCCGACGACGGCGCCACCTGGCTGGGTACGGCGATGCTGATCCGGGCGCGGGACCGGGACACGGCAAGCGCCGTGCTGACCTCAGGCCGCTACGCTGACATCGAGGTGCACAGCTGGCAGTTCGGGGGGCGGCCCTCATGACCCATGACGTTCTCGAACGCGGCTATGCCGCCCGCGACCCAAGCATCCTTCGCGTCCACTAGCCTTCCCGCGGGCCCGTTAGCGGGCGGGAGGCGCTGGTCTGGCCTGACCGGCTGCGCGGGTCAGCGGCCGCGAGTAGTGGATGCGGCCGGGGGCCGGACGCACGCCCGCAGTGCATAGCTTCGGCAGGTCTGACCTGGATCTCATGGCTGCTGCCGCTGCGGTCGCTGGCCGTGCGAGTTCAGGAATCTCTCGCAACCAAAGTCCTGCCTGAGTTGTCTACAGGTCTGTCAATGGCACCTGTTAAGGATGGACGGACATTATGAACGCCGGACGATTCATTGCGATTGCTTCATCAGGTTTCGCCGCTGCCGCACTCGGCCTGTGCCTTGGGCTGCCCAGTTCCGCCGGAGCGGCCTCGACGTCTGCGGCCGCCGTCACCCGCGCTGGTTCCGCCGCCGCTCCTCCGCGGTACGTTGTGCTCAACTGCATGGACAAGGACAAGGCGCAGGTGAAGCCGGGAACCATCTACCTGGCGTGCGCAGACGACGGAATCGGGGTGGCCCATCTGCACTGGACCAGCTGGACGTCGGAGCTCGCCAGTGCCTACGGGACCGCGTGGGTCAACGACTGCAAGCCGGATTGTGCAGCGGGACATATCCACCACTATCCGGTGGTCGTTATGGCGTGGGGCAGCGCCACCGTGAAGGGGCATCCGGCCGAGCGGCGATACACGGAGGCCACCCTCAGTTTCAAGAAGGGCAGCCCCGCGGGCTACTCGAAGAGCCGCATATACCCACACGAGCCGGTCACAGTGACCCTGCCCCTTGGGGTCTGACGCTGCCGGTCAAGTAACAACGCGCGGTCGCCGATCCTGGCGACCGGGCGTGTTGCCCGCGCAACTTGCCTCAGCTCACCTCTGATCCGACAACCCATAGCAGGTGCAGTGGAGCATCCGCCGCCGGCAGCTCGAAACGTACAAAGCGAGGTGCTGACGTCTGGCGCCGTAACTCGTGATTAGGCGTGAACGCTGAACCCGTTGACGTTGAACGTCTGGCCGCCACCGTAGGGTGCCTCAATGCCGTACTCGACATCGAGAATGCCAGTGTCGGCAGACGTTACGTAACCATCCGCCTTGAGCTGGCTGACGACGCTTGCGATGTTGACGGAGCCGCTGGTCTCATTCTTCGGCAGCACAACCGAGACTGTGCCATTGGTGTTGTTTCCACGCACCCAGACCTTCGAGCCGTCACTCAGCGTCGCGGCCACTGATCCGGCGGGTACCTGGCCGTTGACGTACGTCCAGATCATCAGCTCCAGGTCGTTGCTCCAGTTGTTACTGGAAGCGGCGGACGCTGTTGTCAGCCAGATGTCGTAGGCGTATTCGTAGTCAAGCCCGCTGCTGGCTGCTGGCGGCGTCACGTCAAAGCTCGACGTGAGCGTCGATGGGAGCGCCTTGTAGATCAGGCACTGGTCGGAGGGGTAACCGACAACCTCGGTATTGCCCTTGTTTGCGTTCAGGGCAACGCCGAATGACGCGCGGTCACCGTTTGCTGCCTGGTTTTCCTTCACTGAGTAACCAACGCTGCCCGCGTCACCAGACCACGTGTCCGGACCGTAGTTACACGCCACGTTTCCAGCTGGAACCGAGGTAATCGGCACCGACACTGGCGTTGGTGGCGCGGATGTCGGCGGGCTCGAAGGTGCTGAAGACGTTGGTGAAGCAACGGGCGCTCGGTGCCTTGTTCTCCGCTTCGACTTTGGCTTGGACACGTGGGTTCGCTTTGGATGGAGCGCGTGCCCTGGCTTGAGGCTAGGCTTGGGAGTCGACTTTAGTGCCTCTCCTACGCGCGTCGCGAAATAACGCGCAGCTTGAGGTTTCGGAGCTGCTGATTTGATCAGCGTTGTGCCAAAGTATGCTGCAATTCCAATTACGATCACAGTTGCCACAGCCGCCGCGAGCTTCGGCTTCAGGCTAGTGCGCCGAGCTCTCCTACCCATCGACGTTCCCGCCACTTAGCTTGCAGCTCGTGGCCCGCCCTCCGCTGTTACGCGCTGAGTGCCACGACGCGGGTTGTCCGGAGGGCAGAAGCCAGAGCGCTCGAGAGCTCCCGTCCTGCATGGCCTGGGTGCAGAACGGGCCGACCGCGCCCGTCCCGCTTAGGTCGATGTATACGGTGAGTCGCTTGGCTTGCACAGACTGAGAGACTAAGCCGCTCATGGCCATGCCGTTGGGTGTTTAGCGTAATTTCCGCCTGTGTTCGCCTTTCGCCTGCGCCGTAAGGCGTTATAAATCGTATATATAGTTCTCAAAGCTCAGAGCGCACCTCCTGCCAGTGATCGCGTCGGCGGTGTAGGCCGCGGCCGTCGTCAGGGCCGGCAGTAGAAGACGAGTGCAAGGTCGGGTATCTGCTCGGAGAAGAGACCCGCGTCGGACGCAACGTTCAAACGCGCTCGAAGATCGTGCTCAAAGTCCGCCAGCCGGTCGCCAAACAGGTGCGGTGCACTGCCGGAGGCCGAGAAGACCTGGGCCAGGATGTCATCGACGGTTCGCTCCAGCACTTGGCGCCCAGTCACGCGGATTGATACCGGCGCTTCGAAGCCTGCCGCCCGCAGGACGTCCCACTCGTTACCAGGCGTCCCGTGCAGCAGAACGCCCTGGCCGGCTCGGCGCTCGGGCCCGAGGTACGACTGCTTGAGACGCCGGATGTCGTCTGCTGGCGGCAGCGGATGCGGAAACGGTTGCTCGGGAGAAGGGGTCTCGATCTCCTGCCCGCCAACGTGAACGAAGGCACCACCGGGCTCCAGCATGTCGAACACCTTCGCGGCCACCCGTTCGCGCTCCATCCAGTGGAAGGACTGGGCGAACGTCGCGTACCGAAACGAGCCCAGGCCCGCCGGCAGTTCCTCCGCCCGCAGCTGGAACCACCGTGCGTTGGCTAGGTTCTGCATTGCGGCCGCCCGGATCGCCTCTTCGATCATGCCTCGATCGGCGTCCACACCAACGACCTCGGCGAACAGGCCGGCCAGCCGAAGTGCTACCGTGCCGGGGCCGCAGCCAACGTCGATCAGACGAGGCGACCCGCGCAGGTCGGCCACGGCAGCGAAGGCGTCGCGCAGTCCCGGCGGGTACGGGATACGGCCACGGTCGTAGAACGCCGAGCTTCCGGCGAACAAGCTCTCATCCCAGACCCACCCCTCAGGCATCCGTCCTCCTGCATGCCACGCGGCGCGCTCAATAGTCCTTGCAGCGTGTACTCCGGCCTCGGCCGTATTCATGAGCGGCGCAGAGCGTCCAACCATGCTCGCACCTCACCCAGCGACCTGTGATAGCTCCGGACGGAAACCGGGAGATCGGCGTTCGAACCCGTGTCTATTCCCGCGATGTAAACAGCTAGATACGCTGGTCGCGTGCGCAATGGGACCCCGAAGCGCGCGAGCGGCAACCTGCTTAACGACGTGCTGCGACCCCCGGCGCGCCGCTGATCGTCCTCAAGCCAACCGGATGAACCCGTGGAGCAGCAGGCATGAAGCTGCAGCATCGAGGCCGGCCTGAGACCTGGCGAGCCAGGCTGGCGTTCTGGCTCATCTGGTCGGTCACCTACGTGGCGGGCACGTACGGGCTGGGCTGGCTCGTTGGTCACCCGTTCCATCTCGTTCAGTGGCTTCTGGGAACCATCTGCATCCTCGCAGGCTGGTTCGCGGCCAGCCGGATATGGCGCCTGATAGAGCGGCGCACCACACGTGCACGGCCTGGCGAAGCTGACGCACCTGAATGACAGCGCAAACTTCGCGGACCCGAATTCAGGTTCGGCCGGGGAGTCGCGTCGTGACCTCCTGAACTATCCACTCATTGCCATCGGGATCGTTGAAGGCGACGTAAGACCCGTAGCTCGTGCGGTCGGGGTCGAGGCCGCTGAGCCGTCCCTCCGGAGGGAACGGCACGCCGTGAAACACCTCGCTCGCGTTGATGCCTCGGCCGATCAGTTCGTCATGGGCAGCTTCGATGTCGGAGACCGTCAGGGCCCCTTGGACCGAGCCAGGTGCGGCCGCAGTGATCCCCTTCCCGAACGTGACCGAGCACCCGGAGCCTGGCGGCGTGAACTGGATCGTGCGAACGTCCTTTCCCGCAGCGACGTCGTCGTCGAGCCTCCAGCCCAAGCCTTGGTAGAACTGCTTGGATCGCTCGACGTCGGACACCGGGATGACATCGACCTCAAGGTGCATGTCGATCATGTCGACCTCCTGGCACGATTCCGGGGCCGGGCTCAATGCCCAGCCGCTGGTTTGGGTCCGCTGGGGCTATATCGCGTTCATACTCCCGCGCGCCAAGGGCCAAACCATCGTTCGTCAGGGCGTGCTCGCTGCATTGCGACCCCTTTTGTACCGGGAACGGGCCGCGCTCTGCCTGCCCGGTCTGTCCGCTTCCGGCTGTTATAGTCCCAGTCGATGTGACCCAGGTTACTAAGCGGTAGTGATCTGCGTCTCAATGCGAAACCTAGCGTCGTCACCCTGCGTCAGAGTCCGGTAACACAAACCAACGAGCGCACACGGGGGAACGTCTGATGGGCAGCAATGTCCGGCATCTCATTAGCTTTGGCCACACTGGCGGGAAGGCAGCTGTGATCGCTGGCACTGCGGCCGCGCTTCTGAGCACTGGGACAGCAACCGCCGCCAACATGACGCCGACCCCCGCAGAGGCCATATCCGTCAGCCACCACAGTTCTCAGTCTGGCCGCGACAGCTACAAGCCGCGCACGGGCAGTGGCCGAGACCCAGTCCAGCTCCGCCCAGATCGCGCCATATTGGCAGGACGACTCGTTCCTGCCAGACCGTCACTGGATCAGGTAATCGTCAACTGACGAGCCGCGAAGGCCAGCGACGGTCGGCGGCTGACCCCGCCCCTGACTAGCCAAACGCCCCGCCGGATCGCTCCGCGGGGCGTTTGTGACTCAGGGATCCGGGGACGGCGCGGGCGGCCAGGTGCGGCGCGATTCGTCGATGGGGCTCATCAGTCCGACGTCGTTGCCATCGGGATCGGCGACGATCGCATAGCGGGCGCCCCAGAAGGCGTCGAACGGCGGCTGACGGCCCGCGAAGCCAGCTGCGGTCAGCTCGGAATACCGCTGGTCGACTGCCTCCCGCGTTGGCAGCGAGAACCCGAGAACAACACCTACGTCCGCGGGGTCAGCGCGCCAGGCGGCGTGCCACAGCCGCGCCGACTCAGCGGTGTCGAGTTCGAGGCTGAAGCCGCTTGGCATCCTCAGCTGAATGTGCGCAGCCTCCGCGTTCTCGCCCTCGGGCACCTGGATTCCCAGTCGCCGGTAGAAGTCCAGGCTGGCGGCCACGTTGTTGACAATCAGGTTGGCCATGTGCAGGTCGGGTGTGCTGTCACTCACTCACCGCACTATGTCAGAGGGCCAGTAAGGGACGCTGATAATCTGCCCGCGTCCTTCCTTCCTGGCTGATTCCAGGAGACTTAGTCATGCCGGACTTCGTGCTCGGTCACACACAGCAGTGGCTTGACCACTTCACGAGCGAGGGTCATGACGCCACGGCTCTGGCGGCTGGGGTGGAGGGCGCGATCTACGACCTGGGCGGCGGCCTTATCGCCAAGGTCTGGCGCGAGCGAGCCGCCATCGAACTGGAACGCATGCAGCGGTTCTACGCCGATGTTGCCGCCGCCGGCTTGCCGTTCACTACGCCCGAGATCCTCGAAGTCCAGCAGGTCGATGGCACCTCCGTGACCTACGAGCGCAAGCTGCCCGGTGAGCCGCTTCAGAAACGGCTCCGGCTAGATGACCGGGAGATTGGCCCAGCCGCCGTCCGATGCGTTATCGACGTTCTCCGCGCCCTTGCCACTGTTCCTGCTGTCAGCAGCATGCGTGAGCTCGCCGTTCTTGATGAGGACGAGCCCCTGTGGTCCGGGGCACAAGACTTCCGCGCCGCGCTGGTCGGGCTCCTCAGCCGCCGCGCTGCCCGGTTCGGGGATGTCATCCGCGGGCATCTGCCGGACTTTGACGTGCGCTACGGCGCGTTGCAGGACCGTCTCGCCACCATCAGTCCACGCCCGGACACCGTCCTTCACGGTGACCTGCTTGGCGGCAACATCCTTGTCGACGACGACGTCCGCCCACTTGCCGTGCTTGACTTCGGCTTCCTCACCACCGCGGGCGACCCGCGGCTGGACGCAGCCATTACTGCAAGCCTGATGAACATGTACGGCCCGCACGCGCACTCCATTACCCGAGAGCTGACGACGCGGTTCGCGCACGACCTCGGTTACCCCACCGACGTGCTTTTGATCTATCAGGCCTGTTACGCCGTGGCGACGAGCAACGCCTTCACGCCAGACGGCAGCGACGGGCACTTCGCGTGGTGCATCGCGCAACTGCGACGAGCCGACGTCGCCGAAGCCCTCGGCCTCTGATCACCGAGCCAAGCGGTGACAAGCCGGCTTGACAAGCCCAACGGTGTCAAGCTAACTTGTCTATGACAAGCAAGCTTGACAGGATGGAGGCTGGTCATGAGAGGGCGCACAGGCTGGCTCTATCTGATCGCCGCACTGGCCGGCGTGTTCGTGGCGGTCAGCGCAATCGCGGCGGCGATCCGCGAGGGTAGCTGGGGACCCGTCGCCGCAGTGGGCTGGATCCCGGCCGTAATTATCGCAACCTGGCCCGGCGCGTCTCGCCGCTGCCTCGGCCGCCGTCGCGGTTCGAGCGGGTGACCTGGCTCGACGGCGCGGCTCGAACAACGGACCTGGCTCGACTGCGATGAAGAACCAGGTCCGCGTGCTCCGAACGCAGCGGGGCCTAGCTCAAGGCCAGCTGGCTGAGGCAATGGGGGTCTCGCGCCAGACGATCAACTCAATCGAGAACGAGCGGTACACGCCCTCGCTGCCACTGGCGATTGCTCTCGCCCGTTACTTCGGCGTCCCAGTCGAGGAGATGTTCGATGATTAAGGACCGGTGTCAGGCGATCTCGCGCTCAAGATGGTTCGTGCCTGGATTCTGCCTCGGGACCGGTGTCGTGGTCCTGGCAGCGAGCTGGGCGGGCGGCCATCCGGGCCTCGGCGCTTACGGGCTCGCGGTCATGGCTGGCTTCGGCTTGCTCCTGCTGCTGCTCGCCGGGCGGAGCGAGACGATACGCGGGCTGACCGTGAGCCGCGACGAGCGCTTCGCCCAGATTGACCTGCGGGCAACCGCATTCGCTGGCCTGGTGCTGCGTCCTCACCCTGATCGTCGCCTGGCTTGTCGAGATCGCCAGCGGGCACAGCGGGCAGCCATATGACTGGCTCGCCGCGATCGGTGGCCTCGCTTACCTGCTGGCTGTCGCGTTCTTCCGCTGGCGCGGGTGATTCTCGCCCTCGCGGAGTACTGTCATCTCGTGCAGTTGCAACCGAAAAATGTAGGAATGGCATGCCGTCCATCGTCCGCGTGACAGCGCTCGCGGCCGCGGGCGGCATCTTTGCCGGGTGCCTTGCCGCCTGCGCCAGAGCAGCCAGCATGCCGCAGGCATCAGCTGCGCACCCGCAGCCGGCCGCGAGCGGCGCTTCGCCGCGACCCAGGCAATCCGGCGGCGCCCACCCAATCCGGCATGCCCGCGATGAATGTCGCGAGTGTGCCGCAGCGCGTCAAGGCGACGGGCGCCGCGCTGGCAGACGCGGACACGATGCGGCTGCTGTGGAGCCGCGGCCCAATGCGGAACGGCCGATCGGCAGCATCACCAAGGTCATGACGGCGCTGGTCGTGATCGAGGCGGGCGGTCTCAACCGGCCGATCCGGATACCCAGGGCGGTGCTTCGGTACGTGGCGAAGTACCAGGGGGAGAGCGCAGGATTGCATCCGGGTGACGTCCTTACCCCCCGCGAACTGCTCGAAGCGCTGCTGCTGGAGTCGGGCTGTGACGCCGCCTACGTCCTGGCCACCACCTATGGGCCGGGAATCCCAGCATTCCTGGCGAAGATGAACGCCATAGCACTGAAGCTGGGCATGACGCACACGCATTTCACCAGCCCAGACGGCCTGCCTTATCCGACTGAGTACTCCACCTACTCAACGCCAGCCGATCTGCTGACACTGGGCATCGCAGCGATGAAACTGCCGGTGTTCCGGTCCATCGTGGGACAGTCGTTTTATCACCTGGCCAAGAAGCGGGGGCTGCATCATGCGTACTGGTGGGACAACACCAACGACCTGATCGACAGCTACCGGGGCGCTGACGGCATCAAGACTGGATATACCGACGCAGCTAAGCACTGCCTGCTCTTCGAGGCTGTGCGCCACGGCATGACGCTCATCGGCGTTGTGCTTGGCAGCCCGACCACCGGCCCTGCTTCCGCCGCGCAGGCGGCGACACGCATGCTGAACTGGGGATTCGGCCTGAAGCTAGCGGCTGCGGCCGGTAGCGGCTAGCGGCGATAACAGCCGACGCGTGAGCCCGCGAGCTATCACTTCAAGCTAATCCGGGTGCCGTGATCCTTGCCCTCGCAGATCTCCCGCATCACCCCGGTGGCCGCGACGTCAAAGACGTGCATCGTCAGTGACATCTCGTTGGCCAGGACGAAAGCGCTGGTGTCCATGACCCGGACCCCGGCGGCTAGTGCCTCCTCGTAGGTCAGCTGCTCGAATCGGATCGCCGCCGGGTTGACCTTCGGGTCGCTGTCGTAGACCCCGTCCACGCCGCGTTTGGCCACAAGCAGCGAATCGGCGTCGAGCTCGAGCGCCCGCTGAACCGCGGGGTAATCGGTGGTCACGTATGGCTGGCCGATGCCGCCGGCCAGCAGGACGATCAAGCCGTGCTCAAGGTGCCGGATGGCGCGCAGGCGGATGAACGGCTCCGCCACGCTCTGCATCGGCACCGCGGTCATAACCCGCACGTCGATATCAGTGCGGGCAGTTAGCACGCCGCGCAGCATCAGCGCGTTCATGATCGTGCCGAGCATGCCGATGTTGTCGGCTTCGGCCCGGCTGATCCCCCAGCCCTCCGCCATCCGGCCCCGGAAGTAGTTGCCCCCGCCAACGACTACCGCAACCTGGACGCCCAGGTCGCGCACGGACAGGACCTCGTCGGCGACGCGCGACAGGCTCGCCGGGTCCGCGCCCGAGCCGGCATCTCCGGCGAGCGCCTCCCCGCTGAGCTTGACAACGACCCGGTCGTACCGCCGCATGCCCTGGTCCCTCCCCGGCCGCCCGCCCGTGGTGGCCGCCTTGCCAAGTATCGGTGATGAAACTGCCCTTCATGCCAGGAACGAGGTGGTCCGGCTTCCCGGTCTCGGGTCAGCCAGGAGCAGCGGCCGGACCGCATGCCAGCGCACGTCACCGGCGGCATTGAGCAGGCCCGGCCCCACGTCGGCGGGGCAGTACTCGGTCCCGTTCAGGCGCCGGGCGGTGCCGCCCGCCTCGGTCACGAGCAGCGTGCCGGCGGCATGATCCCAGGGCAGCGTGCGCCAGAACAGGACGAAATCGAGCTCGCCGTCTATTAGCCGGGGATAGTCGATCCCGGCGCAAGACGCCCCCGGGCCGAACTCGGCGAATTGCGGTGCGGCGGCCCTGCATTCGCGCCCTGGCCGCCGGCTCCATGAACCTGGTGTACGCGGCCCCGCGCAACTCGGCCGGCCGTGCGGAGGCTGGCGCTCGCCGAACCCGAACGCCATTGCGCCAGGCGCCTGACCCTGACTCAGTTTCATAGACAAGATCGTCGGCCGGGCGGACGATCCACCCGGCAACGGTGCTGCCGTCGCGGACCAGGGCGGCCATCACCGCCCACTCTGGCCGCCCAGCTACGAAGTTTGCCGTTCCGTCCAGCGGGTCAACGACCCAGGCAGCGGGCGCTTCGCGCACGATGCGGACCAGTCGCGGGTTGGCGGCTGCCGCTTCCTCGCCGACGACCGGGGCGTCGATCAGCTCCTGAAGCCGGGGCGTGATCAGGTCCTCAGCCTCACGGTCCGCAACGGTGACGAGCTGGCCCGGTGACTTCTCGAACACCTGCGCATCGGTCAGCGCGCGGAACCGCGGCACGATGGCCACCTCGGCCGCCTCCTGCAGGATGCGCGTGACCGCATCGATGAGCATGGCCGCCACGGTAGCCGCCGGCGGCGGGATGCAGCCGACCCGGGCCGGTCGGTACTGGCGGGCGGTCGGGCGGTCGGGCGGGCTAGCGCAGCAGCGCTTCCAGGACCGGCGCGAAATGCCCGAACGGCGGCGCCGCCGCATCCGGGTCCTTGGCCTGGTCGTCCCAGCGCCGCACCTGGCAGGCGGCGGTGGCGAACGGGCTCGCTTCGAACTCGGCCAGTTCATCCCCCTGCATCGGGCCGCCCTGCACGCCGAGCGTGTAGACCGACGCAGGCGATAGCCGGCCGAGGTAACCAGGTTCTACTGCGCACAGGTAGCGCTTGGCGTCGACGTGCAGCCGGACCGGTTCGGTGACTTCCGGGCCAAACCACTGGGCAAGCCAGTTCGCGCCCTGGTCGCTGTGCCGGTTGTCGGTGCCCAGCATGAGGTCACGGCCGGTGACAGTGCCAGTGAAGTGTCCGACGTCGTGCAGGAGTGCGGCGGCTACCAGCGTCGGCGGCGCGCCTGCGTCCTCAGCCAGCGCGGCCGCCTGGAGCATGTGCGCGGCCTGGGTGACCGCCTCGCCGAGATAATCGGCCGCGCCCTCACTCGCGAATAGCTCAGCGGCGATGGACATTGCGATTGCTCGCGCTCCATTCATGACGTCGATTCCTCCCGCCTCTAGACGTCAGCCGCGGATCCCAGTGATCCCCATGCGCCATTGACGGCGGCCTGAGACGTCCAGGCGACTTCGCACCCGTTTCAGCGTCGACAGGAGCGCTTATGCTCGATTTACCGCGCTTGCGAGCCACGGAATGGGTACTAAGTCGCCGAGGTGGCCAACGTTTCACGGTTCCGGTACGCCCATATATGGATGAAACGGGCGCCAGAGCGTCCCGCGGCCGTGAAATGTCGAGCTCGTGACGACCGTCACATCATCGCTAGCCAGGAATGCGCGGTGGTGTCCGGAATGGCGCGTGCTTAGTGGCTTGCTGTAGCGATGCGAGGGGGAGCGGGTCAGGCGGCGCCCTGGTGCGGCCGGTTCCGGCCGCGCAGCCGGGCCAGGAGGCGTACCGCGCCGAGGGGCAGGAACGATCCGAGCACCGCGCAAGTGGCGCTGATCAGGGCGATGTTGCCCGCGCCCCCGTCGCCGATGTGATGGCCTAGGAGCGCGCCAACCGCGGCGCAGAGCAGCACCGTGCCGATGATCCAGAGGATGAGACGCTGCCGGTACACGCTCACATCCTGGCATCCCCGGCTAGCTCTGGTCATCCCGGCCTGCCTACCCTGTCAACGTGACAACACAGCGCCCTGCCGTCAGCCCCGCCGCGGCCCGTGCCCTCCTGGACCGCTTCCCGGTCATTGACGGGCACAATGACCTGGCCTGGGCGCTCCGCGAATCGGGCTTGCCGGATCCGGCCTCGACCGACATCGCAGCCCCGGTGGAGTTCACCCACACCGATTTGCCGCGCCTGGCCCGTGGCGGCGTCGGGGCACAGTTCTGGTCGGTCTATGTGCCTGCCGAGTTGCAAGGCGAGACCGCTGTGACGACGACGCTCGAGCAAATCGACCTGGTGAGACAGCTTGCCGCGCGCCATCCGAACGCGCTGGAGCTGGCGTTCACCGCTGCCGACGTGGAGCGGATCATGGCCGACGGGCGGATCGCTTCACTGATCGGGCGCGGAGGGCGGCCACTCGATCGCGAACTCGATGGGCACGCTGCGGGCCCTGTACCTGCTCGGCGTCCGGTACATGACGCTGACCCACAACCTGAACCTGCCGTGGGCGGACTCGGCGACGGATCAGCCGGCCGCTGGCGGGCTGACCGCGTTCGGGCGGGAGGTTGTCCGCGAGATGCAGCGGCTCGGCATGCTCGTCGATCTGTCACACGTGGCAGCGACGACCATGAGCGACGCGCTGGACACGGCCGAAGCGCCAGTCATCTTCTCGCACTCCTCGGCGTTCGCCCTCTGCGACCATCCGCGGAACGTGCCCGACGGCATCCTGGCGAGACTGACCAGCAACGGCGGAATCTGCATGATCACCTTCGTGCCGGCCTTCGTGTCGCAGCGCTGCCGGGACTGGGAGGTCGGTCTGGCGGCGGAGATGGAACGCCAGGGGCTGGACTACCGCGACGTGGCCACTCGCAAGCCATTCAGGAACAGCTGGGCGGCTGAGCACCCCAAGCCAGGCGCCACGCTAGCCGACGTGGTCGCCCATGCCGAGCACGTTCGCGAGGTGGCAGGAATCGACCACATCGGTATCGGCGGTGACTACGACGGCGTCGACGGGCTGCCCGCTGGCCTGGAGGACGTGTCCTGCTATCCGGCCCTCATCTCGGAACTGCTCGACCGGGGCTGGTCACAGGAGGATTGCGGCAAGCTCACCTGCGGCAACCTGTTGCGGGTGATGCGCGATGCCGAGGCTTCCGCCCGGCTGATCCGGACCAGCAGGCTGCCGTCCATGGCCCGCATCCAGGACCTGGACGGCTAACGCGGCCAGCGTTCCCTGTCGGTCAGCTCCACTTAGTGTGCGGATGCCGCTGGTGCACGTCGTCGACAAAAACGTCGACCTTCTCGTCATAGAAGGCGGCTAGGCCGGCGATCTTCTGGCTCTCCGGTAGCGGGGCGCGGTAAATCCACACCACGTCCTTGTGCACGTCGGTGCCCGTGTCGACCGACCAGTAGGCGGCCGTTCCCTTGTAGGGGCAGTGGCTCGCGCTGTCCGACGGACGCAGCATGTCAGTCCTGATGTCCGTCAGCGGCAGGTAGTAGCGGGGTGGCAGCCCGGTCTCGAACAGAATGCGCGGGCTGGTTGAGTCCGCGACTGTCACTCCGTCGATCTCGATCCGGACGTGCCGCGAACTGGCCAGGATGTCCACCCTGGTGTGCGGGTCGCGAGGGTGGGTGTAGACCGGCTCGTCTTCCTCCAGCCACTCGCTCATGGCGTTCCACTCGAACCGCACCGCGTCGTGAATCTGACGGGCCGGGCTGGCCGGGTACCGGCGGGCAGCACCGACCGCCGTGGCGCCGCCGGGCACCTCGACCGAGAGAAGCTCGGCCTCCCCGAGCAGCTTGTCGGCGTCTGTTACCGTACGGGACCAGCTTGGCGCGCACATCGCCGGCCGGAATGTAGTAAGTCGGGTAATACGGGATCTCCCAGACCAGCAGCGGACTCGTCGTGTCGGCTACCAGTTCCCCGGCAAGCAGGATGCGCACGCGCTTGCGTGCGTGCTCCACCCGGATCTCGTTGGCTGCGCTCATGACTCTCCTCCTTGCTGGGCTCGCCCTCTACGGCAATAGCCCGGGCGGGCGCGCAGATGTTCCCGGTGATCACCTGCGGGTAGCGTCATGGGTATGCGACTTGGCGTACTTGATGTCGGATCGAACACCCTTCACCTGCTGGTTGTCGATGCGCATCAGGGCGGTCGGCCGCTGCCCGCATTCTCGCACAAGGCCGAGATCCGACTCGGCGACCACCTGGACGCTGAGAACCGGCTCACCGACGACTGCTCGCAGCAGCTGCGCGACTTCGTGCGCGAATCGCTGCAGATCGCCGAGGACAAGGGCGTGCGCAAGATGCTGGCCTTCGCCACCTCGGCCGTCCGTGACGCGGCCAACGGCGATGAACTGCTCGCCCGGATCGAGGCCGAGACCGGCGTCGCCATCAAGGTACTGCCGGGTCCAGATGAGGCGCGGCTGACCTTCCTCGCGGCGCGCCGCTGGTTCGGCTGGTCGTCTGGCCGGCTGCTGCTGCTCGATATCGGCGGCGGCTCGCTGGAGATCGCGGCGGGGCACGACGAGGTGCCCGACACCGCGGTCTCGCTGCCGCTCGGCGCCGGCCGCATCACCAGGGACTGGCTGCCGGGTGACCCGCCGTCGCCTGACGACGTGCGCAAGTTGCGCAGGCACGTGCGCGCGGAGATCGCTACGGTGGCCGGGGTGCTGCTGCGGGACGGGCCACCGAACCATGCCGTTGCGACGTCGAAGACCTTCCGGCAGCTGGCCAGGATCGCGGGGGGAGCGCCCTCCAGCGAGGGCCCGTACGTCAAGCGGATGCTCAAGCACACCGACGTGATCGCGCTTGCCGAGCGGTTGCCGCAGCTGACGGCAGCTGAACGGGTCGAGCTGCCGGGCGTTTCACAGGGCCGGGCGCTGCAGCTGGCAGCCGGTGCGATCATCGCTGACGCGGCGATGGACCTGCTTGGCCTGCCTGTGCTAGAGATCTGCCCGTGGGCGCTTCGGGAAGGGGTCATCCTCCGGCAGCTGGACATGCTTCCCAGCTAGCACCGCGGCCGCAATGGTGGCGGCGACGGCGCCCTCAACGAACGGCGCGGCGGCAAAAGCGAGCGGCTCCGGCAAGCCGGACCGGCACGTGCTGGCTTGAGGGTTGCGTGCCGAGTGATCGCGGCCGACAGATCCGGCTGCGTGATCCTGGCCGAGAGTTACGGGTTCGTTGTACACATAGCGGAACGGGCCGCGCCTAGGAAGGCCGCATTAGCTGCATGCGCGGCTCAGCAAGGCTAGCCGGGCCCATTGCTGCCGGCGGACGAGCGTCCTAGTCCCCGACGATCTTGATGCTCTCCGCGGTGTCGTCACGCTCAGGCGCTGGCGGGGCGACGGGCGACGGGCGGTTCTGAGGTGCGGCCGCGTGCTGCCCATTGCCTGGGCCTGCCTGGCCGCCGACCGGACTTGGGCCCGCCGGACTGAGTGCAGGCTGACCAGGCGTGGTCTGACCCGGACGCTGGGCAGTAGAAAGGCCGGGCCGTGCCTCTGGGAACCCGCCCGCGTGCCTGCCCTCGGCCGGGTTGGCTGGCCGCCCGTTCCCGGCCAGGCGACCGCCCTGATGGGCGTCAGCGTTAGCGGTGCCCGCCACGATCCTGGCCACCTCGTCCTCAAGCGAGCCGCGGTCGGCTTCGCCGGCCACGAGCGAGGTGACGACGTCCCTGATCTCAGTCAGCCGTCGGATCGCCTCCGTGTGCCGCGACATCAGCAGGTTCAGCCGGCGCTCGGCGCCGTCGTGAATGGCCGTTGCACGCGCGGTCGCCTCGTCGAGCTGCTGCTTGGCCTGGCTCTTGGCGGTGGCGACGGCGGTCTCAGCCTGCTTGGACGCATCCGCGATCAGCTGCTGCGCTTCAGCGGCGGCGCTCTTGCGTGTGCTGTCAGCCTCGGATTTCGAGCTGGAGACCGTGTTCTCGGCCTGCTCCTGGGCGGCGCTCAGCATGCGCTCCGCCTGCTCCTGCGCCTCCGCCCGGTTCTTGTCGGTGTCCGCCTTGGCGTCGGCGCGCAGCTTGTCGGTGTCGGCCTTAGCATCCGCGCGCAGCCTGGCGATCTCGTCCTCCGCCTTGGTGCGCTGCGACTTTGCCTCGTCGTCGGCGAGCTTGAGAATCTGGCCGATGCGCTCGCTGATCTCCTCGTGCGGCGGCCTGCCGCTGGACCGCGCGGTCGACAGGTCCAGCTTCAGCCGCTCGATCTCGTCGAGCGCATGGGAGAGCCGCTCCTCCATGTCCCGCCGGCCATCCTCGTGGGCGCGCAGTTCCAGCCGTAGCTGAGCAATGGCCTCGTCAACCTGCAACCGGTTGTAGCCGCGCCGTTCTAGCCCGAACTGGCCTTCATATCCCAGGTCGGAGAGGTGGCTCTGCTCGCTCATCGTCTCACCCATCAGGTCTTCCGGGCAGTCGCGCCGGACCTGGTGCACCTGGCGGGGGCGGTCACGTGGACTGCAGTAGTTGCGGCCGTGCCACGCCCGCGGCGCGAACTGCGGGAGCTAAGTGGCTACCGGGGCGTGCGCAACGAGCTGAGACGTCGGGCTTGACTATGTCCCCAAGCTACCCCCACCGCAACCGAAACGATGTTTTGTCCGAATTTCTCTTGAGTGCGCCATTCGCGGCTCTTACCGCTGGTAAAGAGCCAGGCCGGCCGGACGAACTCCGACAGCGCCGGGCGAGCAGACTCGGTCGACAGTCGGCTAGCTTGCTCGCTGGGAGAATCGGCCCTATCGGGCGGCGGGTTCGGCGGACGACGCGCGCCGGACGGATAAATGCGCGCGAGGCAGCTACACCCGTGAAACGGGCAAAGGAAATGGGCCAATGGAGCCACACAACTTGATCGGGTCGCTTTACCGCCAGAGCCCTGTTATCCACCCAGATGCCTGGGTCGCGCCGGGCGCAGTCATCGTCGGGAGCGTCAGCCTCGGCAAGGCAGCCTCCGTCTGGTACGGCTCGGTACTGCGAGCGGATCTGGATCGGATCGTCGTCGGTGCCGAGTGCAACATCCAGGATCTGTGCTGCATCCACGTCGATCCGGGCGAGCCCGTCACGCTCGAGGATCGGGTCAGCCTGGGGCACGGGGCCATCGTGCACGGCGCTTACGTCGAAGCGGGTGCGCTCGTTGGCATCGGCGCGGTTGTACTTGGCCGCGCGCGAATCGGCGCCGGGAGCCTGATCGCGGCCGGCGCAGTAGTGCCTCCCGGCACGACGGTGCCGCCGGGTGTGCTCGCGGCCGGCGTGCCGTGCCGGATCGTCCGCGAGCTGACCGAATCCGACCGGCAGATATTTGCCGACACCGCCACCCGCTACGTGCAGCGCGCTGCCCTCCATCGCACTGCGGTGTGGGCCGACCCGGCCAGTGAAAAGTGACGGAATCCGTTGCCGCATTTGGACCTCAGCACTACGCATTGCCATCACCGGATGGTCAGCGAAATGGCCCGGATGAGCCATGCGCGCGAGCAGCCCGGCCGCTAGCCTGTCGTGTTACGGGAGCGTTACAGGTCTTACCGGTTTCAATCGGCACTGGAGGTGGCGCATGCGCAATGACGTCGACCTCAGGGTCCATGACCTGGTCGCGCTCGAGGAGATCGAGCTCTACGCCGAGGTGCTCAGCGCGGTGGCGGCGGCCGACCGGCCGCTCACCACCGAAGAGATCGACGAAGTTCTCGGCCTGCCCCGGCGCGCCGGCGCCGACGCCAGCGCCGGCTGATCCAGACCGTCTGCCGATCCTGACCGCAGCCCTGCCGGTCACGAGTCGTCGCCGGACCTAGTCCCTCGGGAGAACATCACGACGGTGCCGCAGGCGTTTATCTCGGTCCAAGTCCGTGACCTGCGATGACGCAGGCCAGAGCACGTAAGTCGAATAGGGACTCGGGGCAGCGAACCTGACCCGGTAGCAATTTCCGGGAGCGGCTCCAGGCGCTCGTGGCTGTGGCTAGACCTTGGAGCGATGGTCTGGCTCTGACCATTGACCCTGAAGTTCAGCCCTGCTGGCCGGGCACCTCGAAAACGTCCGCCGTGTCCCTGGCCAGGTCCAGGATTTCCAGGAGTTGCTCCTGGGTCAACAGCTCCTGGGTTTCCACCTTCTTGTAGGCACCCGTCTTGATCACAGCTGCGTGCAGCGCGCTAGCGCAGACCGAGTCGGGAAGGTCCACGATGAGCAGCGCGTCCTCAGTCCCGAACCGCCAGTAGACACACTCAAGGCTGCCGCCGAGGGCTTCCATCATGCGCCTCAGCGCCTTCGCCCGGTCGCCATGGCTGGCGATCATGCGTGCCCAGGAGCCGGGCGAGTACCTCATAGTAATGATGTATTTCGGCATCGATGCTCCCAAGTTTGGGCCGTACCCACTTGCGCCAGGACCTACCCTTGCGGCCGGGCCAGTGCCCGCGCCTCCGCCGCCGACTGTCACAAGTTGCCAGTGTGCGTCCCATCAGGGGCAAGGTCGACGCTGAATGTAGGCGCGCTAGCGCATGTTGCTAAACATCACGTCGGTGTCCCAGTGCGTGAAGCCCAGGGACTCATACAACCTGATCGCCGCGGTGTTGGTCTCGTCGACGTAGAGCATGACCTGGGACAGCCCGCGGCTGCGCAGATAGCGAAGGCCGATCAGGGTCAGCGCTCGACCGAGGCCGGTGCCGCGCTCGGCCGGATCGACCCCGACGACGTAGACCTCCCCGATGGCCTCGTGCCCGTGCCTGGTCACTGCCAGTCCGGCCGCCTCGGCTGATCCGGGCGCTGGTTGTCCTGGCTCCTCGTTCCCGCCGTGGATCTTGGTCCAGTGGAAGCCGACGAGGCGCCCGTCCCGGTCGGCAAGGAAGAAGCCGTTCGGATCGAACCAGGGCTCACGTTCGCGCATGTCGAGATCGGTCCTGGTCCATGCGCCCTGCTCGGGATGGCGTGCAAATGCCCGCTGATTGAGGCTGACCCAGGCGTCCTCATCCCGTCCGACATCGAACGTCCGCACCGTTACGCCGTCGGCAAGCTGTGGCTTGCCGATTCGCGCCTGCAGCGATCGCCGCATCTGCCATAGGGCACGGGAACGGCTGAAGCCCGCGGCTGATGCCAGCCTGGCCGCGCTCGGTAGGTCCCCATGGGCCCACAGCCGAAGCCCGCCGCTGCCGGCTTCCTCGGACAGTGCCAGGCCGAGCATCAGGCCAAGGCCCTGCCGCCTGGCGGCCGGGTCGATCACCATCTCGCCGGCCGGTCCTTCGACCGGATCGGTTGGGTCAAGATGGCCGTAGCCGGCGAGCTCGCCGTCGTGCCAGAGCAGCACGTTGCGCGCCCGCGGGTCGCCGCCGTAGCGCAGGTGCAGCATCACGTGCTCCGACAGCGGGCTAACACCGTCTTCTTCCGCGGCGTGCTGGACTAGGTCAAGGACCGACGCTGCCTCCTGACGTGATAGCAGGCCGCTGACACGGACCTCGTTCTTGCCGGGGGTGGCGCTGTCGCTGCCGGGGCTACTGCTGCGCATGTGCCGGGGCTGGCTGGGGGGTGGCGCGAATGTCGGCGCTGCCGTCGAGCTCCGCGGGGCCGGCCCCCTTCACCGGCACAAACCGGTAGCCCACGTTGCGCACGGTGCCGATCAGCGCCTCATTCTCGGCGCCCAGCTTGGCGCGCAGCCGCCGGACGTGCACGTCGACGGTCCGGGTGCCGCCGAAGTAGTCGTAGCCCCAGACCTCCTGGAGCAGTTGTGCCCTGGTGAAAACCCGCCCCGGATGCTGCGCGAGATACTTCAGCAGCTCGAATTCCTTGAAGGTCAGGTCGAGCGAGCGGCCGTGCAGCCGGGCCGAATAGGTCGACTCGTTGACGACCAGCCCGCCGGACCGGATCTCGTCGGTTAGCTGCGCAGCCGATTGCGTCCGACGTCCGATCGCGAGCCGCAGCCGGGCTTCGACCTCGCCGGGGCCTGCGGTATGCAGCAGCAGGTCATCCGCTCCCCAGTCGGCAGAGACAGCCGCCCAGCCGCCGTCGGTGACGATCGCGATCACCGGCGCGGTGTTGGCCGACGACCGCAGCGCGAACAGTACCCGCCTCGCGAGCACCAGGTCGCGGCGCGCATCCACCAGGATGACGTCGGGAGGGGGGCTGGTAGCCGCCTGCTCGGCACCGGCCGGGGCTACCCGGACGCCGTGTGGCAGCAGGCTCAGGGACGGCAGGATGTCGGCGGCCGGTTCTCGCCCATTAGTCAGCAGCAGGACGTTGCTCAAACTGCTGCCACCTCCGGCTCGCGGCGTCAGTCGCCGCAACGAGAAACTCAGCTGCGTGTCCCGCGGGTACACCCAGGTCGTCATCGTCCGGTGCCGCTATGAGCGAGGATAGCTGACATGGCCACAGTGACCATGCGCTACTGGGCGGCAGCCAAGGAAGCGGCAGGCATTGCCGAGCACGAGCTGACCGCCGATACCCTGGCAGCAGCTCTGGCGGCGGCTGCCGCGCGCGCGGGGCGGAGCCCAGCTCAAGGCCGTTCTGGACCGGTCGTCGTTCCTGATCGATGGCAACCCGGTCGGCCGCCGCGCAGCAGAATCTGTCGCCCTAGCCGACGGAAACGTGATCGAGGTACTACCGCCGTTCGCCGGGGGCTGAGCTGCGGCCAGGACGAGCCTGAACCGCCAGGCCCCCGGATACGTGAGAAGGGGTATGGCAGGCCTGGGAAGCGCTGGCGCCAGAGGTTCCGGGCGGATCTCCTCAGACGAGGAGCTCGTCCGGGCGCTCTACTCTGAGCACGCGGCGCCGTTGCTGCGGTATGCAGTGCACCTGATGAACGGTGACCGCCAGCGGGCGGAGGACATCGTGCAGGAAACGCTGCTCAGGGCGTGGCAGCATCCCGAGGCGATCGCCGACCGGCCCGCTCGGCCCTGGCTGTTCGCCGTAGCCAGGAACCTGGCAATCGACGCATACCGGGCACGCAAGGCCCGGCCGCACGAGGTTGGCGAGGCGGCCCTGGACGTGCTGCCGTCCACGGACGACCCGGAGCGGGCGCTCGAATCCTGGGCGGTAGCCGACGCGCTGTCGTCGCTGCGGCCAGACCACCGCCGGGTGCTGCTGGAGACTTACTACCGAGGCAAGTCCGTCGCCGACGCAGCGTTGACTCTCGGCGTGCCGGCCGGGACGGTCAAGTCGCGAACGTTTTACGCGCTCCGGGCACTTCGCCTCGCACTGGAAGAAAGGGGGCTCGCGCCATGACGATCAGTGGTTTCAGCGGCCCCGCGTGCCGGGAAATGCGGCAACTGCTCGGCGTCTACGTCGTGGGTGCCATCGACCCGGCCGAGCGGGCCCTTGTCGATGACCATCTCGGGGAGTGCGCCGCTGTGCCGCGATGAGCTCGCCGGGCTAGCCGGCCTGCCGGCGATGCTCAGCCGGGTTCCGGCCGCGGACGTGGAGTGGCTGGACGCGGCTGTCACCGATCTGCCCGCGCTGCAGGACCCCTCCGACGAGATGCTGGCCTCGCTGCTGCGGAAGGTGTCGGTCAAGCGGAGAAGCCGGATCTGGCGCAGCGTGGCGGCAGTAGCTGCTGCGGCAGTGATAGCGGCCGGAGGAGCCGCAGCCACCATGCAGCTGATCCGGCCGCCAGATCACAGTCAGGTGGACGTTGCGAAGGCAGTGAGCCCGAACGGCCAAGTTGCCGCGGTCGTTGACTACTCTCCGACCTCGCTGGGGCACCGCCATGCGGGTCCAGGTCACCGGCATCCGGTCAGGCACGACCTGCCAGTTCTGGGTGGTCGGCAAGGATGGCAGGGCCTCATATGCGGGGACCTGGACGGTCGGCGCCCCTCGGTACGGTAGTGAGCCCTGGTACTCGGCGTCGTCGTCGTGGGCCGCGGGCTCGGTGCACAGCTTCCAGATCACCACTGACGCCGGCAGGGTACTGCTGAATATCCCCGCCACCTAGGTCGGGAATGCCGCCAGCCGGCGCTGCGCTGTAGGGGCTATGACACCGGGATTGATCGCGCTCGTTGCTGCCCTGGCCGTCGCTCTGGTCGGCGGGGGCATCTGGCGGCGGACCAACGGCCTGATGCGCGCTCCGGCCGCGCGGAGGGCGACGGCCGCCGCCGCGCTCCAGGTCCCGGTGCAGACCACGGATCCGGCTGACCCCGCCATGCCGCCCGAAGCTGCGGATGCCGGGCTGGCGCTGAGTGCCGATCAGCTTGGCCTTCCGCTGGGGGAGCGGGCAACGCTGCTGCAGTTCTCCTCCGCGTTCTGCGCACCGTGCCGTGCGACTCGGCGGATCCTCGCCGACGTCGCCGGGATGACCCAGGGCGTGGCGCACATCGAGATAGATGCCGAGTCCCGGCTCGACCTGGTCCGCGAGCTGAACGTGCTGCGGACGCCCACGGTTCTCGTGCTGGCCGGCGACGGGCGGATCGTCCGGCGGGCCAGCGGCCAGCCGCGCAAGCCTGACGTGATCGCCGCGATCGGCGCGGCGGCCGGAATCTAAAACCTATATATTAGATCGGGTAACAGGATAGTGACACCAGCAGCCCGCCCGCATAGCATCGGCTACGTGCCTGCACAGACCTGCAGCCAGACCTCGGCCCGCGGCCCGCTGATCGCTCTTACCAAGCGTCGTGCCGTGGACTTCTGCCGCATCACTACGGCCAGCTGTCCGGCCTGACCGCCGCTGCCAGACCGCTGACCGGTTCTGGCTCGCCGCAGGACGGCGGACGGGCTGACCGCGTGCGTGGCGGCCCCGTTCCCGTCGATGCGTGCCTGAATCGCGTCGGTAACGATGTCCGCTCAGCCTCAGCCCGGCCCGACACGACCAAAGGACACCGCAGATGCAGATTGACCCCCGTGGTCCGCGGTTCGGCGCGCTCATCACCATGGTGCTGTTCGCCGTCGTCCTGATCACCGGCAGCGTGTGGGTGCTCGCCGTGCAAGCAGTGATGTTCGCGGCAGGCGTTTTCCTCGGGCTGCGCAACTCCCCGTACGGGCTGATCTACGCCCGGCTGATCCGGCCGAGGCTCGGCCCGCCTGCCGAGCTTGAGGACGAGGCGCCGCCCCGGTTCGCGCAGGCGGTCGGCCTGGTGATCAGCATCATCGGCGTCATCGGCTATGCGCTCGGCGTGACGCCGCTCGGGATGGCGGCGGCCGCCCTGGGGCTGGTGGCCGCGATCCTGAACGGGGTGTTTGGCATCTGCCTCGGGTGTGAGATGTACCTGCTGATCCGCCGGACCTTCCCAGCGCACGCCAGCGCCGGCCAAGGCTGACCAGCGCGAACCAACCGACCACTACGACAGCAGCCGCACCGTCGGCTGCACAGCCAGCCAGGGCTCAGGGCGAGTCCGGGCGATACGCAAGGAGGATCTAAGCATGAGCCGTTCCGACGTCCTGGTGGACGCTGACTGGGTCGAGGCGCACCGGGACGATCCCGGCGTCGTGCTCGTCGAGGTCGACGAGGACACCAGTGCTTACGACAAGGGCCATATCCGCGGAGCCGTGAAGATCGACTGGAAGCAGGACCTGCAGGACCCGGTCCGCCGCGACTTCGTCGACCGGGCTGGCTTCGAGGCGCTGCTTTCCGAGCGCGGCATCTCCAACGACGACACCGTGATTCTGTACGGCGGTAATAACAACTGGTTCGCTGCCTACGCGTACTGGTACTTCAGGCTGTACGGGCACCAGAACGTCAAGCTGCTGGACGGCGGCAGGAAGAAGTGGGAGCTGGACTCACGCGAGCTGGTCACCGACGTGCCGCAGCGGGCCGCGACTAGCTATAAGGCCAGCGAGCAGGACACTTCCATCCGCGCGTTCCGTGACGAGGTCGTGGCAGCCATCGGCAGCAGAACCTCATCGACGTGCGGTCTCCCGACGAGTTCGCCGGGCGACTGCTGGCTCCCGCGCACCTCCCGCAGGAGCAGGCTCAGCGCGGCGGCCACGTTCCCACGGCGAAGAACGTTCCGTGGTCGAAGGCCGCCGAGGACGACGGCACGTTCAAGTCAGACGACGCGCTGCGGGCGCTGTACGGCGGGGCCGGGGTCGACTTCGGCACCGACACGATCGCCTACTGCCGGATCGGCGAGCGGTCCGCGCACACCTGGTTCGTGATGCACGAGCTGCTTGGCCAGCCGAACGTCAAGAACTACGACGGCTCGTGGACCGAGTACGGCTCACTTGTCGGTGTTCCGATCGAGCTCGGGGACGGCTCATGAGCGCCGGGGACCAGGCCGTGAGCGGGCAGGCCGTCGCGGCGGGCTGCGGCGCGCCGGCTGGCGGCGCGGCGATCAAGGACGCCGGCAACCAGGCGATCGTGCAGGGCAAGGTAACCAAGGATGGCGCGCCTGTTCCCGTCGGGTATGCCCGGCTGCTGAACTCAGGCGGCGACTTCGTGGCGGAGGTGCCGCTGGGCGAGGACGGCGGGTTCCGGTTCTTCGCCGCGCCCGGTGACTGGACCCTGCGGGTGCTCGCGCCCGGCGGGATCAGCGCCGACCGGGGCGTCAGCGCCGCGACCGGCGAGATCAGGGAGCTGGAAGTAGCCGTCTAGAGCGGCGGCTTAACCGCAGGTGGGGCAGTGCGACCGGAGCACATCCGGGCGTACTGCCCCACTTGTTATCTATATTTGCCACCTGCATGTCGCCTGCGTCATATACCTCTAGTTCAACTCCTGTTCACCTTCGCCGCCTAAAAAGGGACCCGTCAGCCGCCAGATCCGCCGGCTGATGATCACCGACCGTCAGGGGCGAGGCAGCAGAATGTCAACACAGGCTGATCCAGCTCAGTCCGATGCGAACGGCACGAATGTCAGCCCGGCTGGCCAGTCAGTGACCATCAGTCAGCAGGGGTTTGCCGCGGGGCCGACCGCCCTCAGCGCTGTCGACCTCACGCTCAGCTTCGGCCAGCGGGCCGTCCTGTCCAACATCTCCGTCGATGTAAGGCGAGGCGCGGTAACTGCGCTCATCGGCCCGACAGGCTCTGGCAAGACGACCTTGCTCCGCACGTTCAACCGCATGAACGACAAGGTCAGCGGCTACAAGCACACCGGCGACGTGCTGCTCGACGGGCGGAGCATCTGGCACGGCGTGGAGCTGATGTCGCTGCGCCGCAAGGTCGGCATGCTCTTCCAGCGGCCGAATCCGTTCCCGATGTCGATCATGGACAACGTGACCGCCGGGGTACGGGCGCACAAGATGGCGAGCCGCGGCCGAGATGAAGGCAGTTGCCGAGCAGCACCTGACCGAGGTCGGGCTCTGGAGCGCGGTCAAGGACCGGCTCAAGGACTCCCCGTTCCGGCTGTCAGGCGGTCAGCAGCAGCTGCTCTGCCTGGCTAGGGCGCTGGCGATCAGGCCGGACGTACTCCTGCTCGACGAGCCGACGTCCTCGCTCGACCCCGGTGCGACGGAGTCGATCGAAGCACTGATCCGTACGCTCGTCCCGCAGCTAACAGTGATCATCGTGACGCACAACCTGGCGCAGGCCAACCGGGTCGCTGACATGACGATCTTCCTTAACCAGGGGCGGATGGTCGAGTACGGCGAGACTAAGCAGTTGTTCGAGAACCCAGCCGAGGATGAGACCGCTCGCTATGTCGGCGGCCGCTTCGGCTGACAGATGACCACCCGCGACGGGAGGACAGCACTCCACCCGCGCGGGCGCAAGGCCGCGCATAGCGCGGACACAAGTCGCACGCATCCGCGTGCGAGTCGTGAAGCGCACGCTTAAGCGTGCACAAGTAAAGGAGTATTCCCAGGTGGCCAAGAGAATCCGCTTGGTAGCCACAGCGGCCGCCCTCGTTCCGCTCGCGCTGCTGGCGGCAGCCTGCGGCTCTAGCTCTCCATCGCCAAGCCGTCGTCGTCGACAACGACGGCGACGTCGGCGTCGCGCAACTGGCAAGACGATCTCTGAGACCGGTAGCACGCTGCTGTTCCCGCTGTTCGGCTCGTGGCAGACGGCGTACAACTCCGCTGACCCGAGCGTCACCATCACCTCGGGCGCCACTGGCTCGGGTACCGGCATCGCAGACGCGGCGAATGGCCTGGTGAACATCGGGGCCTCCGACGCCTACCTGTCCAGCAGCGACATGACGCAGTACCCCGGCCTGCTGAACATCCCGCTCACGGTCGCGGCGATGGACGTTAACTACAACGTCACCGGCGTCAAGAAGCCGCTCAACCTGAACGGCACCGTGCTCGCCCAGATCTACTGCGGCAAGATCACGATGTGGAACGACCCGGCGATCGCCAAGATCAACCCCGGCGTGTCGCTGCCGGCCGAGAAGATCGTCACGCTGCACCGCGCGGACAGCTCGGGCAGCACGTTCGTATTCACCTCCTACCTGAGCGCCCAGGACCCGAGCGCGTGGCCGTCGTCCAACATCGGGACCACCATCACCTGGCCGTCGGCACCCGGCGCGCTGGCCGAGACCGGCAGCGGCGGCATGCTGTCCGGCGTGCGGAAGCACTAAGGGCTGCATCGCCTACATCGGCATCAGCTACCTGACCAAGGCGCACTGCCGCGGGCCTCGGCACTGCGTCGCTGGCCGACAAGTCGGGCAAGTTCCAGGCGCCGACGACCGCGACGATCACCAGTGCGCCTGGCCAGCTTCCCGGCCGCCGCCCGCTAGCGGGGCGCGAGCCGCTGATCAACAGCTCCTCCGGCTACCCGATCATCAACTACGAGTACGCGATCGTGAAGAAGACCCAGCCGAGCGCCGCGGAAGCTACGGCGGTCAAGAAGTTCCTTACCTGGGTGCTCACCACCGGTAACAGCTCGACCTACTCTCGACGGTCGGATTCCTGCCGCTGCCGTCGCCGCGCCGTCAGCAGCGACGACCCTGGTCAACTCGATCAGCGGCTGATCTGATGGCAGCCTCGGTACCCACCGCGCTGCCGGACGGAGGGGCGGGCACCCCGCCCCTCCGCCGGCCCGGCGGCGCGCTGCGCGCGATCATCCGGAACGGTAGCGCGATCCGCTGGCTCGGCCTCGGCGGCGCGGTGGTGCCGGTGCTGATGCTGGCCTTCGTGCTAGTGACGCTGGTCATCAAGGCGATCCCGGCCTTGGAATACAGCGGCTGGCACTTCTTCACCGGAACTACGCTGGAACTTCGGCGCCCAGTACGGGAAGCCGGTGACGAGCTACGGCCTGACCCACCTGCCCGGTGAGGAGTTCGGGGCGCTGCCGGAGATCCTGGGCACGCTGGCAACCTCGGCGATCGCGCTGATCATCGCGGTCCCCGTGTCGATCGGGGCGGCGCTGGCGATCGTCGAGCGGCTGCCCAGGCAGGTGGCCAGCGTGGTGGGCGGCTTCCTCGAGCTGCTCGCCGGCATTCCCAGCGTGCTCGTCGGCCTGTGGGGTGCACTCACCTTCGGGCCGTTCCTTGCGCACGACATCTCGCCCGTGATCATCAAGATCCTGCCGTTCCTCGGCAGCGACGCTGGCAACGGGGAGGGTCTGCTGACCTCGGGCCTGATCCTCGCTGTCATGATCATCCCGATCATCGCCGCTACCACTCGTGACCTGATCCGCGGCGTGCCAATCCTGCCGCGGGAGGGCGCCATCGCGCTCGGCATGTCCGACGCGGAAACCGCGCGCCGGGTGACCCTGCCGTGGGTCGGCGCGGGCATCGTCGGCGCCGTCGTGCTCGGCCTCGGCCGGGCGCTCGGCGAGACGATCGCGGTCGCCATGACCTGCGGGGTCGCCCTCGGCACGCTTCCCACGAACCTGTACGGGGCGATGATCACGATCGCGGCCAACATCGTGCAGTTCCTTGATACCGCGATCACCGACAAGATGGACGTCAGTGCGTTCGCCGCGCTGGCGCTGATCCTCATGGTGATCACGCTGGCGGCGAACGTGGTCGCCCGGCTGCTGGTACGGCGGGTCTCCGGCACGGCGCTCCCGGTCGGAAGGGGACTCTAGCCATGACGACGGCACGCGAGCACGCCAGCGGAACGGCTCGGACTGGCCACAGGTACCCGTCCGCCGGAAGATCGGCAACATGGTCTTCTGGGCCGCTTGCGCCATCGGCCTGCTGGTGGTGATCGGCCCGGCGATCTGGCTGGCCGCCGGAGTAGTGGTCCGCGCGATCCCGAACTTCCAGTGGAGCGTGCTGACGACGAACACGACTGCCGGCGACGCCGGCGGGCTGAGGCAGGCGATTATCGGTACCCTCATGCTGACCGTCGGCGTGCTGATCGTCAGCGGCACTATCAGCATCCTCACCGGGCTCTACCTGTCCGAGTTCGCCACCGGGCGCCATCGCGGCTTCCTGCGCGGCGGCTACGAGGTGCTGGCGGGGATCCCGTCGATCGTCCTCGGCCTCGTCGGCTTCCTCACCCTGGTGATCGGCCTGGGTTGGGGCTTCAGCTTGGTGCCGGCGGTGCTGGTGCTGTCGGTGATCACGATCCCGTACATCACGAAGGCGACGGAGACCTCGCTGGTCAGGTGCCGTCGTCTTACCGGGAGGGTGCCGAAGCGCTGGGCCTGCCGCTCAGCTGGACGCTGCGCAGGATCGTGTTCAAGTCGGCCTTGCCGGGGATCGTGACCGGCTTGCTCGTTGCGATCGCGATCTCGGTCGGCGAGACCGCGCCGCTGCTGTATACCGCGGGCTGGAGCGACTCAGGACTCCGACGCTCGCGCTGACCCACGCGCCGGTTGCGTTCCTCACCTACGCGGTCTTCAGTTTCTGGGACGCCGGACCGCCTCGGGCCTGGTCCTCGCCTACGACGCCGCGCTGATCCTGCTGGTCATCGTGATCGTGATCATCATTCTGGGACGAGTGATCGTCGCCTTCTCCCGCCGCAACACGGAGTAACTGGCCATGAGCGCCCCGCACGTCGGCTGGCCCGCTGCCGCCGACGATGACATGCCACCTGAGGGGAGCCTGCCCGCAAGCGAAGCGGCGGGTCGAGGGGCCCTTAACACTATTTACCGGGAACGGGGTCTGCGCGGGCCAGGCTCGTCCGCCAGCTCAGCGGCGTCGGCGGTCACCGGGTCGCCGCGCGCCGGAGCCGCCGTAAGCGTTCTGGCGGACCGACTCGCGGCTGCGCTCGTACACCACGAGCCGGGCTGGCGCCTGCCCCGGCACTCCGCGCTGGCCAGGCGCTACAACGTCAGCGTTGTTGAGATCGACGGGGCAATCGAGGAACTCATCTCGCAGGCACCTGGTGCGGCGCCTGGCGGACGGCCAGTTGTACCGGGCGAGCCCGGCCGAGTACGTGATCGGGCTGGAGGGCGTACCCGGTCTGGTGTCCTACGTCGACGCCATGGGCGGGGAGTTCGCCTGCCGGAGCCGCCAGGTGACGTGGCGGCTGCCGCCGGAGGACATCAGCTGGGCGCTGCGGCTGGCCGCGGACCAGCAAGTGTGCGTCGTCCGGTTCCTGTGGACCGCGGGCGGCGAGCCTGCCGCGCTGTGTACCACCTACGTTCCCGACGATCTCGCCGGCCGCCCGGACGAAGGCGCGCCTGCGGGAGCCTGCCTGCGGTACTCAACCTGATGCAGCTCAGCGGCATCACCGAGGGGCCAGACGCCGCTTCAGGCGATGCCGTTAGTCGGCCGCTGACCGGCTTGCCGACCGCGCTGCACATCGAACTGCAGGCGCCGCCGCCATCGGTAGCCCGCAGTCTCCGGCTGACCGCCGGCCAGCTGGCCATGATGGTCACGGTCCGGTTCGAGGACCTGGACTCGGGCCGTCCGGTGGCGCTGACAATCGCGGTGCTGCGCCCGGACATGTTCCGGCTGGTCGTTCAGACGCCACGGCCGCCATTGCCCGCCGAAGATTCCGGCAATCTGTCAGATTCCTGGACGCATGCGGTGGAGGACTGGGAGCCTTGATCCGCTATGCGCAGGACAGCAGAGGGACTAGCTGAGCGCCGGCAGCGGCGCTTCCAGATCGACGACATTCGCCGACCGACCGCGAGCTTAGGTCGCCGCGAGTTAGCCGCGGGCCTCAGCACTCTCGGGGTTGCTGCGCAACTGGTACTTGCGCCCGTCATACTGCTGATCGCGGCCGTCCTGACGCTCGCGGGGCGCAGTTCCCGCTGGCGTCCTGAGTGGCTCCTGCTGCCGGCGGTGGCGGGCGCATGCTGGCTGGCTGCCGTCACGGTCCCGGTGAGCGTGGCGGCGTTCGAAGCAGGCTCGCACAGGCTGATTGCCGCTGAGCTTGCGGTCGCGCTGCATCCGGGACGGCTGCTCCATCCCGCGCAGCTGTTCGACTCGCCTCCGCTCCTGCACTCTGCTAGCCAGGTCGGGGCCGCGGCGCTCGCGGGCGCGGGCTGGTGGCTGCCGCGCGAACTGCCGCTCGCGCTGCTGGCCGGGACGGCCGAGGCGGCGATACGTGCTGTGGCTCGGCTGGCGGCGGGTCCATCCGGCTTGGCGGCCCGGCGCGATCGCAGTGGTCCGCCGGCGGGCCGCCGCAGCGGCGCTGGCTGCGTCTCACACGGTCACGGCCGGCGGCTGTGCGATCGGCCTGAACCCGTCCTCAGGCCGGCTGGCCGGATTTAGCTGGGCGGAAGCGCAGCGCGGCGTGCTGCTGCTCGGCCCGGACGAAGGCCAGCTCGGTCAGCTCAGCCTCGCCGTTGCGTGTGCGGCGATGAGGCTGCGCAAGACCGTCATCGTCATCGACGCCTCGGCTGGTCCTGGCTGGGCCGGATGGACCGGCTGGGCAACTCGCGCTGCTGGCACGGCGCCTCGGCGTGCCGGTGACGGAGATAAACGCGCTCGACGGCGACGCCGGCCGGCAGCATGGGCCGCGCTATCCGTGGCCGCCGCGTCCTCATCGTCTCGGCCGGTCAGCCCGAGCTGGCTGGCCGGGCGCTTGGCGACCTGTCTGGCGTTCTGGCTGGCCTGCGCGACCTCGGTCTCCTAGCGGGACTGCCTCGCCTGCGTGAGTAGCTGCGACCAGGTAGAGCCGGAGCTCATGGCCGGTTTGCTCGAGCTTGGCCCCTCAACCGGCACCGCAATCCTGCTGAGCACAACGAGCATGACCTACGCGGCCAGCCTCGCGGCGCACGTCGGCACGACAGTTGAGTGCGGGCGGGCCCAGTCACCAGGAGCGTTCACGCTGGTGTCGGCTCGTCGGCCTGATGCGCCCATCAGCGGCATGCTCGTGCCTATCGCGTTAGCGGTCGTGCCAGCCGAGCTAGCCGAGGCGCGGTGATAAGCCAGAGTGGCCGACCCCGCGGCCGTCTGCGCCCCGACCTCATCTACCTCGGCTGGCGGCAGGTTCTGGCCGAGCCCGATCCTGGCCCGCCGCCGGTTGCCCCTGCCGGGCCGGAGCCGGATGGGGTCAGCCCGGACTGGGTGGCAGCGCAGCGCCGCGAGCACCAGCGGCTCGCCCGCCCGGCCCGGCTGACCGGGGCGGCCGCCGTAGCCGTGACCGCAGCGACCAGCTTCGCCTGGCTGGCCGGGCTGGTGACCGGCGCGCTTGCACTGCCGCTGACCGTGGTAGCGGCCGGAGTCGCCGGATGCGGCGGCCGCCGGGTGTGGCGCAGCGAGCGCGCACTTGCCGCCGGGTTCCGTGCTGAGGAGCTGCGAGTGGCCGGGTTCCGGGAAGCCCAGCGCCGCGAGCATGCCGAGCGCCTGGCCGAGCACGCCCGTCAGCACCGGGAATGGCGGCAGCGCGCCGCGGCGTTCAAACGCCAGCCGCACTGGTACCCGGTGACCCTCCCGACCACGATGCACCGCGTCGACGTCGCAGGTGGCACGCTGGCCGGATGGTCCGCGCTGCTGACGATGCTTGCCGCGCCGAGGCTGGCGGCAGGTGGCGAGGTGACCGTCGTCGACCTCACGGAGGGAGGCGTGGCGGCCGACCTTCTGGCGGTGGCCCGGCGCTCCGGCATCGATCCGCTTGTCTGGGTTCTGCCCGCTGACTTGCCGCGCCTCGATCTCGGCGCGAGTTTCGGGCCGGATCTGCTCGCCGATGTCCTGGCCAGGACCGTCGGCGCCGCGGGAACTGTCGGCGGCCCGGCAGCGGCCGGAGACGCGGGCGCCAGGCACGCCAGACGCGGCTAAAGACGCTGCGCTGCTCAGCCGCATCCTGCACGCAGTCGGCGACAGTCCAGGCGCCACAGAACGATGGCTCGGCTAGCCGCGGCACTGCGTGCGCTGGGCCAGATCGGCAGCCCGGCGGATCACCTGCGCTCTGCCGAGCTGACGCCTGAGCAGCTTGCCGCGCTCGGCAACCTGTCCGGCCGCGCCGCCGAGCATCTCGTCGTCGAGCGAGCCTGGGCGCTGGAGGCGCGCCTGCGCGTGCTCGCGCCGCTGGCGACCGGCCTGGCGGGCCGACCCGCCAGCAGGCTCAAAGTCGCCTGGCTCGACCGGCGCGCGGCCGCCGTCGAAAACGGCGTGCTGGCTGGATACCTGGCCATCGCACTCACCGCAGTCCTGCGGCAGGCCCCGCCAGGCAGGCGGTGGCAGCAGACGGTATGCCTGCTCGGCGCGGAGCGGCTGCCCGCAGACGTCCTCGACCGCTTGTGCGACGCTGCTGAGATCGCCGGCGCCGGGCTCGTGCTCGCCTACCGCTCGATCCCAGCGCACGTGCGCGAACGACTTGGCCGCGGCGACGCCGCCGTCGGCTTCATGCGCCTGGGCAACGCCGAGGACGCCCGCCTGGCGGCAGAGCAGATCGGCACCGAGCACCGCTTCGTCGTTAGCCAGCTGACCGACACCGTCGGCGTCTCGGTCACCGACACGGTCGGCGTCTCCTACACCAGCTCGGTCGGTACCTCCGACTCGATCTCCGAGTCGGACTCGGTCTCGCTGACGGCCGGCCACAGCAGCGGTCGCGGTCGCAGCGCGCACGGCACCTTCGCGCCGTTCGCAGATTTCACCGGCTCGGCCAGCTCGGATGCGAGCTCGTCAGCCGCGATCTCTGACTCGAGCTCTGTCACCGAGGGCATCAGCACCGGGACCTCCTGGGGCTGGAGCACGTCCCGCGCTGTCGGTGCCAACGACTCGCTGGCCAGGACAGCGCAGCGGTCACGCGAGTCCCTGGTCGAGCAGTACGAGCTGCAGCAGCTCCCGCCTAGTGCGGTGCTGCTGTGCTACCCGGCACCGGGGGGTCGCCAGGTCGTACTTGCCGATGCGAACCCGGCCATCATGACCTTGCCGACGGCTACGCTGGCGAGCCCGCCTGGCCTGGCAAGATGAAGACCATGCTGCGGGAGTTCCGTCAGGTCGACGTCTTCACAACTACGCCCTACTTGGGCAACGCGCTTGCTGTGGTGCTCGGCGCCGACGGCCTCAGCTACCGAGCAGATGAGCCGTTTCGCCAACTGGACGAACTTGTCCGAGACCACGTTCGTACTCGAGCCCGAAGACGAGCAGGCTGACTACCGGGTCCGCATCTTCACGCCCAGCCAGGAACTCCCGTTCGCCGGGCATCCGACACTCGGCACCTGCCACGCGTGGCTGGAGTCAGGCGGTCAGCCGCGCACGCCGGGCGTGGTCATCCAGCAGTGCGAAGCCGGGCTGGTCACCATCGGCCAGGATGCGTCCGGCCTGAGATTTGCCGCACCGCCGCTTGCTGCGCTCGGGGCCGGTCGATGAGGCGCTCGCCGAGCACATCGCCGAGATACTGCGCATCGGCAGGGACGAGATCGTCGACCTGCAGTGGGCTGACAACGGACCTGGCTGGATCGCCGTGCTGCTTGCCAGCGCCGACGCCGTACTCGCCGCTCAGGCCGGGCGCGACCGACCTGGATATCGGCGTCGCCGGGCCGTATCCGCCGGGTGGCCCGGCGGACTTCGAGGTGCGCGCGTTCGTGCCGAAGAACGGTATGACGGACGAGGATCCCGTGACCGGCAGCCTGAACGCGTCGCTGGCGCAGTGGCTGCTGGCGACTGGCCGCGCGCAGGCGCCGTACCTGGCACGGCAGGGCACTGCCCTCGGCCGGAACGGCGAGGTTCAGATCACAGTCGGCGCCGACGGCACGGTGTGGGTCGGCGGCGGCGTTGTGACGTGCGTTCGCGGCACGGTCGAGCTGTAGCACGGTCTAGCTGTACCAAGGGCGACGCCCCGAAGCAGCCAGCCGGACGCTAGCGGGCACAATTCGGCCCAATGCGGTAGCACAGGGTCCGCCAGCCTGGTAAGCACGCAGCATGGGCGTGACGGCAGGCATCGGCGGCAGCACGGGCGGCCTGTGGTACCGGGTCCAGGCCGTCGATGTGAGCTGCCTCGGGGGCACGGCCGTGACGGACTACGCATCGGTCCTCCCGGCCGCGCTGAACGCCGCCCGGCACCGGCGGCCGTTCATCGCCGGCTGGCTGTCCCGTGGTGGTGGCGCGCCCCTGGAGCTGATCACGACCGCCGGACCGCTGCCTGAGCCCGGCCGCCCCGTCAGGGCCGCTGCTGAGGCTGCCAGCAGCGAGGCCGCCGCGCTCCAGGCCGAGATCCAGCAGCCTGAGACAGCGCTCCAGGCTGAGACAGCGCTCCAGGCCGAGGCAAGGCTCCAGCCGTGAGGGGCCTCCAGCCTGAGCCTGAGCCACGAGACCGCAGTCGCTCGTCCGCCGGCGGTGGAGCTGCTCTTTCCATGGGGTGCCCGCGGTATCGCCATTGACAGCAACATGCTGGCCGACCTCGATCAGCTGGTCTGGGCGCCGTGCCCTGGCCGGCAGGTCCCGCTGACCGGCGACAGTTCTCTGCGGCCGGCGTCGCCGGATAAGCCGGGGCCGCCGACGCTCTTCGAGTCCGCGCTGCAGACTCTGATGGGCCGGCCATTTGGCTGGCTGATCGTGGCGGACCCGACAGACCTGCTCGATGCCGAGACCGCAGATTTGCGGAATCAGCTGACCGTGCTGCGCCGGTATGACGACGAGCACGCGAGGTTCGAGGCGGAGCGGGCCGAGCGCAGGCTCGCCGAGCTGGACGCATTCCGCGAGGCCGGATTGTGGAACGTCCGGGTGCTGGCCGGCGCGGCCACCGAGCAAGACCTGCGGCTTATCGCTCCGGTCCTGGTCGGAGCGGCGGATCTGAGCGCCCATCCGTACCGGTTGCGGTGCCCCGACGGCGCCCAGGAGTTCGCTGACGTTCTCGCTACCAAGCTGGCCGACCCGATGGATGGCTCGATGGTGCCATTCGCTGCCACAGCCGGAACGCTCGCGGCGCTGACCGGGCTGCCCCGGCGCGAAGTGCCGGGCGTCCGGGTCATGCGGCCGGGCTATTTCGACGTCACCAGCGAGGTTGGCGGTGAGCAGTCGATCGACCTTGGCGAGATTCTCGACGGGCAGGATCGCCCGGTCGGGTCGCTACGGGTGCCGCTTGCGACGCTGAACCGGCATGCCCTGGTAACCGGCGCGACGGGCGCGGGCAAGTCTCAGACCGTACGGCACATGCTGGAGCAGCTGACTGGCGCCGGAATCGGCTGGCTGGCCATCGAGCCGGTCAAGTCCGAGTACGCGGCAATGGCTGGGCGCCTGCGGAACCCGGGCCCGGACGGGGCTGGGCAGCGAGCAGGGCGAAGTCACGCTGATCAACCCGGCTGATCCGGAGTCGGTTCCGCTATCGGTCAACCCGCTGGCACCCGAGCCCGGTTACCCGGTCCAGGCGCACATTGACATGGTCCGCGCGCTGTTCCTTGCCGCGTTCGATGCCCGCGAGCCGTTCCCTCAGATCATGTCGCAAGCCCTGCAGCGGGCCTACGAGGAATGCGGCTGGGATCCGCTGACCGGTGCCGGCCGAGCGGACCTGGACGTACCGCCTGCGGTGCCGACGCTGGCCAGACTGCAGGCTGCGGCGCTAGCGGTCATCGAGGACGTCGGTTACGGCAGGGAACTGCAGGCCGACATGCGCGGTTTCGTCGACGTCCGGCTCCGGTCGCTGCGCACTGGCTCGGCTGGCCGCTTCTTCGAGGGCGGCCATCCAGCCGACATCGCTGCGCTGCTTGAGCCGCAACGTGGTGCTCGCGCTCGAGGACGTCGCCAACGACGAGGACAAGGCATTCGTCATCGGCACCCTGATCATCAGGATCGTCGAGCACCTTCGGCTCCGCTCGAAGACCGCGCATGCCGATGGCCTGCGGCATGTGATCGTGCTTGAGGAGGCGCACCGGCTGCTCAGGGCGGGGCGTGACGGCGCGAGTGCGCACGCTGTCGAACTGTTCGCCGGCCTGCTGGCCGAGATACGCGCTTACGGCGAGGGTGTCATCATCGCCGAGCAGATCCCCGCGAAGCTGGTTCCGGACGCTGTCAAGAACACCGCGCTGAAGGTGCTTCACCGGTTGCCGGCCGCCGACGATCGGCAGCTCGTCGGCGCGACAATGAACCTGGACGAAGACCAGTCGCGGCAGGTGGTGTCGCTGCCGCCGGGCGAGGCTGCGGTCTTTACCGACGGGATGGACCGGCCGATGCGGGTGCGGGTGCCATTCCGGGCGGGAGCCGCGGGCGACCGGCCGCGATAGCAGGGACCGAGGTGCTGCCGCCGCTAACCGGGCGCAGATCGGCGGCCTGCGGACGCGCATGCACCGGCGATCGTCCGTGCACGCTGGTGGAGATCCGGGCCGCCGACCTGGTCGCCCGGTCGCCACAGGACGCCTGGCTGCGAGTCTGGTCCGAGGTCTTCGTGCTCGCCCACCTGGTCAACCGGCCGCGGCCCAGAGTGCCGCTTCCGCTGCGGCAGCGCTGGGCTGGCCTGGACCGGCGGCTGCGTGAATGCGCGCTCGCGACGGCTATCGACCTGGCCGTCCTTGGCCGCGGGCAGGCGCTGCGTGAGTGCTACGACCCGGCCGAGCTCGCCGCAGCCTGCGCAGCCTCAGCCACGGTGATGCTGGACGGCGGCAAGGGCGCGGGAACCATGCCCGGCACAACCTGGGTCATCCCGCAGCTGCGATGGCTGCACGAGATCGAGCGGGTGTGCCCGTTCGAAGGACCGGAGCCAGACCCGTTCGCGACGGCCCCGCCGCTCGACTATGCGCTGCCCGACCTCGCTGACCGGGCCGACGTGAAAGTCGGTCAGCGCGTCAGCGGGCTGCGCCGGCATCCACTGTCGATGGAGGTCACCGGCAACCGCCTCATCGCCTGGTCGGCGCTGCTCGGCGAGGACGATCAGGCCGCCTTCATCGACGACCTCGCGGCTGTGGCGATCGGCGTGAGCCATCGTGGCCAGCTGCGCAAGGCGGCCGGAGAGATGGGCGTGACCGGATGGCTGGAGGCGGTGCTGTCGTGGCCTCGGCGCTTTATCGTCGGTGCGGATGACCAGGCGAGCAGTTTGCCTGCTCGTGAACCGGACCCGGTCGCCGGATAGCATCAGCCGACATGAGCAAGCTCCCGATGCGAGCGCGTCTCGCCACGTCTATCGGCGGCGCGGCAGGCCGTGTGTCCCGGCTCACCGGGCGCGGCGACGGGTCGGTGATCGGAGGCGTCCTCGGGCTCCGGGTGGAGCCTGAGCTGCTGCGGCTGCTGGCGGCTGGCCGCCAGGTCGTGCTCGTCACCGGAACCAATGGCAAGACCACTACGACGCGGCTGATCACCGCGGGGCTCGGAGCGCTCGGCCAGGACGTCGCCAGCAATGCCTTCGGTGCCAACATGGAGGCGGGCCTGGCGTCGGCGCTCGGGCGCGCGCCGGATGCTCCCTACGCGGTACTCGAGACCGACGAGCGGTACCTGCCCGCCGTGATCAAGGCGACCAGCCCTCGCGTGGTCGTGCTGCTGAACCTCAGCCGTGACCAGATGGACCGGGCGGCCGAGATCTGGCTGACCGCGCGGCGGTGGCGGCAGGCGCTGGCTGACGCCAGCGGCTGCATGGTGATCGCGAATGCTGATGACCCGCTGATCGCGTGGGCCGCCGCAGCGGCGCCACGGGTGACCTGGGTGGCGGCCGGGCAGCGCTGGCACGAGGACTCCTGGTGCTGCCCGGAGTGCGGCTCGCACCTGCAGCGCGACGAGCTGGGCTGGCGTTGCGGCGAATGCGGATTTGCCCGCCCCGCCACCCGCTGGGTGCTGAGCGGCGATTCGGTCATCGACGAGTCGGCGAGGTCCGAGAGCTGCGGCTGGCCCTGCCGGGGCGGGCAAACCGATCGAATGCAGTGGTTGCGCTTGCCGTTGCGGCGTATTTCGGCGCATCGGTAGACCAGGCCCTGCCGCGGCTGCGCGAAGTCAAGTCGGTCGCGGGCCGCTATACACAGGTGCAGCGGCAGGGCCGCCTCGTTCGGTTGCTTCTGGCGAAGAACCCGGCCGGCTGGCTTGAGGCATTCGACGTGCTGGCCCCGAGTCCGGTCCCCGTGCTGCTGGCCGTGAACGCGCAGACGCCAGACGGAAAGGACACCTCGTGGCTCTGGGACGTCGACTACCGGGTGCTGCGCGGCCGGCCGGTGTACGTGGCCGGGGAACGGCGCCTTGACCTCGCAGTCCGCCTGGAGGCCGACCAGGTGCCATTCGAGCTCGTCGACGGGATAGATGCGGCCGTCAGCCGGGTCTCCGGCGAGGAACTGGACGTGATCGGCAACTACACAGCCTTCCAGCAGATCCGGGCGGCGCTGGGGCGGGCTGATGATGGTGAGCAAGCGGGCCAGTGAGAGAGGCGGGCGGAGTGATTCAGAGGATAGGGCGATGACCGACAGCGTGGGACGGCATGCGGCCGGGCGTGAGTCTGCCGAGACGCTGATCATTCCGGTCCAGGGCGCCAGAGGACGGACGGCGCGACGGGACCGGCGAACCCTGGCCCCGCCCGCGTGCGGCGGGCGGCATGCGTCCAGTGAGCCAGCTGGCCCGGCTCGGGCGCGAGAACGGGAACGGCGTGCCGGCACGGGCACTCAGGCGTCGGCGCACCAGACGGCCCGGCGTTCCCACTGGGCATGGCGCGCTCCAACGGGCACGGCATGGCTGCACGGGCCCGGCGTTCGAAGCGGCGGCCCGGCGCCCAGGCCTGAGCGTCACAAGCCCTCCGGGGCACGGGGCGAGCGCCAGCTCCGGCTCGTCTGGGTGTACCCGGACCTGCTGAGCACCTACGGCGACAGGGGTAACCTGCTCGTGCTGAGCCGCCGGGCCCAACTGCGCGGCATCGAGGTCGAGGCGATCGAAGTCAACTCAGATCAGCCTGTCCCGACCCAGGGCGACATCTACCTGCTCGGCGGCGGTGAGGATTTGCCGCAGATCCTGGCGGCGAACCGGCTGCGTGCCGACGGCGGCCTGGCGCGGGCGGCTGGCGGCGGTGCCGTCGTGTTCGCCGTCTGTGCGGGTTACCAAGTCATCGGCGACAGGTTCGGCGGCGTCGAGGGCGAGGCGGTAGCTGGACTTGGCATCCTCGACATCAGCAGCGGCCGCGGCGACCGGCGTGGCGTTGGCGAACTCGTCGCCGATGCGGACCCGGCGCTCAGCGTGCCGCGGCTGACGGGCTTCGAGAATCACCAGGGCGTTACCAGGATCGGGTCGGCTGCGCGCCCGCTCGCTGAGGTCTCGCTGGGCGTCGGTAACGGCGACGGCACCGAAGGTGCGTACGGCGGCAAGGTGCTGGGCACCTACATGCACGGGCCCGCCCTGGTCCGCAACCCGGGTCTGGCCGACTTGCTGCTCAGCTGGGCTGTCGGGAACCCTGAAGCCACTCGATCCCGCCGACGAGGACTGGGCCGCCCAGCTGCGCGCCGAGCGCCTGACGGCCGTCGCCCGCTGAGCGCCGGCGGCATCGCCGGCTGTAGGTTCCTGGGCTTTGGGTTTCCGGGGGACGTCGGGGGTGTCCCCCGACTGTGGCTCAGTAGACGAGCGCCTGCGCCCCGTCAGCCAGGATCTCGGCCACGAAGGTCGTGGCTCCGGCAATCCGCACGCCGTCGGCCACGTCGTCCTCGGTGATGTCCCTGCGGGCGGCGCACTGGGTGCACAACGTCACGGTCCCTGCACCCAGCACGGTCGCGAGCAGGTCGGGAAGCGGCGTGGCGTGCGGAAGGGACAGGTCCGGGCAGCCGTCCGGTAGCGCGAACCACGATGCCTCGCCGGTGAGCCAGAGCGATACCTGCACGCCGCTGGCTACCGCTGCAGCGGCGACGGTGAGCGCCTGATTACAGCGTTCCGGATCGTCCTTGCCTGCCGTTACCTTCACTACCAAAGATCGCGGGGCCATGACTTGCACGATAGCGCTCTGGGTCATGTCAGGCCCCACCAGACTGGGCGGCCGCTGCGCGTGCCGTGCGAACCGGACGTGCCGCGGCGTGGCACCGGGTTAACCAGAGTCCTGCTGCCTACACTCCCGAGCATGTCAGCAACGCTGAGCAGCGTTATCGTGGTGGCTGCCTTCGGGCTGGTCGCAGTACTCGGGCTGGTGCTCGTCGTTGCACTGTTCCGGGTCACTCGCGGGCCCGCCGCCGAGTCACCGCGCGGGAGCACGGATGGAGACTGACAAGCCGGCCGAGACCTCGCCCGGCGCGTTGCCCGAGCAGTTTGAGCTGCATCCGAGCCTAGTGCCGCTGCAGTTCCTGATCGGCCGGTGGGAAGGTGCCGGGGTGGTGGGCTATCCGACCATTGACAGCGCCAACTTCGGCCAGGAGATCACCTTCAGCCATAACGGCAAGCCATTCCTGATCTACAACAGCCGCACCTGGCTGCTTGAAGCCGATGGCACGATCGGCCGCCCGCTGGCCATGGAGAGCGGTTTCTGGCGGCCGCAGGCGGACGGCGGGCTTGAGGTCGTGCTGGCGCATCCGACCGGGATCACTGAGATCTACCTCGGCCAGATAACCGGCACCAAGATCGAGATGGCTACCGACGCCGTGGTCCGCACTGCGACGGCCAAGGAAGTGACAGCTGGCAAGCGCCTCTACGGCCTGATCGGGGCTGATCTTGGGTGGGCTTACGACATGGCGGCTGTCGGGGAGCCGTTGCAGTCCCACGTGTCAGCCCAGCTCAAGCGCGTCGGATAGCGGGGCCGCGAGGCATCCATGGGGGGCGCGACGCGTCCGAGTCGCAGGTGCCGTGTCGCGCGAAGCCCACGGCGCCCCTGCCACTTTTCACGGACTTCGAGCGCCCGAAACGGGATAACTCGGATCCGATAGTGCACGAGATCGATGAAATGTCCTTGCCTTCCGACAATGGCCGCTGGCCCGGCGCATGAAAGGCCATCCGATCGGCAGCCAAAGCGTCGGGAAAGTTAAAACCCCCAGGCCTCTCCCGCGCCCAGCCTGCCGCAGTGCGTGCGCACCACTAAACAGGCCCGTCGCGGGGACCGGCTGGACAAAGGCCGATCAGCCCGGGGGTCCGGTGTCTGCCGTGAATTCGCCGGCCGCCGTTGCCATCAACCATCTGGGGGCAGCAACCACCGCCTGCGTCCGAAGAGAAGCTGAGGAGCGACCGGTGATGCGCCAAGCGCGAGCAGTCCGCGAGTCAGCGCTTCACGCAGGCGGCGGCTAGCGGACAGCCACCTCGCAAGTCCGACATCTATGCATACTGTTGGACCACCTCCTTTCCTGCGTTAGCACGAACGCTACGTCACGCCCGCCACCTCAGGCAAGCGCGTTATTGTGCGCGCCTCACCAGACCGGGCGTCATTAGACTTGTGTGTATGGTGCCGACGTGGGACGACGCGCTCAGGGCTCGCGGCTACCGTGTCACGCCGCAGCGCCAGCTCGTCCTTGAGGCAGTCGGCCGGCTGGAGCACGCTACGCCGGAAGACATCTATGGCGAGGTACGGCAGACCGCGCGTGGCGTCAATGTCTCCACCGTTTACCGGACCCTGGAGCTGCTCGAGCAGCTCGGCCTCGTCAAGCACAGCCACATCCACCACGGAGCGCCGACCTATCACCTGGCCGAGCACGCTCAGCATGTGCACCTGGTCTGCCGTCAGTGCGAACAGCGTCACGGAGGTGGACCAGGCCACGGTCCGCCCGCTTGTAGCCGCGCTCGAGGAGCATCAGGGATTCCTGACCGATGTGGGGCATCTCACCGTATTCGGCCTGTGCGCTGACTGCCGGCCATAACGGCCCCGCCGTGTCCAGCGCATAGCCTGCAAGCAGAGGACCTGGATTTCCGCTGAGGAGGGAAGGGAACGTGGCTACCGCCGAAGACTGCGTCCCGCTACAGGGCCGATGAGCACCGGGCCGATGAGTAGCCCGCTACTGGGCGAGCCCGGCGCGGTCGCTGCCGACGGGCCGGACGCGGGCGTCGTGGCGCACTACGGCGACCCGTACGCCGAGCAGCGTGCGCTGGCCGGTCGCTGGGGCGTGGTCGACCGATCAAACCGCGGCGTCGTACGCATCACTGGCGCAGACCGGCTGAGCTGGCTGCACAGCCTCACGACTCAGCAACTGGAGCAGCTCACACCCGGCGCGAGCGCCGAGGCCCTCGTGCTGAGCCCGCAGGGCCATATCGAGCACCACCTGACGCTGACCGACGATGGCTCGGCCACCTGGGTGCATGTCGAGTCGGGCACGTCCGGCGCGCTGCTGGACTTCCTGACCTCGATGCGGTTCATGCTCAGGGTCGAGCCCGAGGACGTCTCGGCCGACTTCGCAGTCGTGACGCTGCTAGGTCCGGACGTGCCCGCGCCGTCGGGGGAGCAGCCGTCAGGGGAGCCGCCACTGCCTGGCGTCCGGGTTGAGGCCGGCTTCGGCACTGACCTGATCGTGCCGCGTTCCGAACTGCACGCCATCATTGCCAGCCTCCGATCGGCTGGCGCCACGCTCGCCGGCATGTGGGCGTACGAGGCGCTGCGCATCGCGGCCGGGCGACCGCGGATCGGGCTGGACACCGATCACCGCACGATCCCGCACGAGGTCGGCTGGATCGAGACCGCCGTCCATCTCAGCAAGGGCTGCTATCGCGGTCAGGAGACTGTGGCCAGGGTGCACAACCTTGGCCATCCACCGCGGCGGCTGGTGCTGCTGCATCTCGATGGCAGCGAGGACAGGCTTCCCAGCCACGGCGACCAGGTGCTGCTTGACGGGGCCAGCGTCGGGTTCGCTGGCTCTGCCGCCCGGCATTATGAGCTTGGCCCTATCGCGCTTGCCCTGGTCAAGCGGACGACGCCGGTCACGGCAACGCTGCAGGTCGACCGGATAGCTGCAGCGCAGGAAGTGCTGGTGTCGCCGGACGCCGGGGCCAACGTCCAGATTCAGCTCAAACGCGTGCGCGGTGGCCTAACCGGCCGCGTTCGCTAGTAGCCTGAGCCCGCAGCGGACAACGTCGTTCCCTGGAGGTCCCCCGAAGTGCTGCGCCGAGCGCTCCTGGCCCTGTCGGCCAGCAACCAGGCCCGTGACCTGATCATGGCGACGCCACAGGCCCGAGATGTCGTGGCCAGGTTCGTCGCCGGGGAGACCGTCGCCGACGCGCTGACGGCTACTGAGCGGCTGATTTCCAGCGGCAGGCTCGTCACCATCGACTTCCTCGGCGAGGACACCACCGACCCGGAGCAGGCCGCCGGGGTCGCTGACGAATACATCCGGTTGCTCGGTCAGCTGGCAGCGGCAGGGTTGGCTGCGCGCGGCCAGGCCGAGGTGTCGGTCAAGCCGACGGCGGTTGGCCTTGGCCTCGCCGAGCATGGCGAGAAAACTGCGCTGGAGAACATCTCCCGGATCGCCGCAGCCGCACGCAACGCCGGCACGACCGTCACGGTGGATATGGAAGATCACGCTCGGGTCGAGCCGACGCTTCGCCTGGTTGACCAGCTGCGGGCCGATTACCCGGACATCGGCTGCGTGATTCAGTCGTACCTGCAGCGAAGCGCGGCCGACTGCGCGGCACAAGCGATCGCCGGGTCGCGAGTTCGGCTGTGCAAGGGCGCCTACCAGGCGCCGCCGGGGGTTGGGTTGGCCAGCCGGGCGGAGGTGGACCGGAGCTATGCGCGCTGCATGCGCATTCTCCTGGAGGGCGCGGGCTATCCGATGCTGGCGACGCACGATCCCAGGCTGATCAGGATCGCCGGGACCAAAGCCGGAATCCTCGGTCGCGAGGCTGGCAGCTTTGAGTACCAGATGCTGTATGGCATCCGCCCGGCAGAGCAGGTGCGGCTAGCCGCGGCGGGCGCCCAGGTCCGCGTCTACCTGCCCTATGGCAGTGACTGGTATGGCTACCTGGTCCGCCGCCTGGCCGAGCGGCCGTCGAACCTCGCGTTCTTCCTGCGCGCCCTCAGCTCCAAGCGCTAGCCAGCTCGTCCGCGCTGCGCAGCCGGGCGGACCCGGCGATGAGCGGCGTCGGTAGGATTCGGCCATGATCGCCATACTGGGCGCCGGGAAAATGGGCGAGGCGCTGGCCTCGGGCCTGCTGCGCGCGGGTGTCGTTGCGCCGTCCGGGATCCTGGCGGCGGCGCGGCGCCCGGAGCGGGCCGAGCAGTTGCGCGAGACCTACGGCATCGAGGTGCTGTCGGCGGCCAAGGCTGCCGACCAGGCGCAGACCCTCGTGATTGCGGTGAAGCCGCAGGACATGGGCGCGCTGCTGGACGAGATCGGCCCGGTCGTCTCGCCGGACAAGCTCGTCATCTCAGTGGCCGCTGGCATCACGACCGAATTTATCGGCCGTCGGCTCGCCGGCGACATCCCGGTGGTCAGGGTGATGTCCAACACGCCAGTGCTCGTGGACGAGGCGATGAGCGTGATCTCGCCTGGCCAGTATGCGACGGAGGTGCACCTGCGCCGGGCTGAGGAGTTGCTGCGTCCAGTCGGCAAGGTGCTGCGGATACCCGAGTCCCAGCAGGATGCCGCGACGGCTTTGTCGGGCAGCGGCCCGGCCTACGTGTACTTCCTGGTCGAGGCGATGGTCGACGCAGGCATCCTGCTCGGGATGCCGCGCAGCAGCGCGCTGGAGATGGTCAAGCAGGCGGTCTACGGTGCGGCCACGATGCTGCGCGACTCCGGCGAGCACCCGGTCCTGCTGCGCGAGGCGGTCACCTCGCCCGGCGGCACCACAATCAATGCGATCCGTGAGCTCGAGCGGCATGGTGTCCGCGCGGCGATCCTGGCCGCGATCGAGGCCGCGCGGGATCGCGGCCGCGAGCTAGGTGCTGGCTAGGGCCATTTTCTCGGGTATTTCTCACCGGGAACGGGGTTGTTGATCTTAGCGGCTGTCGAAATGGCTGCGCTCGCACGGGCTTGCCCTTTTCCTTATAGGACTTACGCTGGATACGGGCGTGACTGATGCGCCAGATCTCGTTAGGCGTAGCAGTTCGGTCAGGAGAGGGCTACCAATGGCAGCAGACGTAACTCCGCTCAGTGACGTCAGGTTCCTGACCGTGGCCGAAGTGGCTGCGATCATGCGCGTTTCGAAGATGACTGTCTACCGCCTCGTTCACTCAGGTGAGCTTGAGGCAATCCGGGTCGGCCGCTCGTTCCGGGTGCCGGAGCAGGCCGTCACCGGATATCTCAGGGAGGCCTTCGTGGGCGCGGAGTGAACCCAGCGCAGCACGACGCCTCTGCTAACGTAATCGCCACGCTGACGACATGAACTAAAAGCGCCACCCCGTCGGCTGGCCGGGATCGCAGCAGGCCAGCCGGGCCAGCTAGCTGAGAGTGCAGGCTAGCTGATACTCACTCGCCGGCAACGGTACGCTGTGGCGTTGGCATGTGTCATGTTTTTGCCCGGCTGCCTGATGTGGCGAGCATGTGCGTGGGCATGCCCGTCAGCTAGGGAAAGAAACTGAGGGTGGTCTCGTGGGTTCAGTCATCAAGAAGCGCCGCAAGCGGATGGCGAAGAAGAAGCACCGCAAGCTGCTGCGTAAGACGCGCGTTCAGCGCAGGAACAAGAAGTAGCCTGCCCGCCTTCGAGTCGGCCCGCGAGCCATGGCCGGCCGGTGACGGCCGCGCAGCCCTGGCTGATCTGCCATGACCGATCAGCCAGGATGGCGCCGGGGACTGGCAGGCGCGGCCGAGTTCGCCAGGCGGCGGCTGGCCAGGGAGTACGAGGTTGACCAGTTCGGCTTCGACCCGGAGCTGAATTCAGCGGTCCTGATGCCGGCCGCGCTTGCCCTGTACCGCAACTGGTTCCGGGTGCAAGCACGCGGGCTGCAGCACATCCCAGATTCAGGACCGGCGCTCATCGTTGCCAACCACTCGGGCGTGCTCCCGCTCGACGCCATCATGCTGCAGGCGGGCATCTTCGCCGAGCACCCGGCCAGCCGGAATCTTCGCCTGCTCGGCGCTGACATGGTCTACCGGGTACCGGGTCTGGGCTCGCTGGCCCGGCGCAGCGGCCATACCAGGGCAGATCCGGCCAACGCGCTCGAGCTACTGGCCGGGGGCGAACTCGTAGGCGTATTTCCCGAGGGATTCAAGGGCATCGGCAAACCATTCAGCGAACGGTACCGGCTGCAGCGTTTCGGCCGCGGCGGCTTCGCCCGCACGGCGCTGCAGGCTGGTGTTCCGGTGATCCCGTGCGCCATTGTCGGGGCCGAGGAGACCTACCCGATGCTCGGGAACTCCGAGGCGCTGGCCCGGGCGCTGCGATTGCCGTACTTCCCGCTGACACCGCTGTTCCCCTGGCTCGGGCCAGTCGGCGCCGTGCCGCTGCCATCGAACTGGCTGATCGAGTTCTGCGAGCCGGTACCGGTCTGCGGGCTGCCCGGACCAGGACCGACGGAGGATCCCGACGAGAAGGCGGTCGCCGAGCTGGCCGACAAGGTCCGGGACATCATTCAGGCAAAGCTTGACACCCTGGTGGTCGAGCGCGGTCCCGCCTTCGGCTAGCTGCCGGTATGCCGCCGCTTGATAGCAAGGCCGGCGGCCATGCCGCCCGCGACCGCCCCGGCGCCAGCTGCGACGGGCAGCGCGATCAGGGTTGCCCTCCGGCCAGACCGGAACTCATAGACGGGCCAGTTCCTGATCCGCGCCTCGCGGAGCAGGGACGTATCAGGATTGACAACGCTCGGGTGCCCGACCATTTCCAGCATCGGCAGGTCGTTCGCTGAATCGCTGTAGGCGCTGGAGCGTGACAGGTCGAGTCCTTCCCGCTCGGCTAGCGCCTTGATCGCGGCCGCCTTTGCCTGCCCGTGCAGCAGGCCGCCGACTAGCCGCCCGGTGTACATGCCGTCGGCGGTCTCCGCGACAGTGCCAAGTGCGCCTGTCAGGCCCAGTCTGCGGGCCAGGATCGTGGCGAGCTCGACGGGGGTGGCTGTGACCAGCCAGACACGCTGCCCAGCCTCCAGATGCTGCTGGGTGAGCTCCCTCGTTCCCTCCCAGATCCGGGAGGCCATCGTGTCGTCGTAGATCTCCTCGCCGAGCGCCACGATGTCGTCCACCCGGTGCCCGGCGACGAACGCCAGCGCGGCTTCCCTGGCAGCGTCGATGTGATCGGCGTTCTCGGTGCCTCGCAGCCGGAACGCCAGCTGGCTGAGGAACAGCCTGGTCAGGTCGCGCGGGCCGAACATCTTCCGAGCGGCCAGGCCGCGGGCGAAGTGATAGATCGAGGCGCCGCGCATCAGCGTGTTGTCCACGTCGAAGAAGGCGGCCGCGCTGGGATCGGGTAGCGGGGGAGCCCATTCGACGTCGGCCACGGCGGCAGCAGCCTCGCCTGCCAGGATGTCAGGGCTCTTCCGGGCCCTGGCAAGCCTGGTGATGGTGCCCGACCTGCTTGCACCGGCGCTAGAGTTGCGGTCCCACACACCGCTCATACCGCTGAGCCTACCGGCGCCTGACGCGGCGAGCGGCCCGCCTGGCGCGTCGTCATCGGACGGTCATGAAGCCGCCGTCTAGCCGCCGTCTAGGCGGGCCCTCCGGCGTTACTGCCCCGTTGCCCTGGCGTAACCAAGGCGGAGACGGCGGCGGCGCCTGCATCGTCCTAGCAAGCCGATCCGGGCCTGGGCAAGTCGGCCTTTGGTCACATCATCGGCGTGCGTCGTGCACCATAGGCAACAAATGATTTCACTCGTCGTCTCCGGCGTCGGCGCCGTCGTGGCAGCGGTTGGCAGCGGCGTACTGCTGGCGCGCTGCTTCCGCGAGCCGCGCGGCGACATCATCGCGTGGTCGATTGCCCTGCTCGGGCTGCTCGTCAGCCTGGGCTCACAGGCGCTCGGCCACCTCTCCGGGTTCGACTCGGCTATGTTCCGCGGGATGGAGATCGGCGGGCAGGTGATCGCGCCGCTCGCCTTGATCCTGGGGATGTCCGAGGTAGCCGCGAAGAGAACAGCAGTCCGGTTCTGCGCGCGCCTCTATATCCCGGCTCTGGCAATCGTGGCCATGGTGATTCTCGGCACTCGACCAGCTGGCCCAGGCAACCTTCTCCAAGGCCTGGCCGGATCCGTCGGTGTTCTACCAGCTACCGCCCGATTACGTGCTGATGTTTGCGATCGGGCCGATCACGGCGCTGGTCGCGATCATCGCCGCCTGGACGGTGATCGCCCGCTCGAGCGAGCCGGGCTGGGATGCGGTGCGGACTCCGCAGCTGATGGCCGGAGTGCGCGGCGCTGGCGCTGGCTTATCCGGGCCTGGCACAGCTCGTTGCCTACCTGACCGGCATCCATCTGCCAGTTAGCTCGGAGTTCGCCGTGGTCTGCACCTTGGCGGCTGGCCTTACCTGGGCGCCGGGGTCCGGACTCGGACAGGTACGGCTAGCTGCCATGCACAGCAGGACTTCCGGCGCGGTTCGGCCGCGACGGCCTCGGGCCGGGATGGCGCTGGGCGCGGACGGTACCGCGACGACGATGAGTACTGGCCGGACCCGGCCGGGCAGGACGCGGCCAGGAGCCAGCGCGGCGACCGAGACGCGGGGACGGACAATGCGGGCTACGGCTGGCAGGACGACCGGGTCGAGCGGGCCGGACGGCGGTGACTGGCGGTCGCGCGATGAGCCGGGCGGCGGGTACGGGGCTGGCTATCGAGAGTCCTGACTTTGCTACCGGCGATTTTGCACTCGGCGACTTCGCCGGCGATTTCGCTACCGGCGACGTGATGCCAGGTGGGTTGGCGTCCGGAGACCATGATCTCGGCTACCACCGCGACGACGACTACGGCCTGGCCGCTGGGCGACCGGGCGGCCAGGCGGATGAGGCCAGCGACGACCGGGACAGGCCCTCGGCCGCCCCGGCCCGCGCCGCGACGGAGACGCGCCAGGAGCAGCTGTTCGGACAGATCGCCATATACACCGTCCTGGAGGACCGCGTCGATGAGTTTGACCAGCTAACGGCGCGGGTCGTTGAGCAGGTCAGGAGCCGCGAGCCAGACACCCTGGTCTTCATCGTGCACGCCGTGCCGTCGGCACCGATGCAGCGCATCCTGTACGAGGTCTATCGTGACCGGGCGGCTTTTCAGTGGCATACCCAGCAGCCGTACGTGCGGCAGTTCGAGGCCGACCGCCGGCCGTACGTGCTGGCCACTAACGTCATCGAACTCGGGCTGCAGCAGGCGAAGGTCTCGGCGTTCCCGTCGGTGACGGACCTGTTCGGCGAGCCTGGTTATGACACTTCCGGCTTCGAGCGTCCCGACTTTCTGCGTGATTACGGGCGGACCTCGGGGCAGGGTGATGGTGCCGACAGGGGCCAGTTCAGGTGAGCACGGCCGCGCCCCGCATCACGCTGCTGTCCCGTCCGGGCTGCCACCTGTGCGATGACGCCAGGTCGGTCATCGAGCGGGTTGCGGCTGATCTCGGTGTCGCCTTCGAGGAGCGCGACATCACCTTGTCGGCAGATGATCTCGCCCAGTACTCGGAGATGATTCCGGTCACACTCGTCGACGGGGTCCAGCACGACTTCTGGCGCGTCAGCGAAGACCGGCTCAGGGCTGCCCTACGGCGCTGACCAGCCGGGCCAAATGAATGTGACGCAGGTGGGGCTATAGCACCACTAGGTCCGCATTCATTCTGGCCGGCCGTGCGGCCGGGCAGGACGAGCCGGCAGATATCGCCGACTTTGTGCAAACGTTCACAAGGGCGTACGGTGGACAGCGAAGATGTCGCGTCGGCTCGCCCCGGCCCCGCATATCACCACATCGAGTCTTTCAGGAGTACCGGCGCATGTCCCGCCGTCCTTCGTCGGCTAGCCGCACAGGCTCAGCCAGGTCCGCGCCCGCCAGCGGTCCCGCTGGTGCCGGGCCAGGGATCCCAGATGCGACCGTTGCGCGGCTGCCGGTCTACCTCCGAGCCCTGTACGCCCTGGCTGATCGCGGCGTCGCCACTGTCTCCAGCGAAGAACTCGCCGCGGCCGCCGGAGTCAACTCGGCGAAGCTCCGCAAGGACCTGTCTCACCTGGGCTCATACGGCACCCGTGGCGTCGGCTACGACGTGGACTATCTCGTCTACCAGGTATCGCGGGAACTCGGACTGACGCAGGACTGGCCGGTGCTGATCGTCGGGGCTGGAAACCTCGGCCGTGCGCTGGCTAATTACGGCGGGTTCGCCTCCCGCGGCTTCCGGATAGCCGCGCTCGTCGACGCCGATCCGGCCATGGTGGGCACTGTTATCGCGCGGCATACGGTGCGCAGTGCCGCCGAAATGGAGGACGTGATCGAGCGCTTCGGCGTCTCGATCGGCGTGATCGCGACGCCTGCCCCGGTAGCCCAGAATGTCTGTGATCGGCTGGTAGCCGCCGGCGTCACGAGCATTCTCAACTTCGCCCCGGTGGTTCTCAACGTGCCATCTGGCGTCGATGTGCGTAAGGTCGATCTGTCGATCGAGTTGCAGATCCTTGCCTTCCACGCGCAGCGGCGCGGTACGGCAGTTCGTGAGGAGGCGCACGGCGGGTCGGGACCGCTCAATGGCCGGCGGCTGGAGAGCGTGCCAGGGGTTGACCTTGGCCTCGACGTTGCCGCGGGACTCGGCGGGAACGCGAGGCTGGACGTCGCTGCCGGGCTGGCGGCTGCCCGATCTCGCGGAGCACGAGACCCAGATCCGACAGCAGATGAAGATTTCGGCCGAACCGGACTATTCAGCGGGACCAGGTTTCACGGCTCAGCCAGATGCCGAACCCGACTACAGGACAGGGGCGCAGGCGGTAGGAACATGAGCGTTCTGGTCGTCGGACTGAACCACAAGGGCGCGCCGCTGGCGACGCTCGAGCGCGTCGCGCTGACCGGCGACGCGCTGGCCAAGCTGCTGCACGACGTGGCCGGGCGGATGACGTCGCCGGCGCGCTCGTGCTGAGCACCTGCAACCGGGTCGAGATCTACGCCGAAGTCGGGAAATTCCACGGCGCCATGGCTGCGATCTGCGAGCTGCTCTCGCGGCACTCGCAGCGTGCCGCAAGCCGACCTGACGCCGCACCTGTACGTGCACTATGAGGACCGGGCTGTTCAGCATCTGCTGGCTGTGGCCTGCGGCCTGGACTCGATGGTCGTGGGTGAGAGCCAGATTCTCGGCCAGCTGCGGCAGTCCTTGCGGCTCGCCCGAGAGCAGGGCACTTTGGGCGGCACCCTGTCGGCTCTCGGCTCACTGGCCCTGCGGGCGGGCAAGCGCGCGCAGTCGGAGACCAGCGTCGGGCAGGCCGGTGCCAACCTTGTCAGCTTCGGGCTGGCGGCAGCTGCGCGGCACCTCGGCGCGGAACTCGCTGACCGGGGTGCGCGTGCCGGGACCGAGCTGACAGTGCGCGAGTCATCCGATGCGCCGCCGGCGCTGGCTGGGCGCCGTGTGCTGGTTATCGGCGCGGGCGCGATGAGCGGCCTGGCCGTTGCCAGCGTTGCCAGGGCTGGGGCGGCGGACATCGTGGTGGCGAACCGAACCCGCCAGCGAGCCGAGCGGCTGGCTGCGTCCGTGGGCGGCCGGGCAGCCGACATGTCCGGCCTGGTAGATCTGATCGCCGACGCTGACCTGGTGGTGACGTGCACTGGCGCGTTCGGCCACGTGATCACCGTGGAGATGATGCTGGCCGCAGCGCGCCTCCGCGCAGGGAACTTTGGTTTGGCGGGCCAGGCCCCGCCGGGGGTGCCCGCCCGACTGTCGCGCTGCTCGACCTGGCGATGCCACGCGATGTGGAGCCGGAGGTGGCCAGCCTGCCGGGGGTGGCGTCGACCGACCTGGAGACGCTGGCCGCGGACAGCCAGGCTGGCATCGGTCCTGCCGACGCTCAGGTCAGTGAGGTCCGCCGCATCATCGCGGAGGAACTTGCTGCCTACGGCTCGGCGAGCCGTGCCGCGGCTGTTTCGCCTACGATCGTCGCGCTGCGGGCCAAGGCGGCCAGCGTCGTGGAGGCTGAGCTGGCCAGGCTCGCGGGCCGGCTCGGCCGGCTGGATGCCGCGGCATGGAAGAGGTGGCCAAGTCATTGCGCCGCCTGACCGACAAGCTGCTGCACGATCCGACTGTGCGGGTCAAGGAGCTGGCCGGCGCGCCCGGTGCAGCGACGTATGAGGACGCGCTGCGCGTGCTATTTGATCTCGATCCGGCAACAGTGCAGGCTGTGGCGCAGGCCGACGCCGAGCTGGCGGGATGGCCGCCGGCCGGCGCCGGTGAGGGGGATGCGCGATGAACGGTGCGCTGCGCCTGGGTACGCGCCGCAGCCCGATGGCGGTTGCGCAGTCGATGCAGGTCAGCCAGGCGATTACCAGCGAGACCGGCCGCGAGGTGGAGATCATTGGCATCGATTCCGCCGGCGACGCCAGCCGTGAGCTGATGAGTCAGATTGGTGGCACCGGCGTCTTCGTGAGTTCCTTGCGGGCTAGCTTGCTGGCGGGCGAGGTGGACTTTGCCGTGCACTCGCTGAAGGACCTGCCGGTCGGGCCGGCCGCCGGGATCGTGCTGGCCGCGGTGCCGGGCCGGGACGACCCGCGCGATGCGCTGGCCGCCAGAGACGGGGCGAAGCTGGCCGACCTGCCGGCCGGAGCCAAGATCGGCACTGGCTCACCTCGGCGCGCGGCTCAACTGCTGGTACTGCGGCCCGACATCCGGCCGGTGCCGCTGCGCGGCAACGCTGGTACCCGGCTGGGCAAGGTGCAGGCCGGTGAGCTTGACGCCGTGGTCCTCGCGCATGCGGGCTTGGCCAGGATCGGACGGCTCGACGCCGTGTCACCAGGTGTTCGACCCAGACGAGATGATGCCCGCGCCGGGCCAGGGTGCGCTGGCGGTTGAGTGCAGCGAGGGCAGGGAAGATCTCGTTGCGCTGCTCGGCTGCATCGACGATCCGGTCAGCCGGGCCGGCGACGACGGCAGAACGCAGTCTGCTCGCGGGGCTGCAGGCGGGCTGCTCGGCGCCCGTCGGCGCATACGCCGCAGGCACGGAGGTACTACGGTTGCGCGGCCTCGTCGTGGCAGCCGACGGGGGAAGGGCGCTTCGCGGCAGCGCGAGCGGCACTCTGGCGGAGGCTGAGCAGATCGGCCGCCAGGTTGCCGCGGACCTGCTCAGCCGCGGCGCGGCAAGTTATATGGCAGTGTCCGGCGGACACCTCAGCAGCGGGGACGATGACAAGTGAACCCCACATCCACGACCGGGAAGGTCGGCAAGCAGGCCAGAGTCAGCCAGCGCTAAGGCTGGCACCGAGAAGGCCGGGAGCCGGGCAGCCCTCCGGGTAGCGGACGCGCAGGTACCCGGCTGGGTAGCGTTCGTCGGCGCCGGGCCGGGCGACGAGAGCCTCCTCACCGTGCGGGCCGCGGCACTGATCGGGCGTGCGGACCTGGTCGTCGCGGCGCAGTGGGTCGGAGAGCGATTCGCCCACCTGCTCAAGCCCGGCGCAACGCTGGCCGATTCTGATGCCCAGCTGGCCGATCCCAAGCTGCTGATCAAGGCGGCCAAGGCAGGCCAGCTCGCCGTACGGCTGTTCGCTGGCGACCCGTTCATGTTCTGCAACGCGGCCGCTGACGCGGCGGCGTGCGCCAAGGCCAGGGTTCCGTTCGAGGTCGTGCCCGGCGTGTCCCCGGCAACGGCAGTGCCCGCATACGCGGGGATCCCGCTGACGACCGACGCGACCGGCGACGTCCGGATCATCCATGCCGGCGAGGTCAGCCGCGTGTCGGTCAGCGACGGCACGCTGGTGATACTCGGCGCCGAGACCGGCCCGGTCGATCTCGGCAAAATGCTGATCGCGGCAGGCTGGGCGGAGACTTCGCCGTTCGCGATTACGTGGAACGGCACGACTACCGAGCAGCACACCGTGGTCGGCACGCTCGGCTCGATCGCTGCCGACCTCAAGGCGGCCGGGGTGAGCCTGCTGACCGCGCACGGACCGGCTGTCGCGGTGGTCGGCGAGGGCGCGGCGGTCCAGCCCGCCCTCTCCTGGTTCGAGACAAAGCCGCTGTTCGGCTGGCGGGTGCTGGTTCCCAGGACCAAGGAGCAAGCGGACGAGGTGTGCGACCTGCTCCGAGCGCGCGGCGCCGTGCCCGAGCAGGTGCCGACAATCGCGGTCGAGCCGCCCCGCACGCCTCAGCAGATGGAACGCGCCGTCAAGGGCCTGGTCACTGGGCGCTACCAGTGGATCGGCTTCACCTCGGTCAACGCAGTGCGGGCGATCAGGGAGAAGTTCGAGGAGTACGGCCTCGATGCGAGGGCGTTCGCTGGCGTGAAAGTCGCGGCCGTGGGCGAGCAGACTGCTAGGGCACTGCGGGAGTTCGGCATCATGCCTGACCTGGTGCCCCCTGGCGACCAGTCGGCAGAAGGCCTCGCGGACGCCTGGCCCGTCTACGACGACATCCTCGACCCGATCAACCGGGTGCTGCTGCCGCGCGCGGACATCGCCACCGAGGGCCTGCTGTCCCGGCTGACCGATCTGGGCTGGGAGGCTGAGGACGTCACCGCCTACCGGACGGTGCGGGCAGCGCCCCCGCCGGCCCCGATCCGCGAGGCGATCAAGGGCGGCGGCTTCGACGCGGTGCTGTTCACCTCGTCCTCGACCGTGCGCAACCTGATCGGCATCGCGGGCAAGCCGCATGCGGTCACGGTGATCGCAGTCATCGGTCCGCAGACCGCCAAGACGGCTGCCGAGTTCGGGCTGCGGGTCGACGTGGTAGCCGAGAAGCCGTCGATCGCAGCTCTGGTCGACGCGCTGGCCGCGCACGGAGCACGGCTGCGCGAGGCCGCAATCGAGGCCGGTGAGCCGGTTCGCAAGCCAAGCGAGCGCCGGCGCGGTGCCCGCCGGCGGATCAGGTAGCTCCGGCCTGGCTAGGACGAACGGCCGCGACGACAGGAGCAGCATTGACCGCGAATTACCCCGTTTCCCGGCCCCGGAGGCTCCGCCGGACTATGCCGCTGCGCAGGCTCGTCGCCCAGGTCGCGATCCGGCCGTCTGGACTGGTGCTGCCACTGTTCGTCAAGGAAGACATCCGCGAGCCGCAGCCGGTCTCGTCCATGCCGGGCGTGGTCCAGCACACGAGGGAGAGCCTGCGCAAGGCGGCGTCTGAGGCCGTTGCGGCCGGGGTGGGCGGGCTGATCCTGTTCGGGGTGCCGGCGGCAAAGGACGCCCGCGGCTCGGCGGCTGACGATCCGGATGGGATCGTGCAGGTGGCCCTGCGCGACCTGGCCGCGGAGGTCGGTCACGACACGGTGCTGATGGCAGACCTGTGCCTGGACGAGTACACCGATCACGGTCACTGCGGGCTGCTGACCCCGACTGGCGAGGTGGACAACGACGCGACACTGGACCGCTACGCCTCCATCGCGGTAGCTCAGGCCGCCGCCGGGGCTCACGTCGTCGCGCCGAGCGGCATGATGGACGGCCAGGTCGGCGCCATCCGGACGGCGCTGGACTCGGCCGGCTATCCCGACGTGGCGATCTGCGCCTATTCGGTCAAGTACGCCTCGGCCTTCTACGGCCCGTTCCGGGAGGCCGCCGAGTGTGCGCCGCAGTTCGGCGACCGGGCCGCCTACCAGCAGGACCCGGCCGCCGCGAAGGACGGCCTGCGCGAGGCGCTGCTTGACGTCGAGGAGGGCGCTGACATCGTCATGGTCAAGCCTGGCCCTGGCATACCTGGACGTGATCAGCCAGCTCGCCGCGACCGTACCGCTGCCGGTGGCCGCTTATCAGGTCAGCGGCGAGTACGCGATGGTCGAGGCAGCCGCCGCGAACGGCTGGCTGGACCGGGACCGGACCATCATGGAGACGCTGACGGCGATCTCCCGTGCCGGCGCCGACATCATCCTCACCTACTGGGCTGCCGAGGTTGCGCGCAAGCTGAGCTAGTGGCTCGCCGGCTCTCTCGTCGGCGATGGCAGAAGTCTTCTATTGGATCTATACTTCTGCCATGGCGTTGAGTATTAAGAGTGACGAGGCCGACCGACTTGCCCGAGCGCTGGCGGCCGAGACGGGTGAGACGCTGACCGAGGCGGTCGAGACTGCACTCCGGGAGCGGCTTTACCGTGAGCATGCCAAGCACGCGGCCAGCATGAGAGTGCGGCTAGCGCGACTGGCGGCCGACGTGGCGGCCCTGCGGGTAGCCGACGACCGAACGCCTGACGAGATCATCGGCTACGACGACGCCGGCCTGCCGCGTTGACAGGGCCGTCACGGGCGAGCCTTGTCGTCGATACGTCGGCGGCCGTGGCGGTGATCACGGGCGAGCCAGGCAGCGAGGAGCTTGCAGTCCAGCTGGAGAACGCAGTCGCTCGGCTGATGTCCGCCGCCACCCGCGTTGAGCTAAGCATCGTGATCGAGGCACGGCTGTGGCCTGCAGGTCAAGACGTGGTGGACCGGTTCATGCGGGACGCGAAGATCGACATCCTGCCTGTCGATGCGGACTTGGCCGGGCGTGCGATGAGCGGGTGGCGACGATACGGGAAGGGACGCCATCCGGCCGCGCTCAATTTCGGAGATTGCTTCACCTATGCGCTCGCCGAGCGTACCGGCCACCCCGTGCTGTGCACAGGCGATGACTTCGCCGCCACAGACATCGACGTGGTACGCCCCACCGGCGTCTAAGGCGCACCCACCGACAGATCAGGTGCTGGTCAGTCCAGGCCGGTCGGCACGTGCGGACCAAACGGCCAGTACTCGAACAGTCCGGCGCCGGTAACGGTCGTCCCGTTCTCGGTGCACTCGAACACCGCCACGCTGTCGATCATGCCCCACATCCTGGCCTTGTCCTCACCCCTGGCCAGGTCGTAGCAGACCCCCTGCACCATCAGATCGGGCCCTTGGTACATGCCGTGCTTCCAGTCTGGCTCCAGCCCGTAACCGGTCCCAACCATGACGGAAACGGGGAGCACTGGGCGGACTGTTATCTCCATTGGCGCGGCGCCGGGCGGGCTGAAGGAGATGGTGGCGGTCTGCACCTCGCGGGTGCCCGGTGCGTACCGCGGCCGGTACACGGGCCTGCCAAGCTGCTCCGGAGGCCGCCCTGCCGCCTCCGGCCAGACTCGCACCGCCTCCTCTAGCACCCTGTTCCCGGCCGCATCCTCCTGCACGATCGTGAGAATGGAGAATTCGCCGAACTGCATGGGCGCGTACATCCAGTAGAACTGCGCCGGGTTACGGGCCTGGATTCCCGGCGGCTCGCTCTCGCCGACTGGCCGCACGCCCCAGGACCGGTCCCTGGAGCCCTGCCATCGGTCGGGCGTGATCGTGAACTCCTGATCGCCGCTGCGCACCTGGCCGGTCCATCTGCCGGTCTGAGCGAGCCGCATCGAGTCGAAGATCACCCGTTCCTGCTGGCGGATGTAGTGCCGTGGCTCGGCCTGGGCCGGAATGACGCCTTCCCACGTCAGGTCGAATTCGAGCCCATGCTCGTTCGGGCCAAGGACGACCCTGAGGCGGCGAAGGCCCTCGATCACCTCGACCTTGAACGGCCCGACGGTCGTGTCCATCCGGTCCGTCCCGAGTTCGCGTGAGGCACGCACGACCCGGTGGATGTCGCCGTGCCTGGCCAGTGCAAAGGCGTCGGTCACGCCCAGATTCGGATACTGGCCGACACCGATGATCAGCATCAGCTCATCGGTGCCTGCATGGCAATTGAAGTAGTACCGGTCGTAGAAATTGCGGTCTGAGGTCGCCGGGTACCGAATCGGCTGCGCAATCTGGTGAACGGGATAGTCGTCGAGCGGCGACAGCGTCATTCAGGCTCCGTGGTTACCTCGGCGGATAGTCAGGCCAGCGGGTTGGTCAGTCAGGCCAGCGGGTTGGTCAGCTCGCCGCCGGGCGGGGGCAGGCCCAGGATCTTCGCGAGCAGCTGGGTCGCAGTGTTGTTGTACGGGAAGTCATTGTCTGGCGGCACCAGGTCGTAATAGATGAACAGCTGCCCGATCCGTGCCATCACCACGGCAAATTTCATGGCTGACAGCACCTCGTAGTACGCCATGTCGGTGAGCGTGCGGCCGGTGAGCCGCTGGTACCTGGCGATGGTCTGGAGCGCGTCAGGGAAGCCAGGCAGGCGCGGTACGCCGATCCCTTCGCTGTGATGGCGGTCCAGGAAAAGGAACCAGGCCAGGTCCTCCTCGGGCTGACCGAGCGTCGCCATCTCCCAGTCCAGAACTGCCGCCGTCTGACCGCCGGTGAAGATGATGTTGCCGATCCGTGAGTCTCCCCACAGCAGGACCGGTTCCCCGGTCTCGGCCGGGCGGTGCTCGCGCAGCCATTTCAGCGCGGCCTGCGCTGCGGGCACCGACCCCTCGTACGCCCAGTCCAGGTAGTGCTCGTAGTAGGCCAGTCGCTGCCTCAGCCCGGTCGGCCCGTAGTCAGGCTGGTCGACGAAGCCGAGGCCGAGTTCGCTGACGTCAAGCGCGTGCACCTGGGTCAGCACGCTGACGCCCGACCACCAGATACTTTCGCGCTCGGCCGGGCTCACGTCGGTCAGCCAGCCGCCGCTGTGGTACGGCGGCATGTCCGTGGGGACGTCGCCGTCTACGCGGCTCATCACGTAGAACGGCGCGCCTAGTACGTCGGAGCCAGTCTCCTGCCAGTGCACGGCGGGTACTGGGATCTGGGTGCCGGCCAGGATCTGCAGCAGCTGGTACTGCTCGGCAAATCGGGCCTCAGGGAAGATCTGGAATCCGGTCGGGGCTACCTTGGCGACCAGTCGCTCGCGGTGGTCGCCGTCGGGCTCATGCCAGGAGGCCTCGAACATTAGCGTCTCGGCCGAGAACCCGTTACCGGCCGGCGTCTGGACCGCGTTGATTACCACCTGGTCGGCGGCCGGTAGCTGACCGGCGAGCCACGCCTGCAGGATTGCCCGGGTGACCTCCGGGTCGCGCTGGTCGGGAACCGGCAATTGATACCTCCGGCAGCAGAATTGAAACACGTTCTACCTGCATTTCAGCCCAGACGTCAACATGTCGTCGGTATTCGCGCCGGGATCACTGGCGCTAACGGCCGCAGCGGACCAGCCAACGGCGACGGCTGCTGCAGACCCGCCAAGGGTTTGAGCGCGTCCCTCGTCCGGTGTCCGTCCAATTCGGTACTGTGCGTAGCGATGTGACTCCGAAGCGTCATGAGCCTGCCATGCCGTGACCAGTCGCTGGGGAGCCCCAGGGCGGCCGGAGCGGAGGGCTTGATCGCGGGCGCGTCCGTGCGGACGGCAATCGGTGAATGGGGGGACTTTGGAACGCCACGATGGGCAGCTGACGATGCCGGCGGGGTCTCGCTTGGACAGCATTACTCCCAGCACCTCGGCCTCCCCGCAGGCGGACGAACAGCCACGGCAGTCAGGTGCGCGCTGGCGCCGGTTCGCGCGCGAGCACTGGCTGATAGTGATCGTCCTGCTGGCAGCGACCGTGGTGCGTGTTATCGCGCTGCTGGCCTACCCATCTGCATTCTGGTTTCCGGACAGCCTGCCCTACATCCAGGCTGCTGTGCAGCCGACGCCGTACTTCATCCGGCCGGTCGGGTATTCGTTCCTGTTGCTGATGCTGGAACCCGCGCATAGCGTGCTGTTTGTCATCGCACTGCAGCACCTGATGGGCGTAGTCGTAGCAGCAGAGACGTACGCCGTGCTGCGGCGCCATCGGCTGCCCGCCTGGGGGAGCGCGCTGGCCGCGATTCCGGTGTCGGCATCGGCCTATGCGATCCAGATCGAGCACTACGTTCTCAGCGACGCATTCTTCGGCCTGCTCGTCACAAGTGCCGTCGCGCTGTTGCTGTGGCGCCCGCGGCCGCGCGTCTGGGTCTGCTGCGTCGTCGGGCTGCTGCTGGCGTGGGCGGCCCTTGACCGATCCCAGGGCATGCTGCTGATAGCCCCGTTCGTGCTGTACCTTGCCGTAGCCCGCCTCGGCATTCGGAGGCTGCTCATCAGCGCTGGCACCATGTGCGTGGCTTTCGGAGTTCCGGTGCTGGCCTACTGCGCCTGGTATGACCAGGCGTACGGGTCGTTCGAAATCACTACAAGCACGGGTGCCTTCCTCTACTCCCGGGTGGCAACGTTCGCGGAGTGCTCAGTTGATAAGCCGCCCGCCGACGAGCGATGGCTTTGCCTGTCGACGCCGGTGAAAAGGCGCGAGTTCGCGTCATGGTACCTATGGTCGCCGCGCTCCCCGCTTTCCCACGGGGCGGCCTCGGAGTTCAGCAGCCAGGTCAACCATCTGGCGACCGGCTTCGCTCTGCGGGCGATCATCGCCCAGCCGGCGACGTATCTCCGGGTGGTGTGGGACGCGACTGCCGAGACCTTCCTGCCCGAGCAGGATACGAACAAATCTCAAGGTCAGTACACGTTCCCGGCCACCGTGCCGCAGTCACTGTCGGCTGTCGCTGCGAAGAACGACGAGAACGTCTCGTATGCACTTGCCTACAACGGCGGAGCTAATCCGAACACCGAAGTGGTCCAGCCGTATGCGGGCTGGATGCGCGCCTATCAGCGTAAGCTCGCGATGCCCGGGCCCCTACTTGCGGCCATCGCCCTGGCGGGATTGATCGGCGCCGCCCTGGCCCGGCGGCGTTGCGGTCCGGCACTGCTGGCCTGGCTGACGGGTGTTGTCCTGATCGTCACGCCGGCCGCTACCGCGGACTATGACGCTCGCTATGTGGTTGCGAGCATCCCCGCTTTCTGCATCGCTGCCGCGCTCGGAGTCAGGGAGATCGACTATCGGCTGCGCGTCGCCCGTAAGGCCCGGTGAGCGTATGGCGGAGACGATCGCCCGCGTGCAGTCAGCGTCCTTCGAGGCTGCCGAGCAGGCGGCTGACGAGGGCGCCGGGGGCGTGGAACTGAGCGTCGTCCTGCCGTGCCTGAACGAGGCCGAAACCGTGGCGACGTGCGTGCATAAGGTCATGTCATTCTTCTTGCTGCACTGTGTGAGCGGCGAGGTCATCGTTGCCGACAACGGCAGCACAGATGGCAGCCAGGCACTTGCGGCGGCTGCGGGCGCCCGCGTCGCCAGGGTGCCGCAACGTGGCTACGGCAGCGCGCTGATGGGCGGTATCTTGGCCGCGCGCGGCCGCTATGTGATCATGGGCGACGCTGACGACAGCTACGACCTGGCTGACCTCGGGCCATTCCTGGATCGGCTGCGCGTCGGTACCGACCTGGTCATGGGCAACCGGTTCCGCGGTGGGATATCGCGCGGGGCGATGCCAGCGCTGCACAGGTACTTCGGCAACCCGGTCCTCAGCTTCATCGGCCGGCTGTTCTTCGGCAGCAAGATCGGCGACTTCCACTGCGGCCTGCGCGGCTTCAACCGGGACAGTGTGCTGCAGCTTGGCCTGCAGGCAACCGGGATGGAGTTCGCGAGCGAGATTGTGGTCAAGGCGACGCTGGCCGGCCAGCGCATCGAAGAGGTGCCGACGACACTGTCGCCAGACGGCCGCAGCCGCCCGCCGCATCTGCGGAGCTGGCGTGACGGCTGGCGGCACCTGCGGTTCCTGCTCTTGTTCAGCCCGCGCTGGCTGTTCTTCTATCCGGGGCTGGTCATGCTCGGCGTCGGCTTGATCGTCGGCGCCGCGATCATCCCTGGGCCGCTCGCAATTGGCGGCGTCAAGCTGGACGTGGACACGCTCGCTGCGGCGTCGGCCCTGATGACCATCGGGCTGCAGGCAATTCTCTTCGCGATCTTCACGTCCGTTTACGCCAGCAATGAAGGCTTCCTGCCGCCCAGCGTCGCGGTCAAGCGGCTGCGGAAAGTCTGGACCCTCGAGCGAGGGCTGGCCGTCGGTGCCGTGCTCGGGCTGGCCGGGATCGCCGGCGGGATCGCGTCGCTGGCTTTCTGGTGGGGCGCCACTTTCGGTCGGCTGCCTTACGACACGGTGCTGCGGCTGGTGCTTCCGTCCACGACGGCGCTGGTCATGAGCTGTCAGATAATTTTCGGTACGTTCTTCCTCAGCATCCTTGACGTCCGCCGTTCGCAACGGAAACTCGGCGCGGGATTCAGCGCTGCCTGGTCCCCAGCATGGCGAGCTGCCGACAGCCGTTCCCCGGCAAGGCGAGTCCCGGCGGCTGAAGAACTGGCAGGCAGCGTCAGGGATCGCCGCCGCGGCCGCCACCGGAATCGTTAGCTACCCGAGCTGGCGTCGGCTGACTGCGCGCCCATTTCAGCGGTGATGCTGGCGAAGCAGTTCTTGATGACCTGCTGCGCAGGCCTGCCCAGGAACGTTAGGCGATCTGACTGCCAGGTGCCGGGGGTAGCTGGATCGGCGTCGAAGTTGACCTCCCACCAGTAGATGCCAGCCAGGTTCTTGGCCTTGACGGCGCGGCAGACCGCCTCGTACCAGTTCGCTTGCACCGCTTCGTCGATCGGGGCGTTGGTGGTGCCGGCCCACGCGCCAGGGTCCGGATACGAGCCCGCCACCGCGTCGATGCCGACTTCTTCGAGTACGAGCTTGCTCAGGACAGCCCGACTGTGACTGCTTAGCCAGTGGTCCCAGGCCCTGGCTAGCCTGCTGACGCTGGCGCTGTCCGAAAGGTCGAATCGCGGATAGGCGTCGATGGTAAAGGTCGACAGCGGAAGGACGTGGTCGTGTGCGGCGAACTCGTCAAAATTCTCGGCGTAAAGTAGCTGGCCATGATAGGCGGACCTGATGGACCTGATCAGTCTGGCCCACTCAGGCGCTGGCTCAAGCGACTCAAGTTCGGTTCCGATGACAAACGACGCCGCGCTGACCGGCCTGCGCAGCCTCGGCGTATGGCAGCAGCAGCTTAAGGTAGCTCCGGAACCAGGCCGCAGTGCTGGTCGGCTGGATCATCCCGCGCCAGGCGATGGGATTCTCTGCCATGAGGACGGTCTCATTGAGTATCGGCCGGAGCGTTACCCGGATGTGGCTCCTCGCTGCCTCGGCAAGGAACAGCGCAATGTGCCCTGGGCTCGGTGTCGCGAGGCCCGCGTACACTTTGTCGGATGCGAGTCCGTAGGTATAAAACGGGAATGTCAGCGCAATGGAATTAGCGCCCAGGCTAATCGCGTAGTTAATGATCCGGCGGGCCTTCAATTGCACAACAGTGTCGGAATCTGTCTTGTTGGCGAGCCAGTACACCTGTATGCCGAGTTGCCGCATGCCAGCGTGCCAGGGATGCGCGACCGTCGGTACTGAGGTCCGGTCGGCCGGGTCGGTGGCTGCCGACGACGACGACGAGGAAGAGTGCGTCGAGAGCCAGGCTGGCCTGGACGGGATCGTACACGCGGTCAGCAGAGCCAGCGCACACGCAAGCAGGACAGCCAGGCCGACCGTCCGGTAGTTACGCCGATTGGTGCCGACTGCCTGGCGTCCGGCCTGAACTGGCACGAAGATCGTCATGACGGCTTCGCTATCACGATGAACTTGTTTTCAGCGCGCCGGGCGAACTTCAGAAAGCCGCGAAGACCGCCGATGCCTTCCAGTAGCCCGAAGACCGGGATCAGCAGCGATAACCGCGATGGGCTCCCACCATTTGCGGCGGCCGCCGGCGGAGACTCCAGCATCGAGCCGCAGGCCCTCCCAGTACATCCAGATCGTGTAAGCCATGTTCAGCACCCAGACCGGGATCACGAAGAGCGACACCGGCGTGGTGTTGGGGTCAGCGGCAAGCCAGCCGATGATCAGCACGACGCACACGTTCTGGATCGGCCCGAGGACCCAGGACACGACGGAGTACCCCAGGAAGGCACGGTCACGCAGCCTCACTGACCGGTTGAATACCAGCCCCAAGATGCCCCAGGCCCAGCGCTCACGCTGCCGGATGAAATCGGCGACGGTCGCCGGGGACGCGCCGTAACAGCGCCCGCCGAACCATGCGCTCCGGCCCTTGAACCGCTCGCTGAAGATCAGCGCGAACTGGGCGTCCTCCACGATGCTGTTCGGGCCGAAATCCCAGCCGATCTCTGCCTCGACTGAGGCCCGCACCAGCAGCAACTCTCCGTGCAGCCCTGCGCGCGGCGTCCCGCTCCCGGTCATGGCCGCGAAACGCGCCACGTCATCCGCCGGACGAACGGAGTCAGCAAGCCAGGTGAGCCTGTTCACCGAGTACTGGCGCGGATACGTCAGGATGCCCTGGGCCATGTGCTTGGCAGCAGGGCCGGCATCGAACTGCTCCTCGATGAAGCGGGCCATTGCCACCGCAGTATCGGGGCCGACGCCGGTGTCGTCGTCCATGTGCAGGATCCAGACGTTGTGGCCATCCTCGCCGTCACGCATCCGGAGCTCGTGCGCGTAGTGATTGGCCCTCGCCTTGAACCGCGTGCCGTTGCGGGTGCGATAGCTCCTCGGAACAGTGACGATCCGAACTAGCGGGCTCCTGGCTGCGAGCTTGGAGATTCTGGCTCTCGCCTCGCAGCCTTCCTCGATGACCAGATCGATACGCAGCTCGGGGAAGCAGGCAGGCAGATAAGCGATGTAGGACAGGACGGATCGCTCGAGGGCAGGGTAGGTGTCGTGCCGGCCGATGGTGGGCACGACGACAACCACGAAGTCCTCGCAGATCGCTGGGCCGTTGGCGTGCCACCGTGCACGGGATTTCCGCACGGTCTTCCTGGTGCGATGGATGCCGCGGATGCCGACGATCGTGCTGATGACAGGCCACGTCCACAGGATTGTCAGTGGCCAGCCAAGCGCCCCTGAGTATGGAGTGGCGAACCAGCCGACTATCAGCAGCATGATCAGGAACGACGTGGCAAGCGGCCAGTACCGCGGCTTCCAGCGGGAGAGCCTGCTGCTTAATTTGCTGGCCTTGCGCGGGCCGAACGAGCTGAGCGCAGCCCGGAACTGCGCGGCGTTGTCGAGCGAGTTCAGTTCCTGCGGTTCGAAGGATGCCTCAGGCTGCGGTCGCCAGGACCTCTCGCGAGGCGGCCACGACCAGTCATTGTCCGGTTCTGGCGGGCGCGCCGGCAGGTCCTCAGTGGCGCGCTCGCTGCCTTCGCGGTGGTCATCTAGGTCGTCTCGTTCACCCCCCACGCGGACGAGCGCCCTAAGGCTTGCAAGCTGCGAGTCCCTATCCGCTGGCACAGCCGGTTTGCTCCCCCTAGCGCACCTAGCACGCCATTAATAAATACTTAATAGTGACTTTGCCCAATATGATTTGCTAATGAAGCGCGCACTATTAGGTCGGCCATTAGGTGCGGCCGGTTCCCCGTCTTTATGATCTCTAGGGGTGACACCATATCGGACTAGCGAGTCCCGCGGTCTGATTAGCGGGTTGGCGGGGCGTGGCGCTGCGCGAACCCCGGCCTGTGCGCGGACGAAAGGGGTCGCAAGGGTCACTTTGCAATCTCCCTTGTGTATCGGCTAGGTCTCGCCGCCGGGGCCGGTGGTAGGGCGGCGGCCGCGCGCGATGCATGATCGAGGCATAGGCATCCGGAGCGGACAGGAGTTGATGCCGGTTGGTCCAGGCAGCGTTGCGGGGCCGGAGCCGTGGGACGCCGGGGCGGGTGGCTGACGCCGCAATCAGCTATGCGGCCATGGGCTGGCCGGTTTGCCCTGGCGTGGTTCTGCCCGTTGCTGGCCAGCGGTCGGCGGATGATAGGCGGGCATGCTCATGCGACCGGATCGGCTGTCCTGCGCCCGGCGCCCATCCCGTTTCTCCAGCCTGGCAGACCATGGCTACCACGGACCTCGAGCGCGTGGCCACCTGGTGGCTGGCGATGCCAGACGCCAACGTCATCCTGGCGACTGGCCGGGTATTCGATGTGCTCGACGCGCCGGTCGGGGCGGGAACGACAGCGCTGGCGCGGATGGAACGGTCAGGCTTGCAGCCCGGTCCGGTAGCAATCACCGGGGACCGGGCTCACTTCTTCATCCGCACGAGGGGCACCCCGGCCGACGAGAACGAGTGGTGGAGTTGTCATTTGGATTGCGAGCCAGAGCAGGTCAATGAGGTCATCGGGCTGCGCTGGCACTGTCGCGATAGCTATGTGGTCGCACCGCCATCCCGGTCGGGGAGTGGCACAGTTGGCCGATGGCTCCGCGATCCGGCGCGCGAGCTGCCCGATGGAGTCCCGGTGCTCGAGGCGCTGTCAGACGTATGTGAGGAGGCTGGCTGATGGCGGTAGGTGCTAAGCGCCCCAGGTCTGCCGAACTGTTCGCCAGGGCCATGGCGATCATTCCCGGCGGCGTGAACTCGCCGGTCCGCGCATTCGGCTCTGTCGGCGGCACCCCTGTCTTTATGGCGTCCGGCAGCGGCGCGTACTTGACCGATGTCGACGGCCATCGCTACGTGGATCTGGTCTGTTCCTGGGGCCCGATGATCCTGGGTCACGCTCATCCGGATGTCGTAGCAGCCGTGCAATCGGCGGCAGAGCTCGGCACGTCTTTCGGCACCGCGACAGCTGCGGAGGCTGAGCTGGCAGCAGAGATCGCCGCGCGTGCGCCTGTGGAGCGAGTGCGGCTGGTCAACTCGGGAACCGAGGCGACGATGACAGCGCTCCGGCTTGCCAGGGGCTATACCGGCAGGCGCCTGGTGGTGAAGTTCGCTGGGTGCTACCACGGCCACGTTGACGCGCTGCTGGTGGCAGCGGGGTCTGGCGTGGCTACCTTCGGCTTGCCAGACTCGCCCGGAGTGACCGGGGCATCGGCCGCGGACACGATAGTGCTTCCGTACAACGACGCCGAGGCCGTGCGCCAGGCGTTTGCCACCAGCGGCAGCGAGATCGCCTGCGTGATCACGGAGGCGTGCCCGGCCAACATGGGAGTCGTACCGCCTGCCGCCGGGTTCAACGAGTTGCTCGCCGGACTGTGCGCGGAGCACGGCGCGCTGCTGATCATGGATGAGGTGCTGACCGGGTTCCGTGTCACGAAGGCTGGCTGGTTCGGCCGTGAGGGCGTCGCTGGTGATCTGATGACCTTTGGGAAGGTCATGGGCGGAGGGCTGCCTGCCGCAGCATTCGGGGGCCGGGCCGAGATCATGGACAGGCTCGCGCCGGTCGGGCCGGTGTACCAGGCAGGGACCCTCTCGGGCAACCCGATCGCCACCGCGGCGGGCCTCGCCACCTTGCGTCTGTGCACTCCGGATGTGTACGGCCGGGTCGATGAGGCGGCGGCCGCGGTAGCGAAGCTGACGGCCGACGCCCTGAGCACGGCGGGCGTACCTTACCGGCTGCAAGAAGCGGGCAGCCTCTTCTCGTTCTTCCTGGGCATTACCGGCCCGGTCCGCGACTTTGGCGCCGCCCGCGGGCAGTCCGCCGCGGCGTACGCAGCGTTCTTCCACGCGATGCTCGACGGGGGTGTTTACCTCCCGCCATCACCGTATGAGGCCTGGTTCCTGTCGGCAGCACACGATGACGGAGCGCTGAATCGCATCGCCGACGCGTTGCCTGCCGCAGCCGCTTCAGCCGCTGCGGCGCTCGGCTGACGAGCTGCGCGCCTGCGGGCTACCGGATGCTGATGATCTTGGCCACGCTGGGGGTACCTCTGGTATTGAGGGCGAACAGCATGTAGTTGCCGGGGAGCAGCACGCCAGTGCTGGCAGGGAGCCGCAGCCTGTAAGTGTTGCCGTGTCGCCCGACCGGGCTGAGCGGGATGCGGCGCTGGTCGTTGTCGACGGCTGTGGGTGACAGCGGACATCCGGATGAGCGCGAAGCTGGGCGTGTGCTGAGTTGGTGGTGACGGTGATGGTACTTCCAGTTGTTGCCTTGGCCGGTGCAGTCCTGATGACTGGCCGTCGCCGGAGGGATCCGTTGGCGTTAAAGAGGTAAGGCGGGGAGAAGATCTGCCCGTCGGGGTGGTTGGCGGTGCAGCCGTCGCCGCATAGTCCGCCGCCGCCGGAGAACACCCGGCCGTCGGGCAGCAGGATGGCGACGCTGTGGTAGGTGCGGGGGATGGCCTCAGGCGCCATGATCGTGAACTTGCCGGTCGACGGGTTCCACAGTTCGGGGCTGAGGACCGCGCCGGTGTCGGTGAAGGTCTGCGGGTGCTGCTGGCCGCCGACAACGAGGACATCGCCGTTAGGCAGCACGACGCTGTTGCTGAAGGAGCGCTGGTAGGCCATGTCGGATATCCGCCGCACGATGACCGGCTTCTTGCGGGCCGCCGCTGATGTTGACGACGTAGGCGCGCCGAGTGGCCTGGACATCGACGACCGATCCGGCGTCCTGGTAGGCGGTGGCGCCGCCGAGGGTGACGATCTTGCCGACGGCGTACATGACGGCGTTGCCGTTCATGGCGTCGGCGCTGCTCCCGCGGTGGCCGGCACCGGTGATGGTGCCGCGCCCGGTGGTGGTGATCCAGTTCATCTGCTTGCTGGGGCCGGCCTGGAACACCGTGCCGTTGGCCTGGGCGAACAGCCAGGCATGGTTGTCAGCGCGATAGACGCCTGCCGGGTCGTGGGTAAGGATCTTGCTAGCCAGCACGCCGGGGAGCTTGCGCCAGCTGCCGGTCGCGCCCTTGGGGGTGAAGATCTCCCCGTTCTTGTTGCCGGCCGAGTCATACCAGGAGCCGCCGAGGGTGAGCACCTTGCCGTTCGACAGGGTGGTATCGGCGTTGTAGGCGCGGGGGATGTTCATCAGCGGCCCGATGGTCCACTTGTTCGTCGTCGGGTTGTAGATCGTGGTCGCCCGGTCGTTGCTGCCGCCGTTGATGAGCACCCGCCCGTCGGCGAGCAGGGCCAGCCCCTCGCAGAACATCTGATGATGGGTGTTGACGTCTATCGGCTCGGTGACCTTGCCAGTCTTGAGGTCCAGGACAGCGACGTTCGTGATCGTGTCCGGCACCATGTTGTACGCCATGGCGTCGACGGCCGAAAACGTCAGCAGCTTGTCGTTCGGCAGCATCACGGCGCTGACCGGCACGAGCGGGAAGCCGATCGGCGCGCTCCACTTGCCGCCAACAGCGACAGATGGGGCCTGGCCGAGAACATTGATCTCAGCGGCGGACGCCCACGGCCCGCGGTTGCCGGCCTCGGTCAGGGCAGTTAGCCGGACGAACTTCGCCTTCCGCGGGGCGAAAACCGCGTACTTCTGCGTCGCGTCATCCGCCCACGTTCCGGAGGCCACTGGCGAGCCCCAATGGACCCCGTCCATGCTGACCGAGACCGAGTACCGGCCTATGGTCCCGTTCAGGTTGCCGTCCTGACGCGGCAGGTACGCCAGGCCCGTTACCACATGCACGGCGTGCATGTCGATCGTGATGTGGTGCGGATAAGGCGGGAGGGTGGTGCCGGTATAGCGCGTCTGCCACATCGTCAGACCGTCGCCATCCAGGACGTTACTCGGGCCCTCGCCCGGCTCTGAGCTGTCCGCCGATGCCGTCCAGCCCGTTCGTGGCAACGGCGGTCCGGTCGGCGGGTCGTACAGCAGGCCAATCTCCGCTGCCGACGTCCACGGCCCCCGGTTGCCGGCCTCCGTCAGCGCGGTCAGCCGGACGTAACGAGCCGCTGACGCCTTCGAATTCCGCCGTCTTCAGCGTCTTGTCATCCGCCCACGTTCCCGTGGCGACAGGCGCGCTCCAGTGCTTGCCGTTCATGCTGACCGAGATCGAGTACTGGCCGATATCGCCGTTATACGACGCGTCCTGCCGCGGGAGATAGGTCAGGCCGGAGACATCTTTCACCGCGTGCATATCGATGGTAATGCTGTGCGGCAGATGCACTTCGGGGATTAGAGTTCCAGAACGTGTCGTTGTTGCCGTCGATCGCGTCGCTCGCCGGATGGCTCGCCGACTGGTCACTGGCCGTTGCCGTCCACTTGGATTCAGGGAGGGGATCCGCTTGAGGCGTGAATGAGTCGGCGGTCGTTGCGGTCAGCATTTGCATATGGTTGCCGACCAGTTCCATATTGCCGGAGAGCCCTGGCCGGATGGTCGGAGTAGCCCACATTAGCGTATGCAAATACCAAGGCCAGCACAGTGATCATGCTGGCAATGATGCCTACCCGATATCTGGTCACCAGGGGCCCCTAGTCTAAGCGGTTACAAAACAGCACATCAGGACGGGCACCCAATATAGCGGAGCCCGTCCCGGTGAGCCGCGGTATGGCCCGATCAGGCGCGCCCGCGGTATGGCCAGCCGCAAGCGGTGCGGCCGAGTTGTTCAGCTCAGTCCTCGGCGGCGCAACCGGATCGGCATCGCGGGCATGCCGGATGCCGTCACCGTGATCGCGGCTACCCGGACCGGAAGCGCCTACGATGTGACGCGGCTCTGGACAATCAGCATGGTCGGCCAGAGTGAAGCGCCGACCCCGCTTGGTAGGCGCGGGTGCGCTACTTAGCCTGCGCGGGCATTGACGGATTCGTGCACGAGCCCTATGTGAACTTCAGCGATGCCTTCGCGCGAAGCGTTCCTGCGATACGCAAGATTTCCGCTAGGCCGATTCTGATTGGTGAGGCCGCGGTCAGCCCAGATGGCCTGCCGGGCCGTCGGAACTCTTTCAGCAGCTGAGCTCCGGGGCCGGATAGCGTTCCGCGCGGGCGGGTCCGCTGAGCTACCCGATCCGACAGCCGGGCGGGACGCGAGTAGGCGCGCCCAGGACCGAAGATCAAACGTACCCGGCCTGGCCAACGGGCTTGGATGTTAAACCGTCGATCATAGAGGCTAAGGTACGCTGAACGCGGCGTGCTCCGATGCTGCCGATCCCTGTTGACATTAGCTGTGGCTCTTCCAGCTCAACCGCGCCGGTGACCGATGTGGGGCGTGTTTGGCGACGTGAGGGGGGATGATGAGGCTCCGGGCACAGGTCAGATGTTTGCCCGGTGCCAGCGGATCGCAATCAGTTGGACGCTCTGAGTCACGAGCGAGGACAGCGCTAGACGCACCGGGGCGGTCCTCCCAACAGCACGGCGTCGTCGTCAGCGAGGGAATGCGGGCTCGATGATGGGCACGCAACCTGCTTGGAACCCCTCTGAAGGCTCAAGGCGAAGTCTCGGCGTAGCCACCAGGCGATCGCCATGGGCGCCAGTAACGGCGACGTGGGTGCGCCATCAGGATATTCTCAAGAACGCAATCAGCCTACTTGCCACCACGGGTCTGACGTCGGGACTTGGATTCGCGTACTGGGATGTGGCCGCACGGCTGTTCAAACAGCAGTACGTCGGATACGCGGCCGCAGCGGTGTCTGTCGTGTCGCTCCTGTCGTGGCTGGGAGTATTCGGGCTCGGCACGCTGCTCATCGGAGAGCTCCCGCGGCGCACCGAAGCTAGTGGCCTCATTTGGGCAGCGGTGCTAGCTTCGGGCCTCGGGTCGTTGCCGCTTACGGTCGGCTTCGTGCTCATCGTGCCGCACTTCACGCATAGTTTCGATGATCTCACCGGTTCGGTAACTCGCGCAGCATTGCTCTGCGCTGCTGTCGCACTGACTGCGATGACAATCGTATTCGACTCTGCGACGATCGGGCTATTGCGCGGCGGCCTGCAGCTAACACGCAATCTGACGTTCGTCACGGTAAAGATGCTGACACTTGTCGCTGCGGCTGGACTGTTGCATGAGGCGGCGGGGCTTGGGATTTTCCTGTCCTGGGTACTTGCCATTCCGGTATCACTAATTCCGATCGTGATTCGTCTGTGGCTTACTAAAGAGCTTCTACTGCCAAGGCCCGACTGGCACGTCCTACGTAGCCTCGGTAGGACGATATTCGCTCACAATTGGCTGAACCTAGCGATCCAGGCTCCGCCACTGCTGACGCCCGTACTCGTAGCGTCTATACTCTCGCCATCGGACAACGCGGCCTTCTACGCCGCCTGGACCATCTGCAGTGTCCTGTTCATCGTGCCTACGCACCTGTCGACCGTGCTTTTCGCTGTCGCCTCTGGAGACCCGGAGGCCCTTGCCCCCAAACTTCGCTTTACTTTGCGCACCTCGGTCATTGTCGGAATCCCCGGGATGGCCGTCCTGGGATTTGGAGCGCACTTTATTCTCTCGATCTTCGGACCGGGGTACGCAAGGGTAGCTGCCGGGCCAATGCAAGTGATTGTCCTCGGATATCTGCCTGCCCTGCCGAAGTTCTACTATATCGCTGTATGCAGAGCAGTCGGCAAAATATCGCGGGCTGCCGTTGTACTCACCTCCTTCTCGGTAATCGAAGTCGCGGCGGTAGTCGTAGGTTGCCTGAAGGATGGCCTGATGGGCCTAGTTATCGCTATGCTCATTGTCACCGTAATTGAGGCGATCGTTACGCTGCCCGCCGTGGTCGGAGCAGCGCTGAGCCGTGGCAGACATAGACGGCAGCCGTCAGGATTTGCCATGCCTCCGGTCCGGTACGGGACCGAGCACGAGGCCGAACTGGCTTCGGCTTCCACCACTCGGATCAGTGAGGCCGACCGTACATACCGGGTTCGACAGCGCGAGTCGCTGGCAGTCCTAATGTCGCTTGGTGTGCCAACCCTGACCTCGGTCCTGCCTATTGTGCCGGATGACCGGGAGTCAAGGCTCGACTAGCGCCGGGGAACGTGCGCGATGGCTTGGCTAGGGTTTCGCTCTAGACCGTGGGGCGGGTGGTGGCCGCCGGCGTCTCCAGGAGCTGACGCGTGCTGGCCGCATACGGATCGCGGTGGTCTCGTAGATCCCGAATACGCCGCCCGGGTGCACCCTGCCAGGCGGTGTCCACCTGGCAAAGCCGGCTACCTCTCGCCAGCGCCGACCGCCTCCGTGGCTTGCCGCGAAGCAATATCACGCACGCGAATCCGTTACCATGGGCCAGCTCAGAGCCACTTATGGGTCAAGGTATGCACCCGGGCCAATCGTTGGAGGGTCGTTTGTGCTAGAACGATGGGCGATTACCTTGCAGACGATGCGGAAGTCGGCCCGTCCCAGCGTCCTAGCCCGCCGGATTATGCATGGGCTTCACCTGGGCCCTGCCTGGTCCTGGGCTGCTATGTGGTTTGAGCGGCGACGGGCACCGCTGCAGATTGACGACTGGTCGGCGCCACTCGTAATCCCTCAGGCTGGATCAGCGCAAGCGCCAAACGTGCTAGCTGGATCGCTTAGGGCTTCTGCCAGAACCCCTGCCGCGGAACCAGGCCCGTCGCCGGATGCCACCGCACGGACTGATGATGGGATGCCATTGCGGTGCTTGCTGGCTACTCCCAGGCTGGACGTCGGCGGGGTGGAGGAGGTAGTCGCATTCCTGGCGCGTCGGCTGCCCTCATTCGGGCTACAGACCGCCGTGCTGTGTGCTAGCTCCGATTCCGTAACGAGTACGCGACCGACTGGCCGCATCGCCCGCACGCTCCAGTCAAGTGGGATAGAGGTTCGCGAGGTCGGCGCGAGCCTGGCACTCGACTGGATACAGCGGTGGCGCCCCCACGTCATAAGCGCGCATGGCGCTCCAGCCTGGGTGTTTGATATCGCCAAGCATACAAACACCCCATATGTGGATAATCTGCACAGCATGAACGGAGTTATCGGGCGTGATTGGCGCTGGCACAGCGCTGCGGCACGCAGTGGGAAGCTCGCTGCGATCGTGGCGGTCTCTGACCTGCTCCGCCGGCAGCAACTTGCGGTCAATCCCAATTTTCCGCCGGAACAGATCGTCACCATCCCTAACGGGGTTGACGACGAGCGGTGCGTGCGGGGGAACCGCGCTGCCGCGCGCAACTGGCTGGGCCTCAATGACGAGTACCTGTTCGTATCGCTCGCCCGGCACTGCATGCAGAAGAACACATACGGGCTGATTACTGCCTTCAGCGAGTTGGCTAGGAGGCGGCCAGCGGCGCACCTAGTAATAGCAGGCAGGATTGACGAGCCCCGGTACTACCGCCGGGTTCTGCGGCTCCGTGACGCGATGCACTGCCGTGACCGCATTCACTTGCGCGATCACGTCACCGCACCCGCGCAGCTGCTCGCCGCCGCGGACGGGTTCGTCCTCGACTCCTTCTTCGAGGGTTGGCCGCTGGCTTCAATGGAAGCCCTGTGCGCGGGAGTGCCTGTGGTCATCACCGATGTCAGCGGAGCGCGAGAGCAGATCGGCGACGATTCGGCTCGCGGCTACGTGACGGCGAATCCACTTGGCGATCCCGTTGGAGTGGACTGGGCGGCTTCGGCCGCTGCTCAATACCAGGAGCATGGCAACCGGGAGGAATTCGCTGCGGCCATGGAGAGCCTGATTTCGGACCGGGACGATTACCAGGGCAATCGTGAACAGCTGGCCGCCGAGTCCGCGGTGCGGTTCAGTTCGGCCGAATGGGTGGAGCGGCATAGTGCCGTGCTGCGTGCAGCAGCCAACGGCGCGGTCCTGCCGAGCACCGGTCCCTACGTAGCGCTCCAGTAGGTCCGATTACATGAGTCCGGCTCTGGCGTGCTCGCAATCTCGCTCATCAGAGGTCGGCACTCACGGGAGCCACAGGACACACAGCAGGTCTCGATCGTCTCGCTCAGCCTAATCAGCTTCGTCGGGCCGCCCAGTCCCTTCCGACATGGCGGGGCGGTGAAGCTTGCTGCGGCGGTAACGCCAACGCCCTCGCCATCACCGTCGGCGACCGCCCTCTGGGTGTGAAATAATAAACAAACCTGCCGGAAACCACCGTTGATGGGATAGAGCTAGATAAATTACGCGCAGACTCTGAGCTGCCAGCCGTAGGCGGCTGCTCCCCTGCATCGAGCGGAGGCGTTCTTAAGTCGGGGCGGCGCCATGTACTACGGCAGCCACTCAAGGCGCGAAGTCAAGATGGGGACGTAATGAGTTCAAGCGTCGTGGCGCGGGTGCGTCGCCAGATCCAGGCGTCGCCACGCGCCGTTCAGGCGATCAGGGCTATCTGCGCCATCGGCCAGCGCGTGGCGCCAAGCACCGACACGAGGATCAACGAGAGCTTCCCGATGTTCTCGCCGTATTCGTCTGGCTCGAATCGGAGGCGGGCGAAGCTTACGATCCAGGCGGCGAACGAGACGTTCCCCCTCATGCTCGATCTCCTGTCGCGCACAGGCAGGAGGATCGAGGATCCCGTTCCAATCGCGGACTTCATTGGAACTGATAACAAGAGGGCGGCGGCGGATCAGTTGAAGCTTCTTTGCGATCGGCACGGAAGCGACAAGGCCACTGAGCACAACTACCACCTGCTTTATGGGCCGATTCTCGCGGAGCGGGATTCGGTCACAGGCCTGCTGGAGGTCGGGCTCGGCACGAACCACCCTGACGTTATCTCGAGCATGGGAGTAGACGGGAAGCCGGGGGCGTCGTTGCGCGCATTTCGTGATTTCCTGCCCAAGGCGCAAATCTACGGCGCCGACGTCGATCGAAGGATTCTTTTTAGCGAAGAGCGAATAACGACATTCTTCGTCGACCAGACCGACCCCCGATCGTTCGACGCGATCGCTGATGCCATCGGCGGCAACATCGACTTGATCATTGACGATGGTCTCCATTCTCCTAATGCCAACCTCGCCACACTATTGTTCGGTTTCGAAAGGCTGAAGGTAGGCGGATGGCTTGTAATTGAGGACATCACACCAGCTGCCGTTCCGCTGTGGCAGGCGATCGCTGCCGTGATGCCGCCCCAGTACGATTCTCGCGTAGTCGCGGCGAAGGGGGCATTCCTCTTCTCGACCCGGCGCTCCACATAACACCTGCGCTGGGCGTCACCTCATCGCGCGGCTGGCTCGCTCGCATGCAGCCAAGGTGACCCGATCCGAGAGCAATTTTGGTCCTGTCTGGATCACTGCTTAATAACTAGACCGAGCTTGTCGTGCAAGATAACGCTGTCAATACATTTCGCTTTAGTGAACTCCGCATAAGCGTCGTATGCGCCACCCCACTGTCCACCAGGCGCGCAATCATCTATGACGATTATCCCCCCGGAAGACATGAGCTCGTAGATCGAGTTCAGAGCTGCACGCACCGGTCGATAAAGGTCAACATCGACAAGTACTAGCCGAAAAGGCGCGAGCTTGCCATAATCGAAGGTACTCGCGTCCGCGCGGAACGAGGTCACTCGGTCGACCCGGTTACGGCGCATAGTGCGATCGAAGGTGCCCTTGCTGTTCTCGCGGAATTCGCTGTAGCGGTAATCGCGGCCTACTTCACGTTCGTAAGATATGTCGTCCGCTGTGAAACCGCGGAAAGTGTCGATCGCATAATAGTTCACGTCGAGTCCGAGGCTATCGATATGGCGATTGAGAAAGACCGTCGTGGCACCGAATGCGCAGCCTACCTCGAGAATCGATCCGGGAACTGACGCAGTAGCCGTGACTTGATCACAGAGGAACCCGAGTTGCGTTGGCGTGAACATGTAGAGGTACTGGTGGACGAACAGCTCGCGAATCGGCGTCCGCAGTAGCAGGTGCCTTGTCCGGTACGCCAAGGACGGGCCCTCTGCCTTTGCCGCGGCTGCACGGTCCGTGTTCATCGATTTCTCCCCACGGCTACCGTCTAGGTGGCGTCCTCACCGCGACGGAAGGGTCCGGATACCTTTCCTGCCTCCCAGCAGTCCGCTGGCGCGGCCTGAGCTCATACTTTATCGCGCAGCTCGGCGGCTCGCAGACGGATGCTACGACCTCGCACTTCCGGGCTTGCGATTCAGCGTCTTAGGAAGACTGAGACTTGTTCAGGGTCATGAACTTCTTTACTTGTCTATCGCCGACAGGGACGATGCCGGCAGACGCCGGAATTGGCGACGCCATTAGAACTGCCAAGCCTGCCCGCTGCTGGGCCTTCTTGATAGTCGGCTTCGCTCAGCCGAGCGCCGCATGGCGCGGGGCTCACCATCCTCGCGGGCAGAAACTACAATGCCAACGCTAATGCAATTTCCGGGGTGGAGGGACACTCATACGCGTCAGCACGGCATTTCTTGCATGCATACCAGATGAGAATCTGCGCCTTGCCTGCGTAATCCTTTCCCTGAGCTGGGAAAGAATCACTACTCCCGCCTGGCCAGGCAGCCTGTCGCTTAGGCTACCCATGAAGCTTGGCTGAGAAAACCGCGCAGATGACAGCGGCGCATCCCCTTCATGTCCAGCCCACCTACTAACGTAGTCAGATTGCTGAACAGGCCGCGATGACGCCGCATCCGAGATCTTCCTCGTTCGCACGAGTGTGTAAGTCTCGTGCGAGGACATTGCAGTAGAACGAGAGGTTCCGGTTGGAGCTAGAACGCTCCACCACGCATTTATCCTTCCCAGATCTGCGAGATACACCTCGGTGCCCAGGAATCCACGAGCCTCGCTATAGACGCTGAAGAAGAACTCGGGTGAGAACTGATAGAACCCATGACCAACAAAGTTGTTGGCGGGTAGCATATGCACGATCTGGCCGCCTATTCGGCAGCACCGCGCAATGTTGCTGAAGGACGTTCGGACATCAAAGATATGCTCAAGTGTGCCAGCGTCGATGACCGTGTCGAATTGTGGAAAATTGGACTCTAGTTCGCGATTGAGATCCCAGACGTAGGTGGCCCCCTCGTAGCTTGAAGCGTCAATCGACGTGACCGAAGTCGCGCCAAACTCCTTGACGAGGAGATCATCGGCATACCTTGATACGGCGAGGTCCCGAGATTTGGCTACGCCGAGATAGTGGCGTAGTTCTATCTCGGAGACGTCCAGGCCCTGACGACCTATCGTAAGAGTTGACTTCAACGGACCATTGGCGCGAAGCACGTACTCAAGGAAGCGTATCCCGTGCGTATCTATGCCCATGAAGTGCGGGCCTCTCGTCTCATCGATATGGACAGTACATGTGCGGATCTCAGCTACTCGGGACCACTAGCAGCTAGCGCTCGAAGCGCGGCGAGGTCCAGCCGGTCGAATATCTCAGGGTCGCTTCCGATATCAAACTTGCGTGCAAAGAAGCCGTCCGTATCCAGTACTTCAGCCACGTCGCGCTCACGGAGCAGGTCCGGATGTCCGGACTTCGGTTGGGTCCACCGCACGTAATGCATGCTTTGATTAGTGACGCGAACAGAAGGATCATTGCATAGCAAGCTTGCTATCGCCGATTCGTCGGGCAGGACGGTACGACGAAGGTAATTCATATATTCCTGGCGCTCGTGAGTCGTTGAGATTAGCGCTCGGGTCGCATGCGTGGACAACGTCATCCACATGGAGCCAAACCAGCAGGGCCGATAATTGGTGAATGGCGTCCCTACCGCCCTCCAGCCCACTCGCCAAGGCATTCCATCTGGGTATTTGAAGATTTGCAGAAACGGCTGCAGGTTGTTGATGATATCCACAAGCAACGGCGTCGTTCGACGGAGGACGCGGCGGAGCTTGGTGCGCAGGCGGGCGTCTGAGAGTCTTGCCGAGCCGGACGGTACTGATAGAGGTAACGGCGCCGCCTGTTTCTCCGCTCAGCCGCTGTCGCCAGATTATGGATCGGGTCGGCACGCACAAACGCATCGGTGGCGCTGGCGGCCAAGTGCTTACGAAACTCGGACAATGGCTTGATCGGATAATCCTGACCTGAAAGCATCTGTACCCAGTCAAACTCAAGGTTCTCGAGCATCCACTGCAGCGACTGGCAGATAGCGTCTACAAGGGTGAAGTCGCCCCACCGGATGGGTTCGCGACTGGTCAGGAGGCACGTGTTCTCGAGGTGGGCGAGGGCCTGTTGCGGAATGTCGGCACTGAATTTATCGTGATGCACAACGATCACGCAGTCTGGCAGATCGTGCCGCAGCGCTGCGATGAGTCGCAGCAACTGCGGCGCGCCACGATGGTTCAGGATCAGGAATGCGACCTTCACGCCGTTCCTGACGACGCGCGCGGTCGAGGTGGTGGCGGCAAGCGGACCAAGCGGAACAGGTATGTTCCGTCGCTGCTATACACCTGGCGCCAGTACGGGCTCGCGGAGATCAGGCTTCGCCACCTCTGCGCTTGCCCTAGTGTCTCGAGGCCGTAGTCGACGGAGTACACAGCCGATGCTGGTGACCAGATCGCGTAGAGCGGGGCAGCAGCCGTCATGCCTTCCCCGCGTGCATAGCGGACGTAGGCCTGCGTCAGGGCTGTGACGTCGGCGGCAGTGGGCCCGCCGGGCTTGGCTTCGGTGCGCGTCAGCAACTGGCTGAATTGGACGTAATGACCGTTCTCGGGATAGGTCTCGCTGAGCGGAGGGTCGCCATAGGCAAGGCTCAGCAGGAAGCTGTTATCCAGCGCGCGAGCCTGGTAGGTGCTTAGTACCTGAATGTCGCCGGGTCGGATCACGCCTGCATTGTCCAGCCCGAACATCGAGATGAGGAAGGTCCCAAGCAATCCCACCCAGACGACTCCGAGCGCTCCGGGTGCCCATCGCGGCGCCCGGCCCCTGAGCACCCCGAGGGCCAGGACCGCCAGCCAGGGGATGCCGAAGAGGGCTGCTCTGAAGATTCCCTCGTTCCCATACGGGTTAGTGACAATGAGAACGATTCCGACGCCAGCGCTGATCATGAAGGCCCAGGCCGCCTTGAGCTTCCAGTGGCGGAGGAAACCGATTCCTGCCAGCGCGATCAGGACAAGAAGGCCGAGCAGCAACGCGTCCGAGCTCTCGCCAACGATAGGCAGGCGGTGCAAGCCTGGAGTGGACGCCGTCTTAGGCGGTCTGAAGTTTGACAGGTTTCCGAGTTCGGAGAAGTTTATGTAGCCGGACACGACACGCCGGTGAAGCAGGGCCCACACGACAGCGGGCGCGAGGATCGTCGCTGGCACATACCAGGGCTTGGCCACCTTGAAAACTACTAGAACAACCAGCACTCCGCCGACGATGTACGGGCTCAGCTCGTGAGTGACGGCGAGTGCTGAACCCGCCAGCACGAGCACTGTCATTCGCAGCCCCTGGCTAATGCCTTGCCAGTCCCGTCCCAGGACCAGGCCAAAGATGCCAATCCCCATCACGAAGCCGACCGACTGGGGGAAAAATAGTCGGCACCGATAGCGTTCACGAGCACGACAAAGGTCATGCCGACACAGATGCGATAGCTGGAGGAGTTCAGCCGACCGAGGAAGAATCGTAGTTCCGCGAAGCCGATGAGCCCGATGATGAGCGGCCAGTAGGTAGCGATTGCCATCACGTTGGAGAAGTGGGCGACATCGCAGACCCAGGCGATCCCGGAAAAGAAGCCTGAGAAGGTCTGGTAGATGCCTGCGGCAGGGTCGAGATAGTGGACGGATAGGATCCACTGCACGAGGTCGACATGCTTTGCCGCCGATTGTGCCCGGGGCATGCCGTAGGCCAGCGCCGGTGTCAGCGTAACTGCGACGACCAGCGAGAGCAGGGCGGACATGGCGTGTGCCTCGGTCTTATGCCGGGCCAGGGAGATGGCCGCCAGCAGCAGGATCAGCCCGGCGAACCACAAGACAGAGATCTTCGGGAGGAATCCGGCCACACCCGGCGTGATATGTCCGATTTTTACGGCGCCGTAGCACCAGAGCGCGGTGCCCGCCGCAGTGCACGCCGCCGAGAGATTCAGCGCCGTCCGCCAGCCTCCGTTGCGCCCACGAGCAGTTCGCCTGAAGGCGGCCCGTGAGCGGACCAAGTCCGGGCTTCGGAGCGCCCGCACCGCCCGGACGCATCCAGCCACGTGCGCTACAGCCGCAATCAGGCCGATAACCACAGCCGCTCGTGCTGGGTGCCAGCCAGAGACGAGAGCCATTACCGTTCCGCCGAGAAAGAGCGTCGACAGCCCGATGAGCCCGGCAACGCCAAGCCGCGTCACGAGGCCGCCACGCCCGGACAGCTGAAGAGGCGCCGCTCCGACGCCGAAGAAGGCGGCAGCCAGAACTCCGGCTAGCCGCATCGGCCCTATGTGCGCCAGGTATCCGGCGGCAACCAAGCTGAGGGACAGGACGAAGGCCGCACTAAACCAGAGAGTCGTCTTCGCTTGCACAGCGCGCGCGGCCGCGGGCGGCGCATTGCCGGGCCCGCGGAAGGAAACCGACTCGCCGTCGCGCCGCGGGGCGGCGTGCCGCCCTCTCCTCGAATTGACTGGCGGAGTCGGCCGGACCAGGTCCTCGGCCGGTCTCGCAGCGGTCTGACGTGGTGACCTGAACGGAATGGGCTCGCCGCTTTTGCTGTCTGGATGGCCGGCCCGCCCGGCGCCCGATCCGGGTCGCGCGTCCTGGAGGCCGTCCTTCCGAACTCTCCGTCCGACCCGCGAGTCGGCAGCGGTCACCGGTCCGGCCTCATACCTGATACTCGGCAAAGTGCGCCTGCCGGGACACCTAAGACCTCGCTAGCCGCCAGTTGCTTATCCCATGCCCTGTGCTGGCCGACCGGCGTGACCCCGCTCTGCCCCAGCACGGACCGCCGACCTGGAACAGCGGAACTACGGCCCCCCGCATTACGTCCGCAGCTCGATGGGGCCGGCTGACCGGACTGGGTCGTCGCGGTACGCACAGGGCGGTCCCATCTGTGAACTAGTCCAAAGAGTGCCAGTACGCCCTGTATGTGCGCACAGCCTCCACAGAGTACCAAGACAGGATAACCGGGGACGCTATTCCAGGCGGAGGCGTGATTGCCCCCGCTTGGCTGGCATGGGCACCGATCACCTGGTGGTTGTCGGAGGTAGCGACGCCGGCTGGCACGCACCGTCGTGCATAGGCTGAGCGGCATCGGAGACGCCGAGTGTTGGGCCCGGATTTCGCCCGCTAAGTCGGCTGTGCGCCACTGTCCTGCTAAAGTTTCGTGCGCGAGTTGTCCGGCGCGGACCATGGTATCGGCCCGGTATGCCGCCAGACGTTACCCGGAGGGCTGCGCATTGCAGAATCGGTGGAAGCTAGCGGTGATCGGCTTGCCCGTGGCCGTCGCGCTGGTGTGGGGTCTGGGGATTCCGGGTCATGCTGTGCCCGTCGGGCCCGGTGCTCCCGCGGCGGTGGCAGCGAGGGCAAAGACCGCCGAGCTAGCGGCCAAGCGCGCGGAGGCGGCCGCCGCACTGGCGAGGGAGGCTGCGTACCTGGCAGCCCAGCCTAAAGGCAAGCCCGATTTCGACCTGACCTTCCGCGCCCCGACGCTCGATCCATCAATCTTCGCGACTTGCTATCCCGATATGGATTTGCCCACCGGTTGCACCAATTTCGGTAACGTGGAAGAACGCGAGTGGTATCTGCCCTCCCAGGACAAGATCTCGCACGGGGTATTGCATCTCGTCGCGCGTCGCGAGCGGACTCGGGGTACTGCCAAAGACGGCAGTTCTAAGGAGTACTCCTGCCGGTCAGGCATGATCACCACCAATCCGGGGCTTAGGATCAAATACGGCTTCCTGCAGGTGGTGGCGAAGGTCCCCCGGGGTCCTGGGCTATGGTCGGGGCTCTGGCTTGGGGCCGTCAATAACGAGTGGCCGCCCGAGATTGACATGATCGAGAGATGGGGTGCGGGCGTCAACACCAAGGCAGCCGCCCAGACAGCCGCGTTCTTTCACCCCAGGCCCCGTTCGGTGACTCGCAGCATGGGCGCCATCCCGCCAGACCTCACGACGGGCTGGCAGAAATACTCCCTGTTGTGGACGAGTTCCAAGATGGTGTTCTTCGTTGGCACCCAGAAGGTGCTGACGGTCACGTCCCATATTCCGCACCAGCAAATGTACTTCCTGGCGGACCTAGCCGATTACGCGCGCGGAAACGTCGGGGTCGTGCCTGGGACCTGCAACGGCCAGTTGGACATCCGATCAATCAAGTTCTGGAAGATCTGAGCCTCGCAGGCTGCGCCTCTGAAATTGCCGAGGTCCGGCGAGGTAGTCTCGCGGCCTAGGCCGTCCGCAGGACTCGCATCCCGTCTCGACCGGTTGCGGGCGTGGAACCCGCAGGCAAGCGCATTCCCCCTACGCGCTCGTGTTTGCCTGACAATGCGCACATCGAGCCTTAGCTGCCGTGCTGCGGCTTGCCCGAAGCGCCCCGGCCTGAAGCCCAGCCCGCGAGATACCGGACGTAACATATCTAAAGGCGACTTATCGCGTCCGTACTTTCTCTCGCAGATGCCTTGTTACGCTTCCGCTTGGAGTCGGCTGGCGGCTCTCGACCAGACGGGGTCAGTAGCGGAAGGCGGTATGGATGAAGCGGCGTCGCGAGGTTGCGATCGGCTTGCCGATCGTGGTGTTCGTAGCACTATGCAGCCTGGGCGTACCTGGAGCATCGGCGGCCAAAGGCTCCGAGGCATCAACTGCCACGACGACGCAGTCGCGCGCTGCGTCACTGAGCGCCAGCAGCGCAGTACCGACGCCCAAGGGAAGCCGACGCTCGACGCGACGTTCAACGGAACGCACCTCAACACTAAGATCTGGGACACCTGCTATCCGGGTGCCGAAGCCAAAGCGCGGCTGCCGGAACTTTGGCAATCCCGAAGAAGCAGAGTGGTACCTGCCCTCGCAGGTCAGGGTTTCTGGTGGAGTATTGCGGCTCATGGCGCGGCGGAAGAGGACCGTCGGCACCACCTCAACGGGCGCCGGGAGAGTTACGGCTGCCGGTCCGGCATGATCACGAGCTACCCGAGCTTTAAGTTCAAGTATGGCTTCGTGCAGGTAGTAGCGAACATCCCGCACGCGAATGGCCTGTGGTCCGCACTATGGCTGGCGGCCGCTAACGATAAGTTCCCGCCGGAGATCGACATGGTGGAAAGCTGGGGCGTGAACGGTGAAACCGGCTCGTTCTTCCACCCGGTCATAGGCCACCACTCACGGGCTATTTATTCGCCGAAGCTCACCGTCGGATGGCATACCTACTCACTGTCCTGGACGAAATCCAAGCTCACCTTCTACGTGGACAAGAAGCTCGTCCTGACGGTCACCAAGAACGTTCCGCATCAGCGGATGTACTTCCTCGCCGACCTTGCTGAGTACATGCCCGCTAAGCGCGGCTACTGCACCGGCCAGCTGCACATCAAGTCGGTCAAGATCTGGAAGGCCTGAAGGTCGCGCACTCCTTCGAGCTGAGTCCGGGGCACGGCGCTTGCTAACCGTGCCCCGGACTGCGTCATCGTGATGCGTGGTATCCCAGTCGCATCGGCGTTTGTGCAGATGAAGGCATGTCCGCGCATTGCCGCACGGACCGTCGGTATCGTTAACAGAAAGCAAGAAGCCCGGAAAGCGGCCTTATGACCGGTTCGCGGGGAAGGGAACTGGCAACGATGAAGGTAGCTGGCCGATGGAATCGGAGAGTTCCTGCGAGCAGGCTCCAGCCCCGAGCGCAATCGGCTGCGCCGGCGGGCGTTTGGATCGGGTTGGCCGAGCTAAGCAACAGTTCGCCGGTCACGGCGGTGAGTGGTACGCCTCGCCCGGATCAGGAGCTGGCAAGGGTTCTCGTCTGTATGCATGGAGCTCCCCTTGGATACGTGACCTTGCCGCTTCGGCCTGAGGTAACGCTGGGCGAACGCGTAAGAGATGTTGCCAACAGCAGCCTGGCTGAGTTGCTTGATCGCCACTTGCGTCAGGATGCGGCGGCCGATACTGCGTCCGCCACTCTTGACTGGGAAGGCCAGGTCGGGTGTCCACAGCGGTTTAGGCAGGATGCCGCGGGCATCAGCATTGTCGTCTGCACCAGGGATCGGCCCGATGTGCTGCAAGAGTGCCTGCGAGCATTGGTTCTGGTCAGATACGCGCCGCTGGAGATCCTCGTCGTTGATAATGCGCCTACCGGAGATATCACCAAGAAGGTTGTCTCCGAGTTCGCCGAGGAAGATCCCAGAATCCGCTACACCTGTGAGCCGCAGCCCGGTTTGTCGCGCGCCCGAAATCACGGCATGGCGGTGGCCAAATTCGATCTTGTTGCATTTACCGACGACGATGTCGTGGTCGACCCAGGCTGGCCGGCTGCACTTGCCGCAGGGTTCGCAGCGGATCCGGAGGCGGCGTGCATGACCGGGCTAGTCGCTTCCCGAAGCCTTGACACCAGCGCTGAGTTTTACTTCGACTCGCGCTACTCGTGGGGCGAGTCTTTCGCCCCACGACGCTATGATCTGGGGCCGCATCGAGACCGTTCGGCGATCTATCCCTACAGCGCCGGAATCTTCGGGACGGGCGCGAACTTTGCGGTCCGGCGCCCAGAGATCGACAGGCTCGGCGGCTTCGACCCGCTGCTAGGCGCCGGCAGCCCGAGTCGCGGTGGTGAGGATCTAGATATCTTCCTTCGCGTGATCTTGTCCGGCGGTCGCCTCTGTTACTTGCCAGCGGCGCTCGTCTGGCATCGTCATCGCGCCAGCGAAAGCGCTCTCGCTGAGCAGGTCTTTGACTATGGCTTCGGGCTCGGCGCCTACCTGGCGAAGCGAATTATGAGAAAAGAAGTCACGGCGGTGACACTCGTCTGCGGCCTTGGGCGGCTCGCGTTCCTCGCGGGGCGGATGCGGGACGCGACGAAGGCCAGCCAATTCAGGGGGCGTGGTCTTCGTCTCGGGGTCAGTGAGGCGTGGGGAATCGGGGTGGGAGCGCTGCGCTACTGGCTCATTGCCCGGCGCAAGCGGGGCTGAATAAGTCGTCGCCTGCCACGAGCCGCCGCCTGGCTTCGAGCTTCGGCTCAAGCGGCCCGCGGGTCTGCGCTTGCGGTGGCGCGGACGGGTTCTTTGGTTGGGGATGGCTCCCCTTGTCATGAGCTGAGCCGGACTGGCAGCATCCTGGCTTGCGCGATCAAGCGGCAGCTTCAGCCACAAAGGATCGGAGCCAAAGCGGCTACATGGTGGCCTTGGCCTTGCTACGATGCCACCTGGCCCATGCGGTTTGTGCAGTGATGTCCCGGATTCTTCACTCATATTTAGGAATCAAAAACGTGGTTCTTTCGAGATCCGTTCCTTCTCGTGACGTCGGGGGTGCAGGGCAGTCGCTAAGCGAGGACGCCTCGGAGCCTAATCTGGACGCACTCACAGCAGCATCAGACCCTTTTCGGCTCGTCACTACTCAGCTTGCTATCACGCCTCGGGTCAGCGTGGTTATCGCGGCCAAGAACGAGGCCGCAAACCTTCCGCACGTATTTGCGTCAATGCCGGACTGGATCGACGAGGTCGTCCTAGTTGACGGGCGGTCGACTGACGACACTGTGGCGGTTGCCTGCCAGCTTTGGTCTGACATCAAGATCATCCAACAGCAGGGCCGAGGCAAGGGCGACGCGCTCCTGGCCGGGTTTGCTGCCAGCACAGGCGAGATCATCGTAGCGATGGACGCCGATGGCTCCACGGACGGTGGCGAGATAGTTCGGTTCGTGACAGCGCTGCTCAGCGGAGCCGACCTCGTGAAAGGCTCGAGGTTCGCGGCTGGTGGCGGGAGCAGCGACATCACTGCTATCCGTCGGCTTGGGAACCGCATCCTGAGCGGACTTGTCAATCATCTCTTCGGGACTCGCTATACAGATCTGTGCTATGGCTTCAACGCATTCTGGGCCCGGCACCTGCACGTGCTTGCCCTCAGGTGTGAGGGCTTCGAGATCGAGGCCCTGATGAACATCCGAGCCGCCGAGGAAGGGCTCAAAGTCCACGAGGTACCTAGCTTCGAGCACAGCAGGGTGCACGGCTCGAGCAACCTGCGTGTCATGAAAGCGGGTTGGGGAATCATTCGGGTAATTTTGCGCGAGTGGCTGCGTCGTCATAGCCCGCGGCGACCAACGGAGTTTGCGGATGATCCGAGCCTCGCTCTTCCGGCGGCGGAATTTGCCGGCGTAACGGCTGATCTTTTTAAAGCTGAGAGTAGCGCAGATTTATGGCACCTGTGACCGGCGCGAATGTCCAGCAGCGTGGCGTTGGACTGGCGCCGCAAGCCCCATAGATGTCACGGTGGCAATCTGCACCTGGACCCCCTTGCGCTGGGATTGGGTTCGCATCGCTATCGATTCTGTCTCTTCCCAGCAACCTCCGCCACGAGAAATCCTGCTCGTTGTCGACCACAACCCGGAGCTGGCGGCTCGCGCCCGCGAGGAGTTGCACGGCGTGCGAGTACTGGAAAGCGAGGGAGAGCGTGGCATATCCGGAGCACGCAATACGTGTCTGCATGCTTCACGCTCTACTGTCACTGTGTTCCTCGATGACGATGCGGTAGCGCGCCCTGGATGGCTAAGCGCACTCATTGCGCCCTACGAGGACCCAGATGTCATTGCTACGGGCGGCAGCATTTTTCCATTGTGGCCGGAGCGCGCGCCGCGATGGATGGCGCCAGAATTCTACTGGGTGGTGGGGTGTACATACCGAGGTCTGCCAGAGACGACGGGTCCCATACGCAATCCCATCGGGGCAAGCATGAGTATGTTGACGGCAGCTGCTATCGAGATTGGCGGCTTCGATTCGGCGGTCGGTCGTATAGGTTTCCTGCCGGCCGGCTGCGAGGAGACGGAACTGGCTATCCGTCTGACGCAGTTGCGTCCTCAATCGACAATAATCTACGTACCTGATTCTGCCGTCGACCACCACGTCAGCACGCAGCGCGTGAGGGTCCGATATTTCCTTAACCGATGCTGGAAAGAAGGAATCTCCAAGGCAATCACAGTCCGATTGGTGGGAGCCAAGTCAGGACTGGCACTTGAGAGGCGCCACGCGGCTGTCACGATACCGGCGGCGCTGCTTCGCGAGGTGCGTGGTGCTCTGCGGGGCGATCTCAGTGCCGCGGCAAGGGCAGCCACCACTGTGGCAGGGTTGGCAGCCGCAGTCGGAGGTTACGCGATCGGTTGCGTACGACTGCTGTTCGGCCGCCGTCGGTTGCGGCAGCGAATGTCAGACGCTCGGTGACGAGCAGCCAGATCCTGTCGGCGACCTGGCTGGGCCAGCGGTTCTCATGTTGGCCGTCATCTGACGCTGTGCTCTCCGCGCGTGACCTCGTCGGCCAGTGAGTCCGGACCGCTAGCTTGCGACTGGCTCCCAGCCGGCACAGCCGGGGAGCGAATGTTGCGATACGGACCATTCCCCAATAACATTTTAGAACTCATTATTTATACTATTCATGACGGGGACGAATAGGATGAAGATCTCATTGAGTCCGTATCGCCGCGCCCTGCTGACGTCTGCGGTCAGCGCCGCGGCTCTGCTCGGTGGCATGCTTCTCCCCGCCGCAGCCAGTGCGCAGCCTGCGGATACGCCCGTGACACCCACCATCACTCTGGCGTTAAGCCCGGCAACTGTCGACTACGGTCATCAGAACGTCACTGCTTCTGGCACAGTCACCACCTCCGCAGGCCCGGTCGCTGGCGCCACGGTCACCGTGAGCTATCTGGACGCCGACGGGCAGTCCGCGCAGATCTCGCTCGCCAGCGGCAAGAACGGCAGCTACTCCGGCACCATCCTGGATCCAGAGATGGCGGCGCAGGAGGTCACAGCCAGCGTCGCCGCTACCTCGAGCACGGTCGCGGCATCTACGTCAGCACAACTCGGCTTCACCACGGACGCGGTTACCATCACCGCCAGCTTCGCTCAGCCGGCCGTCAACGCCGGTTCGACTGACACGTTGTCCGGGGTCGCCAGCTACGTCTCAGGGGGCTCGCCGCATCCCCTGGCCAACACCGTCCTATCCATCACCTCACCTGGCAACCTCGTCATCGCTCCGGTCTCCGCGACCGTGGCGACTGGGGCCGACGGCAGCTTCAGCTACGTGACGCCAGAGATCGGCACGGCCGAACCCAGCCTAGATTTCACCGTCAGCTCAGCGGCAACTCCGTACCTGGAGGCGGGCCAGCTGACCATCACCCTGCGCATCAACCAGGCGGCGGAGATTAACAACTTCACCGGAGCAATCAGCGCAGATCGCGTGATGCGGTTCTACGCGTGCGGCGGCATATCCGAGCCACTTGCCGATGGTTACTTGGAAGGGCCGCTCGATTTCCAGTACTCCAGGACACGGCACGGGCCGTGGAAGACTCTCGGCACTGGCAAGACGGTCGCCGACGGCCAGTGCTTCGGTGAGATATACGGCGGGACTTACCGGGGCACGTTCAAAGCGCCGCTCGCGAGCGCGTACTACCGGGCCTACGCTCCGGCTGTGCCTGGACAGATGTCAGCCGTCAGCCAGGTTATTCACCTGCAGCGGTACCCCACCAGGATCACCGGGTTCTCGATCACTCCACGCCGCGTCAGCGCCGGTGGCAAGGTAACCGTCTCCGGCCGCCTGTGGCAGCAGACAGGCAAGTGGACGCCGGACGCGCGCCAGCGGATCGTCATCGAGTTCCTCTACAAGAACAAGACATACACGCTGAGGCGCCGCCTGGTGACGGACTCCACGGGCCGGTTCCGCGGGATCTTCGCAGTCCCGCACACTGCCGCGTGGCTCGCGTTGTTCAAGGGCGTCTGGAACGAGTTCGCTACTGCGAGCAAAGTCCTGACTATCAGGGTCCAGTGAGGCCGGGCCTGCCAAGGGCTGCTGAGTCTGCTGCTTCGGCCAGCCAGCTAGCGCGGGATCCTAAGGCCAGGCGATCTAGCGCCAGCCGATCCTGAACGTCTACGAGACAGGCCAGTACACGGTGGAAACTCCGCAGCCTGCCGTCGGCGAATCGTTCAACATCGGCATCACGACAGTGCAGCCAGGCGTGGCGGCCGGCGTGCGGCCCGGGTACCACCGTCGACACGGGATCAGCCGTTCCCGCCCGCAGCGGTGATGGAAGGACCCTGGCGGTCGGCTGTTGCCCGGCCGGGCCTGCCGGGACCTCCGGGTAGTCTGTGGCGGCTATGAGTTCCAGGGAGAACGGGCTGCCTCGGGCCGCCACCGCTATCGTGCACCTCGTCCGGCATGGCGAGGTGGAGAACCCGAACGGCGTACTCTACGGCCGCCTTCCTGGCTACCACCTGTCGGAGGTCGGCCGCCTGATGGCGAAGGCGGCTGCGGACTTCCTGGCTGGCCGGGACGTGACCGTGATCCGGTCATCGCCGCTCGAGCGAGCGCTGGAGACGGCGGAGCCGATCGCGGCCGAATTCGGCCTGCCTATCGAGGTGGACGACCGACTGATCGAGCCCTGGAATCACTTCGAGGGAATGCGATTCGGCGTGGGTGACGGAGCGCTCCGCAAGCCTCGGCACTGGGTCCACCTGCGCAACCCGTTCCGGCCGTCGTGGGGAGAGCCGTACCGCGAGGTTGCCAGCCGGCTCATGGCCGCGGTCACGGACGCGGCGCGGGCTGCGCAGGGTCATGAGGCCGTCTGCGTCAGCCACCAGCTGCCTATCTGGGTCACCCGACGGGCAGCGGAAGGCCGTCAGTTGTGGCACGATCCGAGGCGCCGGGAGTGTGCGCTCGGCAGCGTCACCAGCCTCATCTTCACCGGCGACGAGGTGACGGGTGTGCGCTATGCGGCGCCGTCCGGCGACGGCCGGCGCCAAGTGGCGGGCGCCTGACAGCTCGCGACTGCCTGGTCACAACCTGATAGCCAGCTGCTGAGCAGCTGAAAACCAGGCTAAACGCCGGCCCGGCCGTACAGCACCGCTCCCAGTCCGGCAGAATGGCCCCGATACTACTGCCTGTAGGAGATCGTTTCTGTGTCGCGCCTGCCCGTTCCAGTCCGGCCTGCGATCGCTGCTGCCATCGCAGTGTTCGGGCTGCTGGCCGCGGTCGGGTGCGACGGTGGCCCGATCGGGGCAGCAGTGCCGCAAAGCGCTGGCGCGAACTTCGTCGGGCATGCTTATGAATCGGCGTTCTACAAGGTCGGCCAGCGGCCGGAGGCTCCGAATGTGTCCGGGACCACAGTCACAGGCACGCACCTGAGCCTGTCGTCCTACCGTGGCGACACGGTCGTGGTCAACTTCTGGGGCTCCTGGTGCTCCCCATGTCGGGCCGAGGCGCCCGCGCTTGGCGCGCTCGCTCGTCAGTTGCAGTCCAAGCACGTACGGTTCGTCGGCATCGACATCAGGGACGAGCCGGATAGCGCGAAGGCATTCATGCAGACATTCAACGTCAGCTATCCGAGCCTGAGCGATCCTGACGACCAGATCGCCCTCGAGTTCCACAGCACGGTGCCGCCGGCGGCTATCCCGACGACACTCGTCATCGACCGCGACGGGCGGATAGCGGCCCGCATCTTCGGCCGCGCCACCTACCAGGAGCTCAAGTCCGTGGTTGACGAGGTTGCCGGCCTCCGGTCATGACGGCCGCTGAAGGTGACAGGATGACGGAACTGCCCGCAGCGGGCGGCTCCGGGGTCAGTAGCGGGCGCCTCCCGCGGAACGTCAGGCTCGGGCCGGGCGGCTGGCTGCGCTGGGGCTGGCGGCAGCTCACCTCGATGCGGACGGCGCTGATCTTGCTGTTCATGCTGGCGGTGGCGAGCGTGCCGGGATCGGTACTGCCCCAGGAGGGCATCGATCCGGCGGCGGTTACGCAGTACTACCAGTCGCATCCCGCGCTGGCGCCGATCCTGAACCGGCTGTCGCTGTTCAACGTCTTCGCGGCGCCCTGGTTCGCGGCTATCTACCTGCTGCTGTTCGCCTCGCTGGCCGGCTGCGTGCTGCCGCGGACGTTCCGCCTTGTCGGGTCGGCCCGTCAGCGGCCGCCGCGCGCGCCGACCAACCTTGGCAGGCTGCCGGCCAGCGCTAGCTACGTCACCGACCTGCCGCCGGAAGCGGCGCTGCAGAAGGCCGCCGGGCTGCTCGGCCGCCGCCGGTTCCGGCTGCACGAGGGCGATGGCTGGGTCTCGGCCGAGAAGGGGTACCTGCGCGAGGTCGGCAACCTGCTGTTCCACATCGCGCTGCTTGCGCTGCTGCTCTCGGTCGGCCTTGGCGGCATCTTCGGTTACAAGGCCAACCGGCTGCTGATCGTCGGTCAGGGCTTCGCCAACACCCCGACGGACCTGGACGTGTTCCATCCGGGCCGGCTGGTCAGTCCCAGCGACTTGCAGCCGTTCTCGATCAACCTGCTGAACTTCCGCGCCTCGTATGTGACGTCGGGCCCGCAGCTCGATCAGCCGATCACTTACAACGCCGGGCTCAGCTACCGGGCAGAACCGGGCGGCGCCGACTAAGCACTACATCCTGAAGGTGAACCACCCGCTGGTCGTTGACAGCGTCAGCGTGTATCTGATCGGGCACGGGTACGCGCCGGTCTTCAAGGTCACCGACGGCAGCGGCAAGGTGCGCTGGGACGGCCCGGTGCCGTTCATCCCGGTCGACCAGACCACGCTGACCTCGGAGGGCGTCGTCAAGGTACCCGACGCTCAGCCCTACCAGCTCGGCTTCGCAGGTGTCTTCCTGCCCAGCGCGATAGACGTCAGCGGCCAGCTTCAGTCGGCCTTCCCCGCCCCGCTGAACCCGCGGGTCAGCCTGATCGCGTTCAAGGGCAACCTGGGCATGAACTCCGGCCAGCCTCAATCGGTCTACACGCTGGATATCAAGAGCCTGAGGCAGCTGCCGATCGCGCCGCGGCCGCTTTCGGCTGGCCAGTCGATGAAGCTGCCCGACGGAGCCGGCACCATCACTTACCTTGGCTATCAGCAGTGGGTCAGCCTGGCGATCACCTATGACCCTGGCCAGCTTCCCGCCCTCATCTCGGGCTTCGCGGCGCTGGCCGGGCTGATCTTGTCGTTCCTGGTGCGTCGACGCCGCGTCTTCGTGCGCGCAGTTGCCAGTCCGGACGGGAGTACTGAGGTCACACTGGGCGGGCTGGCCCGATCCGACGCGGCGGGCGGCTTCGACACCGAATTCGCTGAGCTGGCCCGGCTCCTGCAGGCCGAGCACGATGGCCGGTCGATGCAGACCATCCAGCTCGGCCAAGGCGTTGCCGACGAGCCGGAAGACTTCGATGATGACCAGGGCCGGGGCCGGATCGCCGTCCCGGCCGGATCGTCCGTGACTGCCGCCGGCGCCACACCCGGAGCAGCGGCTGCTGTATCCCAAGAGGCGCTTACCGGCCGAGAGGGAGAGTGAGGCTCCGATGCCCATCAATTTCAGCCTGGCTGACACCAGCAACGGCCTGCTGCTGAGCACGCTGATTCTCTATGCGCTGGCGATGCTGTGCTATGCATCCGACTTCGCCTTCGCGCGGCACCGCGTCATGGCCGGCGTTACGGAGGCTGAGGCAGCGCGGACGAAGGTGCCCGCTCTGGTCGGCGTCGGCGCAGGCGCGGTGCCGGCGGGCGCGGCGTCGGCGCCGGTCAAGGCGGACCTGGCGCCTGCCGACGCTGCCGGCGAGTTGCCGCCGCCTAGCCGCTGGCCGTCCGGCTTCTGGCTGCGGCTGGCATTCGGCCTGACCTCATCGGGCTGGTCCTGCACGTGGCAGCGATCCTGACGCGCGGCCTGGCTGAGCACCGGGTGCCCTGGGGCAACATGTACGAGTTCATCGGGGCGTTCACCTGCATGGCCGTCCTGGTGCTGCGTGGCAGCGTCTGTCTGGTACCGGGCGTACTACATGGGGCTGTTCGTCCTGCTGCCCGTAGTGCTCGGCCTGGGCATCGACCTGACCTGGATTTACACGCCCGTCGGCTCGCTAGTGCCCGCCCTGCAGTCGTACTGGATCGCGATTCACGTAACCGCGATGATCGTCGCCATCGGCCTGTTCATCTTCGGTGCCGTCCTCACGACGCTCTACCTGCTGACCGACCGCAGTCAGCGCCGCCTAGCGGCCGGTCAGTCGTCCTGGTCAGCCGGAATCTGGGAGCACCTGCCGGTGCTCGACCATCTTGGACCGGCTGTCGTACCGCGGCGGTGCTGTTCGGATTCCCGGTCTGGACGTTCGGCGTGATGGCAGGGGCGATCTGGGCCGATCACGCCTGGGGCCGGTACTGGGGCTGGGACCCGAAGGAGACCTGGTCGTTCATCACCTGGGTCGTCTACGCCATGTTCCTGCACGCGCGGGCGACCGCTGGCTGGCGCGGCCGTCGCGCTGCGTGGATCCAGCTGGCGGGATTCGCATGCCTGATGTTCAACGTGATCGGCGTGAACCTGTTCATCACCGGCCTGCACTCCTACGCCGGCATGGGGTGACGAGCCAGCCCGAACCGGAATGAGAGTCGAGGTCAGGCCCGCGGCGGGTGATAGTAGATCCGCAGCCGGATGAGCAGGACGTGCAGGACGACGCGGCCGGAGCGCAGCGTCGCTGCCCGCAGCCGAAGAGGACGATAGGCGGCCAGGCTGTGCAGGGCCTGGCTGAATGGCCGGGCGGAGGTGTCGAGCAGCATCAGCTCCGCAGGCCGGCGCAGCCCGAGTATCAGGTTATCCTTCCTGGTCAGAAACGGCGGATCGCTGGTCAGCGAGTTGTAATTGAAGTGGAAAATGCCGGTGTCCTCTACGTAAGGGAACCGGGGGTGCGTCACGGGCCACCACATCAGGAGCTGTTCGCCAGGGTAGCCCGGCCCGGCGAACGACGGCAGCTCAGTTGTGATCCGGTAGTTGTCGATGAGGGCAGTTGCGCTCCCGCCGAGCGCGGTGGCATAGGCGGGCACCGGATCAGGGACGGTGTTGGGCAACGGCTTGTGCCGGGCCACAGGAGCGACGGTGAGCACCAGCGCCGCGCCGGTGAGGACAGCGATAGCCAGGGTGATGGCCGTGGCTGCGGCCGGCGGGGGCCTGAGCAGGCGGCCCGCAACGCGGGCGGCAGCGGCGGCGCTGATTATGGCAGCCGCCAGGATTAGCCCGGCAGGTATCCAGCCGAAGGACGGCACGTGCGGATAAGCCTCGTAGCCGAGCGGTACCGCCAGCAGCACGGCGGCCGGCAGCCACCTCGCCACCGGCCGGGCGGACAGCGGCCTGGCCAGTTCCGCGACCGTGATCGCGAAGACCAGGCAGGTTCCGGCCCACAGAGTCGAGGAGAAATAGTGCTCTTCGAGGGCCTGCACCGTGCCGTAGAACTGCAGCCATGCATACACGGCTAGCTGCACCGTGGCGATAGCGCCGACCTGCAGGACCGCGGTGGGCACGACGCGCGCCGACCTGGCCACCGCCACTGCCAGCGCGCCAAGCACGGCAGGCGGAACGAGCAGGTAGGTCACGTACGGCGCCCAGCCCCAGTTCGCCGAGTGCCAGCGGCCCACCTCGCCTGGCTGCAACAGGTACCGATAGGCCTGCCACGTGAGGCTGATGAAGTCCGGGTGGCCGAGGAGTAGCGCGGACGCCACAATGAGCAGCCCAGTGACCGCAACTGCTATGCCAGCAAGCAACGCAAGGTCGACGGCCAGCCCGACCCGGTCCCGCAGGAGCCGCACCCCCAGGTAGCCCGCCAGTGTCGCCGCGACCAGCGGCACCGCGACGCCGTGTGACCATACGGCCGACACCAGCAGCACCCCGGCGGCCGCTAGCCACGCGCGTCGCCAGCGCGCCGAGCACGGCATCGCCAGGCACGCCATCGCTCCGGCGGCGTACGAGACCACTGCCGAGTCCGGGTAATCCGTCCCCCACGCTGTAATGAGCACCGGTGAGGAAAGCACGGCCAGGATGCCGACCACTCCGGCCGCTGGGCAGTAGAGGCGGCGCAGCAGCAGGTACACCGGGACTACTGCCACCAGGGCCAGCACGTACCGAAAGACGAAGAACCCATGTACCGGGCCGAATAGCAGGTCGGCCAGCCGGGCGGGTACCAAGAATCCGACCCTGCCGCCCTCGCGCAGGCGGGCGGTGGGTGCGTATGCGGCCGCATATCGAGTGAAGACGTTTCGCGGGTCCACGATGTAGGCGGTATGCATGGCCGCATCGGGCAGGTCGGCCGGAGCCATCAGCCGCACCCGGAGCACCAGGGCCACGACAGCGGGAGAAAGTACTACCCCGAGCGCCTCTGCCCACACCGCCAAGCGGGGCCGTGCCCTGATTGGCCGTCCTGCGGCAGCGTGCGCGGCGGCGCGGGTGTCGGCCTGTTCAGCCGGGTGGAACATAGCGTGCATAGCTGTCCACTGTCCTCCTCACGGGCTGGACGGCTAGTTGGCGATCGCATAGACACACAGGAAAATTACCTGCCGCAGACCTACAGCCGGCGTCTCCTGTGTCATTGGCCCAAGGCCACGGGCTGCGCGATGGCGGCGCGCCGCGCCGTCTCCCGGCGAGGCGGATCGCTCAGGAAGCTCACCACGGCTAGATCGTACTCGCGGTCGCCCGACGGAAGAAACAGGGTGAACTACGACACACCTAATGAATTCGGATCTACTCGCAACAACTGCGACGGCCGAGATACACTGCCGCAATGCTGAACAATCGGCGAGTGGCCGTCGTCATGCCGGCCTACAATGCTGCGGCGACGTTGGCCCGCACCTTCGCCGAGCTGGACCTCACGGTTGTGGACGAGGTCGTCCTGGTGGACGACGCCAGCGCGGACGAGACCATCACGCTGGCCCGTGAGCTGGGCCTGGATCCGATCAGGCACGAGCAGAATCTCGGCTACGGGGGCAACCAGAAGACCTGCTATCGGCGCGCTCTCGAGCTGGGTGCCGAGATTATCGTGATGGTGCATCCCGACTATCAGTACTCCCCGCTGCTCGTCCCGGCGATGGCGTCGATGATCGCCTACGGCGAGTACGACATGATCCTGGGTTCGCGCATTCTCGCCCAGAACAGCGTCGCCCGCGGCATGCCCAGGTACAAGTACGCATCCAACCGTTTGCTGACGGCAGTCGAGAACGTCATGCTTCAGCAGAAGCTGTCGGAGTACCACACCGGGCTGCGCGCGTTCAGCGCCGCCTGCTCGCGGTGCTGCCGTTCGAGCGCAACTCCAATGACTTCATCTTTGACAACCAGATCATCGCGCAGGCGGTTACCGCAGGTGCACGGATAGGCGAGCTGTCCTGCCCGACCCGCTACCAGGATGACTCATCGTCGATAAACCTGCGCAGCAGCATCAGGTACGGCTTCGGCGTGCTGCGGACGAGCGCCCAGTACCAACTCCACAAGCGCGGGATTCGCAAGTATCCTTACCTCGAGCTCGACCCGTCCAGGCCGTTGACGGCGCTGGCGCCGCCGACCGTGAACGACCCGGCGGCCCGCGACGGGGATGAAGAGCCGGTCCCGGCTGCCAAAACAGGCGGTCGGCCTCTTCCCGCCGTGCGCGGATCGGGCGGTCGCCCGGAGATTCAGCGGGGGCCTTCCCTCCCCACCTAACCACCACTACCTTGTGCTGTGAGCGAGCCTTCTTCTGGCGCAGATCCGTTGTCCGGAGCTTCGCCGCGGAGACTTCTCAATTGCAAAGTTGGCTGAGCGTCACGTCTGTGGCGGGTCAGGTCGCCTTGGAAGGAGCAATTTCTTTGGGTGACACGGCAGCTTCCCAGCGTTGCTGCATTTTGCCAGGTTCGGCGGCATGAAAGGCGCTGGTACTGGCGGGCGGCGCCGGCACCAGGCTGCGGCCGATCACGTATACGTCGGCGAAGCAGCTGCTGCCGGTGGCCAATAAGCCGGTGCTGTTTACGGCCTGGAGGCGATCGCCGACGTCGGGATCACCGATGTCGGCCTAGTGGTCGGAGACACGGCCGCGGCGATCCAGGCGGCGGTAGGCGACGGCTCCGCTTTCGGCATCAAGGCCAGCTACATACTGCAGCACGCGCCGCTCGGGCTGGCGCACGCCGTGCAGGTAGCCCGCGACTTCCTGGGCGACGACGACTTCGTCATGTACCTGGGCGACAACTTCATCGTGGGCGGCATCGCGGAGCTGGTTTCCGGCTTTCGCCTGCGGCGGCCTGCCGCGCAGATCCTGCTGACCCGGGTATCGGACCCGCGCGAGTTCGGCGTCGCCGAGCTGGACGCGGACGGCCGGGTGATCGGCCTTGAGGAGAAGCCGCAGCAGCCCAAGAGCGATCTGGCGCTTGTCGGCGTGTACATGTTCACTTCAGCGGTGCACGAGACGATCGAGCAGCCTGACCCCGTCGTGGCGGGGCGAGCTTGAGATCACCGAGGCCATCCAGGGTCTGATCGACTCCGGCCACCGGGTGGACGCGAGCCTGATCACCGGGTACTGGAAGGACACCGGGAACGTGGCGGACATGCTCGAAGTGAACCGGATGGTGCTTGAGGGCGCCGAAGCCGCGCGCGATGGCATAGTCGACGCCGGCAGCGAGCTCATCGGCCGGGTCGTCGTCGAGGCCGGCGCGCAGGTAAGCGGCTCGCGGATCGTCGGGCCCGCGATCATCGGGCCAGGCACTAAGATCACTAACTCGTACGTCGGGCCGTTCACCTCGATCGGGCCTGACTGCATGGTGGAGGACAGCGAGATCGAGTACTCGATCGTGCTGGCGGGCGCGTCCATCCGCGGAGTCAGGCGGATCGAGGCGTCGCTGATCGGGCACGCGGTCGAGGTCACGCCGGCGCCGCAGGTGCCCAAGGCGCACCGGCTCGTTCTCGGCGATCACAGCCGGGTCCAGATCAGCTCGTAGAGCGGCTGACGGATGAGCCATGCGATCAAGGCGGCGCGGTACTGAGATGGGGTCGGTGCACACCATATGAGAATGCTGGTAACAGGCGGGGCAGGCTTTATCGGCTCGCACTACGTCCGCACACTCCTGGACGGCGGGTATCCGGAACTTGCCGGTGCCAGCGTCACCGTACTGGACAAGCTGACGTACTCGGGCAACCTGGCCAGCCTCGACCCCGTCGCCAGCCACCCGCGGTTCACCTTCGTGCACGGGGACATCTGCGACAGCGCGCTACTCCGGTCGCTGCTGCCCGGACATGATCTGGTCCTGAACTTCGCGGCCGAGACGCACGTGGACAGGTCGATCACCGGCGCGGCCCCGTTCGTGGCTACTAACGTGGCCGGCGTTCAGGCACTGATGCAGGCCTGCCTGGACGCAGGCGTGACCCGCGTGGTCCAGGTCTCGACCGATGAGGTCTACGGATCGATTGACAGCGGCTCGTGGACCGAGGACGCGCCGCTTCGGCCCAACTCGCCGTACTCGGCTACCAAGGCCGGCGGTGACATGATGGCGCTGGCCTACCACCGCACCCACGGGCTGGACGTCATCGTCACCCGCTGCTGCAACAACTACGGGCCCTACCAGTACCCGGAGAAGGTCATCCCGCTGTTCATCACCAGCCTGCTGGACGGGGGCCGGGTGCCGCTGTACGGGGACGGCGGCAACGTCAGGGAATGGGTGCACGTCGATGATCACTGCCGGGGCATCCAGCTGGCCGCGCAGCGCGGCGAGCCCGGCCGCGTCTATCACATCGGCGGCGGCGTTGAGCTGATCAACAAGGAACTGACCAGCCGCCTGCTTGAAGCCTGCGGAGCTGGTGGGAATCAGTTGACTATGTCCAGGACCGGAAGGGTCACGACCGGCGGTACTCGCTGGACGACTCGGCCCTGCGGGCGCTCGGTTACGCACCTGCAGTGCCGTTCGCCGACGGGCTGTCCGACACCGTCCGCTGGTATGCGAGCAACCGATCATGGTGGGAGCCGCTGAAGCGGCATTCCCAGCAGCCGCCGGGATGACCAGCTGGCTGGTCACCGGTGCCGCGGGCATGCTCGGCCGCGACGTCACCAGGCTCGCCCGCGACAGCGGCGCCGACGTCACCGGGCTCACCCGCGGCCAGCTCGATATCACTGACGCAGCCTCGGTCCTCGCGGCAGCACGGGATGTGCGGCCGGACATCGTGGTGAACTGCGCGGCCTGGACGGCGGTCGATGACGCAGAGTCTCGCGAGGTGGCGGCGATGGCCGTCAACGGCACGGGCGCCGCCAACGTCGCAGCGGCCTGCGCCGCCATCGGCGCCCGGCTAATACAGCTGTCGACCGATTACGTCTTCAGCGGTACCGGCACCCGGCCCTACCCCGAGGACCATGCGCCGGCGCTGTGCACTGCCTACGGCCGCACCAAGCTCGCCGGCGAGCAGGCCGTGCTCAGCCAGCTTCCGGAGGCCGGTTACGTGCTGCGGACGGCCTGGCTGTACGGAGCCCACGGGCGGAACTTCGTCGCTACCATGATCCGCCTGGAAGGCCAGCAGGACCAGGTGCGGGTCGTGGCCGACCAGCACGGACAGCCCACCTGGACCGCAGACGTGGCCAGGCAGATCGTGCTGCTGGCGAACTCCGGCGCCGAGCCCGGGATCTACCACGCGACCAGCCGCGGTGCAACCAGCTGGCTAGGACTGGCGAGGGAGGTCTTCCGGCTGCTCGGTGCCGACCCCGGCCGGGTGACGCCGATCACGACGAGCGAACTGGCCTTGCCCGCTCCCCGGCCTGCCTACAGCGTCCTAGCCCGACGACCGGTGGCTGAGTGCCGGGCTGTCGGCGCTACCCGAGTGGACTGAGTCGCTGCACCGCTCGTTCCCTGACCTGGCGGCGGCAGCAGGTCGTGACCCGGTAAGCCAGCGGCCATCGGTGTCGCCGACCTAGAGTGCCCTCAGCCGGGCTGGCCTGAGCTGCACTTGGCATGACCCGGAGTAGAACTTCTCCGCTGTGGGCCGGCCACTCGGCACGTGGGCTAATATCACGGTTTGCACTAAATCTGGAGCAAGGTATGCATGGCTCACGGCCGAGCGTTCCGCCCGCTGGCGAGGAGAGTGCCAGCGCGGGACTGCCCGCGCCGCCAGGACCAGGCAATCGCCAGCAGGATTCGGGATTCCGGGTGAGCCCGCTGGCATACCTGGACTGGGTGCTGCTAGCGACCCTCGTGGCCGTGCCAGTCGCCGTGGCGTACTGGCTAGGCGCCAACCTCACGGCCGGCCTGTGGTGGGACGAGCAATGGCGGGCCTACTTTGCCACGCTGCCCGGACTGTCCCTTGATCTGCATCAGACGTACTCACCGACATCACCGGCCTGGCTGCTGATCGAGAGACTGGCGTTCATCTCGCTCGGCAAGACCGCGTTTTCGCTCCGTCTCCCGGAGCTCATCGGCTGGATCGCGCTCGGGCTGACGGCGTACCTGCTGGCGCGCCGGATTCTGGCCCGCGGATTCGCATACCTGCTGAGCCTGGCCCTGATCCTCAATCCGGCCACCATCTACTACGCCACGGAAATGAAGCCGTACATCGTCGAGGCCGCGGTGACGCTCGGGCTCATCCTGGTCTGGGTACGCGCTCAGACCGCCCGGCGCCGATGGCCCTGGTACGTCGGCATGGCCGTGCTGAGTTCCCTGAGCATCCCGGCGGTGTTTATCGCACTGCCGCTGCTCGTCATCGACGCGGTCGGCGTGCTGCGGAGCAACCGGGGGCGGCCGTCGGAGGCCGCGCGTGAGCTCGGCCCGGTCGCACTGGCGGCCGTGCTTATCGTCGGCCCGTTCGCGGCCCTGATCCTGCCGCAGTCGGGCGCGGCGGACTACGGCTTCTTCGGGTTCCCAACCTCGGTTTCGATCTTCGCGAGTGACCTGGGGTCCTACTTTTCTGCTTCCTGGGCCGCGACGCCGCTGATCAAGTCCGATACCGGGCTGCTCGTTGTGTTCCCGCTGGAACCCGGCCTGCTGGCCGCGGTGATCGTACCCTGCGTTGTGGTGCTGGCGTGCCTGGGGATCTGGCACCTGCGCAACTCCAAGCCCGGGCGAGTCGTGGCGGTCGTGTCCGTGGTGGTCCTGGTTCTGCAGTGCGCGGCCGCGCTCCTGCACAAGTGGCCGCTCGGGCTGATCCGCGTGAACCTGTTCGTGCTACCGCTCATCTATTTCCTGACAGTCGCGGGTATTAGCGCTGCGTACACCGCGCTCAGGCGACCAGGAGCCGTGCGGGCGGTGTCGGCGGTCGTGCTTGCGGCGGGGCTCGCGGTGCTCGGAGACGCCGGACTCGCCCAGGCGCGAGACGTCGGCGTTCTGCATCATGCGGCCTTCAGGTACCGCTGGGAACAGCAGCTGGACACCGTCGTCCTCGACGCCCGACGGCAGGAATCGCCCGGTACCCGGTTCGTGGTCCTGCTTGACGGCACCACGACAGGCTGCCTGGACGAGCCGCCTGGCGCGCAGCATGGGCTCGGCTGGCGGCTCTACATGAAGCTCGACGCGGGCACCGGCCACAACATCCCCAGCCGGGATACCTACTTCGTGACCACGGCACGCGCGTCGGCCGCACACCTGGTGCGCTGGCTCACAAGCTCAGACTTCAAGCACCTTGTCGAGTACCAGCCGCTTGGCGGGACGCCCGGTTGCCCGGTGCGGGGCGGTTACCTTGCGCCGCTGATCCGCCGTGCGGGCTTCCACCCGGTCGGCAGCCTCGCCTGGCTCCACTCGGGAAAGCTGACCCGGTGGTTCCGCGGGTCCGCTGTCGGCTAGGACATGCGCGATGCTGACTGCCGGGCTGTCGCTTCTGCGCGCAACTGCTCTGTGGCAGCCAGACAGTCCTGGTACGACGGCAGCAGCCCGATGCGCTTAGCCTCAGCCAACGACGGTGCCGCCGCGTCCTTGGCAGACAAGACCGGCTCCGTATCGCTGGGCCAGGCGATGCCGAGTTCCGGGTCAAGCGGATTTATCTCGTGGTCAGCAGCCGGGGCGTAGCTGCTCGTGCACAGGTAAACCGCTGTCGCGTTCTCCGTCAGCGCCGTGAGTGCATGACCAAGTCCGTGCTCCAGGAAGACCGCGCGCCGGTCGGTCTCATCCAGCCTGACGGCCTCCCAGCGCATGAAGGTGGGTGACCCCACTCGCAGGTCGACGATGACGTCCAGGATGGCCCCGCTCGGGCAGAAGACGTATTTCGCCTGGCCGGGCGGCACGTCAGTGAAATGGATCCCGCGGATCACACCCTGACGCGAGACCGAGCAGTTGACCTGCCTGAGGTCTAGTGAGTAGCCGAGGTCTTCCTCGAACTCGCCGCCGCGGAACCACTCGTTGAAATGGCCCCTGTCGTCATGGTGAATGCGCGGGGTGTAACTCCAGGCACCGTCGATGCCAAGACGCTTCATCGCCTGCCTCTCACAACTGAAGTACCGGAAACCGTCGCCCGCCGCCTTGATCTGGCACAGCGACTACCCAGCGTCAGCCAGTCAAGCGATCACTCGGTCAAGCGATCACTGTTGGCCTGCGACCGCTGGATCCTTGGAATAGATCATCCGCCGGGGACGGCCGCTTTAGCTGGGCAACGTACGGGAGCAGGTGCCCTAACGAGTCCTCGCGCTCCTCGCGGATCCTGCGGTCGAGCTCGAGCAGGAAGTCCGGGTCGTCGTCCGGGCCGAGCGGCTGCGGCGCGGCGAGGTAACCAACCTGGCCTCCTGAGTCGCTGTAGCCCATCGCGGACTGCGCAGCCGGGTGCCGTCGCAGGGCCTCAGCCGGTCCGAATCCACCGGCCGGATAGGGGCTCGACCAGGGCATGAGCCCCAGCCTTCGCGGCCGGCCCACGAGCAGCCAGGCACCGGCCCCGAACACCCAGAAGGCACCGGCGATCAGCAGCCATGTGCCCTTACCGAACGTAGTGAACTCGGAGTCGGGCGTCATCGTGATGTCGAGCATGCACGGAAGCACAAATCCGACCGTAAACAGGATAATCAGTGCACAAGCCAGCCACATGGTGGCAGCCTAGCTCGTATGACCACGTGCTCGGTCATGAAATGCAACATCTGTCCAGCTCGCCCGGCCGCATGGAAACCCTGCGCATGGTGACGTTCCGTCACATCTAGCTGACATTTCGGCGAACGGGGCTTAGCCTGACGGAATCGGGCCAGTGCGCTGGGCAGCGTACATGAGATTCCGCACACCGGGAGTTGACTCAATGCGGCTTCGGTTATTTCGGGGCCGCGGCTGGTGGCCTGGGCGCGGACGTGGCCGCCGGGCGGCTGGCCGGGCCGGGCGCCCCTCGGATCCGCGGGCTGTCGGTCAGACGGCTGGGGTCGGGTCGGCCCAGCTCACGCGAGCGGTCGGCCAGCCTGGCAGTCATCGCAAGGTACCTGCGGCCGGAGGGAGCGGCTGGCCGTCTAACGGCACGAGGCCCAGTCAGGTCCCGCCTAACCGCGCGCGCACCACCGGCAGCGGCACCGGCGCCAGTCGCACTGCAGCCCGCGCCGCGATCAAGATGGCGCCGGGCGCATCCGGGTCGGCTCCGGTGGCGGGCCTCGCAAGCACGGTCAGGTCAGCAGCGTCGGCGCAGCGTGCAGCGTCAGCGCGGCAGGGAGCTACATCTGGCGACTCCGAGCCGTGGTACGCCATCGCGCGGTCGGCCCAGCCGGATGCCGGGCTCCGCCACTGCGGCCGCCTCGAGGAGGTGCTGATCCGGGAGTGGGAGGCCGAGACCGGGCCGCCGCCGGAGTGCGTCACGGCCGTCAACCGCCTGGCAGATCTGCCGCGGCTGATCAAGGAGAAGCTTGCCGCCGGGCTCGATGCCATTCACGTCGGAACCGGAGGCGTGCCTGATCTCGACGATATGGGCGGCCTGACCGGCGTGCCGCTCCCCTCGGGCCGCGCCACCTGGGATGCCTGTGCGGGCGCGTACGGCGATCGGAAGATCATCGTGGGCTCCCGCCCGTCGCCGACGCCCGACGTGATGTGCCATGAGGTCGGCCATGCCCTCGATGACCTCGACGGCCCGGACGGCGGCTGGCAGTCAGACGCAGCAGACTTCCAGGCGCTGTACGGGCGGTGCCTGCCGCACCTAGCCAGCGAGTTCCACCGGCACGGCGAGACGCTCGGCCGCCGCGAGTTCTTTGCCGACGCATTCGCAGCCATCGCCTCCGGGCAGCGGCCCGCGCTGGTCGAGATGCTGCGCGGCGATACCCGGACGGCGCTCGACGTGATGCTTTACTTCAACGTGCGATACGGCATGTAACGAGGTTCATCCAGCGATGTTCGTAATCCGGCTAGCCAGCGGCAATTTGCTGGTACCCGAGCACGCGGTTACTGACGACGGCCGGCTGCTCGGCGATGCATACGTAGAGATCGGCCCCGACCACGCCGACTACGCACGGCTCGCGGCGCAAGCGCTCACCCAGGACGAAGACGACGCGCGCCGACAGCGCTGGCGAGACGGTGATGAGGCGCTGCGCCGCGAGTTCCTCGACTACCTAGCCCGCCACGGCGCCGAGGGCGGCTGGCACGACGGACCGTAGCCGACGTTAGCGAGCCTCCGATGTGTCAGGGTGCCCGTCAAGTAGGTCACGCACTTCAGTCTCCCGAAACCGCCGGTGTCCCCCAGGGGTGCGGATGCTGCTAATCCGCCCCGATGCGGCCCACCGTGTGACAGTCTTTGGGTCGACTCTGAAGAGTGCGGCTACTTCCCCCGGTGTGAGCAAGCGCTCACTGGTGCCGTCCATCGTGATCTACTCCCTGGTCCCTGATGGTCTGTGCACAAGTGTCGCAGAAACTCGCGAACTTAGCCACAAACGACAGCTTTATCCCTCGATTCGTAATATTCCATCTGAACAATCAGTCAGGGTGGAAAGCCGCCCACCTGCCTACGGAAGGGCGAGCCTGGCCTGCTGCGGCAGCGCTCGCCGGAGTGCACTACGCTCCTACTGCCATGCGCGCGACTCTGTCTTACACGCTGCTGCGGCTGCTGATCTTCTTCGCGGCCGCGCTCATCCTCGCGCTGTTCGGCGTACACGGCATCACGCTGATCGTGGTGGCCCTGATCATCAGCGCGATCGTCAGCCTGCCGCTGCTTTCCAAGCTCCGGGACCGGATGTCCACCTCGCTATCCGGCCGGGTGCAAGCGTTCAACTCGAAGCTGGACGCGGGTACCAAGGCCGAGGACACCGAGTAGCTAGCGGCCCGGCGTCGGCTGGTCAGCGAGCCAGCCACCCGCGGTCAGCATTTTGAGCACGGCCTGCACGGCGTCTGCTCGGCTCACCGTCGCGGTGTCGATGACAAGCTCGGCATCCATGGGCTCCTCATACGGATCGGACACGCCGGTGAACTGCCCGATCAGCCCGGCCCGTGCCTTCGCGTACAGGCCCTTGCGGTCGCGCGCCTCACACACCTCCACTGGCGTGGCGACGTGGATCAGGAAGAAGTCGCCCACCTCGCTGACCATCTGCCTGACCTGCGCGCGGGCGGCGGCGAACGGCGCGATCGGCGCGCAGATGGCGATGCCGCCATGGCGGGCGATCTCCGCGGCGACGAAGCCGATCCGGGCGATATTGAGGTCGCGGTCGGCGCGGGAGAACGTCAGGCCAGCGGATAGCAGCTGCCGGACAAGGTCGCCGTCGAGCAGGGATACCTGGCGATCGCTGCGCTCGGTCAGCACGTCCGCCAGGTCTCTGGCGATGGTTGACTTGCCCGACCCCGACAGCCCAGTCAGGAACAGCACCAGCCCGCGCTCGGACCTGGGCCGCCGTACCCGCCGCAGCTCGCGCGCGACGACTGGCGGCATCACCCAGGCCGGGATGTCGGTGCCGTCATCGAGCAGGTCGCCCAGCTGATCGGCGGACATGTCCTCCCGCTCGGTACCCGCCTCGATCAGCGCATGCGGCCGCCACACCTCGGCCATCGGGTCGTAAGCCCAGTCGCCGGACGCCACGATCGGGATCGTCGCGCTCGAAGCCATATCGGTGCCAGCTGCCAGCGGAGCCAGATCGGACAAGGTGGCGTCGGCCATCAGGTGGGTTGCGCCATAGGCCGCCGCAATGCGGGCGCAGATAGCCAGCTCGCGCGCCCAGCCCGCCGGACCGGGGCGCGCATCCGGACGAGGCGGCAGCGGCACCGGGATGACCTGCGCGTCCGCGGGCAGGCTCGGCATCGCCGCCAGCACGGCCCGGATCAGCGCCTGAGGCGTGCTCACGACGTCCACCCGTCCGCTGACCAGCGGCAGGATCAGGATCTGCGCCTTCAGCTGGCTGGCTAGGTGCCTGATCTGGCCGATCTGCCGTGCCCCGAGCGGAGCTCGGCTGGCGAACGCGAGTACCGGACCGTCCGCTCAGCTGCGCCCGGCTCGCCGCCGGGGTCAGCATCAGCCGGCGGAACGGCCCGTGCTCGGGCGGCCGGTTCGCCAGCACCGGGCCAGCCAGCCGGACGATCTCAGGCCCCCGGCTGGGACAGTACGGTCCGCTCGCGGATCGTCAGCACCGCGATCGGCGTGCCCTCGGGATCGGCCAGCAGCAGGCGGTCGGACAGCTCGGCTGCCGCGGGGAGCGCGGCGGATGGAATGTCCAGCGTAACAACGGCCGGGAACGGGGTTCCATCGGCGAGCTGCCATCGGTCGGCCACCGCGTCAGCGTCGGCCATCGTCATGAATCCAGTCAGCGGCGAGAACGCACCGGACAACAGCAGCTCAAGATCGCCGAGCTGGCTCGCGCTGAGCGTGCAGCTCGGCAGGGAACTGAGCTCAGCCGTGGACACGGCCTCCGCTTCGGCGGTCACGTTCTCCTCCATCGCGCTCGCACCGGGCAAGCCCGAGGTTACACGCGATGACGATGCGCGCAGGACGTCAGCAGTGCTGCCCTTGCTGTCCCCCAGGGATATGCAGCCTGGCGAACGGGTGCTCCGGCTTGCGGATGACGTAGCGCAGCTCGTCGTGGCTGCACGTGAACCGGCCTCCGGATAGCCAGGCCACGAGCCTGCGGCTCAGCGGGACTCCGCCCCACCGGTCGGCCCTGCCCGGCGCGTGGCATGCCCCTCGATGGGCGATCACGAGCCCGTGCCTGGCGACGAAGGCCTCGATGCCGTGCGCCGACGTGATCGGCTCATACCGGGCAGGGAATGGCCCCGGCTGCCCCCGGCCGACCGCCTGCCAGACGATGGCTCGCAGGAAAGGCGGCAGCTTGCGGTCAAGCAGTCCTGCCGCGGTCTGGCGGTCGGCAGTCCGTAGCAGCAGCAGCCCGCCGGGTCGCAGCGCACCGACGAGCCGGCCGAGCACAAGCTCAGCGTTGCCGATGCGGTGCAGCAGCATCGAGCACTGCACGATGTCGAAGGAACGAGGCGTCAAGGGCACCAGCCGTAGCTCGCCCAGCGTCGCTGAGCGCAACTCGGGCCGCCTCGCCGACAGCGGACCGAGCCGCGCGGCAGTCGTCGTCGACAGAAGACACGAGCAGGTCGACCCCGCTGGCGCGCAGCGCAGCCAGATCGAGCTCAGGCCCCGCGGTCGTGCAGCCTGCCTGCAGGATCGCAATCGCCCGGTCTGGGTGCAATGCCGCATAGTCGGCCGCGAATCGCGTGAACAATTCGGCATGGCCCGACAGCCGGTAGTGCTCTGTGCTTGCCCTTCGTGCCCCGGCCAGCCGTCACGACGTCGAGTCCGGGCGACCTGTCTTCGCTCGCCACGAGCACTTAGAGTAGCGCCCCGAATACGCTAAGTACTTGAGATATGCGCGCCATTCAGCCGTCGGGTCGCGGCCGTTGCGCCCAGAGCGATGGCCGGTGATCGGCGGGTTAGGTCGTAAGCTAGGAGCATCCCGTTGTCGTGCACTGCACGGCCGAAGGCTGTCCTGGCCATAGGCCCGTTGCAACTCGGCGCGGGCCTTTCGTGCTGCCTAAGTTAAGGAAGCCATGAGCCTCTCCGGTCTTCTCCCGGTAATTAACGCTGACCCCGAGCTCCGGCAGGCCCTCGATCAGGCTGCCGAAGCTCCCGGCACTGGGCGGCGACCTGATCGCGCCCCCCTCCCTCCGCCCGCTGCTGGTCGCGGCGCTGACCGAGGCAGGCCAGTTCACGGACGCAGCGATCCGGCGGAGGACGCCGACGACGCGGGCGGATTCGCGCTTGCGGTGACCGCCACCGCGCGCGAGGCCGAGGAACTCGCCGCCGCACTCGGATCGCTGCTCGGCGAGGACCGGGTGGGCTACTTCCCCGCCTGGGAAACCCTGCCGCACGAGCGGCTCTCGCCACGCTCAGACACCTCCGGCCAGCGGCTCGCGGTGCTGCGAAGGCTGGCCCATCCCGACAGCTCCGACCCTCGGTCCGGACCGCTGCAGGTGGTCACCACGCCCGTCCGCAGCCTGCTGCAGCCGATGGTCAGCGGCCTCGGCGAGCTCGCGCCGGTCAAGCTGGTCGCGGGGCAGGCAGCCAGCCTCGTCCGACACGGTGACTCACCTGATCGAGATCGGCTATGCCCGGGTCGACATGGTCGAGCGCCGCGGTGAGATCGCGGTCCGCGGCGGCCTGCTCGACGTGTTCCCGCCTACCGAGGAGCATCCGCTGCGGGTGGAGTTCTGGGGCGACGACGTCGAGGAGATCCGCTACTTCAAGGCGGCCGATCAGCGCAGCCTTGCCAACGCCGAAGACGGCCTGTGGGCCCCGCCGTGCCGGGAGCTGCTACTGACCCCGGCTGTCCGTGACCGCGCCAGGCAGCTCGCGGCCGAGTGGCCCGGCTTGCACGACATTCTCGGCAAGATGGCCGAGGGAATCACGGTCGAGGGCATGGAGGCGCTGGCCCCTGCGCTGACCGACAGGATGGAACTGCTGCTCGACTACCTGCCGCGTGGCGGCAAGATCATCGCCTGCGATCCGGAGCGTATCCGGGCGCGAGCGGCTGACCTGGTCTGGACGAGCCAGGAGTTCCTCGAGGCCTCCTGGGTGAACGCGGCCGCCGGCGGCGATGTGCCGATCGACCTCGGCGAGGCCGCGATCCGGCCGATCGCGGAGGCGCGAGCAGCCGCCGCAGGCGCTGGAGCTGCCATGGTGGACGATCACTCCGTTTGCCGCGTCGGGCGCGGCGACGCTCGGCCGTGGTCACTGGCGGCGTGCGTGAGCACGGCGAAGCGAACCGGCGGGCTAGTCGGCGACGAGGGAGCTCCGGCTCGTTCCCGATATCAGCACAGCCTGCCCCTGGATACCGGGGCGATACCCGCCAGGCGGTCACCGACATCAGGCAATGGCTGGCCGACGACTGGCGGGTCGTGCTGGTGACCGAGGGCCACGGCCCGGCCCGGCGGCTGGCCGAGCTGCTCCGCGGCGAGGGGCTCGGCGCCAGGGACGGCGACCTGCCGGAGCCGCCCGAGCAGGGGCTCGCGCATGTGGCGACCGGATTGCTCGAGTCAGGATTCGTCTGGCCTGCGATCCGGCTGGTGGTGCTGGCCGAGGCTGATCTGGCCGGGAACGCGGACAAGGGACGCGCCAGTCGCACCGGATGCCGAGCCGCCGCCGGGGCGGGATCGATCCGCTGCAGCTGACGCCCGGTGACTACATCGTGCACGAGCAGCACGGGGTGGGCCGGTACCTGGAAATGACCAGCCGGACCGTGCAGGGCGCGACCAGGGATTACCTGGTGATCGAGTACGCGCCGAGCAAGCGCGGGCAGCCGCCGGACCGGCTGTACCTGCCCACTGATCAGCTCGACGAAGTCACCCGGTACACCGGCGGCGAGGCTCCGGCCCTGCACCGGCTTGGCGGCGCCGACTGGGCGAAGGCCAAGGGCCGGGCCCGCAAGGCCGTCAAGGACATTGCGGCCGGCCTCATCCGGCTCTATCAGGCGCGGATGGCCTCGCCTGGGCATCCGTTCGGGCCGGACACGCCGTGGCAGCGCGAGCTCGAGGACGCCTTCCCCTACGTGGAGACGCCGGATCAGCTCGCCGCCGTCGACGAGGTCAAGGCAGACATGGAGCGCGCCGTCCCGATGGACCGGCTGATCTGCGGCGACGTCGGCTACGGCAAGACCGAGATCGCGGTGCGGGCCGCATTCAAGGCGGTGCAGGACGGCAAGCAGGTCGCCGTCCTGGTGCCGACCACGCTGTTGTCCGCGCAGCATTTCGCGACATTCGGTGAGCGGTACGCGCCGTTCCCGGTCACGATCCGGCCGATGTCGCGGTTCCAGTCCGCCGCCGAGGTTGCCGACACCCTGGACGGGCTCGCCTCGGGCAAGGTCGACATCGTGATCGGCACGCACCGGCTGCTGTCGCCCGAGGTAAGGTTCGCCCGGCTCGGCCTGCTGATCATCGACGAGGAGCAGCGGTTCGGCGTCGAGCACAAGGAGTACCTCAAGCAGCTGCGAACCGAGGTGGACGTGCTGGCGATGTCGGCCACGCCGATCCCGCGCACGCTGGAGATGGGCATCTCCGGGATCAGGGAGATGTCCACGATCCTGACCCCGCCCGAAGAGCGGCACCCGGTGCTGACCTCGGTCGCGCCGTACGACGAGCGGCAGATCGCGGCCGCGATCCGGCGCGAGCTGCTGCGGGACGGTCAGGTGTTCTTCGTGCACAACCGGGTCTCGTCGATTAACAAGGTCGCGGCCAGGCTCGCCGAGCTCGTGCCGGAAGCGCGGATCGGGATCGGCCACGGCCAGATGAACGAGCACACACTGGAGAAGGTGATGAGCGGGTTCATCGAGCGGGACTTTGACGTGCTGGTGTCCACCACGATCGTCGAGTCCGGGCTGGACATCCCGAATGCCAACACCCTGATCGTGGACCGCGCTGATGCCTACGGGCTGCCTGACCTGCACCAGCTACGCGGCCGGGTGGGGCGCGGCCGGGAGCGCGGGTACGCCTATTTCCTGTACCCGCCGGAGAAGCCGCTGACCGAGACCGCGCACGAGCGGCTCGCGACGCTGCAGCAGCACACCGGCATCGGGGCCGGCCTGCACATCGCGATGAAGGACCTGGAAATTCGCGGCGCGGGCAACCTGCTCGGCGGTGAGCAGTCCGGGCACATCGCGGCGGTCGGATTCGACCTGTACGTGAAGATGATCGGCGAGGCGGTCCGGGAGCTGCGCGGCGAAGGCCCGGCCGAGCGGGCCGAGGTTCGGGTCGAGCTGCCGGTCGACGCGCACATCCCGCACGACTACGTAACCGGCGAGCGGCTGCGGCTGGAGGCCTACACCCGGATTGCGTCGATCGACTCGGTGCACGACATCGACCTGGTCCGCGACGAGCTGACCGACCGGTACGGCGCGGTCCCGGTCCAGGTGGAGAACCTGCTCGCGGTGGCGCGGCTGCGGGCAGTCGCCCGCGGCGCCGGGCTGACCGACATCACGCTGCAGGGCAACCACATCAGGTTCGGGCCGGTCGAGCTGCCGGAGTCGCGGCAGGTTCGCGTGCAGCGGCTGTACCCGGGGACCGTGCTCAAGTCGGCGGTGCGTACCATGCTTGTGCCGGTGCCGAAGGCGGTGCCCGGCACGCGTGCAGGGTCGGGAAGCACGCGCGCCGGTACCGGACAGACCATCTCTCTCGGCGCGCCGCCGCTGCGTGACACGGAGCTGCTCGCCTGGTGCGAGGAGCTGATCGGGTCGGTGCTCGCGGGGCTCGCGTCCGAGAGCGCGGCCGGTGACGGCGCGACCGGAACGGGTCCGGAGCGCTCAGCGTGAGGCAGGACCCTGGCCTGACCAGGGCGACAGGGTAAGGATGAGCATCGTCATGTCCCGCAGGTGGGTGAAGATGGCCGCGGCGGTGGCCGCTGCCGGTCTTGCCGCGTCGGCGTGCGGCACAGTGAAGATGGGTGCCGCAGCGATTACCGGCAACAGACCGGATCTCGTCGGCCACGCTGACCGCGCAGGTCGCCAACCTCAACAGCGCCTACCAGGCAGACAGCGGCCAAGGGCTTCAAGCCGCAGCGGCCCGCCGATCAGGCAGCTCAGCAGGTGCTGACCTGGCTGATCCTGTTCCAGGTCTACGACCAGATTGCCGCGCAGCAACAACATCAACGTCACGCCAGCAGCAGGCGCAGCGGCAGCTAGCCAGCCTGACCAGCCAGGCCGCATCGAGCAAGGCGACCCTACCGGAGTACGTCTCGGCGGCCGGGGCACTGCCGCCGGATCTGGTGCCTCAGCTGGGCCAGTATTTCGCGATCTTGTCCGAGCTGGAGGGCAGGCTCGACGGTGGCAAGGCGCCGACCAGCGCCGCCGCGCAGAGTGCCCTGCAGGCCAAGATCGGCCACGAGCAATGCGTTGCCTCGAAGGATCTCGGCGTCACGGTGAACCCGCAGTACGGCGTCTGGGACTACCGCAGCTACTCCGTCGTTGCGGCGCCGCCGACGCTGGCTGCCAACCCCGTTCCGTCCCCGTCGGCCAGTCCCGTGGTGACGAAGGCCCCCTGCTGAGCGCTGGGGAGGCAGGTGCGAGGCTCGAGCAGACGAGGCCGGACTGCACCGGGCCGAGAGCCCGGTGCCGGGGGCGAGGCTGCTTGAGCTCGTCAAGGTGATGGACACGCTGCGGGTCAACTGCCCGTGGGACGCCCGGCAGACGCACGCGAGCCTGACGCCCTACCTGCTCGAGGAGACGTACGAGGCCGTCGACGCGCTGGCCGCCGGCTGACCAGGCCGCCGTCCGCGAGGAACTCGGTGACGTGCTGCTGCAGGTGATGTTCCATGCCAGGGTGGCGCAGGAGCGAACCGACGGCACCGGCTACGACATCGACGACGTGGCCGACGGGATCATCTCGAAGCTAACCAGGCGTCATCCGCACGTGTTCGGTGACGTCACCGTCTCCGGGCCGGACGAGGTCACGCAGAACTGGGATGCCATCAAGGCGGCTGAGCGTGCCGCGGCGCGAGCAGACACCGGCACCGCCGGCGAGTCGGACGGTCCGGTGTCCGCGCTTGACGGCGTGCCGCTGAGCCAGCCTGCCCTGTCGCTTGCCGCCCAGCTGCTGCGCCGGGCCGAGAAGGCGGGGGTGCCCGCCGATCTGGCCGAGCAGCCCGCGGACCAGGCGCCGGCCAGCCGGAGGTCAGCGAGATCGGCCGGGAGCTGCTCGCGCTTGTCGGCCGGGCCAGAGCCGCTGACCTCGATCCCGAGCTCGAACTGCGCGCGGCCGCGCTGGCTTACGCAGACCGGGTGCGCGCCTGGGAGGCCGACCCGAGCTAGCCAAGCAGGTGCGAGCTGGCGAACCAGGTGCGAACTAGCGAAGCAGGTGCGAACTAGCCCAGCCGCGCCCGTTGCGGCGTGCCCCGTGCGGTCGCCGGCCCGGGCTCTACTAGGCTCAAATCCATCCCTTCAGCGTCGCTACACCGCAGGAGCTCTTACCGTGGCCTCCATCGAAGGCATTTTCGCCCGGCAGATCCTCGACTCCCGTGGCAATCCGACGATCGAGGTCGAGGTGGTGCTCGACGACGGCAGCCTCGGCCGCGCCGCGGTGCCAAGCGGCGCCTCGACGGGCAAGTTCGAGGCGGTCGAGCTCCGGGACGGCGGCGAGGAGTACGGCGGCAAGGGCGTCACGAAGGCCGTGCAGGCCGTGGTCGACGAGATCCAGCCCGAGCTGCTCGGCTACGACGCCGACGACCAGCGCATGGTGGATCAGGACATGATCGACCTGGACCGCACGCCGGACAAGTCCCGGCTTGGTGCCAACTCGATCGTGGGGGTGAGCCTGGCGGTGGCCAGGGCGGCGGCCGAGTCGTCGGGCCTTCCGCTGTTCCGCTACCTGGGCGGGCCCAACGCCCACCTGCTGCCGGTGCCGATGATGAACATCCTGAACGGCGGGGCGCACGCCGACACCAATGTGGACATCCAGGAGTTCATGATCGCGCCCCTTGGCGCGAGCACCTTCTCCGAGGCGGTGCGCTGGGGGGCCGAGACCTACCACGCGCTGAAAGCCGTGCTCAAGCAGCACGGGCTGAACACCGGCGTCGGTGACGAGGGCGGCTTCGCCCCGGACCTGGAGCACAACCGCGCGGCACTCGACCTGATCGTGGAGGCGATCGGCAAGGCCGGTCTGACCCCGGGCCGCGACGTGGGCGCTGGCGATCGACGCCGCGGCGAGCAACTTCCTGGACGGCGACCACTACGAGTTCGAGGGCGGTGCCAAGTCCGCAGCCGAGATGACCAGCATCTACGCGCAGTGGCTGGACGCCTATCCGCTCGTCTCGATCGAGGACCCGCTGGCCGAGGAGGACTGGGCGGGCTGGCGGGAGCTGACCGCCGAGCTCGGCGAGCGCGTCCAGATCGTCGGCGACGACATCTTCGTCACGAACCCGGAGCGGATCCGGCGCGGCATCAGCGAGAAGGTCGCCAACTCGCTGCTGGTCAAGGTCAACCAGATCGGCACGCTGACGGAGACGCTTCAGCGCCGTCGACCTCGCGCACCGCAGCGGTTACACGACGATGATGAGCCACCGGTCCGGCGAGACCGAGGACACCACGATCGCCGACCTGGTGGTCGCGATGAACTGCGGCCAGATCAAGACCGGGGCGCCGTGCCGGTCGCGAGCGGGTGGCGAAGTACAACCAGCTGCTGCGGATCGAGGAACTGCTCGGCGACAGCGCGGCCTACGCGGGCCGGGCAGCGTTCCCCCGCTCGGCGGCTGTCGACCAGTGAGCCGGGCGCACCGGGAGCCGGGTTAACCGGGGGGACAACACCAACCGGCCGGTTGGCCGGGGCAACGGTGCCAGCCGGGCGAGCCGGGACAGCACCGGCAGCAACGCCAGCAGAGCTAGCACGGCGAGCGGCGCCAGCACTAGCCCGCGGCCCGCGCTGGCCGCAGGCCCGAAGCTGACTGGCCGGGCGGCTGTTCTGGCGATCGTGCTGTGCGCGATAGCGCTGACGCTGGCCTACCCGGTTCGCGAGTACATCGCGAGACGGCCGGCAGATCGATCAGCTGGCGGCGGCGAATGCCCAGCTCGCGCCGCGGTCAAGCACATGCGGGCGGAAGCGCGATCACTGAACTCGCCTGCGGTCATCGCGCAGGAGGCACGGGACGATCTGCACATGTGCTTCCCGTCACAGACGTGCTATGAGGTGATCCTCCCGGCCAGGCCGCACGACCAAATCGGCGGCGACAGCCGGCCGGCTCGCCATGGTACGGACGGCTCTGGGAATCCGTCAAGAAAGCGGACGGAAAATCGACCCGGTGAGGCCGTGACCAGTTCGCAGCGGTGCCAGCGGCAGCACCCGGTGATCCGGCCGGAGCCCCCAGTGGCCCGCCGCAGCCCGCAGTGGTCCGGCCGCAGCAGACCTGGCCGTGATCGCCGCACAGCTGGGCCGGCGGCCACGCGGCGTCCTGGCGGTCGCGCACCGCTGCCCGTGCGGCCTGCCGGACGTCGTGGAGACGGCGCCCCGGCTGCCTGACGGCACCCCGTTCCCTACCTTGTTCTACCTCACCTGCCCGCGGGCGTGCCGCGCCATGAGCAGGCTTGAAGCGGCCGGAGTGATGCGTCAGATGACCGCCCGGCTGCACTCGGATGCCGGCGCTGCGCGCCCGGTACCTAGCAGCGCACGAGGACTACCTGCTCGCCGCGTGCGGAGGCAGCCAGCGCGAGCCGGAGTGGAGCCGCTGCCGCCCGGCACGCAGAGCGCCGGCGGTATGCCGGACCGGGTAAAGTGCCTGCACGCGCTGGCCGCGCACGCGCTCGCAGTACCTGGGGTGAACCCGCTCGGCGAAGAGGCGGTGCGCCCGGCCGGGCAGTGGTGGGAAGCGGGACCATGTGTGGAGAACGCCGGCAGCTAGGCGCTGAGGCGACCGACGACGGCCGGAGGGCGGATGATGACCAAGCGCGTGGCCGCCATCGACTGCGGGACGAACTCACTGCGGCTGCTGATCGCCGACGTTGACGTGGCCGGGCACAGCTGAGCGACGTCGAGCGGCGGATGGAAATCGTCCGGCTCGGGCAGGGCGTAGATGCGACCGGCATGCTTGCGCCCGGAAGCGCTCGACCGCACTCTGCGCGCGCTGGCCGAGCTACGCGGCAGAATCCGCGCCGCAGGGGTCACCGCCGTCCGGATGGTGGCCACCAGCGCCACCAGGGATGCCAGCAACGCCGCGGACTTCTCGTCTGGCGTTCAGCGCACGCTCGGCATCGCGCCCGAGGTAATCACCGGTCGCGAGGAGGCGAGGCTGTCGTTCGCTGGTGCGACGGCCGAGCTGGCCGCGAGCCGGATGGTCCCGGCCTGCAGCCGGAGCCGCCCTACCTGGTGGTCGACATCGGCGGCGGGTCGACCGAATTCGTCCTGGGCGGGAACGAGGCCGCGGCGGCAGCTGACCCCGCGGCCATCTCGGTCGACATCGGCTCGCGTCCGGCTGACCGAGCGGTATCTGCATGCCGATCCGCCTACCCGCGAGCAGGTCGATGCCGCAACCGCCGATATCGACCGGGCGCTCGAGGATGTCGCGGCGGCCATCGCGGTCAAGGATGCCCGCACGCTGGTCGGCCTGGCCGGATCGGTAACGACGGTGACGGCGATCGCGCTCGGCCTGCCGATGTATGACCCGTCCCGGACGCATCACGCGCGGATCTCGGCCGAGACGGTGGCCGCGGTCACCGGGCAGCTGCTGGGCCAGACACGCGAGCAGCGCGCCGCGATCGGCGCCCTGCATCCGGGCCGGGTCGACGTCATCGGTGCGGGCGCCCTGGTGCTGGACCGGGTGATGCGGCGATTCGGGTTCGCCGAGATGGTCGCCAGCGAGCACGACATCCTCGACGGCATCGCCTGGTCCATCGCCGCCAGTGTCTGAACCCGGTGCCCGAACCGGTGGCCGCTGAGCGCGGCTCCGCGCCGGAGCCGTACGTCCCGCCCGGCAGCGGCTGGCCCGGCGACCTGGCGACTGCCGGCGACGCCAGTGGCGCGGAACTGCGGCGGACGTGCGCGCGCTCGCTGCTAGCGCAGGCTCGCTGGCCGAGGTCACGGCCCGCGAGTCGGTCTGCCGGGCCTGCGACCGGCTGGTGCAATGGCGCGAGCACGTGGCGCTGACCAGGCGCCGCTCGTTCCAGCACGAGACGTACTGGGGCCGCCCGGTCGCGGGCTGGGGCGACGACCAGGCGTCGATCCTCATCCTGGGCCTCGCGCCAGCCGCCCATGGCGGGAACCGCACTGGCCGGATCTTCACCGGCGACCGCAGCGGCGACGTGCTATTCGCCTCGCTGTGGCGGTGCGGCCTCGCCGACTCAGCCAGAGTCTGTGGCGGCTGGCGACGGCCAGCAGCTGATCAGGGTGCGGATGGCGGCTGCCGTCCGCTGCGCGCCGCCTGCCAACAAGCCGGAGCCGCCGAGCGTGATGCTGCGCGCCCTGGCTCACCGCCGAGTTCCGGTTGCTCAGCGACAGCCTCAGGGTGGTCGTATGTCTCGGGCATTTCGCCTGGCAGGCGCTGTGGCCGCAGCTGTCGGTCAGCGGATACGCAGCTACCGCGACCGCGGCCGGCTTTCGGCCACGGCGCCGAAGTCAGTCGTCGCCGCTGGGCCGCCGGGAGCCCGGCTTGCCGTGCTCGGCTGCTACCACCCGAGCCAGCAGAACACCTTCACCGGCCGGGTCACCGATGCCATGCTCGACGCCGTCTTCAGCCGGGCACGAGAACTTTCCGCTAGCCCGGCAGCAGATCGGGAGCCTCGCTGAGCGGGCAGCGAGCGCGATCGCCTAGGTCACTAAGCGAACTGCCTGGCTAAGCTGGGGATTACCGAGGGTAATAACAAAAGGCCATTGGTCACTGCGAGTATCAGCACTGACCGGAGTGCGAAAGTTCGCACTGATTTGATTCCGACATTGGCAGATAAACGGTCCCAGATAATTGGCATATCTAGAATACCGAGATGGGCGCGGGGTATCATCGCCTTGCCCCCGTAGCCCAAGGGAAGAGGCCGGCCCCCTAAAAGGGTCCCCAGTGTCGGTTCAAGTCCGACCGGGGGTACCGCTGACCTGCTGTGAGGATGCAGCGAGTCCTGGGTAGCCAGTCTAACTAAACCTTCAGTCATTGGCGCCCTGATAGGCCACGCTAAGAGCGCGCAAACCATGGTCCCGCAAGCACTGCCGGATGCGCATTCTTACTGCGCCGGTAGGCGGACATTAGCCATTTTCGGGCAGCACACAGACGACCCGGCGCGGGCAGCCGGGAAACGACGCATCGCCTAAGCGCGTATCGTTGCTTCCCATCAGCCACTCACGTCCGGTCCGGCCCGGTCAATCGCGATCCTGATGATCAGTCGCTTATCCCTTCGCATCGCCTCGCGGTAGTCATCCCAGTCGGGGTGCTCGCCCGAGATCCGCCGGTAGTAGTCCTCAAGGATCGGCATCGCGTCTGGCAGGTGGATGAGCTCGGCGTTGCCCTCAGCCTGAATCCACTCGCCGAAGAAACCGTCGTTGATGACGCAGAGCGAGGCTCTGGGGTCCCTGGCCAGATTCTTAGCCTTGATGGCCGTCTCCCTGGTGCTGATCAGCACGCGGCCGTCATCATCGACTGCGGCTACCACGGGGGACAGCTGCGGGCGCCCGTCCGACCTGGTGGTGGCGAGAATCGCCCGCGGATGAGTGGACAGGAAGCTGGTCGCGCGTCCAATATCCACGGCGGCAGTCTAGGCGCTGTTGAGCCTGCTGCGGCGCTGGATCTCGTATTCATGCACGATCGCGCTGGCGTAGCCGTGCGACAGCCCGTGCTCGTCAGACAGCCAGTGCGCTCGCTCGTTGCATCTCAGGAACGCTGGGCCCGATTCAAGGCGGCTGAACCACTCTCGTAGCTGGAGTCCGGTAACGGACGGGATGCGGGCGATCAGGTTCTGATGCATCTCCGGAGAGTGGGTCAGGGACAATGCGCACCTCCAGCGCGAGGGAGTCCTTGGTGTCGAGAGTGCACCACCCTCCGCTCGCTGACAACCCCCTGATGCAACCCTTCCGTAATGCCCTGTTTATCTTTGCGAACCGGTTTCGGGCATAGCAGACAATCCTTGGCGCGCAGCGGGAGGACGTCGCCGCTGCGTGTGTCTCAGTCCGCCTATAACCGACTCAGCTGAGCCGCTCGAAGATCATCGCCATGCCCTGGCCGCCGCCGACGCACATGGTCTCCAGCCCGATTGACTTGTCGTGGAACTGCAGGCTGTTCAGCAGGGTAGAGGTAATGCGCGCGCCGGTCATGCCGAACGGGTGGCCGACCGCGATGGCGCCGCCGTTGACGTTGAGCTTGTCGATGTCGATGCCGAGGTCACGGTAGGACGGGATGACCTGGGCGGCGAACGCCTCGTTGATCTCCACCAGGTCGACATCGTCGATGGTCATGCCCGCCCGCGCTAGCGCCTGCCGGGAGGCCCCGACCGGGCCGAGGCCCATGATCTCCGGCGACAGCGCGGTCACGCCGGTGGAAACGATCCTGGCCAGCGGGCGTGATGCCGAGCTCGGCCGCCTTGGTGTCGCTCATCACGATCACGGCGGCGGCCCCGTCATTCAGCGGGCAGCAGTTGCCGGCGGTGACCGTTCCGTCCGGGCGGAACACCGGCTGGAGCTGGGACACCTTCTCCAGGGACGTGCCGGGCCGCGGACCGTCGTCGGCGGCGACCACCGAGCCGTCCGGCAGCGTGATCGGCGTGATGTCCCGCTGCCAGAAGCCATCCGCGAGTGCCTTCTCGGCGAGGTTCTGCGACCGGACGCCGAACTCGTCCTGCTCCTCGCGGCTGATGCCGCGCAGCTGGGCTACGTTCTCGGCGGTCTGGCCCATCGCGATGTAGATGTCCGGGATCTTGCCGTCCTCGCGCGGGTCGTGCCAGGTGAAGCCGCCCTTGCCCATCTCCCCGGCCCTGGCCTCGGCGTCGGCGAAAACCGGGTTCTTGGTGTCCGGCTGGCCGTCGCTGCTGCCCTTGCCGAAGCGGCTGACGGTCTCGACGCCAGCTGAGATGTAGATGTCGCCCTCGCCGGCCTTGATGGCGTGGAAAGCCATCCGGGTGCTCTGCAGCGAGGAGGAGCAGTACCGGGTGATCGTCGTGCCAGGCAGCGAGTCGTAGCCCAGCATGATGGCAACGACCCGGGCCATGTTGTAGCCCTGCTCGCCGCCGGGCAGTCCGCAGCCCGAGGATGAGGTCACTGATCTGCGCCGGGTCAACCTGGGGCACTTTGGCAAGCGCGGCCGCTACCATCTGCACCGTCAGGTCGTCGGGCCGGATGGTGGTAAGCGAACCCTTGAAGGCCCGGCCAATGGGAGAGCGGGCGGTGGCAACGACAACTGCCTCGGGCATGAAGGCTCCCTGCGAAGGTCTTGAGTAGTTAACCCGACAGTAGCTCATGCAACAGCGGCTGCCATCCCCAGATTCCCTGCCCGAGCCCGCCTGGCTGGACCGCCCCGGAGCCGATGACCCGGTCTTGTCCAGTGTCGTATTGGGATAGCGTCAGTGATCTGGGCAGAGTACGCCCGGATACGGGAACCCGCAGCTTGGGCGGCGCTTCCGGCACTGAGTCCGGCCGCGCCACCGGCGGACAGGCCGCGGGATACAGACCACACACAAGGCGGCCTCAGATGCAAGTTCACGATTCCCTGATTGACCTGGTCGGGAACACCCCGCTGCTGCGGCTGCGCAAGGTAACCCGCGGTCTGCCTGGTGACGGCGCCGGGCCGGTCGTGCTTGCCAAGGTCGAGTACTTCAACCCCGGCGGATCGGTGAAGGACCGCATCGCGCTGCGGATGGTCGAGGCGGCCGAGAAGTCGGGCGAGCTCAAGCCTGGCGGCACGATCGTCGAGCCGACCTCGGGCAATACCGGCATCGGACTGGCCATCGTGGCCCAGGAGAAGGGCTACCGCTGCCTGTTCGTCTGCCCGGACAAGGTCAGCCAGGACAAGATCAGCGTGCTGCGGGCCTACGGTGCGGAGGTGGTGGTCTGCCCGACCACCGTCTCGCCGGATCACCCCGACTCGTATTACTCGGTCTCCGACCGGCTGGCCAGGGAAACGCCGGGCGGCTGGAAGCCGAACCAGTACGCGAACCCGGAGAATCCGGGCTCGCACTACCTTTCCACCGGCCCGGAAATCTGGGCCCAGACCGACGGCCGGATCACGCACTTCGTCGCGGGCATCGGCACCGGCGGCACGATCTCCGGCACCGGCCGGTACCTCAAGGAGGTCTCAGGCGGCCGGGTGAAGATCATCGGCGCCGACCCCGAGGGCTCGGTCTACTCCGGCGGGACCGGCCGTCCGTACCTGGTCGAGGGCGTCGGCGAGGACATCTGGCCGGAGACCTACGACAAGAACATCTGCGACCAGATCATCGCCGTGAGCGATGCGCAGTCGTTCCTGATGACCCGCCGGCTGGCCCGTGAGGAGGCGCTGCTGACCGGCGGGTCCTGCGGCATGGCAGTGGTGGCCGCGCTCCGGGTGGCCGCGGACGCGGGGCCGGATGACGTCATCGTGGTGCTGCTCCCCGACGGCGGCCGCGGTTACCTGGCCAAGATCTTCAACGACGAATGGATGGCCGACTACGGCTTCCTGACCGAGGAGACGACCGAGCCACGGGTCGGCGACGTCCTGGAGCGCAAGGCGGGCTCGGCGCTCCCCGCGTTCGTGCACGCGCACCCCACCGACACCGTCCGGAACGTGATCGCCAGCCTGCGCGAGTTCGACGTGTCGCAGTTGCCGGTGCTGAGCGCCGAGCCGCCGGTCATGGCTGCCGAGGTGGTCGGCTCGATCGTCGAGCACGACCTGCTGGACGCGCTCGTCACCGGGCAGGCCGCGCCCGACGACGATGGTCGCCGGGCTGATGTCGCCGCCGCTGCCGTCGGTGGGGTCCGGCGAGCCGGTCAGCGTGGCAGCCCGCGCGCTCAGCGCGGCGGGCGCCGCCGTCGTGCTGGTCGACGGCAAGCCAGCAGGCGTCATTACCAGGCAAGACGTCCTGACGTTCCTGTCCGGCGAGCCGGATAACGCCGCGGGGAAGCGCGCGTTCCCGGTCTAACCCTGAAATAGCCGCCTCACCGACAGCGAGGCCGCGCAAGGAGCGCCCATGCACAGCCACGACGCGTTCGAAACACTGGCGATTCACGCTGGCCAGGAGCCGGATCCGGCCACCGGCGCGGTCGTGCCGCCGATCTACCAGGTCTCGACGTATAAGCAGGATGGCGTCGGCGGGCTGCGCGGCAAGGAACTCGGCGCGGCCGCGCGCTGGATCGAGGGATACGAGTACTCGCGCACCGACAACCCGACCAGGGGCGCGCTTGAGGAGTGCCTGGTCGCGCTCGAGAGCGGCGCGCGCTGCCTGGCGTTCGCGTCCGGGATGGCCGCGTCCGACTGCCTGGTGCGCGCGGTGTGCAAGCCCGGCGACCACGTGCTGATCCCGGATGACGCCTACGGCGGCACATTCCGGCTGTTCGACAAGGTGCTCACCGGGTGGGGCGTCAGCTACCGGCCGGTTCCGATGTCGGATCCTTCGGCCGTGCGGGCCGCTCTCGCCGAGCGCCCGGCGCGGCTGGTCTGGGTCGAGACGCCGACCAATCCGCTACTCGGCATCGCCGACATCGCCGCGCTAGCCCAGTTGTGCCGCGACGCGGGCGCCATGCTGGTGGTGGACAACACATTCGCCTCGCCGTACCTTCAGCAGCCGCTGGCGCTCGGCGCCGACGCAGTGGTCCACTCGACGACCAAGTACATCGGGGGCCATTCCGACGTGGTCGGCGGGGCTGTCGTCGTTGCCGACTCCGATCTTGGCGAACGGCTTTATTTTTCCGGAACGCGGTCGGCTCAGCCCCCGGCCCGTTCGACTCGTGGCTGACGCTGCGGGGCGCCAAGACCCTGGCCGTCCGGATGGACCGGCATTGCCAGAACGCGCAGCGCGTCGCTGAGATGCTGACCGGTCACCCGCGGGTCAGCCAGGTCTTCTATCCGGGCCTGTCGGCTCATCCGGGGCACGAGGTAGCCGCGAAGCAGATGCGCGGGTTCGGCGGGATGGTGTCGTTCCGCGCGCGCGGCGGTGCGGGCGAAGCGGTCGAGATCTGCGGGCGCACCCGGCTGTTCACGCTCGGCGAGTCGCTCGGCGGAGTCGAGTCGCTGATCGAGCACCCGGCCCGGATGACGCACGCCTCGGTTGCCGGGTCGGCGCTCGAGGTGCCTGCCGACCTGGTCCGGCTGTCCGTGGGGATCGAGTCCGCCGACGATCTGATCGAGGACCTGCGCGCCGCCCTCGGTTGAGCGGCGGTCGCCGCACGTACTGGTCGGCCGCCAAACCCACTGCCGTGACGGCTCAGGTGCGGCCCTGCGCCTCCGGGACCACCTCAGCGGTCTCGAGGTCAGCGGTGGCGGACTGCGCGAAGCATTCCTCGCCCTGACTGCCGCGCCGCGAAACGCCTGAGACCGGCCCTGCTCTAGTGCACTGCGCCGGGCGGCGGGCGCCAGCGCTGCCAGCCGGAGTGCACCGGGAACAGGCGGGACTGGGCAGGCGGCGCGGCGAGGAGTTGCTGACGTGGGTGCAGCAACAGCCCGTCAGGTACCGGCTCCCACCAGGGCTCGCGGCTGAGCAGCCGGCTGAACAGCTCCACCTGGCGCGGTCGCCGGGCCGAGCCCGCCGCCGGGCCGAGGACTAGCTCGGCCGGGGCCGGCTGGTCGGCCGCCTGCCAGCGGAAGTCTGCCGAGATGCGGAACTGGTCTGTGTGGTTCGGCAGGGCCGCGTGCGAGGTCAGGCAGTGGAACAGCAAGACGTCGCCGGGCCGGTAGTCGGTGGTAGCCCAGCCGCGCTCGTCGGCCCGCAGTAGCTTGGGCCGCAGCGGCGGGCCGAGGTGACTGGCCGGCAGTATCGCCAGGCCGCCGAGCTGCGGCGGGATGTCCATCAGGGGCAGCCACGTGGTGAGCATGTCCTGCACGCCGGAGACGGCGAAGTCCTGATGGATGTAGCGGCCCTTAGTGACCGCCGACGGCGGCTCCGGGTAGACGACGCGCAGCACCTTCGCCGGATAGCTGAACGCGCCGGCGCCCAGGATCTGCCGGATCGAGTGAGCGCAGCTGTGGCAGGTAGGCCAGCCGGTTAAGCGCGCGGCTTGCCAGCGCGGCCCTGAAGGACGGATCGGCGAGCGCGTCCCGGACCGTGACTGCGCGCTGAACGCCAGCCGGGCGGCCGTTTCCGTTGGTCCAGCCGCCGAGGCTCAGCTCGGTGCACACGCTGTCGCGGGCCACGCGGACGTCCGCTGGGTGGAGCAGGCCGCGGAAGAACAGATAGCCGCCGTCGGCCAGCCGCTGCCGAAGGGCAGCCGGGTTCGCCTGGAGTGCGATGGAGTCAGCCAGTTCGCGCACGGCACCTACGGTAACGCGGCCGCGTGCTGTCACCGGTGTATGGCGCGTCCGGTCGCGCCGGCCGTCGTGTTCTGACGACCGTGTCGCGGGGGTGGCCTGACGCCAGCCGTGGCACACGGAATCATGGGTCGGGTGAGCGGATCCGGCGTACAGCCCCCAGGTCCTGGGTTTGGGGGGTCGTCGGGGGGTGTCCCCCGACTGCCTGCAGGTCCTGGGTTTGGGGGTCGTCGGGGGGTGTCCCCCCGACTGACCCTGCAGGTCCTGGGTTTGGGGGTCGTCGGGGGGTGTCCCCCCGACTGACGGGTTGTTTGACGGCCTGTTCGGCCGTGGCGCCGTCGCCGTCGGTGACCTGGACTGGCTGCAGGCGCTGCTCGATGTGGAGGCAGCCCTGGCAAGGGCAGCGGAACGGGCTGGTATCACCGGGGCAGGCGCTGGCGCCGCGGTCACCGCTGCGGCACGTGCGGAGCGGTTTGACGTCGCCGAGATCGGCCGGCAGGCGGCGCGCACAGGAAACCCGGTGCCCGCCGTGGTTCGTGCGCTAACCGCGCTGCTGCCAGCCGACGCGCAAGCGGCCGTGCACGTGGGCGCAACCAGCCAGGACATCATCGACACCGCTGTCATGCTGCTGGCCGGACGGGCGATCGCCGCCATCAGCGCTGACCTGGCGACAGCGGCGGACAAGGCCGCCGAACTCGCGCGCGCGCAGGCTGGCACCGTTATGGCCGGCCGCACGCTGCTGCAGCAGGCGGTGCCGGTCACGTTCGGCCTCGTCGCCGCCGGCTGGCTCACTGGCATCGGCGACGCGCGGCGGGAGCTTGACCGGTTCCGTGCCACCAGGCTGGCGGTTCAGTACGGCGGTGCCGCTGGCACGCTGGCATCGCTCGGCATAAGCGGGCCCACCGTCGCGGCGCTTCTCGCCGACGAGCTCGGGCTGGCCGAGCCCGCGCTGCCCTGGCATACCGACCGGCTGCGGATCGTCCAGCTTGCCGCGGCCCTGGCCGGCGTGTGCGCCAGCCTGGGCAAGGTTGCCAGGGACGTGACGCTGCTGGCGCAGACCGAGGTCGCTGAGGTCGCGGAAGGCAGCGATGATCCGCGGCAGGGCGGGTCCTCTGCCATGCCGCACAAGCGGAATCCGGTCGCGTCCGTGCTAGTGCTCGGCTGCGCGCGACGCGCTCCCGGTCTGCTGGCAACCCTGGCCGCGGCCGCCGAGCAGGAGCTTCAGCGCGCTGCCGGAGCCTGGCACGCAGAGTGGGAGACGCTGTCGGATCTGCTCCGGCTGACCGGGTCCGCCGCCTCGTGGTCGGCCACGCTGCTGTCCGGGCTGCGCGTGGACGCGGCCCGGATGCGCGCGAACCTGCAGGCGTCCGGCGGCTTGCTGATGGCCGAGCACGTCGCGGCCGAGCTGGCGCCGGCGGTAGGTCGGCTGGCTGCGCACGACCTGGTCGCTGCCGCCGTGGCCCGTGCGGCTGACAGCGGCGCCGGGCTGATGGCGGCGCTGCTCGGCGACCCGGATGTCGCGGCCGCACTACGCGAGGCCGGCATCGGCGAGGCCGAGCTCGCGGCCGCGGTCGATCCGGCCGGGTACCTAGGGGCGTCGGCAGAGTTCATCCGCCGTGCACTGGCCGCACACGACAACGAAGGAGCGTCGTCCGGTGAACGATGAAGAACGCGCTGCGGCGGGCATGCGCGCGCGCCGCGAGGTGCTCGGTGCCGAGCACGTCGACCGGGCCGCGGCGAACACGACGGACTTCAACGCCGCGTTCCAGGACTTCATCACCCGCTATGCCTGGGGCGAGGTCTGGAACCGGCCAGGGCTGTCCCGTCCTGAGCGCAGCATGATCACGATCGCGATGCTGGCTGCCCTCGGCCGTGACGAGGAGCTAGCCCTTCACGTCGGGGCGGCCCTCAGGAACGGACTTGGCGCCGACGACATTGCCGAGGTGCTACTTCAGGTAGCCGTCTACGCTGGGCTGCCGGCCGCCAACCGCGCGTTCGCGATCGCTGCCCCGATCATTGAAGGTTATTCGTAGTACGCACAGGCGTTCACCTGGCGGCGATTTGCCGATATCGTTTCGGTAAAGCAGCAAGGAGGACAGGTCCTAAAGTGGCACAGATCGTGACGCTAACCGAAGCGATCTCGGCCACCATAGCTGACGGTGACACCGTCGCGATGGAAGGCTTCACTCACCTGATCCCGCATGCCGCAGGGCACGAAGTGATCCGGCAGCGCAAGCGCGACCTGATCCTGGTCCGGATGACGCCGGACATCATCTACGACCAGTTGATCGGCGCCGGCTGCGCGCGCAAGCTCATCTTCTCCTGGGCGGGCAACCCGGGCGTCGGATCGCTGCACCGCTTCCGCGACGCCGTCGAGCACTCCTGGCCGCAGCCGCTCGAACTCGAAGAGCACAGCCACGCCGGGATGGCGAACAGGTTTCAGGCCGGCGCGTCCGGCCTGCCGTTCGCTGTCCTGCGCGGCTATCGCGGCACCAGCCTGCCCGCGCACACCACCGGAGTCGCCGACATTGTCTGTCCGTTCACCGGGGAGACGCTGACCGCCGTGAGCGCGCTGCGCCCCGACGTGGCGGTGATCCACGCTCAGCGCGCCGACAGGCAGGGCAACGTCCAGTACTGGGGTATCAGCGGAGTGCAGAAAGAAGCCGTGCTCGCGTCGGCCCGGTCGGTCGTAACGGTAGAGGAGATCGTCGACTCGCTGGACCCGCGCCCTGGCGCCGTGGTGCTGCCATCCTGGGCCGTCACCTATGTCGCGGCCGTTCCCGGTGGCGCTCATCCGTCCTACGCCCTTGGCTACTCCGCTCGGGACAATGACTTCTACCTGGCCTGGGATCAGATCAGCCGGGACCGGCAGAAGTTTGCCGCCTGGCTCGATGCCCACGTTTACAGCGGCGCCACGCCCGGCACGGCTGGTAAGGCAACCGTCGCATGCTGAGCTACACAGCAGACGAGATGATGACCATCACTGCTGCGCGCTCGCTGCGGGACGGGATGACCTGTTTCGTGGGCATCGGGCTGCCGAGCGAAGCGGCCAACCTGGCCCGCGCGACGCACGCGCCGGGCCTGGTCCTGATTTACGAGTCGGGCACAATCGGGTCCAAGCCGAGCCAGGTGCCGCTGTCGATCGGCGACGGGATCCTGGCCGAGACCGCGGACTCGGTCGTCAGCGTGCCAGAGATCTTCAACTACTGGCTGCAGCCGGGCCGGATCGACATCGGCTTCCTGGGTGCTGCCCAGCTCGACCGGTATGGCAACATCAACACGACCGTCATCGGCCCGAGCTACGACACCCCGGCCGTGCGGTTGCCCGGGGCAGGCGGCGCGCCGGAGATCGCCGCCGCATGCAAGGAAGTGGCTGTCGTCCTGCGCCAGTCCAGGCGGACATTCGCCGAGAGGCTGGACTTTGTCACCTCGGTCGGGTTCGGCGCCGGCCCGGAGAGCAGGCGCAAGCTTGGCCTGACCGGCGGCGGTCCGCAACTGGTGATCACCGACCTGGGCGTGCTGCGCCCGGATCCTCACACCATGGAACTCGTGCTGACCGGGATCTACGCCGGGGTCTCACCTCAGCAGGTGCGCGACAACACCGGCTGGGACCTGGTGATCTCGGCGGACCTCACAGACATCCCGCCGCCGTCGGAAGCCGAGCTCATCGCACTGCGTGACATGCTGGCCGGGGGCTTGCCGTCGGCGGCGGCGAACGCGGATGGCGTACCGTCGGCCCGCCGTTCCGCCGTTCCCGTCATTAAAGGAGCCTCGTCATGACCGCGCGCGATCCGCTGGCCGTGGGCGAGCTGGCAGTGCCGCACTACCAGTCGGCCGCCGGCGTCCATCCGCCGCTTGACACGCTGGCCTACGGCTCCTCCAGGCTGCGGGCACCGCATCAGCCGTTGCTGCCGCTGCCGCAGCGGCTGACTGAGATAACCGGTCCGCTGCTCGGGGCGGAACGGGTGGGCGCAAGCGATGCCAACCTGACGATCGGGCATGCGGGCGAGCCGCTCGGGGAACGCATCATCGTCAGCGGGCGGGTGCTCGACTCGGACGGCAGGCCGGTGCCTGACGCCCTCATCGAGATCTGGCAGGCCAACGCATCCGGCCGGTACGCGCATGCAGTTGACGATCATCCGGCGCCACTCGACCCGAACTTCACCGGCGCCGGGCGCTGCGTCACCGACTCAGTTGGCCGGTACCGCTTCCTCACCATCAAGCCCGGCGCCTATCCATGGCGTAATCACCACAATGCGTGGCGGCCGGCGCACATTCATTTCTCGCTGCTCGGCCGGGCGTTCACCCAGCGCCTTGTCACCCAGATGTACTTCCCGTCCGATCCGCTGTTCCCGCTGGACCCGATCTTCAACTCGATTCCCGACGCTGCTGCACGCCAGCGGCTGATCGCTGCCTTCGACATCGAGCTGACGGAGCCAGACTGGGCGCTCGGATACCGGTGGGACATCGTGCTCCGTGGCCGCACGGCGACCGTGTTCGAGGCTGTGGATGGCTTCAAGAAGGGGGGAGGCAGGTGAGCCTGGGCATCACCCCGTCCCAGACGGTAGGGCCGTTCCTGGCGATCGGGCTGCCGTGGCCGGACGGGCCGTTCGTGGTGCCGCCAGACACGGCCGGAGCGATCGTGATCGAGGGACGCGTGCTCGACGGCGCCGGCCAGCCGGTGCCGGACGCGCTAATCGAGACCTGGCAGGCCGACCCTGACTCCCGGTTCGACCACCCCGATGACCCCCGAGGGCCGGCCGAACCGCCGGCCGGGTTCCGCGGGTTCGGGCGGTCCGCGACTGACTCGGCCGGGAACTACCACATCGTCACGCTCCGGCCTGGCCCGCTGCCCTGCCAGGACGGCGGGACCGAGGCGCCGCACCTGGACGTCTCGGTTTTCGCGCGCGGTCTGCTCGACCGTGTCGTGACCAGGATTTACTTCTCCGACGATGCTGACGCCAATGCGGCGGACCCGGTGCTGGCGTCGATCGCGGATGGCGGGCGCCGGGCGACCCTGATCGCGGTCGCGCGGCCCCGGCCGTCACTTCAGGTTCGACATCCGGCTGCAGGGCGAGCACGAGACCGTCTTCTTCGATGTCTGACCAGGCTTCTTCGATAACTGGCCCGACGCGGCCGACGCCCGTGCCGCTCGCGCTGGCGGCACCGCTGACCGGCCCGCCGGGCGCGCCGGTCCTGGTGCTGGGTAACTCGCTTGGTACCAGCGCCGCAGTCTGGGACCGCCAGGTCGGAGAACTCAGCAAGAGCTTCCGGCTGCTGCGGTATGAGCTTCCTGGCCATGGCGGCTCGGCCGCCGCGGCTGGTCCGTACACGATCGCTGGCCTCGGGGCCGGCGTGCTCGCGCTGCTTGACACGCTGGACGTCGCCCGGGCCGGCTACTGCGGGATCTCGCTGGGCGGCATGATCGGCATCTGGCTGGCCGCTCATGCGCCCGGCCGGGTTGCCGCGCTCGGCCTCGTCTGCACCTCGGCGTACCTGCCGCCCGCCGAAGGCTGGCACTCGCGCGCGACGCGGGTGCGGACGGCTGGCATGGCGGCTGTCTCCGCTGCCGTTATCGGCCGCTGGTTCACCCCGGCCTACGCGGCCGCGGCGCCATCGGTCGTCGAGCAGTTCCTGACGGGCCTGGAGGCCACCGATCCCGAGGGCTACGCGTCCTGCTGCGAGGCCATCGCCGGAATGGACCAGCGGGCGGACCTGGCGGCGATAACGGCGCCCGCGATCGTGATCGCCGGTGCCGATGATCCGGCTACTCCGCCCGAGCATGGCGCTGCCATTGCGGCGGGAATCGATGGCGCGCGCCTTGACGTGATTCCGGACGCGGCCCACCTCGCCGCCGTCTCGGCGCCTGACGCGGTCACCGACGCGCTCCGTGCGCACCTGAGCGCTGCGGCCGCAGGTGACGTCACCTGGCGGGATGGGCGCTAACATGCGCTCTGATGACACTTTCTGGGCGCACAGCGAACACGCCGGACGCCGGCCGGCGGTCGGCTGCGGGTATGCGCCCGGCCGCTGACCGGAGCGCCAGCAGGGACGCTCCCGACGCCGCTGGGCGTGATAGCGACTTCGTCCAGTCGCTGGACCGCGGGCTTGCAGTGATCAGGGCATTCGGCCCTGGCCGGGAACGACTGAGCCTGAGCGACGTCGCCAGGGAGACGGGGCTGACCAGGGCGGCCGCCCGCCGGTTCCTGCTAACCCTGGTGAAGCTCGGCTACGTGCGCAGTGACGGCCGGGAGTTCTCACTCCGCCCGCGGGTGCTTGAGCTCGGCTACGCCTACCTGTCCGGCCTGGCCATGCCGGAGATCGCATCGCCGTACCTGGAGGAGCTCGTCGCTCAGGTGCGGGAGTCGTCGTCGATCTCGGTCCTTGATGGCGATCACATCGTGTACGTGGCGAGAGTGCCGACCAAGCGGATCATGACGGTAGCAATATCGGTCGGTACCAGGTTCCCGGCCTACGCGACCTCCATGGGCCGGGTGCTGCTTGCAGGGATGAGCCAAGGCGAGCTGGATCGGTACCTCGCCGAGGCTGATTTCGAGGCGTTCACTGGGCGGACGGTTACTGATCCGGACCGGATGAGGGAGATCGTCCGCGAGGTCGGTCGGCAGGGCTACGCGATCGTGGACCAGGAACTGGAGGAAGGGCTGCGCGCGATAGCAGCGCCCATCCACGGCAGCGGCGACGCCGTGATCGCCGCGATTAACGTGTCCGCGCACGCCAGCCGGGTCAGCCTGGCGGCGATGCGGACCGGCCTGCTGCCAGCGCTGCTCGAAACGGCTGGCCGCATCGAGGCGGACCTCAGATCTCAGAACCTGAGCTGACTCCCGGTCAACCGGACGACAGGCCGTCAGCGCGCGTGCTGGCCAGATTCGGAGAGCAGCTGCTCCAGCCATTCGCGGCTTGCCCGCGTGACCCGAGCGGGCACTCCGAGTTCGTCGAGCAGGTCACCGGCAGCAGCCATCTCGTCCATCCGCCGACGCGCATGCCGGATGCTGCCTTGCTCAAGCCGATCGACTGTTGCTGCGGACGCCTCGGCCAGCACTTGGGAGATGTCGTTTCTGAGCCAGTCCTCGCAGTCGGCCGCGCGGCCAGCGCGCAGCGCCTCAGTGACAGCGGCGGCTAGGCCTTTGTAGAAGACGCTGCGGAGCAATTTGCGGCTCGCCGCAGTGCCAGGCGGCCCGTCGAGGATCGTGACGGTGGCGCCGAGTGCGCCAAGAACCGAGGCGTAATCAGCTGCGGCCGGGCCGCTAACGAGCATCGGCGTCCGCAGTCCGAGCTCTGGCACTGGCGCCATGAGCGCCACGTCAGCGAACGCCGCGCCGACCCTGGCGGCAGCCGCGGCGAGCACCGTCTTGAGGCCGGCTGACGCGGTATTCAGGTCAGCGTAGATCGTCCCTTCGGTCATGCCGGGAAGCGCTTGCTCAAGCGTCGCGGCAGCCTCGTGCGCGCTGGTCAGTGCTATGACGATGGACGCGCCGCGGGCAGCGTCGGCATCGCTGGAGAAGCCCTCGACCCCGGCCGGCGGTGGCACTTTCGGGTCGAAAGCATGCACGATGGCACCGGCCGCTGCCAGGCCGGGCGCGATCCGCGAACCAGCCTCACCCAGGCCGAGCACGCAGATCACCGGCGGAGCAGAGTTGCTCATCGGCTGCGGTTACCTCCTGACTGGCTGACGCGCCCCGGCGACCTGTGCACCGTTGCAGCGGACAGCGCCTGGAACGCCTCGACGACGCTGTGCAAGTGCTCATGCATGGCCTGCTGGGCCGCGTCTGAGTCGTGGGCGACAATCGCCGCCACGATGGCCTCGTGCTGCGGCAGTGACACCATCGGACGCCCTGGGACCAGCGATAGCGAGAACTGGTGCCTGACGGTCTGGTCACGCAGCTGGCGGAGCAGCCGCGCCGTCGTCTCGTGGGCCGCTATCTCGCGGATTGCTTCGTGCAGCGTCGCGTTGAGGCCGCTGTAGGTCAGCAGCTCGGATTTCCGGACGGCGGTGCGCATGTCCTTGACGATCTTGCGCAGCATGACGACGTCCGCTTTGGTCGCTCGATCCGCGGCGCGTCCGGCCAGGTGGCCTTCCAGCAGAATGCGCACCTCGGTGATCTCGATAGCCTCGTCGAGGGAGATTTCGCGGACGCGGGCGCCTCTGTTGCGCTGGAACTCGACCAGTCCTTGCGCGGACAGCTCCTGCAGCGCCGACCGGAGGATGAACCGCGACGTGCCGAACCGCTCACACAGGTCGATCTCGACCAGACGCTGCCGCGGCGCGTATTCGCCCGTCAAGATGGCGGCGCGCAGCGCCTCAGTCACGGCCGGCCTGGAGTCCTCCGGCATTCCTGCGTGTCCTTTCGATTGGGGTGCTGATGGCTCGACAGGGGTGCTCACGGGAGCCACGGTTCAGGGAACTGGAGGGGTGCCGTGGGTATGGAACGACGGGATGGTCGCGAGTCCCCATGCCTGTCCCTTCGCACGCTCTGACTCCGACCACGAGATAGGTTCCCAGTCCGGTGCGAAGATCAGCCTGGCGCACGGGTTACACAACTCGATCCGGTTGCCCCCTGGCTCGTAGACATACAGGAAGAAGGTCTGCTGGATTGCGTGCTTGTGCGGGCCGGTCTCGATGAAGACCTGCTTGTCGAGGCAGATGTCGGCGGCCCGGAGCACGTCCTCCCTGGTGTCGGTGGCAAAGGCGATGTGGTGCAGTCGCCCGCTCGCCCCGGTCCAGTCATTGGTGTACACGAGGTCGTAGGACTTCTGCGCGAAGTGGGTCCACTGGGCCGAGATGGTGCCATCGTCGAGCACGATCTGCTCGGTGACCCGGCCGCCGAGTCCCGAGCAGATGAACCTGCCGTTGGGCTCGCTCTGCGCGGCCAGGAAGTTGACGTGATCGAGGCGGCGCACGCTCACGCCGCGCGCGGGGTAGGCCTGTGCCTGGTTCTTCAGGGCGGGCTTGAGCTCGCCGGTCGGCTGGTACCGCTCGGTCTCCCAGTACAGCTCGAACTCATGGCCGTCGGGGTCGCGGAAGTGGTAGCTAGGGCCGATGCCGACCTCGCCGTCTCGCCAGCCAACGCCCAGGCCCTGGGCTTCGATCTCGGCAACCCGGCCCTGCAGGGCCGCCTCGCTCGCGGCCCGCAGTCCGGTACGGCCGATTCCCGACGTGGCCGCGGCGGTCAGCTTGAGGCTGTGATGCTCATAGTCGTCCCAGGTCCGCAGGTAGACCGAGTCGCCGCTGGCGCCGTTCTCGGTCAGGCCGAGCACCTGTGTGAAGAACCACAGGCTCTTTTCCGGCTCCGGGGTCAGGAGCTCGGCGTGCCCGAGGTGAGCTATCTCGTGCAGCAGGCGCGTCATCGCGTCGCTCCCCTCATAGGTCGCGGTCTGGCCGGCTCGGGAAGACGGTGCCGTCAAAGAGCTTGCGCGCCGTGCGGATCACTCCCGCGCTGAGCACTCGCGGTGGCCGGGCCGAGGTGTCGAGCTCGAGTGCTACCTCGATGTGCCCGGTGGGATGCTCGACGTCGACGATCTGACCCATGGCCGGGAACGCTGCAAGCTCGGCGCCAGTGCCGCCCGGCAAGCGCAGTGCGGTCGCCACGGTAATCGCGCCGAGCACGCCGATGGAGGTGTGCAAGCGCTCCGGGATGAAGGTGCGAGTGCAGATCGTGCCGCCCTCGCGGGGCGCGCTGACCAGCGTGGTCTTCGGGACCGACAGTCCGCCGACGTCGCCGAGCCCCATTAGCCTGCCCGCCGCCACCCGCAGCGACGATCCGGGCGGTCAGCGCGGCGTCGCTCGCCAGCTCGTCGATTGGCTCGTATCCGGTGATGCCAAGATCGGCGGCACGGGCGACGACGACCGGCATGCCATTGTCGACGCAGCTCACCTCGATCCCGTCGATTTCGTCGCGGATACTGCCGGTCGGCAGCAGGTTCCGGTCGTCGAGCCCGCGGTGTCGGCGAACCGGAGCGTGATCGGTGCTGCCGTGCCTGGCACGCCGGCGATGGCAGTGTCGCCCGCATATTCCGGGATCCCGCCCGGCGTCTGGAATGTCGGCGACGACCACGCTGTCCGAGTTCACCATCCTGATGCGCGTGCTCGTGACCTCAGGACCGGCCTCGATCAGCCCGCGCTCGACGGCGAACGGGCCGACCCCGGCGAGGATGTTCCCGCAGTTCTGCTGGTCGGTGATCGTCGGGTGCTCGACGCCGAGCTGAAGGAACAGGTAGTCGACGTCGGCATCGTCCCGGCGCCGACCGCGACACGACCGCGACCTTGGATGTCAGCGGGTGCATGCCACCGAGGCCGTCGATCTGCAGCGGATGACCGCTGCCCATGACGCGGAGCAGCAGGGAATCGCGCTCGGCGGGCCGCCCGGCAGGTCGGAGGCGAGGAAGTACAGCCCGCGGGACGTACCGGCGCGCATCATCATGCACCGTATGCCGTCCGCGGCCGACTCGGCGCCTGCGGGCGCGGCCGTCATGAAGCGTCCCGGCAGGCGTGGTAGTCGACGTACTCGACGCCGAGCTCGGACAGCATTGCCCGCAGGCCGTAGCGATCGAGGCCGAGCTCGCCGCGCCGGAACGCGGCGCGGGCGCGTCTTCCTTCTGCGGCGCGCGCGCCGGCGGCGGTGAGCGCACTGGCGTTGCCGACCGCGCGCACGACCACGACGCCGTCGTCGTCGGCGACGATGGCGTCACCAGGCGCGATGCGCTGGCCGCCGATGCTGACCGGGACGTTGACCGCGCCCGCCGTCGCCTTGACCGTCCCCTGCGCCGAGACGGCGGCGCTGAACACCGGGAAGCCCATCGCGTGCAGTTCGGCGACGTCGCGCACGCCGCCGGTGCGTCACCAGGCCGCGCACGCCCGCGATGCTGCAAAGAGGTCGCGAGCAGCTCGCCGAAGGCGCCGTCGCTGGAAGGGGACGTCGTCGTCACCACGAGGACGTCGCCGGGCTGGCACTGCTCCACGGCTGCGTGAATCATCAGGTTGTCGCCGGGCCAGCAGACGACGGTGACGGCCGTGCCGCCGATGCGGGACCCGGGTAGACCGGGCGGATCGCCGGGCCCGAGGTAGCCGGTGCGGCCGATCGCCTCGTGCACGGTGGCGACGCCAAACTCGGCCAGCGCCGCGACCTCGCCCGGATCGGCCCGCGGGCAGCCGGTGACGATGACGTTCCTCACTGCCAGCATCCCGGTGACCTGCGGATACAGCCGCATGTACGCCTCGGCCATGGTGTCGTGCGGCAGGCCCAGGTTCGGCCCGGCGTTGCGCTGCAGCTGGACGCCCCGCCGCCTCGCCAGGTCGGTGTAGTAGTCCCACATGTGCTGCTGCGCCTTCAGGCACTCCATGGCCCCGCGCTTGACGGCGAAGACCTCGGTGATGTCGAGCAGCACCTGTGGCTTGAAGTCGCACTGCTCGGGCTGGTGCGGCTCGAACAGGAAGACCGGGGGCGCGCCGAGCGGCTCGCCCGGGGCGTCATAGCCGATGGCCTGGGCGAACACCCGTGCCTGCAGGGCCATCCGGGCCGCGGCCGGATGATCGGGGTTGTACGGGTCAGCCAGCGGGTGCGTGAGCACGACGGCCGGCTCGCACCCGCCGATAGCAGCGCACGATCGCGTCGACGAGCTCATCCGACTCGCGCAGCGGGTAATCGCCGGCGTCGGCGAACTCGATCGCGGCGCCGAGGACCTCGGCCGCCTGGCTGGCCTCCTCGCGCCGGATCGCCTTGATCTCCGCGAGTTGCTTGCCTTCCCGCCAGGCCTTGGCCGACTCGCCGCGCTCGCCGTAGCTCAGGCACAGGACGGTCACGCCGGCGCCGCGGGCGGAGAGCCAGCGCCATGGCGCCGCCCGCTCGCCAGACGAAGTCCCCGGCGTGCGCGCTGACCACCAGGAGCGGACCGCTGAGTGCTCTGGTCGCTCGCCTGCATCTGTTCTTCCCGTCGGCAGTGCCCAGCTCAGGAAGCTATCGGTTGCCAGCGAGATTGTCAACGATCTCGCGAGGGGCTGGGAGAGTCGACTCACGCGCGACAGTCTCGGCCGACTAAAGGACATGCAAGATTGTTGACATTACATGCAGCCGGAGTCTAGGTTCTCCGGCAAGACGACGCCGGCATCGGACACGCAGACCGGTGGACGGCAGACACGGCGCGACCGCGCCCGTGCGAGCCAGTCTGCAGACTCGAGCAGATCGCGCGGCCAGCGACGGCGGAGAGCCGGCGGCGAAATTTGTCCAGTGCGCGTAGTCGTATTGCGCATAGCCGTACGCTAGGCGCACACTAATGCCATCTCCCAGGAGCCTGACCATCGGCACATCCACCGCCTCGCTACTGCCTCCAAAGCTGATGCGACTGGCCCGGCGGGCCGCGGACGTCCCGGCCTCTGCGACACGACCTCACAAGGAGATCGATGACAGATGAGTGACCAGAGTGTGCAATCCGGCGGCGCGGGCCCTGCGGCAGCATCAGCCGACGGGGCCTGCTGCGCGCGGTCGGCGCCGGCGCGGCCGTCCTAGGAGCCGGCGGACTGCTCGAGGCGTGCGGCTCCGGCATCAAGGGCGCCAGCTCGGGTCAGCACCAAGGCCATCACGATCGGCTGGATCCACCCGCTGACCGGCGTCGCTGGCCGGCTTCGGCGCGCCAGACAACTGGGTGATCTCCAAGATCAAGCAGACCACCCCGTACAAGAACGGGTTCAAGATCGGCGGCAAGACCTACCCGGTCACGATCAAGTCGTACGACACCCAGTCCAGCCCTACCCGGGCCGGCGACCTGGCCAAGACGGCCATCCTGAGCGACGGCGTCGACCTGCTGCTGGCGTCGTCGACACCGGAGACCGTCAACGCCGTGGCCAGCCAGGCCGAGACGCTCGGCACGCCGCTCATCTGCGCGAACATCCCGTGGGAGGCCTGGTACATCAACCTGTCCCGAAGCGGCAACCCGCCTCACGCCACGCAGAAGGCCAAGTACGTGGTGATGTACTTCCTCGGCGCCGAGCACCTGGCCAAGTGCTTCATCCCGATGTGGAACCGGATCCACGCCCAGCTGCACACCGACAAGGTGGTCGCGGCGGCGTTCCCCAACGACTCGGACGGCAACGCGTTCCGCGCGGTGTTCCCGCCGATCGTCAAGGCGGCCGGCTACAACTTCGACATGTCCTCGGCCTACCCCGACGGCACCACGAACTACTCCTCGATGATCTCCCAGTTCAAGGCGGACAAGGCCGACTTCTTCACCAACGTGCCGCTGCCGCCCGACTTCGCCACCATGTGGAAGCAGTCGATCCAGCAGGGCTTCAGGCCGAAGCTGGCGACAGTCGCGAAGGTGCTGCTGTTCCCGACCGACGCCTATGCGCTCGGCGCGCATGGCGTACAACGTGGCCACCGACGCGTGGTGGGCGCCGTCGCTGCCGTGGACGTCGTCGTTCACCGGGGAGACGTGCCAGCAGATGGCCAACGAGTTCGAGCCGGCGGCCACGGCCAGTGGAACTCCAACATCAGCAACTACAGCCTCTTCGAGGCCGCCCACGCGGCGCTCGACCACGGTGAGCGACCCGCACGACAAGACCGAGGTCGCCGCCGCCATCCACAAGGTGAACATCCACGGCGCTGGCCGGGCCGCTGGACTTCGCCTCCGGCGGGCCCGCGCCGGGCGTGGCGATCACCCCGCCGGTCGGCGTGCAGTGGCAGAAGGGGACCAAGTACCCGCTGGAGATGCAGGTCGTCGACAACACGCTGCAGCCGGACGCGAAGATCACCGCCGATCTGCTGCCGACTAACTCGTGAGCGGATGACAAGTCCGCTGCTTGAGCTCGAGCACGTGACGAAGCGGTTCGGCCGCGTCGTCATCGCCGAGGACCTGTCGCTGGCGGTCGGCGCGGGCGAGATGGTCGGGATCGTGGGGCCGAACGGCGCTGGCAAGACCAGCCTGTTCGGCCTCATCTCCGGCGACCTCGCGCCCGGCGGCGGCGAGATCCGCTTCGCCGGGCGCGACGGTCACCAGGCTGGACGCGGCCGCGCGGTGCCGGCTGGGCGTCGGCCGCACCTACCAGGTGCCGCGGCCGTTCGGCGACATGACGGTGTTCGAGAACGTGCTCGTCGCCGCCCAGCAGGGTGCGCGGCCTGCGGCGGCGGGCCAGCTACGCCGCCGCGGTCGAGGCACTGGAGCGGACCGGGATGGCCGGGCAGGCGAACGTGCCCGCCGAGCGGCTCGGCTTGCTGCAGCGCAAGCGGCTCGAACTGGCCCGGGCGCTGGCGACGGAGCCCACGCTGCTGCTGCTGGACGAGGTGGCCGGCGGCCTCACCGATCCGGAGGTCGCCCAGCTTGTCGAGATCGTCCGTGCGGTCAACGCCGACGGCACGGCGGTGATCTGGATCGAGCACGTCGTCCGCGCGCTCACCGCCGTGGTGAGCCGGCTCGATCTGCCTGTCCGGCGGCGCGTTCGTCGGCGACGGCGATCCCGCCACCGTGCTGGCCGACCCCGCGGTCCGTGAGGTGTTTCTCGGCACCGACGTCACCGCGGCGCTGGCCGGCGGCACACTGGAGGCAGCCCCGGCCGACGGCGAGCGGAGCGAGCCATGACCGCGTCGGCCGGTGGCGCGCGGCCGAGCAGCGGCGACGCCGCTGCTGGAGGTGCGCGACCTGGCCGTGCACCACGGGCAGCTCCAAGCGCGCTGGACGCGATCTCGCTGCAGCGTGTTGCCCGGCGAGGTTTACGCGATCATCGGCGCCAACGGCGCGGGCAAGTCCACGCTGCTGCGCACGATCGCCGGCCTGCACCACCCGGCAACGGGCTCGGTGCTGTTCGACGGCAAGGACGTGACGCAGGCTGCGGCCGGAGCGCCGGGCCAGGCAGGGGATCGTCATGGTGCCGGAGGGCAGGCGGCTGTTCGGGTCGCTGTCGGTCCAGGAAAACCTGCAGGTCGGCGCTACTTACGCCAGGAAAGGCCCGTGGACGATCGAGCGTGTCTACGAGATGTTCGACTGGATGCGCGAGCGCCGCCATCAGCGCACCGCCCAGCTGTCCGGCGGCGAGCAGCAGGCGGTCGCCATCGGCCGGGCGCTGGTCGCCAATCCGCGCGTGCTGCTGCTCGACGAGCTGTCGCTCGGCCTGGCGCCAGTGGTCGTTCAGCGCATCTACGGCATGCTGCCGCAGATCCTGGCGACCGGCACGACCGTCCTGCTGGTCGAGCAGGACGTGAGCCAGGCGCTGCGGGTGGCGTCGCACATCCACTGCCTGCTCGAGGGTCGGACCACCCTGGAAGGCACGCCCGGCGACGTGACCGCCGAGCAGGTCGAGGCGGCTTACTTCGGCCTGGCGGGCGTTGCATCGGCAGGCCAGCCGGGTGAAGGGAGCGAGCCGTAATGGCCTGGGTCAACGCGATCATCCAGGGAGTGCTGACTGGCGGCCTGTACGCGCTGTTCGCCTGCGGGCTGTCGCTGATGTTCGGCGTGATGAAGGTGGTCAATCTCGCGCACGGCGACCTAGCCGTCGTCGCGGGCTACATCGCGATCGGCGTCATTGCCGTCACCCACGTCCCGGTGCTCTGGTCGTTCCTGATCGTCGTGCCGGTGATGGCGGTGCTCGGTTACGTGCTGCAGCGCACCCTGATCCAGAGCGCGCTCGACCGCGGCGTTCTGACCACGCTGCATGGTCACCTTCGGCTTGTCGGTGGTGATCGAGAACGGCCTGCTGCAGTTCCTCACAGCCAATACTCGCGGGATCGGCGCCGGGCTGGCCCTGGTGCAGGACTCCTTCAGCATCGGCTCGCAGATCCAGATCGCCTGGCTGCTCGTGGTCTTCTTCGCCGTCGCCGTCGCGGTGCTGCTCGGGTTGCAGTACTTCCTGTCCAGGTCCAGGTACGGCCGATTGATCCGAGCAGTCGCCGACGACAAGGAAGCGGCACAGCTTGCCGGCGCCGACTACCGGCACGTGTTCGGCATCGCGGCTGCGCTCGCGTTCGGCCACCGTGGCGCTGGGCGGCATCGCGTACGGGATGTACTCCAGCTCGATCCCACCGCCGGCACCGACACGATCCTGCTCTTCGCGTTCGCGGCGGTGGTGATCGGCGGCCTCGGCTCGCTGTGGGGCACGCTGCTCGGCGGCATCGTGCTCGGCGTGGCGCAGCAGATCGGTGCCCAGATCAACATCTCCGACGAGGTCCTGGCCGGCTTCATCGTGTTCCTCGCGGTGCTCGTGCTGCGGCCGCAGGGGCTTACCTCCCGGAGGGCACAGTCGTGAGCCTGGTCACCGAAGCCAGCACGCAACCGGCGGCAGCATTTCGCGTCACCCGCTCACGGCGAAACGTTGCCTGGACCGGCATCGGCGCGCTGGTCGTCGTCGTCGTGCTTGCGCTCTTCCCCTACATCGTCTACTCGGGCACGACTGCCATCCTGGTGCAGGCGTTCATCGTGCTGACTCTCGCGAGCATGTGGAACCTGCTGGCGGGTTACGCGGGCCTGGTGTCAGTCGGCCAGCAGGCGTTCGTCGGCCTCGGGGCGTACTTCGTGCTCATCCTCGCCCTCCACGGCACCTCGCCGTTCGCCGCGCTGCCTGTCGCCGCGATCGGCTGCGGCGTGGCTGCGCTGCCGATGTGGTGGCTGGTCTCCCGGCTGCGCAGCGGGTACTTCGCGATCGCCACGTGGGTGCTCGCCGCTACCATCATGCTGTTCATCGAGCGGTTCTCCTCGATCGGCGGCGGCACTGGCATGCCGCTGCCGGGCCTCGCCGGGCTACAGCTCGGTGCTGCTGACCGCGTACACCTACTGGGCCGGACTGGCGGTCACCGTGCTGGCGATGGTCGCTATCTACCTGCTGCTGCGCGGCAGGCTCGGCCTCGTGCTGACCGCGATCCGCGACGACGAGGTGGCAGCGCGGAGTTCGGGAGCGCGCGTCGGCCTGGCCCGGCTGCTGGTATTCGTCGTCGCCGGCGCCGGTTGCGGAGCGGCCGGCGCAGTCCTTGCGATCAGCCAGCTCCAGGTCCAGCCAAGCGCGGTTTCAGCGTGCAGTGGACCGCAGAGATGGCCTTCGCCGACGATCATCGGCGGGCTCGGCACGATCGAGGGGCCGATCATCGGCACCGCCGTGTACATGTCCTGCAGCAGACGCTGGCCTCGTATAACGCCTGGTATCTGATCGTCCTGGGGCTGGTCGCCATCGTCGTCGCGCTGTTCGCCCGCCGTGGACTGTGGGGCCTGGTGGATGACGCGGCTGAACCTGCGGCTCTTCCCGGTCGGATACTGGCTGCGGACGCCGAACGGCGACCGCCGGCGCCGAGTCGGGACTCACGGCTCAGACCGCGACCGGACGCAGCCGACCGGCCGCCTAGCTACCACGTTCCCTCCTGGTTAGCCTTCACCCCAGACGTCGTGCGCTGTCTGCACGACGAGACGCAGCTTGGCGCGCTGCTCTTCCTGGGTGAGCACGTTGCCCTCGACGGTGGAGGAGAAGCCGCACTGCGGCGACAGGCACAGCTGATCGAGGGGGACGAACCTGGCGGCCTCGTCGATCCGGCGCTTGAGCGCGTCCGGGCTCTCCAGCTCGCCGCGCTTGGTGGTCACCAGGCCGAGCACGACCATCTTGCCCTTCGGCACGAACCGCAGCGGCTCGAACCCGCCGGACCGCTCGTCGTCGTACTCCAGGAAGAACCCGTCCACGGCGAGCTCGCTGAACAGCGCCTCGGCGACGAAGTCGTAGCCGCCCTCGGCCGCCCAGGAGGAGCGGAAGTTTCCGCGGCACATGTGCGTCGTGACCCGCATGCCCGCGGGCCGCCCGGCGATCGCGTCGTTGACCTGGCGGATGTAGCGCAGGTGCAGGTGCTCGGCATCCTCGCCCCGCTCGGCGATCTCGGCCCGCTGCGCCGGGTCGTTGAGGTAGGCCAGGCTCGTGTCGTCGAGCTGCAGGTAGGTGCAGCCGAGCTCAGCCAGCCGCTGCACCTCGTCGGCGTACGCGGCGGCCAGGTCAGCCCAGAACTGCTCCATGTCCGGGTAGACATCGTGGTCGATGGACGCAGGTCCGCCGCGGTAGTGCACCATGTTGGGCGAGGGGATGGTGAGCTTGGCGGTCGGCCCGCTCGACGATGGACTGCAGGTAGCGGAAGTCATCGGCGAAGATCGTGTCGTCCAGCCGGAGCTTGCTGCCGACGTGCAGCGCCGCCGGGGTGAACTCGATCTCGCCGGTCGGCGTTGCGGAAGTGCACCGCGAGGTTGCCAGGCGCCTTCTGATCCCGCCGAGCTGGTAGATGAAGTCCATGTGCCAGGATGGCCCGGCGGAACTCGCCATCGGTCGCGGACTGGAGCCCGCGTCGGCCTGCATGCTGACCACCTCCGCGATCGCGGCATCCTCGACGGCTCGCAGGTGCTCGGCGCTCGATCTTGCCGGCGGCGAAGTCATCGCGCGCCGCCAGCAGGCTGGCCGGGCGGAGCAGGCTGCCGACGTGGTCGGCGCGGAACGGCGGCGTAGTGCGCATGGAGGTCAGCGTCCTCGATTCTCGGGTTGGTCGTATCAGTGATCCTGGGCGGCGTCACTGCGTACGCGGGGCTGGAGCGGCCAGCCAGTGTAGTTCTCGGCCAGCGACGCAGCCGCGGCGCGAGAGCTGGTCACGTAGCGCAGCTGGGAGAGCTGCAGCTGCGTCGTCATCGTCGTCGGCGCCCGGCGCGCGGTGCAGCATGGTCGTCATCCACCAGGAGAAGTGCGTGGACCGCCAGACCCGTTCCAGGCAGGTCGCCGAGTAGGCGGCAGCGGGCTTCTCGTCGCCATGCAGCAGCGCGTCCAGCGCCGGGCGCGAGGACGGCGACATCGGCGAGCGCGAGGTTGAGGCCCTTCGCGCCGGTCGGCGGCACGATGTGCGCGGCATCACCGGCCAGGAACAGGCGGCCGTAGCGCATCGGTGCGCTGACGAAGCTCCGCATCGGGGTGATGCTCTTGTCCAGGACCGGTCCCCGCTCGCAGCGTCCAGCCCGGCAGCTCGAACCGGCGGCTGAGCTCGGTCCAGATGCGCTCGTCCGGCCAGTTCGCCACCAGCTCGTCGCGGGTCGACCTGCAGGTACAGGCGGCTGACCGCCGGGCTGCGCAGGCTGTGCAGGGCGAAGCCATCGCAGTGATGGGCGTAGATCAGCTCATCGGTTGACGGCGGCACGTCGGCGAGGATGCCGAGCCAGGCGTACGGGTAGTCGCGCTCCCAGGTCGTCAGCACGCCCGGCGGGAATCGGCGGGCCGGCAGATGCCGTGGAACCCGTCGCAGCCCGCAATCGCGTCGCAGACGGTCTCATGCCGGTTGCCGTCGGCATCGGTGTAGCGGAGCACGGGGCTGGCGGTGTCGAGATCGGCCACCTCGGTCTCGGTGACGCTGAACGCGATCGCCGCCGCGCCGCCGTCGGCGAGGCGGCGCGCAATCAGGTCCTTGACGACCTCGGTCTGCGCGTACACGGTGACCGTCCGGCCGCCGGTCAGCTCGCGGAAGTCGACGTGCCGGCGCTCGCCGTCGAACTGCAGGTAGATGCCGCCATGTTCGAGGCCCTGCCGGTCGAGCCGGCCGGCCAGGCCAGCTTCGCGCAGCAGCGCGACGCTGCCGTCCTCGAGCACGCCGGCCCGCTGGCGGGCCTCGCAGTACTCGCGGCTGCGGATCTCGATAAGCACCGAGTCGATGCCGCGGAGCGCGAGCAGGTGCGAGAGCAGCAGTCCAGCCGGCCCGGCGCCGACGATGCCTACTTGGGTGCGAGTGCGCATAGTCCCGCTTCGGTGGCCGGCTGGCTTAGAACGGGTAGGGCGCGATGTCCCCGCGGATCGTTACCCAGCGCGTGTCGGTGAACGCGTCGAGGTTGGCAGTTCCGCCGAATCGCGCGCCGGTGCCGGAGGCGCGGATGCCGCCGAACGGTGTGTTCGGCGCGTCATCGACGGTCTGGTCGTTGATGTGGACGATGCCGGTGGGGATCTGCCGTGCGAGCTCGAGGCCGCGCATCACGTCCCTGGTCAGGATGCCGAGAGACAGGCCGTATTCGGAGTCGGCGGCGAGCTTGGCGACCTCGTCGGCGGTCTCGAAGCGGATCACAGGCGCGACCGGGCCGAAGACCTCGTTCGCGTAGGCGGGCATCGCGGGCGCGACGTTGGCCAGGACAGTGGGCCGGTAGAACAGCCCCTCGTAGCTGCCACCGGCGGCGAGCGTGGCGCCTGCCTGGACGCTGTCGATGACCAGGCTGTGCACCTTATCCCGCTGCCGCTCGTCGATGATCGGGCCGATCGCCACCTGGCCGGAGGCCGGGTCGCCGACCGGCAGATGGCCGGCTTTGTCGGCGAGGCGGGCCACGTAGTCGTCGTAGACGCTCGCCTGGACCAGGTGCCGACCAGTGGTCATGCAGATCTGACCCTGATGCAGGAACGATCCCCACGCGCCGGCTGAGGCCGCCTTGTCGAGATCGGCGTCCTCGAGCACGATGAGTGCAGAGTTGCCGCCGAGTTCGAGGTGCACGCGCTTCAGCAGCTGGCCTGCCAGCGCGCCGACCTTGCGCCCGGCCGCGGTCGATCCGGTGAATGAGATGACGCCCACGGCGGGGTCTGTCACGAGCGCCTCGCCGACGTCCGGCCCGCCCGGCAGCACGTGCAGCAGCCCCTCGGGCAGGCCAGCCTCTTCGAACACTCGCGCCAGCACGACGCCGCCGCACACCGCGGTGCGCGGGTCGGGCTTGAGCACGACCGCGTTGCCGAGGGCAAGCGCCGGCGCGACCGAGCGGATGGCCAGGATCTGCGGGAAGTTGAACGGCGAGATGACGCCGACCACGCCGACCGGCACGCGCTCAGCGAAGCTCAGATGCGGCTGCTCGCTCGGCAGCAGCTCGCCGTAGGGGCGGGACGGCAGCGTGGCAGCCTCGAATATCTCCTCGGTCGCCACGTGCGTCTCGAACTGGGCCGCGGGCGGGATCTTCCCGCCCTCGCGGACGCTCCAGTCCTCGATCTCGGCCGCGTTCGCCAGCCAGATCTCGCCGGCCTTGCGCAGGATCGCTGCGCGTTGCGTGTAGGGCAGCGCCGCCCACGCGGGCTGGGCGGCTGCCGCGGCGGCGGTTGCTGCTGAGATGTCGGCTGGTGACGCAATGCCCACGCGCCCGAGCTCAGCGCCGGTGGCCGGCTCGATAACCGCTGCGTCGCCGCCACCCGGTTCTTTCCAGCCACCCGAGAATGCCTTGCCAAGCCAGATAGAACGGTCGAGGAGAGTCACCAGTGCCCCTTGGATGCTCGACGGCAGGCACACCGACGCGGCCGAAGAAAAGCCTCTGTGCGCCTAACGCACATTGGTTACGTACCCGAACAGTGAAAATCTAGGTGCCCCGGCGGCTGGGTGTCAACGTGCGGTGATCTCCCTCGCTGCGGCGTGCTCGGGCTACGGAACAGACCGTAGCCCGCGCACGCCCAGCCAGGTCTTCGCCGCAGGCGTCGCGCGTGGTGCCTGATGACTTCGCGGGATGCCTTACGACTTCTTACCTGTCCACCAGGCGCCGGCGCCGCACGCGATGGCGACGACGAATCCGGCGATGCCGCGGAAGATGTGGCCGCCGCCCTTCGAGTGGACATGGCTGCCGGAGTTCAGGAACGACGGTGCCGAGCCTGAAATCCAGAGGATGGCCAGGATCAGCGCGATGACGGCGACGACCGCCAGGATGATCGTCAGCGAGCGATTGGAGCCGCCGCTGGACACGCTTTCAGAAGTCACAGTTCCTCCTTGGATGCTGGCCGCCCAGTGGACCTCAGGCCACGGCTGAAACCAGCGCTGAGATATACGTCCGGCACGGTACTACCGGCTAGCCATTCGGCACGACAAAATGGCTGCAAAGAGCGCAAAAATTTGGTTAACGGACTCGCGCGGGCAGTGCGCTACGGCTGCCACACCATCAGGACCAGTATGACCAGCCAGATCAGGTTGACGATGCCGCCCAGGGCGGCGATCCGGCCGCGTTCCACCGACGCCACATGCGCAGCGAGCGCTGCGGCGCCGACGGCCGACTGCCCGTCTGCGCTGCCAGCCGCCCCGGCTGCCTCGGCGCTGCCGGGAATCTCCTGGCCGTCGCCGGGGCCGGATCCGGCGTCGCCCGCAGCAGCTGCCGCGGCCGTTGCCGCACTGTCATCCGCGCCCGCTGCACTGACTGATGCCGGCTGCGCCGTAAGTCACAGCCTTGATGGCGCGGCGCTGGTCGCGGATGACGAGCACGAGCAGCACGATTGCCACCACGAACAGCGTCATCGAGATTGTCAGCCAGGGGCGGGAGAAGTCGTGATGAAGCTGGCCGAGCACGATGCCGAAGACCAGCACGAGCAGCGACGCGGCCGTGAAGATCACGGTGATCCTGCTCAGGTACCGCAGGATCGGCACCTCGCGCCGGCGGATGTACCTGGGTGTCGAGGAGATAGCTAGCGCGAGCGGCCCAATGGTGAAGATGGCGAATCCGATGTGCAGCCACAGCACGAGCCGGTCGGTGAAGGACATGTAGTTGATCTTAGGCCGCGGGCCAGGAATCTGGCGCAGGCAACGCCGAGGTAGCCGCCGCGGCGGCTACCTGGTGTACTGGCGCCGGGTCCGCAGGAAGTCCTTGACGACGTACTCGCCGAGGCTGTCCGGCATCGCCCGCAGCACGCGGCCGCCATTGCGCCGGGCAACCTCGTCCACGAACGAGGTCAGCCGTTCGTCGTCCGCGAGCATGAACACGTTCATCGTGGCCCGCCGCCTGGTCATCTTGTCCACCTCGGCGAGCGTAAGCTCGAGCGTCTCCGGAGACGGCGGCCAGTCGAACCAGAACCGGCCGTCCCGCCTCAGGTGCGCCGTTGGCTCGCCGTCTGTGATCACCATCACGACCGGATTGTGCTCCGGCCGGCGGTCCAGGAACCGCCCGGCCAGCACGAGCGCATGGTGCAGGTTCGTGCCCTGCACCATGTCCCAGCTCAGCCCTGCGAGCTCGGTCTCCTGGAGCTCGCGAGCGTAGTTGGAGAACCCGATGACCTGAATGGCGTCCTGAGGGTACCGACTGCGGATCAGCGCGTGCAGCGCAAGAGCTGTCTGCTTGGCAGCCCCCCAGGTGCCGCGCAGCGCCATCGAGTACGACAAGTCGACCAGCAGGCACACGGCCGCCGATGCGCGCCTGTCGGTCTCCGCGACCTCGAAGTCGTCGACCGTTAGCCGCACAGCACGCCGCCGTCCGGCAGCGAACTCCTGCCCGCGGGGCGCCACCTGCGATGCCGGTTGATCCGGTGTCGCGTGACCCAGTGTCGCTTGACGAGGGGCCGCCTGCCTGAGAACCGCGTTTCGCACGGTGGCAGCGGCATCAATAGCCTGCTCGTCGCCGAACCGCCACGGCCGGGTGCTGCCGGTGTACTCGCCCGCCTGCCCGGCATCACGCTGGTCGTGATCGCCAGTTCCCCCATCCGGCAGCTGAGCGAACACCTTGCGCAGCGCGGTCTGGCCGAGCCTGCGCACTGCCTTAGGCGTGAGCTCGAGCTTTCCGTCGGTGCGCTGCAGGTAACCCTGGCGCTCAAGTTCGCGCTCGATCTGGCGGAGTGCCTCCATGTCATCGACTGCCTGCCGGCCGAGGGCGCGGCGGATCGCCTCTTCGTCCACGTCATCCAGCCGCGCGCCCGGGTAGTCCTGGCGCAGCGCGCTATCCAGCTCAGCGAGGTCGGCCAGCTCGGCCAGCGCCGAGGTTGCGTCGCTGAGGCCGAGCGGATCGGTTCCGGTCATCCGCGGCTGTGGCCAGCCCTGATCCATGTCCGGGCGCCGGGCGCGCAGCGAATCGGAGAGCCTGGACATCTCCGCCGCGAGGCCTGCGTCCTCCAGTGCCTGGGACATGAGGCCGGCCAGTTCGTCGCGCTGGGAGTCGGTCAGCGAGTCCAGCAGCCGCTGGGCCGCGGACATCCGCCGCACCAGCGCGTCGACGAGTTCCTCGAGGTTGGCCGGGGAGTCGGGGAACATGTCGCCGAACCGGCTCATGAAATCGTCGAAGTCCTGCTGCGTGTGCTCGCCGCGGGCGTCGGCGTCGAGCATCTTGTTCAGCTCGGCCATCATGTCCTTGACCCGCTGCAATGCCTCCGGGTCAGGATCGGCAAGTGCCTGCCGCATACCGCGGAACTGGCTGTCCAGCACCTCCCGGCGCAGCAGCGACTTCAGCTCCTCGAACGTCTGCCGTGCCGTCGCCGATTGCCAGTCGTAGTCGGCGAGCTGCCTGATGGCCTGTGCGGTATCCGAGGGAAGCGCATCGAGCTCGGCCTCGCGCAGCCGGGCCGAGTCATCGGGGTTCGGGAACAGCTCGGCCCGCTCCTGGCCGATGGCCGTGTCCAGGAGTGACCGGACCTGGTCCAGCATGCCATCGAGCCGTCCGCGGCCGCGGATCTCGCGCTGTCGTTCCCGCACCCTACGTAGCAGGTCGTCAAGCCCGCGATGCCCAGCCATGCCGCGCCGCATCAGGTCGCGAAGCGCGCTGGCCGGGTCTGTACCGTCCAGCACCGACTCGCCCATGGCGTCCACGGCGCCGCGCACGTCGTAAGGCGGCTCAAGCGGATCAGGGCCGCCCGAGTACGGGCCATAGCGATAGCCACTCACTCGTGCTCACCTCCTCGCAGTTGTCGCGGCATGCAGTTGCGCCCATGCGGCCGGGCTCAGGTCCGGTACACCACCCCGCCGTCGATGGCGTCCTTCGACAGGCGCCGCATGAGGTACAGGCCCTCCAGGGCGAACTCCAGGGCGGCAGCCGCCTGGCCGAGCGATTCGCCGCCGCCCATCTTGAGCCGTTCCATGATCCGTGCCAGGCCGGGCACCTCGCCGATCCGTCGCAGCAGGTCAGTCGCCGGGACGAGGTCACCAGTCTCGACCACGCCGCCCTCGGTGAACCGTGCCAGCAAGCCGGTCATGTCGGCGTTGCCCAGCAGCGCCCGGAAGGTATCGCTGGTGGCGCGCCGCAGCAGGTGGTCAAGGACCTCCTGCTCGCGGCCCTCCTCGCTCACCTCGAACTCCACCTTGCCGCGCAGCGTGCTGATCACGGCAGGCAGGTCGCACACGCGGGCCACCGGCTGGTCCTCGCCGGTCATCGCGCCGCGCCGCACCGCGGACGCGGCCACGGCCTCGGCGGCGGCGATGGCGAACCGCGCCGAGACGCCAGAGCGGGAATCGACCGCCGGCGAAGCCCGGACCAGCCGGGTGAACCGTGCGATGACCTGGACCAGATGGGCCGGAACGACAGCGCCAGGGTCAGCGCCGTCCCACGCCAGCTGTGCTTCCTGGTCGATCAGCGCCAGTTCGGCGTCGAGCGAGAGCGGGTAGTGGGTGCGGATCTCGGCGCCGAACCTGTCCTTCAGCGGCGTGATGATCCGGCCCCGGTTGGTGTAGTCCTCCGGGTTCGCGCTGGCGACCAGCACAAGGTCGAGCGGCAGCCGCAGCGCGTAGCCGCGCACGCCGATGTCGCGCTCCTCCAGCACGTTCAGCAGCGAGACCTGGATCCGCTCGGCCAGGTCGGGCAGCTCGTTCAGGCAGAAGATGCCCCGGTTGGTCCGCGGCAGCAGGCCGAAGTGGATCGTCTCCGGGTCGCCGAGCGTCCTGCCCTCGGCCACTTTCACCGGGTCGATGTCGCCGATCAGGTCGCCGACGCTGGTGTCCGGCGTCGCGAGCTTCTCTCCGTACCGGTCCGTGCGCGGCAGCCAGACGACAGCCAGGTCGTCGCCCTGTTCGGCCAGCAGGCGCTTGCACCGGGCGCAGGCCGGTGCATAACGGGTGGTCGTTGATCTCGCACCCGGCCACCGCGGGCGTCCACTCGTCGAGCAGGCCGGTCAGGGTCCTGATGAGCCTCGTCTTGCCCTGTCCGCGCTCGCCCAGCAGGATGACGTCGTGCCCGGCGATGATGGCGCGCTCCAGGTGCGGTAGCACTGTCTGGCCGAAGCCGATGATGCCGGGAAACGCGTCCTGGCGCGTGCGCATCCGGTCGAGCAGGTTATGACGAAGTTCCTGTTTGACGGTGCGAAGCTGGTGTCCGCTGGCGCGGAGTTGGCCCAGTGTGCTGATGTCTGGCGGGGTCGATGCGGGCGGCTGGTCGGATGCTGGCTGATTGTGAGTCGTAGGCTGCACCATTCGACACTATGTCGATGCTGGAGCGGTTTGCATCTCGGGAGGGGCGAATGGAGGATTCCCGCCCGGCGCTTGCCATTGATATCGGCGGCACCAAGCTAGCCGCCGGGCTGGTCGAGCCCGCCGGGCGCGTCATCGTGTGGTCACAGGTACCCACGCCGCGTGACCTGGATAGCGAGCAGCTGTGGCGCACGCTCGACACGCTGATCACTGGTGTGCTGCGCGATGCTGATGTGTCGCCGGCCGATCTGGCCGGATGCGGGTGTGGCTGCGGCGGCCCGATGAAATGGCCATCGGGCGTGGTGTCGCCGCTGAACATCCCGGCGTGGCGCGACTTCCCGCTGCGCAGCAGACTGGCGGAGCGCCTCCACGGCCTCGAGGTCCGGGTGCACAACGACGCGATCTGCCTGGTCGCTGCGGAGCATTGGCGCGGCGCTGGCCGCGGCCGCAACAACGTGCTCGGCATGGTTGTCTCGACCGGGGTCGGCGGCGGACTAGTGCTGGATGGGCGGCTGGTCGAGGGCGCGTCCGGCAACGCCGGGCACATCGGCCACGTGGTGGTGGATCCCGACGCCGGGCCGGAGTGCACCTGCGGCGGCCGCGGCTGCCTAGAGGCAATCGCGCGCGGTCCGGGGCTGGTCGCGTGGGCGCAGTCGGAGGGCTGGCGGCCCGATCAGGAAGACGCCACGGCTAGGGAACTGGCCGCCGACGCTGCGCTCGGCCATCCAGTCGGCCTGGCCGCGATGCGGCGGGCCGGCCGGGCGCTCGGCATCGCGATCGCGTCCGCCACATGCCTGTGCGACCTGGAAGTAGTGTCGGTCGGCGGCGGGCTATCCCAGGCGGGCCCGCTGCTGTTCGACCCGCTGGAGGAGGCCCTCCGCGCGCACGCCAGGCTGGGGTTCGCCCGCCAGGTCAGCGTGGTTCCGGCCGCGCTCGGCCAGAGCGCAGGCCTGGTGGGCGCGGCCGCGCTGATCTTCGCGGCCGACCGGTACTGGGCTGCCGACTGAGCCGTTGCCGAGGCCGCCGGCTGCGGCGCAACCGGTCTGCGGGCCGCTGCCGGGGTAGTGCGACAATCCAGGCGTGAGCTCATCGGTGCCCGCAGTGCAGCCGGACGGCCTGCCAGTACAGCTGGCCGACGTCGTGGCGGCGCGCGCCATGCTGCAGCCCATCATCCGGCAGACCCCGCTGCTGGAGTCGAGCGCGCTGTCCGAGCTGGCCGGCGGCCCGGTCTACCTCAAGTGCGAGAATCTGCAGCGCGGCGGGTCCTTCAAGGTCCGCGGCGCTTACGTGCGTATCGCCCGGCTCAGCGCATGCTGAGCGGGCGCGCGGTGTCGTGGCGGCAAGCGCGGGCAACCACGCGCAGGGCGTCGCGCTCGCAGCCGCCGCGCTCGGCGCCACGGCCACCGTGGTGATGCCCGCCGCCGCGCCGCTGCCCAAGGTCGCCGCGACCCGGTCCTACGGCGCGGAAGTGGTCCTGCACGGGGCGACGGTCGAGGATGCGCTGGCGACGGCGCGCGAGCTGGCGGAAGAGACCGGCTCGATCTTCATTCACCCGTTTGATCATCCGGACGTGATCGCGGGGCAGGGCACTGTCGGGCTCGAGATCGCCGAGCAGTGCCCGGAGGTGCGCACTATCGCCGTGCCGGTCGGCGGCGGCGGGCTTGCCGCTGGCGTCGCCGTCGCAGCCAGCGCGGTCCTGCCCGGCGTCCAGCTGATCGGCGTCCAGGCCGAGGCGGTGGCGCCGGTGCCTGGCTCGATCGCCGCGGGTCAGCCGGTCAGCGTGACGCGCGTCGGCGACGATGGCAGACGGGATCGCGGTCGCCCGGCCGGGCGAACTGCCCATTGCGCTGCTGGCTCGCGACTGCAGGCGCGCATCGTCACGGTGACCGAGGAGAACCTGTCCCGCGGGCTGCTGCTCTGCCTGGAGCGGGCCAAGCAGGTCGTCGAGCCCGCCGGGGCGGCCGGCGTGGCGGCGATGCTGGAGCACGCCGCCTTGTTCGAGCCGCCCGTCGTGGTCGTGCTCTCCGGCGGCAACATCGACCCGCTGCTGCTGTCCAAGGTGCTGCGGCACGGTCTGTCGGCGGCCGGCCGGTTCCTGGCGTTCCGGTGCAAGCTGCCGGACCAGCCTGGCGCGCTGGCAACCTTGCTGATGGAGCTTGCCGACCTCGGCGCCAACGTGCTGGACGTCGTGCACGAGCGGGTCACCGCCGACCTGCGGGTGGACGAGGCCGAGGTCAACCTGCACCTTGAGACCAGGGGACCGGAGCACACCGACTCGGTGATCAGCCAGCTGCGCAAGGCGGGCTACACGCTGCTGTTCGGCGTGAGGCCGGTCCCGGCAGGTTGCTGGAGAGACGCGGCCGTCCGGGCGCGGCTACCAGGGGCGGCTGAGCGCGCCTGCTGATCGAGCCAGCGCTGCCGGATCACGATTGTCCTGGCGAGCTTGTCGTGCAGGCACTGAGCCGCGGTGTCGAACAGCGGCAGCCCGGTATCGGCGAGCCAGAGCAGACCGCCAGGGATGTTGATGGGGCTCGCCAGCAGCAGGAATACGGCGGGGCCGACCAGGAACGCGACGGCGCGGAGGCCGGCTGCCCGGATCCCGATCCGAGAGCGGTCGGTAGCAGTGACTACCCGCGTGCCGAGCGCTCGCTTGCCGATGGTGGCGCCCCAGGCCGCGTGCTGGACCCAGTAATAGGCCAGCGCTATGCCGAACATGGCCAGGAACCAGTACAGCAGCGTGTGCTTGGTCGCCGGATCCTCGGAGATGCCCTCAAGGCGGCCTGCGCCGCCGGGCGAGTGAGATGTCCGGGTAGCGAGTCTGCGATGGCCTGCAATTCGCGCCAGATCTGCTCCAGCGGGGAGAGGAACGCCAGGACCGAGACGGCAGGAGATGATGATCCAGTCGAGGATGGAGGCGACCAGGCGTTCCCAGGGCGCCGCGATCGCCGGATCGCGGCGTGATTGCGCCCCGCGGGCACCCCGCGCGTGGCCGGGCGCCCGTAGCCCCGGTTTCCGTAGCCCTGGTTTCCGTCGCCTGGGTGTCCGTAGCCCTGCTGGCCCGGCGGCTGCTGGCAGGGCCGAAAGATCGCGGGCCGGGCCGGTACCCGGTCGGTGTTCCGTAATGCGGCTGGCCCTGGCGCGGCGGCGCCAGATATGCCTGCGGCACTGACCCGCCGGCATCCAGGTACGGCGACGGCGGCGGCTGCCGGCGGATCCGCTGATGGCGTCGCCGGCTGATCTGGCGGCGGTACCGGCTGGTCAGTCGCCGCCGCCGGTCTCGTCGTGCTGCGTCATGCTGACCGTGGTCCCTTATGCGGCCGGTCAAGGCGGGGCCGCGCGCCTCGTCAGCGCGACTGCTCGAGCCGCTCACCGTGGCTCCCTGCCTGTGAGCTGACGCCTACCAGCCGCCCCCTGCTACCAGGCGCCTGCCTGCGGCCGCGGAGCCTGGTAGTTCTTCTTGATGACAACTGTATGCGCGGCTTTATCGTGCAGACACTGCCTGCGCGGGTCCCAGGTCAGCCACAGCTCATTGACCAGGGCGAACAATGCACCCGCAAGCGGCACTAGCGGCGCGAGCGCATAGATGGCGCCGCGGCCGCATGCCGGCCCCGGCGCCAACGCTGGGATTGCCGTCGTCCTTTACGACTTTGGTGCCCAGTGCCCGTTTGCCGATGGTCTGCCCCCACTGCCCAGTGCTGGATCCAGTCGTACAGGAACGCGACCAGGTAGAAGCCAGGAAGATGACGAAGAGCTTGCCGAACAAGTGCCCCTCGGCGGTGGCGATGGCGTTTCTGGCGGCAGGGTTAGTGTTGAGCTGCGTTCCGGCCGGGTACTGATTGGCGATAGCTCTGCAGGGCGCGGATGAACGTGCGCCACGGTGGTATCCACAGCGGTGCGAAGATGACGGACAGGATGAGTCCGTCGATGATGCGCGCGAGCAGCCGCCGCCACCACTCGGCCAGCGCGGGATCTTGCCGCCGCCCGGCACGGGCCCGAAGGCCTGGTAAGGCTGCCCGTAGCCGGGGTGGTACGCTCGGGTAACCGGCCTGGGGATAGCCGGAGCCGTAACCGGCCTGGGGATAGCTGGGATATGGCTGGCTGCCCGGTGCGCCGTAGCCGGACGGGCCCTGGCCGGGTGCGCCGTACCCAGGCTGGCTCTGGCCGGGTGCGCCGTAACCAGACCGGGCTCGGCTGGGTCATGCCCCGGCCAAAGCTCGGCGCCAGGCTGGCTGCAGCCTCGCCGGGCGACTGGCCTGGTGCGGCGGGGAAATCTTGCGGCTCATTCACCCGGTCATGATGCCCTACCAGCGAGGCCCCTGCATAGCTGCCTGACGCTGGCGGTGCTCGGCTCAGCCGGTAGTGCTGCGGGCTGAGTCGGCGGGCGGACGCCTCAGAGGTTGCCGCGGCGCGCCTGCTCGCGCTCGATCGCCTCGAACAGCGCCTTGAAGTTGCCCTTGCCGAAGCCCTGGGAGCCGTGCCGCTCGATCAGCTCGAAGAACATAGTCGGCCGGTCCTGCACCGGCCTGGTGAAGATCTGCAGCAGGTAGCCGTCCTCGTCGCGGTCGGCCAGGATCCTCAGCTCGCGCAGTTCGTCTAGCGGCACCCTGGTGTCGCCGACCCACTCGCCCAGCGTCTCGTAGTAGCTGTCCGGCGTGCCCAGGAACTGGACGCCTTCCGCCCGCATGCCCCGGACAGCGCCGACGATGTCGTCGGTGGCGAGCGCAATGTGCTGAACGCCCGGCCCTCCGTAGAACTCCAGGTACTCGTCAATCTGCGACTTCTTCTGGCCGACCGCGGGCTCGTTGATCGGGAACTTGACCTTGCGGCTCCCGTCCGCGACGACCTTGCTCATCAGCGCGGAGTATTCGGTGGCGATGTCGTCGCCGACGAACTCCTTCATGTTGGTGAAGCCCATCACCCGGTGGTAGAAGTCCACCCACTCGTTCATCCGGCCTAGCTCGACGTTGCCTACGCAGTGGTCGATCTCGGTAAAGAACGGCCCGCTCGGCGCGGGGATCAGCGGGCTCGCCGCGACGTAACCCGGCAGGTACGGGCCCGCGTAGTCACTCCGCTCGACCAGCGTGTGCCGGGTGTCGCCGTAAGTGGCGATCCCGGCCAGCACGACCTTGCCGTGCTCGTCCTCGACAGTCTCGGGCTCTTGCACGCTCCTGGCGCCGTGGGCGACCGCGTACTCCCAGGCGGCGACTGCCGACGGCACCGAGATGGCCAGGTCAATGACGCCATCTCCGTGCGCGGCCACATGCGCGCCGAGTTCCGTGCCCGCGCGCACCGGGCCGCGCAACACGAAACGCGCGTTGCCCGACTCCAGTACGTAGGAGGCCTCGTCGCGGCAGCCATTCTCCGGGCCGCGGTAGGCGACGCAGCGCATGCCGAACGCAGTGGAGTAGAAGTGCGCCGCCTGCCGCGCGTTGCCGACAGCGAACACTGCCGCATCCATTCCGTTGACCGGGAACTCGTCGGTCCGGGTTGCGTGTGCGTGCACTGCCTCGGCCGTCATCGGCTCGCTCCCTTGCGTCTAGCTGCTAGCCCTCAGGGGCAGCATCGATCAAGCAGTCATGATGCGCAAGCTCCCGCTTTCTGGCTAGACAATCTGAACAGATCGATCGTGTGCGACCTGGATCACTTGTACAGTTTGTAGCGGAGGTGGTTGGTCATCATCGATGACCTTGACGGGCGGCTGATCGAGCTGCTCACCGCCGAGCCGCGGGTCGGGGTGCTGGAGGCGTCGAGGCGCCTGCGTGTCGCGCGCGGAACTGTCCAGGCCCGGCTGGACCGGATGCAGGCACGCGGCGTGATCACGGGCTACGGCCCGGATGTCGAGCCAGCCGCCCTCGGCTATGGCGTCATGGCTTTCATCACCCTGGAGATCAGGCAGGCAGGCGGCCACGACCCGGTAGCCGAGCGCCTCGCAGCGATCGCAGAGGTGCTCGAGGCGCACACCATTACCGGGGCCGGCGACATGCTGTGCCGCGTGGTCGCTCGGGGCAACGCCGACCTCCAGCGGGTGATCGACGCGATCGTCGGGCTTGAGGGGGTCGTGCGCACCTCGACGGTCATCGTGCTCGACAGTCCGCTGCTGCACCGGGTGCTGCCGCTCGTCCGTGCCGCGGCCAGCGAGGGAAGCCCGTGACCACGACATTTCACGGCTAAGGTACGCTCCCGCGCCCGTTTAGTGATGGTATGGGCGTACCGGAGCCGTGAAATGTCGCCTAGTGCGGCGTCGGTTGACCGCCGAGAGCCGCGCGCGGGCCGACGACGGTTGTGCGGGGGCCCAGGCGACAGCCAAGAGCCGCGCGCGGGCCGACGACGGCTGTGCGGGGCCAGGCGACAGCCGGCGGCTAGGCCGTGGCCTGGGCGGGCGCGACGTTGGCAAGCTCCAGGGCCACGTCCAGCACCGCTTCCTTAAGCTCGGCCGGGTTGGCTGCCTGGTCCTGGTAGTGCATGCAGCAGAAGCTGATGCTCATCAGGCACGAAGCGGCCCTGATCTGGTCGCGCAGCGGAGCGCCTGGCTCGGTCAGCAGGCCGACTAGCGCGTCTATCCGCTCCCGGAACAGCTCGCCGCGCTCCTTCGCCGCCGCCAGCGAGCTCACTGCGGCCTGATTCTGGTGAAGCAGCCGGAACACCGCGGTCCCGTTCGCGACGATATCCAGGTAGCGACGGACAATCTCGGCCCTGGTGTCGGCCGACCGCGGCTGATCCTTGCCCCAGGCGATCAGCTGGTCGATCTCGGCCATGTAGTCCTCGACGAGGCTCCGGACGATGTCTTCCTTCGACTTGAAGTAGTAGTAGAGCGCAGCTTTGGTGACGCCGAGCCGCTCGGCGATCTCCCGAGTGAGGTCTTCTCGTAACCCTGCTCGGCGAATAGCTGCAGGGCAAGCTCGCGCAGCCGCGACCGCGTGTCGCGGCCGCGACGTGTCGTGCCCCTGCGCCGTGGACGTTGTCGTGGCATGGCCTCGCTCGTCATTTCCTTCCGCCGCCTCGGTTTAATCTACTTGACGGCCGGTTAGTAACCAGCTTAACCTGTTGCCTGACTGGATGCTAGCCGGTCGGCAAGTAAGTTGGAAGGCGTCGCGCCGCTCAAGGCTTGCGCGCGGCCGTTCGGAAGTGGAGCAAGGAGTCCTCTTTAAATGACTGACAACCAGGCTGCGGCCCCGGCAGCGAGCGACGCGCCAACCGGGCCGAAGGCGCGAGATCCTGATCGTGCTGCCAGGTCTGCTGCTGACGCTCATCATCGCGATGCTCGACCAGCTAGTCGTCTCGACGGCGCTGCCGCGAATCGTCGGCGACCTCGGCGGCCTGAACCACCTGGCCTGGGTGGTGACGGCCTACATTCTCGCGTCGACCATCACCACGCTGTTCTACGGCAAGCTCGGCGACATGTACGGCCGCAAGCGATTCCTGATGATCGCGATCGTGCTGTTCCTGATCGGCTCGGCGCTGTCCGGCCTCGCGCACTCCATGGACCAGCTCATCGCGTTCCGCGCCCTGCAGGGCCTCGGCGCCGGCGGCCTGATGGTCGGCGCCATCGCCACCATCGGCGACCTGGTGTCCCCCCGCGAGCGCGGCCAGTACATGGGCTACATGATGGCCGCGATGATGGTGGCGATGATCGCCGGGCCGCTGGTCGGCGGCTACATCACGCAGCACTGGTCCTGGCGCTGGATCTTCTACATCAACATGCCGATCGGCGGGGCCGCACTGGTCTACCTATGGGCGACCTTGCACCTGCCGCGCAGGCGGGTCGAGCACAAGATCGACTATCTGGGCGCCGACAGTCATCGCCATCTTCTCGACCGCGATAGTGCTGCTGACAAGCTGGGGCGGCAGCCAGTACGCGTGGGGCTCCTGGGAGATCATCATGCTGGCTGTCATCACCGCAGCTGTCGCTGGCCGCGTTCTTCGTGGTCGAAGTCCAGGGCCGCCGAGCCGATGCTGCCGCTGCACGTCTTCAGGAACCGTAACTTCTCGCTGGCCTCGGCGATGAGCCTGCTGCTCGGCATGGCCATGCTCGGCGCGCTGACGTTCCTGCCGCTCTTCCAGCAGACGGTGCAGCATGCACTCGCCGACCGAGCAGCGGCCTGGTGCTGATCCCGCTGATGCTCGGCTCGACGGTGACCTCGCTGATCTCGGGCCAGGTGACGAGCAGGACCGGCCGCTACAAGATCCTCCCGATCATCGGCGCAGTGATCATGACGATCGGCATCTACATGCTGACGCACCTGGGCGTCGTCCACCACCAGGCTGACGCCGCGCTGTACTTCGTCGTCCTCGGCGTCGGCATGGGCTTCCTGATGCAGATCACCTCGCTGATCGCGCAGAACAGCGTGCCGCAGCAGGACATGGGGGTGGCCAGCAGCTCCCGGGCCTTCTTCCAGCAGATCGGCGGCTCGCTGGGCGTGTCGCTGTTCGGCGTGATCTTCTTCCGGCGGTTCTCCGGCGCGATGGCTGCCAGGCTGCCCGGCGCGCACATCGCCTCCGGTAGCTCGAACCTCGACCCGGCCACGATCAACAGCCTGCCCGCCGCGGTCAAGGACGCGGCGTTTAACGCCATCAGTCACGCGATCGACGGCGTCTTCTGGTGGACGATCCCGGCAACCGTGGCGGTGTTCGTGCTGGCCCTGTTCGTCAAGGAGATCCCGCTGCGCGGCCGGATCGAGCCGACAGCGGAGCAGGCCCCGGCCGAGGCCGAGGCCGGAGCTAGTCCACGGGGTCTAGCACCGACGCCGCTCCGCAGCGACGCGCGAGACCGACGCCGGCCCTCTCCACATTGGCGGGAGGGCCGGCGTTGTCGCTTCAGATCATGCGCCGTTATAGGGGACGGCCTCGAGGATCTCGACCGTGGTGGCGCGGCCGTTCGGCAGGGTGTAGGTGGCGGTCTCGCCTACCTTCTTGCCAGAGATCGCGCTGCCCAGCGGTGACTTCGGCGAGTAGACGTCGATCGGCGAGCCGACCTCCTCGCGGGAAGCGAGCAGGAACGTCACCTCGTCCTCATCGCCCTCAAACCTGATGGTGACCGTCATGCCGGGGCCAACCACGCCCTCGGTATGCGGAGCCTCGCCAACGCGGGAGGTCTCCAGGATCTGGGTCAGTTGCCTGATCCGGGCCTCCGTCATGCCCTGCTCGTCCTTGGCGGCGTGATAACCGCCGTTCTCCTTCAGGTCGCCCTCTTCCCGCGCAGCCTCGATCTTCTTCGCGATCTCGATCCGGCCGGGACCCGACAGATAGTCGAGCTCCGCTTTGAGCCGGTCGTACGCCTCCTGAGTGAGCCAGGTATAGGTGTCGTCGCGAGTCTCGGTCACGGGTACTCCTCGGATGGATGCGGAGTTAGGGGTCCGCTTAGGCCTTGCGGGCCCATGGGGGTAATCCTTCGAGGCTAACAAGGCTCCGCAAGTGTGTCGTACCTGTCAATGCCCCAGGCTAAACAAGTCAGGTCGAAACTGGGCAAATAATGCCGCCCGAACTGCGGCCTGGCACGCCCGAGTGGCACCGGTCGCTGCCGTTCCCTGGCAAAGTCGCATCATGGCCCCGCCGCCAGCCTGCCGGCGAGATTTCCCTGCAGGGTCATGTTTCGCATGCTTGCGCATCGTCTGGAGGTCAGATGGATAATCATCCGGTTCTTGGATATCTGGTATGGGCGGTGCTGATTGGCGCCGTTTTCGCCTGGGAAGGCCTCGCGCTCAGCGGCATCAGCGGCAGCGTGCCCACGCTGAGCGCCACATTCCGGGCGATCATGCGCTATCCGCCCGGCCGCTGGGCGTTGTTCGCCCTGTGGCTATGGCTGGGCTGGCACCTCTTCGTGCGCGGCTGGCACTTCCTGCTCCGCGCATGAGCGGCCAGCCTGACCGACGGATAGCCAGGCCGACAACCGGAGGCGCACTGAGATGTCATCGCATCTGATCCGCTCCGACCTTGTGCCCATCCTGGGCGGCTACCTGATCCTCATGGTGGTGCTAGCGGTCGGGCTGACGGCGCAGCGCCGGCGCGCGGCAGCGGGCAGCCCAAGCACCCGGCTGACCGGACGGCGTGATCATGGCTGGCCGTGCGCTCATCCTGCACGTCCTGACCGATGCGCTGGCTGGCTATCTGCTGCTCACGGCGGTGGTCGTGCTGTACTACTACGGCGTCGCCAAGGTCGGCGGCAGCTTCCTGGACAGCGCGTTCACCGGGAGCGCGCTGCTGCTGGGGATCAGCCTGCCAGTGTTCTTCGCGGCATCGTGGCTGAGCCAGCGGCGGCGGGACCGGCCCGGCCGCTGAGCTGGGACCGGCGGCTGAGCCTGGGGACCGGCCGCACTGGGACCGGCCGGGCTGAGCCGTGACCGGCCGGGGAATGCGCCCGGTATGCCGCCGCGTTTGACGCTCAGGGCTGGCTGCCGCCCGGCGCGGCGGTCAGGCAGCCGCTACACCAGGCGGCCGCGTTCCCCAGCCCCTGCACGTCCCCGGACAGACGATCTTGAGGTGACCTCCGCGTGCTTTCCGCTCCTGACCAGGGCGCAGCCGGCAGCATGACCACCACCAGCCAGGATCAGCCAGGCGGCGAGCCACTGCGGCTGATGGCGGTCCACGCGCATCCCGACGACGAGTCGAGCAAGGGCGCCGCCACGATGGCGAGGTACGTCCGGGAGGGCGCCGAGGTACTCGTGTGCACGCTGACCGGCGGCGAGCGCGGCGACATCCTGAACCAGGCGATGGAGCGGCCGGAGATCAGGGCGAACCTGCCGGCCATCCGCCGGGCCGAGATGGCCGCGGCGCGGGAGATCCTGGGCGTGCAGCAGCGGTTCCTCGGCTTCACCGACTCCGGGCTGCCCGAGGGCGATCCGCTGCCGCCGCTGCCGGATGGCTGCTTCGCGCTGGTTCCGCTGGCCGAGGCGGCGCGCCCGCTGGTCCAGGCCGTCAGGGAGTTCCGGCCGCACGTCATCCTGACCTACGACGAGAACGGCGGCTACCCGCATCCTGACCACATCAAGACGCATCAGGTAGCGGTCGAGGCGTTCGAGGCGGCGGCCGATCCGGACCGCTATCCGGACTGCGGCGAGCCGTGGCAGCCGCTGAAGCTCTATTACTTCCTCACCTTCCACCGGGACCGGCTGATCGCGCTGCACGAGGAGATGCTGCGCCGCGGGCTGGAGTCGCCGTACGCGGAGCGGATCGCCGAGTGGGCGCAAGGAGGAGGCCGAGGAGATCGAGGCCGGGCGGCGGCCACCGCACGAGATCACCACCCGGATCCAGTGCGGCGATTACTTCGAGATCCGCAACCAGGCGCTGATCGCGCACGCCACCCAGGTCGACCCGAACGGCAGCTGGTTTGCCGTCCCCGCCGATGCCCAGCGCGCCGCGTGGCCGACCGAGGACTATCATCTGGCCAGGTCATTGGTGGACTCCGGGCCAGGGCAGAAGATGACCTCTTCGCCGGGATCCGGGAGAGGGTGGGCCTGTGCTAGAACTCGCGGCGGCGGCAGCCAAGTCGACGAGCGCCTGGGATGAGCCGGGCACCCTCGGATTCCTTGTCGTGTTCGGGATGGCGATCATCCTGTACTTCGTGTTCAGGTCCCTGGCCAAGCACCTGCGCAAGATCAACGAGGCCGCACGGCTTGAGGCGATGCGCTGCCGGCAGCCGGGGTCGCCGGCACTGGGGTAACAGGCGCTGGGGTTGTCGGCACCGCGGACGACGAGCGCCGGGCCTCGTGGGCGCCGGGACTCGAAGCTGGCGCGAGCGGGCCTGAGCGCTTGTAGCACGCCTCGCCGACTTGCGCCAGCACCACTGAGTTTGACGGCGTGTCTGCGCCCGATGATTGCTAGGTTCCTGACAGATAGTCCCGGCAATTGCGGGGTGCGGTGTCATGCTGGCGATCCACGGAGTCTGGTCCGATGGCCGGCTGCACCTGTGGGCCGAGGACTCCGGCCAGGCTCGGACTCCGCTCGCAGCCGCGCCAGGCCGAGTCGCCTGGCGCCGCCCGGCAGCATCCCTTCGCCGCCGCCGCCGGCCTGCTGGCTGACGCTCTGGCCGAATTCGGCGAGCAGGCTAGCCGACCTTGCTCGCAAGGCGACCGAGACCGACCTGCTCCTCTGGCTGCCAGCCACTGCCGCCGCACCGCTGAGCTCGCCCGACTGCCGTCGCCGAGCCGACTGCCGCGGCCGCGGCCAGCCCGCCCGAGTCGGCCGATGCGGCTGCGGACGACATTCAGGCCGGGAACGGGCACGTGCCGGCGGCTGTCGCGAGCACCACGCGGCCGGGTCGGGTCGCGCTGCACCCGTGGCAGGTCCCGGCGGTCAGCTTTCGATCCGGCGGCGGCGCTGGCGCTGCTAACGGCGATCAGTGCAGCCCGGCGCTCGATCCGAGCGCGGCGTGCTGACTGGCAGCGTCCAGTTCCTGGCTGCGCTCGCTTCGCTGGCGGCTGACCTGACCGTGCGCGGCCGGGTGCTGCCCGGCGTGGACGAGTCCGAAGCGGACGCGCAGCCGCTCCGACGACGCCAGCCACTCCGAAAGCCGGAGCTACATTGCCAGGTGGCGGCCGGTGCTGGCCGGCGCCGATGCGCTGCGCGCGCGAGAGCTGACCCTGGCGCTGCCGCCGCTGTGCCGGGCGACCAGCGCGGACCGGGGAGCCGTCGGCGCCGCTCGTTGCCGAACGCGCTCGGCCTGCTGACCGACGCTGCGGTCCGTGCCCGGCTGGCCGCCTCGCCGGGGTTCGCGCTGCGTGCCCGCGGACCCGGCGGCTCCGCTGACCGACCGATGGGCCGCCGCTCTCACTAGCGCGGACGGCCAGTTCGCCGTGACCAGCGCCGAGATCGCGAAGGCCGCGCAGCTCGCCTTCGCGCTGTGGGCCTGGCAGGACGCGGCGCAGGAGCCGCCGGGTCCGGTGCGGACCTGCTTCCGGCTGATCGAGCCGGATCCAGCACCAGCCGAGCGCAGGCGACTCGGCCGACCAGGGCGACGGAGGGCGTGCTGATTCGGCCGACCGTGCGACCGGGCGATGGGCCGACCAGGGCGACCGGGACGCGGGGGCCACCTGGCGGGTCGAGTTCGCGCTGCAGTCGACCGATGATCCGAGCCTGCTGCTCCCGGCCGCGGACATCTGGTTCGGCGGCACCGCCGATGGCTGGGCCGCGGCCGGCATCAGCTACCCCGAGGAGGACCTGCTGGCCGGGCTCGGCCGAGCGTCGCGGCTGTTCCCCGAGCTTGACCGCGAGCTGCAGAGCTCGGCGCCAGCTGAGGTCGCGCTCGACACCAGGGCTGCGCTGCGCTTCCTGAAGGAGACCGGGCCGCTGCTGGCCGGCGCTGGCTTCGGCGTGCTGCTGCCGGACTGGGTGCGCAGGTCGCGGCTCGGCCTGAAGCTCACGACCAGGTCCAGGACCGCGGCCGCGCCCGGCTCGGTCACCGCGCCGAAGTTCGGCCTGGCCGACCTGGTCGACTTCCGCTACGAGCTGGCAATCGGCGACCAGACACTCGCCCCGGACGAGCTCGCCGAGCTGGCCCGCCTCAAGGTTCCGCTGGTCCGCCTCCGAGGTCAGTGGGTCGAGCTCGACGAGCGGCACCTGACCGCGGCGCTCAGGTTCCTGGAACGCGGCGGCTCGGGCGTCATGACCGCCGGCGACGCGCTGCAGGCAGGCCTCGGCGAGAGCGCAGGGGACCTGCCGCTGACGGAGGTGGACGCCGACGGCTGGCTCGGCGACCTGCTCTCCGGCCAGGCGGACCGCCGGCTCGAGCCGATGAGCACGCCCGCGTCATTCCGCGGCACGCTGCGGCCCTACCAGGAACGCGGGCTCGCGTGGCTGTCGTTCCTCGGGAAATCTCGGACTTGGCGCCGTTCTCGCCGACGACATGGGCCTCGGCAAGTCGCCGCAGACGCTGGCGCTGCTTCAGGCCGAGCGCGATGCCGGGACCAGCTGCCGGGCCGACGCTGCTGATCTGCCCGATGTCGCTGGTGGGGAACTGGCAGCGGGAGGCGGCCAGGTTCACCCCGGAGCTCAGCGTGCACGTGCATCACGGCGCCGACCGGCTGGCGGGGCCCGAGCTGGCCGCGGCCGTCGGGGCCGCTGACCTCGTGATCACCACCTACGGCGTTGCGACCAGGGACCGGGCCGCGCTGGCGCAGGTGCCGTGGGCGCAGGGTGGTGTGCGACGAGGCACAGAACATCAAGAACGCGTCCACCCGGCAGGCGCAGGCGGTGCGCGCGATCCCGGCGGCCGCCCGGATCGCGCTGACCGGCACGCCGGTCGAGAACCGGCTGACCGAGCTGTGGTCGATCATGGAGTTCACCAGCCCCGGCCTGCTCGGCTCGGCCGAGAAGTTCCGGCGCCGGTTCGCGATCCCGATCGAGCGCAATTCCGACGCCGAGGCGACCGAGCAGCTCAAGCGGATGACCGGGCCGTTCATCCTGCGGCGGCTGAAGACCGACAAGAGCGTGATCGCTGACCTGCCGGACAAGCTGGAGATGAAGGTCTGGTGCAACCTGACGCCCGAGCAGGCCTCGCTCTACCAGGCCACGGTAGACGACATGATGGCCCGGATCGAGGCCGCGGAGCCGGGCATCGAGCGGCGCGGGCTCGTACTGGCCACGATGGCGAAGCTCAAGCAGGTCTGCAATCACCCGGCGCACCTGCTCGGCGACGGTTCCCGGCTGGCCGGCCGCTCGGGCAAGCTGGCCCGGCTTGAGGAGATCTGCGACGAGATCATCGAGGCCGGCGACAAGGCGCTGTGCTTTACTCAGTACGCCGAGTTCGGCGCGGATGCTGCAGCCGTACCTGGCGGCCCGGCTCGGCTGCGACGTGCATTTCCTGCACGGCGGCACGGCCAAGAAGCGGCGCGACGAGATGCGTCAGCGAATTCCAGGAAGGCGCCGGGCCGGCCGTGTTCCTGCTGTCGCTGAAGGCGGGCGGCACCGGCCTGAACCTGACCGCGGCCAATCATGTCATCCACGTCGACCGGTGGTGGAACCCGGCTGTCGAGGACCAGGCCACTGACCGCGCGTTCCGGATCGGGCAACGTCGCGACGTCCAGGTCCGCAAGTTCGTCTGCGTCGGCACGGTGGAGGAGCGGATCGACCAGATGATCGAGGACAAGAAGGCGCTGGCGCGAGGCGATCGTCGGGACCGGGGAGAGCTGGCTAACCGAGCTGTCGGTCGCCGACTTGCGCCAGGTGATCGAACTCTCGCCGGAGGCGGTGTCCCAGTGAGGCAGCTCAGGGAGACGAGCGTCTACCCGCCATCGCGGCCGATCAAGGCCGAGCGGCGGGATCAAGGCCCGCAGCAAGCGCGGCTCGATCGGCGAGCAGTGGTGGTCGCGCCGGTTCATCGACGTGCTGGAGTCGTTCGGCCTGCAGAGCAGGCTGAGCCGCGGCCGGAATTACGCCCGGTCCGGCCAGGTGCTCAGCCTGGACATCGGCACCGGCCACGTGACCGCGAAGGTGCAGGGGTCGCGGGTCAAGCCCTACCAGCGTGAAGCTGACCGTCGATCCGCTGACCACGCGGCAGTGGCGCCGGGTCGAGGAGGCACTTGCCGCGCGCGCTATCTTCCGCGCCCGGCTGCTGGCCGGGGAGATGCCGGCCGAGATCGAGGAGGTATTCGCCGACTGCGGCACGCCGCTGTTCCCGCATTCGGCCCGCGATCTGGAGATGACCTGCTCCTGCCCGGACTGGGAAGTGCCGTGCAAGCACCTGGCCGCGGTCTGCTACGTGCTGGCGGAGGCGTTCGACGACGACCCGTTCGCGATGCTGGCCTGGCGCGGCAAGGGGCGCGAGGACCTGCTGGCTGCGTTGCGGCGGCTGAGCCGGCGGCGGTCATCCGGTCAAGGCCGGTCATCCGGATAGGGGCGGTCACGCGGGCAACGGCGGTCACGACGGCGCACCCGGTTATCGACGTGGCTGACAAGCCGCTGGCGGAGTGCACGGCCGACTTCTGGTCTACGCCGCTCAGCCCGGCCCGGCTGCGCGCCTTGCCGCCAGCCACGCCGCGCTCCGCCGACCTGCTGCTGCGCAGCCTCGAACCGCCCATGATCACGGTCGGCGGTCTGGACCTAGTCACGCTCCTGCGGCCGGCCTACCTCGTGATGGCTGGTGCCGACGGCGACGACCGGGGCGAAAACGGCGCTGACCAGTTGCTCCCTGCCACCGGCGACGGTGAATGTGAGTTCGGTGGTGCTCTAGGCCCCGCAGAGCCACATTCACCGTGAACTCGTGCGGCCAAGACCGTCTGATTAGATGACTCGAATGCTCATCCGGGACGCACATCCGGACGAATACCCGCAGATCGGAGATATCAGGGTCGGCGCCTACCTGGCGGACGGATTCCTGTCGCCGGATTCGCGCTATGCACCGATGTTGCGCGAGCTCGGTTCCGACGGCCTCGGCCCGGTGCTGGTGGCCGTGATGGTGACGGCGGGCTCGTCGGCACCGTCATGCTCCAGACTCTGGCCGAAGGGCGGCGAGGTGGTCCGAAGGGCCGGGAGAGGCTGAGATCCGTGCGCTGGCCGTCCGGCCCGAGGCTCGCGGCACCGGAGTCGGCCGGGCGCTGCTCGCCGCCGTGATCGACCGCGCTGCCCGCCTGGACGTGCGGCACCTGCTGCTGCTGACCCAGCCGGAGATGAAGACCGCGCACCACCTCTACGACGAAGCGGGGTTTAGCCCGCTGCCAGAGCGCGACTGGTCGCCTGAGCCAGGTGTCAGACCTGCTGGCGTACGGCATGGTCTCGACTCCAGGCGGAGGTGCGCACGCGGTGCGTCGTGCACTCGGGCCAGCCGGTTAGGGTTATCCGAAGCCGGGTGCGGCGCCAGTGCAGGTCAGGCGCTAGTCCAGGTGAGGCGCCAGCTAACGTGAGGCGTCAGTGCAAGTCAGGCGCCGGTCAATGCGCGGCGCGAGACAGGCGAGAAGAGAGCGGTGGTTTGCGGTGGGGGAAGCGCTGCCCGAGGTGCCCGCGGCCGGCGTGCCGGTTGAGGCGTGGCTGCTGGACGTTCGGGAAGACGACGAATGGGCAGCAGGCCATGCGCCGGACGCTAGGCATATCCCGCTCGGCCAGCTGGGGTCACGCGCTGCCGAGATCCCGCAGGGGATTGAGTCTACGTGATCTGCCGGTCGGGGCATCGGTCGGCGCGGGCCACCGAGGCACTGAACGGTGCGGGCTGGCAGGCGGTCAACGTTGCGGGCGGCATGCAGGACTGGGCTGCGTCCGGGCGGCCCATGGTCACCGATTCTGGCGCTGAGCCGTTCGTCGCCTGACCGGTCGTGCTTCGCGCGCTCCGAGGACACATCCATGCGGTTTCCTGCGCGCGAAGCGGGCAAATCGGTCGCCAAAGCGCAGGAAACCGCTCGCTGTCAAGTGGTTGTTGCAACGAGGAGGTCGCTGAGGGCTTCGGCGGGGGTGGCGCAGCCGAGCGTGCGGCAAGGTCGGGTGGTGGGCAGGCAGGTCAAGGGGCGTTGACCCGAAGGACATCCTGCTCGGCTAGCAGCTTGTCCAGTCTGGCCTGATCCACCCTGCTGACAACGTCGGTTTCTTCCTGCCGGTCACGCACGCACTTGGCCAGCGTGAAGGCAGAGGTCACCGTGAACAGCAGGCCGAGGGCCAGGAATGCGCGCGGCCAGTTGCCGAGCGGCAGGTATGCGATGCCAAGGCACATCGCGATGAGGGAGACGCCGAAGGAGATCGACGCCTGGGCGTAGAAGGCGGCCGTCGTATGCGGCCTCAGTGGTGTGCTCATGGGTCGAGCATGCCGAATCCGGCTGCTGCTGCGGATGAGCGCGACTACCTAATCGGGATGAGCTAAACGACTCATCTGCCGAAGCTAATCAGCCGCTGCGTTCGGGCAGCGGGTAATCGAGGCCGATCATCGGCGCCAGGTCGGCCAGCATCAGCTCGAACATCGGCGACGCGTCGTCGAGCGCGAACCGCAGGTGGCCGAATACCTCCAGGCTGACCGTCCCGTACAGCAGCACCCAGCAGCGCAGGAAGGTCTGCAGCGCGCCGAGCGGCAGGTCCGGATGCGCGTTAGCTCGCGGTACCGCGCAAGCTGCTCGCGCAGTGCCGGGCTGGATCTCGTCGTCGGCCGGGATGCGGGAACGGCCGGCGCCGGTACAGGTCGCCGAACAGGTCGAGGAACACCTGGCCGAACTGGTAGCCGCAGTCAACCGTCGGGTCGCGGGTCATCTCGTGCAGGACTCGAGGCCGGGCAGCGGGCTGCCGAAGATCATGCTGAACTCCGGCACGTGCTCGAGCGTCCAGGCGCGGAACTCCCGGCAGGCGGCGATCATCTTGACGACCATGGCCTCGGCCTCGGTCAGCTCCCCGGCGGTGCCTGTCCGCGGCGTCGTGGATCGCGGCGCGCACATGATCGGCCAGTTCGGTGAAGATGTCGGCGACGACGTGCCGGAGCAGCTCTTCGTGGCTGCCGAAGTAGCGGTACAGCGCGGGCGCGGTCATGCCCATCTCGCGCGCTATCGCGCGCAGCGAGACCGCGTCCGGGCCCTGCTGCACCAGCAGCCGCCGCGCGGTCTGGATGATCTCCTGGGTCGTCGCGGCCCGGACGCGATCGCGCCTGCTGGGCGCCTGAACCATGATCGCCATCCTCCTCCGCCCTGGGCCGTCAGTTCGGCCCTGGCTACAGCCCGACCGTGTTAACGGCTTGACTTCAGTTAACTGCGTATGCGAAGTTTACATCGTAAATACTTTACAGCGTTAACCAAAGCAATGATCGCTAACGAGTCTAGCCGCGGGAGTTAGCCATGTTCGAGGCCTGGGGACGCATCATCTTCCGCCGCCGACGGCTGGTGCTCGCCGTCGCTGTGAGTCGGCGTCGTGCTCGCGGCGATCTGGGGCACCGGCGTGTTCGGCAAGCTCCAGTCAGCCGGCGGCTTCGTTCCCCCCGGCAGCCAGAGCCAGCAGGAGGCAAACCTCGCGGCGCGGTCCTTCGGCCCGGGCGGCGGGGACGTGGTGCTGCTCTACACCAGCGCCAGCGCAGACCGTCCGGTCACCCGGCTACAAGGCGGCCGTGACCAGCCTCGCTGGCGCGGCTGCCTCGCAGCCGGATCCAGTCTGCGCAGACCTACTGGTCCACCGGCTCGCCAGCGTTCGTCAGCGCGAACGGCCGGGTCACGTACGCGCTGCTGGAGCTCGCCGGCGGCAGCGACGCGGCGCAAGATCAAGAGCTTCGACGCGATCCAGCGAGACCTCTCCGCGCCCGGCCTGACAGTCCAGGCCGGCGGCCAGATCCCGACCGAGGCGGCGATCAACAAGGAGGTGACCAGCGACATCGGCCGGGCCGAGGGCATCTCCATGCCGGTGCTGCTGGTCCTGCTGCTGGTCATCTTCGGCAGCCTCGCGGCGGCGAGCCTGCCGCTAGCCATCGGCGGGATCGGCATCATCGGCTCGTTCGCCGCGCTGCGGCTGCTGACGCTGGCTACCCCAGTCTCGATCTACTCGGTCAACATCACCACGATCCTGGGCCTCGGCCTGGCCATCGACTACGGCCTGTTCATGGTCGGCAGGTTCCGCGAGGAACTGCGGCGGCAGGCGCAGCGTGGAGGATGCGCTGGCCAGGACCGTGGCGACGGCCGGCCGCACGGTCGCGGTGTCCGGGCGTCACCGTGGCGATGGCGCTGGCCAGCCTGCTGCTCTTCCCTGAGGTGTTCCTGCGCTCGATGGGCTACGGCGGCGTCGCCACGGTTCTTGTCGACATGCTCGCCGCGCTGACGGTGCTGCCGGCGCTGCTGGCGGTGCTCGGCCACCGGGTGAACGCGCTGCGGATCCGCCGGTCACTGCAACGGCCGACGGCGTCGGAGCCGACGACGTCGGGGGCCGGGGAAGCGGCAGGCGGCTGGTACCGGCTGGCGCGCAGCGTGATGCGCAGGCCAGCTGGCGTACGGACTGGTGATCGTCGTGGTGCTGCTGGCGCTGGGTGCTCCGGTGCTGCACATCAGCTGGGGCGGCACCGACGCCAGGGCGCTGCCTGCGACCGCGCCCGCCAGCCAGGTGACCGAGGCGCTGAACCGCGACTTCCCCGGCAACGTCACCGCGCCGATCGAGTCGCTGGTCCGGTTCACGCAGCCCGGTAGCCGGATCGCCGCCCCGGCAGTCGGAGACTCGCCGCCTACGTCAGCCGGCTCCGCCAGGTGCCGGGCGTGACCGGCGCGCAGCTCACTGGCGTGCGGGGAGACATGCGCCCGGATCGACCTGCAGTTACGGTCCCGATCCGCTGTCGGCGCAGGCGCGGCAGATCGTGCAGCGGGTCCGCGACGTAGCCCCGCCCGCGGGGGCCAGGGCCTACGTCGGCGGGCAGACCGCGCAGCTGGTGGACGAGCTGAGCAGCCTGTCGGCGACGGTGCCCTGGATGGCGCTGGTGATGGCGGCCGCCACGTTCGTGCTGCTGTTCCTGGCGTTCGGGTCCGTGGTGCTACCGGTCAAGGCGATCGTGATGAACCTGCTGTCACTCTCGGCGACTTTCGGCGTCGTGGTCTGGATCTTCCAGGAGGGGCACCTGTCCGGGCTGCTGCAGCTTCGCGCCGACCGGCACGCTCGACCCGACGATGCCGATCCTGATGCTCGCGATCATCTTCGGCCTGTCGACGGACTACGAAGTGTTCCTGCTGTCTCGGATCCGCGAACGCTACGACATGACGGGCAACAACGCCGAGGCGGTCGCCAGCGGACTGCAGCGGACCGGCGGCGTGATCACCAGCGCGGCGCTTCTGCTGGTGATCGTCGTCGGCGCGTTCTCCGCGTCCGGCATCACCTTCATCAAGCTGATGGGCGTGGGCATGATCGTGGCGCTGATCGTGGACGCCTCCATCGTCCGGGTGATGCTCGTGCCGGCCACTATGCGGCTGCTCGGCCGGGCCAACTGGTGGGCGCCGGCGCCGTTGCGCGGCTGTATGCCAGGTACGGCATCCGCGAAGGCGAGGAGAGCGCAGCGGCACCCGTCCGGCAGGCCGCGAACGTGACGAGCGGATAACAAGCTGCCCCCACCGGGAACGGGCTGGAATCGGCCTGGCGGAAGCTTGGTTGTGAGCGGTCGTGTCGTATCCGCCTGGAGACCACTTCGAGCTATCGGAGGCCTGACGTGAAGTACGTGAACCTCGGCGCAACCGGACTGCGCGTGTCCCGCGTCTGCCTGGGCATGATGAGCTTCGGCAACGACAGCGAACGGCCCTGGGTGCTTGACGAAGATGCGGCCGAGCCGATCGTCAAGGCCGCGGTCGAGGGCGGCATCACCTTCTTCGACACCGCGGACACTTACTCGGGCGGCGCGAGCGAGGTGGCGACCGGCCGGCTGCTGCCCAAGTTCCTCGGCCGGGACGAGTTCGTGCTGGCGACCAAGGTGTTCATGCCGATGGGCAAGGGCCAGAACGACCGCGGGCTGTCGCGCAAGCACATCATGTCCGCCATCGACGCCTCGCTGCGCCGGCTCGGCATGGACTACGTCGACCTCTACCAGATCCACCGGTGGGACCACCACACGCCGATCGAGGAGACCATGCAGGCGCTGCACGATGTCGTGCGGGCCGGCAAGGCGCGCTACATCGGCGCAAGCAGCATGCATGCCTGGCAGTTCGCCAAGGCGCAGTACACGGCGGATGCGCACGGCTGGACCAGGTTCGTGTCCATGCAGAACCACTACAACCTGGTCTACCGCGAGGAGGAGCGGGAGATGATCCCGCAGTGCATCGACCAGGGCGTCGGCGTTATCCCGTGGAGCCCGCTGGCCCGCGGCGTGCTGGCCGGGAACCGGAGCAGGGACGGTCAGCGGCACACGATCCGGTCGGGTAGCGACCCGTTCGGCGACACGCTGTACAAGAACCCGTCCGACTTCGACGTGGTTGACCGGTGCACGGAGGTGGCCGGCGAACGCGGCGTTCCGTCGGCGCAGGTTGCGCTTGCCTGGCTGCTGCACCGGCCCGGCGTGACAGCGCCGATCGTCGGCGCCACCAAGCCCGGCCACCTGGAGGACGCGCTCGCGGCCGAGAACTTGTCGCTGTCGGCGGAGGAGATGCAGCGGCTGGAGGAGCCCTACGTTCCGCATCCGGTGCTCGGGCACATCTGAGCTGAGGGGCGGGCGGCTAGTCAGGCGGGCCGGGCCAATGCCCGGCGAACTGCCGCCTCGGCGGCGTCGTCCCCGAGGCCTAGTTGCCTTGCGGTCGCGACGAAGCTCTCGGCAGCTGCCGCGAGTGCTTGCTGCCGCGCGGTGTCGGCGCCTGCGAGGGTCGCAGGCTCGGCAACGAAGGTGCCGCCGCGCTGCCTGGTGACCAGCAGGCCCTCGGCCTCCAGTTCGGAGTAGGCCCGGGCGACAGTGCCGGGAGCCAGGCCAAGGTCACCGGCCAGCTGCCGGACGGACGGCAAGCGGCTGCCTGGCGACAGCTCCGCGGCAGCAACGAGCCCGGCGATCTGCCCGCGCAGTTGCTCGTAGGGCGGCACCGGGCGAGACAAGTCGACGCGCAGCACCGCAGCTGGGCCATCCGGTGGCACAGGGTGGCCGGTGCGCCGCCGGGGCACGGCTCAGGCCTCGGGCCGGAGGCCGTCGCCACCCGGTGCGCCCGGTGCAGAGTTGCCATCCGCTGGCCGACTCCGCTGCGTTCGCCTGATCCAGCCGCTCAGGAGAAGCCAGCTTCCGGCCGCGCCCGTGGCGCAGCCCAATCCGCCGTAGATCATCAGCCGGCTGCCAAGGTAGGCAGCGGCGGACACGGCGGGGACCGGAACGGCAAGCCCGCCGCTGCCGGATATCAGGATCGCGGCCAGCACCAGCAGCTCAAGCCCGAGCACGGCGCCAGTGATCGCCCGGCCGGACTGCCGGCGTAGCAAGTCGTCGATGCCGCGCCCGGCTGGGTCCTGCTCGGCGCCAGCTAGCCGTGGCCGGGCGGCGACCCGGCGTAGCCCGGCAGCGCCGAGCAGCACGACGACGACGGCGAACGCGGCGGCCACGGTAGTGACAGGCCAGCCCGGCCACGCAGTCCGGCCGCCGGGCAGCGAGAATCCGGCCTCGGGGTACGGCTGCCAGCGGCCGTAGCTGATTGACGGGGCAGCCGCGAACGCGACCGGCGCGGCGACCGTCAGGGCGGCGGCGAGCACCACAACGGCGACCGCCCAGTGCGGCGCGTAATCCGCTGGACGCCTGGCGCGCAGCGTGGCGGCACGGACCGGGCCGCGGGCCGGCGGCTGCCCGGCATACTCGCCGATCAGCAGCCCGATGAGGTAACCGCCGGCGCACGTTAGCGGGGCCAGGCCGCCACGCTGATCCAGGACGAGGGCGACGCCCAGCAGCACGCCAATGCCGAGGCCGGCGAGTCCGTACCTGCGAGCCCGGCGCGCCTGCGTTCGCGCGTCCGGCGGGGGGGCATCCGCCTGCCGCATGGCGACGCGGGAGGCTCGTGCGCGAAGCAGCACCGCGATGCCGATGATCGCCGCTGGAACACCGATGAAGATCGCGGCGAGGGTCAGCCAGATCCAGACGGGGATCGCCGTGATCGCCAGAGCATGCGTCATACCGCGGCCCTTCTGTACCAGATACTTGATACAGATTGCCGGACGCGCACAGCGGCGTCAACTCCGGGCAGCGGACGATTCTGGGACCGGATTCCATGGAGGTGGCAATCTGGGCATTCTGATGGCCACGTTGTGGCGCGGGTCGCGGCAGTAGCATGCTCAGCGCATAGGCAGGTGAGCTGCCCGTTCCCGGCGTGGTCGGATGAAGGAGAACTGATGGCATTCCAGGGCTGGCCGGAGGAGGCCCTCGACTTCTACGACGGGCTGGAGGCCGACAACTCCCGCACGTACTGGCTCGCGCACAAGGATGTCTACGAGACCTGCGTCTACGGGCCGATGGCGGCGCTGCTGGCAGAACTCGAGCCCGACCACGGCGAGACGAAGATCTACCGCCCCTATCGCGACCTGCGGTTCAGCCGGGACAAGACGCCGTACAAGACGGCCATCGGTGCGCACGTCGGGGAGGGGTACGTCCAGCTGTCGGCGGCCGGGCTCGCGGCAGGCACCGGCATGTACGTCATGTCGGCCGACCAGCTTGAGCGCTACAGGAGCGCCGTCGCAGCCGATTCCAGCGGCCCGAAGCTCGAAGATGTCATCGCCAGGCTGCGCAAGCATGGTGTCGACGTCCAAGGCCGCGATTCGCTCAAGAGCGCACCGCGCGGCTACCCGCCCGACCACGCGCGGATCGACCTGCTGCGGCACAAGGGCCTCGTGGCGTGGAAGGAGTGGCCGGTCGAGCCGTGGCTGGCGACACCGGCGGCCAAGAAGGAAGTCGCGGAGTTCCTCATAGCCAGCCAGCCCCTCAACGACTGGCTGGCGCAGCACGTCGGGCCGTCCGACGACGCCCGCCGGTAACGGCGAGCGGCGCGGAGACCGGGCCGTCAGGCGCCGCACAGGCCGGACAGATCCAGTGCACGCCGGCCCGTGCGGATGATGAGCGCCCGTCAGGTGGCTACTGCTCGGGAACCTCGGTCATGAGGTCACCCGAGGTCTCCATCCCGGCGCGCCAGACCGACCGGGCGATGATCTTGCTCGGATCCACGCGGTGCCGGTACCGTCCGGCGATCTCGGTGATCTCCTCCAGCAGGCCTTCCGACAGCGTGGTCGGCTGCAGACCGAGCGCCAGGAACTGGTCGTTGCGGACGATCAGGTCGTTCTCGTCGGCCTCCAGCCGAGGGTTCGGCAGGTAGGCGATCTCGCTGCCGGTCATGTCGCCGATCATCTTGGCCAGGTCGAGCAACCGGTGCGTCTCGGTGACCTGGTTGCGTACCAGCACCTTGGAGCCGGACTCGGGCGGGTTGTTGATCGCGATCTCGATGCACCGGACCGTGTCCCGGATGTGGATGAAGGCGCGGGTCTGGCCACCGGTGCCGTGCACGGTGAGCGGGTGGCCGATCGCGGCCTGCATGAGGAACCGGTTGAGCACGGTGCCGTAGTCGCCGTCGTAGTCGAACCGGTTGATCAGCCGCTCGTCCCGCACGGTCTGGTCGGTCTGGGTGCCCCAGACGATGCCCTGGTGCAGGTCGGTGATCCGCAGGCCGTCGTTCTTGGCGTAGAACGAGAACAGCAGCTGGTCCAGCGTCTTGGTCAGGTGGTAGACCGAGCCGGGGTTCGCCGGGTGCAGGATCTCCCGCTCGAGCTCGCCGTCGGGCGTCGGGACCTTGACGGCCAGGTAGCCCTCCGGGATCGGCGCGCTGCCGGACCAGCCGTAGCCGTACACGCCCATCGTGCCGAGGTGCACGAGCGAGACGTCGAGGCCGGTCGTCGACCAGTGCGGTCAGCAGGTTGTGCGTGCCGCGGACGTTGTTGTCGACGGTGTAGCGCTTGGTCTTCTCGGTCCGCATCGAGTACGGCGCGGCGCGCTGCTCGGCGAAGTGCACGATCGCGTCCGGGCGAGTCGTCCAGCAGCAGCGCCACGAGCGCGTCGTACTCGGTGGCCAGGTCCAGGTTCACGTAGCCGATCTCGCGGCCGGAGACTTCCTTCCAGGCGCTCAGCCGCTCGCTGATCGGCCGGATCGGCGTCAGCGAGTCGACCTCGAGCTCGACGTCGATCTTCCGGCGGCTCAGGTTGTCGACGATGGTGATGTCATGACCACGATCGGACAGGTACAGCGAGGTGGGCCAGCCACAGAAGCCGTCGCCGCCGAGGACCAGAACGCGCATAGGTGCTCCAAAGTTTGCTCTACTGCTCGAACAGGGCCCGGTGGCGACTGCCCCCGGCCGTCGGTCTGGACCGTGAGAGCGAGGCCCTCAACGATGGCATCCGTGGCAGTGTACCGGGCGATTTCAACCGCGATGGTCATTTCGCTACCGCTATGTGAGCCGTCCGACAGCGGGAGTCTTGCACCTCTTCTCTATGCCGCGATGGGCGGGTCCCCGACGATGACTTTCCCACCAGCATGACCCGCATGCGTCCGGCAGGCCAGCGCCAACAGCGGATTGCCAGCTAGCAGTGAGGCCACCTGCAGCGGCAAACCGGCTTTCTCCGCCGCAGACCCGGCGCAACACGAACTCTGCGCATCGCAGCAGCCATCAAGGTACACCGTCGCGGCACGCCTGGCAGCGCAACCTGAGTCTGGGCGGGGCAGGATGGGGGTCATGGCAGAGCGGCTTCGGGGCGAGACCAGCCCGTACCTCTTGCAGCACGCGGACAACCCGGTGGACTGGTGGCCGTGGGGCGACGAGGCGTTCGCAGCCGCTGCCGCGCGCGACGTGCCGGTGCTGCTGTCGGTCGGTTACTCGGCCTGCCACTGGTGCCACGTGATGGCGCACGAGTCATTTGAGGACGAGCAGACCGCTGCGATCATGAACGAGCACCTGGTCTCGATCAAGGTGGACCGCGAGGAACGGCCGGACGTCGACAGCGTGTACATGACCGCCACGCAGGCCATGACCGGGCAGGGCGGCTGGCCGATGACCGTCTTCATGACGCCCGACCGGGAGCCGTTCTTCTGCGGCACCTACTTCCCGCGCGCCCAGTTCCAGCGGCTGGTGCTCGGCGTGGCGCAGGCCTGGCAGGAAGACCGGAGCCAGGTGCGCAGTCAGGCCAGCCAGATCGCGGCCGCGCTGGCTGAGCGGGCAGCCGTGGCGCCTGGCTCCGCCGGCGGATGGCGGCGACCGGCAGGCCGATCTGGCTAGCGGGCTCGACGAGGTCTGCCAGTCGGCTGTGGCCGTTCTGGCCGGCGAGTTCGACGCGAGCCGGGGCGGCTTCGGCCGGGCGCCGAAGTTCCCGCCGTCGATGGTGCTGGAGTTCCTGCTCCGGCACTCCGAGCGGGCGACTGGGCCCGAGGCGCAGCAGGCGCTGGCAATGGCCGAGGTCACCGCCAGCTGCCATGGCCCGGGGCGGCATGTACGACCAGCTGGCTGGCGGCTTCGCCCGGTACAGCGTCGACGCGGACTGGGTCGTCCCGCACTTCGAGAAGATGCTGTACGACAACGCGCTGCTGGCCCGCGTGTACGCGCACGCGTGGCGCCGGACCGGCAGCACGCTGGCCCGGCGCGTCGCCGAGGAGACCTGCGACTGGCTGATATCCGAGCTCCGGACGGCCGAGGGCGGCTTTGCTGCTGCGCTCGACGCCGACAGCGAGGGCGCCGAGGGCGCGTTCTACGTCTGGACGCCAGCCCAGCTGACGGCCGAGCTCGGGGCCGAGGACGGCGGCTACGCGGCTGGCGTCTTCGGCGTAACCGACAGCGGGCACGTTCGAGCACGGCGCCTCGGTACTGCAGCTGCGCGCCGACCCGGCCGACCCCGAGCAGGTTCGCCACGGTGCGGTCGCGCTTGCTGGCGGCCCGTGCGCGCGCGCCCCAGGCCCGGCCGGGACGACAAGGTGGTGGCAGCATGGAACGGCCTGGCCATCGCCGCGCTGGCCGACGCGGGGCTGCTCTTCGGCCGGCCTGATTTCATCGCGGCGGCTTCCGCCGCGGCCGACCTACTGGTCCGGGTGCACCTCGAGCGCAGGCCGGCTCGCGCGCACCTCCTCCGGCGGCCGGGTGTCGGGCACGGCAGGCGTGCTGGAGGACTACGGCTGCGTAGCGGCTGGGCTGATCGCGCTGGCCGGCGCGACGCCCACCGACCGGTCCGGCTGGCTGGGTCGCGGCTGGCCGGCGAGCTGCTCGAGACGGCGCTGGCCCGGTTCAGTACGGGAACGGGCGGCTTCTACGACACGGCCGACGACGGCGAGCAGCTCATTTACCGGCCGTCGGATGTCGCTGACGGACCGAGCCCGTCCGGCACGTTCGCAGTGGCTGATGCGCTGCTGAGCTACTCGGCGCTGACCGGTTCGGCTCGGCCACAGGGACGCGGCAATCGCGGCCCTCGTCGAGCCTGCCCGAGCTGGCCGCCAGGTACCCGCGCGCGGCTGGCTCAGGGCTGGCGACCGCCGAGGCCGTGCTGTCCGGCCCGGTGGAGATCGCGATCGCGGGACCGGCGACGCCGCAGCGGGCCGAGCTGCACCGGGTCGCGCTGATGGCAGCTCCACCCGGTGCGGTCATCGCGGTCGGCGCTGGCAGGGACGGCGCTGGCGCTGGACGGCGACGGCAGCGTTGCTGGCGCGCAGATTCCGCTGCTCGCCGGGAAGGGCCCAGTCGGCGGCCGCCCGGCCGCCTACGTGTGCCGGAACTTCAGCTGCCAGGCGCCAGTCACCGAGCCAGACCAGCTGCGTTCCGCCCTCGAGCTGAGCCGCGCCGCCTGTTTCCGGATACTTCGCGGCGCCATTTACCAATCCCTGGCCAGAAGTTTGCCAAGGGTTCGCCTTCTATACGACCCGCGTATGAATTCCTTGGAAGAGCATAGGTTTTCGCTGAGTCTGGACGGATCCACCGAGCTGGGGCATCGTGGGACGACAGGCTCAGCTATGTCGGGCTAGAGGCACTGGCCGAGCGAGGAACCGAGCGACGGAAGGGTGTGACTGGTGCGCGACGGAACTCGCCGCCTGCGCGCCGCCCTCTGGCTAGCCGTCGTGTTGGGCGTCGTCGCAGCCCTCTCGCCGAGGGTGGTCGTTCCGCTGCTGCCGCGAACTGCGATGGCGGCGGGTGCGGCAGAACGCGAGCAGCGGTCAGCAGGCGGGGCCCGGCTCGCACGCATCCGCCGGACTGCCCCGAGCACTCGCAGCCAGCAGCGCCGAGACGCTGCGCCGCTACGCCGCGGTACTCGGTGACATCGGGACGGAGCCGACCTCGGCCACTGGTAACGCGGTCGCTCTGGCAACTGCCGCCCGCGAGGAGGCCGGTCAGACCGAGGTAACCGCCGCCAGGAAGGCAGGCGTCTTCCTGCCGGGACAGGGCAGCTCGGCGAGCTCGGCCGTGCGCGTCATCAGGCTGTCTGACAGCCGCGGCACCCGGCCGGTCCGGGCGCTCGGCAAGCTGCACCCGGCTGATCTGCTGGCCGTCGCGCCATCTTCGCTGCCAGCCGCTTCGCTATCTGCCATCAGAAAGCTGTCAGGCGTGGCTGCCGTAGACCTGCTGGACGCAGCCCGGATCAAGGTCAACGGCGGCTACGTCGCGATGCTCGGCGTTAACCCTTCGACCTTCCGTGAGTTCGCCGCGAAGCCGACCGCCAAGTCAACGGTTCTCTGGCAGAACGTGGCTGACGGCGGCATCGCCGTCTCCTACCTGATGGGCGAGCAGGAGAAGCTCCCGGTCGGCGGAACCGTGGCCGTCGCAGGCGCCCGCACCGAGCAGTTGCCGGTCGCCGGCTTCGGCACGGTCGGCATCAGCGGCATCGACGCCGTGGTGTCCGATACCGTGGCCGGCTCGCTCGGCATGCCCGCCGGGAACGCGATCGTCATCAGCGCGCCGCACGCCACCCTCGAGCACCCTGATGCGGGAGGTCAGGCTCGCGCTGCCGAAGGACGCCTCAGTCGCTCCGCTGGTCAGCCAGGCACCCGCCCGCGGGCTGCCGGTGACGCGAGGCTCGGCCGGCGCGATCGGCCTCACCGCGACCAGCGGGCCGGGAATGACGATCGCGCAGATCAGGGCCTTCCTGACCGCGGCGCTGAGCAGAGTCGGCAGGGAGTACGTATGGGGCGGCGCCGGGCCCCTCGTGTTCGACTGCTCGGGCCTGGTGCAATGGTCCATGCACCAGGCCGGCATCGTCATGCCGCGCGTCGCCGTCGACCAGGCCCAGACTGGCCCGCGAATTCCGCTCTCCGAATTGGAGCCCGGCGACCTGCTCTTCTACCACACCGACCCGACCGCGCCTACTTACATCTCGCACGTAGCGATCTACCTGGGCAAGGGACTGATGCTGCAGGCGCCGGAGCCGGGTGAGAAGGTTCAGGTCGTGGCGGCCATCTTCGGCGGCGGGTTCGCCGGCGCGGTCGAGGTCTACCCGCGTGTTGCGGCAACTGTGGCCGCGGACAACGCCGACGGCTGAGCCCTCGCCAATCCGCGCCCCGCAGGCTTGACATCCATGCGGTTTCCTGACCTCAAGCTACGCATATCGGGCGGGAAAGCGCAGGAAACCGCATGGATGTACCGGCGCACGACTGGCCAGCCCGGTCTCGTTCCTTGCGCGTCGCGAGCAACGGTGTAATCATAATTACATGACTACTTCGACTGAAGACGCGCGGCGCGGCCTCGGCCGACGACGCGCTGCGCGGCTGGTTCACCGGCCGTCTCCCGGCCGACTGGTTCACTGCGGCGCCGGAGATCAACCTCGACCGCGAGGAGATCACGATCGTCGGCAAGCTGGCCGACACCGAGGGCGCCGCCGAGGGCAGCGCCGCAGAGGCTGCTGCCGCGGCTGATGGCCGCAGCCGCCGGTTCCGCGAGGAGACCCGCGAGCACCGGATCGAAATCGCCCGCGAGGCCGAGCACAAGTTCGGCCGCAAGGTTTCATGGGGCGTTGAGTGCAATGGCCGCAGGGTGATGTTCACCACGTTCTCCGTCCCGGTCATGACGAGGCTACGGCAGTCCGAGCGGCAGGTGCTCGACACCCTCGTCGATGCCGGCGTGGCCCGCAGCCGCAGCGACGCGCTCGCCTGGTGCGTGCGCCTCGTGGGTGAGCACTCCGGCACCTGGCTGGCCGATCTGAGGACAGCGCTGCGCAAGGTTGAGCAGGTCAGGGCCGAGGGACCGGCCTAAACAGCCCGCCTGGGACGGCTGGCGCGGGCGCTTAAGCGAGCGTCCGCGCCGCCTGCGCTGCATCCAGACCGGGAACGGGCAGGCCCCCGCAACTGCGGCCCGCTGGTCGCGCCGGGTGGCGGGCGGCCACGTTCCCGGCGTGAAAGCTTTTCGTCAGCAGCGGCAATCGCGACAGTTCTTGCGTAATGCTTTGGCCATACCGGCCCGAATTGAATCGGTCAAGCCGGGGTACACTCCCCAAATCCCGGCTCTCAGGGCCTTCGCGGCCGCGTGCTGCCGGGTTTCCCCGCAGCGGAACTACCCGCGAAGCCTTGAGGAGGACCAATCGTGGCGTCTGAGGTCAATACGGCGTCGATGGGCGACCTTGAGGCGAGCCTAGATGGGGCCGGGCTGAAGAACCCGCATGTGCGCGAGTACGTGCGGTACTGGGCGGAAGTGACCGGAGCCGAGCGTGTCGAGGTGATCGGCGCATCGGACGACGCCAGGCTCATCAGCGAATCACTCGCGGCCGGCGAGATCGTCCCGGCCGGCGAGGGACGCTATTACTCCCGCAGTTACGTCAAGGACACCGCTCGCTCTGAGGAGCGGACCATCGTCGCCACTGCTAACCCGGCCGACAAGGGTGTCTACAACAACTGGCGCCCGTCGGATGAGATGCGCCCGATGGTCACCGAGCTGATGCGTGGTGCATCGGCGGGCAAGACCATGTACGTCATCCCGTACCTGATGGCCCCGCCTGGTTCCCCCCTCGAGCCTTATGCCGTCGGTGTCGAGCTCACCGATCACCGCACTGTCGCGCTGCACATGATCCGCATGGCGCGATGCGGAGTCGACTACGTGAACAGCCTCGCCGAGCCGGACAAGTTCGTCCGCGGCGTGCACGTCACCGGCGACCTGGAAAACCTCGGCCAGGGCACGCCGGATGACAAGCGGTACTTCGTGACGCTGGCCGACGAGCGGACCATCCTGCATTTCGGCTCGTCCTACGGCGGTAACGCGCTGCTCGGGAAGATTGCGCACGGCCTGCGTCAGGCGGCATACGACGGCTGGGCGTCGGGCGAGTTCCTGTCGGAGCAGTTCATGCTCATCGGCATTACCGACAAGCAGACCGGCCGTACCTGGCACATCTGCGGCGGATTCCCAAGCGCTTCCGGCAAGACCAACCTGGCCATGATGCTCGCGCCCGACAGCCTTGGTGACCGGTATCACGTCTCGTTCTACGGCGACGACATCGCGTGGCTGCGGGTCGATCCCGAGGACGGCAAGATCTACGCGATCAACCCTGAATTCGGCGTCTTCGGAGTTGCCAAGGACACCAACGAGGTGACCAACCCGACTGCCCTGCGGTCCGTGGGGTCGGGCACCCGCGTGCTGTTCACGAACGTCGCCCACAACGAGAACACCGGCGACGTGTGGTGGGAGGGCCGGACGCCTGAACCGCCCGCCGACGTCACCGGCTGGCGGGACTGGACCGGCCAGCTGGTCTCCGAGCGACCTGAGGCTGACGAGGGCAAGCCGTGGGCGCATCCCAACAGCCGCTTCACCACCTCGCTGACCAATGTGCCCAACATCGCAGCCGACTTCGAGAACCGGAAGGGCGTCCCGATCGACGCCATCATCTTCGGCGGTCGCACGCGCGACCGCGAGCCGCTCATCCGCGCCATCGCTGATCTCGCGGAGGGGGTCTACGACGGACTCACGCTTGGCGCGGAGGCGACCTTCGCGGCCGAGGGAGTGGACGGTCAGCTCAGGTACGACCCGATGTCGATGCGCCCGTTCATGTCCTATCCCGAGGGCGCCTACGCCGCGCACTGGCTCCGCATCCTCGGCGCGGCCACCGTCAAGCCGATCTTTGCTCACGTGAACTGGTTCCAGCGCGATCCGGACGACGGTCACTTCCTCTGGCCCGGTTATCGCGACAACCTCCGGCCGTTGCTGTGGCTGCTGAAGCTCAAGGACGGTGAGGTGCAGGGAGTCCAGACGCCGGTGGGCATCGTGCCGGCCGCCGAAGAACTCGACCTGGACGGCGTGACGATTACCCCGGCGGACCTCGCCACGATCCTCAGCATCGACACGGAGCGATGGATAGCGGAGATGGGTCACCGCGAGCGGCACCTCGCCCAGTTCGACGGCCTGCCTGAGGAGATCTGGCAGGCCCACCGCCGGGTCGTCGCGGCGCTCGCCGCCGCAAGAAACGGCCTAGCGGACTCACCCTGTCGGCCGCGGCGGGCAAAGGGCACGTAACGGACCGGTCAAACCACCAGCGTGGGGGGTGTCATTTCCCGCCACCCCGATGTTAACGTTCCGTTATGGGGGCACTACGTTGCGTCGATGGTTCCGTGCTGTCTGTGCAGGCTGTGACCTGCCGGGATAAGGCAGGGCAGCCGTACGAGATCACGCTCAACCTGACCAGGGACTCGGTGCCGTTCGCGGCCGTCGGCCAGCGCTGCGGCTACCAGCTCTCCCAGCTGGCGCAGCGGATCACCGCCGCCCGCCTCGATTCCGAGCAGGCTGCCGCCTGGCCGGACCCGGACGACCGGTTCCCCGCCGCGTGCGGCGGCCCTGACACGGGCTACCTGCCCGGCGACCACGAGTACTTCACGCTGCGGTCGCGGGACCGGGGGGACCTGCCCGGCACCGGTGAGCTGCGCTGCGTGCTGCGGTCCAGCGCGCTCTGGCTCGGCGAGTGCATGGGCACCGGCCCGCGCATGCAGTCGCGGCACGGGCCAACCGGACAGCATGTGCCGGGCCGCGACATACCGGGACAGCATGTGCCTGGGCAGCATGTGCTTGGGCAGCATGTGGCGGGCGGGCCAGCATGTGCCTGGGCAGCATGTGCCGGGACAACGGGCCTGGCCGTCGCGGCACCCGGCCGGCGGTCACGGCGGGTGGCGGCTCTCCAGGCGTGCGGTCATCGAGGCATGGGGAGTCGACGGCACTGGCGTGCGTGCTGTCCTGACTTCGGCCGAACTGGTGGCATTCTTGGATACGGTTCTCACAGAGCCAGAAGGTGCTGTGGCAGCAGGGACTGCTGTTGCCTCAGCTAACGGGGTCTCGGGTTCCTCGGCTGGCGGATCAGCAAGCAGCGGGTCGGCGCCGGGCGCGTCGGCCAGCCCCCAGTCAGCCGGGACGCAGCCAGGCGACATGCCGCTGTTTCGGCAGCGAGGAAGGGTGCCGGATGGGATTGCGCAGTCTCGCCTACCGGCTCTACGAGCGCAGGCTCGAGGCGACTCTGGCGCCGCAGGCGATACCTCGTCACGTCGGAGTGATGTGCGACGGTAACCGCAGATGGGCGAGGTCTGCGGGACTCGCCGACGTTAGCAGCGGGCACCAGGCCGGCGCTGACAAGATCTTCGAGCTGCTCGAGTGGTGCCAGGAAACCGGAGTCGAGGTCGTCACTCTCTGGCTGCTGTCCACTGACAACCTGACCCGGAAGCCGGACGAGCTTGACCCGTTGCTGCGCATCATCGAGGGCACGGTCCAGGAACTGGTTGCCCAGCAGTACCACGTGAAGCCGGTGGGCGCGCTCGACCTGCTGCCGGCCGACACCGCTCAGGTACTCAAGGATGCCGCCGAGGCTACGGCCGGGCGCGGCGGCCTGCTGGTGAATGTCGCCGTCGGCTACGGCGGACGCCGGGAGATAGCCGACGCGGTCAGGTCGCTGCTGCACGATCATGCCACCAGGGGCACCACGATCGAGGAGCTGGCCGAGATCCTCGACGTTGAGCACATTGCCGAGCACCTGTACACGGCCGGGCAGCCCGATCCGGACCTCGTCATAAGGACCTCGGGTGAGCAGCGGCTCGGCGGCTTTCTGCTGTGGCAGAGCGCGCACTCTGAGTTCTACTTCTGCGATGCCTTCTGGCCTGCCTTCCGCCGGGTTGACTTCCTCCGCGCGTTGCGGTCCTACGGTGAGCGGAACCGGCGGTTCGGCGCCTGACCAGCTGTCCCGTGCCTTCTCGGTACCGCTGCGGTGTTTCAGCTGGTCATGAACAGCTCGTTACGGTACTTCCGTGGGTCGGTTCCCTTAGGTACGGTCTGAGATGACGGGCGGTGCCTAGCCGCCCGCCGGGAAGGCCCTTGAGATCCTCGAGCTTCGCGTCCTGGTACGCAGGCGAGATGAGCGAAGGGCCGGGTTCCCGGCCCTTCGGTGGCCGGACCCGGTCCCGCCGACACGTCTGTGTCCGACCGCGGCGCCCGCCCGGCGCCCAGGGGAGAGCGAGTGGCCACATCCTCAGCAGGCCGATCAACATCCGCCTCGCAGGCCGCTGCGTCCGCAGCACCTGCCCAGCCAGGTTCCGCCCTGGTCAGGTTCCGCCCCGCAGGCCTCCGCGCCCGTCAAGGGCAGCCGGCGGGCGGAATTCGTCAGCTCCGGCCAGCCGCGCCGAACTTACGTCCTGGACACCAGCGTCCTGCTGGCTGACCCGGCGGCCGTCGGCAGGTTCGCCGAGCACCGCGTGGTGCTCCCCGTCGTTGTCATCACCGAGCTAGAGGCCAAGCGCCATCATCCAGAGCTCGGTTACTTCGCCCGCCAGGCACTCCGTTACCTCGATGATCTTCGGGTTGAGTACGGCCGCCTTGACGCCGACCTGCCGGTCGGCGACTCCGGCGGCAGCGTCCGGGTCGAGCTGAACCACTCCGACCCCTCGGTGCTGCCCGCTGGCTTCCGGCTGGGTGACAACGACACCAGGATCCTTTCCGTCGCGTGCAGCCTGGCTGCCGAGGGCGAGAGCGTAATCCTGGTCAGCAAGGACCTGCCATTGCGGGTCAAGGCTGCGGCGGTAGGGCTGACAGCGCAGGAGTACCGGGCGGAGCTGCCGCCGGACTCTGGCTGGACCGGCATGGCAGAGCTGGATGTGACCGCCGCTGAGATCGACGAGCTCTACGAGAACGGCCACCTCGACCTGGCCGCGGCGCGGGACCTGCCCTGCCACACCGGCCTGGTCCTGATCTCCGGCGTAGCGGGCGCGGGCAGCGCCCTTGGCCGGGTGCTGCCGGACAAGTCAGTAAAGCTCGTGCGCGGCGATCGGGAGGCCTTCGGGCTGCGTGGTCGTAGCGCGGAGCAGCGGATTGCGCTGGACATCCTGCTGGACAACGAGGTTGGCATCGTGTCGCTCGGCGGCCGGGCCGGCACTGGCAAGTCAGCGCTTGCCCTGTGTGCTGGCCTCGAGGCAGTTATGGAGCGGCGCCAGCACCGCAAGCTGGTCGTGTTCAGGCCGCTGTACGCGGTTGGCGGCCAGGATCTCGGATACCTGCCCGGGTCGGAAGCCGACAAGATGAACCCCTGGGCGCAGGCGGTGTTCGACACCCTGTCCGCGGTGACGTCGCAGGCTGTCATTGACGAGGTGCTCGCGCGGGACATGCTGGAGGTGCTGCCGCTGACCCACATTCGCGGCCGGTCGCTGCATGACTCCTTCGTGGTCGTCGATGAAGCCCAGTCCCTGGAACGAGGCGTGCTGCTGACTGTGCTGTCCAGGATCGGCGCTGGCTCCAGGGTGGTGCTGACGCACGATATCGCGCAGCGCGACAATCTGCGGGTCGGCCGCCACGACGGGGTCGTGGCGGTCATCGAGAAGCTCAAGGGCCACCCGCTGTTCTCGCATGTCACGCTGGTCCGGTCTGAGCGGTCGCCCATCGCCGCGCTTGTCACCGAGATGCTGGAGGACCCGGGCCTCTAACCTGGCCGTGGGCCTGCCGCGGGGTCGGCCAGGGGACACCGGAGCCCCGGCCGGCCTCCCGGCTCGCGTAACGGCGCCAGGGAGGGTACGGTGACTCGCGTCATGAGCCAGATGTTCGATGCGCCAAGCAGCGCCCCTACATCCGCCGACCCTGAGGTGATCGGCCTGGCGGAGCCGGTGTCGGTGGTCATGCCGGTGCGCAACGAAGAGCGCTATATCGCCGAGTCGGTCAGCCGCATCCTCGGCCAGGACTACGACGGCGAGCTCGAGCTGGTCATCGCCATCGGCCCGTCGCGCGACCGGACCGCCGACGTTGTCCGTAGCCTGGCTGACTCCGACCCTCGCATCAAGGTCATCGACAATCCCACCGGCCAGATCGCGGCGGCGATCAACCTGGCGCTGGCCGCCTCAAGGAACGCCGTGATCGTCCGGGTAGACGGTCATTCGATGCTGCCCGATGGCTACATCAGGACTGCGGTCGAGACGCTGCGCGAGACTGGCGCCGTCAACGTCGGCGGAATGATGGCTGCGGAGGGAATCACCCCGTTCCAGCAGGCGGTGGCCTGGGCGATGACGTCGCCGTTCGGGGTAGGCGCGGCGAAGAACCACACAGGCGGTGAGGCCGGACCGGCCGAGACCGCGTACATGGGCGTCTTCCGGCGCTGAGGCCATCGACCAGGTCGGCGGCTTCAACGAGGAATTCCGGGTTGCCGAGGACTGGGAACTGAATCACCGGATCAGGAAGGCCGGCGGTCTCATCTGGTTCCAGCCGGCGATGCGGGTGACCTACCGGCCCCGCGCGACGGTAGCCGAGCTGGGGATCCAGTACTTCCGTTACGGCAGGTGGCGGCGCGTGGTTGCGCGCCAGCATCCTGGGACGATCAACCTGCGTTATCTCGCGCCGCCTGCCGCAGCCGGCCTGGTCGCGGCGGGCACCCTCGCTGGCCTGGCGGGACTTGGCGGCCTGGCGGCCGGCGCCGGCGGGGCCTGGCCGGAACTGCTCACGATCGGCTTCGTGCTTCCGCTCGGCTACGCCGCCGGGATACTGGCTGTCGCCGCCTATGCCGCCAGGCGGTTGCCGCTCCGGGCTGCGGCCAAGGTGCCGATCGCGCTCGCGACGATGCACATGTGCTGGGGAAGCGGCTTCCTGACAAGTCCGCGTAGCCTGGTTCCGGCGCTCGCCCGGACGCCTGACTCCCAGGCTTTGCGGCGCTAAGTGTCGTCACAGCCGGTTTCGCCTGGGTACTCCAGCAGGGCCTGCGCGACCGCTAGATCGGCAGCGTAAGTGATCTTAAGATTTCGCTCGCTGCCCATGACCACTCCGACCGGGACGTCAGGTAGGTATCGCAGGACGACGCCGCAGTCATCGGTGGCCGGTATGGCCGCGAAGCCAGGGTCGGCATCGGCCAGCTCGTAGGCGCGCCTGATCACCGACAGCCGGAATCCCTGCGGGGTCTGGCAGCGCGCCAGTGCGTCGCGGGCCAGCACCCGGCGAATGGCGCCGTCTGCGACCTCCACGATCGTGTCGGCCGACGGCACGACGACGCCAACGGCCAGCCACTGATCCAGCGCGGCGGCGACGTCTGCGATTGTCCGCTGGTCGACCAGCGGCCGCGCGGCGTCGTGGAACAGCACCTTCCAGTCCTCGCCATCCCGGTCTCGCGTCCAGTCCCGCCGTCCGGCCCGGCCGGGCGTCCCGTCCGCAGGGCGGTTGTCAGCCAGCCGATCGCCTGCCTGTCGAGTCGGTTCTGCTGGGCCCGCCGAGGATGACCCCAGCCACCTTGCCGTAGCCGGCAACAGCCTGCCTGACCTCATCCTCAATGTCCGGGGCAACCACGACGAGCACGCGTCCACCACCGGCGCTTTGTCAAAAGCCTGGACGCAGTGCTCGATCAGGCTCCGGCCCGCGAGCGCGCGCAGTTGCTTCGGCCGGTCAGAGCCAAACCGGCGCCCGGACCCGCCCGCCAGTACCACCGCCACCGTCCGCATGGCCGGACCCTATCCGGTCATGGGGCGAGCTCCGCCCGGTGCATCCCGCTGCAGGCCCTCAGCCCGGTGGCCCTCGGTCGCCGGCAGCGGGCCATATGTACGCTAGGTAGCAATCTCGCTACTTGTTGCTCTCGGGGAAGATCAACACGGAGGATGAAGCCGCCGCCGGCATGAACGGGCCGGCGGCCGAAGCCAATCCAGACCCGGCTGCGGGAACACCGGCGGCCGGTGGCGCCGTGCGCCCGCGCCGTTCGCCGCCGTTCTAGCCGGCGAGCAGCAGCCGCCGGTCCGGGATCCAGCGCCCGGCTGAAAGCCGGTCCGCCAAATCAGTCCGACTTCGCCGGAATGGACAGCCTCCTGTCGTGCGGCGTGCGTCAGGGCCGGTCGCTTGGGGACCCGCAGGCGGTGCCGGATACGCGGCGGCGTTGGCTGGCACGGAGGCGCTTCCCGACACCGGAGGCGGTTCCGGACACGGAGGCGTTCCGGAGACCAGGGCGCTCTCCGATACGAGGGCGGTCGCCGACGACGCGCCGACCGCAGGAGGCCGCTCGTCCAGCCGCGGATCTGCTCCCAGTTGAGCCGGCACGGCTGGGCTCCTCTCAGCCGATGCCAGCGGAGCCGACCTGACCCAGATCGAGTACCTCGATGAATCACCTCGCGGCATCGAGCCGCAATACGCCGGGGCAGCCGACAGCGGCCTTGACTACCAGGGACCCGCCTACCGAGGGGACGCCTACCGCGAACCCGGTGACGGCGATTTCGACGACACCGGCGCTGCGGGCGGTGAGTTGGGCGAGTTCGGGCCGGGCGCGAGGTCTCCGGCGCAGTTGCGGCCAGGTGAGATCCGAGCCAGGGGAAGTCGAAGCGGGTCAGGGCGTACTAGGGCAGCTCGACCCGGACCAGAGCGAACCAGAGGATCTCGATCCGGACCCGACGCTCTCAGGCCGGCTCATTCCGATCGGGCTACTGTCCGGAAGCGGCCAGCTCGCGCTGGCCGGAACAGCTCCCGATCTGTCCAGAGTTCGTGGCGCGCCGACTCCGAGCGCCTCGGACTGGCTTGCCCATGCCAGCCGGGCAGCGCAGGACTGGGCGAGCCGCCGCAGCTTCGGCCTTAGTTCCGCCTGCGGTGTGTCCATCGCGCTGGCCGTGTGTGCAGCCAGCTGGTTCTCAGCAGGAACCAGGACCGACATCCTCCGAGGGGTCGGCGCGCTGTGGGCCGGGTACCTGGCGCTCAAGGCTGGGCAACTCCTCTCCGCTCCGCCGCAGCCATCCCGGTCGCCGCAGCCACCCCTGTCGCCGCAATCCGCGAGTTCGCAGCCGCGGCGCCGCGGCCAGGACAGCGAACTACTCGCAGCTCCGGCGGCGCTTGACATCGCGGCTCCGGTGATCCTGGAGCCAGGCGGCCTGAAGCGCTGCCGGCCGTGCCGGGACCAGCAGCAGCCGCCGGCGCAACGCAGCCGTCCGCGGCGCTGCGCAGTCGCCGTGTCGGACTGGGCCAACTGGGGCTCCGGCGGCCGACCGCTGCGGCCGGCTGGCTGACGGCGCTCGGCATGTGGCTCGCAGAGTGCGTGGTCTACGCTGGCCTGGCCGTCGGCGCAGCCGCCGATCGCTGGGGTCGCGCGTGGCCATTTGCCATCGCGGTGGTCGGCCTGGTCGCGGTCCGGAATCTGATGACGGTGTGTTCTACGCCGCCTGGGTTTGGCGATCAACCTGAAGGTGCCTTCCGCCGGGTCTGTGCTGCGGTGCTGACGATGCCGGCCGGCGGCCGTGTCCTGCTCGTCGGCATCGTCGCGCCCCTCTGGGGCGCCAGGGCCGCACTTATTGCGCTGCTGGAATGGGCAATCATCTCGATCGCCTACGGACTCGCGGGACGGGCAGCTGCAGGTGCCCTGAAGACCGACGGCGAGCTCTCGTCAGGCCGGACGTCACTGCTTGTGCGACTGCGCGACGACGGGGCGCTGGCGCGCACGCTTGGCAGGCTCGTCCGAGGAAACCTCATTCCGCTGCCGCCGGCCGTGCTGGGCCTGATGGCGGTCTCGGCGCTAGCGGTAGTAGGGCTGCATGATTTGCCGGGAGTGCTGATGATCGCCCCCGCCGTCGTCATGCTGCTAGCCGCGCCGGGGTCGGCCCATCCCCATACCGGGCGATTCGACTGGCTGGTGCCGTCGCTCCTCCTCGGGGCTCAGATTCTCTACCTCACAGCTATCGGGCTCGCCGCTAGGGTGCCCGAGCCGGTGATCTACGTACTAGTGGTGGCCGTGCTGATGCGCTACACCGACCTGGCATTCCCAGGCCGGCCGGTCATGCTGGCGAAGCCACGGCGCTCGGGCGAGCAACGGAGAGAGCGAGGCACCGCCCTTGGCTGGGAGGGGAGGCTGCTGCTCGCCGGTCTTGCTGCGGCCATGGGCATCGCGACGTTCGCGTACCTGGCGCTAACGGCATATCTTGGAGTGCTCATCTGTGCCAAAGTCGTGCTCAGCTCGCTTGCGCCCCAGGAGGAAGACCGAACGTGATCGGACTGGTCCTGGCGGCTGGCGCGAGTCGCCGCCTGCGTCCGGATACCGATCACCTGCCCAAGACCCTGCTTCCAGTAGACGGCGAGGTGACAATCCTCGACATCGCGCTGAAGAACCTGGCCGCAGTCGGGCTGACTGACGTCGCCGTGATCGTGGGCTACGCCGCCGCCGCGGTCGGCAGCCGAGTTCCAGCCCTGGAACGGCGGCACGGTGTGGCCATTGAGCTCATCCATAACGACCGGGCGGAGGAGTGGAACAACGCTTACTCGCTGTGGCTGGCTCGCGACCACTTCAGCAACGGCGTGCTGCTGGTGAACGGCGACACTCTGCACCCGGTCAGCGTCGAGCAGACCCTGCTGGCGGCCAGGGAACCCAGCGGCGGCGCCGACCTCATCCTGGCCCTGGACAACGTCAAGCAGCTCGCGGACGAGGAAATGAAGGTTGCCCTGGATGGCCGCGGCCTGATGGCCAGGATCACCAAGCAGATGGATCCTGCTCACGCGGACGGCGAGTACATCGGCGCCACCTTGATCGAGCCGGTCGCAGCCGGAGCGCTGGCCGACGCGCTCGAGGTCACCTGGAAGCGCGACCCTGGCCTGTTCTACGAGGACGGCTACCAGGAGCTTGCTGACCGCGGGGGCGCGGTGGCCGTCGCGCCGATCGGCGCGGTCGACTGGGTCGAGGTCGATGACCACCGGGATCTGCGACGGGCCAGGGAGATCGCCAGGCGCTGCTAGGGTCGCGGTTGGCTGAGCCCGTCGTCGCTGCGTGGCCCGCCCGGGCTCGCGCCGTCTGCTGCTGAGGAGGAACATGCCGCTACTAGCCCGGATGCTGCCGTCGCCGCTAGTCATCGACGTCCGGCCGGGAGCGATCGGGAGCCTCGGCGGGCTGCTGGCCGACCACCGGATCGCGACTGGGGGCCGGGTGGCGGTGGCCGTCGGCCCGGGCCAGGGCGACGAGCTCGCCGCTGAGGTCAGCACTCTGGCGGCCGAGATCTTCCGGGTGCCTGACGGCACGCTCTCGGCGGCGGCCGAGCTCGGCCAGCGGCTGCGGGCCGGGTCCTACGAGGCAGTGGCAGGGATCGGCGGTGGGCAGACGATCGATGTCACCAAGTTCGCCGCGCACATGGCCGGGATCCCTATGGTCGCGGTGGCCACCAGCCTGTCCCATGACGGGATCTGTTCGCCGATCAGCACGCTTCGCCATGAATCTGGCACTGGGTCGTACGGCGTTGCCATGCCCGTCGCGGTGATCGTGGACCTGGACCGGGTGCGCAGCGCGCCCGGATCGCTGGCCACGGCAGGCCTCGGCGACGTGTTGGCTGACCTGTCCGCAATTGCCGACTGGGAGCTTGCGGCCGCAGACCTGGGTGAGAAGATCGACGGCCTGGCGGTCGCCATGGCCAGGTCGGCCGCCGAGGCCGTCCTGCACCAGCCGCGGCATGCCAGGTCAGACGAGTTCCTGACGGTGCTGGCCGAGTCACTGATCCTGTCTGGGATGGCGATGGCAGTCGCTGGGTCGAGCCGCCCCGGCAGCGGCAGCGAGCACGAGATCATGCACGCTATCAACCAGCTCTACCCGGGAACGGGCAGTCATGGCGAGCTGGCTGGCGTCGGCACGGTGTTCTGCACCTACCTCCGCGGTGACCTGGAACAGGCTGAGGTGATAGCCGCCTGCCTGCATCGCCACGGGCTGCCGAGGACGCCTGCCGAGCTAGGCCTGCCCGACGCCGACTTCGCTGCGGCGGTTCGCTACGCCCCGCAGACGCGCCCGGGCCGTTACACGATCCTGGAGCGTCTCGAGCTATCCGAGGCGGAGATCGCCAGCCGGGTTGAGGATCTCGCGAAGGTGATCAGCAGCTGAACCCACGGGGGGCTCCGCCTCGCGTGCACCCCCCGAAACCCGTCGGCCGCGGCCGACGTGACGTGCCGTTAGCCCGAGCTGTTGGTCTGAGCCGAGTAACCCGTGCCAGCCTTGAGCCGCCAGCCAAGCACCTTGCCGTGCTCGGCGGTCGGCAGCCCGAACAGCTTGATGAGGAACTTGCCCAGCGGACTGCTTGGCGTGGCCTCCGCGACTACGGCGTTGGGCTTCATCGTGGCCAGGTTCGCCTGGATCGTGGCGTTCGATGGCGCCGCGATCGGGATCGCCCCGTCATAGAGATAGTTGAGGTAGTAGGACGTGTCCGTCATGGCGGACCGGCCGGCCCGGCTCTTGTGGCCGGGCTGATTCGGTGCGATGAAGTCGCCACCGATCATCGTGGCCGGGTAGCCGCTGACGGCCTGCCAGCGCATCACCTGCGAGGTGGCGGAGTACGGGAAGGGCACGAGCAGGACTCTTGCGTCGTGTGGCAGGTGCAGTGCCCTGAAGGTCGCACTCCAGCCAGCCGGCGGCCTGCCAGTGTATTCCGGGGAGTACGGCGCCGGCACAATCGGGAGCAGCGCGACGACCGCTATACCAGCGGCGATAATGCTCCCTCTGCTCCACTTGGCGAACGGGGCGACCTTGCCGCTGCGGGCGAGGTCGAGCGAGAAGGCCAGCACCACTGCGGCGGCGGCGTCAGCCAGGATGCACAGGCGGTCCGGCACCATGCCGCCGAGTACGGGCAGGTGCTGGATGGCCCCCCATGGCAGCAGGAATCTCGGCAGGGTGAAGATGCCCGACCGCATGGGCGCAGCGCCCATGCCGAGCCATTCGAGTATCAGGCACGTGAGGCCGGCGACCCGGATCGGCAGGTAGCTCCAGAAGTAGACGATTGCCACCAGGAGCACGATGATGAGCGGCACGCCCAGGTAGGCAAGGTACTCAGGCAGCGGCTGTGGGTACAGGTTCGCGATGTGCCCCGTGCCGGTGGTGTGGAGCAGCACCAAGCTTGACGGGTTGATGAAGGCGTAGGGCAGCGTGCCGAGGTTCGTCTGGTGGCCCTGGTAGTTGATGATGACCGTGGCCGCCGCGGAACCCGGCTTGACGCCGTGGAATTGCACCCACAAGGCGCGCGCGCACAGCACGAGGGCCAGTACCCCGCCGGTCGCCAGGCCAACCACCAGCGGCCGAACCCGGCTGAGGATCTCGCGAGGGCGGCAGGCCGCCAGCACCACGAGCACGACGACAGCCGCAATGACGGTGTCAACGAGCGCCTCTTCGGCGATGAATAGCTGGGCGGCGACCAGCAGGCCAAGCCAGAGCCCGTTCCGGACGGCGCCGCCGCGGCCGGTCGCGAGGCGCAGCACCCGGTCGAGGATGAGCGGTGGCAGCATCGCGAGGACCAGCGAGTAGTGGCCGATGCCCGAGTCGACCAGGGCCGGAGAGAAGCCATAGAGCGCGCCGCCCAGTGCTGCCGCGAGCTGGCTTGCCTGCCAGCGCCGCAGGACGTAGTACATGCTGGCCGCGGAGCCTGCGAAGCCGATGACCAGCAGGGCTGTCAGGCTCACCTGCGGCCCGAAGAGCGCAGTGATCGGCGTGACGACGATGCCCGGCAGCAGGAGGGAGGTGTTCCACATCAGGTTGACGCCGTGCGGCGCATTCATCGCCATTGTGCTGAGCGCCGGGAGCCTGAAGTGCTCGATTGCTGTCGCCGCGTAGCGGATGAACCAGGTCGCCTGGTTGACGTCCTGCGGGTCGCCTTGCTGCCGGAGCCCGGCGGGGTTCGTCCACAGCGCCACCGTCACGTAGATGGCGCCAGCGACGTAGCACAGCATGGTGATGAGCGTCGGCCACCTGGCCAGCCCACGGCCGGGCTGAGGCTGCGGCGATGACTCGGCCACCTCTGTGGCAAGTCTCGTCACCGTGGCTCCTCCGGGATGTCGGGTCTGGTGTCGACCGTCAGTGTCAAAGGGGTGTGCCTTCGCTGGCTTCGCCGCGTCGGGTTGCGGCAAAGGTAACGCAATCTCTAAGCCAGCCGTGCGCAAACAAGGGTTGCTTTGCCGTACCTTGGCGAGGATTCTCGCGTACCCACCAGGCTGAACAAGCGAAAATGTCGTCGTTAGTTTACGGTACGGTCTACAGCGACTGGGGCGAATAACTTTGTCAGTTACTTGACCCTGTTGCGAAGGTCCCAAACTGCCCCGGCGCGGTTAGCGGGCTCGCCCGGGTAGGTAGGCTCTGGAGCGCTGCCGTAGCCCTCTAAGGGAGTCGTTAGTGCAAGACCTGAAAATAACCGGCCAGCGGGCGCAACCGACTGGCCGGGCCCGGCGGAACCTGGCGGGCCGGGACAGCCTGTTGTGGCTCGTGCTGGTGTCGGTGCTGTTCTTGGCAGCGGAGCTTACACCGGCGCTGCTGCGGATGCCCCTAGGTGCCGATGAGATCACCTACATTGCCCGGACCAGCGTGCAGGCGTCGGGGGTGTCGCTGCCTCCGGTCCACGGGCAGGGGGCGGGGCTGCTGGCCGCGCCGGTGACGTTGCTCACGAGCTCGGCGATCGCACTCCGCATCTGGATGTCAGTCCTGTCAGCGATCGGGCTCTTCCTGGCCGTGCTCTGCTGGCGAGGCCTCCGGCCGATGTGGGTGCTGGCGCTGGCTGGGCTGATCCTCGCGAGCCTGGCGATCACCCAGAACAGTGGCGTGCAGGTCTACCCCGACTGGTGGGGGGCGCTAGGGGTCCTGGCGCTGACCGGGCTGTTCCTGCACGCGGTCAACGGCTCGATGAGTGACAGGGCCGTGCTGCCGCTCATCGGGGTGGCCAGCCTGCTCATCGCCCTGATGCGGCCGCAGAACGTCGTGTTCCTGATGGGCCCGGTAATCCTGGCCGGGCTGGTGGTGCGTCGCTGGCGCAAGCCGAGGGTGTTCGCCGCGATGGGGATAGGCGTCGCGCTTGGCTTCCTGCAGTGGCTGGTCGGATCCTATTTGTGGTTCGGCGGCCTAACCGAGCGGATTCAGCTGGCCGGGCAGGAGCCGCCAAGCCTTCGGCTGTACTTCGCCCTCGGCACTCAGCTCCGGTCGCTCAACGGCTCGTGGTATTGCACTCCGCCGGACTGCACCACCTGGGCCGTGCCGTACGAGACGCCCTGGTGGATCGCCTTCCTCGCCATCGCGGCCCTCGGCCTGTGGGCTGGGTGGCGAAGCACGATGAAGGCGTCCTCGGTGCTGGCAGCAGCAACCGCGGCCTGGGTGTTCGTGCTGTATGCGTTCCTCGTGCCGTTCGGAGCACCCCGTTACCTCCTGCCGACGTTCGCCCTCATGGCCATCCTGGCGGCGGACGGGATCGTGTGGGCAGTCAGCGAGTCCCGGTGGCGAAAACTGGCCGCCATAGCGGCATGTTTGTTCCTGCTGGGCGGCATCGTGTCGCAGCGGGCGATCCTTCAGCGTCAGATTTCCTATCAGAGACTCGGCCGACAATTCCAGGCTCAGGCTGAGGAACTGAAAAAGATGGGCGTGCACCCGCCATGCGCCATGGTGAACACCTCGATCGCCTGGTACCTCGGGTGCTCGGCTCCCTGGACGTCGACGGGAGCGGACAGCCAGGTAATGGACTGGTTCCTTGAGCACCGGACCCCGGCGGGACTGAAGCAGTGGCAGGTGCTGCAGGTACCCGCCACTGCGCCGATGCTGAAGCTGTTCGGCCAGCAGCTACCCGTCGTCTACCTGCCGGCGAACAGCGCGATCCCGGCCGACAGCCCGCTGATCAAGGCGCCAAGCGCCATGGCGCAGCCGGCTTCGTCGTCCTCCTCCTAGCCGCCTTATTATCCGGCGCGTTGTCGGATAGTGCGAGGAGGCAGGAGCCCATTCCGGCTAGCACGCGGCCGTCACGATGCGGAACCGAGTGGTCCTGCACACTGCGACCGGACTCGGCATGGCGCGGCCAGGCACGGTCGCGCTGCAAACGGACAATGATCAGCTAGCCGTTGCGAGGGTGACGAGCCCTCGACTCGAAGAGCCACTTAACCGCCGCAACGGGCCTCGAGAATGCCAGCTGACGAGCGCCTGCTAGCCGCCATCAGGACCAGCGAATGCGCTGCTGTCCTTGCAGATATTGGCGTTGCCGGTTATCCCGCTGTAGGTCTTGGCCAGGTTCGAGATGCCGGTATTCCCGTGGGAGCCTTGAGGCCACTGAATGTCGAGCCCAGTATCAGGTGCAGTGCCGCGGTTTTCAGATGCGGATCTGGCTTCAGCCTGACGTTCGTGAAGAGTGCGCTGAGGGTCTGTGCGGCAGGCACCTGGGCTGCGCTGCGGTACTCGATAACAGTGTCGCCATAGCTTTGGTTGGGTGGCATTGCCTGCCGCACCCGACGACATGGAAGCCGCGGGTCGACAGATTCGTGGCAGTAGCCGCACCGAGGACCACCTGTGCTGGTCCCGTTAAGTACCTTGACCGCGACCGAGGCCGGCGGAACGGGCTTGACCTTGATCTTCGTGGCCTTTGGCAGCTTAGTATCGTGCGAGATCGCACTGAAAAGCGGATTAGCTTGACGGCTGCAGCCATTGGATCCAGTTCGCGTTCCCATAGGTGGGCGACTGGGATGAGTCGATCCACTGCGCGTTCCCGGTGTAGGTCGTCCATGGCACGGTGACGAACTGAACGTGCTCGGTGGAGATTCCGCGCAGGTCTTCGCCGAGCTGGAGCATGCGCTGCGTGCTCAGCCCGCTGTCGGTGGTGACGAAGCCATGCCCGGTAAGGGTGTCAATGACTCTGAGCATCGTGCTCGGGCTCTTCAGCAGGCTACTGTGCTCGATGCCTTGCAACAGGGATGCCATCAGGAACTGGTCGCGCTGGATTCGCTGCGGGTCGTCTCCCTCGCCGAGATTCTCCCTGGTGCGCCAGAAGGCGAGCGCCATGCTTGCCCATGATGTGGTGCCGCCCGGCCTTCAGGTGCAAGTGTGATACGGGATCATTCACCGTCTCGGGAGGCACACCTAACCCCGCCCAGGGAGTCGATGACTCGCTCGAACCCGACAAACGTCAGTTCGACGAAGTCGTTGATATGGATGCCGGTGGTCTGCTCGACGGTCTTCCACAAGCACCCTGGCCCGCCATAGGCGAAGCTGGAGTTGACCTGCTCGACGACAGTCGGACGGCTGGGCAGTCTGGCCCGTCGTGTGGTCCTCCGCAGTGCAGCCCAGGACGGGGATTACTGAATCGCGCGGGATGCTCATACACGACGATCTGGTGCGCGCCCGGCGCGATGTGCACCACCATGATGGAGTCCGACCGCTGGCCGGCGATGCTGGACCGGCCGCCGGCGTTGGCGTTGCGGCCTGCCCGGCTGTCCGACCCGATGACGAGCAGGTTCAGTGCGTTCGGGTCACTGGCGGCCGCTTGCCTTGCAGGTCCCCCGACACGTTGACGCGGTTAATGCCATCCCAGACAGTGCGGTACTTGCGTAGACCGCGAGAGATCCGCCGACCAGGACGACGGCCATCAGTCACGGCAAGGCTGCCGAGAATCAGTGTGGTAGTACTGTGCCTTCGCGGCCGGCGCCCGGGGTCGGGGATGCCCGGATCGAGGCCTGCGACCGGCCCTGATTGTCCGCTTCGTCGTGGCGCCGCATAGCTCCTCGGGGTCCGATGCGTTCGGCATCCTGGCCGCCGCCAGGTTGCGGTCCATGGTACGTGGTCTAAATATGAGGAATCGCAATTGGCGGGCAAAGGTATGGGAAGCATCGCTTAGCGAAGTACCGGCGGCTCGGCTGACGGGGGCTGACCTGCGACTTCGTTGTTCCTGGAGACATGAGGACGCGCACAAGGGTATCGGGTGCTGTCGCTAGTCAGGCGGGCGTTGCCAGATCACCAGTCGGCAAGATGGGCCGCCCCCTCTACAGTTGAGCCGTGCTCCCATCCGACGGGCCTGGCGGCGGCGCCGGCATCAATCAGCATCCTGCCGCTGCCGACGACGATCACCCGGCTTCGATCGGGGCGGCTGCGACGGGCAGTGAGCACGTCATACAGCGGCCGGTCCTGCGACCACGGATCAGGGGACCGATACTGCTGTCGACATCCCGAGCGTTGGCGGGACGGCCGGGGGGCCGATACAGCGGGCGGCGGGCAAAGCCGGACGATAAGGCCCCGCAGGGCGGTCATCCGCCGCGGGCTCCCAGCCGTCGGGCTGCCCGTGTATTCGGCCGACCGCGGGCAGCTTGTCGCCACAGCGCTAGCGCCAGTGACCACAGCGCTGGCCCCGGTGGCGACGGTTCTGGCCCCGGTAACTAGGCGGTGGCCGCGGCTTCGGCCTGACTTCGGCGCCACAGGCGATGCGTCTCGGCCCCGGTCCGCGGATGTTGCTGGCGCACATTTCGCCCGGCTAACGGTCTTGCCTGCGCTGATGATCCTGGCCTGGCTGATTCCGGGATTGCCGCTGCTGCTGGGCAACTACTTCCTGCCGGTGCCCATGCTCCTTATCTCGGTGCCGCTAATCGTTGCGCTGAGCGTCAACGGACTGCGGGTGGTGCCGGCCAGCTGGCCACGGCTGCTGTCGGCCGACCGCACGGCCGAGCCAGGCTGGACGGTCTGGTTCGGTTTGCTGGCGACCGTCGCCATCGTGGCCGGCCTGACCGGATGGCAGCTGACCGAGCGCTCCGAGGCGCTGATAGTTCTCCGTGATCCAGGCGCGTACCTCCAGGCTGGTTACTGGCTTGCGCAGCACGGCTCGCTGCCGATACCAGAAGCGATTAAGGCCTTCGGCGGCGCCCACGCAGGCCTGAACTTCGCTAGCTCTGGATTCCTGGCCCGCGGCGCGTCGCTCTATCCGGCCGCGATGCCGGGGCTTCCGCTGCTGCTGGCCGGAGCTTTCTGGGTGCACGGCATCAGCGCGGCGACCGTCGCCGGACCGGTGCTCGGGGGCCTCGCGGCGCTCGCCTTCGCGGGACTTGGTGGGTCGGCTGGTCGGGCCTCAGTGGGCTCCGGCAGGGGCACTCGTCCTCGGGCTGACATTGCCGCAGCAGTACATTGGCCGGACCTCGCTGAGCGAGACGGCGTTGCAGATCATGCTGTTCGGCGGGCTCTGCCTGCTGGCAGACTCGCTGGCGTTGCGCGGAGTGCAGGGCGGCCGGACGCCGGGCGGCCGCCAGCCGGTCCTTCGGATCCTGGCGGTCAGCCCGATGCAGCCCCGGACGCTGATGCGCCGCGGCCGAGCCGAGACGGTTGTGCTACCCAGCCCGATCGTTGCGGAGACCCGGTTCGCGGTCATGGTCGCGGCCGCGCGGCGCCTGCCTGGCCAGGCCGCGCTGGGCCAGTGGCTGACGCCGCAGCGCTTGCTAGCGGCGCTCGCCGGTCTGTCGCTCGGGTTCGGGCTGCTGATCAGCCTCGACGCGATCATCTACCTGATTCCGGTAATTCCCTTTGGCTGCGCGCTGGTGATGGGACGCCTGCCCCAGGCGGCGCACGTTCCTGGTCGGAAGTCTTGTCGGTATTTTCTATGGCCTGCTCGGCTGCTACCTGCTGGACCGGCCGTTCATCGACACGGTCGGCCAGACCGTCGCGCTGGCGGGCGTTGTCGCGGTCTGGCTGATCGCTCTGTGCTGCATGGCCTTCCAGCTTCGCCGGATCGGGCGCGATCCGCGCGTTCGTGCCGAAGACGCTCGCTCGCCGTCCGCTGCGGTGGCTGCCCGAGGTGTGCGCGGTCCTCACGCTCGCCGCGTTGATCTGGTTCGCAGTCCGGCCGTACGTCCAGACTGTGCGCGGCCATCCTGGCCTGGCCGAACGCCATTTCATCGAGTTGCTACAGCGACTGCAGGGCTTGCCGCTCGACCCGACTCGCCTGTATTCGGAGCAAACGTTGTACTGGGTGATCTGGTACATCGGCTTGCCGACGGTTCTGCTCGGTGCGTTTGGGCTCGCCGCTCATCGTGCGGCGCTGCGTGCGCGCGCTGCTCACCTGGCGCGACCCTAAGGGCGTCTGGCGGGCATGGGGCCTCCCGCTTGCGTTGATCGCCGCGGGTTCGGCGGTCGTCTTGTGGTACCCGGACATCGTGCCGGACCAGCCCTGGGCTAGCAGGCGGCTTGTCGTGATGGCGATACCTGGCCTGATCATTTTCGCGCTGTGGGCCGCGTCCTGGCTGGCCCGCCGGGCGCGGGATCGCGGTGCGCGGCCAGCGACCGCCGGGGTGGCCGGCGTCTTCTGCGTGGCGGCGATGCTGGTGCCAACTGTCTCGACGACATTCGGCGTCGGGCTGACTCACAGCGGCAAGTCGGGCGGTCTTACGCCAGTCGCGCAGGGGCTGGCGCGGAGCCGGACTGGCACGGGCGAGATCAGTACGGTCGCGGACTTGTGCGCGCAGATCCCGGCCAACGCGTCGGTGGTGATCGTGGACTGGACGACGGCATCGCAGTTCAGCCAGGTGATCAGGGGAATGTGCGGAGTGCCGGTGGCCTGGATGGCTGGCCAGCCGGTGTCGGCGGTGGACAGCGTCATCGGATCGATCTCCGCAGCCGGACGGCGGCCGGTATTGCTAGCTGGCACGCGGCGCAAGCTGGCGGCCTTCGGTGGCGCGCCGGTGCGGGTGGTCGACTTGGCTACCACCGAGGAACCGCACGAGCTTACTCAGCTGCCAACGACGCAGCAGCGGGTGCAGTACCAGGTCTGGATGACGGCGCCGAGCGCCTCGGGAGTCCGGACCTGAGGTCACGTCGTGGCAACGGCACTGATTTGCCACCGGTACCGAAGTGCCCCTAAAGTGGGGGGACCCGACGCGGGGTGGAGCAGTTCGGTAGCTCGCTGGGCTCATAACCCAGAGGTCGCGGGTTCAAATCCCGCCCCCGCTACCAGGAAGTAGCAGGTCAGAGGCCTGATCGCCGGAGATGGCGGTCGGGCCTCTTGGTCGTTTGTTGTTGATTCGTTGGCGGGACGCAACCTCCGAGCGTGGCAGCCGACAGTCAGGCAAGGCATGAAACGGCACCGAGGCTGTGCTCTGACGACTCCTTTGTCGGGAACATTGCTCGGTGCCAGCGCGACTCTCTCAAGGCGGTAGCGCCGGTTCAAATCCGGTCGGGGCTACTGATGAAATAGCAGGTCGCAGGCCCGGATCCCGCTCGTGGCGTGCCGGGCCATGATCATTTGTCATTGGTTTGTCATCGAGTTCTGGCGTCCGAGGTCGTCAGCAGACGCTACAGAGTGATCACCACTGACAGTGTCTTGAGGCCGGAGCACTGGCCGCTGTGAACAGTTGACGAGGGCACTGGCCATCCGCGGCCTTGGACCCACCGCACATCCCAGGCGAACGGAAGGAATGGTCAACGCACGGGGCCGGCAGCCGAGAGGCGCGCCTGCAGCAACCTGGGAAGTGAACTGGATCATGGAGTTCGCGAAGCTCTGCTAAGGCGCGCCTTGCCTTTGGCCGGTCGTCCGGCTGACACTGGAATATGGCATCGGTGGCCCTGCTGGCAGTCGTGATCGCAATTCCGACCGTGGCCGGGTACCTGCTGATCGGCATCTGGCGCGGCAGTCACTGGCTGGCCGAGACCCGGCGCCGGCCGTCTGCCGCGGAGCCCATCGAGCGGCTCGAGGCGCGGCTGCGGCGGCTGCGGGCACAACTGGAGGCAACCGAGGTGACCTCCGGGCTGCCCGCCAAGAATCTTCGGGTCCGGGCACTGCGCGGCGCATACACCGACGTGCTGGCGGATGCATGCAGGCGGCTGGATATCCCGCCGCCCAGGCCTGGCACGGATCTGCGGCAGGCCGATATCTACCGGGTTGAGGCAGCGCTGCGGCAGCGCGGCCTGGACGTTCGGGAAATGGCCGCGCAGTGAAATGCCTGACGGCCGAAGTTCCGTCCGGTGCTCGCTGTCTCCGACGAGGTAGATCAGGGCTTGCTTGCGGGCGCTGCGTCAGTACGCACCGCTGATCTCAGCCTCGCGTGTGGCGACCTGCCGCTGGACTATCTCAGTTCGCTGATGAACGCGCTCGCCACGCCACTGACCTTCGTTCCCGGAAATCATGATCCGAACCTGTCGGGCTACCGGCTCAGCCGGAGCGGGATGCTGCTGCGAGCGGGGCTGCCCGCTCACCCGCCACGGCCGGCCCGCGCGTTCAACGTCGACGGCCAGACCCACCTCAGCCAGGTCCGTGAGCGCTGGGAGCGGCTGGCGCTCGCGCAGCGTCGCGGCGAGCCGATCCCGCCAATCGACGGCTACCGGATCGGCGACCTGCATTTCGTCCGGGACGGCCACCACCGGGTGTCGATGGCCATCGCGACCGGGCAGAAGACCATCGAGGGCTACGTGACCGATGTCATCACCTCAATCCCGGCCGACGGCATCCGCCGCCGCGGCGACCTGCTGATAGAGAGCTACGACCGGATCTTCCGGGCCCGCGTCCCGCTGCCGCCGGCCGCCCAGGCCAGGATCATGTTCGCCGATCCATGGTGCTTTGCCGAGCTGGGCGAGGGCGTCGAAGCACGGGGAGCCCGGTGCATGCCGGCGGAGCACCGCTTCATGGACCGCGAAGAGATCGCCCGGCGCTGGTCCGCCGAGGAATTCACCCGGCGGTACGGATGCTCCGCGCGGCGGATCCGATCGGCCAGCGCGCGGACGGGGAGGCGAACATGCGGATTGCCCGCGGGCGGTACCGGGTTATGCGCACGCACGAACGGAGTGACCACATCATCGAGCGGCTCCGGGCCGAGATCGGCTGGCCGCCGCCTTTCCCGCTGGGCCCGGCCGCCTGGGAGCAGACGGACGGGCCCACCGGGGATGATCCGGCTTGTCTGTCAGGCGGACGCGGTCGCTGGCGGAGCGGCGGCGGGGCCTGCCTCCAGCGTCAGGTTCCGGCCTGACTCCGGATCGAAGACGTGCATCGCCCGGACATCTGCCCACAGCTCGGCATTGTCGCCCTCACGTACTCGCGTGGACGCGTCCAGCCGGGCGGTGACGGACTCCTCGGCGGCTCCCGTGTCAGCCTTGCCGGAGTCCGCTGCCAGGTCGGCCAGCTGGTCGACCTGGGCGGTCAGCCCGCTCTGCTGCGTGAAGTAGACGTAGACGTCCGATCCCATCGATTCCACTACGTCGATGGTCGCGCGGAAGACGATGCCCTTGTCCCGCAAGTCGGGCTGGACCAGCGCGGCGTCCTGGAAGTTCTCCGGCCGGATGCCGACGATGACATCGCGGCCGACGTTCGCGCGTTCCAGTGCCTGCCCCAGCGCAGGAGTCAGCGGCAGGCTGCCGATCGCCGTGTGCAGGCTTCCGTCAGTAAGAGTCCCGGCCATGAAGTTCATCGCGGGAGAGCCTATGAAGCCGGCCACGAATAGGTTCACCGGATTCGCGTAGAGCTCAGCTGGCGTGCCGACCTGCTGCAGCAGGCCGGTGCGCATGACGGCGAGCCGGTCGCCGAGCGTCATGGCCTCGGTCTGGTCGTGCGTGACGTACACCATCGTGGTGCCGAGCCGCCGCTGCAGCCTGGACACCTCGGTACGGGTCTGCACCCGGAGCTTCGCGTCCAGGTTGGAGAGGGGCTCGTCCATCAGGAACACGGCCGGATCGCGGACGATTGCCCGCCCCATCGCTACCCGCTGCCGCTGGCCGCCAGACAAGTTGGCGGGTTTGCGGTCCAGATGCTCGGTCAGGTCGAGGATCCGTGCGGCGTTCTCGACCTTCTCCTTGATGACCGCCGGGTCCGTCTTCGCCAGCTTCAGCGCGAAGCCCATGTTTTCCCGGACCGTCATATGCGGGTAGAGCGCGTAACTCTGGAACACCATGGCGATGTCGCGGTCCTTGGGCGCCTTGTTGTTGACGACCTGCCCGCCGATGCGCAGCTCGCCTTCGGTGATGTCCTCAAGCCCGGCGATCATGTTCAGCGTGGTGGACTTCCCGCAGCCCGAAGGGCCAACGAGAATCACGAATTCGCCGTCCGCGATGTCCAGGCTGATGTCGCTCACTGCAAGCGCTCCGTCCGGGAAGCGCTTCGTGACGTGGTCCAGAACTATTTCAGCCACTGTCTCTCCTCTACTCCTGCCGGTGTCCCGGCTAGCCCTTGACCGCGCCCGACGTCAGCCCAGCGACGATGCGGCGCTGGAAGAACACGACGAAGATGATGATCGGTATGGTGATGACGACCGCGGCGGCCGCGATCGGCCCGGTGGGAACGGTGAACTGCGAGCTGCCGCTGAAGTACGCGATGGAGGCTGGCGCCGTCCGGGATGCGGTCGTCGAGGTCAGCGATATCGCGAGCAGGAACTCGTTCCAGCAGAGCAGGAACACCAGGATCGACGTCGTGACCATTCCTGGCGCAGCGAGCGGGGCGATGACCTTGGTGAACGCCTGGAACGGGGTCGCGCCGTCGACCTTGGCGGCCTTCTCCAGTTCCCACGGGATCTCGCGGAAGAACGCGGACAGCGTGTAGATACCGAGCGGCAGTCCGAAGGCCACGTACGGGATGATGAGACCCGGCCAGGTGTTGAACAGGCCCAGCGCCCGCTCGATGCTGAACATGGGGGTGACTAGCGAGATCACCGGGAACATCGCGATCAGCAGCGCCATGCCGATCAGCAGGCCCTTGCCGGGGAACCGCAGCCGGGCGACCGCATAGGCCGCCATCGATGCCAGTACGACCGCGATGAAGGTCGCGATCAGGCCGATCCCGATGGAGTTGAGCAGCGGCCGGATGAACTGTGAGGTGCTGAGTATCCCGGTGCTCCTGAAGTAGTTCGACCACGTCCACTGCTTGGGCCAGAAGCTCGGGTCGAGGATCGCCGTGGGAGTCTTGAAGGACAGCGAGAGCAGCCAGAGCACCGGGATCAGTGCCAGCGCTATGACGACGAGGTTCGCCGTGCCCCAGCCGACCTTCTGGCGCGGCGTCGTTTTCACAGTGGCCATGAGCGGGTCACCTCTTTCCGATGTCGGTACCGGGAGCTGCGGTGCCGAAGCCCTTGATGAACAGGACGGCGATGATGGCCACGCAGATGAAAATGAGGATCGAGATCGCGGAGCCGATCCCCAGGTTCAGCGCGTTGAACAGGTTGTCGTAGCCAAGATTTGAGACCGACCCTGTGCCGTTGTTCCCCGCGGTCAGGATGTAGATGTTGTCGAAGATCCGGAACGAGTCCAGCGTCCGGAACAGCAGGGCGACGAGAATCGCCGGCTTCATGAGCGGCAGCGTGATCCTGACGAAGCGCTGCCAGGCGGTTGCGCCGTCCACCTTCGCTGCCTTCTGCAGGTCCTCGGGCACCAGCGACAGCCCGGCGAGCAGCAGCAGTGCGACGAACGGCGTGGTCTTCCAGATCTCCGCCAGGATGATGACGATGATTGCCTTGACTTCTGAGGTCAGCGGCGCGCTGTGGTTGAATGCCGCGGACAGGTAGCCCTGCCCAGGCGTCCAGGCATACTGCCAGCCGTAGGCGGCGGCGACCGTCACGATCCCGTACGGAATGAGCGCGGCGGTGCGGAGGGTGCCCCGGCCGAACAGCGTCCGGTGCATGAGCAGCGCCAGCAGCATCCCGAGCACCAGTGTGATGGCGACCGAGAAGATTGTGATGATCACTGTTACCTTCAGCGCCTGCCACCAGTACGGCGAGCTGAGGATCGCGCCATAGTTGCTCAGCCCGACGAACTTGATGGCCTGCGGAAGTCTCCAGGTTGTAGCGCTCCAGCGAGAGCCAGATGGCGTAGCCCACCGGGTAAGCAGTGACCGCGATCATCACGATGACCGCCGGGGCACACAGCATCCAGCCAAGCCTGCGCTCGGCCCGCGCGCCCTCGGAAAGCTGCTTTCGGCCCTTCCTGACCTTTGCTTCGCTTTGGGCGGCGACCGTGACCGCCTCGGTGCTGCTGCTCATCGGCGCTTTCCTTTCCTAACGGCCTTTCCTAGCGGCCGGCTGCAGTGCGTGCGGCGCCTCACGGGACCAGGCCCTTTGACTGCAGGGCATTGTTGAGCTGGCTGATCATGGACCGCTCCGTACCTGTCGGGTTAATTCCGCTAGGCGGGGAGATCAGGTGCGAGATGTCGATGGACACCACCTGGTAGACCGGCGTCTTCGGCCGGACGCTTGCGTTCTCGAGTTCCTTCAGGATGTCGGCATGGAAGGGGTAGTTGGCGAAGAGCGCGGGATTGCTGTACAGGCTGGCGATCGTCGGTGGCACACCACCAACATTGGCTGCGATGAGCTGGTTCTGCGCGTCGCGCAGGCACAGGGCTGCCTGGAAGGCGAGCGCTTGGTGCTGCGAATAGGCGCTCACCGCGAGGTCTATCCCGCCGATCGTCACCTTGGCCGGCACGCCCGGGATGACCTCCGGGTAGAGCGCCCACTTGAAGTGCTTGAACAGCTTGGGGTTGTCGGCCTTCATGGCGGGATACACGAACGGGTAGTTCAGCTGGAACGCAGCCGTTCCGCCTTCCATCGCGAGCCGGTTGTCGTTCTCCATCTGCACTGGCAGCGACGGATCCGCTGCGGACGAGGTGGCGAGCTGCTTCATGATCGACAGCGCCTTGATGGCGGGCGTGCTGAGTGTCACCTTCGTGGCGTCCGCATTCAGCACCGAGCCGCCGGCGCTGGCCACCATCGTGTTGAACCATACGGTCGTGCCCTCGTACTGCGCGCCCTGGATCTCGATGAGGTGCGGCTTGCCCTGCTTGGCCAGCTGCTCCGCGTCGGCGATCATCTGCGCCCAGGTTGTCGGCGGCTTCGGCACGAGGTCGGAGCGATACCAGAGCAGCTGGGTGTTGGTGTTGTCAGGCACCGCATACAGCTGGTTGTGCCAGATCGCGGTCTGCAAAGAGGGCTTGAGCGTGCCGTTCTCGGCCTGCGCCTTGTTCGCGCCCGTCCACGGCGCGGCCCAGCCTGCCTGGGCGAACTCGGCCTCCCACGTGACGTCGAGGCCCATGATGTCAATCGTCGGGTCGTGCGCGGCCATCCGCCGGACCAGCTGCTGCCGCTGGCCGTCAGACCCGTTGGGCAGCTTCTGGTAGGAGATCGTGTACTTGCCACCGCTCTGCTGGTCGCAGTTCTTGATGGCCGTCTGGGTCGCGCCGGAGTTATCTGGATAGAGGTAGAAATTCAGTGTGACAGGGCCCGTGCTCGCGCCGCTCGTGCCGCACGCGGCAAGTCCCGCAGCGAGCAGGCCGGCGCTCGCCAGCCCCGCTACTGTCGCGGCGCCGCCTGCCGCCGGGCAGCAGTCGCCTGCTCTTCGCTGGACGCTGCGGCCGCATGGGCGGACGGTCTCTGCCTGCCATCATCTTCCCTCCAGCATGGTGTTGAGCTGCCGGTACGCCCGGCGGCACCTGCGGTGTGCGCAACGCATGGCCGCAGCGGCCAGCTGGGCTGGCTAACGCGGCTGGCTTGGCAGGCCGGTCGCCGGTCATGACTGCCTCCTGAGTTCCGCGCGGTCGGCACGGTAACCGCTGGCCAGGCATCCGGTGCGCGGCATGCCCCAGCCATCGGCGCGGTAGTGACGTTCCGCGGCGGCGACCGTCTCGCGCGCTACGCCGCGACCCGAGCTGGCCTGGCCCGCTGGCCGAGGTTGCGCCGACGTGTTCCGCTGCACGAGCTGCAGGTCGAGCACCTGCCGCAGCGGTCTGACCTTCTCGCCGCGCAGCAGGGCCGACAGCCGCCTGGCGCCTTCCACGCCGCTTTGCTCGAGCGGCTGGCGCACCGTGCTCAGGCCGATCAGCGCGGCAAGCTCGATGTCGTCGAAGCCGACAACCGATAGCTCGCCCGGTACCCGCAAGCCCATCCGGTCGGCAGCCGCGAGCACGCCCATCGCCTGGGTGTCCGACGTGGTGAAGATGGCCGTCGGCGGGTCCGGAAGCCCGAGCAGTTCGGTCGTCAGTGCCTCGGCGTTCGCCGCGCCGTACGGGCCGAGCCGTATCAGGCTCTGGCACGGGGCGAGGCCGGCGACCGCAAGCGCCTGCCGGTACCCCGCCAGCCGACGCCCGGAAGCGGTGAAGCCGAACGTGGACTTCGTCATGCGGCCGCCCAGATCGCCGACGAAACCGATTCGCTGGTGCCCAAGTGCGAGCAGCTGCTCGGTCGCAAGGCACCCGCCGGCCGTGTCATCGATGACAGTGTGCGGAACGCCGCGCAGGGTCACGTCGACAGCCACCACCGGCACGCCGGCACGGCGGACCGCGGCCAACTGATGCTGGCTGATCGGCAGCGACATGATGATGATGCCGTCGGTACGGTCCTTGCTGGTCAGCGCAGCCAGGAAGTGATCGCGGCGGGTGGGCGAGTCAGCGTTGCAGACGACTGTGTCATAGCCCTCGGCGGCCAGCACCGCGAGCGCCCCGGCCAGCCGCTCGACGGCGGACGGGCGGGTAAGGTGCGGCACCACGATAGCGACGCTGCGCTGCTTCCCGCGCGACAGCGCAGCGGCCAGGTGGCTGGGCCGGTATCCGAGCTGATCGATCACCTTGAGCACGCGCAGGCGAGTCGCCTCACGTACGTTTACTGCGCCGTTTATGACACGCGAAACCGTCCCGACGCCGACCCCTGATGCGGCTGCCACGTCCGCGATGGTCGCGCGTCGCGAAGTCCGCATAGTGATCTTTCCCGAGCGTTGCGTTTCGTAATGGAACCGCTTCCAATTAACGAAAACGAAACAATATTGACTCTGCGTCGCTATGGCGTCAAGGGTCAGGTGTGCGCCAGTGCGCCCGGCGATGCATGCACCGGTGTAGGCGGGACGTCACCGCGGGTGTACATCTCCAGCAGCGGCATCGGCACCTCGAGCTGAAGTCGATAGCCAGGCTGGTGCAGTACCCGTAACGAGCGGGGGACCGGATGACCGTCGCCAGCCACCGCGCAGATCGGCGGGAGTTTGGCTCCCAGACTGGTAATACAGCATTACCTTCCGTAATTAGGAAGCCGTTGCACCGGCGGCCGTGGAGTCCTCGCTGCTAATCGATTGCATCTGGAGATGCAATCGGGATACAATGTTGGTATGTCTACATCGACTGTTGGGTTCGCGGTGGCGGATGAGGACCAGGAGCGGCTGGCCCGCCTGGTGGAGCATTTCGGGCACGGGAACCGGTCGGCGTACCTGCGGGCGACGCTGCCGGTGATGGAGTCGCTGGCCCGGGCCGAGCGGCTGCGTGAGCTCCAGGCCCGTAACGCGGAGCGGGCCGCGGCGGCGGGCCAGGATTACGAGTCGCTGCTGGCCGAGATCCGCCGGGCGTACAAGGGCGGGACGCCGGGGCAGTGAGCGTGCCCGGCCCGGCGGCGGTGTCGGTCGTGTTCGACGTGAACGTGCTCGTGCTGGCGGTTGCCGTGGGGGAGTCCCCGTTCCGGAGCTGGCCGTCACCTCCGCCGACGTCGGGTAACCCGAGTGCGGACTGCCTGGGCGTTGTCAACGACGCGGCGGAGTTCGCGCTGTGGCTCTCGCCGCACATCCTGGCCAACACCGGCCGGGTGCTGGCGACGGTGCTGAAGACCCCGGATGAGGAGGTCGATGACTACCTGCGGGCGCTGGCCGAGATGGCCGAGGCGTCCGGCGGCGGCATCACCGACCCGCCGCAGACCGTCGGAGACTGCCCGGACTGGGAGGACAACCGGATCCTGGATCTGGCGGCGGCGGTAGGCGCGTTCCTGATCGTCTCTGCCGACGCGGACCTCACGAGCATGTCGCCCTGGCGGGGTCGGCCGATCATCGAGCCGTCGCAGTTCGCGTCGATGGTCGACGCCTCTCGCCGGGCACGCAGACGGCGACGGTGAGAACTGCCGCACGCTTACGGTCAATGCCGGACAGGGTTGAACAGGGCCAGACTGCGCTCATAACCCAGAGGTCGCGGGTTCAAATCCCGCCCCCGCTACCATTAAGTAGCAGGTCGGAGGCCTGATCACCGGAGACGGTGGTCGGGCTTTCTGATTGTTTGTCCGCCGCTCGTCCGTGGGATCGGGCCCTCGGCCGCAGCACCTGGCGGTCAGGCAAAGCATGAAACGGCACCGTGCAGCGCTTCGGCGGCCGACCGAGACTGGGCTCCACTCCGCCGACATACGGCCGGCTACCGAACTGCCTTGCCGGTTAACTGCCCGAGAAGCTACGCGCGCGCTGTCATGGTTTTACGGGGCTGTCAGCTGGACTACCATGCGCGCGGAGTTCGGCGGCCAGGTTGTAGGCGGAGCGAAGGGTGTCCGGGTGATCCTCGCCCAGTACCCGGCGGCGGCGTTCCAGCGTGTCCTGGTCCAGGTCCCTGGCGGCCTGCACCTCACCAAGCTCGCGCAGGTCGGCGGCGAGGTTGTAGGCGGAGTACAGGGTGTCGGGGTGATCCTCGCCCAGTACCCGGCGGCGGCGTTCCAGCGTGTCCTGGTCCAGGTCCCGGGCGGCCTGCACCTCACCAAGCTCGCGCAGGTCGGCGGCGAGGTTGTAGGCGGAGTACAGGGTGTCGGGGTGATCCTCGCCCAGTACCCGGCGGCGGCGTTCCAGCGTGTCCTGGTCCAGGTCCCGGGCGGCCTGCACCTCACCAATCTCGCGCAGGTCGGCAGCCAGATTACTCGCCGACCGCAAAGCGCTGGGGTGGTCCTGGCCCAGCACTCGCCGCTGGCGCGCCAGGTTGTCGTGGTCTAGGTCGCGGGCGGCCTGCACCTCACCAAGCTGGCGCAGATCGACAGCCAGATTGTGGGCGGAGTTCAAAGTGTCCGGGTGGTCGTCACCCATGACGCGCCGCCGGCGCTCCAGGGTGCTCCGGTTCAGGTCACGGGATTCGGCGTACCGGCCCAGCTCCAGGAGCGCCCAGGCGAGATAGTGCGCGGCCATCAGCGTGTGCTCATGATCCTCGCCGAGCCGGTCGCGCCACTGCTGGTAAAGATGGCTGACGAGATCGCGGGGTGTCCGGGCATCGCCGCGCTCAATCAGATACCAGCACACGCGGCGAACCAGCTCGCGCAGGGCGGGGTTATCGGTGGCGGCCAGGTCGGCCGCGAGTACGTGCGGCATCAGCTGTGCCCACCGGGCCCAGGTTTCGGGATTGGGCGGGTCGCCGGGGTCGCTAGCGGCCAGGATCGCCTCGGTGCACCTGCGTGCGGCGGCTGCGCGGTCCGGGGTGAGCTGATCGCGGAGGATGGCCTGGGTGAGCCGGTGCATCTGCAGACCGCGGTGATCGACGCGAACCAGTGACTGCTCGGCCAGGTGGGCCAGGGTCTGCCGCCAGGCCAGCGGATCGGCCGCCCGCTCTGCCAGCCTGCCAGGAAGCAGGCCAGCCGCACCGGTGAATACCTCTTCAGGGATCGGGTCGGGGGCGAGGAAGGCGCACAGACTGGCCAGCTCAACGGCGGCTGGATCGTGCGCCGCTAGCTGGGCTGCTGTCACAGCGGTGGCGGCTGCCAGCGACTGCGGGTAAGTCCCCGGCACCGCCCGGTCTAGCAGCTGACCGGCACGGGTCTGCAGCAGGCGCAAGTACTGACCCGCCGACATTGCAGTGCCGACTACGAAGCCAGCAGCCTGAGCGATGGCCAGCGGCAGGTCGCCGAGCGCGGCGGCGAGCCGGTCTGCATCGGCTTCGGAGATTCCGGGAACCCTGTGCTGCAGCATCTCGACCGATTCGGCCCGGGCAAGCACGTCGATCTCGACCGGCGTGGCGACCTCGTCCCAGCCGCGCTCGCGGGAAGTGATCAGCACGTGCCCACCGGCTCCGGGCAGCCACGGCATCACATCGGCAGGTGCGGTGGCGTTATCGAATATCAGCAGCCATCGGCCGTGCTGCCGCAATTCGGCCAGTACCGCGGCCCGCACCGCCTCCCTCCCTGCCCCGGGTGGAATGCACCCCAGTCCCTGGCCAAGATTGGCGACCTGGTTCCCGACAAGCCCGCTTTGCTCGGCGTTGATCCACCAGGCCATGTCGTAGCTTCCGGCGAAACGGTGCGCGTACTCGGCCGCCAACTGGGTCTTGCCCACCCCGCCCATCCCGTACAGCGCCTGCACCACCGCTGCTTGCCCGCCCTGCAACCGCTCCCGCACCGCAGCCAGAAGGGCTTCGCGGCCGGTGAACGCCGGATTGCGGGCCGGGATGTTCCACAACCGCGGCTTTGTACCAGCCAGCCGGTGACCGGAACTCCGCATGGCAGTCAGTACATCCTCGGCCGGGACGCGCCCGCGTGCCGCCTTCACGAACACCACGCTGACCGACTCGGCCATGTCCAGCGCCCCGGCCAGCAGCGTGGCGGTGTCCTTGCGCGCGGTGCGGTTGATACCTCGCTCCAGGTCGCTGACCGCCCGCATGGAAAGACCGGCCGCCTCCGCCAGCTCCTCTTGCGTCAGCTTCGCCTCGCCCCGCAGCTGCCGCAACAGCGCGGCAAAAGATAGTAAAGACTGCTCCGTCACGGCCAACGCCCTTCGCAAGCCCACAGCCCGCACCCTCGCCACCGTGCTACCCCGCTGAGGTGGGGCGACACAGCGCCAACGGTACGGCGGGCCAGCGCGGAGCGCTATCCCGCGCGCGAGCCACCGGTATTCCAGCGGCGCGGCGAACGCCAAGCCAGCTTCCCGGGCGCATCGGCGCCGTCAGAAGGTCCGCCCCGAACTCCGAGCCGACGTACATGTGGGCTTTCCTGTGGGCGGCTACGTATGGTGCATGCGCCAGCCGCTCGTCAGCCTGTAACCAAAAGCCCTCGTCAGCACCAAAGGCTCCAGGGTCGCGGGCACCTCCAGTCCCGCCGACCGCAACAACAACTTCACCATCACCGACAAGTAACTCCGTCTGCGCACCAAGACCGTCGCCTAGGCGCCGCTGACCAGGTAGGCGATGACAGCGGAGCCCGACCGGCCCCTGGGTGGTGCGCCGTCGGGCGCCCTGGGATCGGCTGCTGCTCGATCCGGTCGGTGTCCACCGTAATCCTCACGAGTGATCTGCCGCGGCGCAAAGGTCGTCGGCGTGCAGGAGCGCGGGCAAGGCGGCGGGTCGCGAACGACAACGCCGCTGGCGAAGGCAAGCGGAGAAGGGGACAGGTCTGTGATGAGAGACGATCAGACGCGGACGGGGCCGTCGCGGCGGCGGTTGCTGGCGGGGACGGGCGCGGCGGGTGCGGGGCTGCTGGCGGCGTCGGCGGGGGTGTTGCCGGGGGTGGCGGGCAGTGCGCGGGCGAGCACGGCCGGGTCGGCCGTGCAGCGGGGCCGGCTCGGTCCAGGGGTGCCGGCGGACAGCGGCTTGTTCGGGCGGATCTTCCCTGGCCTGCCGCCGTTCGCTGATGCGACAGACACCGTGCGGGCCGCTCTGCTGGAAGTCGGCATGCAGGGCGGGATCATGGATGCTGGCGATGATCTGGCGGCCGGCCCGAAGAACCTCATCGTCGACCCGGCCGTGAACGGCAATCCGACCGCGGCCAACCCCTACGGGACTAACCCCGACAACCCGACGATGACAGCTGGGTCGACGTTCGTCGGCCAGTTCACCGACCACGACATCACCTTCGACCAGACGTCCACTCTGGGCGTGACCGCCAACCCGCTGACATCGCCGAACACCCGGACGCCCGCGCTGGACCTGGACTCGGTGTTCGGCGGCGGTCCCGGCCTGCGCCCGGACCTGTACGTCCAGAACCCGGACGGGTCGGTGGGCCCGGAGCTGAAGATCGGGTCCGGCGGCGTACACGAGGACGTCCCCAGGGTGGCGAACGGCGACGGCACCTACACCGCGCTGGTGGGCGACCCGCGTAACGACGAGAACATCATGATCGCCGGGCTGCACTGCGGCCACATCCTGTTCTACAACCGGGTGCTGTCCGAGCTGGGCAGCTTCAGCCTGCAGGCGTTCCCCGCCGCCAGGAGCGCTGACCTGTCCGGCCGGTACGCGCAGTTCCTGATCGCACGGCAGGTCACCCTGTGGCACTACCAGTGGCTGCTGGTCAACGAGCACCTGCCGCAGATCGCCGGGCAGGCCGTCGTCACCGACGTGCTGGCCCGGGGTAACCGCTTCTACCGGCCGCCGCCCGGCGATGCGTTCATGCCGATCGAGTTCGGCGCCGCTGCCTACCGGTTCGGCCACTCCATGGTCCGGCCCTCCTACCGCGCGAACTTCACCAGCGGCACCGGCGACAGCACCAGCCCGACCGCCGACCCGTTCTTCGGCCTGGTCTTCGACGCGACCCAGCCGGACTTCAACACCCCCGCCGACCGCGACGACCTGCTTGGCGGCTACCCCGCCCCGCGCCGTTACGTCGGCTGGCAGACCTTCTTCGACCTCGGCGACGGGCAGGTCAAGAACAACAAGAAAATCGACACCACCATCTCCTCGGTGATGTTCACGCTTCCGCTGCCCGCGATCGCGCCGCACACCCAGACGGCGCCCACCGTCCTGCCGCAGCGCAACCTGCTCCGCCAGCTCACCTGGAGCCTGCCATCCGGGCAGGCCGTCGCCCGCGCCATGGGCGCCACCCCGCTCACCCCCGCCGACCTTGCCGACATCGCCGGCGTCTACGCCCCGTTCGGCGTCAGCACCCCGCTGTGGTACTACATCCTCGCCGAAGCCAAGATCGCCGCCGATGGCCTCAACCTCGGTTCCGTCGGCGGCCGGATCGTCACCGAGACGCTCATCGGGCTGCTCCGCGCCGACCCCGCCAGCTACCTCAACCTCTATCCCCGCTTCCAGCCCTTCCTCGGCACCGACCTCACCCTCGGACCCACCCCCGACCCTGACATCACCGGCAACCGCACCTACACCCGCGCCCACTTCCTCCACTACGCCGGCGTCGTAACACCCGGCACCTACCGCTAACCTCCGGTCAGCACGGTGGCCTGCCGGCGGACTGCCGCAGGTCGCCGTTGCCGACGAATCGTCGCGAGCCACGCCGGAGATCACAAGCGAGCTGGACAGTGACCCGCGCATGCCTGCCCTGTTCCTAGACCTGTAGGCCGCCCGGGCTCGGCGGCGCGTCGGCGTTCGTTGACTGACGCCGAGCAGTCGCAGCAGATCGGCAGTCGAAACGCGGTAGAGATCTCCAATGCGGATTACCGGGCACGGAACTCACCGTGGCGGGCGAGTTCGCATGCCTTCGTGCGGCCGATGCCGAGGATCCGCGCGGTCATCAGGTCGATGGTGACGGGCAGGTCAGCCAGCTGGCTGAGGGCCAGCCAGGTAAGGACGGGGTCGACCGCTGCCTACCGCCGGGTCGTGGCGACGGGTCGGCTCGGTTCACCTGCTGAGCGGTTCTTCGGACCGAGGGAGCGCGTGCTGGTCGGTTCTTGTCGCCCGGGCGGCGTAGAAGACTGCGATGGCGATCGCGACGGCCACACCGAGCATTCCGGCCAGGGCGTAGATCTCCCGAGGGCTGAGCACGGCGGCGACCGCTCCGCCTGCCAGCAGCGAGCCACCCTGGGCACCCCCGAGAGCGGCGTTGGCAGCGGCCGACACCCTGCCCCGTTCGGCGTCGGGCGTGCGGGTGACGAGCAGGGTCGAGGCGCACACGTTTGCGTATCCGTTCCCGGTCCCGCCGAGCAACGACAGCGGCACAAGCATCCAGACCGCCGGGACCACAGCGAACGGGGCGAGGGCAGCGCAGGTGACGCCCGCACCCGCGATCGTCGCCCAGGTCTGGACGCGCTCGGTTCTGAGCCGCCCAGCCCCCAGCGACCCGGCGACGATCCCGGCGATCCACGCGGCCTGAGCGACCCCGTACCAGGCTCCTCCAGCGTGAAGCGTGACCCGGATCAGGAATATGAGCACCACATCGACCATGCCGACCAGCAGGACCAGCACTACCAGGCCGATGATGAGCGGGGCGAGCACCGGGTCGGCGCGCAGGATCTCGAGGCCGCCTCGGGCCTCCGCCGGGCGGGCGTCCGACCCGAGCGCGGCCGGAGTCCGCCGGGTGCGGACGAGCGCGGCCGCCACCGTCACCACGACGAAGGTGGACGCGTCAACGACTAGGGGCAGGCCAGTCCCGAACGCTCCGGCAAGCAGACCGCCGACTGCCGGCGCGCCCACCGCAACAAGGGCGTTCAGCGACTGCACGGCCGACACCGCTTCGGCTACATGGTCCTCGCCGACGATGCGGGGGACGAGCGCCGACCAGGTGCTGCCGGCTACCGACGCGGCCGCGCCGAGAACGGCGACCAGCACCACGATGATCACGACCGAGTGCACGAACACGAGCGGAACCGTGCACCCCACCTCGAGCAGCCCGGCGCCAACAAGGAGATGCCGGGAGTCGTGCGAGTCGACCAGACGGCCTACCGGGCGAGAGAGCAGCAGCAAGGGGGTGATCCCGGCGGCAAGCAGCAGGGCGACCTCGTAGGGCCGGCCGCCGTCGGCCTGCAGCCGGAGGGTGAGGGCGACCAGCGCCACCTCGTCGCCGAACGTCGACACCATCCGCCCGGCGAGGGCGATGAACAAGTCTCTGCGGCCGGAGCCAATGTTAAGCATTCACTGAACAGTAATTGCTTAACATCTCCCGGTCAAGGAGTACCCTTTGATCGATGTCCGAGACTTATGACCAGGAGCGATCACCGGAGGACGCCCCTCCCTATCGCTTCGAGAATCCCCGCAGTATCCGGGCCCTGGCGCACCCGGCCCGGCTGGCCATCATCGACGCCCTGGCGACGGGCGAAGAGCTGACCGCCACCCAGTGCGCGGAGCTCACCGGCCTGAGCCCGAGCGCGACGGCGTACCACCTGAAGTTCCTGGAACGGTACGGGCTCGCCGAGACCGCAGCCCTGAGACCGGACCGCCGGGAACGGCCGTGGCGGGCGAGCGGACGCCAGGTCCAGACCGACCTGGACGGCTCGACGCCCGCCGGAGCCTCGGCCGCCGCAGCCGTCGTCGCCGCCTACATCGACATGACCCGCGCCATCGCTGTCGAGTTCGCCGGGGCCGGCCACGCCGAGCCTGAGGAGTGGCGCGATGCCGCCGTTTTGAACAACGCTGACCTCTGGCTGACCGTCGAGGAGTTTCAGCGGGTGGGCAGGGAGCTGGGAGCGGTGCTCGAGCCGTACCGGAGAAGTTCACGCCCGGAGTTCAGCAGGCGGGTCAGGATAATGAACGTCGTCGTACCGCACCGGCGCGCCCACCCGGAATCGGGTTCAGGAGAGGTTTGAGTCCGTAGGCGCGTGTGGCTGCTAACTGCGTACTGTCCGCCGGCTGCCGGTGGCCGACTGCGCCGCGGTCAGCCGCTAGATGGCGATCGGCGCGGCGTCGGGCGTCCACCAGCGACCACATGCGGCAGGTGAAGCCAAGTCCCGACTGCCGGGAGGTCCTCCTCGGCCATCGGCCGCAGCCTGAGTGCCACGCTAGTACTGACGAGTGGCCTTCAAGCTGCCTCTTCTGCTTGTAAGACGCGATGTCTTACTATTGACTCATGGCGGAAACGATCACGATCCGAACCGACGACGCTACAGAACACGCGCTCGACGTCCTGACCGAGGGTGGTGCCTCTCGGTCCGCGGCGATCCGGCAAGCCGTGCTAGAGGCGGCCGCGCGTCGCGAACGTGCTGCTGAGATGCGGCGCGCCGTACTCCGTATGCCACTAGGAGAGCCTGACGGCATCAACATTGCCGAGGAGTTGTCTTTGTCGCGCCAGGAAGAACGGTGATGATTTACCTTGATTCGGCGGCCATCGTCAAGCTGGTCCACGCCGAACCTGAGTCAGAGATGCTGCGTGCCTGGCTCGCTGACCGAGCTGAGATCGGCTGGGTAAGTTCGGTTCTGGCGGAAGTGGAGTCCTTCCGCGCAGTGGCCAGGCATAGCCCGGAAGCCGTCGTCAGACTCACCCCGGTGCTGGATCTGATCGAGCTCGTGGGTCTAGATCCAGGCATCCGGATTCTGGCTCAGACCGTTACGCCGCCGACCGTCCGAAGTCTGGACGCAATCCACCTGGCAACGGCCTTGCGCCTGGGCGCGCAGCTTACTTCGTTCGTCACCTATGACAAGCGGCTGGCAGATGCGGCTGCAGGCGTGGGGCTCACCGTCGATGCGCCTGCCCAGTAGTCCGGCGTGCTACCGGATTTGCTAAGGAAACGGCGTGGAACACGGGAGCCATGATGAGGACAGCGATATAGCGGCGGCCGCCCCCGTCTCGGTCAGCCGGACGCACCGGCACGCTTGAGACGAACAAGACGGAAGTCGTATGTCACACAACCCGGAGGTCGCGGGTTTCAAATCCCGCCCGGTCAGCCGTGCTGGTCAGCCACGTCGCCGGGCTTGGGCGTGCCGGTGTAGAACGCGGTAGTGCGGTCGGCGGCGGCACGGGCCTCAGCCGGGTCGGTGCCGAAGGCCACGCTCGCCTCATACCAGGCGTCGCTGGACGCGGTCAGGAACCGGCGGCGCTCCCCGGACGCGGACCACTCGGCTACCTTGGCCTGGTCCACCGCCTGCTGAGTGGTCAGGTGCAGGTACAGGCCGATCAGCCCGCTGTCCCAGCCCACCCCGAGCGCACCGGGCCCGAACTGCGTCCACCGCTTGTCGTCCACGTGCGCGATGTGGTCCAGCCTGAAGAGGGTCCGGCCGTAGCCCTCGTCGGCCAGCCTCAGCTCGATCCAGCTTAGGTCGCCCCCCATCTCCCAGGTCGCGTCGAAGCCGTGCGGCGGGTTGCAGCGGGTGATGGTGCCGCCCGCGTTGCCTTCCAGCTGGTACCGGCCGCCCTCCTTCAGCTCTCCGCTCACCGGCAGGAACCAGCGCGGGATGCGTTCCGGGTTGGTGCAGGCGTCCCAGACGTCGGCGAGTTCGGCCGGGTAGCTGCGGGACACCGTGACCACCCGGGCCTTGCCGGCCTCCAGCACCCGGCCGCCCACCTCGCGGCGGACCGTGGTGATCTCCTCGGTCACATCGATCATGATTCCTTCCTCCGCTCGTGCTTGCCTCGCGCCAGCTCGGTGGCAAGCGCGTCCAAGTGCGGCGTCCAGGACCGCCGGAACTGGTCGAGCCAGCTGTCGATGCCGCGCAGCGGCTCGTGCGCGACCGCGTAGAGGCGCCGCGCGCCGTCGGGTCGTACCGTGGCGAAACCGTTGTCCCGCAACACCCTGAGGTGCTGGGAGACGGCCGGCTGGGAGATGCCGAACTCGCGCTCGATCACGTCGCAGAGCGCGCCGGAGGTGAGCTCGCCGTCCCCGAGCAGCTCCAGGACGCGGCGGCGCACCGGATCGCCGAGTACGTCGAACGCGTGCACCAGGCGAAGATATCAGCGAGGGCTTATATAAGACAAGCCTTAGATGATGCCGGCGCAGCGTCGCGGTTAGCGCGTTGACCTCGGCGGGGGAACGGTGCCGAGCGTGCGGCGACCTCACACCTGCGTGCCCACCCCGCCACCCAGATGCCGGGCGAAGAACCGGGCCGAACTGTCGAGTTCGAACCGCGGTACGTCAACATGCCCGCCGGGATTGGCGTGCAGGGTCTTCTCACTCGACCCGAAGGCGTCGAATAGCGTGAGACCGGACTCGCGCTCGACCAGCTCGTCGTCCCATTGCAGCAGGAACTCGACCGGAACGGTGACCGCACGCGCCGCGTCGATCAGGGTCGCAGCCCCGATCAGTCCGAAAACCGCTGCGGTGATCCCGGATTCGACTGCGACCAACGGCACGCCGATCGCCGTTCCCAACGCCAGACCCCAGTAGCCGATCGGCCCCGCGGCGCCGACCCCGACGATGTCTCGCAGTGCGCCCATGGTCGCCAGCCAATCCGGCACCGCCCGCGCCGCCAGTTCGGCGTTGTAGGCGGTGATGATCGGGCCGAGCGGAACGCCCGCCGCTCGGCCCTGCCGGATGGCTGCGATCTGGCGCTCGTCCTCGGCCGTCCGCACCCGGTCACCGTGGCCGGGCATGTCGATCGCGGCGGCGGCGAAACCGCATCCGGTGGCAAACCGCTGCGCGCGGGCCAATACGCCCGGCGCCCGTTTGTGTTGTCCGCCGCCGTGGCCCAGCAGAACCAGGGGCGCTCGGTCAGAGCCAGCGGCGGGCGTCCACAGCACGCCGTTGATGTCACCGAGCGTGAAGGTACGTTCCACGACGTCGTTCGACGAAGTCTCAGCGATGAAGTGCATAGGTGCAGCCTTTCGGGATTGCCTTTTCAGAGCGCTCCCGGCGACACCTATGTCAAATCGCCCAACCGTGCGGAGGGGGAGCACCCAACGGACATCGCGTTGATGGGTCTCACCTCCTCCTGTGCTGCCACGGACGCTGTCGACGCTACCAGCGAGGCTGTCTAAGGCCCAGTAATTTTATCCTTCGGGAAGCGGGCCAGCCTCCCTCGGTTCAGCTCTCGCGTGCCCTGCATCCGATCCGGACGCAAACCGAATCTGCGAGCTGAGCACGTCCTGGCGGGAGGTGTAATTGTGCGCCACGTTCTTCTGTTAGGGCGGGTCAGCTGTCGTCGCCGAGCGCACCAGGCCGATGGTGTTGCCGTGTGCGTCACGGAAGCGGGCTGTCGTGCCAACGCCGTCGATGTCGGTGGGCGGGAGGTTGACCTGCGCCCCGCCTTTTTTGACCGACACCGCCACCGATCCCCTCGTCGGGTTGCGGGAGGTAGGCATAGGTCGCCCGCCGCGAGGATCTCGAAGTGGACGACGGGGTTGTTCATTCGGGTACTCCCAGTCGGGAAACTCGCCGCCCGCGTGGCGCCGCAGGTCATGCTCGCTGCTCCGATGACGTGACGGGTCGCCTGCGAGCTTCCAGGCGCACTGGCCAGCATCCTGCAGACGGCCGCCGTCCGTCACGAGCCGCCGGTGTATCTGTCGTGATGCCGCAACTGCACGTCCGCGTCCTGCCGGCCGAGCGGGGTCAGGTCCAGGTACTGGTCGGTGCCGCACAGCAGGTCGACGACGGAGCGAAAGCCGGAGTAGGAGCGGAGGACGGTGTCGCCGTCGCGGTAGAAGACGCTGACGCCGCCCTGCTCGCCGGGCCTGGCGAAGTACGGCATACCAGCGTCGATCAGTTCCTGCTTGGTCATGAAGTTCCACTCGATCGGCGCGACGTTCTCGTCGTGCGTGACGTGGAAGTCGTAATTGAAGTCGCTGCCGAGGGACGAGTACCAGGGGAACGACCAGCCCATCCGTTGCCGGAACGGCTCGATCTTGCCGATCGGCGCGCGGGACACCGCGGCGAACGTGGTATTGCGGGCGTGCAGGTGCGCAAGATTGCCCACGCTGTCGGCTTGGTAGGAGCAGACCGGGCAGCCTTCGTCCCAGGCAGGGTCGAACATGAAGTGCTGGACGATGAGCTGGAGCCGGCCCTCGAACATGTCGAGCAAGCTCATTGTCCCGGTTGGCCCGTCGAACAGGTATTCCTTCTTTACTTTGACGGCCGGCAGGTCACGGCGGCGCTCGCTGACGTTAGTCAGTGCCTTGGCCGCCTGCTCCTCGGCTGCTAGCAGTTCCTTACGCTCGGCGAGCCACTCATCGGCCGATACGATCCGTGGAACGCTCATCGTGCTCCTCCTGGCTTGGACGTTCTCGCCCTCACGACGAACGGGCCGGGCACCGATGGACAGCTCACAAGCCCAGCCCGCTGCGGACCTGCTTTGGATCCGTTTGTCGCGTGCGCCACGCGTCGAGGATCGCTTGCCGACATTCGCTGATCGGCTGATGTCAGCGCCGTGTCAACAAGGCGTGGACGACAATGGTGTTCTCCATCGACGCCATACCCATCCAGTTCCAGCTGAGGCCGAACTCGGCGCGGTTGACCTGGACCTCTCCGTCGAGAGCCACTTCGTCCTCCCCGAGCACCGAAACCCGGACCGGGAACGAGAGGGGACGGGTCTGGTCGCGAACAGTGAGATTGCCTTTGACGGTAACGCCGTCGGCGCCCGGCGTGATCCGGTCGACGGTGAACGTGATGTCGGGGTATCTGCTGACCTCGAAGAAGCGCGGGGAGCGCAGGTCGCTGTCACGCTTCCTGTTCTTGGTGGCAATCGACGCGGCGGCCACCTTGAGCGTGCCGCTCACCTCGCCGGCGGGCGAGACGGTGCCCATGCCGGAGACCTCGTGGAAGACGCCCGCGAGCGGACGGAGGCCCCACGTGTGGCGAGTTTTCAACTCGACCTTTGACCTGGCGGAATCGAGAACCCAGTTGCCGGTCAGGCTCGCCTCGTTCAGCAGTGTCTGTACCGCCGGGCTGGTCAACGGTCCTGACGTCGTCATGAGCTAGACCCTCCTATAACTTCTGTTCAACTAACCAAATAGTTTTGTTTCCAAAACCGTATAATCTGGAGCTGTAGCCGTCAAGCTGTCGCTGTCTTAAGGAGAACGTATGGCCAGCCAGCCGGCTGCCGGTGACAAGGCCGAGAGCTCCACTCACTCCGCGCTATGCCTGCAGCTCATGCAACTCCTCACCCGGCTTCCCACGAGGATGCGCCGTTACCAGGAGAATGCCGCGCCGAACATTCCCTCCCCCCTGAGCCCCCGCCATGTGGCCGCCTTGCAACAACTCCGCGACGGTCCGCTGACCGTCGGCGAGCTCGCCGGTCGGCTCGAGCTGACCTTGCCCACAGTCAGCGGTGTGCTGGCTGACCTAGACCGGACCGGTTTCGTGGAACGACACCCGGATCCCGCCGACCGCCGGCGAACGATCGTCCAGATAACCCCCGCTCAGACCGTCCCTGTCCGGGAATGGCTCGATGGAGCCGCGAACCCCCTGGCCCGCGTCCTCGACAGGCTCACCACGAGCGAACAGGCTGCTTTCCTCAAAGCCATGGATCTGCTCGAATCCGAACTGCGCGCTCAGGATCACAACGACTGATTTACTCGGATACGGTTCATGGCCATCGGCTTGAGCGAGCAATGCTTAGCCAGTGCTGACCCGCTGATCCCCGAATGCGAGGATCACCACGTGGTACCTGAGAGCATCCGTGATTTCTTCGTCGCGAGCGCGAGTGGGGCGTGCGCACTGATCGGGCTGCTGTTCGTGGCCATCTCGGTGGCGTCCGATCGGCTCGCCCGGGCAGAGGCACAATCGCAGATCCTCCGCATCCGCGCCGCGGCAGCGCTCACAGCGTTTACCAACGCCCTAGCGGTGTCACTGTTCGCACTGATACCTGGGCAGAAGATCGGGCCAGCCGCACTGGGCGTGGCGATCGTGGGACTCGTGTTCGTCATAGCAGCGCTGCTTTCGCTGATCCGCTCCCGCCAGGTGCGCCGGGGCACGCTACTTGATGCGTTGTTCTTGCTCGGACTGGTCGCCACGTTCGTGGTGCAACTTACCGAGGGAGCCGCCGTGATCGCCCAGCCAGCCGACGCCGGCGCAGTGAACACCATCGCTGCCCTGGTGATCGTCTGCTTCCTGATCGGGATCACCCGCGCATGGGAGCTGATCGGCGGGCCTTCGATCGGTCTCACCCAAGAGGTCACGGCACTTGTACGGAGCCACCACCGCCGGGCAGACGACTCGGTAGACGACGAGTCGTCCTAGCGACGGCCGGCCGCCAGCGAATCTCGATGCAGTTCGCGACGAGCGCCAAGCCGACAGCTCCGTAGCCAGGGAGGCGAGAAAGACCGAAAGCTGACCGCTCGGGTCCTCTACCGTCGTGTCATCTGCCGAGTCACTGCGGCCATGGCGCCCTGCTGGGCAGCAACGAATCCCATAACGTGGTAACCCGACTCGTCCCCATTGATCCAGCTCATCGAGTTTCTGTAACGCATACTCGTATCCTCCACCGGATCCAGCCCGGAAGTCCTTCCGCCATCGTGCTAGTGGGGAGGACGCGTCGATAGTGCACTGGCGCGCATGGTTACGCGATCGGTTGAGCTCAGCCATCCAGGAATGCGGTGACGGTCGAGATGAACCGGCCCCCATCATCGAGCCAGGGGTAATGGCCGGCAGCTGGCTGGACGACCAACTGGGCGGCCGGGAACAGGGCGGCGAACTCGGCAACAACCTGAGGGGGCCACTGCGGATCCAGGCCGCCGGCCAGTACCAGCACCGGCGAGCCGAACGCGGCGAGCCCGGCGCGGGTCACCGCCGGGTCAAAGGCTCCCTCAGCGCTGAAGCGCTGAGCAGCCTCCTCATTGACCTGCGTCTCTCCGGCTGACCAGTGAGCCTGGGCGGCGGTGTCCCAGCGCCCGTAGAAGAACGGCGCGATGGCTCTCCAGTCGTCCTCGGTTTCGGCGCCCCGACTGAAGGTAGCGGCCGCCTCGCTGAACCACGGCTCGTCCTGACGGAGATTCATGATCTCGCGCCGCGCCTTATTGTCCGGCTCCAGGCCGGCCGCCCGTCCGCTTGGCGTGATCAAGGCGAGCTTATTCACCCGCCCCGAATGCCGTACGGCGTAGTGCACCGCGATGTTCGCACCGGCCGAGTGTGCGAGCAGATCGACGCTGCCAAGGCCAAGATGATCCTGCAGCGCGGTGACGTCGTCCACCAGGCGGTCGCAGCGGTAGCTCTCAGGATCGGCGGGGATTGCTGACTTGCCGGTGCCGCGCAGGTCCAGCATGATCAACTGTCGCCACGCAGACAGGCCGCCGAGGTCGCCCAGGTATGCGGACTCCTGCATCGGCCCGCCGGGGACGCAAACCAGCGGCGCGCCTTCTCCGATGATGTGGTACGCGAGTTCCGTGCCGTCTGCGGCGTAGAAAGCGGGCATCCCGCGATGCTGGCATCGGCATCAGACTTGATGCAACCGAGCAGTTAGACGTCCGGCAAAAGCCACCGGCAGTCAGCCCCATCGGCCGCCCAGCGATGAGCGCGCGATCATCGACCTAGCCGGCGACGACGGTAATCATCCACGTCGAGCACCGGTCTGCGACCGATCGCCCGGCGCTCGTTTACGGCGCGGGCTGACCAGGCCAGAGGTTCAGTGAGTTGCGGCTTGTGATCGGCCCGCCTGGGCGGCGATCCTTGCCCGCACGCCGAGGTAGGCGACAACGACGATGGCCAGGTAGCCGAGGTAGATCAGCAGCTGCAACGGGGTAGGAGCGTCGCTGTAGCCGAAGAAGCTATGGAGCACGTCGCCGAAGGCGCTGCTCTCCGACAGCATGCTGGCCGAATGCCACATGGGCGACGACAGCACTGGCAGCCAGCCAAGCTGCTGGAGGTTCTCGACCGAGTCGGCCAGCAGCCCTGCTGCGAACACCATGAGCAGAACGCCGATCACAGTGAAGAACCTGGCCAGATTCAGCTTGTGGCCGAGCCGGTAGATCACGAAGGAATCGCGAGCGCACCTGCCAGGCCGATTGCTGCTCCGGTGAGTGCACCCGCCGTCGAGGTGGAGAAGATGATCGCCAGGGTGAAGACCACCGTCTCGAGCCCCTCGCGGCCGACAGCCTGGAACGCCAGCAGCCCCAGACCCCACCTGGCGCGGCCGTCCAGGGCGGCGTCGGCCCGGGCACGCAACTCCTTCGACAGCGAGCGCGCGTGCTTGCGCATCCAGAATGTCATGTAGGTAAGTACGGCCGCGGCCATGAGGTACGTGACGGTCTCGAAGATCGTTTGTACCCGGGAGCCGTCGTAGCTGCGGATCGTCTCGTAGGCGACCGCGCCGCCGGCCGTTGCCAGGATGAGCGCGGCGCCGACTCCGATGAACACATCACGGAAGTGGTCCCGGCGCCCGATACGGTTGAGGTACGCGAGCAGAATCGCGATGATCATGCTCGCCTCGACGCCTTCGCGCAAGAAGATGACCAAGGTGGCGAGCATGAGGTGGGCCTCCGACGAGGGCGGGCTGGCCAGGAGTAGCGCCGACCCCGGCCTGTACCCCTGATTAGGTTAGGCAAACCTTACTATACGATTGCGGTGATTTGCCAAGCCCCACCCTCACCGCATGGCCAGCCCGGCGGCAGAGGTTTTCAGCCGGCGGCAGGGGTTTCAGCCCGGCGGCAGCGGCCTTCTGGCCCGGTGGCTGGAGCCGCTCTCGGCTCGCGGCGGGCGCTTCCGGCCTGCGCTTTTTTCGGCGGGCCTTCTGCCTAGCGGCGGGCCTTCTGCCTAGCGGCAGGCCTCCTCCTAGTCGGGCAGCAGCGTCAGGGCCAGCCGCCGCAGCCGGCCGGGGTCGGCGATCACGTCGATTTCGCTGATCTGACTTCCGCTGATAGTCAGGGCTAGCACGACCTGAAGCTGGCCCGCGGGCGCGAAAAGGATGCCGACCGACCCGTCCACCAGGACAAGCTGGGAACTCTCGGCTCGCCCGCCCGCCGCGAAAGCGCCGCGCGCGACGACCTCTGCCCCGCGAAGAGTCAGTGGCTTCCCGGAGGGGGACGCAACCGCGTCGCCTCTCAAGATGACGTCAGAATCCAGGACGGCGATCAGGGCAGCGAAGTCTCCACCGCGGGAGGCGGCCAGGAAGGCCGCCGCCACCTCCCGCTGCCGGGCCAGGTCAGCAGCCCGTGCCGGGCTGGGGGCAGCTCGCACGCGGCGCCGGGCGCGGCTCGCGAGCTGACGTGTCGCCTCGGTTGAACGTCCTAGCACGGCTGCCACCTCGGCGAACGGCATCGCGAACATGTCATGGAGCACGAAGGCGAGCCGCTCGGCTGGCGTCAGTGTGTCCAGCACGACCAGCAGGGCCAGGCCGACCGAGTCAGCGAGAACTGCCTCGAACTCGGGGTCGCCACCCCCGGCACCGCCCACAGCCCCGGCACCGCCTGCAACCCCGCCAGCCCCCGCGGCCCCGCCAACTTCGCCAACTTCGGCTGCCAGGTCGGGCGATCCCGCTCTTCCCACGGCCCCTGGCCAGGAATCACCGACTGGTTCCTCGCGCCTGTGCCGGCGAGACCGGAGCATGTTGAGCGAGACTCGGGCGACGACGGTGGTGAGCCACCCGCCGAGGTTCTCCACCTGGGCCGCATCGGCGCGGCTGAGCCTCAGCCAGGTGTCCTGCACGGCATCGTCGGCGTCAGCCGTCGAGCCCAGCAGCCGGTAAGCGACCGCCCGCAGGTGTGAGCGCTGCTCCTCGAATGCGGCTGCTAGCCATTCGGTGTCGGCCATCTCTCAGATCCCTCATAACCGGGTGACACCAGACTGACACCCAGCAGTCGGCGAATGTGACTGCGGAGGGCAGGCCCGGCGTCGGCCGTGTACTCGAAACCGGGCTGGCGCTACAACCCGAAGAGCCGCAGGCCGTTAGCCCAGAGGACGTTGCGCAGCCAGTCATCACCGAGCCCGAGCTCGGCCAGGCCGCTCACCTGCGCCGCGAACTGGTGCGGGATGGTGGGGAAGTCCGACCCGAAGACGATCCGGTCGCCGAGCCCGCTGAGGCGCTCGACCAGGTGCATGGGGGATGGGCCCAGATAGGACGGGTTGGTGAACACCATGGCCGTGTCCAGCCAGACGCCGTCGTGTTCCTCGGCCAGCGCGACGAAGGCTTCGTGATCAGGGGCGCCGAGGTGGGCGACCACTAGCCGGAGGCCAGGGAACCGGCCTAGCAGCCGTCTGACGGGCTCCGGGCCGCACCACTCCTCGTTCCCGGAGCCGTCCGCGACTGCGCCCGCGTGCAGGATGATCGGGATTCCGGCATCCTGGAGCAAGCTCCAGGCTCCGTCCAGCAACGGGTCAGTGGCATCGAAACCGCCGACCTGCAGATGGACCTTGACGGCCTGGCCGCCGGCGGCCAGGCACCGGCCGGTCTCCGCGGTCACGCCGGGCTTCAGGGTAGATCGTGAACGTCGGGATGACCGCAGGCACCGCCCCGGCCAGGCCGAGCGTATGGTCATTGAGGAACGGGAGCATGCCCGGCTGGTGAGCATAAGCCAGCGCAGTGTGATGCCGGACACCTAGCTTGGCCAGGATCCCCAGCCGCTCGTCGGCCGATGAGCGGTAAGTGATCGGCCACGGCGGGGTTATGCGGTCGAACCAGCGCCACACCGCGTTCTGGATACCGTCGGGCAGGAAGTGGACGTGCGCGTCAACGATTCCGGGGATGCCGAGCGTCGCCAGGAAGCCGGGAACCTCGTCGTCAGTCATCGCGAGCAGGTTAGCGCTTGCCCGCTATGAGCAGGACGTCAGCAATGCCGGAGGCACCGTCCAGGCAACATGGAGGCTCACCGAATACGCTCTGCGCTAATACCCAACGGTGTGCCTGAGCAGGAAGGATCGAGACCGTGCCTGAGCACGTCAGCATCGCCTACCGGGGCGCGAACTACGCGATCGGACAGGGCCCGCAGTTCTACGGGATCTGGCATGCCGCCGCGCCGCAGGCCCAGCCACTCGAATGGTGGCCTCTGACGCCGGAGGGCTGGACAGCCGCCTGGATGAGATTTGCCTCGATCGAGGTGCCTGGCACGATCGCGCCCGTGACTGCGCCGCCAGGCATGTCAGCGGCCCCGGTGACCGGCGTCTTGACGCCTGCCGCAGCAACTCAGTCGTCGGCAGCGACATCGACGGCGACCCGCCGATCAGGCCCGGGGCCACCCTGCTCGCGCGAATCGCGGCAGCGCTGCTCGCCGTCGGGATCGTGCTCGGCGTCGTGGGCCTCTTCCCCACCTACATCGACGGGGCCAGCCTTGCGTCGCAGCCGTCCAACCTCGTGCCGCACCTGATTTATCTCGCTGCGTGGGCCGTTAGCGCCGTTCTCATCCTGCTCGGCGGGATGCGGCGCCAGGCTGGAGCCCTCCTGGGGCTAGGCGTCAGCGCCGTCACGTTTGGCCTTTTCTTCGCTGACGCTGGCACTCCGCTGGCCGGCGGCGCGCACCTGATGGGCGGCGGGCTGATCCTGGGCATCCTCGGCTGGCTCGCCTGCACGGCCGGCGCTGGGACGGCCTTCCCGGCGTCAGGGCTCTCGCTGCGGCGCCGGGCGCGCGACGACCGGGCACGGGGTCGTCCGGCCGGGCTCTCCAATCATGACGATCGTCCCGATCGCCGCGATCATTCTCGCCGCCATCGGCGCTGCGATCGCTTTCGCGCCGTCCTGGGATCGCTTTGACCTGCGGACCGCTTCCGGCGTCACGCAGATCGTGACGGCAGGCAACGCGTTCGCCAACCCGACACCAGTGATCATCGGCGATGTGGCGGTGATGGTGGCGCTGGTCGCCGTCGCTGTGGTGGCCACGTTCTGGCGGCCCCTTCGCCTCGGCACTGCGCTCGTCGCCGGGGCGATCATCCCGATGGTGGCGCAGGCTGCCTCGGCCTTCGTCCAGGTACGCCAGCCGAGTTCGCCCGGCCAGTTCGGCATTTCGCAGGGACAGGCGACTGGACTGGGGCTCACCATCAGCAACGGGTTCACGCCGATGTTCTGGGTCTACTGCGCCTTCCTGGCCACGCTGATACTCCTCTGCGTCTGGATGCTGCTGGCCCCGGACGCAGCGGGCGACCAGGCCGTTCCTTACGCCGGTCAGCCTTACCTCGGGACCGATGCGAGCGGCGGCCCAGCGCAGCCCATGCAGGCCAGCCTCGCCGGCCAGCCTGACGGCCAAGGGAACGGCCTGACGCCGATGTAACGCAGTGACGCCAGGTGACCGGTCCGGGGCTCTGCCAACCGATCCTGAGTCAGGCCGCGGCGGGACCAGGGTTCGTCCCGCCGCCACTCGGCTAGCCCGGTTTACGGGCGACCACGATGTCGCGCACGATCGACTGATCGACTCGATGGCGGAACTGCCGGTACGGTTCGGACTCGACCGGCTCCAGCCCTGCTGCCGCAAGGATGCGGGCTGCCTCCTCACGCGGCTCGACCAGGGTGTTCCACGCGATGCCGACTGCGCCGCCGGGCCGCAGCAGGGACGCCCATACCGGCACCGCCGCGGTCAATAGCTCCGCCGGGCGCCGCGCCAGCCCGCTAGCCGCCGTCTTGCTGCCGTGCTGAACGCCGTACGGCGCATCGGTCACCACCAGATCGAACGTGGCCGGCCTGAAGAACTCGGCCGCTCTCGTCGTGTCCGCGCACACGACGTCGAGCCGCTGCGTCATGCCCGCCTTCTGCTCCTGCTTCGAGACAGCCATGCTGATCTGCAGGCGTCGCCCGGCTACCTTGCCGTCGCGCCGTACCGGCCCGTCGTAGCGTCGCCTTGTGCTTGATGCGCTTGCGCTTTAGCCACGTCTTGATGAACGTGGTGTACGCCTCGAAATCCCGTTGATCAAGGTCGATCCCGGCCGCGTCATACCCGTACGTCAGCGCCTGGTTGAGCGTGGTGCCGCGGCCGCACAGCGGATCCAGCACGGCCAGCCGGCGGCTGAGCATCTGCGGCCCGAACGCTGACGCAAGCGCGGTGACATTCAGCAACAGCTTGGTGAACTGCTCGTTCGTCTTGCCCTGGTACTTCTGGATGGTGATCAGGTCATCGTCGTAGCGGTCGAGCCGGTGCAGTTCCACCGGCCTGAGCAAGCCGCCGGCTGACCTCAAACAATGCGTAAATCGACGACATATTGGCCAGGAACGAGGTGTCCTCCTGGCGCAGCCGTTCCGTCGCGAACTCCACGTAAGGCACGCCGCCGCGGCTGGTGACCTCGCCCGCCGAGAGCGCGCCGCCGAGGACGGAGTCACTGAACGCCGCCAGTTCAGCAACGGCCAGTCCGGCGGCCGCGCTCGGCGTAAACGCGGTTTGCCGACGGCAGGATCAGCAGTGCGTAGCTGGCGCATGGACCTGCTTTCCGGCTGGCCACGAGCCACCCCGTTCCCGCCATGACAGAACCGATGCGACCCGCCGATGGTATGCGCCTCAGCTTCGGTGTTGACTCCGTACCTCGGTACGGCCGGTACCGTGCAGGCATGACCGGGATGACGATCGGCAAGCTGGCCGCGGCCGAGGGTGTCAGCGTGGAGACAGTGCGCTTCTATCAGCGGCGTGGCCTGCTGGCGCAGCCCGAGCGGCGCGGGTCGGGGTACCGCGAGTATTCCGATGCCGACCGATGGCGGCTGGTGTTCATCCGGCGGGCCCGGCGGCTCGGGTTCACCCTCGGTGAGATCGCCGAACTGCTCGGACCGGCCGAGTCACAGTCGACGCAGGAAATCGCTGCGGCGGCGCAGGCGAAGCTCGCCGCGATCGACGAGCAGATCAGGGAGCTCATGCAGCTGCGATGCCGGCTCCGGCAGCTAGTGCGCGTGTGCGAGCACGGAGACGGCAAGGAGTGCGCGGCGCTCCGACTCACCGGGTAGCCAGGGAGGTACGAATGAGCAGTGCGAGGACCGTTACCGATGACAGCTTCGCGGCCGAGGTGCTGGCTAACGACCGGCCCGTCATCGTCGAGTACTGGGCCGAGTGGTGCGGGCCGTGCCGGATGGTGGCGCCGGTGCTCGAATCCATCGCCGCCGATCACGCTGGGTCGGTCGACCTGGTGAAGGTCAACGTCGACGAGAATCCCGTCACCACCAGCCGGTACGCGGATCCTGCACGTGCCGACCATCAGCTTGTTCGCCGGCGGGGAAGTCGTCAAGCAGGTGATCGGCGCGCGCTCCAAGTCCGCGCTGCTGCGCGAGTTCGGCGAATTTCTGGAGCTGTCTGCGGCATAGCGGCGGCGGACGAGCATGATCGATGTGAATTTACTGGGGGCGATAGCCCCAGTAAATCCACATCCACCGGCGGTCAGCGGTCAGCGGATTGCGCGGCCGGGTACGGGCGCGGGCTGTCGGTTCATGCCGCAGCACGCCGGATGTCCGGTACAGGAATTCGGCGTACGTCTCTGGCGCGGCTTCCGGATTGAAGAGGTAGCGGTCGGGCGCGGTCGCCAGCTCTGCCATCCTCCGCTGGGCGTAGTTGCATTCGGTGATGACAGCACAGATCCTGCGCACGAGCCGGCGGGTGCGGACCCACAGGTGAGCTGGGAGCTTCATGTATCCAGCCTGACCGCGCGCGGCGAAAACAAACAGTGGCAGCAACGACACTTGCCCTTAACATCCTGCCAACTCGTCAGGCACAATGAGGCCATGCTGAAAAATGTGGCTGTCGTGGTCCTGGATGGCTTTGCGGCGTTCGAGCTGGGCGTGGTGTGCGAGGTATTCGGGAACGACCGGACCAGCGACGGATTGCCGGGCTATGACTTCGCGGTGGTCGCCGGCGAGCCTGGCCCGTTGCGGTCGGAGTCCGGTTTCAGCGTGCAGACGCCCTTCAGCCTGGACCGGCTTGAGACGGCTGACCTGATCGTCGTGCCTGCCAGCGGAGAGGATCGCTGCGGCCGGGGCGAATGGCCCGACGCGCTGCTAGCAGCGCTGCGCCGCGCCGTCGACCGTCGTGCCCGGGTGCTGAGCGTGTGCACGGGCGCGTTCGTACTGGGTGCAGCGGGACTGCTGGACGGCCGGCGCTGCACGACGCACTGGCGTCATGCTGACAGGCTCGCGCGAACGTATCCGGCGGCCAAGGTAGATCCGTCGGTGCTGTATGTGGACGACGAGACCGTCATCACCAGCGCCGGGACGGCCGCCGGCATCGACGCCTGCCTGTACCTGGTCCGCAAGGAGCACGGCAGCCAGGTCGCTAACGCCATCGCGCGCCGGATGGTCGTGCCACCGCACCGCGACGGCGGCCAGGCACAGTACATAGAGCGACCGATCGGCGAGTCGGCTTGCGACACACTGGGCGATGTCATCGAGTGGATGCAGCGGAACCTGGACCGGGCCGTCACCGTGAGCGATGTGGCCAGCCTGGCGGCGATGTCGCCGCGGACCTTCGCGCGCCGGTTCGTCCAGGAGACCGGGACGACGCCGCAGCGGTGGCTGACCGGCCAGCGCGTCCTGTTCGCCCAGCAGTTGCTTGAGGACACCGACGAGACCGTAGACGTGATCGCGGAACGGGCCGGGTTCGGGAACGCGGCCACGTTCCGCCATCACTTCCGCGCCTGGCGGGCAACAACGCCAGACGCCTACCGCCGGACTTTCCGCGCGGCCGCGCCGAGCGCAGCCAGGGTGCGGCTGACCGGCGCGCTACGGCTAGCGGGCGGGCGCGGCCGTCGCCGCCATCCGTGCTCTGATCTTGCCAGGCAGGAGCTCGCCCGCAGCGCGCGCGTTGTGCAGCGCGGCCCCCCACCAGGCCAGGTCATCCAGCAGGATCTGCAGGCTGACCTCGGTTGCCGGCTCGGCGGCTCACCGTCCGGCGTGAACGCCTTGTCTACAAACGGCAGCACCACGGTGCTTCGCAGTGGCACTGCCTCTACCTCGACCGCGATCTGGGTCAGGTGCTCGATCGCGCGGATGCCGCCGCCGATTCCGCCGCTGTAGCCGACCATGGCCATCGGCTTGTTCCTGAAGGCGAACGAGAGAAACACGCTGTCAATGGCGTTCTTCAGCTCGCCCGGAACGCTGTGGTTGTACTCCGGCGTGATCACGAGGTACGCGTCAGCCTTCGGCGATCTTGCGGTTCCACTGCCGCACGATCTGGTCGGAGTACGACGGATCATTCGGGTCGCCGATGCTGCCCATGTGCTCGCCGAACATGGGTAGCTGCCAGTCGCGGAGGTCGATCACCTCGGTCTCGAATGCCTCATGCAGGGCCGCCCGGTTGACAACCCAGGGCACTACCTTGTCCGCTGCCCTGGTGGGCCGGGTGCTTCCGACGATGACCTGAAGCTTCATGCTGGCGTTCTTGACGTACCGGGCGACGACGCTGACGTGCGCCGGGCCCTTGATCATGCCGAGCCGGTTCCAGCTCATGCCGAAGTCAGCCCGGTCGATGTCGGCCTCGGCCCTGAGGGTGATTGCCTGCTCGGTGGCCTCGGTGATCGGTCGCGGTCAGCGTCAGCGGCCGGGTCTGGCCGGCCACGGTCAGCGTTCCGGTGGTCGCCACGCGGTCGCTGCCCTGCGCTGCGGCTTGCGTCAGGTCGACCACGATCTGCGGGTGGTCGGCCGCGTTGAAGAAGTCGGCGGACCGGAGGTGCTTGTCGCGCTTAGCGTTCTTGGTGTCGATCGACGCCGCGTCGATCTCGAAGCGGCCGCGCGCCGAACCGTCTGCCAGAATCTCGGCTGATCCGCTGAGCTTGGTGAAGGAGCCGCGTACCTTGGCGAGTCCCCAGAAGGTCTTGTGGCTGATCGAGACTGCCGAGCCCGCGGGGTCGAGCTGGAAGCTCGCCGGGCCGGCATAAGGGCTCGCCGTCGGGGCTCGCTGGCGTCGCCTGGTTACTGTCTGCGAGTCGTCATCGTTGTCGGCCTCGATTCGGGCAGGTCATAGGTTAATTTAACTTTGAACGATCACGTCGGGTAATAGTACCGGCTGGAATAATCGTGTCAACTAAAGTACCCTCGGTACATGAGGCACGGCAGCGCCAGCGTAGGACCAGGCAGGCAGAGCAGGACATGGGCCCGGACGTTGAGGCCTGCGGCCAGGACGGCCTGGCCGCTCGGATCGGCTTCGAGTGCTCCGCCGAGGTAAACCTGGCTGGCCGAGCGAAGCAGAGGGCGGAGCATGCTCGTGGCCCAGACCGCGCGCTTCTCCGCGAGCTTCCTGCGCTGGATGGAAACCCGAGCCTGCGGCGGGATGAATTACGCGCGGCTCCGGCTGCTGCAGGCGCTGCACTGCGGCGGGCCCGCCATCATGCGCGATCTGGGCACGCAACTCGGCACGACGCCGCGCAACATGACCGCGATCGTGGACGCGCTGGAAGAAGCGCAACTAGTCGTCCGCCGCCCGCACCCCACCGACCGGCGGGCGACACTGATCGAGCTGTCGCCTGAGGGCGCGCGCGAGGCGGAGGAAGGGCTCGGTCCGCGGCTCGAGCGCGATGTCGGAGATCTTCGCCGACCTGTCGCCGGCGGAGCGGGAGCAGTTCTCGGCCATCCTGATCAAGCTGATGCGCGCGATGAATGATCGTCAGGGCGCGTGCTGAGCCGCGACCGCTGCCACCGTCACCCTGGCGCCGGTAGGCGAAGAACACCCGGTCTGAGTCGTCGCTGACCGGGCTGCCGTCCAGGCTCGCCTCGTGCAAGCGGCTCAAACCGGCCCGCCAGTGCCGCGCGGATCTGGTGCAGCGGCACCGCCAGCTCGTAGATCCGCTCGTCATGCAGCCGGTAGACTGTCGTGCTGCTGATGCTCGAAGATCATGGTTCGCCAGAGCGACAGCCACTCTCCGGCCGACCGCACGGTCATGACCACCACGTTCCCGTCGAATTCATCCAGGTACGGCGGCGCGCCATCAAGGCGGCGCAGCCGGCCGGCCGTGTTCACGTCGAAGATGAACAGGCCGCCGTCGGCCAGGTGCTCGTGCACGCAGCTGAACAGCGACAGCCAGCCGGCCAGCGACTGCACGTGATTGAGCGTGTCGAACATGCAGATGATGACGTCGAACCGGTCCGGCAGGCGGAACGCCGTCATATCGCCCTGCAGCAGCCGCGCCCCGGGTACTGTCTGCGCGGCGATCGCCAGCATCTCCGGCGACCGGTCGACGCCGGTCACCGCGGAGCTCTGGCGCGAGGCCGGCGAGCAGCGCGCCGGTTCCGCACCCGAGCTCGAGAAGCGACCGCGCGCCGGGCAGGTACCTGCTGATGTACGTGCGGATCCGGGCTATCTCCTCGTCGCGGTCGCCCATGATCCGGTCGTAGAACCGGGCGAAACCCGTGTAGTCGGTCACGCCGCCATCGTGCCCGATGGCCGCCTGCGGATCGGCGGTCAGGGCCGGCCGAAGGCCTGCTCGATATCGCCGACCAGGTCCGCGGCCGGCTCGATCCCGACCGACAGCCGGATCAGCGACTCCGGCGCGGTCTCGCCCGGCCAGCGGCCGCGCCGCTCCCAGGTCGACTCGACGCCGCCAAAGCTGCTGGCCGGCACGATCAGGCGGGCGGCCGCGACGACGGCATCCGCGTCCTCGGCGCTGCCGTCGAGCTCGAACGACAGCAACGGGCCGAAGCCGCGCGGCATCTGCGCACGGGCGACCGCTAGCGCGCCGGCGCTGACTCCGGGATAGTGCACGGCGCGGACCCGCGGGTGGGCAGCGAGGTGCCGCGCGACGGCAAGCGCCGTCGCCGACTGCCGCTCGATCCGCAGCGGCAGCGTCTTCAGCCCGCGGATCGCCAGCCAGCTCTCAACAGGCCCGGCAATGCCGCCGCCGAGGGTCCGCCAGCCGCGCAGGTCCTCGGCGAGCGCGGGATCGCGGGTCATCACGGCGCCCAGGATCAGGTCGGAATGCCCGGACGCCGACTTGGTCAGCGAGCAGAGCGAAGCCACCGCGCCCAGGTCCAGCGGCTGCTGCAGCAAGCCCGTCGCGACCGTGTTGTCCACGATCATCGGCGCGTCGGCGGCAGCGGCGAGGCGGCCGAGTGCGGCCAGGTCGGCGACGCGCAGCAGGGGATTCGTCGGGGACTCGGCCCACAGCACCGAGCCGGCGGCGGATCCCGCCAGTGCTCGCTCGACCGCAGCCAGGTCCTGCAGATCGACCAGGACAGGTGTCGCGCCGTGCGGTCGCAGCCGGTCCGCCAGGACCCTGGCGTTGTAGTAGCCGTCGCGCGGCATCAGGATCGTGTCCCGCCCGCGTGCCAGGGCGAGCATCAGCGCCATCGACGCGGCCTGGCCGGAGCCGAACACCACGGCGTCCGCCTCTTCGATTGCGCCAAGCGCCTGCTCCAGCGCGGTCCAGGTCGCGTTGCCGCCGCGGCCGTAGTCGGCGGCGGCCGGCTCGCCCAGTGAGGTGAGGATGCTGGCCAGCACCGGCGGCTGCACGACCGGTTCGCCGGGCTGGCGCCGGGTGCCTGCGTGAACGAGCCTCGCATCGGCCGATACCGCAGGGTCCGTCATGCTGCCAGCCTCCGCTCGACAATCAAACCCCACTACCTTAAGGGCCGGGAACGAGGCGGCTCGCACTCGCCGCCGCCCGTACGTTAGCGGAACCAGCCTGCTCAACTGATTGCGTCCCCGTGGTTGCGCCCGCGCGTCCGTGGTTGCGCCCCGCCCGCGGATCTGCTTACATACTCAGTATGATACTGAGTTTGAAGGTGCGATGAGCGTCTCGCACGCGCTGCTGGCGCTGCTCAGCGAGGGATCCAAGTACGGCTTGCAGCTCCGCGAGGAGTTCGAGGCCAGAACCGGCGAAGTGTGGCCGCTGAACGTCGGTCAGGTGTACACGACGCTGCAGAGGCTCGAGCGTGACGGGCTGGTCGAGTCGGACAACGGTGGCGACGAGGGCCCGCAGAAGCTGTTCCGGATTACCGCGGCGGGCGAGGCTGAGCTCGGCGGCTGGCTGCGCACGCCGCCGGATCTGGCTTCCCCGCCCCGCGACGAACTCGTCATCAAGGTGCTGGTGGCTCTGCACATACCGGGAATCGACGTTCCGGAGGTGCTTCAGGTGCACCGCCGGTACCTAGTGCAGCTGATGCAGCAGTGGACCCGGATCAAGGAGGAAGCGGCCGACGACGACCTGGCGCTGCTGCTCGCCGTCGATGCCGAGCTCTTCCGGCTGGATTCGGTGGTGCGCTGGCTCGACTCAGCTGACAGCCGGATCAGGCGCAGCCCGGTGACCCGCGCGGCAACCGCGGCGCCGCTGCCCAGGCTGCGACGTACGGCGGGAGCACGGCGATGACGGCGCTCGAGTTGCGGGATGTCTCGAAGGTCTACGGCGAGGGCGCCGCTGAGGTGCACGCGCTTCGCGAGGTGAGCCTCACGGTCGAGCCAGGCGCGCTGGTGGCGATCATGGGCCCCAGCGGCTCCGGCAAGAGCACGATGCTGACCATCGCAGGCAGCCTGGAGGACGCGACCAGCGGCGAGGTCCTCGTCGGCGGCCGCGCCTTGTCCTCTATGTCGCGCAACGAGCGAGCCAGGCTGCGCCGCCGCTCCATCGGCTTCGTCTTCCAGAACTTCAACCTGCTGCCGGGCCTGACGGCTGCCGAGAACGTCGCGCTGCCGCTGGAACTGGACGGGGTTGCGGCGCGAACGGCGCGCAAGGCCGGGATGCAGGCGCTGGACGAGCTTGGCCTGGCGGACCGGGCCGGACGGTTCCCTGACGAGTTGTCCGGGGGCGAGCGACAGCGAGTTGCTATCGCCAGGGCCGTCGTCGGCGAGCGCCGCCTGCTGCTGGCGGACGAGCCCTCCGGGGCGCTCGACTCGGTCAATGCCGAAGCGGTGATGCGGTTGGTCAGGACCGCGTGCCGGGGCGAGGTCGCCGGCGTGGTGGTAACCCACGACGCGCAGCTTGCCTCGTGGGCCGACCGGGTGGTGTTCCTGCGTGACGGCAGGATGGCGGATCAGACCCCGCCGCGGCCGGGCCCGGAGTCGCTGCTCATGCCGGGCCGCGGCCAGTGAGCATCTCAGTCCGGCCGCGGCCGGCTGCCGTGGCCGTTGTCCGGAGGCGCTCCGGCGCGGCGCGCCGTGATCCGCTGGGCCTGGCGGCATGTACCGCCGTGAGTGGCGGCAGCAGCTGGCGGTGCTGGGTTTGCTGACGATCACGGTTGCCGCCGCTGTCCTCGGCATCGCCTTCGCGGCGGAGGCTCCGTCGTCTCCAGATGCGGAGTTTGGTACCGCGAACCAGATGCTCACGATCTCGGGTTCCGCCGCACAGCAGGCGGCCGGTGTAAAAGCCGCTGCGCGTCAGCTCGGCCCGATCGAGGTGATCGAGCACGCGAGGGCTGCCATCCCGGGCTCGGTCAACACCGTCGATGTGCGGTCGGAGCAGCCCGGCGGCGCGCTACTCAAGCCCGATGCTCCGGCTGGACGCCGGCCGGTACCCGGCTCCGGGTCAGGTGGCGGTTACTAGCGGCGTTGCGGCGATCTACAGGCTGCGCATCGGGTCGTCCTGGCACGAGGGCGGCAGAGCACTGCGCGTCGTCGGGCATCGTCGAGAATCCGGCCAATCTGCAAGATCAGTTCGCGCTGGTGCACAGGTCAGCTCGCGCCGAGCAACACGATCGCCGTGCTGTTCGACGCCACCGGGCGGCAAGTCCGCGCGTTCCGGCGGCCTGCCGGGTCGCAGCTGACTAGCCGGCCGCCGTACAACCCGTGGCTTCCCGCCAGCCGCAGTACTTGTCTTCGACACGATCGCCCTGGTGTTCGTCGGGCTGATCGCGGTGGCCGGATTCACCGTCATGGCGCAGCGGCGGCTGCGCGCACTCGGCATGCTCGCGGCGGTCGGCGCGACCGACAGGCACGTCCGGCTTGTGCTGCTCGCCAACGGAGCCGTCGTGGGCGCCATCGCCGCGCTGATCGGCGCGGTGGCGGCGCTGGCTGGCTGGGCAGCGTTCGTGCCGCGCCTGGAGACGATCGTCGAGCACCGGATCGCCACGTTCGGCCTGCCCTGGTGGGAAGTTGTTGTCGCGGTCCTGCTGGCCGTGCTGCCGCGACCGCGGCCGCGTGGTGGCCGGCTCGAGCTGCCGCGCAGGGTGCCGATCGTGGCAGCGCTGTCGGGCCGTCCGGCTAGCCCTAGGGCAGGCCGCCGGCCTGCCGTGCTCGGCGGCGCTCTTCTCACCATCGGCTTGGCCGCGATCGCGCTATGCCGGCACGGCAAGGTACCGCCGCTGATCATCGGCGGCCTCGTCGTCACCGCCGCCGGAGTGCTCTTGCTCTGCCCGGTTGCCATCGGCGCGTTCGCCGCCGTGGCCAGGCACTCACCGGTAGCTGTCCGGCTCGCGCTGCGGGACCTGTCGAGGTACCGGGCCAGGTCAGGTGCCGCGCTTGCTGCCATCAGCCTGGTGACCGGCATCGTCGCAGCCATCGCGATCAGTGCCGCCGCGGCTGCCGAGAACGAGGGACTCGCCGGCGCGGTGGGCTGGCCGAACCTGCCCGCCAACCAGCTCGTGATCTACCTGATCCCGGAGGCGTTGACCAACATGCCCGAGGCCATGCCGCCACTGACCAGCGCCCGGCTGCACCTGCTCGAAGGCCGCGTCCACGCGCTGGCTGCCGGGCTGCACAGCCAGGACGTCGTCCCGCTGGATGCCGCCGTAGCGATCGGGATGCCGGTTCTCCCGGAGTACCAGTCGAACGGCCGGCTGACCACGATTCTCGGTAAGCCTGAAGTGGGCCCCGGCGGCCGTCCGGGCTGCTCCGCGATCGCGCAGCTATATGTCGCGACGCCGCGCTGCTGAGGTTCTACGGCGTCGACCCGGCAGAATCAGACCAGTCACTGACATCCTCACGTCACGCTCAGGGCTGACCGGCGTGAAGATCATGGATTTCAGCGCGGTCATCGCGGACGTGCAAGGCCGTCAATGGGCATTGCACAGTGCCCGGCCAGCGGGCCGGTCTGGCGGCAACACGCCAGGTCGTCGCGACCTGGCCAACCCGACGATTCAGGTCACCGGGCTGCCGCACTACACGTCGGCGCCGAACACGCTTGCTCACTGCCCACGCGATGAAGGTGCTCGGCCTGCAGCCCGGTGCTCGCCGGCTGGCTCATTCAGGCACCTGCAGCGCTGACCTCAGCGCAATGACGCCAGGCCGACCACTGGGCGGCGGCGAACGGCCTGACGGTGGAGACAACGTCTCGGTCCGCGCAGGCGGGCTGCAGTCAGTCAGCGACTGGGCCACCGCCGTCGGCGTCGCTGGCGGTGCTCGCGGTGCTCGGCCATGACGGTCGGGCTGATTCGCAGCGAGACGGCCGAACGACCTGCAGGGTGCTGTCGGCCACCGGGGCGAGCGGAAGCACCCGGCGCCTGCTCACGGGCGGCGACGGCAGGGGCGCTGGCGCTGCTCGGGGCGCTGCTCGGCACGGCCGCCGCCTACCTCGGCATCATCGCCTGGAACCGCGGCATCCACAGCCTGGCCGATGTGCCAGCTCGCCAAGCTGGCCGATGCTGATCGTCGGCCTGCCGCTGCTGGCGCTCGTCGCGGGCTGGCTGCTGGCCGGGCGCGAACCGCGGGCCATCGACCGGCAGCCGCTCGATAGCTCACCGGCAGCGGTGGCCTGGCCGCTCAGGGTCTGCGGTCCGGAGTCCCAGTCTTCGGCCAGCACGGCCCAGCGCTCGTGGTCGCGCCACTCGCCGTCGATCAGCAGGTAACGCGGCGAGAAGCCCTCGCGCTGGAATCCGAGCCGCCGGACTATGGCGAGCGAGCGCGCATTTCCGGCTGGATGTTCGCTTCCAGCCGGTGCAGTCCGAGTGCGGCGAAGGCATCGCTGATCACGGCCGTGAGCCCGGCGGTCATCAGCCCCTGGCCCGCATGCGAGGCGAAGGCTGCGTAGCCGAGGTGGCCGGACTGCAGCGCGCCGCGGACGATGTTGTTGATGTTCGCGTAGCCGACCAGCCCGCCGCAGTCGCAGTGCCTGATCAGGTAGCTGGCCTGGTCTTCGCGGGCGGCCCTGGCCAGGTACGCGGCGAACCACTCGGGCGTATCAGGAGCGGCGATCCACGGGTCCAGGTGAGCTGCGCTGGCGCGCGCCGCCGCGATGAACTCGGCGGCGTCTGCGGCTGACGGGTGCGACAGGACGACGCTCATGTGCGCGGCCCGTCGTCCGCCGGCTCAACAGCGGCCAGCCGACGCGGATCAAAGCCAGCGCCGAGTGCGCGCAGCGCCAGGTCCAGGTAGACGGTCAGATCGGCGTCAGCGCGCTCGGCCCAGCGGTCATAGGCAGACCGGCAGACGGCGAGCGTGGCCCGCCCGATAGCCAGCGGATACAGCGAGTCAGCCGGCTGGCCGAGGCGGTCGGCCGCGAACTCGCTCACTGCCCGTTCCCAGGCGTCATAGTGCTGCGCCGCGCTGGCCTGCAGCGCCGGCACCGAGCCGATCAGGTTCATCCTGGTGCGCAGTTCGGGCACGTCCTCGGCCCGGTACTGGTTCACGCCGACGACCACCTGGCGGATCGCCTCCATCAGTGGAATATCACCGGGAACGGCGGCGAAAGCAGCGCGCAGTGACCGGACCTCGCCGTCAAAGGCATGCCACAGCACGTCGGCCTTGGAATCGAAGTACCTGAAGAACGTTCGCTTGCTGACTCCGGCGGCGGCGGCGATGCGCTCGACTGTGGTCTCCTCGAAGCCGTGCTCGCTGAACAGGCGGAGCGAGACGAGCTCGAGCTCGCGAGCGCTGGTGCCGGGCGGACGTCCCCTGCGCCCGACTGCATGCACCTGGTCGGCTGTTCGCATGTGGCTGGCTCGTTCCTCCCTGGGTCTTGATTTCGTCACCTGATGACGATTAACGTTACCCCTATTCGTCACGCAGTGCCGAAACTAAGGAGCATCACATGCCTGAGAACGCAACCGAAGTGCTTGAGCGCCCGGCTGAGGAGACCGCCGAAACTGCGCCGACGTCACGGCGACCGAGACCGACGAGGTCATCGCCGCTGACATGCTGGTCGAGGAGATCTCCATCGACGGCATGTGCGGTGTCTACTAGACGCACACGGGGGACACCCCCCGTGACCCCCCCGAGAGCAAGACCCCTGAATCCGCGTGAGACGCGGCGTTCGACCTGGATGCCGCCTGGCGGCTGCATCCGCAGGTGTCGGTCCGGCCCGAGCGCTTCGGCGCGCTGCTCTATCACTTCGGCACCCGGCGGCTTTCGTTCCTGAAAAGCCCAGCGCTGCTGAGCGTGGTCCGGTCGCTGGACACGCAGCCGAGCGCGCGCGCTGCCTGTGCCGAGGCTGGAATCGGGCCGGCCGAGCTGCCCGCGTACGCCAGGGCGCTGGCCACCCTGGCCGCAAGCCAGATGATCTGCGGGAGGACAGGCTCATGACGGTGACCGCCGCGCCCCTCGTCGAGGAGTTCAGGTACGGCCTCGACGCGCCGATCTGCCTGACCTGGGAGCTGACCTACGCCTGCAACCTGTCCTGCGTGCACTGCCTGTCCAGCTCAGGCCGGCGGGATCCGGGCGAGCTGAGCACCGCCGAGTGCAAGCGGCTGATCGACGAGCTCGAGCGGATGCAGGTCTTCTACGTCAACATCGGCGGCGGCGAGCCTACCGTGCGGCCCGACTTCTGGGAGCTGGTCGACTACGCCACCGCGCACCACGTCGGCGTGAAGTTCTCCACCAACGGCCTGCGGATCACTCCTGAGGTCGCCAGGAAGCTCGCCGGGAGTGACTACATCGACGTGCAGATCTCCCTCGACGGCGCGACGGCCGAGGTGAACGACGCCGTGCGTGGCCGTGGCTCCTTCGACATGGCCATGCGCGCCATGCGCAACCTGGCCGACGCCGGGTTCGCCGGCTTCAAGATCTCCGTCGTCATGACCCGGCACAACGTCGCCCAGCTGGACGCGTTCAAGGCCATCGCGGACAGCTTCGGCGCGCAGCTGCGGATCACCAGGCTGCGGCCGTCCGGGCGAGGCGCGGATGTCTGGGACGAGCTGCACCCGACCGCCGGACAGCAGCGCGAGCTGTACGACTGGCTCGTCGCCCACGGCGAGAACGTGCTGACCGGTGACTCGTTCTTCCACCTGGCCGGGTACGGCCAGGGCCTGCCCGGCCTCAACATGTGCGGGGCAGGGCGAGTGGTGTGCCTGATCGACCCGGTCGGCGACGTGTACGCCTGCCCGTTCGCCATCCACGACGCGTTCCTGGCCGGGAACGTCCGCGGCAGCCGGCGGGTTCGCCGAGGTATGGCGGAGCTCGGAGCTCTTCACCGACCTGCGCCGGCCGCAGTCCGGCGGGGCTTGCACGTCCTGCTCGGCGTTCGACGCGTGCCAGGGCGGGTGCATGGCGGCCAAGTTCTTCACCGGGCTGCCGCTGGACGGGCCGGACCCGGAGTGCGTGCGCGGCTTCGGCGAGGCGGCGCTCGCGGCGGCTGATGCCGCAGCTGCGCCGCGTCCGTCCGGGGATCACTCCCATCGCGGCGCGCCCGCGTCCGGCGGCTCAGCGCGGCGCGGCCCGCAGCCGGTGCCAGTATCGATCGGCCCGCGGCCTGCAGATCGTCGTGGCGTGCCCGACCGTGCCTGCGACCAGAGCCCGCTGGCGGGTTTCGCACCGCCGGCTGCGCGGTAACCCATGCCCGCGCCGGGCAGCCGCAGCGGCCGGGTGGCCCTGGTGACCGGGGCGGCTCGCGGTATCGGCGCCGCGACCGTCCGCGACGCTCGCCGCGGCTGGCTGGTCGGTTCTCGCAGTCGACCTGGCCCAGGACGATGCGGCTATCCCGTATCCGCTGGCCAGCAAGGCCGAGCTGGAAGCAGTCGTGAGCGAGGCGGCGGGCCTTGCCGGCGACGAAAGCCGGGTCGGGTCCTTCATCGCCGACGTCCGGGACGTAGCCGCGCTGGCCGAGGCGGTCGCGGCGGCCGAGTCCCGGTGGGGCGGACTGGATGCCGCGATCGCCTGCGCCGGCGTCATTGCCGGGGGAGCGCCGCAGTGGGAGGTCCCGCATCGATGAGGAGCAGGCCGTACTCGACGTCGACCTGGGCGGCGTGCTGAACCTTGCCCGGGTCGCAGTGCCCGCGCTGCTGCGGCGACCGAGCCCGCGCAGCGGCCGGTTCCTGGCCGTCGCGTCGGCCGCCGCCGCCCGCGGGCTGCCGATGCTGGCCGCCTACTGCGCAGCGAAGGCGGGCGTCGCGGGCCTGATCCGTGCCCTGGCAGTCGAGCTTGGCCCCACCGGCGTGACGGCGAACGCGGTCAGCCCTGGCTCGACCGACACTCCGATCCTGGCGGCCAGCGCGCGGCTCTACGGTCTGGGCAGCCCGCAGGACTTCGCCGCCCAGCAGCCGGCCGGGCGGCTGCTTGATCCGGCCGAGATCGCCGCCGTGCTTGCCTTCCTGGCCGGGCCGGGAAGCAGCGGGATGACCGGGGCCGTCGTGCCGGTGGATGGCGGCCTGGCGCTGTGAGTCCGGGTAATGGCCGCGCGCGCAGCCGGTGCGATGCCGCCCGGATTCCGCATCGAGATGGACGCCGACACGAAGCAGCTCAGCGACGGCTCGCTGTTCGGCGGATCGCCCGGCAGGGTGATGCGGCTGACAGCGGCTGGTACGGCCGCACTTGCCGAACTGCAGGACGGCCCGGTTCGATCAGCAGCCGCCGGGCAGCTCGCACGTCGGCTCACCGACGGCGGCCTGGCGCACCCGGTGCCGCCGTCCGACACCGCGGCACCGCTACGGCGGCCAGCGTGACGGTGATCATCCCGGTCAGGGATCGCGCCGGCATGCTGGACCGCTGCCTCGCTGCCGCCGGCGCTCGAGTACCCCGTCGTCGTGGTCGACGACGGCTCAGCCGATCCGGACGCGATCGCGGCGATCGCAGCGCGCCACGGCGCGGCCCTCAGGCGCCGAGCGGCGAGCGGCGGCCCGGCTGCCGCGCGCAACACCGGGCTGGCCGGGCACCAGCACTGACCTGATCGCGTTCCTGGACAGCGACTGCGTTCCGCCGCCTGGCTGGGTCAGCCGGCTGGCCGCCCACTTCGCCGACCCGCTCGTCGGCGCTGTCGCGCCCCGGATCGTCGCGCCCGGGGTCGTCACGCGGGCCTGTCGGCCAGTACGCCCGCTCGCCAGTACGCAGCCGTGCGCGGCAGCCTCGATCTCGGCCCGCGCCCGGCCAGGGTGCAGCCCGGCCAGCCGGGTCTCGTATGTGCCGACCGCTGCGCTGCTAGTACGCCGCACCGCCCTGGACGATGTGTCGGCCGGACGCGACCCCTTTGATCCCGCGACTGCGCTACGGCGAGGACGTCGACCTGGTCTGGCGGCTGCATGATGCGGGCTGGCGGATCAGGTACGAGCCAGCCGTGCAGGTCGCGCACGAGGGGCCGGCTAGCTGGCCGGGCTTGCTCGAGCGGCGGTTCAGGTACGGCACCTCGGCGGCGCCGCTGGCGCGCCGTCACCCCGCGAACATGGCTCCGCTCGTGCTGCAGCCCTGGCCAGCCGTGACGGTGGCCGCGCTGCTCGCCCGCCGTCCGCTGGTGGCGGCGGCTGCGCTGGTCGCGGCCTGGTTCGAGCTGACAAGCGCGGTCCGCCGCGCTGGGGTGCCTGCCGACGGCGCGCCCGCCGCGACGCTGACCGCCGTCCATCAGACCTGGCTCGGCATCGGCCGGTACGCCACCCAGTTCGCCGCGCCCGCGCTGGTGCTCGGGCTGGTCAGACCCGGCGGGAAGTCCGCCGCCCGCCGCTTCGGCCGCCGCGCCGCGGCCGCGTCACTCCTGCTCGGCCCGGCGCTCACCGGCTACTTCGAGCGGAAGCCGGAGCTGGACCCGGTGCGCTTCAGCCTTGCGCACATTGCCGACGACGTCTGCTACGGCGCGGGGGTCTGGGCTGGCTGTCTGCGCGAGCGGACCATGGTGCCCGTCCGGCCCGCGATCTCGTTGCGGCCCGCTGTCGAACTCGCGGGCCGCGCACTCGGAAGAGAAAGGCCTGAGGCCACATGGGAAACGCCTGGTTCGAGTCAGTCGCTGAGGCGCAGCGACGCGCGCGTAAGCGGCTCCCTGCCTCGGTTTACGGAGCGCTGCTGGCTGGCTCCGAGCGCGGCCAGACTCTCGAGGACAACGTCCAGGCGTTCACCGAACTCGGTTTCGCGCCGCACGTCGCGGGCAACCCTGCGCAGCGCGAGCTGGCGACCACCGTGCTCGGCCAGCCCATCTCGCTGCCGGTCATCATCTCGCCGACCGGCGTGCAGGCCGTGCACCCCGACGGCGAGGTTGCGGTCGCGCGTGCGGCCGCGGCCCGCGGCACCGCGATGGGGCTCAGCTCGTTCGCGAGCAAGCCGGTCGAGGAGGTGGTGGCGGCCAACCCGCAGACGCTTCTTCCAGATCTACTGGTGCGGCAGCCGGGACCAGATCACGGCCCGGCTCGAGCGCGCCCGGGCGGCCGGCGCGGTCGGCCTGATCCTCACGTCCGACTGGACGTTCTCGCACTCCCGTGACTGGGGCAGCCCGCAGATTCCGGAACGCATCGACCTGCGGGCCGCGCTCGCGCACGCGCCGGAGACGCTGGTCAAGCCGCGCTGGCTGGCGTCGTTCGCGCGACCGGCAAGCTGCCTGACCTGACCGTGCCGAACATGGCACTGCCGGGCAGCAAGCCGCCGACCTTCTTCGGTGCATACGGGGAGTGGATGCAGACCCCGCCGCCGAGCTGGGACGACGTCGCCTGGCTGCGCGAGCAGTGGGGCGGGGTGTTCATGCTCAAGGGCGTGTCCAGAGTCGACGACGCCAAGCGTGCCGTCGATGCCGGCGTCAGCGCGATCTCGGTCTCCAATCACGGCGGCAACAACCTGGACGGGACGCCCGCCACGATCCGCGCACTGCCTGCGGTCGCCGACGCCGTCGGCAGCCAGGTCGAGGTCCTGCTCGACGGCGGCATCCGGCGCGGCAGCGACGTGGTCAAGGCGCTCGCCCTCGGCGCACGCGCGGTCATGATCGGCCGCGCCTACCTGTGGGGGCTGGCGGCAAACGGCCAGCCCGGAGTCGAGAACGTCCTGGATATTCTCAGGAACGGGGTAGATTCGGCGCTGCTCGGGCTCGGCAAGGCCTCGGTGCACGACCTGGGCCGAGACGACGTGATTATTCCGCCCGGATTCGCGCGCAGCCTCGGCGGCTAGCCGCGGCGACGCGCACGGGCGCGTCCGTGCGCAGGCGTCAGGCATCCTGCGGCAGGTCCCTGATCATCTGGATGACCTCGTCACGTCCGTAGCCTTGCTGCCTGGCGAACTGGACCAGATGGCGGACCTGGCTCAGCACGGCTCCGCGCTGCGGCGTGCCCGCGACGGTGATTCCACGGCCGCGCCGGAACTCCAGCAGGCCTTCATCGCGCAGCATGTGCAGTGCCCGGAGCACGGTGTTCTTATTGACGCCGAGCACCGCGGCGAGGTCCTTGGCCAGCGGCAGGCGGTCACCGGGGCCTGCCTCGCCCTCGGCGATCGCGCGCCGGATCTGTGCGGCTACCTGATCATGCAAGGGGCAGCGGGTTCGCGCGATCGAGATTGACTTCCAACATGGTGCTAGTCATAGTAGTTCCATGCTGCGACACGGAGCAAGAACCGATGCACGGCTCCGTCGTCGATGCTCCCGACATGCAGGTCGCACGGCCCTGACATCGAGGTGCTCTTCGCCGAGGCGAGACGACGCCGCAGGCGCAGGCGCCTGCTCGGCGCCGCGGTCAGCCTGGTGCTGGCCGGAGCGGTGGCAGTCGGCGTGACCGTTGGCGGTGGCGGGCACGGCGCGGCGATGCGCAGGGGCGATGGCCGGCGGCCAGCCGTGAGCAGCGAACTCGCAGGCGTCCAGGCTGGCGCTGCCTGCGGTGCAGCTGGCCTGGGATGACAGCGGCTCTGCTGATGGTCGGTGATCCGGCTACCGGCGCGCTCCGCACCGGGCCCGCGGTCGACGCCAGCTCGTCAGCACCCCTGGTCTTCGCCGCCGGGCAGCTGTACTGGGCCGACGCCAATCGGGACGGTGCCCCGATCCGGGACTATGACCTCGCTACCGGCAAGATCCGGTACCTGCCGCGCGGGCGAGGCGGTCTTCACCTCGCTCGACGGCCGGAACCTTTACATCGCGCGCAACAGCCACGTGCTCCTCGAACTGCCCGCCGATGGTTCCGGCCGGGCAGTCGTGCTCAGGGCTCCGGCCGGCTGGCACATGTCCGGGATCACGTCTGGCTGGGCACCGACGGTGGCAGCGGGCGGCATCATCGTCTACTCCAGCGGCAACCAGGATTACGTCCCGCCTGAGCGCGAGGGAAGGCCTCTGGAATCCGGCGACCGGCCAGCGTGCGGATCCTCGGCGCGGGCATGACGATCTTCGGTGTCTACACGCCGCCCGGGGCCCGCTACAGCCTGGTCGCCTGGGTACCGCGCGAGCCGCGATATCGCGCTGGACGACTCGCTGCGCATCACCAACACCTCGACCGGGGCCACGGTCGTCGGTGCGCAGCCCGCTTCACCATGGCTTCGTTGCCAGCGGTGCGCCGGCATTCTCGCCCGGCGGGACGCAGATGGCGGTCTTCGTCAGGACGGCCAGGCTCGGTTCCAGCAACGGAATGTCACAGCTGGCCATCGTCAGCACCCGCACTGGCGTGGTTCGCCTGGTGCCCGGCACCAGGCTCTACACGACAGAGGACGCGTTCTGGGCTATCTGGCTGCCCGGCAGTCAGCGGGTTCTCGCCGGAGCGCTTGGATCTGCCTATCCCGTGGATGCGCGGACGCTGGCGGTCAGGCCATTTACGTTCTTTGCCAGCACTGACGGCTTCTCGGCGGTCGTGCTGCCCGTTCGCCGCTAGACTCGGCGCGGCGAGCTGTCCCCCGGCCATGACAGCTGTCACGCCAAGGTCGTGACCGTCGAGTTCATTAATTGTGTTGCCTCGCGGCTGGGACCATGGAGCCATGACGGTTATCGAGCGCAGACAGGGAAGTGGCCGGCTGGCGGCGCGCCGCCGGCCGTCGAGCTGACAGGGATCAGCAAGAACTTCGGGCACGTACAGGCGGTCAGGAACGTTGACCTGCGCCTGCGGTCCGGCGAGATAGTCGCGATCCTGGGACCCAACGGAGCGGGCAAGACCTCGACGATCGACATCATCCTCGGCCTGTCGCAGCCGAGCTCGGGCCACGTGTCGGTGCTCGGGATGCAGCCGCGCCAGGCCATCTCACGCGGGCTTATCTCCGCGGTCATGCAGACCGGCGGCCTGCTGAAGGACCTGACCGTGCGCGAGACGGTCGAGTACACGGCCAGCCTGTTCGCGCGCAGCCAGACGGTCAGCGAGGTGCTGAGCGGAGCCGGGATCACCGAGATAGCCGACCGGCGCGTCGGCAAGTGCTCGGGCGGCGAGCAGCAGCGGCTGCGGTTCGCGCTGGCGCTGCTGTCCGATCCCGAGCTGCTCGTACTCGACGAGCCGACCACCGGCATGGACGTCGAGGGCCGGAGGAACTTCTGGGCAGCCATCCGCAAGGACGCCGAGCAGGGCAGGACCGTCCTGTTCGCCACGCACTACCTCGAAGAGGCCGACGCTTACGCCGACCGGATCGTGCTGCTGCGGCATGGCCGGATCGTGGCTGACGGCACCGCGTCGCAGATCAAGGCGATGGCTGCAGGCCGGACTGTGCGTGCCACCCTGCCCGGAGCTACCGAGGCCATGCTGAGCGGGATACCCGGAGCGGAAACCGTCGAGGTGCGCGGAGACACCGTGCTCGTGCACTCCACCGACAGTGACGCGACGGCGAGGTACCTGCTGACCAGCACCTCAGCAAAGGATCTGGAGATCATCGCCCGCGGCATCGAGGACGCGTTCATCGCGCTCACGGGCGACGACACTCAGGCGAGCGTCGCGAACACGGGAGCAATCTGATGAGCATCGCACCCTCCACCATCTCGCCTGACCTGAGCGGTCGCCGGGCGCCTGCACTGGGCGGCTTCAACCTCACTGCGCTGAGACTGGAGATCCGCCGGCTGACTCGCAACCGCCGCACCGTCATCATCGCGATCGTTGTTCCGGTCGTGTTCTTCCTGCTTTTCGGCACGAACAAGTCCTACGACAATCAGTCGGTCGGGCTATGGCAATGTCTCGGCATTCGTCATGATCAGCCTCGCGCTGTACGGCGCTGTCCTCGCGACCACGTTCTGCGGCGCTCTGGTTTCCATCGAGCGCGCCCAGGGCTGGAGCCAGGCAGTTGCGGCTGACTCCGCTGTCGCCGGTCGCCTACATCGTCATCAAGATCGCGACCGCGCTGGTACTGGGGTTCTGCTCAGTTGCTGCGGTGTACATCGCCGGCATCGTCACGCACAAGCCATCAATGTCGGTCGGGCTGTGGATCGCGACTGGGGCGTCGGTCTGGATCGGTTCACTGCTGTTCGCCGCGTTCGGGTTGTTCCTCGGCTACCTGCTGCCGGCCGAGAACGTCATGCAGCTCCTCGGGCTGATCCTCGCGCTGCTGTCCTTCGCCGGCGGCCTGTTCATTCCGGTCAGCCAGTACGCGCCCACCGTCCAGGAAATAGCCAAATGGACGCCGCTGTACGGCCTCAATCAGCTAGTGCACACCCCGCTGCTCGGTAACGGCGTGGACTGGACCTGGGTGGTCAACGTGCTGGCGTGGCTGATCATTTTCGCGGGCGGCGCCATGTGGCGCATGCGCAAGGACACCGCCCGCGTGTAAGCCGGCTGGTCGCTCAGGCGGACGGCAGGATCTCGGCGAGGCTGAAGTTGACCGGTTCCTCCAGCTGCTCAAAGCCGCAGGAGGCTGGGTCCCGGTCGTCACGCCACCGGATCCACTGCGCCGTGTGGCGGAACCGGGTGCCCTCCATGTGCTCGTACCGGACCTCCGCCACCCGCTCGGGCCGCAACGGGACGAAGGACAGGTCCTTGCCCGCGTTCCACCTGCTGCCCTCTGCCTCCCGCGGATGCCGGACGTGTTCTTGCTGCAGCTCACCGCCCCAGTTCCACGGATGGCCCTCGAAGCTGGTGACGAGGGGCTGAACCTCGGTAAACAGCTCCCGCCGCCTGGCCATCGGGAACGCGCCGACGACGCCCACGCTGGCCAGGCGGCCAGCGTGGTCGTACAGTCCGAGCAGGAGCGAGCCGATCGCGTCCGGGCCGCTCTTGTGCACCCGGTAGCCAGCGACGACGCAATCAGCTGTTCGCTCGTGCTTGATTTTGAACATGACCCGCTTATCCGGCTGGTAGGTGCCCTCTAGCGGCTTGGCAACCACCCCGTCGAGCCCGGCGCCCTCGAACTGGCTGAACCACCCGGTGGCGATATCCCGATCGGGGGTGGCCTGGGTCACATACACCGGCGGTGCGGCTGCGGCCAGTGCTTCCTCCAGCAGCGCCCGGCGGCGCGCAAACGGCAGCCGCATGCAATCGGCGTCGCCGAGTGCCAGCAGGTCGAAAGCCACGAACGAGGCTGGTGTCTGCCCGGCCAGCAGCCGCACCCGGCTGTCGGCCGGGTGGATCCGCTGTAGCAGTGCCTCGAAGTCGAGCCTGCGGCCCTCGGCGTCGGGGATCACGATCTCGCCGTCGATCACGCAGCGGTCCGGGAAGTTCTCCAGAACGGCGGCGACGACCTCGGGAAAGTACCTGGTCATGGGCCGTTCGTTGCGACTGCCGATCTCTACCTCATTGCCGTCGCGGAAGATGATCGACCGGAAGCCGTCCCACTTCGGCTCATAGCTCAGCGCCCCGTGCGGAATCTCCTTCACGGATTTGGCGAGCATGGGCGCGACAGGCGGCATCACCGGAAGATCCATCGCCCCATCATGGCTGATGACCGCGATAGCGCTGGCATCGATCCGCCGAATCGGCGGCAGGCGCAGCCTGGGCCCTGGCGGCACTCTCATGGCTCAGGCCAATGGCGGCCAGAGCTCACTCAGAAGCTCAGGGCCGAGTCTGGAGCTGTCGCCGGCGAAGGGCGCCGGTGCTAGCAGGAGGTGAAGTCTCGTGAACTGGCTCTGGCTCAATATCCCGCTGATGGCCGTCTTCTTCCTGGCCGTAGCGGGGATCCCGCTATGGCTCGTGCTAAGGCGGCCGGACTTCTCGGCCCGGGCAGCTCGCTAGCGGCGTGCCAGCCGCGGCGGTGTCCTGATATGAAGGCTTCAGCGACCGTAGCTCGCAGCGAGCTGGTAACTGACGCGAGGGAGCCGTTCATGAAGGTGCCGCTCACTATCGGTGACTACCTCAGCCGTGGCGCGGCCGTCTACCCGCAGCGGACGGCTGTCTTTGACGAGCCGGGAACGGCCGGCTCGCTGGGCTCGCTGACCTACCGGGAGCTGGAGAGCCGGGCTCGCGGCATGGCGCTCGCGCTTGACGCCATGGGTGTCGACCACGGCGAGCGGGTCGCGATCGTGAGCCCGAACGCGGCCAGGTTCCTGATCTCTTACTTCGGTGTCAGTGCTTACGGGCGGATCCTGGTGCCCGTCAACTACCGGCTGAACGCCGACGAGATCGGCTACATCATCGATCACTCGGGAGCGTCGGTCCTGCTGGTTGATCCCGACTCGGAGGAGACCCTGCGCGGCATCAGCGCCAAGCACAAGATCATGCTGGACGGGACAGCCGACGCCGAGCTCTTCGCGCCTGCCGCCGATGACGCCAGGCCGGCTACGTGGCAGGCCGATGAGGACGCGACCGCGAGCATCAACTACACCAGCGGCACCACGGCAAGGCCAAAGGGCGTGCAGCTCACCCACCGGAACTGCTGGCTGAACGCCGCCACCTTCGGCTGGCACACGGCCGTGACCGACCGGGACGTGTTCATGCACACGCTGCCGATGTTCCACTGCAACGGCTGGGGCATGCCGTACGCGGTCACCGGCATGGGGGTGCCGCAGGTCGTGGTCCGCAAGATTGATGGCGAGGAGATCCTGCGCCGTATCGACTCCCACGGCGTGACACTGCTCTGCGGGGCACCGGCTGTTGTGGCGGCTATCCTGACGGCCGCGACGGATCGCAGGGCCGCCGGCCAGGAGATTCCGGGTGCCGGTACCGTCCGGATCGTTGTAGCAGGCGCGCCGCCGCCGTCGAAGACCATCGAGCGGGTCGAAGCCGAGCTTGGCTGGGAGTTCATCCAGATCTACGGCCTGACGGAGACGGCGCCTTTGCTGACCATCAACCGCGCGGTAGCGGAGTGGGACGACCTCGCTCCCGTCGAGCGCGCGCGGCTGCAGTCGCGGGCGGGCGTTCCAGCAATCGGCGTGCAGATCCGCACCGACGCCGATGGGGAGGTCCTGGCCAAGTCGAACCACGTCTTCGCTGGCTACTGGGAGCAGCCGGAGGAGTCAGCCAAGGCGCTCGATGGCGGCTGGTTCCACACCGGGGACGGGGGCCACCTGGAGGCCGGCGACTACCTGGTGATCTCGGACCGTAAGAAGGACGTGATCATCACCGGCGGCGAGAACGTCAGCTCGATCGAGGTGGAGGACTGCCTGTACCAGCACCCGGCGGTGGCCGAAGCCGCGGTCATCGGCGTCCCGGACGCTAGGTGGGGCGAGACCGTGAAGGCCCTGGTCGTACTGCGGTCGGCGGGGAGCGCTACCGAGGCTGACCTGATCGAGCACTGCCGGTCCCGGCTGTCGCACTTCAAGTGCCCCACGTCGGTCGAGCTGCGCGACTCGCTGCCGCGGACCGCGACCGGCAAGCTGCAGAAATTCAAGCTGCGCGAACCTTACTGGCTGGGCCTCGATCGCAAGATCAACTAGCCGGGCCAGCATTTCGGGGTAGCCGCGCCGCGGCGGCACGGGCGACGATCTGCGCCACGATCGCGCTCTTGGCGTCGGCATAGTGCTGCACGTGCTGCCAGGTGCGCTGCGCCAGTTCGCGCTTGACCGCAAGGTAGGACTCGCGGTCTGCCTCCCCGGCGGCAAGGCCCGGCACCGACGTGGAGCCGGCGTGCTCGATCTGCCTGGCCGTGCTGCCTAGCGCTGCCCGGATCCGGCTGGCCTCGCTCCACCGGCGGCCTCGCGTCAGCCGGATTAGTCGCACTGATTTACTGGGATCACGGGGGCCGGTTTCGCTAGCCGGACCTGCAGCTGGGCGCACCGCACGTACTAGCGGGAGGCCGCCGGTGGCGAGTTCGGGTGGTTTTCGACTCAGCGGAGGTACCGAGCCCTCGGTCACCACCGTTGAGCGACGCGGCATTGAGCACGTTCCGGCATCCGAGCGCTGGGGTAAGCCGAGCAGCCTGTTCTGGATGTGGGCGGGCGCTGTCTGGAACGTGGAATTCGTCGTCTACGGCGCGATCGCCATCGTGGTATTCAAGCTGTCCTTCGCCCAGGCGGTCCTGGTCGTCCTGATCGGCAACCTGTCGTATTTCCTCACCGGGCTGGCCAGCCTGCAGGGCCCGGCGGCGGGCACGACGGCCTTCGGGATCAGCCGGGCGCCATTCGGGCCGACCGGCAACCGGCTGGTGTCCTTCTTCAACTGGGTCACGCAGGTCGGATTCGAGATCGAGGGCATCTCGCTGATCGTCTTCGCGGCGATCCTGCTGGCGAGCAAGGCCGGCTTGGTCGTTGGCACTGGACCAAAGGTCATCTTCATCGTTGCTGCAGTGGCGATCCAGGCCGTGCTGCCGCTGCTCGGTCACGCTGCGGTGCTCAAGGTGCTGCGCTGGCTCGCCATCCCGTTCGTCGTGCTGTTTGCCGTGATGGCGGCGCTGACGACGTCGAAGGTCAACCTTCACGTGCCGGCCCACGGAGCCAGCTGGGGCGCCCTGACCATCTTTCTTGCCCTCGTGATCGCCGCAGGCGGCCTTGGCTGGACCGAGAACGCGAACGACTACTCTCGCTACCTGCCGCGCAACGCGGACAAAAAGCGCATCGTGCTGGCCGTCGCGCTCGGCGGCGCGATCCCGTCCGCGCTGCTTGAGATTCTCGGCGCGGCGATTGCTACCGGCGTGCCCACTGCGACTACCCCGAACGGCCTGGTGGCCGGCTTCCCCGGCGTGGTTCGTCTGGCCGTACCTGATCTTTGCCATCGTCCAGTTGTTCGCCATCAACACGCTCGACCTGTACTCCTCGGGCGTGACGCTGCAGAGCCTGATTCCCCGCCTGAATCGGCTGCAGTGCGTGGCGATCGACACCGTCATCTGCGGCGCCCTGGCCGGGTACGCGGTGTTCTCCTCGGACTTCTACACGCTGCTCGCGGACTTCCTGCTGTTCATCATCGTGTGGCTCGGGCCCTGGTGCGCGATCTACCTGGTGGACAGCTGGCTGCGCAGGAACCGGTACGACTACCGCGGGCTGCTCAATGCGCGAAACGGCCGGTACTACAGGAACGGCGGCGTGCACTGGCCGGCCATTATCGCCCAGGTCGCCGGCATGGTGTGCGCCGCGCTGTGGCTCAACGCATATCCGCCGTACGTCGGGCCGCTGGCGAGCCGGAACGGCGGGCCGCTCGGCTCCGACTTCAGCGTCTTCATCGGACTTGTCGTCGGCGGCGTCGTCTATTACCTGCTGGCACGCCGGTCGGTGCGTGCCGAGGGCGAGGCGACCCCGGTGGCGGACTAATGTCAGCGGACGTGACTCCACCGCGTGTAGCCATCGGGCCCGGCCGCGGCGGCTTTGCCGTCGATGCCGTCCGGGCCGGAGGCGGCGTGCCGGCCGACGCCGATTCGCGGGCCGACGCCCTGGTCTGGCTGTCACCGCCAGACACCGATGGCTTGCGCCGTGCCCTGGCCGCCACCTCGGCGCGCTGGGTTCAGCTTTCGTCGGCTGGCGTCGAGCTGGTGCTGGCGGCCGGCCTGCTCGATTCCGGGCGCGTCTGGACCTGCGCTAAGCGGATCTACGCCGAGCCAGTCGCCGAGCACGCCCTGATGCTCGCGCTGGCGGGGCTGCGCTCATGCGCCAGCGCGATCGAGGCGAGATCATGGGGGCCGCCAGGCGGTCAGTCCCTGTACGACGAGCCGGTCACGATCCTCGGTGGCGGCGGGATCACGGCGAATCTGCTCGAGCTCCTCGCGCCGTTCCGGGTAAGTGCGACAGTGGTGCGCCGCCGCCCGGAGCCGGTGGCGGGCGCGACGCAGACGCTGCCGCGGGCAATGCTGCCTGGCGGCGCTGTCCGACGCGAAGGTCGTCTTCCTGGCGCTCGCGCTGACCCCGGAGACCGAGAAGATCATAGGCGCAGCGCAGCTGGCCGCAATGCGGCCGGACGGCTGGCTCGTGAATGTCGCCCGCGGTCGGCATGTCGATACGGACGCACTGGTGACGGCGCTGGAGCGCGGCGAGATCGGCGGCGCTGCGCTGGACGTGACAGATCCCGAGCCCTTGCCGGACGGGCACCCGCTCTGGACGCTCGAGCGGTGCATCATGACTCCGCACACCGCTGACACGGAGGACATGGTCAGGCGGCCGCTGGCGCTCCGGATCCGAGACAACGTGGCCAGGTTCGCGGCCGGCGAACCACTGACCGGAGTCGTCGATCCAGTAGCTGGATACTAGCCAGCGCGTCCGCTGTCCGGATGCGGGCGGGCGACTGTCGCTGCCAGGTAGGCGGCGCCACGCGGCGAAATCCGGTAGCCAACGTCGAGGCTGATCGTCAGGCCAAGCTCCTTCAGGCGGCGAACATGCAGCTTGAAATCGGCCCGTTCCCAGGCAAGTTCCGGGGCGAGCAGCGCCGACGACACGCCCGGCTGGCTCGCGATCTGGGTCAGCACCTGCATCGTCCACGGGCCGCGCTTGCTGGCCCGGTCCATCCGCTCGAGCCGGCCGGCAATCGCGGACGCCTCGCTGTCGGTCAGAGTCGCGGCGGCCGCCAGCTCGTCCCGCGGATCTGCCGTATCCAGCGGACGGAACCTGATCCGGTACAGCGGCAGAGCCGGATCGCCCCTCAGATCATCGATGAGAGCCTGGACCGAGCCGAATCCGGCATCGCGCGCCTGCGCAGGCGTAATGTCCGCCGGCTCGACAACGTCGACGGTCTCGGCCAGCACCATGCCGAGCCCGGTGCGGTACTGATGGCCAGCGACGACCTGGCAACGGCGCCACCGGCGGAAGGCCAGCGTGATGCTGCCGTCGTGAATGCCGTGGCGCAGGCGCGGCTCGAACTGCACTCGGCGACTGTACTGCCCTAGCGGGCCTGGCGCGTCGCTCTGGCGATCATCGACAGCTCCACTGGCCGCAGTGCGTCGGACCTGTCCCACTCCTCGGCCGGGATGGCGTCGCGCTGCCTGACGTGCTCGGCGACGCCGAAGCCGAATTCCGCCAGCAGCGCGGTCATGTCGGCGGGGGTGGCGAAGGTGAGCCACGGCTCGCCCCGATCCGCCGCGGCCGCGCCGACCTGGCTGACGTAGCTGTTGGCCGTCTCATCCCGGAGCCCAGCGGGCAGCATGTAGTCGACGATCAGGTCGGTGCCGGGCGCACAGCCGGACAGCACTGAGAGAGTGTCGCGGATGGCGTGATCGTCCAGGTACATGGTGACACCCAGCCAGCTGATAACGGCCGTCTGGCCGAAGTCAAAGCTGCCGGCCCGCAGCGCGTCAGCCAGCGAGCCGCGGCCGAACTCGGCGGGGATGAAGGTCGCGCCGGGACGAACTTCGATCTGCGCAGCGGCGAGCGCGGCGCGTTTCCACGCCTGCGTGCCCAGGCGGTCGACCTCCCAGATGGCGAGTTGGCCAGCCAGGCCGGAGCGGCATGCGAAGGTATCGAGGCCCGCGCCCAGTAGCACGTACTGGCGCACTCCGGAGGTGACCGCCGCGGCGAGGTGATCCTCGGCGTATCTGCTGCGGCAGAGCACCTGACCGCGCGCCGTTGCCAGAACCGGGTGCTCTGGGTGGTCTTCGTGGTACCTCACCATCCCGGCGGCGAGGTCGCCCAGGATGGCAGCGGCAACAGTATCGGAGAAGATGTAGGGAGGCTCGTCGACCACGAGGTGGGCTGCGCGGGCGGCGGCGGCCGTCATGGCCGTAAAGCTAGGGCTAGTGTCCACCGCCACAGGCTATTGCTATTTCAGCACACTATACCATAAATAGATTTATTCGGCAATATTCGGCTGATAACTATTTGGCGAAGCTGAGCAACCAGCTAACCCGCCGGGCCCGCTGCACGCGGGCCCGGAGCCGACGGCCGTCATCGGAAGCGGGGCTGGCTGATCGCGGTCGCGCTATCATCACCAGAAACGCGAATCTGGTGGTGATTCCGGCGCAATGACCGAGAGCTATGACTTCATCATCATCGGCGGTGGGTCAGCCGGCTGCGCTCTTGCGAATCGCCTGTCAGCCGACCCCGCGAACCGCGTGCTCGTGCTAGAAGCCGGGCGCCCAGATTACAAGTGGGATGTCTTCATCCACATGCCGGCGGCGCTGACGTTTCCGATCGGCAGCAAGTTCTACGACTGGAAGTACGAGTCCGAGCCCGAGCCGTTCATGAACGGTCGCCGGATCTATCACGCCAGAGGCAAGGTACTCGGCGGCTCGAGCAGCATCAACGGCATGATCTTCCAGCGCGGTAACCCGCTCGACTACGCGCGCTGGGCCGCTGAGCCTGGCATGGAGAACTGGGACTATCCGCACTGCCTGCCCTACTTCAAGCGAATGGAGACGTGCCTGGCTGGCGCGGACGAGTTCCGCGGCGGTGACGGACCGCTTCTGCTGGAGCGCGGCCCGGCTGACAGCCCGTTGTTCACCGCGTTCTTCCAGGCCGTGCAGGAGGCGGGCTACCAGCTGACCGACGACGTCAACGGCTACCGGCAAGAGGGCTTCGCGCCATTCGATCGCAACCTGCACCGTGGCCGCCGCCTGTCTGCTGCCCGCGCCTATCTGCATCCGGTCCTGTCCCGGCCCGAACCTGACCGTGCACACCCGCGCCCTCGTCACCAGGATCCGGCTGGACGGCGCGAGTGCGACCAGGGCGACCGGCGTCGAGTACACCCGCGGTGGCCGCCCGGCGACCGCCACCGCAGGCGAGATCATCCTCTGCGGCGGCGCGATCAACAGCCCGCAGCTGCTCCAGTTGGCTGGCATCGGCAGCCCGGCCGTACTCGAGCCAGCCGGCGTGCAGGTTCGCCATGAACTGCCGGGCGTCGGCGAGAACATGCAGGACCACCTGGAGGTGTACGTCCAGTACGGCTGCAAGCAGCCAGTGTCGGTCCAGCCGGCCCTCAAATGGCGCAACCGGCCGCTGATCGGGGCCCGCTGGCTGTTCCTGCGTAGCGGTCCCGGCGCGACGAACCACTTCGAGGGCGGCGGATTCGCGCGCAGCAATGACGACGTGGCCTATCCGAACCTGATGTTCCACTTCCTGCCCATCGCCGTTCGCTACGACGGCTCGGCCCCGGCTGGCGGCCATGGTTATCAGGTGCATATCGGCCCGATGAACTCCGACGCCCGCGGCAGCGTCCGGATCACCTCCGCCGATCCCACGGCTAAGCCGGCGCTGCGCTTCAACTATTTGTCCACTGACCAGGACCGGCGCGAGTGGGTCGAGGCGGTTGGCGTGGCGCGCAAGATCCTGTCCCAGCCCGCCATGGGCCCCTACAACGCCGGCGAGCTGTCTCCGGGACCTGAGGTCCAGACCCCGGAGCAGATCCTCGACTGGGTCCGCCGAGACGGCGAGACCGCCCTGCACCCGTCCTGCACTGCCGCGATGGGCACCGGGCCGATGTCGGTCACCGATCCCGCCACCATGCGAGTGCATGGCCTGGATGGATTGCGGGTCGTCGATGCGTCGGTGATGCCGTACGTCACGAACGGCAACATCTACGCGCCGACCATGATGATCGCGGAGAAGGCAGCGGACGTGATCCTGGGCAACACACCACTGCAGCCGGTCACTGCGGCTTTCTACACCCGGCCGACCGCGCAGGCGGCCGACGGCGAGACAACGGCTCGGTGAACCCCCGCGATCCGCTCGGCCTGGCCGCCGATGCCCCGATGCTGGCGGCGTGGCTGGAATTCACCAGGCAGGCCGAAGCCGGAGAGTTGCTGCCGATGGGCGTTCCCGGCCACAAGATGCGTCAGGACCTCGTCGGCGCGGTGATCGCCGGAGATGCCCCGTTCTACGGCGGCCTCGACACGATCAAGCATGCGGACGTCCTCAGGATCGAGTCCGAGCGCCGGGCGGCGCGGCTATGGGGTGCGGACTGGTGCCGGTTCTCGGTGGCGGGCTCGACGCACGGGAACCAGGCGCTGGCGCTGGCAGTCGGCCAGCCTGGCCAGGAAGTCATCATCAACCGGACACTGCACAGGTCGCTCCTGCTGGGGCTGGTCCTGGCCGGCTTGCGGCCGGTGTGGGTGCGGCCGCAGATCGATCCCGCGTCAGGTCTGCCGGCTGGGGTGGCCGTGCAGTCAGTGCGGGATGCGCTCGCCGCACATCCGGACGCCTGCGCAGTGTTCCTGGGCGATCCGACCTACGTGGGGACGATCTCCGATCTTGCCGGGCACGCCGACGCAGCGCACGCTGCCGGGGTGCCGCTGATCATCGACGCGGCCTGGGCGGCGCACCTGGGGTTCCACCCCGATCTCCCGCCGCACGCGATCGCGGTCGGTGCGGACGCGATGGTGACTAGCGCGCACAAGGCCTTGCCGGCCTACACCCAGGGCGCGCTGGTGCTGGCCCGCACCGAGCGCCTCGATCTGGCTCGGCTCGACCGGGCGTTCGAGGCAACTCATACAACGAGCCCCAGCGGGCCGATCATGGCCAGCATCGACGCGGCCCGGGCGCTGCTGGCGGCCCACGGCGAGCGGCTGTGCGCTCGGCTGATCCAGGGTGTCGCGGCGGCACGCAAGCAACTCTGCGAGGTGCCGGGCGTGGCCGTGCTCGAGGGCCCCGGCGTTGAGCCAACCAAGCTGGTCGTGCTGCTGGCCGGCACCGGCGCGCACGGGAGCAGGGTCGAAGCGGACCTCATCGCTGCGGGGATGCTCGTGGAGATGGGCGATCGCGACACGGTCGTGCCGATACCGACCATCGCGGACGACGAGGAACACATTGCCAGGTTCACGGACGTGCTGATCGAGTCCATCGAACGGCACCGCGGCTCGCCGCGAGAGCCAGTATCGGCAGCCGCGTGGACGGTCGAGCCGCAGACCGTACTCGCGCCGCGGGAGGCGTTCTTCGCCCCGAACGAGACCGTGCCGGCGGCCGCGGCCGTCGGCCGCGTCAGCGCGGAACTGATCGCGCCCTATCCACCGGGCGTGCCGCTGCTCGCGCCCGGCGAGCTGATCACGGCCGCCGCGATCGAAGCGCTGCGTGAGGTCGCGGCCGACGGCGGCAGGATCGCCTACGCCGCCGATCCCAGCCTGGCCACGTTCCAGGTGATCGCCGAGCGAGCGTAACTCGCCCTGGGTGCTGCGTGTGAGTTTGCAGGTTACTAGGCCACTTTGCAGCGAACTTGGCCCAACTGGTCTCCGCAGTTGCAGGTGCTGGCGGCTGTTGGTTGGCGGTCAGCGGATCTGCACGCTGCCGGCTGCGAGGGACTGCCCGGCCCGGCGTCGATCAAGCCGCTCACCACTCAGTGGACTGCCTCCGACAGATGGGATTCATCCCAGCCGCCTTCCAGCACCATCCGCGGATGGTAACGCCAGGCGTGCAGCAGCTTGCACACCCTCCGCTTAGCCCACTCGCACGACCCGGGCCGGGATGAAAACGACCCGTTACCTTACGGGTACGGTTAGTAACGCAGCGTGCACCACATATAAGCACGCCCACACCAGGCGACAGCCAAGAAACGCCAGGTATGACCGCGAAACGGTGTGGAGGTTTCCATGGTGGACGAGAACCACGTTTTTGACGTGATCGTGATAGGGGCGGGGCCAGCCGGGCAAACCGCCGCCGCACGTGCAGCGCGCGAAGCGTTCGCGGCCCACCAGCCGGCGCCGCGTTTCAAGGAGATCGTCGTCCAGCAGATCAGTCCGCCACTGGACATGCGGGGCCCTTGGAAACTGCGACGTGGCTGAACAGCCGCGACGGCCACCTGGGCAAGTCCAGGCCGGCACGATGATGGGAGAAAGCGATGAGGGAAATCATCCGGGTCGAACCGCTGTCGACATACCTGGAACGATGGAAAGCGCCGGCCTCCGCCGTCACCCGGCACGGCGACATGATTTACGTTTCAGGTTTCCCGCCATTCGATCCAGGCACCGGGCAGATCGCCGAAGGCGCCTCGATCGAACGGCAGACCGAGCTCGTCCTCGGCCAGATGAAACTCTGCCTGGAGACGGCAGGCTCATCTCTCGGGAACGTCCTCAAGTGCAACGTGTACTGCACATCAGTCGAGAAGTTTGCGGTGGTCAACGAGATCTATACACGCTATTTTCCCGAGGATCCACCGGCGCGCATCTTCGTCTGCGTTCCGGCCTGGGCGGGGAATTTCGACATCGAGGTCGACTGCGTCGCCGCCGTCTGAGGAGCAAGGCTGGCTATGGCGGACCGCCATCCGGGAGGCCAACATCCCCGTATTGCCATTCCAGCATCACGTGACGAACCACCCGCGATAGTCACCGAGCGCGCGGCTGGCAGCCGACGCCACGAGGGCGCTGGGCTGCGGGGATGCGGGGATGCGGGCCTGGAGGCTGCCTTTAGGTCGCCTGGGCAGGCCGTCGTGATCTTGTTCGCAGCAGGGAACGCCTGGTTTCTAGAGCCCGTACTGCTCTAGCAGTCTGAGCCAGACTCCTCTCCGTGGTTGCTGCTGCACCAAGTCCTCCCGCCGAACCTAAGTACGCCCAGTGCGCTGCCGGGCCTCGCTGATGGCCCAGGCGGCGCTGATCAGGCCGATGTGGCTGAATGCCTGGGGGAAGTTGCCGATCATCTCGCCGGTGCGCGGATCGACCTCTTCTGCGAGCAGCCCGACATCATTGATGGACGCAACGGCGCGCTCGAAGGTTGCGGTGGCTGCCTCGACGTCGCCGGCCATGGCCTGTGCCTCCGCTAGCCAGAACGTGCACAGCAAGAAGGTGCCCTCGTCACCCGGCAGTCCGTCGTGGCTCAGGTACCGGTACACCAGGCCGCGCTTATCGGTGAGCCGGTGCGCGGTGGCTTCGATCGTCGCGTGCATCCGCGGGTCATCTGCGGGCAGGAACCCGGTGATAGCCAGCATGAGGCTCGAGGCGTCGAGGTCCTGGCTGCCGAATGCCTGAGTGAAGGCGCCGACCTGCTCGTTCCAGCCGCGCTCCAGAATCGCGGAGCGGATCTCATCACGGGCGGTCGCCCAGGCAGGCACCCGATCTTCCGCGCTGAGGTTGCGGGCCAGGGAAATCGCACAGTCCAGCGCCACCCAGCACATGAGCTTGGAGTACAGGAAGTCTCGCGGCTCGCCGCGGATCTCCCAGATTCCCTGGTCCTTCTCGCGCCAGCGACTTGCTGCTGCGTCCGCCGCCGCGGCGAGAAACCGCCGGGTCGCCGGGTTCATCTCGCCGAGATGGTCGATGAGCCGCAGCGCGGCGCTGAGCAGCTCACCGTAGACATCAAGCTGCCGCTGGAGCCATGCGCCGTTGCCGACCCGGACCGGTCGGCTGTCCCGCCAGCCGACCAGATGCGGCAGTTCCCGCTCGGACAGGTCGAGCTCGCCGCCTACACCGAACATGATCTGCAGCTCATCGCCTCGCTCCAGCTGGGATGCCGCTGCATCAGCGAGGAATGCGAAGAACTCCTGCGCTTCGTCCGGGCAGGCCGCCACCCATAGTGCGTGCAGCGTCAGACTGGCGTCCCGCACCCACGTGTAGCGGTAGTCCCAGTTCCGCTGACCGCCAACGGTCTCCGGCAGCGACGTCGTCGGCGCCGCCACGATAGCGCCCGTAGGTGCGAACGTCAGCGCACGCAGCACTCGCCCGGAGTGCAGGACAAGCTCCCGCCAGGGGCCGTCGTAACTCTGGTGTATCGCCGACCAGGACCGCCAGCCCGCCACCGTGTCGTCCAGCCGAGCAGCGATGTGATCCGCGCTCCACGTGGGCTGTGGCGGAGCGGCCATCCCGTGGGCGACCACGAAGACGGCGGCCTCCCCGGCGGCCAGCCGGATCCGGGCGGTCGCGATTGCGCCGTCGACGTCGAAGGCGACCGAGGTGACCAAGAGCAGCGGTTCGGCGCCGCCCGTTGCAGCGATCCCGCCGGCGACCGGAACCAAGCGCGGGCGGACGGCGCCGTACTCCGGCCGGGGCGCGTAGACGACCTCGGCCTCGATCTCACCGCCAGTGCAGTAGAGCCGGCGGGCCAGCATGCTCGGGGAGTGTTCACCCAGGTCGTGGCCGCGCTCGTTGCGGCCGACCGTGAGGGCGTCGGTCAGCACCGCAGTGCCGCCCGCAGTGGTGAAGGTAGTCTCCAGGACCATCGTCTGATCCACGTACCGGCGGCTTGCCTGAAATTCGCCTGCGGGCCTGATGGCGAAATGCCCGCCGGCCGGATCAAGCAGGCGGCAGAACACCGACGGCGCGTCGAACCGCGGGAAGCACAGCCAGTCCACCGAACCCTCACGGCTCACCAGCGCGGCGGTGCGGCAGTCCGAGAGCAGCGCGTAGTCGCCGATCGGCAGGCTGTCCATCGTCCCCTCCGCTTGCCGGATGAGCACTCACTACCCGCTTCAGCGACATCCCAAGTCATCGCCGGGTCAGCCGGGCGGCCGGGCATAGTTATCAGACAAGCCCCCTTCAGAAAGGCCAACGGCGATGACCTCTGGAATGCCAGCCGCGCCGGAGCCGGAAGCGGGTGGATACGACACTTCTGTCAGCTTTGACCGCATACGTCCCATTGCAGTCAGGTGACCTGGCTCGCTGTCGTCGGCAGCCTGAACGCCGACCTCACGCTTCTGGTTGATCACCTGCCAACGCCAGGGGAAACGGTGGTCGCCACCAGCCCGGCCCTCGTCAGCTGCGGCGGGAAGGGCGGCAGCCCGGCAACGCAGCGGCAGCTGCCGGCGCAGCGCCGCGACTGGCTGCCCACGGCGCGATCGGCGTGGCGACGTGCTGGACGACCTGGCCGAGCTGCCAGGCGTGGCTCGACCGCCGGCGACCTCCGCCCGCCTCGACCTGACTCGTAGTGGCAATGCTGGCGCGCAGCCTGGCTGGCACTGCGATGCCGTAGTCACCCTGGGCAGCTCGCGGCGCGCTGGTCGTTTGCCGGTCGGCCGCAAAGTCGGTGCACATCGCCGCACTACCGGTCGCGGCCGTAGACACCACCGGGGCGCGCGACTGCTTCTGCGGCACCCTGGCTGCGTTCCTCGCCGAGGGCCTGCGCAGCAGCCGGGTGGTGACGACGGCGCGGTAACCTAACGCCACCACGGCGTGCGGCGGACGATCGCCAGCCGTTCGGCCGGGCCCACCACATCGGCTGCGTGTTCCTCCAGCTGGTCGAGGTGATGACCGACCCACAGCGCATCCGCCCGGGAAGCGCCCCGGACGCGGCGCGGCGACAGGGCGGCGCTGACCGGCGGGGCCGCTGGCGGTTCGACCGGGTCCGGCATCGGCGCGTGCCGGCTCGGCGGTCTGGCGACTTCAGCCGCGAGATCCTCGTAGAACCCGAGGATGCCGCCGAGCTGCCGGCCGAGCGCGGCGTGCACGCCGTCGTCGTCGGAGTGCCGCTGGGCCCTGGCCGGCAGGCTGGCTATCGAATGCGCGGTGAGCCGCAGCCGCATCGCGGCCATCACCAGGGCCCACAGGTCGCTCTTCGCGATCCGCTTGGTGCCCTGCTCGGTCATGTAGCCACGGAGCGCGTCATCCAGCCGGAGGCCGGCCGCGATCGCGACATCCGCGCGGTCAGGCCGGTGCGGCTGCTCGCCCAGTGCCCAGCTGACCGCCTCACCGAGGTAACGGGCGCCGCAGCGGAAGCCGTCGGAGAGATTGTCGCCGACGACCGAGGCGATGCCCCGCGGCCAGAACAGGTAGCCGACCACGAGGCTGACCGCGCAGCCGATGGCGACGTCTTCCACCCGCAGCAAGCCCACCCTCCAGCCCGCCGGGACGAGCAGGTTGAACAGCACGACCACGGTGATGGTGAAGGCGGCCTGCCCGGCGGCGAACGGCGCGGTGCCCGGCGTGTACGCGGCGACGAGGACGGCGAGCGGGAACGCGATCCACAGCGCGACCGGGTTGGTGCCGATCGCCAGCAGGAGCGCGGCGCCGATCACGAAGCCTGCGATCGTCCCCGCCAGCGCGCGCATGGCGGTGGATCCGGTGGCGGCCGCACTGGTCCGGAGCACCGACAAGGTGCCGAGCACGACCCAGAAGGCGTGCTGCACGTCGGTTAGTTTCGCGACGGCCACGGCAGCGGCGAGCGCGCCGGCGCCGCGGGCGCTGTTACGGAACCAGACCGACCGCAGGCTGGCGTCGGTGGCGATGACGGTGGCTGCCCGGTCTGGCAGGCCCAGCCGGGCAAGCCAGCGGCCTAGCCCGCGGTCCACCCGCCCGGTGCTTTCCGGGCTGGCCGACGGTGGGGGCGGTTGCGCGGCACCGGACTGGCCGGTGCCACCCGGGGCAATGAACCACCGCCGCAGGCCGGCGACCTGGGCCATCGTCGCTTGCCGGGCGGCCACCATCGCCTCGCAGACCGCCGCCGACGTCGCGACGCCGATCGTCTGCGCGTGAAATGCGGCGTCAGCCCTGCGCTCCGCGGTAGCCCGGTCGTCGGCGAGGCTGTCCAGGAGCTCCGCGCTCGCAAGCCTGGCGCGCCAGATCCGCTCCAGGTCGGCGTCAGAATCTCGGCCGGACATCAGCGCCGCGACCGCCCGCAGCGCATGTGCGCACTCGCTGAGCAGTGCCCGGTCAGCGGCGGCCGCGGCGGCCAAGTCGAGATGCCCGTCGGCCGCGTCGCCGATCAGCGAGGTGCACCATTCGAGCAGGTGAACCAGGCTGGCCAGGCCCTGGTCGGCCGACGCCAGCCCGACGGGCCGGTACGGGGTGGCGACGAAGGTGTTCATCAGCTCGTCCTTGGCCGCTTTCGCCGCTTCGGCGTCGGCAGCGGTCACGGTGCCGTCGACGGCTCGTTCGAGCTGGCGCGCGAGTGCGGCCGCTGACTTCGCCGCTTGAGCCCGCAACTTGTCGCCGGGCGAGCGGGATGACAGCAGGAGGACGGCTGCGGTGCTGGCCACCGAGGCCAGCCACCAGCCTTCGAGCCGGTCCGGGAGCAGGCTGACCGATCCGGTTGACGCGACTGGCAGGATGAAAGCGAGCAGGCACGCGGTCACGCCCGAGGCAGCATTCGGGCCGGCCGAGCCGCCGAAGAAGATGGCGAACGCAACCGGGAGGGTCACCAGCGCCGCAAGCCACGTCGAGCCGCTGGCCAGGGTGCCCAGGATCACCGCCACGCTGCCCGCCAGGGCAAGGCCTAGGTGCGCGAGCGCCTTGTCCCGCCGGGTGCCGCCGAACGAGGTCAGCACCAGCGTGCCGAAGCCACCGAACACCGCGAACACGGCCATCTGCTCGTTGTGCAGCACCTTGAAGGTCAGCGCCAGCAAGCACGGGATGACGATCGTAGCCCGCAGCGCGCGCACCGCAGCCGGGACCGACCACGAGACCCGCCACCACGGAGCGCCCGGCTGGCTCGGCGCCGGGACTGAGGCTGCCGGGCCCTGCACACCGGTCGTTGAGGAAGCAGCGCTGTGAGTCATGTGCGTCTCATTCTCACTCTGTCAAAGTCGCATGTTCAGCGCCCGGCCGGCGCAGGGTCAGTCAGATCTCTGCTGTCTATAACCGGCAAGCGGCTGGCCGGTCCCCGAGGAGATCGGGGAACTGCCGCGGCGAGGCCATCTGATGGCTGCCGTAGTCCTGACCTGCTGACACTACCCTTCCTGCTTTGAGGCGCCTCAGCCACGATCCCCGATGGACCACGAACCCGGGCGAACGCATTTTCGATACGCCACGCGTTCAACGTTGCCTCCGGTTCAGGCTCGCGAGGTCGTACCAGCCAGCAGTGCCATCAGAGAAGCGGCCGCTCGGCGCAAGCGGGCGTAGTTTTGGTGTTCTCTGCTGGCCTCGAACGCCAGTGACGTCTGGGCGAATTCACGAGGGCAGCGTGGTTTGCTACGGGTTCGCGCTCACGCCGACGCTCTGCGAGTCCCCGCCTTAGCACCTATTCGGGCAGATTCTGCGACATCGGGCCGCCGGAACGGATGGGCGGAGGGCGCGGCAGGTCACCGCGGCTGGTCGGTCGCTGGAGCCGGGCCGGACCAGGCCCGATTCGTAGGCGAGGACCACCGCCTGGGCGCGATCGCGCAGCGCGAGCTTGTGCAGGACCCGGCTGACGTGCGTCTTGACCGTCTCCTCGGTGATCACGAGGCGGCCCGCGATCTCCGGGTTCGACAGCCCCTCGGCCAGCAGCCGGAGCACCTCGGTCTCGCGCGGAGTCAGCTCGGCCACCGCCGCCGAGGGAGCAGGCGCAGTCGGCCGGAGCCGGGCGAACTCGCTGATCAGCCGCCGGGTGACGGTCGGGGCCAGCAGGGCCTCGCCGGCCGCGACGACCCGCACGGCGTCGAAGAGCCGCTCGGCCGTCACGTCCTTGAGCAGGAACCCGCTGGCGCCGGCGCAGAGCGCGTCGTAGACGTACTCGTCCAGGTCGAAGGTCGTGAGAATGATGACGCGCGGCCCGTCGGCGCCGCCGGTCAGCTGCCTGGTCGCCTCGATGCCGTCGGTGCCGGGCATCCTGACATCCATGAGGATGACGTCCGGGCGCAGCTCGCGGCTGATCTGCACCGCCTCGGCGCCGTCCGACGCGGTGCCGAGCACGGTGAAGTCCGGCTGAGTATCCAGCAGCGCGGCGAAGCCAGCGCGGACTACCTCGTGGTCGTCGGCCACCACGATGCGCACGGACGGAACGGGCCCGGTCATCGCGCGGCCTCGGCCTTCGCCGGCAGCGTGGCCTGGACCAGGAAGCCCCCGCCGGGAGCCGCGCCGGCGCGGAACTCGCCGCCCACGGCCGCGGCTCGTTCCCGCATGCCGAGCAGGCCGTGCCCGAGCGCGCGGCTGGCTCGGCTCGGCGGCCGGGCCGGGCCCGTTGTCGCGGATCCGGACGTGCAGCGCGTCGTCGGCGAAATGCAGTTCCACGTCGACCGCCGCTCCGGGCGCATGCCGCCGGGCGTTGGTCAGCGCCTCCTGCACGATGCGGTAGGCAGCCAGCTCGACGCCGGGATCCAGGGTCGTCAGCCAGCCGCTGACGATGAGCCTGGCTCCGATTCCCGACACATCCCTGGCCTCGTCGAGGAGCTCGTTGAGCTGGGCGAGGCCCGGCTGGGGCTGGCGGTCGGCGGTCTCGACGCCGCTGTCCTCGCGCAGCACCCCGAGCAGCCGTCGCATCTCGGTCAGCGCGGCCCTGGCCGTGTCGCCGATCGCGGAAAGCTGCTGCGCTCCCGCCGCCGGCATCCCCGGGGTGGCGAGCCTGGCCGTCTCGGCCTGCACCGCGATCATGGAGACATGGTGCGCGACCACATCATGCAGCTCGCGGGAGATGCGGGCCCGTTCCCCGCGGGCGGTGTTCTCGAGCAGGGTGCCGGCGAAGGCCTCCGAGGTGGCGGTCTGCTGAACCGCCATGCTGCGGGTCTGGAGCGCTGCCCCGGCGCAGGCGGCCAGGGGGCCAAGGCTCGCCGCCAGGATGGCCAGCACGGTCCCTCCCGACGCCGGCCCCGTGACGTGACCTACCGGAGTGACCAGGGCGAGGACGAGGAACGGGAGGGTGAGGACGGCGGCCAGCAGCTGCGGGCCGCGGCGGCCGAGCCGGTACAAGACGATGACCTGAGCGAACAGGCCGGCGATCGTGAGCAGCCGGAAGACACCGAGTGATACCAGGTTGGCCGCGCAGATCGCGGTCGCGGCGACCGCAGGCCGTTCCCAGAAGAAACCGAGCGGCAGGGTGGCGGCCAGGCTCGGGAGCAGAACCACAAAGGAGGCGAGCAGCCAGCCGGAGGTGGCCACGGCCGCCAGCGGGCCGCTCGAACTGCTCGGGCTCTGGCTCACTGCGGCCGCGATGGCCTGGCCGGCGGCGAGCACCGCGAGTAGCACTGCGACCACCATGGGCGCACGGCGATCAGCGGCGACTCGCCGTACCATGTCCGCCCGGCGGTCGTCGGCAACCCGCCGTGTCATGGCGGCGAGGCTGTCGCCCCAGCGTGCTGTGCGGCCCACGCTTGCTATTGTCGCCGCACCCGGCCGGTCCGGGCGTCCCCCTGGACGCGCATCCTGGCGTCCCCCGTACGGGGGATGAGGGCCGCGTCACGTCCCCCATGCCAGCGACGCCAAAGACGGCTCCGCGGCGGGACGACTCTGCGACCAGCGAAAACCCTAGCGTTCGTGGCATGGAAGCAACTATCGAAGTTACCGGCCTGCGGAAGCGGTTCGGCTCCACGCTCGCCCTGGATGGCATGTCGTTCATCGTCCAGCCAGGTCAGGTCACCGGGTTTGTGGGACCGAACGGTGCCGGGAAGTCCACCACCATGCGGGTCATCCTCGGTCTGGATGCGCCCGACCAGGGCAGCGCGCTCATCAGCGGCCAGCCCTACCCCAAGCTGCGGCGCCCGCTCAGCCACATCGGCGCGATGCTGGACGCCGCCGCCCTTCAGCCGGGCCGCACCGCCCGCAACCACCTGCTGTGGCTGGCTCACTCCCAGGGCCTTTCCGGCAGGCGGGTCGATGAGGTGATTGAGCGGGCCGGCCTGACCTCGGCCGCACGGCGCAAGGCCGGCGGCTTCTCCCTCGGCATGCGGCAGCGGCTGGGCATTGCGGCGGCCATGCTGGGCGATCCGCCCGTGCTGATGTTCGACGAGCCGTTCAACGGCATGGACCCCGAAGGCATTGTCTGGATGCGCGGATACCTTCGCTCCCTGGCCGCCGAGGGCCGGGCCGTGCTGGTGTCCAGTCACCTGATGAGCGAGCTGGAGGACTCCGCCGATCACCTGGTGGTCGCCGGCCGCGGCAAGGTCATCGCCGACACCAGCGTGGCCGAGCTGATCGCGGCCGCGTCGGGCGACCGGGTGACGCTGCGGACCAGCGTCGCGGTCGGAGGCGATGACGGTGCTGGCGCACGCCGGAGCCACCGTCGCCGCCACCGGCCGGGACACGCTGGCGGTGTCCGGCCTGGCCGCCGAGCAGGTTGTCGCGCGGCTGAGCGAGGCCGGGGTCGGGTTCTCGGAGGTCTCGGCGCACCGGGCCACGCTGGAGGAGGCCTACATGGAACTGACAAGGGACGCGGTCGAGTTCCGCGCGCAGCCCGCAGGGGAGGAAGTCCGATGACCGCGACCATCACTCCGTACCGCCCGCCCCAGCAGGCCGGGCGAGACGGCTTCGCGCAGTTGCTGCACGCCGAGTGGACCAAGTTCCGGACCCTGCGCGGCTGGGTGATCGCCATCGTCATCGCGGTCGTGCTGATCGATGTGGTCGCGCTGCTCGTGCCCCGCGGCAACAATCAGCTGCGAGCGCCGCGTGCCAGCCGCACGTTCCGACCGGACCGGGCGGCGAGGCGGTCAACGACAGCTACTACCTCGCGGCGCCAGCCGCTGGCCGGCGACGGGAGCATCACCGTCCGGGTGACGTCGCTGACCGGCATGATCGACCGAACACGGCGGTTTCGTCACTGGCGATCACGCCGAGCACGATGCAGCCGGGGCCTCGTGCCGTGGGCCAAGGCCGGGATCATCATCACCGGCAGCACCCGGCCCGGATCGGCCTACGCCGCGATGATGGTCACCGGCAGCCACGGCGTGCGCATGCAGTATGACTACACCAGCGACATCGCGGGCCTGCCCGGGTCGGTGTCCGCCGCGTCCCCGCGCTGGCTGCGCCTGACCCGGTCGGGCGACGTGATCACCGGATACGACTCGGCCGACGGCAGGCACTGGACCGAGGTCGGCACGGCGCGCCTGGCCGGGCTGACCGGCACCGTGCAGGCGGGCATGTTCGCCACCTCGCCGCTGGACTTCACGCCGAACTTCCCGTCCTACGCCGAGTCGGGCGGAGGGCTGTCCGCCAGCGTGGCGACCGGTGCCTTCGACGACGTTGACCTGCGCGGAGGCGCGCCGGGCGGCCGGTGGGCCGGCCAGCACGTCGGCGCCGACAACGCGAGCTACGGACCGCAGCCGCGCGTATCGGATTCCGCCAGGCCGGCGGCCGGTTCACGGTGACCGGCTCCGGCGACATCGGGCCGGTCGTCGCCGCCGGGGTCAACAGCGGCTACGTCACCGGCACCCTCGCCGACCATCTGCTCGGAGTCGTTCATCGCGCTGCTCATCATGGTCGTCATCGCGGCGATGTTCATCACCGTGGAGTACCGGCGCGGCCTCATCCGCACCACGCTGGCCGCCAGCCCGCGGCGCGGCCGGCTGCTGGCCGCCAAGGCGGTGGTGATCGGCCTGCTGACGTTCGTGCTCGGGTCGGCCGCCGTGGCGGTGGCCGTCATCGCCGGCAGCCAGATCGCGCATGACGGCGGGACGTACGTGCTGCCGGTCGGCTGGCTGACCGAGGCCCGGGTCATCCTGGGCACCGGTGCGATGCTCGCGGTGGCGTCGGTCCTGGCGCTGTCCATCGGCACGGTGCTGCGCCGCAGCGTCGCCACCGTCGCCGCGGTCATCGTGGCGATCGTGCTGCCGTACATCCTCGGCGTCTCCGGGGTGCTGCCTGCCAGCGCGTCCGAGTGGATCCTGCGGGTAACCCCGGCGGCCGGGTTCGCCATCGAGCAGAGCGTGCCGCAGTACCAGCAGGTCGTCGGCCACTACGGGCCGCCCGACTACTTCCCGCTGGCGCCGTGGTCCGGCTTCGCCGTGCTGTGTGCCTACGCCGCGGTCGCCCTCGGCCTGGCGGCCTACCTGCTGCGCCGCAGGGACGCGGGAGGTGCGGCATGAACCAGACGATGACCATCGCACGGCACGGGCGATACCGCGCACGGCACGGGCTGCCGGCCGGCCGGGGCCGAGCGCGCCTGGGCCGGACTGTCAGACGCGCTGCGGGCCGAGTGGACCAAGCTGCGGACCGTGCCCGGTACTGCCTGGATCCTGGCCGCGCATCTGCGTGCTGACCGTCGCGGTCGGGGCCGCGACCGCGGCGGCCACCAGGTGCGGCGCCGGCACCCGGCTGCGCGGTCGACCCCACCAAGGTGAGCCTGACCGGGATTGAGGTCGGCCAGGCCGTGGTCGCGGTCCTGGCCGTGCTGGTGATCAGCGGCGAGTACAGCACCGGCATGATCCGCACGACCTTCACCGCGATGCCCCGGCGCTGGACGGTGCTGGCCGCCAAGGCCGCGGTGCTGACCGGCCTGGTGCTCGCGGCCGCAGTGGTGGCGGTGGCCGGGAGCCTCGCGGCCGGGCGGCTGATCCTGACCGGCAACGGCATCACCGCCGCGCACGGTTTCGCCGTCGTGTCGCTGGCCCACGGGCCAACCGTCCGGGCGGCCGCGGGCTCGGTGCTCTACCTCGCGCTCGTCGGACTGCTCAGCCTGGGCATCGCCACGATCGTGCGGGACTCGGCCGCCGCTACCGGCGCGGTGCTGGGGATGCTGTACGTCCCGCCGGTCGTCGCCTTGTTCCTCGGCGGCGAGCCAACCTGGCAGCGCTGGGTCGAGCGGTACACGCCGACGAACGCGGGCCTGGCCATCCTGAACACCACCGGGCTGCACAACCTGGTCATCAGCCCGTGGGCCGGCCTCGGCGTGCTGGCCGCGTGGGCCGCGGCTGGCGCTCCTGGCCGCGGGCGTGCTCCTGCGCCTTCGGGACGCCTGACTACCGGGGAAGCCGGGTGCCTGTTCACCCCGATCGTTAGTCGGGTACCTGCTCTACATGCCTGGGTGGACCGCGGACGTGCTGGTGATCTTCGGGATCACCGGGGACCTGGCGCGGAAGATGACATTCCCGGCGCTTTACCGGCTGGAGCGGCGCGGCGCGCTGACTTGCCCGGTGGTGGGCGTCGCGTCCACCGCGCTGACCACGCGAGAGCTGGCCCGGCGGGCGCGCGAGGCAATCGAGGATTCCGGCGAAGAGGTCGACGAAGTGGTGTTCTCCCGGCTCGCCCGGCGGCTGACCTATCTGGCAGGCGACGTGACCGACCCGGAGCTGTACAAGACGCTGGCAGTCCAGATGTCGGGGGCGCGGCGACCGCTGTACTACCTGGCCATGCCGCCGTCGTTGTTCGTGCCGATCGTGGAACGGCTAGATGCCTTCGGCCTGCTCGGAGATGCCCGGGTTGCGGTGGAGAAGCCGTTCGGGCACGACCTGGCGTCGGCTCGGGAGCTGAACGCTCGCCTCCGTCAGGTCCTCGACCAGCGGCAGATCCTGCTCGTGGATCACTTCCTCGGCAAGGAGCCGGTGATCGAGATCGAGTACCTGCGGTTCGCGAACCTCGCCATGGCCGATCTGTGGAGCCGCACTAGCGTCGACGCTATTCAGATCACGATGGCCGAGGACTTCGGGGCGGGCGATCGCGGCCAGTTTTACGACGCGGTGGGGGCGCTTCGTGACGTGGTGCAGAACCACCTGCTGCAGGTGCTGGCGCTGGTGGCAATGGAACCGCCGATCGGAGCGTCGGCTGACGATCTGTGGGATAAGAAGGTCGAGGCGCTCAAGGCGGTGCTGCCGGCGGACCCGCAGCACTGCGTACGCGGCCAGTACGACGGCTACCTGCAGGTCCCCGGGGTAGCTCCGGGGTCGGGCACGGAGACGTTCGTCGCGCTGCGGCTGGAGATCGACAGCTGGCGGTGGGCCAAGGTGCCGGTCTTCATCCGGGCCGGCAAGCAACTGCCGGTCCGCGACACCGAGGTGCGGCTGATACTGCGGCACACGCCCCGGCTGAGGTTCCTGCCCGACGCCGCCCAGGTGGAGGCCGAACCAGATCGTGTTGCGCATCGCTCCCGAGCCCGGCCTCCGGCTGCAGTTGTCGGGGCTCGACGAGAACCACGCGTGGCGCCCGGTGCGGCTGGACTCAGCGTTCGCGCGGGACCTGGGCGAACCGCAGGCGCCGTACGAACGATTGCTGTACGACGCGCTGACTGGCAACGACCGGCTGTTCGTTCGCCAGGACGCAGTGGAAGAGAGCTGGCGGATCCTGCAGCCGCTGGTGGCCTACCCGCCGCCTGCGCGCCCGTACCCGGTCGGGACGTGGGGACCGCCAGAGGCCGATGCGCTGGTAGCCGGCTACCCACCATGGCAGCCGCCCTGGCTGCACGAACCGGTGACCTGAAGCTCATCCAGACGGGCAGCTAGCCGCAAAAGCGGCATTGGCGGCGCGCGGTACGGCATCGGGCCAGCGGGTATGGCTGAGCTAGCGAGCCATGACCAGCGACCGGGGGGCCTGTCATGTCTGGATCTTTGGTTGCCAATATCATCATTCCAATAATCTCATTCCTCGCGGTTTTTGGCTGGGTATCTGCTGTTTTGTACGCAGGTTCACATCCAGGCTGGAAGCACAAGGGCCAGCCGCCGCGCACCGACGCAGCAGGCGGGGCGTTCCTGGCAATCGACGGCGGGCGCCAGCTCATGCCCATCCCGGGCGAGACACCGCCGGAGATTCCGCCGCAGCGGGCTGCCGCGGCGGAAGAGAGCTATCAGACGGCAGACGTCGGGTCGGCCCGCTCTGCTAGCTCGCAGGAGGCCGCGCGCGAAGCAGATGAAAGCCAGTCCGCCGGAAGCGGGCTGCCACCCCGCTAGGCCGCGCGCCTGGTCGCGCCCGCTCGGTCTCGTCTCGCTGCGTCCTGTCCCGGCGCACTATTCGGCTGCGCGCGTTGTAATCGCCACTAGCCGTTTTATGTTCTAGCGGCCGCTTCGTCTATACACCCCTGTATTGTGCGGTTGACGCCATACCTCGCCGTCGTGCAGGAGCAGCCGTGGGAGTTCAGCCGGGCCATTCGCCAGATACTGTCGTCGATGATCCACTGCCTGAAGCGGTTGCGCTGGCCCAGAATGCCGGTAACGCTGGCGTCGGGCTCAAACTGCTTGGCGGCCTAGCGGTCCGGGTCCTGACTCCTGACCTACCGCCGCGGCTACGAGCCGGCCAGGACATGGACTTTGCCTGTCTTTCCAAGGGACGGAAGGCGACCGCCGCCTTCCTTGAAGACAGCGGCTGCGTGCCAGACCGCCGGTTCAATAACCTCAACGGCGACCGGCAGATGTATTTCAACGCCCCGTCAGGCCGGCCGATCGACGTCATGGTGGACCGCCTCACCATGTGCCACGTGCTCGACTTCCGCCCCGGATACAGCCGGCTCCCGCTCACCCTCGACGCGATCGACATCCTGCTCTCCAAGCTGCAGATCGTCGAGCTCAACGAGAAGGACGCCAGGGACACCCTCCAGCTGCTCTCCGGGCTGCCGGTAGGCGCGCCCGGTCGCGTCGCGAGCGCGCCGTTCCTGGACACCGAGCGCTTCGGCCAGCTGCTCGCCGCCGACTGGGGCTGGTGGCGCACCGTCACCGGCAACCTGGACAAGCTCCCTGCGCTCGCTGCTAATAGCCCGCACCTTGTCCCGGCCGCCGCTCACTATGACCCGCTCGCGCAGGCCGGCCAGCTCGCCGAGATCGCTCGGTCTGTGCCCAAGGGCATGAAGTGGAAACTGCGCGCCAACGTCGGGGATCGCGTCCGATGGTATGAGCTGCCTGAGGAGGTCGGCCACTGACCGCTGCCAGCACAAATTCGCGCAGGCTGCGCGCCATTGGGCCCGTTATCAATCTTGACGTCCAGTTGCGCATACTGCTAGACCGATTTCCACAACCCAAGCGGTAAGGGCGCGGTACATGAAGATCTTTTTTGCCACCGATATCCACGGGTCCGAGGTCTGCTGGCGCAAGTTCCTCAACTCGGCGGCCTTCTACAAGGCTGACCTCGTGGTGCTCGGCGGTGATGTCACGGGCAAGGCAATGGTGCCAATCACGGCCCACAACGGCTACTGGCAGTTGACCTTTCGCGGCGAGAGCCAGCGCCTGGACACCAAGGCCGAGCTAGACGAGATCATTACCCGGATCCGCAACAGCGGCTTCTACCCGGCCATCGTTAGCCAGGAAGAACTCACCCATCTTGGCGAGAACGAGGGAGCCGTCGATCGGCGCTTCAGCGAAGAGATGATCAGCTCGCTGGATCGCTGGCTGGACATGGCCGACGGCAAGCTGCGCGGCGGCGACATCCCGTGCATCCTCAACGGCGGCAACGACGACATCTTCGAGATCGACAACATCATCGAGTCTTCGCCGTGCGTGAGCTTCGCCGAGGGCAAGCTGCTTGACCTCGACGGCTTCTCGCTGGTCTCAATGGGCTGGACGAACCCCACTCCCTGGGATACCTACAGGGAGGCGCCAGAGGAGGAACTGGCGGCGAAGATCGAGGCGGTCGCCGGCCTCGTGCCTGACATGGGCCGGGCGATCTTCAACTTCCACGCGCCGCCCTACGGAAGCGGGCTGGACGAGGCGCCCGCATTGGACGAGAACCTGCGCCCGATGCACGGCGGCGTGGTCATGAAGCCAGTCGGGTCCATCGCGGTGCGGGACGCGATCCTCAAGCACCAGCCGCTGCTATCGGTGCACGGCCACATTCACGAGAGCCGCGCGACCAAGAAGATGAACCGCACTCTCGCCATAAACCCCGGCAGCGTCTACGGCGACGGGATACTGCAGGGAGCGGTAATCGACCTGGACGTCAAGAAGGCGAAGGTGTCCAGGTACTTGCTGGTTAACGGGTAAACGCAGTGACATCCAGAACCGCGACAGTTAGCAACCACTGACAGCAGAACTAGAGAGGCGCAGATGGCGACAGAATCGATAGGCGAGACTCCGACGCTTTTCCTGCGAAAGGCCACCGGGCTGGTGCGCGGCTGGTCCGTCCGGGATTCGATCATCTACGCGTGTCTGGCAACGAACTTCCTGACACTGGGAATATATGAGTTCACATTTGCCGGACCCGCATTCCCTCAGGGCCAGCTCATCACGTCGATCATTATCTCGGCCATCCTGGTCTCGTTCCTGGTGATCGCCTATAGCGGGCTGATCGTCACCATCCCGCGGGCAGGCGGCGACTACGTCTGGCAGACCCGGATCCTGGGCAGCGGCATCGGCTTCGTAATGGCAGCCACCGGCTGGTGGTTCATCCTGTGGCTATGGGCGCCGATTTACGGCAACATCCTGTCGGTCATCCTGTTCCAGCCGCTGTGGGCGACGCTCGGCGATCCGAGCGGTGCTGCCTGGTTCGCCTCGAAGAACGGGATCTTCGTGGTCTGCCTGATCACGATCGCGATCGCCGGCATCCTGGTCTCGCTGGGAATGGCTGGCTACGCGAAGATCCAGAAATGGTGCTTCTACGGCGGCATCGTGTTCTTCGCCGTGGTCGTCGTCCTGCTGCTGATAAACAGCCACGCCTCGTTCGTCAGCTCGTTCAACCTCGAGGGCCAGAAGATCTTCGGCGTCCATAACGCCTACGCGGCGACGAACGCGGCAGCCAAGAAGGCCGGCTACAGCACCTACAAGCTGGGCTTCGGTCCGATCGGCCCGACGATGCTCCTGGTCCCGGCGATGATGTTCTTCATCCTCTGGCCGAACTGGGGCTCTACCCTGTACGGCGAGATCCGCGGCGCCAGCGACTTCAAGCGGGTCTTCACGGGCATGTTCACCGGCCTGTGGACCACCGTGCTCCTGGTGCTCGTCTTCCTGCTGCTGGTGGACAAGACGATCGGCTGGGGGTTCTACCAGAACCTCAACTCGCTCGACTATAACCTCACGCCGACGTTCGGCATCTGGCCCTATCCGTTCCTGTTCGCGGGCTGGCTGGTGCATAACACCGTGTTCCAGGTGGTCCTGATCCTGGGGCTCGGCCTGTGGTTCGTCGGCTGGGTCGGCACCCTGTTCCTGTCCTCCACCCGGGTCATTTTCGCGGCCGCGTTCGACCGCGTGCTACCGGACCGCGCGGCCGAGGTGTCGGAAAAGCGCAAGGTGCCGATCTACTCGCTGATCCTGATGCTGCTTCCGGCGGCGGGGCTGAGTGCGGTCTACGCGTACTCCCTCACCTTCAGGACCTACACGCTGGACGCGACGCTCGTGATCGCGGTCACCTACCTGTTCAGTGCGATCGCGGTTGTCATCCTGCCCTGGCGCAAGCCGGAGCTGTGGGCCGCATCCCCGGCGAGCCGCATCAAGGTCGCTGGTATTCCGCTCGTGCCACTCGCAGGCTGGGTGACCATTGCGTTCCTGGTATTCGACCTGATCGAGTGGTTCCACAACAGCCTGTACTTCGTGAACAACAGAGATTCCCTGTACTTCATGGGCGCGATGTACCTGCTGGCGATCGTCGTGTACGTGTTCGCGCGGCTCATCCGTAAGCGCCAGGGCATCGACCTCGGCCTGATCAACAAGGAGATTCCGGTCGAGTAACACAGCGGTGGCCGCATGCACGCGGCTTAATGATCACGGGCGATTTCTCCGGGAACGGGGAAGTCGTCCGTGATCATGCCTGGAGGGTCGCGGCGGCTTAGGTTCGCCAGGCACACTGAGACACGCAAACCGAAACACGTACAGATCGGCGGAGAAGTTAGATGAGCGAGATCGCGGCATGAGCGAGACCCAGGACCGGGCTAGTGCCGTCATCATCGGGGCCGGCATCGTCGGCAACAGCCTGGCCTACCACCTCGCCCGGCTCGGCTGGACGCAGCTAGTGCTGGTGGACAAAGGGCCGATGCCGAACCCGGGCGGCTCGACCGGGCACGCCTCGAACTTCGTCTTCCCGATCGAGTACTCCAAGATGATGATGGAGCTGACCAGGGACAGTACGGAGCAGTACAAAGAGCTCGGCGTCTTCACCGAGAGCGGCGGGATCGAGGTTGCCCGTACGCAGGCGCGGATGCAGGAGCTGCGCCGCCGGTGCACGCAGGCAAAGTCCTGGGGGATCCCGGCCGAGCTGCTGACGCCCGAGAGGGTGCGCAAGCTGGTGCCTTACCTCGACGACTCAGTGATACTCGGCGGCGCGTACTTCCCGACGGTCGGCGTCGTCGACTCGCTGCGGGCCGGAACGCTCATGCGGGAGCGGGCCCAGCAGCTGGACGCCCTGACGGTCGTCGCCGGAGCCGAGGTCCTCGGTATCGACAAGACCGAGGCGGGCCGGGTCGCCGGAGTGCGCACCACCAAGGGCGACATCGCGACCGATGTGGTGGCGATCTGCTGTGGCGTATGGAGCCCGCGGATCGCGCGCATGGCTGGCGCGCGCATCCCGCTTATTCCGACCGTGCACCAGATGATCAGCGTCGGCCCGATCGCGCTGTTCGACGGCACCGAAGGGGAGATCGGTTACCCGATCGTGCGGGACGTCGACGAGAACATGTACGAGCGCCAGCACGGCGGTGACATGGAGGTCGGCTCGTACGCGCACCGGCCGATCATCGTCTCGCCGGACGACATCCCCTCCATCGAGGAAGCGGTGCTATCCCCCACCGAGATGCCCTTTACCTCAGACGACTTCGACCCGCAGCTGGAGCTCGCGCTTGAACTGATGCCTGACCTGCTCGGCGACGAGCGGGCCGGCGTGCGTTACGCCATCAACGGACTGATCTCAATGACGCCCGACGGTCACCCGGTCCTCGGCGAGACGCCGGAAGTGCCCGGGCTGTGGTCGGTCGCGGCCAGCTGGATCAAGGAAGGCCCGGGCATCGGCCGCGCGGTGGCCGAATGGATGAGCGGCGTCACCCCGGAGATCGACATTCACGAGGCCGACATCGCCCGGTTCTACGGCCACCAGCGCACCGCCGCGCACGTCACGGCTCGGGCGCAGGAGGGCTTCAACAAGATGTACGGGATCGTGCACCCGGCCGAGCAGTGGGAATCCGGCCGCCCGCTGCGGGTCAGTCCCGCCTATCAGGCGGAGCGTGCGCTGGGTGCGGTGTTCCACGAGACCGCGGGCTGGGAGCGGCCGTTCTGGTATGAGTCCAACGCCGGCCTGCTGGACAAGTACGCGGGCCAGCTGATGGACCGCGGCAGTGAGTGGGAGTCGCGCTGGTGGTCGCCGATCATCAACGCCGAGCACCTTGCCATGCGCGAGGCCGCCGCGCTGTTCGACCTGTCCGCGTTCGCCATCCTGGACGTAACAGGCCCTGGAGCGCTGCAGGCACTGCAGCGAGTCGCGGTGGCGCAGATGCACGTGGCGAACGGCCGCGTCGTCTACACCTCGTTCCTGGACGATGCCGGGGGCTTCAGGGCGGACCTGACGATCATGCGGCTCGGGCCGCGGCACTTCAGGGTCGTCACCGGCGGTGCGACCGGGATGATGGACTACAAGTGGATCACCGACCACCTGCCCGACGACGGGTCAGCTTCGGTCAGCGACCTGACGTCATCGTGGGCTACGTTCGGCCTGTGGGGACCGCGTGCGCGCGACATCCTGAGCCGGGTCACGGCGGACGATATCTCAGCCGACGGCTTCGCGTTCGGGACCTGCCGGGAGATCGAGGTCGGCGGGATGACCGTGCTGGCGTCCAGGATCTCCTACGTGGGTGAGCTCGGCTGGGAGCTGTACGTGCCGACCGAGCAGGGCGCGAAGCTGTGGGACGCCGTGTTCGAGGCGGGTCAGCCGGACGGCCTGGTGCCGGCCGGGATCGGGGTCTACGGAACGACCGGGCGGCTGGAGAAGGGCTACCGTGCGTACGGTGCCGAGCTGGATGCCAGCTACAACCTGGTCGAGGCGGGCATGGCGCGGCCGCGGGTCAAGGACCAGGACTTCGTGGGCAAGGTTGCCTACCTGCGGCAGCGGGAGGCACCCCCGGCCGCGGTGCTGTGCACGCTCACGGTCGATGACCACGCCTCGGATTCCGGCGAGCTGCGCTACATGCTCGGCGGCGAGCCGGTGCTGTCGGCCGAGGGCGAGCCGCTGACTGATGCGCGCGGCCGCCACTCCTATGTCACCAGCGCGGGCTCCGGGCCGTCGGTCGGCAAGCACCTGCTGATGGCCTACCTGCCGCCGGAGCAGGCCGTCGCAGGGACGCCGCTCTTGGTGGAGTACATGGGCGAGCAGTACCCGGTGACGGTGGCGGTGGCGGGCGCGACGCCGCTGTTCGACCCGGCGAACGAGCGGATCAGGCGCTAGCGCATGGACATCCTCGTCTGCGTGAAGCGAGTGCCCATGGTGGGCGGCAAGGTCGTTGTGACCGCTGACGGCCAGGACGTCGACACGCGCATGTCCGGGTTTACCGTCAGCCCGCACGAGGAGTGCGCGGTCGAAGAAGCCGTGCGGATCACGGAGCGGTCTGGCGGCTCGGTCACGGTCCTCACGCTCGGGCCGCCCGAGGCCGCCGACCAGCTGCGCGAGATGCTCGCGCTCGGCGCACACCGCGGCGTCCTGCTGGAAACCGACGGACGCGAATGGGGCCCGGTCGCCACGTCGGCCGCGATCGCGTGGGCGGTCGGCGAACTCGGGCCTACCACGTTCCCGCTCATGTTGTTTGGAAACGAGGCCGCCGATACCGGCGGTTACCAGGTGGGCATCCGCGTCGCGCATGCGCTCGGGCGGCCGTGCGTCACCGGGATCAAGCGGCTGGAGCTGACCGGTGATGTGCTGCGCGCCGGGCGGGAATACCGCGGCGCGCAGGAGGAGTTCGAGGTCGCGCTGCCCGCGGTGGTCAGCGTGAAGGAGGGGATTAACCTGCCGCGTTACCCCTCGCTGCCGGGTCGGCTGCGGGCGAAGCGGGCTGAGATCACCGTGCTGCGGCCGCAGTGGCAGGCCGAGGGGCTGCGCAAGGTCGGGCTTCGCGTGCCGGCCAGCTCGGCGCAGCGCGCGCAGGTTCTCGGGCAGGGGACGGATGCTGTGCCGGAGCTGGTGCGCGTTCTCGGCGAGATCGGGGTGCTGCCGTCGGCGGCGCGATCTCGGGCCGGGGCCGGCGGAGACGGGGCTGCGGCATGAGCGGTCTGAGCGCGAGTGAATGTGAATCTAGTGGGCCTATAGCCCCAGCAAATTCACATCCATCTGCGGTGCTGTGCCTGCTCGAGCGCGATGGCGATGGCATCGCCGCCGGATCGCTGCGGGCGCTGGGCCTCGCCCGGTCGCTGGCCGGCGCCACGGTGGCCGCGGCTGACCGCGGTGGTGTTCGGGCCGCCAGACTCCGAGCGTGCTGTCGGCGAGGCCATGCTCGCCGACGTGGCCGCCGGTGGCGCTAGCGAGCTGTGCGTTGTGTCCGGCTGAGGGGCTGAGCGGTTACGCGCCGCTGGCCTGGGCGCGCGCACTCGAGCAGCTCGTCGTCGCTGAGCAGGCCGCTGCCGTGGTGGCGGCCGCCACCGATCGCGGCAGCGAGGTGTTGGCGCATCTCGGCGCCCTGACCGGACTGCCGGTCGCGGCGAACTGCATCGCCGCGTCTGCGGCCGGTGCCGGCACCTGGCAGCTGGTCCGGCAGCGCTGGGCTGGCAGCGTGCTGCGAGGATGCCGTGCTGGAGGCGCCGTGTGCGCTGCTGACCGTCGCGGCCGACGCGCTGCCCGATGACGTGCCGGGCGACGCGCCACGGCGGCCGATCCGGCCGGTGCGCACGTTCGTGCCCGTCCTGCAGGACGACGATCTCCGGGTCAGCGCTACGGAGTCGGCTGAGCAGAGCGCTGGGCGTGTCGCTCGCCACCGCTCGGGTCGTGGTCGGCGGCGGCCGCGGCGTCGGCGGCCCTGAGGGATTCGCTGCGCTTGAAGAGCTGGCCGGCCTGCTCGGCGGCGTCGTCGGGGTATCCAGGGTCGTGACCAGCCAGGGCTGGCGGCCGCACCGGCAGCAGGTTGGCCAGACCGGCACCAAGATCTCGCCCGAGCTCTACCTCGCCTGCGGCATCAGCGGCGCGATCCAGCACATGGCCGGCTGCCTGACAGCGAAGCACATCGTCGCGGTAAACACCGACCCGGACGCTCCGATCATCTCGCGCGCCGAGTATGCCGTGATCGGAGACCTGAACGAGGTGATCCCTGCGCTGGTGACAGCGATCAGGGACGGCCGGCGGCACGGACGAGCTGACAATGGGCCGACCGAGCTGAGCTGGCCTGTCACACCCGGCCCCCGGCAGCCAGACGGCTGCCGGGGCACCGATTCTCGGTTACTCGTCTGAGGTGGGCTACCTCAGCTGGACCTGATCCAGGTGTTGCTGAACGCGCCCGAGCTGGAGATCGAGCTGGTCGAGTCCTTGTCGAGCCCGCTGTTGTCGATCATGATGATCGACGTCGGGCTCTGCGTGCCCATCGAGCTGCCGTTGTCACTGGCTGCGGTGTAGTTGATGGTGCCGAAGTTGGCGAGCGGCAGGATGCCGCCACTGGCCGTGCAGCACGGGGCCTCAGTGATGACCTCAGCTGATGATCTGTCGAACCCGCTCTCGTTGATCGTCTGAGTCTGGGTCCAGCCACGGGTGTTGTCCTTGAGCACAAGCGTGTAGGTGTCTGTCCCGGAGAACGTCACCGATGCGCTCATGGAGTCACCCGGCTTGACCGTGTTGGTGTAGTAGACGGGGTTGGCCGGATACATCTCGTACCAGCCGTAGTAATCCGGCGTCCTGCCGGCGCAATCGGAGTCGCTGCCGGTCTGCTCGACCGAACCACTGCTGTACCCGTCAAGCCCCACCCAGAACGCGGCGTACTGGTCGCTGCGCCGATTGCCTGCGCAAGTCGCGGTCGGCTGCGTCCAGCTAGCGGAAACGCTCTTGAAGGCGCCATTCGATCCGGTGACTGCGTAGCCTGACCAGTTCGTGCTCTCGGCCTGGAAGCGACCGTGCCGTTCTGTCGCGTGCCCGCCGCCGGCCTCAGCATGACGCCACCGGGCTTGAAGCCGTGTGCTGCTGCGCCGCCTGGCCGCACAGTGGTCGTAGACGGGTGGTGCACGGCTGACGGGCGGGTTACGGCTGCTGCGGACGCATTGCCGGCTGCCAGCCCGAGCAGCGAGCCGACAGCGAGTACTGCCGTCGTGAGGGGGATGCTCCAGCGTCTTAACATCTGTCTCCTTCCGCCGGTTCGCGATGTGACGATGGCAGGCTCAAAAAAGCCCAAACTCGTCTGGAGTTTGGGCAAACTACGCATTCAAGCCTGGAGGCTAGTCATCACCACGAGAGGGACGTTGCCGAGAACTTATAGCGGCGGCGGGTCATCGTTAAACGAAGAAAGCGTAAATAATAACTAAAAAGGTGAATGGAGGCACTTGTATTGCGAAGCTTCGCAGTTAGGGTCGCGGGCCGACTGCGATCTGTCGCAGTGCGGGCTCTGATTGCCGAACTTGGCCCTGGTGGCTTCGCGCCGACCTAACCGGGCCCATAGCGACCAAAAGTTGACTGCAAAAGCGGCAATCCGGACGCGATTTCGACGCTTTCGGTCGCATGCGCCCGCAGGTGACGTTTTCGGTCGCCATTGTCAGCGGCGCGCGCGATTCAGGCTGCCACAAGTCAGCGGCAACCGTCAGTTCGACGGGCGCCCGTGTCGCGGACGCTCGTTCCGCGAACGGATGTGACACCCCCTGATGGTCTCCTCCGGTGCGCATGGTCGCCACCGCTGCCCGGCCCGGTTCGCTTGCGCAGGGTTGTGCAAACAACTGTGGACATTCGGTGGATAAGAGCCGGGACCGGGGGATAAACAATCGCTCATCCTGTGGACAGAAAAGAATCTTGAAAAAGGTTGATCGAAGGCCTTGCGCGGCCACGGCCGGAGGCAGTAGAAATTCACTCACCAACTGAACAGCAGGCAACCTCGGGGCGACCCTAAGGTTTGCGCGAGGCCGGGAGACCGGACGACGTGCGGGACCTGCTAATCAGGCGGTAGGCCGGGCGATGTGCGTGGCAGTCGAGAAATCGGCAGGTCAGCGCCATGCTAAGGCCCTGCGAGGCCCCTGCATCTCATACATGCAGGGGCCTCGCGGCTATTTACGCCCAGGCACGGCGAGTGCCTCCAATCGCCGGGCGCAACGGGCTTGGAATGTCAGTTGTCCGGAATGTCAGTTGGCGCCGTTACCCCTGACAAAAGAATCTTGGATGGCATTGCCGAAATCGCTTGCGCTCGGCACCTTCCTAGCAGTAGAAATTCATCACGGCTAAGGCGGATTCTGGTCCGCGGAGCAATCTGCGGAGGCAAAGCGCGGGTAACCGCGATGTGTCACAGGGGCCGCCCTGGCGGTAGGTCGCTCCTGCAGCGTTGCCGAGCAATCGGACAGCTGGCAGGGCGCCGAGCTGAGGCCCCTCCGTCTCATACACGGGGGGGCCTCAGTCTGTGACTGGGAGGACTCTTGGCAGCCTTTCGCTTCGCGCCCGGCCTGTGGCCCGCAATGGCGGCCGCATGGCGCCGCCTGTCATAGTGGCCGCCGTGGAGACTTCGGGGCTTAACCAGCTGCCAGAGGTCCGGACGGCCCGGCTGCTGCGCTGGCAGGCGGACGCGTGCCGGGAACTTGGCAGCCCGCTCTACGGAGACCTGCTCACCCACGCCGCCGACGACTTGCTCGCAGGCGGGCCCGACCGCTGAGGTCCTGCGCGGTCATCTCGACGACCGGCTTTCCAGCGTGCTCGCGCTGCGGTTGCTTGGCGGCGTGCATGCGCTTGCGCTGTCCGGCCGGGCGCCCGAGCTTGCCGAGTTCTACCCGAGCTGCGGTGGGACCGCCGACAGCGAGCCGGGCAGTCCGCGGGCCTGGGCGGCGCTCAGGCGAACACTGACCGATCAGGGCGAGAGCATCCGCGGCTGGCTTGATCACCCGCCGCAAACCAACGAAGTCGGCCGGGCGGCGGCGCTGCTCGGCGGACTGCGGCACATAGCCGCGGCGGTCAGCCTGCCGTTCCGGCTGATAGAGGTCGGCGCGAGCGCCGGCCTGAACCTGCGCGCGGACCATTTCTACGTGCCAGGGCCGGCAGGCAGCTACGGGAATCCGGACTCGCCGGTCGTGCTGACAGATGGATGGCAGGGCGATCCCCCGCCGGAGGCCAGGATCGAGGTCGTGGAGCGGACCGGCGGCGACCTCGCTCCAGTCGATCCGCTGACGCCTGAGGGGCGGCTGACGCTTACCGCCTATGTCTGGCCCGACCAGACCGACCGGCTGAGCCGGCTCCGCGGCGCGTTCGAGGTGGCCGAGCGGGTTCCGGCGGAGCTGCGGGCGGAGTCCGCGTCAGTGACCTTGGCGCGGACGTACCTGACGCCGGGCACCTGGACGGTGCTGTGGCATTCGATCTTCCGCCAGTACTTGTCTGACCTCCAGCGAGCCGAGCTGGCCGACGGCGTCGCGGCTCTTGCCGCTACCGCGACCGACAATGCCAGGTTCGCCTATCTCTACCTTGAGCAGTCGCGGGCGGGCGGCTGTCCCGTCACGCTGACGACCTGGCCTGGCGGAGAGCGTCGCGTCCTCGGGTCCGCGCCCGCTCACGGGCTCCCGGTTCGATGGCGCGTGCAACCTGGCTGGCCGAGCTGACCATCAGCTCAAGCTCGCGTTCCAGGCTCCCGGTGCCTACGTCGATAATCCGCAGCGGCAGTCCGAACATCGCCGCGATCCCGTCGGCCCTTTCCTCCAGCCCGGCGGTGCGGTCCTGAGCCAGCCAGACCAGCCTGCGGTAGTGCCCGAAGTAGTCGGCCCACAGCTCCGGATGCCGGTCAAGGCCGAGTCCGGCGAGCACCGTGGTACGGAAGCTGCGCACCAGGAAATCGGTCAGCAGGTAGGTGCCCGGCTCACGCGCGAGCAGCGCGCGCACCCGGTCGGCACCGCCGAGTACGTCGTAGCAGTGCAGTCCGCGGAGCCTGGTGAGGCCGAGCCGGCCGCACAGCTCATCGAGCGCGCCGTAGCTGCCGCAGTCGGCATAACCGAGCGCGACCCGCAGGCCGCGCGCCTGCAGCGAGGCGGCAAGCTCAGCGGCTGCCGGCGCGATCCGCTCCGGCCGGTTATGCAGGACGGCCGGCAGCGGGTGCACCTCGACCGGCCAGCCTCGGCGCGCGACGATGTCGCGCACCGGACCGGCGAGTGCGCCGCAGGCGATGACGGCGAGCGTCGCCGGGGAGCTGGCGTCAGTCCGGGAACTGCAGCTGGTCGACGAACGCGTCGTTGAAGCCGTCGCGGTCGGAGAGCTCGACATACTTCACCTCCCCGAGCAGTGCTAGCGCCGCGGCCCGCTCGCGCATTGACAGCAGGGCCATCTTGGCGCCTTCGCCGGCCACGTTCCCGGCGCTGACAACGCGCAGCACCGGCAGCCTCGGCACCAGGCCGAGTGCGATCGCGCTGGCTGGCGACAGGTAGCTGCCGAAGGAGCCGGCCAGCAGCACTTGCTGGATGTCGCCAGGCGCCAGGCCGGCCTCGTCCAGTAGCACGTGCCAGCCGGTGGCGATGGCCGCCTTGGCGAACTGCAGCTCCCGGATGTCGCGCTGGGACAGGTAGACCGAAGCTGCCACGTCGCCCGGCTCGCCGAGCCAGTGCAGCACGAACACGCGCTCGGCACCGAGCATGGTGAGCCGCGGCGCGATGGCAGGCGCCAGCTCGGCTGCAACCTCGTCGGGCACGAGCCGGCCCGAGTGGTCAAGCAGGCCCGCCTTCACCAGTCCGGCGACCGCGTCTACCAGTCCGGACCCGCAGAGCCCGGCTGGCTCGCAGTCGCCGATCACGGTCAGCGTCAGCTCGTCCGGCGTTATCGAGACACCCTCGATCGCGCCCTCCGCGGCCCGCATCCCGCACCGGATGGCGGCGCCCTCAAATGCGGGGCCGGCCGGCGCTGCGGTGGCCAGCAGCCAGTCGCGGTTGCCGAGCACGATCTCGCAGTTGGTGCCGATGTCGATGAACAGCCGGGTCCGGGCGTCCCGGTTCATGCCCGAGGCGAGCAGCCCGGCTGTGATGTCGCCGCCGACGTAGGCGCCGAACGCGGGGAACATGAACGCCCGCGCCCGCGGATGGACCGGGCAGTGCCAGGTCGGCGGCGAGCACTTCCGGCAGCTGCCGGGTCGCCATGATGAACGGGGCGACGCCGAGCGGCTCGGGGTCGATGCCGAGAGCGATGTGCGTCATCGTCGCGTTGCCGGCAACTGCGACCTCGGCGACGTCTGCCGGATCGGCCCCAGCCTGCGCGCACACCTCTGCTGCCAGCTCGGCCAGGGTCTCATGCGCGAGCCGGCTCATCGTGTCCAGTGCCGCCGGGTCCAGCATGGTGGCGCTGATCCTGGTGATGACGTCCGCGCCGAACGGCTGCTGCTTGTTGAGCATCGACGAGACCGCGAGCGGCGTCCCGGTGCTGAGGTCTAGCAGGGTCGCGACAACCGTGGTGGTGCCGAGGTCGAACGCGATGCCGAGCAGCCGGTCGGTGGTATCGCCCGCCTGCACGTCGATCAGCACCTCGTCGACGATCACGGCAGTGACCTTGAAGTCGGCGGCCCGCAGCCGCTGGCCGAGGCTGCGCAGCGACAGCGAGGTCCACCCGGAGCTCCAGGTCGTCCAGCGCGGCCAGCACGCGCTCGATGTCGGTCTGCTGGTCGGCCAGCGACGGCTCGGTCAGCTCCAGGTAGCGCTTCTGCGCCGCCGGCCGCAGGATGACCTGGCGTCCGACGCCGACGGTGGCCGCCTTCGGCCTCGTCACCAGAGGCGGCACCTCGACCTGGACGTCGGCTTCGGCTAGCGCCCGGCAGGCCAGCCGCCAGCCGCCGCGCAGCTCGTCGGCTGAGAACGCGCGCGCATCCAGCGGTGACACCGGAGCGCTGCCCTCGAGTGATGCGGACCTTGCATTTCTTGCAGGTGCCGTGGCCGCCGCAGGTCGAGTCGATCGCGATGCCGTTCCAGCTCGCCGCATCGAACAGGCGTGACGCCAGGCGGCACCCGCACGCGCAGGCCGCCCGGCTGGAAGTTCAGCTCCACCCGGGCGGGCTGCCTGGGTGCTGGTGCAGGCCGCCCAGCTGGTCGGCGGTGGCGTGCGTCATCGGCGTCGACGCCGGTTCCGCCTGCGGCTGCGGCTGCCGCTTGCCTGGCACGGTGCGCGGCGATCCAGCCCGGCGCCCCACGGATCCCGGTTGGTCAGCAGGTCGGCAGCCTTGACCGCCTGGACAAGCTGCAGCGACCTGGCATCCATGATGGCGCTAGTCAGTCCGGTGGCGATCGCCATCGGCAGGAACGCAGCTCCGATCGAGCCGCGGTCCGGCATCCCGAACGACACGTTTGACGCGCCCAGCGTCATGTTCACGCCCAGATCTTCCTGCAGCAGGTCGATGGTCTCCAGCGTGCGCAGCACCAGCGAGGTATCGGCGCCGACCGGCATGGCCAGCGGGTCGATCACGATGTCCTCGATCGGGATGCCGTACTTCCCGGTGGCCACGTCGACGATCTTGCGAGCGAGCTCCAGGCGCCTGGCGGGCTCCTCCGGGATCTCCTCCTCGTCGTTGGGCAGCGCGATCACCGCTGCGCCGTGCCGCTTGACCAGCGGCAGGATCGCATCCAGCCGCTCGTCTTCCGCCGTCACCGAGTTGACCAGGGCCTTGCCCTGATACGCGGCCAGCCCGGCCTCAAGCACCTCGATGATCGAGGAGTCCAGGCAGAGCGGGAGATCGCAGCGCGACTGGATGAGCTCAACCGCGCGAGTCATCAGCTCGGCCTCGTCGCACAGCGGCGCGCCCATGTTGACGTCCAGCACCATCGCGCCGCCAGCTATCTGCTCGGCGACGTCGATCTCGACCCTGGACAAGTCGCCGCGGCGCATCTGCTCCTGGAAGATCTTGCGGCCGGTCGGATTGATCCGTTCGCCGATGATGCAGAACGGGTTCTCCCCGCCGATGCGCAGCTCGCGGCTGGCCGAGGAGAGGACTGTTTCCATCGCAGGTGCGTCCGTTCGTAGTCTGCAGTGCGGATTCGTGATCGGTGGGCGGTCAGGCCGGCGCGACGGCGCGACGGCGCTGCAGGATCAGTTCCTTGGCCCGGACGACGGCCGCCGAGGCGTCCGAGGCATAGCCGTCGGCGCCGACCACGTCGGCGTACTCCTGGGTGACGGGCGCGCCGCCGACCATCACGATGACCTGATCGCGCATCCCGGCCTTCTGCAGCGCGTTGATGTTGGCCTTGAACATCGGCATCGTCGTGGTCAGGAACGCCGAGAACCCGACGATGTCCGGCTGGTGCTCGCGGATCGCGTCCAGGAACTTCTCCGGCGCTACCTGAACACCGAGGTCGATGACCTCGAAGCCGGCGCCCTCGAACATGATGTTGACCAGGTTCTTGCCGATGTCGTGGACGTCACCCTTGACCGTGCCCATCACGATCTTGCCCGATCGTCTGCGCGCCGGTCTCGGCGAGCAGCGGCCGCAGGATCTCCAGCGCACCGGCCATCGCCTTGCCCGCGATCAGCATCTCCGGCACGAAGAAGTCACCGCGCTCGAACCGAGCGCCGACTTCCTCCAGCGACGGGATGAGCGCCTCATACAGCAGCGTCTCCGGGCCGAGGCCGAGTTCCAGTCCCTGCCTGGTGAGGTTGAGCACCTCGGGGGCGTTGCCGACGAGGGTGAAGTCATATAGCTGGCGGAGTAGCTCGTCTGTGGTCACGAAGTACCTTCTTCCGGTTGGGATGCGAAACGGGGACTGCTGCGCGAACGGGCCGCTTGTGGCCGAGCTGCGCCGACAGCGAGCGGGCTGCGGCCATGCAGCTTTCCGCGCGGCAGGCAACTGGCTGCCGGTCAGGCGGCTGGCCGGCCCGGACACCGAGAGCGCACCGACGGCACGCGGCCGCTGTCTGCGAAGACCGGCGCGGCTACGGCGACCAGGCCGGGCTCGAGTTCCTCGATAGTCACCGCGTAGCCGCGCTCGCGCACCGCGGCGAGCTCTGCCGCCAGCGCGGTCCGGCTGGTGATGGTCCGGACGGTGCGCCGCTCGAGCTGGCCCTTGGGCAGCTCGGCGGCGCCGAATGCGAGCAGCACCTTGCCGAGCGCCGCGCAGTGCAGCGGCACCGTCAGGCCGACCCAGTTCGTGCCGCCGATCAGGTACCTGCTGTCTACCTGAGCGATCTGCTCGACGAGCCCGCCGTCGCGAGGCACGCCGAGGTTGATGGTCTCGCCGGTGTGCTCGCCGAGCTGAGCGAGCACTGGCTGGGCAAGCTGACGAGGTCCGCCTCGGCCCCGCCGCGCGCAGGCATAGGACAGGAACACCTCACCGGGCGAGAACCGGCCGGCTACATCGCGCCGGACCAGCCCGTTCCGTTCCAGTGCGGTCAGCAGCCTGGATGTCGTGCTCTTGGCCAGTCCGCTCGCGGCGATCAGCTCAGTGAAGGAGACCGGGTCGCGGTGCCGCGCAACCTCGACGAGCAGCTGCGCCGCCCGGTCGACGGCCTGGGTTCCGGTCGGACTGGTCACTGCTGTGCTCTCCGTCTGGGGGAGCACGGGGGGCGGAGCCCTCCGTGGGAGTTCCATAATGCGGGAACGACTGTTCTACGATGTGATCCTAGATTCGGCCATTATGCTGGTCAAGCCGGCCGTTCCGCACCCGTCCTTTTGCAGCACTGCTGAGGTGGCAATGTTCCGTAACACGATGCCGAGGTACGAGATCCTGTCGCCGGACGCGATCGCGGTGCTCGACAAGGGCTGGCGAAGGATCGTCTCGGAGATCGGCGTGCAGTTCGCCAAGCCCGAGGCGGTCGAGCTGTTCCGCAAGGCCGGCCAGCGCACCGACGGCGAGGTCGTCTACCTCGACCCGGACTTCGTGCTCGAGCAGGTGGCGCTGGCGCCGCGCGAGTTCGACGTGCAGGCCAGGAATCCGGCCAATAGCGTGCACATCGGCGGCGACGACATGGTCTTCGGCGCGGTCTACGGATCACCGTTCGTGCGTGAGGGCGACGTGCGCCGCGATGCGACCATGGACGACTTCCGCCGCCTGTGCATGCTGTCGCAATCGTTCAGCGAGCTCGACTCCGCGGGCGGCGTGATCTGCGAGCCGAACGACACGCCGCTCGACTCGCGGCACCTGGACATGATCTACGCGCTGCAGACACTGACCGACAAGATCTACATGGGCAACGTGGTGTCCGGGCCCAATGCCGCCGACACCATCGCCATGACCGAGATCCTGTTCGGCGGCCGGGCGGCCATCGAGTCGGTCCCTGCGACGATATCGCTCATCAACTGCAACTCGCCGCTGCGCTGGGACGACCGGATGCTCGACGCCCAATTCGAGTACTGTGCCGCCAGTCAGCCGGTGGTACTTACCCCGTTCCTGCTCATGGGGGCTATGTCGCCGGTCACGATCCCGGCCGCGCTCGTCCAGCAGCTGGCCGAGGCCTTGTCGGGGATCGCACTGGCACAGCTGATCCGGCCCGGCTGCCCGGTGATCTTCGGCTCGTTCCTGTCCAATATCGATATGCAGTCGGGTTCGCCGAGCTTCGGCACGCCTGAGTCGGGCATCGGCCTGCTGTGCACGGGGCAGCTGGCGCGGCATTACGGGCTGCCGTTCCGCACCGGCGGCGGCCTGAACTCCAGTCAGACCTGCGACGCCCAGGCCGCCTATGAGTCGCTGATGACGCTGCTGCCGACGTTTCTGACCGGCGCCAACTGGGTTATGCACGCCGCGGGCTGGCTGGAGGGCGGCCTGGTGTCGTGCTACGAGAAGTTCATCGTCGACATCGAGCTGCTGCGGATGCTGCGCGTTGAGTTCACGCCGCTGGAGATCGACGAGGACTCGCTGGCGTTCGGCGCGCACACCGAGGTCGGACATGGCGGCCATTTCCTCGGCGCGGAGCACACCATGGAGCGCTTCCGTGAGTGCTTCTACCGCCCGCTGCTGTCATCGACCGCGAACTACGAGCGCTGGCTGAGGCTCGGCGGCAAGGACGCGACGGCCAGGGCCGGGGAGATCTGCGCCAAGACCCTGGCGGAGTACCAGCAGCCGCCGCTCGACGACGCCATCCGAGCTGAGCTCGAGGATTACGTGACCCGGCGCCGCGCCGAGCTTGGCGACTGACTGCGCATCGCGCCTTGGATGCGCGCGGCCGGTGTCCGCGCACTGCGGCTGGGCTGCCGATCGTATCATGAAATAGTATCATTAATCAACCTTTAGGTCGATCTTCGATCGCTGCGAATTAGCGAAATCTTTCCGTCGGCGAAGGCATTCCTATACTCACGCGCCTTATGCCAGATATATCAACAAGAATGCCGCGGGACGGTTACGGTAATCGACCGTTATAGGCGAAATGATCGGCGGCCCGCTAACTCAATAATGGCGCTGGAATGGGCGCCCATGGCGAACTGTGTCGTCTTGGCTGCGTTTTCACAAGCCCCTGACCTGGTACATTCCCTCGGTCAGGCGCCTGTGTCGCTTCCGGGCGCAACTGCGTCAGAAAGTAACGTGTGGACGGACGTATCACTAGCTGCGCTCTTAGACGGTTCCCTCGCCAATTGCGCGGCGTGGTGCAGATCGCACTCGCGGTCCTCCTCCTAACCATCGCATCCATCGGAATAGCCCAGCCAACTCCGGCTCGGGCTGCTGCCGCAAACGCCGCCATGACGGCGACTCGCAAGATGCGGCTCTCAGTCTGGTACTGGGCGCTTAAGCAGCGCGGCAAGCCCTACCTGTGGGGCGGCACCGGCCCAGCTGGGTTCGACTGCTCCGGCCTGGTGTACGCGGCCTACCTGTCGCGCGGCATCAGATTGCCCCGCACGACTTACGAGATGCTGGGCAGCTGGCGCCTGGTCCGCATAGGCAAGTCCCAAGCCAAGCGCGGCGACCTGGCCTTCTTCGGGACCGGGCACGTCGAGCTGTACGCCTGGGGTAACTGGACCTTCGGCGCCGCGGACTCAGGCACTCGCATCGGCTACCACCTGATGAACAGCTCCTGGCACCCGACGATGTACTTCAAGGTGCGCCTGTTAAGGGGGTCCCGGTGACGCGCTGTCCGCGGTTGCCGGGCTAGTCGCGGGCCGGCGCCCGCATCTTGGTGCTCTCTGTGACCGACGCAGCGTTGTTCAGCCCGGCGTCACGCAGTGGCGGGCGGCCGGCCATCAAGAGCGCGGGCAGTACGGCCGCGCGTTCCTGCGGGCATGGCAGCCTAGGTGACCAACCAGGATCAGCTTGAGTCGCCGGCCTGCGTCTCTGTCCCATCGGCGTTTGCCGAGGCGTTGTCGGTCTGGGTTTGGTCGTCGGCCGCGGTCGGGGCGTTGTCGGTCGCAGTCGAGGGGTCGTCGGTCGCGGCCGGGGCGTCGTCGGCGGGCACGTCCGTATCGGAACTAGGCTCACCCTCACCCTCACCCTCACCCTCAGCCTCAGCTAGGGCGCGTTCTGCCTCTCTGATCCGATCAGGTAGCAGTTGGGCCGCGCGCGCCTCGGCGACAGCGCGCCTTAGCAGTTCGACTGCGCGGTCGCGACCGCCCGACTCCAGTGCGGCCTGACCCAGCGCGAGGATCCCGCTCGGGATCCGTCTGGAGTCGCCGAGTTCCTCCCGCAGCTCGAGTGAGATCTGCAGGTGACGTTCTGCCTCACTAGGCTGCATGCCTTCTACCAGGAAGTAGAAGCCGACATGCCGGTGTACCTCCGAGCGCAGGTAGAGATCCGCCTTCGCATCCTGATCGCTGACCACGCCTAGCGCCTGCCAGTAATACGGCATCGCCGTCATCCAGTCGCTGTGCAGGACCTGGAAAACCAGGCCCAGGCCGAACAGCGATTGTGCGGCACCGACCGGCTCACCGAGCTGCTGCCAGCAGGCCAGCGCCTGGCGGAACATCCGCTCCTCAGCGTCGACGGCGTCAGCGCTAACGGCCGAACCGCCCATGAGCGTGGTGATGTTCTCGTAGTGCAAGAGCAGGCCGAGCAGGTCCAGCGATCTGGCTTGCGCTGCCACGTCGGCACCGCTCGCCGCCTCAGCTCGCGCGGACTCAATGAGCCCCCGCGCCCGCTCAAAATCCCCGGTGCGGAAAGCAGCCTCGGTCAGCGCATCGTCGCCTTCCGCAAGGAGCGCCCAGACGTTCAGCTCCGTCGTCATGACGCCGATGGTATCGCCGCCACCCCGGCGAACCAGGAAGCTAGAGGAAGCCGGCCAGCCGATACAGCACGAGGAGCCGGCTACCGCCACGTTCAGGCTGTGGCCAGTACCGATCATCGGGATCTCCACCGCGGCGTCCAGCAGGTCGAACGCCTCGGGCGGGATGCCTCCCTGCTCGTGTCCAAGTACCGCGATCGTGCGCCGCCGGGCGGCCGGTAGGTCGGCCAGCCGGATCGCACCCTCGGCCAGTTCGACGCCGAGAATGGCCGTGCCTGCGGCGCGCTGCCGCTCCAGCCAGTTGACAGGGTCCGCACCGACCCAGTGAACACAGCTGCGGCGGCGCAAAGTGTTGCCGCGGGCAAGCGCTTCAGGCACCCACGGCAGCCGCGGCACGGCCATGCAGGCACCAACAGCGTCGCAGGTGCGCAGCAGCGTGCCGAGGTTCGCGCCGTGCATCGGCCACAAGGGAGCAACAATCACGTGATCCCAGCACTGGTGGCCGCGCTGTCGGCGCTGCCTAGCTAGCTCGCGCCTCGGAGTCACCCGGAGCTGCCCTGCCGTCACCAGCGGCGCCAGCGCTCCAGCTGGTAGAAAGACGGAGTTGTCATCGGGGGATTGGTGCTTCGCGGCGCACCTGGGCCATCGTCAGGAAAACCTTGAGAACTTCATCGAGGGTAACGCTGTCCGCCGGGGCTGGCCAGCTAGCGCATGCTCGGGCCATTTTGCCAGGATGGTCCCGTGACTAGGCTGACCGACGGTATGAATGCGGTGGTGTTCGACTTCTTCGGCACGCTTACTCCGGTCAGCTCGAGCGAGGCATGGGCGAGCAATGCGGCCCAGCTTTCGGCAGTGATGGGAGTGTCGCCTGCAGCGCTGATTCAGGTCCTGGACGACAGCTTCCCAGAGCGGATCAGCGGCGCGCTCGGCAACGTGCGAGAGACGATGGCGGCGGTAGCGGAACGACTCGGCGTGCGCCTCACCGAAGAGCAGCTGAACCTAGCTGCCCAGACCCGGCGCGCGGTGCAGGAGTCGATGTTCGAACTGCGGCCCGAGGCGCTCGGCGTGATCGGACACCTGCGTTCCGTTGGATTGCGAATTGGTCTTGTCTCGGACTGCACGACCGAACTGCCGGACGCGTGGTCACGGCTGCCGCTGGCTGCGGTGGTCGACGCACCTGTCTTCTCCTGCGTGGAGCGAACGCGCAAGCCCGACCCCTGGCTCTTCCGCAAGGCCGCGGCGGACCTGGGAACTGACCCGGACCGCTGCGTGTACGTCGGCGACGGCGGCGGCCGGGAACTGACCGGCTCGAGCGGCGTCGGAATGCGTGCCGTGCTGCTGGCTGGCCCGGACTGGCACGAGCACCGCGATCACAACCGGGAGTCTGACTGGACCGGCCCGCGGGTCGGCTCGCTCACCGAACTGTGCGGGTGACCGTTCGCAGCATGCCGCCGACGCTTTCGCCTGTGCTTGGCGGTCTGGCATCGCTGTCCAACGCCGGTGGTGCGCGCTCTTTCCACTAGCCGGCGCGCAGCTGCCGGCGTCCTTTCTGCGGCGCCTGAGCCGGCGCTTCGGGTCCTGCGCTTGTTCCCGGTCGCTGTGCCCAGGGGTCGGGTAATGGCCGCTGAATTGTCGGTGGTGCTCGATAGTATGTGCGAGTAATGAGTTCTGCCGGGGAGGCGGTGACGATTCCGTGAGTGAACGCCAGGCTCGCCGTGCGGCCGCCGTGCCGCGTGAGGACGCCGCGATACCGCCGGCCGCCGCGCCTGGGCCGACCGCCGGGCCTGGGCACGCTAACGACCCGCCGCAGGGCGCGACGCCGCCGAGCACCACCGCGCCTTCGCCCGAGGACGTCGCGCGGCCGGATGTGACTGTGCCGCCGGTCGTCACGGCGCTCTCGCCACCCGCTGCGCCGTGCGGGGATGCTGCGCCGCAAGCCACTACGCCGCCGCGCGGGGATGCCGGGCCTGCAGCTCCACTGCCGGTGACCGCCACGCCGGTGTGCGGGGATGCGCGCGCCGGGGCCGGCGGTGCCGGGGTTTGACGGGTGGGGGTTGCTGCGGGCGCAGCTGGCGGAGGAGGGCGAGGGGTGGGAGCTGTCGGCGGCGGAGGTCGCGGGTCTGCCGCGGTTGGGGGATGGGTTGCCGCCGGAGCTGGATGAGGTGCCGTGGTGGTTGTCGGAGGAGTTCACCGGTAGTGATGCGGAGCTGGAGGCGGCGTTTGTGCGGAGCCTGCCGGCTGATATCCGGGCGGAGTACGCGGCCGGGCCGTGGACCGGGGCGGGGGAGACGGTCGCGGCCGGGTTCTTGCATCATGATGCGGGTGCGGGGCCGCGGGGTGAGGGGTTCGCGGCGGGCGGGGTGCATGACGTGCTGGGGCCGGGCCCGGAGCTGGCCGCGGCGGCGGCGGCTGCGGGTGCGCGGCCGGGGGTGCTGGGGGAGTCGGAGCTGATCGGGGTGGTGTGCGGGTGGCAGCGGCTGGCGTCGTGGGCGCAGGCCGGGCTGGCGGGGTGCCTGAATGAGCTGGTGGGGCGGCGGAAGGATCAGTCGGTGGCGCTGAGGCGGCCGTCGCTGGCGGGGCATGTGGATGATGAGGTGGCGGCGGCGCTGGCGCTGACGGGGCAGGCGGCGGGGCGGCTGCTGCAGGTGGCGGCGGGGCTGGGGCGGCTGCCGGACGTTCTCGGTGCGCTGGCTGGGGGGCGGATCGACTGGGTGAAGGCGGGGTTGTTCGCTGATTACCTGGCCGGGCTGCCCGACGGGGATGCCGCGGTGATCGCGGCGGCGGTGCTGGCGGGCGCGGAGGGCCGGACGTCGGGGCAGCTGCGGGCGGCGCTGGTGCGGGGGGTGCTGGCGTATGACCCGGACTCGGCGCAGCGGCGGCGGGAGGCCGCGCGGAGGGACGCGAGTGTGCAGGTGTGGCAGGAGCCGTCGGGGAACGCGGGGCTGGCGGGCCGGGAGCTGGCGCCGGCGGATGCGGTGCACGCGTCGGCGCGGCTGACCGCGTGCGCCCGGTGGCTGCGCGAGCACGGCGCTGAGGGCTCGGCTGATGAGCTGCGCGCTGCCGCGCTGATCGCCCTGCTCACCGGCCAGCCGCTGGACTCCCTCCTCCCCGCCCCCGCAGACAGCGCCGCGGACGAGGCCAGCGCTGGCGGCCGACGGTGTAGCGCGGGACGGCGCGCGCGGACAGTAGTGATGGCAGTCGTGCTGCCGGCGGCCGCGGCGCGGATGGTGACGGCGGTTCCAGTTCAGACGGTAATGGCGGTCCGGCGCGGACGGTGACGGCGGCCCCGGCGCGGGCGCGGCGGGCGGCGGGCCGGAGCTGACCGGGTCGATCAACCTGACGATGCCGATGTCGGCGTGGCTGGGCCAGTCCGGGTCGCCGGGTGAGCTGGCCGGGTACGGGCCCGCCGACGCCGGCACCTGCGCCGACCTGGCCGGCCGGGCCGGGCCGTCGGCCCGGTGGTGCCTGACCCTCACCGACGCCGCGGGCCGGGCGGTCGCGCATGCCTGCGCCGGGCACCGGCCGCCGCCTGGCGGGGCCGGGGCGGTCGGGTGGGCCGCGGGCCTGCGGGACAAGCTGGCGGTGCTGGAATCGGGGACCTGCGGCCACGCCCGGCGGGCCGGCGGGTACTGCCCGCCGCGGCCGCTGCGGAACCTGGTCAAGATCCGGCAGCGGACCTGCTCGTTTCCGGGCTGCCGGCGGCCCGCCGTTCGGTGCGACCTGGACCACACCGTGCCCTACGACCAGGGCGGGGCAACGTGCGAATGTAACCTCGCGCCGCTGTGCAGAAGGCATCATCAGGCCAAACAGGCCCCCGGCTGGCACCTGACCCAAGACCAGCCCGGCGTCATGACCTGGCGACTGCCCCACGGCCGCACCTACCAGACAACCGGCGAGCCGTACCCGGTCTGACGGCCTCGGCTGTAAATGATCAACGCGAACTTATTCGGATTGCCAGTCCCGTGCCGATGGCCGACCCTCGGCGGGTGGCCAAACTCGGTGACATTGTCATCGACTGTGCTCATCCAGCGTCACTCGCCCGGTTCTGCGCCACGGCACTCGACGGGTATGCCGTGGCGCGCTACGACCAAGCGGAGATAGAGCGCCTTCGCGCGCTCGGGATCTTCGACCTGGTAGCTGACCCGACGGTGCCGGTCGAGGGCCAGGCCCGCGGTTGTTCCTCCAGCGCGTGCCTGAGGGGACCTGCAACGAACTAACAACCGGTGCAGCAGCTCGACGGCGCGGTTCTGAGGCGGGCTGACCAAAAACGATGGCCTGGTGCGCGCGGCAGGGTCAAGTGCGGTCAGCTAGTGCCGCAGCCCCTGAGGGGGTAGTCGGCCACCTCGGCATGCACCAGAATGCCTGTCATGAGCACGTCGTTAGTGATGTGGGTCATATTCTTGGTCGTCTGGGTACTCGCATGGCGGTACGCGTGGCGGTACGCGGCGAGCCATCCGACGGTCGTCCGCCCGCTGGCCGTCGCAGAGATCGTCATCTACGGAGGGGCCGTCGTCGCGGCGCTCCTCGCGGACAACGTGTGGGCGTTGGCCGTCGGCATCCTGGGGGTCATCAATGGCGTAATGACCTACCGGACGAAGCGGAACTGGTGGCGGACGCCGAGGCCGCCGCTGTGAGCGTGACACCGGGAAATGACAGCAGCGGCCGGCGGCGCGTTCGCGAGCGCAGGCAGGTCAAGAACCGCGTCGACGTCGATCTGGCCGCCGCCGACGTCGATAGCGAGGTCAAGCGACTGGTCAGCCTGGGGAAGCGAGCGTCGTCGAGACCTACCACTCGCACGTCTGGCTTGCCGATCCGCAGGGCAACGACTTCTGCGTGACTCGAGCTACAGCTCCGTGAGCGGTCGTGGTGCAATCGAATCATCTTCGCGGCCAGACTTGTGAGTGCAAGCTTGCATCCCGTTAGTGTCCATCTGTCGCCTCGCCCGCGGCGTCGAGGATCTTGCAGCTCATCGGGCTGACCAGCTAACACCGGATGCGCGTCCTCGGACCGATGCGTCGCCACCCGGGTCTGGCGGCCAGCCCTCGACCTAGCGGGCCACGCTTCGCTGCTGGTCGTCCTCAGCTCGCACTGTTAGCGTCCTCGACGGCAGCTACGCACCGCCCCGATGACCAGCGGGGCGGCGCTTTCAAGAGGGAAGCGTCGCCCCCGCTGCTTCCTACTTAGATACGTAGGAACTCTCGCTCCGCCCCACAACACAGGAGGCACACGATGTCAGCCCAGCCCTCACGACGTGAGTCGTGAAGAGCATCTGCGACCCCTGTGCCGGCGCCATCACCAAGCCAAACAGGCCCCGGCTGGCACCTGACCCAAGACCAGCCCGGCGTCATGACCTGGCGACTGCCCCACGGCCGCACCTACCAGACAACCGGCGACCCCTACCCGGTCTAGATGCCGTGTGGCTAGCAGGGGTCTGCTCGCGTCGGGGGATGGCTTCGCTGCGTCGCGTTAATGTCAGATGCCTCGTGCAGACTGTCAAGGCACTGACCGCGCCACGAGGGAGTACTTGATGGCTGTCCACTTCCAGCTCGTCATTGACTGCCGAGATCCTGAACCGCTCGCGCGTTTCTGGGCCTCAGCTCTGGGATACGACTTCGAGCCACCGCCAGAGGGTTTCGCGACCTGGGACGACTACTGGCGTGACGTCGGCGTGGGCGAGGAAGACTTGGGGATCGGCCAGGACTGCATCATCGATCCCGACGGCAGCGGCCCGCGCATCTGGTTCCAGGTAGTGCCCGAACTCAAGGCTGTCAAGAACCGGTTGCACCTGGATATCTCCGTCGGTGGCGGCCGTGCGTTTCCGATCGAAACGCGGCGCCGGCGAGTCGACGCCGAGGCCGAGCGCCTAGCCGGGCTCGGAGCCTCATACGTTCGCGTGCTAAGCGAAGAGGGGCTCGATCACTACGCAATCGCCATGCAAGATCCCGAGGGCAACGAGTTCGACATCAATTAACCTGCGCCCGGCAGGGTTTGGGCCGCCCAGACCACGTGCGTTGTCATGTCATGCACGCGCCGTTGGGCCGCCGCCACCACCAGGCCAAACAGGCCCCCGGCTGGCACCTGACCCAAGACCAGCCCGGCGTCATGACCTGGCGAATGCCCCACGGCCGCATCTATCAGACAACCGGACCCCATACCCAGTCTGACCCGCGAGATCTGACGCGCAGCGAGATCTGACGCACAATGACAAGATGGATGATCTCGATGAAATAGGCGCGAGGTACCTGGGCCATCTTACGGACGCCGACCTGAGGGCGCTCATACACGCCGACGAGGTCTCACCAACCGAAGCCGACGCGCGGCTTCAGGCCCTGCGACGCGTGCCTGAACTGATACTCGACGTCCTGGATAGGCCCGGCGTATCGGCAGGACTGCTCAACCTGGCCTCCGCCGACGAGGGTCAGCGCTTCACGCTTATTTCGCCGTTCCTGGTATTCGCGGCCGCGATTCACCGGATCGCCGCTGACCTCCAGACCGCCGCATACGCGCCTGAACGCGCCACCCCTCGGCTTCGCGTCCCGGTCTTCGACGGGCCGCAGCTCGCTGCCTACCTGGCCGAGCCTGCCCACCGGCTGTTCCTGGCGGAGTTGCTGGCCTCGTTCGCACGTTCCTCCAGCGGGGTCATCGTTACCCGCACCCCCCACGGCCTGCGCCGACGCCGGTGGAACGATCTCGACCTCGGCAGGCTCGCTATGCTGCTCGACTCGCTGCCAGAGCCGGACCGGCCGCCAGTCTGGCGGCGTCTGGGAGATCTGGCGCTGTTCCTGACAGGGGTCTTCCCGGCCGCGATCGAGCGCGCAGCCGCCGGGAACCTCGATCTAGCCCGGCTGGCCAGGACCACTGGCCTGCCGGTGCCGCCTGCCCTGGGCTTCAGCCCCAGCCGACCTGTTCGAGTGGTTCGGCGCTGGCTGGTACCGGCTCGCAGCCAGCGGCGCCGGTACCGCACCGTCCGCCACAGTTGCAGTGACAGCACTGCGGGACAACGCCGCACACTTCCACCAGGCTCGCCGCGTGCTGAACGCCGCCACCGACCGCTACTTGTTCCCGGTCAGCGTCGACTGGTTCCCGCCGGCAGCGTAGAGACGCCGGCCTGGAGCCGGGGGCGCCGGAACCTGGGCCCGGGGACTAGGGCACCGGCGCCGGGGCCGGAGTCGGCTCGTAGGACAGGTTCGGCCGCAGCCAGTACTCGGCCTCCTCGACCGTGACGCCCTTGCGTGCCGCGTAGTCCTCGACCTGGTCCCTGCGCGATCCGGCCGACCGCGAAGTACCGCGCCGACGGGTGCGCGAGCAGCAGACCGCTCACGCTCGCGGCTGGCATCATCGCGAACGAGTCGGTCAGCGCAACACCGATCCGGTCGGCGTCAAGCAGGTCAAACAGCTTGCGCTTCTCCGAGTGATCGGGGCAGGCCGGGTAGCCGAACGCGGGCCGGATCCCGCGGAACCGCTCCGCGTGCAGCTCCTCGATCGTCGGCGCCGAGTCGGGCTCGTACCAAGCGCGCCGGGCCTCAAGGTGCGCGTACTCGGCGCACGCCTCGGCAAGCCGGTCGGCTAGCGCCTTCGCCATGATCGCGCGGTAGTCGTCGCGTTCGCTTTCGAACCGGCGGGCCAGTTCGTCGGCTCCGGTGATGCATACCGCGAACGCTCCGATGTGATCACCCTGCGGAGCAATGTAGTCGGCCAGGCAGCGGTTCGGGCGCGTGTCGGTGCGAGCCACCTGCTGGCGCAGCATCGGGAACCGCGGCCCTCCGGCCTGGCACGTCGACTACGATGTCATCGCCCTCGGCATGCGCAGGCCAGAACCCGTAGACGCCGCGGGCGCGCAGCAGGCCGCCGTCGATGATCTCGTCGAGCTGCGCGTTCGCATCGTCGAACAGCTCCCTGGCGGCCGGCTGCTCGAGGATCGCCGGGTACTTGCCTTTCAGCTCCCAGGCCAGGAAGAAGAACTGCCAGTCGATTAGCTCACGCAGCCGGCGCAGGTCCGGCTCGATGATTGTGGTGCCGGTGAACGACGGGCACGGCGAGGTCAGAGAAGCTGACGTTCTCCCGGTTGGCCTGCGCCTGCCACAGCGGCAGCAGCGGCCGCCGCTGCTTCTCGGCGTGCTCGGCACGGAGCCGCTCCTGGTCCGCGCGGTTGGCCCGATCCAGCTCAGCTGATCTCGCCGGGTCGAGCAGGTCGGATACCACGCCGACCACCCGGGACGCGTCCAGGACGTGCACGGTCGGGTGGTCATAGGCGGGCGCGATCCGGACCGCGGTGTGCTGCCGGGACGTGGTGGCGCCGCCGATCAGCAGCGGGAAGCTGAGTCCTCGGCGCTGCATCTCCTCGGCGACGCTGACCATCTGGTCGAGTGACGGCGTGATCAGCCCGGACAGGCCGACGGCGAAGGCGCCCTCGGCTACCGCGGTGTCCAGGATCTTGTCGGCGGGCACCATCACGCCGAGGTCGATCACGTCGTAGTTGTTGCAGCCGAGCACGACGCCGACGATGTTCTTGCCGATGTCGTGCACGTCGCCCTTGACCGTGGCCATCACGATCTTGCCCTGCGTGCGGCCGCTTTCGGCGCGACCCTCGAGGATCGCCTGCTCCTTCTCGGCCTCCATGAACGGCTCGAGGTAGGCGACCGACCGCTTCATGGCCCGGGCGCTCTTCACCACCTGGGGCAGGAACATCTTGCCGGAGCCGAACAGGTCGCCGACGATCTTCATGCCGTCCATCAGCGGACCCTCGATCACGTCGAGCGGCCGGTCGGCGAGCAGCCGGGCCTCCTCGGTGTCGGCCTCGATGAAGTCCACGATGCCGTGCACGAGCGCGTGCGCCAGCCGCTTCTCGACCGGGGCCTCCCGCCAGGACAGGTCGACCTCGCGCTTGGTGCCGGAGCCCTTGACTGTGTCAGCGAATGTGACAAGCCGGTCGGTGGCGTCGGGCCGGCGGTCGAAGATCACGTCCTCGACCAGCTCAAGCAGCTCGGCCGGGATGTCCTGGTACACGACGAGCTGGCCGGCGTTGACGATGCCCATGTCGAGGCCGGCCCGGATCGCGTGGAACAGGAACGCCGAGTGCATAGCCTCGCGCACGACGTCGTTGCCGCGGAACGAGAACGACAGGTTCGAGATGCCGCCGCTGATCCTCACGCCAGGACAGCGCTCCTTGATCAGCGGCAGCGACTCGATGAAAGCCTTGGCGTAGCTGTTGTGCTCCTCGATGCCGGTGGCGACGGCGAGCACGTTCGGGTCGAAGATGATGTCCCCGGCGCGAAGCCGGCCTGCTGCGTTAGCAGGTCGTATGCCCGGCCGCAGATCGACACTTTCCGCTCGACCGTGTCGGCCTGGCCCTGCTCGTCGAACGCCATCACGACCACGCCGGCGCCGTAGCTGCGGATCCGGCGGGCATGATCGAGGAACTCCGCCTCGCCTTCCTTCAGGCTGATCGAGTTGACCACGCCCTTGCCCTGCACGCACTTGAGCCCGGCCTCCAGCACGCTCCAGCGCGAGCTGTCGATCATGACCGGGATCCGGGCGACCTCGGGCTCGGTCGCGATGTAGTTGAGGAACGAGGTCATCGCCTGCTCGCCATCGAGCAGGTCGGCGTCCATGTTGACGTCCAGCAGGTTCGCCCCGCCGCGCACCTGCTCGAGTGCGACGTTGACGGCGGCCTGGTTGTCCCCGGCCTCGATCAGCCGCCGGAACCGCGCCGAGCCAGCTACGTTCGTCCGCTCGCCGATCATCACGAAACCGGTGTCCGGCCCGATCTCGAACGGCTCCAGGCCGCTGAACCGCGTGCGTCCCGCGCTCGGCCGGAACGTTGCGCGGCGGGGCAGCCCGGCCACCGCCGCAGCGATCTGCTCGATGTGCGCCGGCGTCGTGCCGCAGCAGCCGCCGACGACGTTTACCGTTCCCGCCTCGGCGAACTCGCGCAGCAGGGCCGCAGTCTCGTGCGGCTGCTGGTCGTACCCGCCGAACGCGTTCGGCAGCCCGGCGTTGGGGTGGCTGCTGACGTAGGTGCCGGCCAGCCGCGACAGCTCCGCTACGTGCGGCCGCATCTCGGCGGCGCCGAGCGAGCAGTTCACCCCGACGATCAGCGGCTCGGCGTGCTCGACCGCGGTCCAGAAGGCCTCGACGGTCTGGCCGGACAGCGTCCGGCCCGACAGGTCGACGATGGTGACCGAGATCCACAGCGGCAGCTGCGGCGCGACGTCGCGGGCGGCCGCGATCGCGGCCTTCGCGTTCAGCGTGTCGAAGATCGTCTCGATCAGCAGCAGGTCGACGCCGCCCTCGGCCAGCGCGCCGATCTGCTCGGCGTACGCGGCGTAAACCCGGTCAAAGGTCGACGGTCCGGAAGGACGGGTCGTCGACTCGAGGCGACAGCGACAGCGTGACGTTCAGCGGGCCGACCGAGCCGGCCACCAGCTTGCCGCCTGCTGCGCCGCCGATCTCGTCGACGGCCTGCCGGGCCAGCCGCGCGCCCGCCAGGTTCATCTCCCGGACCGAGCCCTCCAGGCCGTAGTCCGCCTGTCCGATGCTGGTCGCGGTGAAGGTGTTAGTGGTGGTGATGTCGGCCCCGGCTGCGAGGTACTGGCGGTGGATGTCCAGCACGACGTCCGGCCTGGTCAGGTTCAGGACGTCCGGGTCTCCGGCTACGTCGTGCGGGTGCTCACCAAAGATCTCGCCCCGGTAGTCCCTGGGCGCGAGCCCGGACGGTCTGGAGCATCGTGCCCCAGGCGCCGTCCAGGACCAGGATCCGCTCGTCAAGCATGCTACTGATGGCTTTGGCATCCGCCACGATGTGTTCCTGCGCCTCCTCGCTTGAGCCAGAAGAGGCGCGGGAGAGCGCGTTGACTCTTTAGGCGTTTTTGACCTGGTCGCCAAGCTGTCTGTCAAATCTCTCCAGGTGGCTACCACTGCAGAGGTAGCTGCATTCGGCGAGCGAGCACCTCTGGCCAGCGCGGACGGCTACGCGGTGTAGCCGGGCCGAGCGGCACCTCCGGCTACGCCATGCTCGGCCCGGAGATGCTCGGCTGCCTGCGATCATCGCGGTCAGCTTGCCGTCGGCCGATTCGCTGCGGCAGGTACTTCATGCCGCAGTCGGGTGCCAGCACGATCTTGTCGGCCGGGACATACGGCAGGGCCCGGCGGACCCGGTCCGCGATGACCTCGGCGGTCTCGACGGCCGGGTCGCCGAGGTTCAGCACGCCGAGGATGATCGTCTTGCCGGCCAGATCCGCCAGCACGGCGCAGTCCAGCCCAGACTGGGCCGTCTCGATCGAGATCAGGTCGGCCGTACTGGCGGCCAGCTCCGGCAGGAACGAGTAGCCCGACGGCCGGTCATGAATGATGGCCGCATAGCCGAAGCACAGGTGCACGGCCGTCGTGCCGGTAATGCCGTCGAGAGCCGCGTTCAGCACCGCGACGCCGTACTGCCGCGCCGCATCCGGCCTGGCCTGCAGGTAAGGCTCGTCGAGCTGGACGATGTCTGCGCCAGCCGCGAACAGGTCGGCGACCTCCGCATTCACCGCCTTCGCGTAGCCGAAAGCGGCAGCTTCCTTGCTGGGGTAGTAGTCGTTCTGCGCTTGCTCGGACATCGTGAATGGCCCCGGCACGGTGACCTTGATAGTCCGGTCCGTATGCGCCCGCAGGAATTTCAGCGCCTCGACGTTCACCGGATGCCTGCGGCTGATCGGCCCGGTGATCCGTGGCACCGGGTTCGGGTGCCCGCTGCGGTCAAGCGCGCTGCCGGGGTTGTCGATGTCAATGCCGTCGAGCGCTGTCGCGAATGCGTTGGAGTAACTTTCCCGCCGGATCTCGCCGTCGGTGACGATGTCCAGTCCGGCATCCTCCTGCGCCCGGATCGCCAGCAGCGTGGCGTCGTCGTGGGCCTGCTGGAGGTAATCCGGGCCAACCCGCCACAGCTCGGCCGCCCTGCACCCGCGGCGGGAACCGCCCGGCTAGCCGCTCGCGGTCGATCAGCCAGTCCGGCTGCGGGTAGCTGCCGACGAGCGAGGTGGGGAAGAGCACGGCTGCCTCCGGTCCTAGTATTCGGGCGGTCCTAGTGGTCGGGCGGTCCTAGTGGTCGCGTCCGGCCCAGTATGCCGCTGTTGCCGGGAGTGGCGCGGTCGGGCAGGCTGGCTGTCTGACAATCAGAAGATCCGGAGGGAACGTGGCCGCTATCGACGCCGTCGTCGCTGACCTCGCGGCCGAAGGGGACGACCTGGATCAGCTGGTGTCGCGGCATCGAGCCGGGCCGCTGGCAGGCCGGCACGCCGTCACCGGGCTGGACGATCGCGCACCAGATCGGCCATCTGGCCTCATCCGACCGGTTCACGGTTCTCGCGATGACGGATCCGGCCGCGTTCGAGTCCCGGCGGGCCGAAGCAGCAGGCGACTTCGACGCGACTACTGATGCGGCTGCTGCCGACGCTGCGCTGCTTCCGCCCGGTGAGCTGCTCGCGGAATGGCGGGAGAGCCGGGCGGCGGTGCTAGAGGGCGCTGGCGGCGGTACCGCCGGGACAGAAAGTGCCATGGCTAGTCGTCCCGATGGCCCCTGCCAGCCTGGCCAGTACCCGGCTGATGGAACTCGTCGGGCACGGGCAGGACATCAGGGATGCGCTCGGGGTGAGCTGGCGGCCGACCGACCGCATCGTGCACCTGGCCCGGCTCGGGTACCGGACCAGAGACTTCGCGTATGTCTCGCGCGGCCTGCAGCCGCCGGCCAGCGAGTTCCGAGTCGAGCTCACCTCGCCCGGCGGGGAGCTATGGACGTTCGGGCCGGAGGATGCAGCGCAGCGGGTGACCGGTCCGGCTGCGGATTTCTGCCTGCTGGTCACCCGGCGACGGCACCGCGCGGATCTGCGGCTGATCGCCAGAGGCGAGGACGCTGACCAGTGGCTTGATTTCGCGCAGGCCTACGCGGGGCCGCCGTCGGCTGGCCGCGAGCCTGGGCAGTTCCCGGCGGCCAGCGGATAAGGCCAGGCGCTTGCGGCGGTCAGGCGCATGCGGCACCCGAATAAGTAGATTGACAATATATCGGTAATCAACTTATCGTTGCCGCATGACCAGGCAAGCCGCGGCCATGCGCGAGCCGACCTACTTCGTCCTGGCGTCTTTGCTGGAAGGGCCGCTGCATGGTTACGGCATCATCAAGCGGGCCGAGCACATGTCAGTCGGCCGGGTCCGCCTCGCCACCGGCACTCTGTACACCGCACTCGACCGGCTGACTGCCGAGGGCTACATCCGGCTGGTCAGCGAGGAGACAGTGGCAGGCCGCATCCGTCGCTCCTATGGGCTGACTGACGCAGGCTCGGCCGCTCTGCGGGCCGAGGCGCAGCGGATGGCCGAGGCCGCGCGCCTGGTGACCGGCGAACCGGCGGCTTCGGGGGCACGCCGGCTCGGCCGGAAGCCGAGGACCGCGTGAGCACGCCTGGTGCGGGCCGCGTGAGTCCGCTGGAGCGCCGCAGCCGCCTGCTGTTGTGCAGTTACCCGACTGACTACCGGCGCGAGCGCGGCGAGGAAATGATCGGCACACTGCTGGAGGCAACGCCGCCAGGCCGGTCATGGCCGCTGCCGCGGGACATCCGCGGACTAGTCGTTGGCGGCCTGCGGGCCCGAGCGGTGCTGACCCGGCGCCTCACCACCGCGGCGAACCTGCGCGTTGCCGTGCTCGCGGGCGTTGCCGCCTACCTTGCCTTCATCGCGGTCCACGGCTTGACCTTCTATGTGCTCGTCGAGCACCGCAGCCAGACATCCGGGTGGCCGCCCATACGTGTGGTGGCCGATGCGCTCATCTTGGCGACCGTCATGCTGGCGTGGCTGACCAGGAACCGCGCGGTGATACTAGCTTGCGCTGTTCCTGCCGCCGCTTTCGTGTGCCTCACCGCTCCATGGCGCTCGGGCGTGCTTGGCCATCTATCCGCCATTCTGCTGCCCGTGGCAGCGCTGGCGCTGCTGGCGGGCGGCACCAAGCGGCCGGGCTCGCGGTGGATGGTGCCTGTCGGTCTGCTCGCTGTCTCGCCGCTGCTGCTTCATCTCTACCCTCACGGTCCGGGCCTGTTCCATGCGCTGTGGATTACGGTCGGCAGCCTCAGCCTCGTGTGGATCGTGGTCGACGCCCGGCCAGCCATCGCGATGGCCGTGTTCCTGCTAGGGCTGTGGCTGCCCACGGCAATCGCCGAAATTACGTCGGGTTACATTCCCGCGGGTGACATCCCGCTGCTCGTGCCTGTGGCCGTGATTGCGGCGGTGGCATTCTGGCGCCTGCGCCGCCAGTCTGCGCGGACCCGGCCCAGTGGCACGGCCTGACCGCCAAGCCCAATGCTGGAATAATTGACGGTTCATGACGTCAGATTCGATCACTGCTGCCGCGGCTGACACCTGGCAACTCGGCGACCTCGTTGTCAACCGGATGGGTTTCGGCTCGATGCGCCTGACGCAGAACGGGCCAGCCTTTGCTGACACCGCCGCACCGAACGACCGGGCGACAGCCATCACCGTCCTGCGACGGGCGGTCGAGCTGGGGATCAACCATATCGACACCGCCGCCTTTTACTTCTCCGCGCTGCGGTCGGCCAACGAACTGGTCAATACCGCGCTGGCGCCCTACCCAGACGACCTGGTCGTCGTCACCAAGGTCGGGCCGGGCCGCGATACGTGGGGTCGCTGGACCGACCCTGCGCGGCCCGATCAGCTGCGCGGCCAGGTTGAGGAGAACCTGCGCCAGCTCGGGCGAGATCACCTGGACGTGGTGAACTACCGACGGCAGCCTGGTATCGAGTCGATAGCAGAACATTTCGGCGCGCTGGCTGATCTGCGCGATGCCGGGCTGATTCGGCACCTGGGGATCTCCGGCGTCGGGCCCGAGCACCTGGCCGAGGCGCAGGCCGTCGCGCCCGTAGTCTGCGTGCAGAACGCGTACAGCCTCCTCGACCGGCGCCCGGAATCGCGTGAGCTTATGCGGGCATGCGGCGAGCAGGGCATCGCGTTCGTGCCGTTCTTCGCGATCGCCGGCACTGGGCGACACGGAGGTCCGCCTGCTGACGAGCCGGAGCAGCTGATGGCCATCGCCCGCGAGCACGGCGCTAGCGTTGCGCAGATCCGGCTGGCCTGGACCCTGCATCAGGGGCCGCACGTGCTGGCGATCCCAGGCACCGGCAACCCGGATCATCTGCTGGAGAACGTGGCAGCCGGTGCGATCCGGCTCAGCGACGACGAGCTCGCGAGCCTCGCGCGGGTTAGCTGCTGACTTCCGCGAGTCGCCGGGTCAGGTAACGGCGCTCGGGCTCGGTCGGGGCCAGCTCGAGCGCCTCGCGGTAGCTCGCCGCCGCTTCTGCCCTGCGCTCCATCCGCCGAAGCAAATCGGCGCGGGTCGCGGGCAGCAGGTAGTAGCCAGCCAGCTGACCGGTTGCCGCCAGTTCATCGACGAGCACGAGTCCTGCGTCCGGGCCATCAGCCATCGCGACGGCGACGGCCCGGTTGAGTTCGACGACCGCGGACGGCACGATCCGTCGCAGCTCTCCGTACAGCATCGCGATCTGCGCCCAGTCGGTGTCGGCTGAGCTGGCAGCCTCCGCATGACAGGCGGCGATGGCAGCCTGCAGCTGGTAGGGACCGGCACGCTGTCGTCGTAGCGCAGCCTCGAGCAAGCTGATGCCCTCTGCTATCCTCGCCGCGTCCCACCGGGACCGGTCCTGGTCCTCGAGGCTGACGAGTTCGCCGGCGTCGTCGAGCCGGGCCGCGCTCCTGGCGTCCTGCAGCAGCATGAGCGCGAGCAGCCCGGTCGCTTCCGGCTCGTCCGGCATAAGCTGCGTCAGCAGGCGGCCCAGCCGGATCGCCTCAGCGCTGAGATCGGAGCGCAGCAGGTCGTCGCCGGCCGAGGCCGAGTAGCCCTCGTTGAACAGCAGGTACAGCACACCCAGCACGCCGGTCGTCCGCTCGGGCAGCAGGTGGGCCGGGGGCACCCGGTAAGGGATGCCCGCGTCGCGGATCTTGTGCTTGGCCCTGGTCAGCCGCTTGGCCATGGTGGCCTCAGGTACCAGGAACGCCCGTGGCGATCTCCGCGGTCGTCAGTCCGGCCAGTGTGCGCAGCGTCAGCGCGACCCTGGCCTCGAGCGTCAGCGCCGGGTGGCAGCAAGTGAACATGAGCCGCAGCCGGTCATCAGGCCACGCCGCTGTCCCCCCAGGGCGCGGGCTCTTCCGGCACCGACAACACGGCTACCTCCTGCAGCTTGGCTGCCTCTGTCTTGCTCCGGCGCAGCCGGTCCAGCGCTCGGTTACGCGCCGTCGTCGTGAGCCAGGCGCCCGGCCGGTCCGGCACGCCGTCGGACGCCCAGCGGGTCAGCGCCGTCGGCGAACGCGTCCTGCGTGCACTCCTCGGCCAGGTCCCAGTCGCCGGTCATCCGGATCAGGGTGGCGACGACCTTGCCCCACTCCTGCTGGAACGCCTCAGCAACAGCAGCCTGGGCATCCGTCATACGCTGGCCAGGACTGGCCGCACCTCGACGACCCCGCCATTCAGCGCAACCGGGTGCCGGGAGGCCGCGTAGATCGCCTCGTCCAGGTCGGTGCACTCGATCACGTCGTAACCGAGGATCTGCTCCTTGGTCTCGGCGAACGGGCCATCGGCGACAAGCACCTCGGAACCGCTGTTCCGGACCGTAGTAGCGGTGCTGGTTGGCTGCAGTTGCGAGCCCTCTACCAGCAGGACGCCGCGCGCCTGCATCTCGCGCGCCCACGGCATCCAGCACGGCTCCTGCGGGTCGTCGTGTGCCGATGCGGTGGCCGACTCGCTGTCGTCCGCCTCGTTACCGCACATCAGCAGCATGTAGCGCATAACTCCGTCTCCTAGCTTGTCGCTCTCTCCAGCGCCGCTTCTTGGCTGGCGCTTCTTCTCTACGACGAACGAATTACCCGGCGAGGGACACACTGCAGCCGCGCATTCTCTGCGGCAGCTGTCCATATGAGGCTATGCCGATCGTCGCCAGGGCGGCGGAGAAAAACGAGCTCCCTGGCGGCGCCAGGGCGAGTGCATGAGGAGGACGCAATGAGTCTGCCTGACATCACCACCCGCGAGCAGTGGCTGATCGCGCGCAAGGAACTGCTGATCAGGGAGAAGGAGCTCACCCGGCAGCGGGACGCGCTGAACGCCGACCGGCGGAGGCTGCCAATGGTGGAGATCGACAAGGACTACACGTTCGAGGGGCCAGGCGGGACGGCGGGCCTGGCGGCGATGTTCGCCGGGCGGAGCCAGCTGATCATCCAGCACGTCATGTTCGACCCGTCCTGGGATGCTCCCTGCCCAGGCTGCTCGGCCGCGTTCGACGAGCTAGCGCCGGGCGTGCTCCGGCACCTGGAGTCTCGCGACACCGCGTTCGCGGGTGTGTCCCGTGCGCCGCACGCCAAGCTCGCGGCGGCGAAGGCGGCTCGCGGCTGGGAGTTTGACTGGTACTCCTCGCACGGCAGCGACTTCAACTACGACTTCAACGCCACTCTGGATCCTGCTGTGGCGCCCGCCGTCTACAACTACCAGTCACCGGAGCAGGCCGCTGCCGACCCGGTGACGGAGTCAATGGAGGTGCCGGGTGTGAGTTGCTTCGTGCGCGACGGAGACCGCATCTTCCACACCTACTCCACGTTCGCGCGCGGGACCGATCAGCTCGGGAACGCGTACTCGCTGCTCGACCTGACCGCGTTCGGTCGGTCGGAGGACTGGGAGGAGCCCAAGGGCCGGGTAGCCAAGCCGCACGGCGCGGACCCGACGTTTTCCGACTGAGCGGCACCGCCGAACGGCCGCTAACAGAGCGGCTGCCGACTGACCGGGGGCCGGCAGCCGCTCCGTTACGCCCGTCCGGGCAGGCCGGCCTGCTGCAGGATCGCCGGGATGGAGCTCTCGGCGCCGATGGCCATCACATGCACGCCGGCGACGCCAGGGACGTCGGCGAGCTGGGCGATGATCTCGGCGCAGAGCTTCTCGCCCTCGGCACGGATCCGGTCGGCACTGGCGGCCGCCAGCCGGTCCGCCACGTGTTCCGGAATGATCACGCCGGGAATCGTGGCCAGGTGCGCGAGCGCACGGTGCGACCGCACCGGGCCAACGCCGGCCAGGATGTAACAGCGCTCGTCCAGGCCGAGGTCGCAGATCGCGGGTCATCCACGCGGCAAACGCCGGCACATCGAAGACGAACTGCGTCTGTACGAACTGCGCCCCTGCTTCGATCTTGGCGGCCAGCCGGTAGGTGGCCTTGTCCACAGCCTCGGCGGCGGCCTGGCCTGATGAGGGCTGGCCGGGCGGATTCTCGACCGCTCCGAGGAACCAGCTGGGCGGCGGCTTGAGCTCTCCGCCGGACATCAGGCGGCCCTGATCGCGCATCGCCGACGCCACCTTGAGCAACTGCGTGCTGTCCAGGTCGAACACCGGCTTAGCGTCGGCATGATCGCCATGCCGCGGATGGTCGCCGGTCATGATCAGCACGTTCGGCACGCCGAGCGCCGACGCGGACAGCAGTTCCGACTGCAGCGCGATCCGGTTGCGGTCCCGGCAGGTGAGCTGCATGATCGGCTCGATACCGGCCCGGAGCGCAGCGAGGCTTCCGGCCAGGCTGGAGAGCCGGACCGCAGCGCTCTGGTTGTCGGTGATGTTCACGGCGTCGACGCACGCTCGCAGCAGCGCGGCCTTCCTGGCTATCGGCGCCATGTCGGCCCCGCGCGGCGGGCCGATCTCAGCGGTAATGGCGAACTCGCCACGGCCAGGCGGCACCGGAATGAGCTCGGCTCCTCCGGCCGGCGGCTATCGCCCGCTGTCCGGTTTGTCCGCCATGCGAAAGAGCCTATCCCAGCGCGAGGCTGTCGCCTACGGGCGGCTCGACGCCTTGGTGCTCGCGCGCTAGGCCGGGACCGCAGACTTCTCGGTGCTCAGCTTCCGCCGCACCACGCTGAGGCGCCCGAGCCCGGACAGCGCCATCAGCACGTGCGCAGCCAGTCCGGCTTGCGCGGAGGTCGATTCGGCCACTCCGATGGTTTGGACCCCGGTAAGCATCGGGGGCTTGATATCGGCTACCTCGCCGATGACCTGGACGTGCGTGCCGGAATCACGCGCCTGGCCGCACACCTGCTTGGTGTCGGCAGAGTCCGGGTTGCCGAGTACAAGCATCAGGTCGCTGCCGAGCGCGACCGAGTAGATCGTGCCGGCCCGATCGGACGGTGCGTAGCAGACGTCTGCGGGCACGACTCCCTTCACTGCCGGATATCGCGCGCGCAGTGCACGGACGATCGGTGCAGCGGCCTCCTGGGCGATACCGGGCTGGATGAGGTACTGAACGTGCCGGGAGTCGCTGATCTGCAGCGTGGCAGTCTTCGCCGGGGTCTCGACGACCGTAACGTGCCGGGGTGCCTGGCTCGCGATCGCAGCCGTCGACGCCTGACCGTGCTGGCTGATGAGCACTAGCTGCTGATCGCGATCGGCGGTCCGGCTTGCGGCCATCTGGGCGGCAGCAACCATTGGACAGGTGGCATCGATCACCGCCGCGCCCCGCCGGGCCGCCTCTGCCCGCACCTCAGCTGCCACGCCGTGCGCCGGAAACACGACGACGTCTTCCGGTTCGACCTCCGTCAGCGAGGACGTGATGATGGCGCCGAGATCAGCTAGCGCGCTCGCAGTTTCCGGCGGGAGCGCAACCGGTGCAAGTACGTACACCTTCCGTCCGGTGCCGCTGTATTCCGACGCCGCTTGCCTTGCCGCGCTGGCGGCATGCAGTACGCCGCTGCACCACGGACTGCCAGCTAGCAGCAACGTCCGGGTGGCAGAGGCGGCTGCCCATTCCTCGACAGCCGTGCGCGCGGCCGTTGCCGACAAGGCGTCGCCTGGAGCAACGGCTGCCGCGATGGCGGCCATCGTGCCGTCTTGCTGCGGGCAGGTGGCCAGGTACAGCATCGCGTCGAACTCGCCGGCCGGGGAGTCGCAGCTGGGCAGCTCCGTGAACCGGACATCACGGCCCTTGGCTCGCAGCGACCCGGCAACGAGCGGTCCAGCGTGGCAGGTCAGCATGCCGTGCACCGGATCGCCGATCTGAGTGGGTACGACGACCTCGCCGCGGAGCACTCTGATGCCCGAGACCTGAATTTCTCGTACTGCTGATCGGCTCATTGGCCTGTCGCCCTCTTAGCCCGTCGTCCTCCTCCGGGACGGAGTTCCCCAGCCCGTGTCGCGGCTCGCCCAGGTGCAGGCCAAGTTTCGGTCTGCAGACAGCGCAGGTTTTACTAGCAACTAAGTAGGAATAATGCTCATAACCAGTAACGCCCGCCAGAGAGGATCAGCCGTCATGTCCAAGACCGACGAGTTCCTGGAGAACAACCAGCGCTACGCCGAGTCCTTCAGCGGCCCGCTGCCGCTCCCCCCATCCGCTGGCGTTGCCGTCGTGGCCTGCATGGACGCTCGCCTCAACGTGTACGGGATCCTCGGCCTCGCGGACGGCGAGGCGCATGTGATCCGCAACGCCGGCGGCGTCGTCACCGATGATGAGATCCGGTCGCTGGCGATCAGTCAGCGGCTGCTTGGCACCAGGGAGATCATCCTGATCCACCACACCGACTGCGGGATGCTCACCTTCACCGACGACGGGTTCAAGGCCTCGATCGAGCAGGAAACCGGCATCAAGCCGCCGTGGTCAGCTGAGGCGTTCTCCGACGCGGACGAGGATGTCCGCCAGTCGATAAGGCGGATCAAGGCCAGCCCGTTCATTCCGCACACCGAGTCGGTCCGGGGCTTCGTGTTCGACGTGGCAACCGGGAAGCTGAACGAGGTCACCTGATTCCACGGGGGACACGCCCGTGAATCCCCGGAACCCACGCGGGGACACCCCCTACCCCCCGCAAAGCTGGGGACTCTCGGTACCTGGCTGGGACCCCCCGTGAATGGCTAATCGCCTGCGGCGTCCCCCGGGGATGTCCCCCGTGTCGGGTGCTAGAGGTCGGGGTTCTCCCGACCCTGCTGCTCGGCTAGGAACTGCTCGAACTGAGCTCCCAGTTCCTCCGCCGTCGGCACCTGCTCATCGCCCGCTAGCAGATTCTCCCGGTCGGAGGTGAAGGCGTCGTACTGCTGTTCCAGTGCCTGCACTACCTCGGCCACCTCTGCTGATCCCTCGACCTGGCGGGAGATCTCCAGGTCGGTGCGCCGGGCGGCCTCTCGCAGCGCGTCGCCGGGCAACACCAGCCCGGTGGCGCGCTGCACCGCTTCAAGCAGCGTCACGGCAGCCGCGGGATACGCGGCCTGAGCCAGGTAATGCGGCACGTGCACCGCGAATCCGATGGCATTGCGGCCGCTGGCGCCAAGGCGGTATTCCAGCAGCGCGGCAGCACTGCCCGGCACCTGCAGCTTGTCGACTAGCGGTCGGTAACCTTCGATCAGGGCAGGCTCGGTCGCGTGCGCGGTCACGCCCAGTTGCCTGGTGTGCGGCACGCCCATCGGGATCCCGTGGAAGCTCACCGCGAGGCGAACCCGCAAGTCGGCCGACAGCTGCATGACCGCGGCGGTGAACGCTTCCCACTCCCGGTCGGGCTCGAGGCCCGCCAGTAGCAGGAACGGCGTGCCCTCGGCGTCGCGCAGCAGCGACAGCGCGAGCTCGGGCGTGTCGTAGTCGTCCCAGTGGTCATTGGCGAAGGTCATGATCGGCCGCCGGGACCGGTAGTCGAGCAGCGAGTCGATATCGAAGCTGGCGACGTGCTCATGCTCCAGGGTCGTCATGAGGTGCGTGGTCAGCAGCCGCCCTGCCGCGCCAGCGTCGATGAAGCCGTCGAGGTAGTACAGCATGATCAGGTCGTTGTCCGGGCCGGGCGCGCCAGGGCCCACCTCGTACAGGTCAGCCGGGTTACGCGCCACGTTCAGAAGCCCTTCGTCATGCGGTTACCTACCAGTCTTACTAACGAGCGGGCGCCGCTGGTAATCCCGGCACGGCAAACCTACTGGTCCGCGACGGATGCGCCTGATTCGGTACCAGCGGATTCGGTATCGCCAGATTCGTTAGCAACAGCTGCTGTAGCGGCCGATTCGCTGCGCCACCGTGAGAGGAGCCTGGACATCTCAGCGCTGAGAAACTCGAAGTAGCGGACGCTCTCTGCCAGCCTCGCGCCAGCTGGCGAACCCGCGCCCAGCGCGTCGACACCGTCCCGGAGCTCGGTTGCCCACCGGGCGAACTGGCGGTCGCGCAGCCGCGCAATCTCGTCCCAGACATCGGCGGGCATCTGGTAGTGCTGGCGTCGGGTAGCCGGGCTCGCCCTGGGCGGTGACAAGGCCCACCTGGATCAGGTACCGGACGCCGCCGGACACCGACGCCGGGCTCGTCTGGAGCAGCTCGCCTAGTTCTGCCGCAGTCAGGCTGCTGGAGTCCGAACTCAGCAGGGCCACAAAAATCCGTGCCGGGGTTCGCGGGAAGCCAGCCTGCGTCAGCTGCCCGGTGAAGCGCTCGATGAAGTCGCGCACCGCACGGCGGCCGGATCGCGCTCGCCTGAAGCACTGGCGCGCTCGCCTGAAGTACTGAGCTGCCTGGCGGACACGAGTAAGCCAGGACCTCCTCGTTCCCTATATTCAGGATCTTATGAATTTGCTGTAGTGTATCGCGCTGTGAACGCTATCGAAGTCTCCGGCCTGCGCAAGTCATTCGGCAAGGCGGTCAGCGCTCGATGGCCTGGATCTGGCAGGTGGCGGCGGGCGAGGTGCACGGGTTCCTCGGCCCGAACGGCTCAGGCAAGACCACGACGATCAGGGTGCTGCTCGGGCTGCTGCGCGCCGACAGCGGGACGGCGCGCCTGCTCGGCGGAGATCCGTGGCGCGACGCGGTTGAGCTGCACCGCAGGCTGGCCTATGTGCCGGGCGATGTGACGCTGTGGCCGACTCTGACCGGCGGCGAGGTCATCGACCTGCTCGGGCGACTGCGCGGCGGGCTGGATGCAAGCGCCGGGCCGACTTGCTAGAGCGGTTCGACCTTGATCCCGACGAAGAAGGCGCGGGCTTACTCCAAGGGGAACCGGCAGAAGGTGGCGCTTGTCGCAGCCCTGGCGTCGGACGCGGAGCTGCTGATCCTGGACGAGCCCACTTCCGGGCTCGACCCGCTGATGGAGGCGGTGTTCCGCCAGTGCGCCGAGGAGGAGCGATCGCGCGGCCGCACCATGCTGCTGTCCAGCCACATCCTGTCCGAGGTCGAGGCACTCTGCGACCGGGTAACGATCATCCGGGCTGGCCGGACTGTCGAGACCGGAACGCTGGCCAGCCTGCGCCACCTGACCAGGACCTCGATTGCCGCTGAGCTGGCCGGACCAGCCGAAGGGCCTGGACCGGATGCCGGGCGTGCATGCCCTGGTAGTGGATCCCGGTCAGGACGGCGGCAGCCGGGTGCGGTGCGAGGTCGACTCCGACAAGCTCGAGGATCTGCTGCGGGTGCTGGTCACCGCGGGCGTCCGGACGCTGGTGAGCCAGCCGCCGACGCTGGAGGAGCTGTTCCTGCGGCATTACTCCGCGGGACCGATGATCACGGCGTCCGGTGATGCGGTGCCCGGTGATGCGGTGCCAGATCACGCGACAGGGCGGGTGCGCTCGTGAGCACCCCAGGCGCGAGCGAACTGGTCAGGCTGGCGCTGCGGCGTGATCGCTTCATGCTGCCGGCCTGGATCTATGTGCTACCGTGTATCGCCGCGTCCGGCGGCTATGGCCTGAAGGCTATCTATAAGACGTCCGCGAGCAGGGCCACGCTGGCTTCGAGCATCCGGAGCGACCCGGCGCTGCTGTTCCTCTACGGCCAGCTGCATGGCAGCTCGCTCGGGGCGATTGCTGCCTGGCGTTACCTCGCCTACGCGGCAATCGGCGCCGCTCTGATGAGCACATTCCTGGTCGTGCGGCACACCAGGGCGGATGAGGAGACTGGCCGCCTGGAGCTGGTCGGGTCCACGGCCGTTGGCCGCCACGTGCCGCTCGTGGTCGCGATGGCGGTGGCGTCGGTCGCGAACCTCGTGCTGTTCGTGCTGACCGCGGTCGGTACTGGCGGTGGGCGGGCTGCCGCTTACCGGGGCGATCGCATTCGGGCTTGCCGAGATCGGCTGCGGGCTGGTGTTTGCTGCCATTGCGGCGGTGGCCGCCCAGATCAGCGGAACGGCCAGGGGCGCGCGCGGGATCGCGATCGCCGTGCTGGGCTGCCTGTTTCCTGCTCCGCGGCGTCGGCGATTCAGGCGGAAGCCATGGGCTTGCCTGGGTTACCTGGCTGTCGCCGATCGGCTGGGCGGAGCTTGTCCGGCCGTTCGCGGATGACGCGATGGTGGGTACTCGCCCTGCCGCTCGCGGCGGTCGTAGCCGTGAACCGGGGTGGCTTTCGCGCTCGCCGCTCGGCGCGATCAAGGCGCCGGCCTGATCCAGCCGCGGCCCGGTCCGGCGACCGCGGGGCGGCTGCTGGCGGGCCCCGCCGGCCTCAGCTGGCGGCTTCAGCGCGGCTGGCTGGGCAGGCTGGGCGGCAGGCTTCCTCGTTGGCGGCCTAGCGATCGGTGTGGTCACGAAAAGCATCGGCAAGCTGGTCGGGTCCAGCGCTGCGATCGACAAGGCAATCAGCAAGATCGGCGGGCAGTCCGGGCTTACCGACGCCTACCTGGCCGGCTGCATGAGCCTGATCGGCCTGGTCGCGGCTGCCTATGCGGTCTCCGTCGTGCTGCGGATGCGATCCGACGAGGAGGCGCAGCGCGACGAGCCGCTGCTGGCTCGCCTGTGGGCAGGCTGCGCTGGGGCGGCAGCAATCTGCTGATCGCGCTGGCCGGCACGGCGGTGGTGCTGGTGGCAGGCGGCGTCGGGGTCGGGCTGGCTTTCGGCATCGCGACGTCGGATCTGAATACGCAGCTGCCCCGCCTGATCGGCGCGGGTCTCGTTCAGCTGCCAGCAGCGGCGGCGGTGGCCGCTGTCGCAGCTGCCGCCGTTGGCCTCGTGCCGCAGCTTGAGTGCGCCAGTTGGCTGGACGGTGCTGGGCGTCTGCGGGTTCGTCGGTTTTTCGGCCCGGCGCTGAATCTGTCGCAGTGGGTTCTGGATATCTCGCCGTTCACCCACGCGCCGAAGTTGCCTGGCGGGGTGTTCAGCGCTGCGCCGGTGCTCTGGCTATGCGTTGCAGCCCTGGCGCTGGCCGCAGCTGGCCTGGCCGGACTGCGCCGACGGGATATCGGCTGAGCTGCCAGCTCAGTGCCTGGCGCGCCCATCATCCCGGATGCAGCGTCCTGTGCTCGGCCAGCATCTGCACGTACTGGTCGATCTTCCTGGCTCGCGTCTCCGGTCGCTTGACCGTGCCGATCCGGTACAGGATGGCGTACCGGTTGATGCTGTTGAGCGTCGCGAAGAATGCGGCCGCCGCCGGATTCGCGGCGAGCGCCGCGGCCAGGTCGTCGGGGACTTCGATGGTTCGCGGTCCTGCATAGGCCGCGTCCCACCGGCCGTCGGCCCTGGCGCTTTCCACTTCCGCCAGCCCAGCGGGCTGCATGCGGCCTGCCGGCGATCAGTGCGTCAGCCTTCTGCGTGTTGATCTTCGACCAGCGGCTGCCGGGCTTGCGCGGGCGTGAACCGCTTCAGCCAGTAGGCGTCGTCCAGGCCACGGGTCTGGGCGTCGATCCAGCCGAAGCACAAGGCCACGTCCAGTGCCTCCGCGTAGGTCAGCGTCTGCTCGGGCGCATCCTTCTTGGCGAGCTTGAGCCAGAGGCCGTCGGCCGCTGTGTGGTGTCCGCGAGCCAGTCCTGCCAGGCGGCGGCAGTCGGGAATGCCACTGCCGAAGGGTCACCAGCCGTCACCGGCTTAGTGAATCACCCGGGTGTGACAGTCTGCCGCCGCCTGCGGCGCCGCGCTGGTCAGCTGCGGGCGGACTACTTGCCCTGGCTGAATCCGCGCAGCATGTCAGTCACATGAGCACGCGCGGTGGCTTCGAGCGCGCCGGCCTCGAACAGGATCCCGATGCCGTGCTGTCGGGTTGCGGTACAGGCCGAGCAGCAGGTGCTCGGTGCCGATGTAGTTATGGCCGAACTCCAGTGCCACCGCGAGGGCGTCGCGCAGCACGCGCTTGGCCATCGCCGGCGAACGGCGGCCTCGAGTCGTCCGGCCCCAGGCTTCGCCATCGCGGTCGTGGCCGGCCGCGGTCGCCAGCTGGTCTGGCTGACCGCGGTCGCGGCCTCGACCTGGCGGACGCCGGATCGCGGCCCGTACGGCTTTCCTTAGCTGACGTCCATGGCTGCCAGCGCCCTGGCGCCGCGATCCCGCTGGCTCGGCGAACATGCGCCGAGCAGTATGTGCTCGGGGCGCACGGAGTCGTCGCCGAGAGCCGCCGCGGCCTGCCGCGGCCTCGGCCACCACGTGCCTGGCGCGGTCGGTGAACCGCTCGAACGTCGGGCTCGGGGTCGCCGCGACGATGTGCGCTGCCAGCGCCGGGGCGAAGCGCTTATGTACTGCCTGCTTGGTCACGCCTAGCGCTGCGCTGATCTCGGTCCAGGACCGGCCGTCGCGGCGGCAGCGGTCGACGAAGTGCCCGAGTAGGGCATCGGTGGTCTCTTCCAGCTGGGCCGCCGCGGTGGCAGCCGCGACGAGCTGGTCGAGAGGCTGGTCGGAGCTGGAGTCCTGCCGGACGGTCTCGATGAGCTCCTGGAGCGTGGGCGGAGGTGCCATGCGTCAACGATAGGTTGACGGCGTGCCGCCGTCAACTTTGCGTTGACGAACTCCTAGCTGACGACCACGCGGCCGCCAATTCGCCGTGATCCCCAGCTACGAGCTCGACATCAGCGCGAACACCGCGCCCTGGTCGTCGCTCACCACGGCCATCCGGCCGTAGGGGCTGTCCCAAGCAGGCGCTACGACGCTGCCGCCGAGCTCGGTGACCCTGTCGACCGCGGCGTCGGTATCGGCCACGGCGAAGTACGTGCCCCAGTAGGCCGGAGTGTCAGCCGGCTGGTCGGCACCGATCTCGCCGATCCCGCCTACTGTGCGCCCGTCCAGGTCGAGCGTCGAGTACTGCATACCCTCGGCGCCGATGTCGCCGAACTGGTAGCCGAACACCGCGGCGTAAAAGGCCTTGTTCGCCTCGTAGCTGCGGCTCATGTTCTCACTCCAGATCAGCGATCCCGGCTCATTGGCCAGGCGAACGCCGGTGTGCGCTCGGGCCTGCCAGACGCCGAAGATGGCACCACCGGGATCCACGGCGATGAACATCCGGCCCACGTCCATCACGTCGAACGGGTCCATCATGAGCTGGCCGCCTGCCGCCTTAATGTTCGCCGCGGTCTCGACGGCGTCATCACTCGCGATATAGGTCGTCCAGAACGTGGGCATGTCGGCAGGGCCCATCTTCGGCCCGATGCCGGCCACCGGCTGGCCGTCAATCTCGCACATCGAGTAGCCGCCGGCCTCCGGCGGACCGTCGGTGATCTCCCAGCCGAAGAGCGTGCCGTAGAACGCCTTCGCCTTCGGCATGTCCGCTACGCCGATGTCGATCCAGCACGGTGTCCCGGCTGGCCAGGCAGTGTCACGAGTGACCATAGTTCCTCCTGTGCGAGCGGCAGGTGCGCGCGCGCCGGCCTTTGGCTGTCATTGGCGAGGGAAGCGTACTCCCCGGCTTAATCGGGCGGGGTAGCAGTAAGAGTCGCTCTCGGCGACGTCCAGCTTGGCCATCCAGGCGCCGACGCCATCCGGGTAGAACTGGTCGTCCCAGGAGCCGTACAGCGAGTTGGTGAAGTAGACGCGCTTGGAGTCCCGGCTGACCTCTACTATCTGCGGGCCGTCAGCCAGCGGCTGATCCGGCCGTGCCGGGTGGGCAACCCGGCCGACGATGCCGCCGATCCTGACTGACCCGATCTCGCGCGGATGGAACGGGTCGGACACGTCAGGTTTTGCGTACACCGCCGCGGCGCCTGCATGGGGAGGCTTCCCCTTTCGTTAGGTGTGGGGGACTGGCAACGTTGATGCCGGCGGTCGCATGCGGGATGTGCGGCGCGGATCGGGCCTGGCCGCGAGGAGTGACGATGAAGATGACCTGGAGCAGGGCGCTGCCGGGTGAGGGCAGCTGGCGGCTGGCGGGCGGATCGGCGCGGCGGCGTGTGATGGTGGTCGTGGCGGCCGGGGTGGCGGTGGTGTGTGCGGGGTTGCTGACCGGGGCCGGGTTGGCGCCTGCGGCCGCGGTGCGGGCGGGCGCGCCGGGGGTCCGGTGGGGCAGGGCGGAGCGGTGCCGGGCCTGGCGAGGCTGAACAAGGCGCGGGAATGCGAGTGTCACCTCGGTGTCGTGCTGGTCGGTGAACAACTGCGCCGCGGGCGGGTACTACACCGATCGCCGCGGGCACGTCAGGCGTTTGTGGTGGCTGAGCGGAACGGCCGGTGGGACAGGGCGGAGCAGGTGCCCGGCACTGGCGGCGCTGAACAAGGGCAAGGCATGCCGAGGTCGTGTCGGTGTCGTGCGCGCCGGGCGGGTACTGCGCGGCGGGCGGGTACTACACCGACGGCAGCAGGCACCACGCAGGCGTTCGTGGTGACCCGGCCAAGGGCCGCTGGCGGGCGGCGGTGGAGGTGCCCGGCAGCGCGGTACGAGAACCAGCGGGAACGCCAGGTCACCTCGGTGTCGTGCCCGGCGGCGGGCGACTGCGCCGCCGGCGGGTGTACAGCGACCTCGGGGCGTTCGTGGTGAGCCAGGCAAGGGCGTCTGGCGCCGCCCGGGGCGGTGCCCGGCCTGGCGGCCCTGCACGGCGATGCCGGGGTCAGCTCGGTGTCGTGCTGGTCGGCGGGCAACTGCGCCGCGGGCGGGTACCATCTGGAGGCGGTCAAGCGTTCGTGGTGAGCGAGCAGAACGGCGTCTGGGGCACGGCGGAGGAGGTGCCCGGTACCGCGGCGCTGAACCGGCGGGGCCGCCGGGGTCGACTCGGTGTCGTGCGCGCGGGACGGCTACTGCGCCGCTGGCGGGTACTAGTTGCCGCCCCGTCAGTTACTAGCGGACCGATCGTGTTCGTGGCGACCGGGAGCAACGGCATCTGGAGCACCGCGGTGGCATGGCACGGGCCGGACTGGCGGCCGATCCCGGTCAGACAACATCGTCGGTGTCGTGCCCGGCGGCGGGCAGCTGCGCCGCGGCCGGGTACGACGGCGCCGGCAACCCGAGAGCCAAGGTCCGTTCGTGGTGAGCCAGAAGAACGGCGTCTGGGGCGCGCCTGAGGGCGCTGCCCGGCGTCTTCGACGGAAGTCGCGGATCACCTCGCTGTCGTGCCCGTCGGCGGGCAACTGCGGCGCAGGCGGCAGTTATGTCCCGCGCAACCGGGAGGGGCCGGACCAGGCCGTTCGTGGCGAGCGAGACGAACGGCCGCTGGGCCAACGCGGGGCTGTGCCCGGCGTGTACGGCACTGAACAAGGGCCGGCTTGAACCAGGCGTCACCTCGGTGTCGTGCCCGTCGGCAGGCCACTGCACCGCAGCCGGAAGCTACACCGACGCCAAGCAGCACTAGCTGCCGTTCGTCGCCGGGCCATAATCACGGCTGGCGCGACAGACGCCGCCGCCCGGATACCGGTCCTCAGCTGAGACAAACGATGCCGTAGTCAAGCGTCCGGTGGACGCCGCTTTCCGGACGCTTGACTCGACCGCCGGTGGCGAACCTTCCGCCGTCGTGAGACACGCCAGGCCGGAGGATCATCCAGCACGGGAACCTTGTGGGCTGGCAGTGGTCGCAACTGGTGACAGTGGCCCCGGCCTCTAGTCAGGCGGATAGCAGTAGGAATCGCTCGAGGCGTCACCGCCCTGGAGCCTGACCTGGTGCGGCCGCCGGCCACGGAAGGCCTCGCCCTCGAGGAAGAACCGCTCGTCGAACGTGATCCGCCGCCGTCGGCGACGTCCAGCTTGGCCATCCAGGCACCGACTCCGTCGGGGTAGAACTGGTCGTCCCACGCGCCGTACAGCGAGTTGGTGAAGTACACCCGCTTGGAGTCCCGGCTGACCTCCACCATCTGCGGGCCACCCGCCAGCGGCAGGTCGGGGCGCGCCGGGTGCGGCTTCCGGCCGACGATGCCGCCGATGCGGACTGACCCGATCTCTCGCGGGTGGAACGGGTCGGACACGTCGTACTGCTTCAGCTCGCCGGTGCCCCAGCAGGACACATAGAGCCGTTGATCGTCCACCGCCAGCGCCAGGTCGGTCACGAGCGGCGGCACGGCGCCGAACGGCTTCAGCGCGGGCGGCAGGTCCGCCTCGTCGGCAGGCTCGGCCGGGATGGAGATCACCTTCTGAGCCGCCCAGCTGCCGTCGTCCTGCTGGTGCCAGAGCCAGATGGACGCCGAGAGGTCCTCCACGCTGACCACGACGCCGACGAAGCCGTAGGTCTGCGTCGGGTTATGCGCGGGCCGCAGCTCCAGCGCCATCTGGTGCTGGTCGCCGAGGTCGATGGTCTGGATGTTGGTGCGCGTTTTCATGTCCCAGAAGTGCAGCCGGTGGCCGTACTTGCGGCCCAGCAGAAGCTCGGGCACGATGCCGTCCTCGATCATGGACGGCGTTCCCCACTCCGAGGTGATGGCCACGTCGTGGTTGATGTGCCACCAGACGTCGTAGGCGAGGTACTGGTCGCCGCGGTCGGCCTCCCACTGGCCGGTGACCTCGAAAGTGTTGTGGTCGAGCAGCGCTACGCCGCCGGGGCCTTCCTCGCTGCCGCCGCCGAGGCAAGACACGAACAGGCCGCCTGGCCCGCAGTGCACGGTGTGCGGCCGGGAGTAGTTAGCGCGCTTGCCGAGTTCCTCGGGGCCGAGGACCTTCACGATCTGCGGAGCGGACGGGTTCTCCTTGGTGTCCAGAACGTAGAGCCGGGACGAGCGGAGGCCGGGGACGATCAGGTAGCGGCGGTCGCCGTGGTCGTGTCCGCCGCCCGGGCAGAGGGCGCTGGAGCATGCGTTCCAGCCGAAGTGGTGCAGCTCGTCGCCGAGGTTGGGCAGCTCGGTGAAGCCGACGACCTCGCCGTAGCTGGCGGACTCCGGATCCACGTCGACGACGGCCATCGCGTCCGGCTTGTCGGCCGGGCGGGCGAACGTGGCTACGTAGGCCAGCTTCTCGGCCGGGGCCTCGGCGGCGTCCCGCGGCGAGCGGTAAAAGGTCGGATCCGTGTGGTGCCCGGCGTGCTCGTCGCCCGCGTGCTCGTGCCCAGCGCGCTCGTGACCCGTCTGAGGGTCGTGGTCCGTGCTCATCACTCACGTCCTTCGCCTAGTTCGAAGTTAGCGGACAATCTCGCGTAAAACGCCTAGAAAACTAGGGATCCCTGCCCAGCCCGTACTTAGACCGTTCAGGAGTCTGTGCGATGGCTCGGGTAGGTGTCAATGCGTCAGAGGCCGTCAGCAACCGAAGGAGCAGTTATCGAGTCACCGGACACTGACGGCCAGTCAACTCGGACAGGTGTGATTCACTCATATGAGGCGATTCGGCCCGGAGACGGCGCTCGCTCCGCAGGATGCGTGCGTCGCGCCAGCCCCACAGGTCAAAGGGGAGGCGCCTCAATCACGTGAGGTGGCCAGCTGCCCACGGCCACGGAGGTTTACTCGTTGCGAATTGATCGGCTCCGCTACAAAGTCTGCGGCCTCGCTCCTCGGGGGCACCGTTGCAGTCGCCGCGGCGGCAGGCTGCAGCTCGCCGGCCAGTGGCAGCGGGTCGACATCGTCCGGCAGGTCGACTGGTTCGGCGCCTGCCAGCCCGATCGGCGGCGGATACGCCGCCAGCGGGCCAGTCGTCGACGGACCAGCCGTCCGCTCCCGCGAACGGTGCCGACGGCCCGGTGAGTTCGGCGCGACAGGCGGCCGAGGCGGTGCAGGGCCCGGCTGCGATTCCCACGGCCGCACAGCTGGCCGCGCTCGAGCGCGGAGTCCGGCGTCATCGCGAGGCTGTCGCCCGAGCAGCTGGCGGGTCAGCGGGTCATCTACAGCTACAACGGGCTGACGGCGCCGGCAGGCCTGCTGAGCCTGATCCGGCACGGCGACGTGGGCGGCGTAATTTTCTTCGGTCACCAACATCTCCAGCCAGGCGCAGATCAGGGGCGTGATCGCACAGTTGCTCGCGGCCAACGCCAGCAATCGAACCCAGCTCGCGGCTACCCGCTGCTGCTGATGACCGACCAGGAAGGCGGCCAGGTCCGCCGGCTGGCCTGGGCTGGCCCGGGCCAGTCCGAGGCGCAGATCGGCGCCTCGTCGGATCCGGCCGCCGCAGCGGCTACGGCCGGCGCCCAGGCTGCGTCAGGTCTGCGGGCGGTGGGCATAAACGTGAACCTGGCCCCGGTACTCGACGTCTACCGCAAGTCCGGCGACTTTGACGACCAGTACCAGCGCTCCTACAGCATGAACCCGGACGTCGTGTCGCAGGCAGGTGCAGCGTTCGTCACCGCGCAGCAGCAGGGCGGCGTCGCCGCCGCCGTCAAGCACTTCCCTGGCCTGGGTGCTGCGGCGACCACGCAGGACACCGACAACGAGCCGGTGAAGATCAGCCTGTCCGCGCGTACCCTGCCGAAGCGTCGATGAGCTGCCGTACAAGTCCGCGATCCAGGCAGGCGTCAAGCTGACGATGGTGTCGTGGGCGAATTACCCCGCCCTCGACCCGAAGCTGCCCGCTGGGCTGTCGCCGACGCATCATCCAGGGCGAGCTGCAGCGGCGGCTTGGCTTTACCGGCGTGACGATCACCGATGCGCTCGGCGCGGGGGCGCTGCGTGCCTACGGCACGCTGGAGAACAAGACCATGCTGGCCGGCCGGGCCGGCATGGACGCGCTGCTGTGCACGGGAGTCAGCCCGCTGCCGGGCTGGAAATGCGTTGCCGGGCTGAAGGACGGCTACACCGACGGCGCACTACCGAGGACAGCCTTCCGGGCGCAGCTCGCTCAGCTCCTGCAGCTACGGGCGAGCCTGCCGAGTTGAGCGCCTTGGCGTCTTTCGCAGCGCCGCGTGCTGACTGTTCGTAGCATGGCGTCGATGACGCATATCGGATTCGGCTAGCGATTTCATGCCAGCGGAGCTTGTGCCTGGCTCTGCGGAGAGGCTTCTGGCGCCTTGCCCTACCAGCTCTGGCTCAAGTTCTGCGGTGCTGCTGTGGCCGCTTCGTGCGCACTGCTCATGGGCGCAAACGCCGGCGCCGGACACGTCGCGGCTACCGTACGTGGCACGGACGACCGGCAGTTGGCGCTGGTCTCCACACTCTCGGCGCGCCAGCTATCGGGCCAGCGCGTGATCTATAGCTATTCCGGCCGGACACCGCCAGCCAGCCTGCTGCGGCTGATCCGGAGCGGCGAGGTCGGCGGCGTGATCTTCTTCGCCGGAAACTTCGCGGACAGGACTCAGTTCACCGCCGCCGTCCGCACGCTGGAGGCCGCTAACGCCAGCAAGTCGAACCCGGTCCGCCGCTATCCGCTCCTGCTGATGACCGACCAGGAAGGCGGCCAGGTTCGCCGGCTTCCTGGTGCGCCAGTGCACTCCGAGAAGTGGATCGGCAGCCGCCCCAGCGCGTCGGCCCGGGCGTTCCAGGCGCGCCAGGCCGGCCAGGGCGCGGGGCAGAACCTGCTCAGCTTCGGCCTGAACGTGAACCTCGCGCCCGTGCTCGACGTGTTCCGAGCTCCCGGCGACTTCGACGACCAGTACCAGCGCTCCTACAGCATGAATCCGCGGATCGTGTCGACACTGGGCGGCGATTTCATCACTGCGCAGCAGGCCACCGGCGTGGCCGCGACGGCAAAGCACTTCCCTGGCCTCGGCGCCGCGACGGCGAGCCAGAACACCGACGACAGGCCGGTCGTCATCCGCCTGTCGGCGAAAACCCTGCAAGACGTCGATGAGTATCCCTACCGGGCGGCGATCGCCGCAGGAGTCAAGCTGGTAATGGTGTCCTGGGCCAGGTACCCGAGCCTCGGCTCCGGCTTGCCTGCCGGGCTCTCCCCGGCAATCGTGCATGGCCAGCTCCGGAAGCGGCTGGGCTTCACCGGCGTGACGATTACCGATGCGATCGGCGCCGGAGCGCTGACGGCGTTCGGATCGACGCAGAACCGGGCGCTGAAAGCAGCGCAGGCCGGCATGGAGCTGATCCTTTCGTCCGACGGAACTCCAACGGAGGGCCAGCAGTGCCTGGCCGGGCTGCTCAACGGGTTCCGCAGCGGCACGCTCGGCAGGGCGACGTTCCGGGCCACAGTCGCGCAGATCCTTCAGCTGCGCGCGGGCCTTCCTGCCTGAGCCCAGGTCATCCGCTAAGGTCGCGGCGGCAGTTGCTGCAGTGCCCAGGTGTTCCCGTCCGGGTCGGCAAAGGTGACGAATGAGCCCCAGGGCTGGACGTCGATGTCGCTGGCCTGAACGCCATGCTTGAGCAGCGAGTCGCGTGCCGCGGCCACGTCGGCCACCACCATCTGCACGCCGCGCTGCGAGCCCGGCGCCATCTCTGTGATGCCGGTGCCCATCACGACGGAGCACGCTGATCCGGGCGGCGTCAGCTGAACGAAGCGCAGAGTCTCGCTGACCTGATAGTCATGGTCGGCGTTGAAGCCAACCTGGTCGACGTAGAACGCCTTGGCGCGGTCGACGTCGGTGACGGGAATTGCGACGAGCTCGATTTTCCAGTCCATGCTGCTGACGTTATCCGGCGGGTCGGACAGTCGGTGCGGGCCTGACAACCGGCGTAGTCGATCTAACGGCGCGTGCGGATCGTGACCGGCGTTCCAGATCCTGCTGTTCCCGGCGGCATCGCCGGGGAGTACGCGGTCAGGAAGAAGCCGCGCACCGGATAGCCGATGGTGAGGTTGTGCCTGAAGGTGGTCGCTGCGCGTCCGGTCTGAGGTGTCGAACTGGATGTAAACGCCGTCGTCCTGCCCGGAGTTCGGGTCGTAGACCTGCACGGTCACCTCGGTGCCCAGCGATCTGGTAGCCGCAGGCCAGCGCCTGGTGGTTACGGCCAAGCTGGGCCGGGTTCGCAGAGGCGACGGTCACCAGGCCGAGCGCGGCCGGGACGCCAGCGTCGAGACTGGCTCTGACCTGCGGCCACTGCTCCTCCGATCGTCCGCCAGCGACAGTCCCCGCTGGCTTACGACCGACCGGCCGAAAATGGTCAGGCTGGCGTCGCCGTCGGGCAGGTTCATCCACTGGTAGTACTCGGCGACCCCGGCCGGGATATGCCAGGAGTCGATCAGCCGCCGCACGATGAACTGATACAGCGGAGTGCCGGGGGCAGGCTGGCTGACCGGCGGCCGCACCTGCGCCTGCCAGTAGTCGAGCGCGGCGAACACCATCCCGCCGCAGAGCCCGGAGGCAGCGTTGCCGATACCGATGCTGCCGAAGGGCGTCGGGATTGAAACGGCTGGCGCGGACGGCCAGCTGTTGGTGAAGGCGAACCCATCGGTTAGATGGCGAGAACCGCGCTGGCTTCGGCTGACTCATGCCGCCATTATCGGCAGCGAGCCGCCCCGAGCGGCTAGCTCCGCGGCCAGGCTGTCGATGCTGGCCATCTCCTGCGGCGTTCAGGGCAAAGCCGAACAGGTCGAGATTGGCTGCGATCCGCTCCGGCCGGGCTGACTTCGGGATCACGACGACATTGTGCTCGAGCTGCCAGCGCAGCACGACCTGGGCAGGCGTCACGCCATGCGCGGCGGCGATCTTCGCCAGCACCGGATCGTCGAGGTTGGTGTTCTTCAGCGAGCTGTAGCCCTCGACCGCGATGCCCCGCTCGGCGTGCCCGGCGAGCACCGTGATCATCGTGGCGGGTCGGGCCCCAGTCGATCTGGTTGACCGCCGGAGCCTGGCCGGATGACCGGATCAGCTCGTCGATCTCCGGCAGGGTGTAGTTGCTCACGCCGATGTCGGTGACGTGGCCGTCGGCCTGGAGCTCGATCAGCTCGTTCCAGAGCTGACGGCTCTCGCCCTTGCGCGAGGGCGGCCAGTGGACCAGCCAGAGGTCGAGGTAGTCAGTGCCGAAGCGCCCGTAGCGACTGGCGGAGCACGGAGCTGGCCCGCCCGGCGTCGGACGGGCGGATCTTCGTTGTGATGAACACCTCGGCCCGGTCCAGCCCGCTGTCCTGCAGGGCCCGGCCTATCTCTGCCTCGTTGGCGTACATCGTGGCGGTATCGATGTGCCGGTAACCGGCGGCGAGTGCGGCCAGCACGGCCTCGTGTGCCGCGTCGTGGCGCATCTTCCAGGTGCCGAACCCGACCACAGGCATCCGGCCGCCGCGCGGCAGGGTGACGACGGGAACCTCAGCTGGTGACGTCATTCGGCCATTATGCGCCGCGCGTCAGCAGACCTTTGTGCCGGACGACGAAGTGAGGCCGGCGAACAGCTCGGCGAGCTGCGCGGTCATCGGGCCTGGCTTGCCGGCTCCGATCGTGCGGCCATCCAGCGCGAGCACTGGCGTCAGGCCGCCCATCGTGCCGGTGACGAACATCTCGTCGGCGGCGTAGAGCTGGGTCAGGCTGTAGTCGCCGACCGCGCAGCTGATCCCGGCGCCTGCTGCCAGGTCGAGCACGGCCTGCCGGGTGATGCCCTCCGGGCAGGCCGCCGTCGAGGGCGTGCCGAGCACGCCGCCGGTGACCAGGAAGATGTGGGTGGCGTTGGTCTCGGCCACGAAGCCGCGCTGGTCCAGCATGACCGCGTCGTCAGCGCCGGCCACGTTCGCCTCGATTTTGCCGAGGATCGAGGTCAGCAGGTTGTTGTGATGGATCTTCGGATCCAGGCTGTCTGGAGCGGTGCGGCGGACGCTCGAGGTGATCAGGGTGATCCCGCCGGCGTCGTAGACCGGCGCCTTGTGCTCGGGCAGCACGATCAGCGTCGGCCCGGACTGGTTCAGCCGCGGGTCCATCCCGCTGGTGATCTTGACGCCCCTGGTAAGGGTGAGCCGGATATGCACGTTGTCGGTCATCTGGTTCGCCGCGAGCGTGCGGCGGATCTCGGCGATGATCTCCTCGTCCGCCGGGATCTGCTCGAACGCCAGTGCCTGGGCTGACCGCCGCAGCCTGGCCAGGTGCTCAGTCTAGCCGGAAGATGCGGCCGCTATATAGCCGCAGCCCCTCCCAGACCGCGTCACCGCCCTGGACGACCGAGTCGAACGGGCTGACGCCAGCCTGGTCGCGGTGCGCTAGCTTGCCGCCGACGCTGACGATCAGGTCCCGGTTGCGCTCATCGAAGGTCTGCAGCACCTCACGAAAATATCGACGCCTCGGGCGGGTGGCGCATCCGGGTCCGCTCGTAGGCGGTCAAGGGCCTGATTTAGGCCACACTGGAGAGGTGGAACTCCTGATTGCGCGCAACCCGGATCCGGCCTCGAGCCTGCCGTACTTGCTGCGCGTCCCGCTCGGCGACGGACTGGTCTTCCGTGCGCGCGACGTCTGGCCGCGTACCGGCGCGGTCTACCTTCATCCGGTTTGGCCAGACGAGTGGCCGGACGCGCCCGGAAATCGTAGATCGCGTGCGGGTCCGGTCTTGCGTGCGGCGCGGCGCGGCCATCGACCTGATCCTGGACCGGGCGCGAGAGAACCGGTCGCAGATCGTCTACACAACGGCGCGAGGCCGGGAGATGGTGTTCTGGCAGTCGCCTCGGACGCGCAAGCAGGCCAGGCCGAATGTAGCCACGCCCAGGGCGCGGGCCGCGGCACTGGCTGATCTGACCATCCTGGTCGACTCGAACGAACGTTACGCTTACCGGTTCGCCGAGAAGCAGGTGACGCTCGCCCGGCGGTCGCTGGCAGCCGGGGATTACGCCGTCGAGCGTGATGGCACGGTTATCGCGTCCGTGGAACGCAAGAGCCTGGCCGACCTGGTGTCCTCACTGATGAGCGGGAAGCTCAGGTTCGCGGTGGCTGAGCTCGCCACACTGCCGGCTGCCGCCGTGGTCGTGGAGGACCGGTACTCACAGATCTTCGCCAGTGAGCATTTCCGTCCGGCCGCGATCGCTGACGCGCTCGCCGAGCTGCAGGTGCGATATCCGAACGTGCCTATCGTGTTCTGCGAGACGCGCAAGCTCGCCGAGGAGTGGGTGTACCGCTACCTCGCCGCCGCCCTCGTCTGGAGCGAGAGCCCCGATCGCGCGGCCGAGACTGCGCCCGCTGAATACGCGACGCGCTTGACGATGATGTCGACCGCCAGGCGCCGCTCGAGCCTGTCCGCTGGCCCGCGAATCGAGGCCCAGGCTGCAGATCGGCGCGATGCTACGGGCGCAGCCGGTGCGCCGCCAGTTCCTCGTAGAACGGCTGGCACTGCTCGGCCAGACGGCTCCAGTTCCGGTGGCAGGTCGTCGTCTGCCTGGCTCGCGATAAGGGCCGAACCCGGTCGACCGCCAGACGCTGTCGTACCAGTAGCGCGCCCAGACGCCGTCCGTTGGCCGCGGCCCTGGCGGCCACGACAGCATGGCCGGATCGAAGCCGATGCCCAGCGCGTCGCACAGCGCCTCCAGCGCGGCCCGCGGATCCCGCAGGATGTCGGCCGAGTCGATCACCGGCCCGCCGAACGCGCGCGAAGATCTCGGCCTGCTGCGCCAGCCCCAGGTCGGCCAGCGTGGGCGCTGACCGGACTCTGGCGTAGGACGCGAGCAGCCGCCGCGGGTCGCGGATCAGGAAGGCGTGCCGCAGGCCGGCGAAGGCGCCTCGCTCGACCTGCGGCAGCAGGTGGTGGGTCATGTGCTTCTGGTAGAAGACCGACTTGCCGTCCGGCAGCGGCCCGCGGGCGAGCTGCGTCGAGCACCTCGCGCCAGTCCGCCGGCATGCTCGCGATGATCTCGGCGCTGCCGGGATGATCGACCGACGTGCTGGCCAGGTAGAAGGCGTAGAGCGGCTCGTCGACGACCACGGTGTCGGGCCGGTTCCCGAACGACCGCATCAGCGCGGTCGAGACGGTGCGCGGCCCGGACCACATCGCGATCCGGGCGACCGCAGCGTTCCTGGCCACCGCGTCCGTTCCGGCGGCCGAGCCTGGCCCCGGCGCTGTCACAGCATCACGACCGAGCGGAGCACCTCCCCGCGCTGCATCTTGGCGAACGCCTCTTCGACCGCGTCCAGCGCGATGGTCTCGGACACGAACTTCTCCAGCGGCAGCCGGCCCTGCAGGTGCAGGTCGACCAGCATGGGGAAATCGCGGGTCGGCAGGCAGTCGCCGTACCAGGACGACTTGAGCGAGCCGCCCCGGCCGAACACGTCAAGCAGCGGCAGTTCCAGCTGCATCTCCGGCGTCGGAACGCCGACCAGCACGACCGTGCCGGCGAGGTCGCGAGCGTAGAACGCCTGCTTGTAAGTCTCCGGGCGGCCGACCGCCTCTATCACCACGTCGGCACCGTTCCCCTCAGTAAGGTCCCTGATCACCGCCACCGGGTCGGCCGACCGTGAATTCACCGTGTCGGTCGCGCCGAAGCCGCGGGCCCAGTCCAGCTTGCGGTCGTCGACATCGACGGCGATGACCTTCCGCGCGCCAGCCAGGACGGCGCCGAGGATCGCGGCATTGCCGACGCCGCCGCAGCCGATCACTGCGACCGAGTCGCCGCGGCTGACCCCGGCCGTGTTGAGCGCGGCGCCAAGGCCCGCCATCACGCCGCAGCCGAGCAGGCCCGCCACCTCCGGCTTGATCTCCGGGTTGACCTTGGTGCACTGGCCGGCAGCGACCAGCGTCTTCTCCGCGAACGCGCCAATCCCGAGCGCGGGAGACAGCGGCGTGCCGTCGGCCAGCGTCATCTTCTGGCTGGCGTTGTGGGTGGCGAAGCAGTACCACGGGCGGCCGCGCAGGCAGGCCCGGCACTGACCGCAGACCGCGCGCCAGTTCAGGATCACGAAGTCGCCAGGCGCAAGGCCGGTCACATCCGGGCCGACCGCCTCCACCACGCCCGCCGCCTCGTGCCCGAGCAGGTACGGGAAGTCGTCGCCGATTCCGCCCTCGCGGTAGTGCAGGTCGGTATGACACACGCCGCAGGCCTGGACCGTGACCAGCGCCTCGCCCGGACCAGGATCGGGCACGAGCACGGTGGTAAGGCTGACCGGCGCGCCCTTGCCGGTGGCGACGATGCCCTTGACTTCATGTGCCATGCTGCTGCTCCTTAGGGTCGTGTGCGGCGATGATACGCCGCGCTTTGACCTGGTGCGCTGCAGGAGAACGGCGTAACGGGCGGACCTAGTACCGCTGCCCCGGCGGTACGAACTCGGGGCCGACGTCGGACAGCGGGACTTTGGCAACGAGATCGGCCGCGCCGGCCGCGGTCGGCTGCGCGGCGGCGGCGGGGAACACGTGGCAACCAGCCGGATCCAGCCGCAGGCCGACGGTCTCGCCACGCTCGGCGCGGAACGGCGCGAAGACGCCGGTCAGGCGGCCGTGCCCGGCGATGTCGATAGCGTGCTCGTGGGCCGTTCCGCGATCCGCCTATTCACCTCAGCCCACGGGCGTTGGCGGCTGACGCGTGAATGGCTTCCGCGGCGGTGCGGCAGAGAAGCGAAGCGCGGCCTTACTGGGCAGCACCCGTACGCCGAGCCCGTCCGGCTTCACTGAGTCGAGCGCGAGCCGCAGCTCGGCACTACTCATGTCGCAGATCTTCAGCCGGTAGCGCGGAGGGTCCATCCGCGGACTGGTCAGGGCCGGGCTGCTGCGGCCGAACGCGAACGGCATGATCAGCATGCCGAGCAGCAGCAGGGCTTGCCGGCCTGGACCGGGCCGGTGCACGATCCTCGCGGCTGGCCCGAGCGTTATCTCCAGCAGCGCACCGTAGTGGCGCGGAACAATCCGCAGCTGGGCGACCTCCGGCCAGACCAGCTGCACCTGGCGCAGCTTCGGCCGCCTGCGGCTGGTACTGACGCCCAGGCAGATGCCGTGCTTATCAGCCCGGAAGGCAGGCTGCCGGACGGTCGCGAGCACACAGAGCACTGTGCCGAGCGCGATTGCGAGCCCGCCGATCTCGGCCAGCCCGAGCCATAGCGGAAGCCCGCCGCTGGCACTCCGCCCGACGGCCAGCGCGGCCAGACTGAGAATGACAAACCAGGCCGGGATGAGCCATATGAAACCGCGCGGGTAGCGGCTGGCTGGCCCCCGGACCAGGCACGTGACGGTATCTTCCAAGGCCGACTCCCCGTTTGGTCCCTAGCAGGATCTTCGGCCTTAACACCCTGACAGGGCAAGTACCTAAGACGGCCAGAACCTGAAACGGCGAGTAGCAGATTCGCGCCCGGGGCACAGCCAGGGACGGGCAGCCGGGGAGATGGGCTCCTCGTTCCCGTCTGGGGGTGACTTACCCTGGGGGGCAGCCAGCGCCGGCTTTTTTCGAAAAAGGAACCGAAACGCATGCCGATTGCCGAGATCACCCGCGCCGAGACCAGCCTGCGTGCCAGCCTCCTCACGGTGGATTCCTATGCCGTGGACCTTGACCTGACCTGCGGCGACAAGGTCTTCCGGTCGACATCGGTGATCGTCTTCGACTGCGCGGAGCCCGGCGCGCCCAGCTATGCAGACCTGGTCGCCGAGAGCGTTTACGAGATCACCCTGAACGGTGCTGCCGATCGATCCTGAGCGCAGCCTGCGCCGACGGCCGGATCGCGCTGCCGGGCCTGGCAGCGCACAACGAGCTGCGCGTCGTCGCCGACTGCGCTTACGCGGCCGACTCCAAGGGCATGCACCGGGCGACGACTCCGCGGACGGCAAGGTCTACTGCTATACCAACTTCGAGCCCGCCGACGCGCGCCGCGTCTACGCGAATTTCGAGCAGCCAGACCTGAAGGCCACGTTCACCTTCAGCGTCACCGCGCCCGCGCACTGGACGGTGCTGTCCAACCAGCCGGCCCCAGCGCCGCAGGACGCCGGTGACGGGACTGCGACCTGGCACTTCCCGCCGACGCCGCGGATGTCGACCTACCTAACCGCGGTCGTGGCCGGCGAGTACCACCTCGTGACGGGGACCCACACCACGCCGGGCGGCCAGGTCATCCCGCTCGGCCTCGCGTGCCGCGCGTCGCTGGCGGACCACCTTGAGCCCGACGACATGTTCACCGTGACGAAACAGGGCTTCGACTACTACACCGCGCGTGTTCGAGGCGCCCTACCCGTTCGCGAAGTACGACCAGGTCTTCGTCCCTGAGTTCAGCGCGGGCGCCATGGAGAACGTCGGATGCGTGACCATCTCCGAGCGGTTGCTGTTCCGGTCTAAGGTCACCGACACGATGTACGAGCTGCGGGCCACGGTGATCCTGCACGAGATGGCGCACATGTGGTTCGGTGACCTGGTCACCATGAAGTGGTGGGACGACCTGTGGCTCAACGAGTCGTTTGCCGAATTCAGCGCGGCCCTATCCAGCGCTGAGGGCACCAGGTTCACTGACGCGTGGACCACGTTCTCCGGAGCGCGCAAGACGTGGGGCTATATGCAGGACCAGCTCCCGACCACGCACCCGATCGCGGCGGACGTGCAGACGCTCAGCGAGGCCATCGCGAACTTCGACGGCATCAGCTACGCCAAGGGCGCCTCGGTGCTCAAGCAGCTTGTTGCCTACGTCGGCAGGGACCGCTTCTTCGCCGGGATCCGGGCGTACTTCGCTGAGCACGGCTGGGGGAACGCCACCTTGTCCGACCTGCTGCGCGCGCTGGAAGCGAGCTCTGGGCTGGCCCTCGGCGACTGGGCCAAGGCCTGGCTGCAGACCGCCGGGCCGAACACGCTTCGCAGCGAGTTCAGCGTCGGCGCAGGCGGGTCGTTCACCGAGTTCACGGTGCTGCAGGAGGCACCGGAGGAGCATCCGACCCTGCGGCCGCACCACATCGCGATCGGCCTATACAACCGCGTGCCTGCCGCTGAAGGCGAGGAGGTCGCGCTGGTCCGGACCCACCGGGTCGAGGCCGACGTGACAGGGCCGCGGACCGCGGTGCCGCAACTGGCCGGACTTCCCCAGCCCGATCTGATCCTGCTCAATGACGATGATCTGAGCTATGCGATCGTCCGGTTCGACGAGCGCTCGCTGGCCACCCTCACGGAGTCGATCGGCGCATTCACCGACCCGCTGGCCCGGACCGTCTGCTGGAGTGCGGTGCTGGACATGGTGCAGCGGGCCGAACTGTCCGTTCCGGCCTTCGCAGCGATCCTCGTCGGCGGCATGGGCAAGGAACCGTCCGTATCGGTACTGCAGATCCTGCACATGACGGCCTCGCGACTCATGGCTGTTACCGCCGACCCGCGCTGGCTGCCGGAGGGTAAGGAGCAGCTGGCCACGGCGGCTCTCGAGCTGCTGCGCGCCGCCGAGCCTGGCAGCGATCACCAGCTCGCTTGGGTGCAGCTGCTGAGCTGGACCGCCATAACGTCCGAGCAGCTCGATTTCGTGGCTGGGCTGCTTGACGCGTCGGTGGTCGTTCCCGGCCTGGCCGTCGACACCGACCTGCGGTGGGCTCTGCTGCGACGGCTGGCCGCCACGGGCCGAGCTGGTGATGCCGAGATCGACGCGGAACTAGCGACGGATCCGACCGATGCGGGGCGGCGGCACGCGGCCGCCGGCCGGGCGTCGATGCCCGATGCCGAGCACAAGGCTGCGGCCTGGCAGCTGATCACGCACTCGCAAGAGCTGGGGCCCGAGGGCGTTATGGCCGTGGCCAGCGGCTTCGGTCAGCCTGAGCACGCCGAGCTGCTGACACCCTACGTTGATGAGTACTTCGAGGTGCTGCCGGAGATCTGGGCGAGCCGCGGCGACCACATCAAGCGGCTGCTCGGGGACAGCCTGTTCCCGTACTGGGCCGCATCGCCGGAACTGGTCAGGCGGATCGATGAGTTCCTGGCCGCAGAGCAGCGCGACCTAGCCATGGTGCGGGTACTGATTGACCGCCAGGACATCGTCGACCGCGCGCTGCGCTCGCGGGCCCTGGCGGACTGAGCACGAGCAGATTTCGCAGGATTACCGACGGACCTGGGCGCGGCCGAGCACACCGCCGACCGGGTTCGCGCCGGGCGTTAGTGTCCTGGTCAACACGCCGATAGCACAGATTTTGCGTTTCACGGGTGTGTGAGGCCGACTGAGAAGTTCGTCGCTGACCTGCGCAGGATACGCAAGAGTAACTAAGCGATAACGCGGGGTGGCGGCGCGAAAATTCGATAACGTAGCGGTCACGGTCGGCGGTGAAGCATGATGTTATTAGTCCACATCGGGCAGAGACGCCGCATCAGTCTCAGGAGTACCAGTCGTTATGACCACGGGATGGCCGCAGAACCAGCCGGATCTGCGGTGGCCCTACTCCGATGCCAACGATGCCGGGCCGGATAGCCAGGCTGGCGGGCGAGTAGCCACCGATAGTGACCGCACCGACCGTTCGGCCGCAGACAGCGGTTACTGGGCCGAGCACCCGAGCGGGCCGCTGCCGGTCACCCCGATGCCGCAGCCGCGCGGGCGGCTCGGCCGGGGCAAGTCACGCGGTGGCCGCGACACGCTCGGGGTCGAAGAAACTGCCGGTGACGCCGATTACGACTGGATCCGCTACCTCGGCGAAGCGGGTCCGGCCCAGGACAACTCCAAGCGCCCGGCCGAGCCCCGGCCGTCGAGCGCGGAGCAAGACTCGCGCAGCGGGCGCGGCCCTGGTCGGCGGTCGCGTCGGCACGCGGCGCCGGAGCAGGCGGAGGCAGACACCGACGCTAGCCCGACCGCGGTACGCAGAACGGCCGCCCATCGGGGCCCGGTCACTCAGGTCAACGACTTCGTAGCGCCGGAGCGTGCCATGCGGGATCGGATGCCCGAGCGTGGCGCCGGAGCGTTTGGCGCCGGAGCGCGCCGCGCGGGATCGCGTGCCGCCGGAGCGTTTGCCGCCGGGGCGTTTGGCGCCGGAGCGCCCTCTCGCCCGGCCCGCCGAGCCAGCGCCCGAGTCGTGGACGTCCGGCCTGGCGAGGCCGGCAACTTCGCGTCCCCCCGTCCCGCGGCCGGGCGCGCCCCGACCGCCAACTTCGCGGCACGGCATTGCGCCACCAGACACAGCGTCCAACACGTCGGCGTGGCCGGCCAGCCCGGCCTGGCCAGACCAAGCCGCGCCGCGCCACGGACAGGACACCGGCGGCTGGTCCAGGCCACCGGCAATTGCCGACGACCGCCCGGAACGCAGCGGCAGTCATTTGCGGCCCCCGCAAGCTGGCGACGTTGCGTCGCTGGCCGCCGCGGGACGGGCGGCAGCGCAGTCGGCGTCCGATCAGGAACTTGAACTCGGTCGTCCGCGCGGCAGGGCTGCGGGTCACAGAAGCCCGAGGGCCGTGCCGGCCAGGAACGCGCCGGTGACCGCGCCGGCCAGCACAACGGCTGTGATGGCACCTGCTAGGACCGCGCCCGCGACGACCGAGCCTGGCGTGACCGCGCCAGCGAAGAGCCGCAAGAGTGCCGCCGGCCGCAAGGCGGCGCGGCGCAAGGTTCGTCATCCGGTCCGGCTCGTCCTGGGCGGCGGGACCGTGGCGGTGGTCGCAGCGGCAGGCGTGGTCCTGGTGCCGCACATGCTCAGCGGCAGCGGACCTGCGCACAGCATCTCGACGCCAACCAGGATGCAGGACTACGTGCAGGACCCTGCGCTCGCCGCCAGCATGGGCGCCACCGCGCTTCGGGCGGAAATCATGAATAAGGGCAGCGGCGAGGCCAGCCATGTCGTCGATGCCGTCTACGAGAACAGCACCGGCCCGTCAGCGAAGGCGGATCCGCTCATCCTGCTCTTCGTCGGCGGCAACCTTTCGGGGTCGGCTGGATCCTTCATATCCAGCTTCACCGGCTCGTTGCGGGGTGCTTTTGTCACGAACCCCGGTTCGCTGGGAGGTCAGGCCGCTTGCGTGCCAGGCGTCGGCGGACATCCGGCCGAGTGCGCTTGGGCCGACGGCGACACGTTCGGGCTCGTCGCCTCGCCGAACCTCGGGGCGAGCGCGCTGGCTAATGAGCTGCGGGCGATGAGGCCGCAAGTAGAGCACGTCGTCAAGTAGCCATAGTCCGACCGCTTGCGCGGCTCCGGCGTCGGCCAGGATCTGCGGCTCTGGTTAGGGCTGCGGCTCTGCTCTCAGGACTGCTGGTGTGCTCAGGGCTAGCGTCGTGCTCGGGGCCGCCGTCGTGATCACGGCTGCGGCTGCGGTCCGGACACCGGCGGGCGCTTGGAGCTCGCGTCGTCTTGCTGCGGCTTAGGCGCCCTTAGCGACAGCCGGGCGATCGCCATCGTAACTGCTCCGGCCAGCACGGCCAGCCCGGCTAGCTGCCCGCCGATGAGACGGTCGTCCAGCGGAACGGTGGCCGCCACATCAGCTGCGCGGAACGGGGCTCGTGGCTTAGGCGTGCGCAAGCTGGGAGATCCGGTACTAGGCGTCGGACTGGCCGAGACTGTGGGGAACAAGCCGGAGGGATCAGCCGCCGAGATCCCCGTTCCCGGTATGGGCGGGAGGTTTTGCTGCGGCGGTATGGTGACCGTCGAGCCTGGGATCTTGGCGCTCGGCTCGACGACCCTGTCGCGGGCTGACCCGGTGAACGACAACGCGCCCGCGCCGCTCGCCTTCGCGGATATCTGCACTAGCTCGCCAAGGGTCGCGAACGAGCCGACCTTCACCGTGGCCTGCAATTCGTCCAGCTGGCGGGCAGCCAGGACTCCGACATCACAGGTCGCGCCTTGCGGGTCAGGGCACACGGTGAACTTCGCGGGCGAGATGTAAGGCGCTGACGCGACGCTGGCGTGCACCTTGACCCCGCTGCTTGTCTTCCCGGTGCTCCACACCCAGATGGCGAACGTCGCAGTATGGCCGGACTTGACCTCTCCGGAGCTGGAGAAGGACTCGATCGCGGACGCAGAGCTGCGGAGCCTTATGGGTCGGCGGTGACTTTGTCGAACTCGGCGAGGGTGTCGGCTTGGGCGACTTGCTGGACGTGCTCGGGGACGGTGAGGGCGACACCGGACTCGACGAGCTGTCCGTCGGAGGGGACGAACTGCTGGAAGGGGACTTCGCATCGGAGCCCGACGCGCTCGGAGTCGACGAGGGACTGACGCTGCTCGACGACGTAGAGGCGTTGGGCGACGCGGAGGTCGAGTCGCTGGGTGACGCTGCCTTGCTGCTTGTCGCGGATCCGCTGGGTGACGCAGACTTGCTGCTACCGCTTGCCGAGCCGCTCGGCAAGGCCGAATTGCTGCTGCCGGCGGATTTGCTCGGTGATGCGGAAGCTGGCGCAGACTCGCTGGGCTTGTGGCTGCGAGGCCCGATGATCGCTGCGGTCAGCGCCGCGTTCTTCGGGGGCGACGAGCACGTGCAGTGAACGGCGTGCTGAGGCGCCGGCGCCGATGGCCAGGGCACCGCTGATCATGCTGCCCGCGATGAACATGAACCCGGTAAGCACGCCAAGCGCCGCTGGCCGGACGATCAGCGCCCTCACCGGTCCAACCTCGCTTCGCTGGGCTCCTTCGGCAGGCTCACCGCTGCTGCCGCCATGACTCCCACATTATGCATCGTCTGCCAAGCGGCTCATAGCTGCGCTTAACGGCCATCTAAGGTTCACCAATGCGTCACCGACGTTCATGTCGGCCTCCTGCAAGTGATCCCGACGACCGCTACCGGTGAGCTTCTGCCCAGATTGTGAGGTGGTTATGCAGGGCGATCGTTGTCCGGCTGTCGGAAGGAGAGACTGGACCGGGTGGATGGCTCCCGGCTCGGGCAGGCCTGACAACGGGCTGTCGTGTATGCTCTCTCAGTCACAGCAGCAGCGCGGACCGGGCGACCGGAACGCCAGATGCTGTCGGCGCCCCCTTAGCTCAGTCGGCAGAGCGTCTCCATGGTAAGGAGAAGGTCTACGGTTCGATTCCGTAAGGGGGCTCCACAGAGGTCTTCACATTTCACCAGGGTCGATGTTCACATTTGGGTCTGACATTCTGGCGTCGCTTCCGCGAACCGGGTCGTGGTGGCGGCTTGCCGGGTTGACGTTGCGGTGCGGCTGGTGGCGTGCTGGGCTCATGCTGACGCGGGCTGGCGGCGGGTGCTGGTGGGCGGGCGTACTCGGCGACGGTGGCGTGCCTGCGGGTGTTATGGCGGGCCGGCGGCGAGGCTGGCGAGGGTCTGGCGGCGGCGTTTTCGGGTTCTGGGCGGGAGGCCCGGCGGCGGCGCGGCGGGCGTTGTCGGCCTGGCGGGTGTCGCAGGCGGTGAGGATGCGCTGGTTGCGGATGGCGAGCAGGCAGGCGAGCCAGAGGGTGAGCGGGGTCAGGCCCATGAGGCGGCACCAGCCGCGGGCTGATGCTGGTGGTGGCGGGGTCTTTGATGGTGGAGAAGGTCCGCTCGGCGCCGGTGCGGCGGGCGTAGGAGCGCCGGTGCGCGGCGGAGGGGTAGTCGTGTTTCTGCCGGGTCTTGGCCGCGACGTCCGGTGGGACGGTGATGGTCTGCTGGGTGCAGCAGGCCGGCGGGTGCTGCGGTGGGGTGAGGATCTCGGGCCGGCTGCGGTCGAGTGTCATCGAGTCCGGGCGGAGCGGGCAGCGGATCTTGCCCGCGGCGGCGGGGCAGGTGACGCGGTGGTAGCCGTCGGCGTCGTCGGCGGTGATCGCGGCCGAGCTTGTGCCGGGCGAGTTCGCGGTCTGCTGGTCGTGCGCGAGGTGTCTGTCTGTGGTGGCGGCGGGGGGCAGCGGCCCGAGGTGCAGCAGCGGTCCGGGCGTGGCCGGGCAGTACAGGTTGCCGTTGGCGATGATCGCGCCGTGGTGGGTTCCGCTGGGGCCCGCGGTCGTGCGGGTGCAGGTCCTGGACCAGTTGCGCGCCGGCGGCGCGCAGCGGGATCGCCCAGGCGGCGGCGTCGCGGTGGGCGTAGCCGGAGTCGGCCAGGATGTCGCCGAGGCGCGATGCCGGCCGCGGGCATGCTGGTCAGGACGGGGGCCAGGGCGCGGACCGGGTCCAGGTCGCAGGAGGTGAGGGTCATCCGGCGGGCCAGTTCCGGCGACGGGCGGGCCGTGCTCCTCGGCCACCATGGTGGCGGCGGACAGGTAGTAGCCGAAGAACATCTCGCCTCTGGGGCCGGGCAGGTTGGAGTTGCGGTGTCCCCAGGCGGCTTCGGGGTCAGCGCACCCGGTGGTGCCGTGCCGCGGCGGGCGGGACCAGGTCTCCATGTCGGTCCAGTCGACAGCCAGTGCGGTGGAGGCGTCCTTGTGCCCGGCCGGGATGCTGGCTTCCAGCAGGTCATCGCAGATCCGGGCGAGAACTGCGGAGGGGCGCCGTCGGGCTTGTCCTTGGCCAGCGCATCGGCGACGAGATTAAAGGTGTGCTCGACCTGGCGGTAGGTGAGCTGGTGCGGGCCGTTGCTCCCAGTCCTCGGTGACGCCGAGGCGGGCCTGGTCAGCTGCGGGGAGGCGCGGTCAGCGCCGCGTGCACCCGGGTCAGGTGCGCTGGCCGGTCATCATCGAGGGTGAGCATCATCCCGGCCAGTAAGGTGCGGGCGGTCAGCTGGCGGTGCCGGACCCCGGCCGGCAGCAGCGCCTCGATCGCAGGCCCGGTGCCGGAGGCATCGATGATGTCCTCCAGGGCCGTGAGCGGGATGCTCACCGCTGCCCGCCGAGCAGCGCCACCGCCTCGGCATCGGTGCCGGGCTCCAGGGTGGCGGTGATGTCGCCCAGCCGCTGGCTGCAGGTGATGCCGGCGGCGTGCAGGAACGTCGCCAGGCCGAGCAGCCCGGCGACCTCGGCCAGCCAGGTGGCCCGCAGCCGGCTGGTGTCCAGCGCGGGCAGCCCGGTACCGCCGGCCAGCGACCGGGCCAGCGGGTTAGTGATGTTACGACGCGCCGGGTCCGTGCCGCCGGTGATCAGCTGATCGCCGGCGAACCCGGCTGACGCGAGCAGCGGCTGGTGGTAGCGGGCCAGCACCGGCACCGCGCGCGGCCTGCGGCCTGCGACGGTGACGACTACGCCGCCGGACCGGGCGCTGATGTCGGTGCCGCGCACCTGACGCAGGTCGGCGCGGATCAGCCCGGCGCCGGCACCCAGGCAGACCAGCCCGGCGGCGCGCATCCGCCGCGCCGCCGTGGGCTGCGCGTCCGCGAGCGCCAGGTAGCCGCCGATCTCGGCGGGCGTATACGGGGCCTTGGCGCGCTCCCGGGGCAGCGGCGCGTCCGCCGGGACAAGCTGCGGGACCACGGCGCGGGCCAGGAACCGCAGGTTTGTGCGCAGCGTCCGCCGGGTCACCCCGGACAGGCCCGGCGCGTGCGCGGTGAACCGCTCGATCACCGACGGGTGCAGCAGCACCTCCGGGACCGGGTCGAGCCCGAGGGCGATCGCCCAGCCGGCCAGCTTCCCCGCGGCCCACAGCAGGTTCCTGGCCCGGTCCCGGCCGGCCGGCGCCGCCTGCGCCACGACCTGCCGGGCGAACGCGGCGGCCTCCGCGGTCACCGACGGCGGCTGCCAGGACGCGATATAGCCAGCCACGCATGTCATACAACACTTATACTGAAAGACATGCCGGAGATCACGGACCCGCCGTGCGACCATGAGAACGTGTCGCCGACCAGGGCCCAGCACGCCCGCGCCGCAGCGCATCGCGGCCCAGCTCGCCGGGATCGGCTTCGTGCTGCCCGGCACCCTCACCGAACGCCACGTCCGCTGCGGCAAGCCGAACTGCCGCTGCCACGCCGACCCGCCCGTCCTGCACGGCCCCTACCACCAGTGGACCCGCAAGATCAACGGCAAGACCGTCACCCGGATCCTATCCGACGACCAGCTCGCCGACTACCAGCCCTGGTTCGACAACCAGCGGCAGCTGCGCGCCCTCATCGCCGAACTCGAAACCCTCAGCCTCGCCATCGCCGACGCCGACTCCCGCTGGCAGCGCTAAACCACCCAGAACACTGTGGGCACGCCCCGCTTAACCTGTGATCAGCCCCCGTCACAAGCTCTTCCCGCAGGTCACGGCCAAACGTGAAGACCTGGTCCCTTGCTGCGGGGCGTTCTGGTGGTGGCTCGCTGATCACGCAGGTCTCCTAAGGAAGAGGGCACGCTGGTCAGCGCACGGGAGTGCGGCCGAAGCCGCGCCGTGCGGGGAACCGGCTAACGGGATCTGACGCTGTCGACGATGACGGGCGCTCTAGGCGGCGCGGCCGCCAGGGCGGGTGAGCTAGGCCCGTCATACGCAAGCTGCTGACTGATGATCGCGGCGAAACGTGCGGGCGGATCCGTGGTCCAGCTCGTCTCATCGCTCGACGCCAAGCTTGAAGCGAGCCAATACATAAAGTCAAGAGCGAGCCCGAAATGTTAGCTTGTATCAGTATATTAACGAAATAATCCGGGAGCGAGAACGACATCCATTTGAAAGGAGCACGCTCGCCCTTGCACGCCGCTGAGCCCGGCTCGGGTGACATCACCCCAGCGACCTGTGAGAGGTCGGCCGTTCCTGTGGGCGGTTCTGTGAGCCGTGCTTCGTGGTGAAAAGTCCGCGAGGAGGCTGCAATATGACTGCCCGCCTTTCTCGCCGCAGGCGGCAGGGCTGATAGGAAACCATTCGGGGAGGCAGTAGGTGTCACTTCGCGACGCGATGCTGAATTCTTCGGCGCAATATCTGGAGCCCGGCGAGACAGCAGAGGCTGTGTTCGGTGCCCAGACTGTCAGTCAGTACTTGTTCTTGCTGACCGGCGGGATCATCTTCCTCAGCATGAACCGCTACCGGATCGTCGCGGTGACTCCGCAGCGGATCCTCGTCCTGGATGCCGGGAAGTTGGGCATGCGGAATGCTCGGGGCGTCATCGCGGAGCTGCCAAGAGCAACGCAGCTTGGCCCGGCGTCCGGCGTTTGGCATGTCATTCCTGTGAACGGCGAGCGACTGCACGTCCACCGCCGCTTCTTCAAGGACATCCGGACCGCTGACGCTGCGCTACCTGCGGCCGCCTGAATCGCCGACCCTGGGCCAGGGAGCGGAAATGGCGTATCCCCCGGAGCAGGCGAAGAGCGCGGTGCCTACGACCAGTTTGGGCGCTGCGGTGGCGCTCGGCGCTGCGGTGGCGCTCGGCGGCGCGGTCGTTGCCGGGGCATTCTTCGGCCTGACCAACTACCAGTCGACCTATGTGTCGATCCTGTCCGGCTGGCTCGTTGGCCTTGTCGTCAACCGGGCCGGCCCGGCCATGCGGATGGCCGTGGCAGCGGGGATGCTCGCGCTGGCGGGAAGTGTGTTGGCGAGCCTGATCGGTATCGTCATCGGCCTCGTGAAGACCTTTCACGTACCGCTTTCGTCCGTGCTCAGCAACATGGCACACGTGTTCCCGCTTGTGCCGCGCGTCATCGGCGGGTTCGGGTTCCTGTGCTGGGCGCTGTCGGGTCTCGTCGCCTGGGCCACGGTACGAAGCCGCGGTCGCACGCTCAGGCGCGCTCCCAGGCCCGCCACCCTGGGCCAGGTGTCCGGCGGGATGACCTACCGGCCACTTGCAGGCAACTGGGGCACAGATTCCCAGGCGATGCCCGATGTCCAGGCGACAACCGACACGGCGCCGCCCGATGGTCTGGCTGCGCCCCCTGGCTAGGAACGGGCGGGTCAAAGCCGCCATCGGAGACCTGCTCGACGTGAGCCGGTGGTGATGACCGTCCGATGCGGAGCCACCGGGCCCGGGCTCAGCATCGGGATGGCCCGGTCGTGGGTCAGGTCGCGATAGGCCGCTTGAGGGACCGTAGCGGTTACGGGTTTCGGAATTGCGTGCTACTTGCGTCGAATCTTGCTGATCCGGCGGCGGGCTGCCGGCGCCCAGGCACGGCCGTTTCCTGTGGCTAGTTCCTCCGGCGGCACCACATGGTGCACAACCTCGCGACGGGCGACACTGAACCCTCAAGATTCGTGGCCGCTTGCGTCCGGACGGCTGACGTTTCTGGCCACATGGCTGGTAAGGCGCCAGCCACGCCAGGGAGAGACAGGTGCAGGATGCCATCACCGAGACTGGTTATGAGCAGGCGTATCGCGGTCACGGTGTCGGTGGCCGCGCTTTGCGTCGGCGGCGTCGCTGCCGGCGCGTCGCCTGCGAGCGCTGCCGCGGATTACTCGTCAGTGATACTCGCCAGCTCGCCGATGGCTTACTGGCCGGCTCAACGACCAGCCTGGCTCCACCACGGCCGTCGACGACGCAGGCAACGACAACGGCACCTACAGCTCATGCGTCCAGCTGGGCCGGGAAGGGCCTATCAGCGATAACCCCGACACGGCCGGTTTCTTCGGGAAGCCAGGGTGCTGGATGACCTACCAGCCGTCCGCGTCCTACGCCGCGCTTACAGCGTCGAAGCATGGGTGAAGCCCGGTTCGGCGTCCAAGCTGTACCAGTCGATCTTCGACACCCGGGGGGTCGACGGCGTGTACAGCTTCGATCTGGTCCTCGAAGGCTCGGCCTACTCCGGCGGGCAACAGCTGCACGTCGATGTCGGAGACGGCCAGGAATGGCTCGACACCGCCAGCATCCCGTTCGCGTTCACCGCCGGACAGTGGTACTACGTAGCCGCCACCGTCAGCCCGGCGGACCACGAGGCCGTCTTGTACGTCAACGGGACAGTCCTCAAAGGATCAAGCTGCCGGACCACGGGCGGCCGACGCTGCTATTCGACCCGAACGAGCCCATCGCCGTCGGCGGCGATCCTCAGTACGACCTCAATCCCGGCAATCCCAATCCGGAGAACTTCGACGGGACCATCGGGCAGGTGGCCGTCTACCAGAGCGTGCTCACCTCCGGCACTATCAGCTTGCACTACGAGGCCGGCGTATCGCCCGGCGTCACCATCGCTGTGAAGTCTGCCCTGCGAGTTCGGTGACTGGCGACACGTGGGTCATCTATAAAGGTGGAGCCAAGTACTCCACCGCCACCATCAGGGGCGAGGTCGCCGGAGCCACCGTCGGCCAGGTGGCCGAAGCTGCTGGCCAGCCAGTTCCCCTACAAGGGCGGTTTCAAGCAGGCAGCAGCGCCCCTCCGCCGAACGGCACAACGAACTCCTACACCTTCCGCGCCCGGCCGACCCTGGCCACCCGCTACAAGGTCGAGCTCCTGGCCAGCGCGGGGGCCTCGACGCCGCTGTGACTTCGCCGGCGATACTCCGATGGTTTACGTGACCATCAGCTATGACTTCATCAAGCGGACCTCCTGCCATCGGCCGGTCCTGCCACTTGACCGCCAGGTTCCGGATCCTGGTGCCGCCATCGACCCTCACCAGGGAACACAAGAAGGCCTGGTACCCGTACTTCGGGCTGCTTCACGTCGACCGGCTGCCCAGAACCCTCTATCTTTACGCGGGCCACTGGCTGGGTGATCGTCGGCCCGAAGATAGGTGCCGACGGGTTCAGCGTCTCCCTTACGTTCACTTTCCGGATTGGCGGCGGAGCCTACGGGTGGGCCTTCGATTTCTGCCACAAGGACACCGAATCGGCCGACGGCCTCGGCCTGCCCGGCCATCACCAATGCGGCGCGAAACGGATCAGCAGGAGCGTGCCCTACCTCGGCTAGCGAAGCGACGGGGCAGCCGCCGAGCATCGTCGGCTGCCCCGGCCGCCTGCTCGTCGTCCGCATCTCACCTAAGGGTCAGCTACTTCAGAGAAGAGGTCGCCATGTGCACCGGAGGTCGACTGATTGCTGACTTTGTGGCTGGTACCGACGTACCCGGCCCGGCCTGCCCGCAGAACTCGAACAGCACCTAACAGCTATCGTGAACGGACTGTGGGTCGTGTGGGCCCACAAGCTAGCGCGGCAGGCTGGCAATCTGTTCGTTCCGATAACGTACGGCGCCGCCTATCCGGCCGCTACGGCCACTGCCGGCATCGATTCCAGCACGATGCCCCTGATCCAGGATGCACGGGAGCGTCCGACCGTCTGTGTAAGTGACCGTGGCGGTCATGGGGTTGGGATTCGTCCTTCGAAGTAAATCGTGAACGCCTGGAGTGCCTGTTTCCAGCCCGAGCTCCGGACTCCGACGTTCCGGCCCCGGTAGTCCTCGAGGTTGCGGACGGCCAGGTAGAGCACTTTGAGGGCGGCCTGCTCGGAAGGGAACTGGCCGCGGTTGCGGGTCACTTTCCGCAGCCGGGAGTTCATCGACTCGATCAGATTGGTCGTATAGATGACGCGCCTGACCTCGGGCGGGAACGCCAGGAACGGGGTGAACTCGGCCCAGTGCGCCCGCCACACTTTCACGATCGCCGGGTAGCGGTCGCCCCAGGCCGCGGCGAAGTCGTCCAGCGCGGCCGCTGCGGCCGCTTCATCGGGGGCTGTGTAGATGGGCCGCAGGTCCTTGGTCAGCGGCACCCAGTACTTGCGGGAGGCATACCGCAGCGAGGCGCGGATCAGGTGCACCACGCACAGCTGCACGACGGCCTGCGGCCAGACCACGTGATCGCGTCCGGCAGCCCGGTCAGCCCGTCGCAGCACACGATGCACGCATCGGCGACGCCGCGGCTCTTGATCTCCGACAGGACCGACAGCCAGAACTTCGCCGACTCGCCGGTCGTCGGGCCGACCCACAGGCCCAGGACCTGTTTCTCGCCGTCGCAGTCGATGCCGATGGCGAGGTAGACGGCCCGGTTGGTGACGACGCCGTCCCTGATCTTCACCATGTAGGTAGGCCCGCAGCGCGGTGCCAGTCTTGCGGCTGGCCCGTTTCTGCGGCCCCCTCCCGAACCGGACGTGCGCGTCTCCGCGCATCCGGCTCTCCATGAGTTCCCGTGGTTTGGTCGTCAGGCTCCTGTTCCGATGGGCCACGGCGACGGGATCTGTGTTCCCCGGTATCGGTAGCGGGTGGTGCCCGCGTCCGTCGGGTTGAACAGGGCCACATCGCCCGTGGCGGGCCACCATCCTCCGCCGCAGTATCGCCGCCGCAGTTCGCGCCAGGTGATCCGCCGGTGTTTGCGGCGGATCCACGCGATCACCTGTTTCCAGGTGAAGGCGCGCAGGTAGTCGAACGTGGCGAAGGACACGCCCGGCCGGAAGTAGGTGGTCCAGCCGCGCAGCACCGGGTTGAGCTGGTGCAGCACGGCCTCCAGCGGCAGGTTCGTGTCCTGCCTGCACAGCGCCTTGATCTTCCCGGTGATCGAAGCCACCGACTTCTTCGCCGGGTAGGTATAGACGTAACGCTGGCGGGCGGTGCCCTTCTTCAGATGCCGCTGGATGCGCCAGCCGAGGAAGTCGAACCCGTCATCGATGTGCGTGATCTTGGTCTTGGTCATCGACAGGCGCATGCCCATCGGGGCCAGGACCGCCGCGGCTTCCTCGCGCAGGGCCTCGGCATGCTCGCGGTTCCCGGACACGAGGATGAGGAAGTCATCGGCATACCGGACCAGCCGCCACGTGCCTTGCCCTTTGCGCTGCCGTTCGGCCCGCCGCCATGCGTTCCACTGCTCCCACTGCCCGGTGAAGTGCTCATCGAGCACCGACAGGGCAATGTTCGCCAGCAGCGGCGACAAGATCCCGCCTTGCGGGGTGCCGGTCTGGTGTCTGTCGCTGGCCGTCCTCGCGTCAGGATGCCCGCCTTCAGGAATGCCTTCACCAGTGCCAGGACGCGCTTGTCAGCGACCCGCTGGCGCATCCGGTCCATCAGGGCCGGGTGGCTGATCGTGTCGAAGCATGCCTCGATATCGCCCTCCACCACCCACTGATAAGTGCGGGAGGTGAAGTAGCGAGCCTCGGCGACCGCGTCATGCGCCCGGCGGTTCGGGCGGAAGCCATACGAGCATGGCCGGAAGTCCGCCTCGAAGATAGGCTCCAGAACCAGCTTCAGGGACGCCTGCACTACCCGGTCGGTCACGGTCGGGATGCCCAGCCTGCGGCGCTTGCGCGTCCCGGCTTGGGGATCATCCGCTCCCGGACCGGCAGCGGCCGGAACGTCCGCGACCGCAGCGCGTCCCGGACCTCGGCCAGGAACTGTTCCTGGCCGCGCTCGGTCTCGACGTAGTAGGCCGTCTGGCCGTCCACTCCTGCCGAGCGGGCGCCCTTGTTGAACCGCACCCGATCCCACGCGACCACTAAGAACGCGGGATCGGCCACGAGGTTGAACAGGTCATCAAACCGCGGCCGCTATCGCGGCCGGACCACAGGTGCAACTTAGATTGGATCTCCAGTACCCGCCGCTGAGCCGTCAGCAAGCCCGGCACTGCAGCGGCCCGCCGGTATTCACCAGCGCACCTCCCGGCATTCCAGCATCCGCATCACTAACTCACTGGCCTCCTTCGCCATGCGGGCGGCTTTCCCGCCCCCGGACTACTACGAGGCCTCCGCCCCGCCCGAGGCCACCAGCCGGCAGCGGGCCTGCCCCCGTCCCGGCCTGGCAGGCCCGGCAGGGGGCGACCCCGGACGGTTCCCACGTTCACCACGCACCGATCGGCGGGCCCGGCGCCCAGCTGGTATCCCGGCAGCATCGCCATGACTACGCCGCAGACCTTCACCATGGCCTCCCCGCCAGCGCAATCAACTGGCTACGGAGTCGGCCGCCGCACGCTAAACAGCAGCCGCGCACTGCACACCGGCCCCTATCCGCCAGATTTGAGCCGGCTCATCGCTTACGGGGCGTCACCACTGGTTCGTCTCCTGCACCCTCCCGCCACGCTCACCAGACCCGGCCCGTCTGGCAGTACCAGGCCGTCCTGACTTTGTCGGGACTGCTTCCCGCCCTCACCGGCGTCCCCGGATCAGACTGTCCCCAGCTTCATCAGGCCGCTGCGACGACCTGACGGCGAAGGTCTTTCACCTCCACTCGGATACATGGCGCCTCGTGGCGCACTAACGCGTCGATGAAGATCACCGGGAAGACGCAGTCCAGTGGCCGGGACTGCCACTCGGCAAGCTCCTCGAGCACTCCGTCGGTAACCCGGCTGATCAGGTCCGGCGAGACGTCGACGTCATACATCTCGCGCAGGTGCGCCCGGATGTCGCGGGTCGTCATGCCTCGCGCATACAAAGCGATGATCCGGTCGTTGAATCCCTCCAGCCGGGTCTGGCCCTTGCGCACGATCTGGGGTCGAAGCTGCCGTTGCGGTCCCGCGGCACCGCCAGCTCGACCGCGCCGACATCGGTCAGCAGCGTCTTGCCGGTGCTGCCGTTGCGGCTGTTCCCGCTGCGCCGGCAGGCCGGGTCGTGCTTCTCATAGCCCAGGTGCGCGGTCATCTCCTCAGCCAGCGCCCGCTCCAGCACGGCCTTTGTGACCTGGGACAGCAGCCCATCCGGGCCCAGTAGCTCCACGCCCTCGGCCTGCGCCCTGCCCAGCAGCTGATCCGCCAGCTGCTCGTCGATCAGCGACGCCGGGCCATCCAGCCGGTCACCGTCTTGCGGGGCACCATCGAAGTGTCTGTCATTGCGTGTCCTTCCGCGAGCCGCATTCCTGCGGCCCATCGTCAGGCCACGTCACTTACACAGCTGGTAGGACACGCCCGATGCACGTGCGGCTTCCACGCCCTATCGGGTGAGGTCGCGCGCGACCAGATCATTCCCCGTCTGCAGGCGCGGCGTTTCGGTCGCGGCGTCGTGGCGCTAGGCGTGGCACTGTCCGGACGCGTGCTGGCCTTCGAGGGGGCCGGCGGGAGGAGTGCTGTGGCTGGCGGCGCGCCAGACCGTGGTCCGTATCGAGGGGCCGCCGTCGCCCGATCCGAGCCGAGAAGACGTCGGGATGCGCCCTTACGCCGAAGGAGTCCACAGGACGCGCCGCCATCCGGGTGACCCGGACGGTCCCCCGGCTGTCGTCTCCCCCGTCGCACCCCGCGATTCGGGGCCGATCCGGCTGGACCTGCGTACCTCCGCACCGGTGCTGCCGGTGTGCCACGACGATGCCGGCTGGTGCGTGATGCCGAGCACGTTCGAGTACGAGTCTCCGATCTCTGCTTCTGACCTAGCGCCAGCGTCATGACCGAACGCGCGACGCTCCGACGGTCGAATTCCTCCGCGCGAGATCGGGACATCTGCGTGCGGTCATTTCGCGGCCGAAGCTAGGACGCACAACGTCGGCGGCAGATGCGGGCGCGGGGTAGGGTTGCCAAGACCCAGAAAGTAGCTATACTTATAGCCATGTCAGTGTCGGAGCAGATGCCGCTCGCGGACGTCAAGAACCGGCTGTCGGAGGTTGTCGACATGCTGGAGCGGGAGCACGGCCGGGTTGTGATTACCAAGCACGGGCATCCGGCCGCCGTCGTGATGAGCGTCGAGGACCTGGAATCGCTGGAAGAGACGCTCGACATCATGGACCGCGCAGATCTGCTGGCCGAGATCAGGGCGAGCCTGGCCGAGGCTGGCGCTGGCAGCGTGGAAGTCCTGAGCAAGGATGAGGCGCTGCGGCTGATTTCCGGCCAGTGACCGCCGCCGGCTTCGGCGTTGCCTGGACGGCCACATCGAGGCGGGCGCTAGCCAGACTGCCGGAGAAGGCCGCGACCGCGGCGGTCGAGTTCATTTACGGCTCCCTGGCGGCAAACCCATACCGGGTGGGCAAGCCGCTAAGACTCGGCCTGGAAGGGCTGCACAGCGCCAGGCGTGGCGACTACCGGGTGATCTACCGCATCGATGGCGCGTCCCGCACCGTCACGGTCATGGCCATCGAGCACCGATCCGATGCGTACCGACCCCGGCAACTCTGAACTCGCTTCGCGGCTGAATCGAAAATCGGTCGGTTAGCTGGCGCGCGGCAGCACCCGGCGGAGACTGTCGCAGCAACGGTGTTTCCGGCTCGATCGCGCTGAGCCTGGCGGCTTGGCGGGAGAGGTGCCGTAATGTCCGCGGCACCGGGCGACTAGAGCAGGACATGTTGTCGCGAAGTAGGTGAGCCCGTGCCGGACAGCGATCGCAGGCCAGCCGGCACGGGCTTGTCGCGCTACGGCTGCTTGACGGGGTTGGAGGGCGCCGAGATGGGCCCGCTACCCGCGGCGTTGATTGCCTCGACGCTGAAGGTGTATCGCCGTCCTGGCGTGAGGCCGGTGATGATCGTGAACGGTATCCCGCTGGTGGATGGCGTGATCAGCCCGTGGCATCCCGGGCAGGCAGGCGAGGCGATGATGCGCTAGATAATCGGCAGCCCGCCAGCAAACACTGGCCGCCACTGCAGCTTGATGAAGCCGTGCGCGGCGGTCGCTGCCGGGCCTGCCGGGCGTTGCGGCCGCCGGAAGCGGAAGAACGACGCGGTGCCTGCCGCATTGTCAGCGACGTAGATGGTGCGCGTGGCCCGATCAACCGCAAGCCCAGCCGGGTTCGCGCCCGCAGGGACCGTGCGCGGGATCCGGTGACAGCCGAAGGTGAACCGGCCGTTGCAGGTGGCGGTTGGAGGAGGTCTCGCGTGTTTGTCAAGGAGCAGCTCGATGGCTTGCTGTGCATCGAGGCCGGCCAGCGCCCGGCGCAAGCTGCCGATGGCTGCGCGCTCGTCATCCGGCATCAGCAAGTCGTCGCGGCGCGTCCCGGACGGCGCTACGTCGATGGCGGGGAAGATCCGCTTCTCCGCGAGATCACGGCGCAGCCGCAGCTACATATTGCCTGCGCCCTTGAACTCCTCGAAGAACACGTCGTCCATCCGCGAGTCGGTTTCCACCTGGGGCCGTTGACAGGATCGTCAGGGAACCGCCTTCCTCGATGCTCCGCGCCGCGCCGAGGAACTGGCGGGGCGGCTGCAGGGCGGTTTTTGCCACTCCGCCGGCCAGAATGCGGCTGCTGGCTGGCGCGGCGAGGTTGTAGGCGCGGCCGAGCCGCGTGATGGAGTCGAGGAGCACGACGACGTCGCCGCCGAGCTCGACCAGGCGCTTGGCGCGTTCGATCGCGAGCTCGGCGACCACGATTGTGGTCGTCGGCGGACTGGTCGAAGGTAGAGAAGATGACCTCGCCGCCGACCGACCGCTTCAGTCGGTGACCTCTTCGGGCCGCTCGCCGACGAGCACGACCATCAGGTGCACCTCGGGATGGCCTGCCGCGACCGCTGCGGCAAATGACGCCAGCACCAGCGTCTTGCCGGCCTTCGGCGCGGACACGATCAGGCCGCGCTGGCCCTTCCCGACCGGGCTGACCAGATCGATGACCCGCGCGGTCAGGGAGGCGGATCCGGACTCCAGGCGAAGGCGCTCCCGCGGGTACACAGGTGTCAGCTCGTCGAAGTCAGCGCGTGGCGTCGCCTTTCCCGGCGGCGCGCCGTTGACCGTATCGACGCGGTCTAGGACGCCGTGCCTGTCCTCCTGCTTGGGCTGGCGTGCGCGCCGGTCGTCACGCCGGTGTGCTGCCGGGCGGTTCCCTCGACGTGGTCGCCGGTCCGCAGCCCGTACCGGCGCAGCTGGGTCGCGGGCACGTAGGTGTCGTGCTGGCTCCGCCGGTAGCCCGCGGCACGGACGAACGCCTGGTTCCCGCGGGCGTCCAGGATTCCGGACACCGGGACTTGCGCGCTGAGCCAGACCAGAACCACGCCGCCGAGCCCTCCAACATCGTGCGGGCCAACCAGAACCACGGTGCCGCACATGTCCCGGGCCGAATACGGGGAGGCCCGCGCACGGCGGAGCGGGCGGGCGCGCATTCACTGCAATTCGGGACTTACGCCCTAATGGGCTGCCGGGCTGCCGGCCGCGCTGGCCGATCGGCCCGTTCCGTCGTGCGTTGCCAGCGTAACACGCGGCGTTAATGACCAACTACCGAGCGACGTGTGCTCAGGTCGGGCCGGTTGCCCGGAGCCGCTGATCCTTGATCACGTTGCGGCCTATCACAAGTACCCGGCAGGGCTGGGCGAGGAGCGGTCCGGTGTGGTCACGGCCTGCAGTGGAGGGCTTCGCCGCGCGCTGCCTACGCCATCCAGCGCCCGCCCGGTGGGGGCTTTCGCCATTCGGAAACGCTGACCTGTGGTGAACCCAGGTGTTGCCACGCCAGCTGCGCGACCGGCGGCAAGAGCGCGCATCGCAGTGGCCCAAGGGGATCATGCACAATCCAGCGTGCCGCACAACCATCCCCTAACCGCCGGTAGTGGAGCGGAAGTGCCCATGGTCGACTCTGAATCGACCCTGGAAGTGGAGATCAACCGCGCAACACGCCGTCCAGAATGAGCTTGAAATTTCATGATCACGATTGACGCGACAGGCTGAGTCATGCAACCCGACTCGGTTCTGAAGGGTCTCGACGGATCGAGCTCGAGCCGACCGAAGGCCGCGATATGTCGATGGTTTTCCGTGGGGTTACGCCTGCTCGTGTGCCCGCTGTGGTGGGCCGGGTTTGAAGGGTGACTGCGGCGGCGAGCAGAGTCATGTTTCGTGAGACGATCCGGGCATCAGTCCGGTTACGGTGCGCCGGTCGCCTGGGAACTGGGCGGCTGTCTGGTTCGCTGAGTCAGGTAAGCCGCTCCGCTCCGCTCCGGCCCGGCCCGGTCGCTTGCCTGTCCTTCTCCGACGATCTGAGGCCAGATGCGCCTGCTCCGCCGCCCAGGGTTACAGGGGGCTGCGACGCGATGTGACCGGCACGGTGGTGCGCCCATTGTCGAGAGGATTGCCTTCTGGAGCGCACGTCACGCGAAGACGGCTGTTATCGGCTGGTTCGGTCTAGTCGGCGCGGCCGTCCTGGCCGGGCAGTTGCTGGGAACGCAGAGCCTGCCGCAGTTTGACCCTGGCCAGGCGGGGCAGGGTGAGCGGGTCCTGCACCAGCTGAACGTGACGACGCCGCCGGCCGAGAGCGTGCTCATCCAGCCGCGCGGCCCTGGCGCTGACCAGCTCACCTTCGCGAATGACCCGCAGATGCGGCAGGCGGTTCAGCAGGTGACGTCCGCGCTTGACCGGCTGCACTCCGCGGCGATGGACGTAAGTGCGCCGAGCCTGGTCATGAGCCGGCCATCGTCGGCCCCGGGTACGGCTGCGGCCGGCGGCAAGACAACGGGAAACCCGGTCGGCGCTGCAGCCACCAGCGCTGCCGGCTCCAGCGGCCTCGTTTCGCTCGGCGGGCGCAGCGTGCTGGTTACTTTCCTGGTAGCTGGACCGCACGCCGAGGTGAACTCCACTGTTGCGGTCGATCAGGCGGCGGTCGCCGGGGTGCAGGCGGCGCACCCGGGCCTGCTCGTCGCTGAGGCGGGTGGAGCCAGCGCGAGCGCGGCGGGGAACGCATTGCTGGCATCCGACTTCCGGCGGGCGGAGTTCAGCTCGGTGCCGATCACGCTTACCTTGCTTCTGGTGGTATTCGGCGCGCTGATCGCTGCTGGCATTCCCGTCGTGCTGGCGGGCAGTGCCGTCGCGGCGACGATCTCGCTGCTGGCCATTCCCAGCCGGTGGCTGCCGATCAGATCCGGCACCGCTGAGATCGTGCTGATACTCGGCATGGCTGTCGGCGTCGACTACTCGCTCTTCTACCTTCGCCGCGAGAGGGAGGAGCGGGCGGCCGGACGCTCGCCCGCCGACGCCCTGCGGGTAGCAGCGGCTACCTCTGGCCGGGCGATCGTCATCTCCGGGGTGACCGTGATGATCTCGCTGGCCGGGCTGTTCCTGAGCGGGATAATCCTGTTTACCGGCATGGCGTTCGGCACCATCGCGGTGGTCGGAGTGGCCGTGGCCGGCTCGCTGACTGTGCTACCCGGGCTGCTGTCGATGCTGGGCGACTGGGCCGACCGGGGCAGGATCCCTTTCCTTGGCCGCCGCCGCACCGCGGCACGGCCGTCGCGGCTGTGGGCCTCGCTGGTACGGCGGGTGGTACGCCATCCCCTCGCGTGGGGCGGCGCCGCGGCGATAGTGATGCTGGCGCTGGCCGCGCCTGCGCTTGGGATGCGGCTCGGCAATCCCATCGTCGACCTGCCCGGTAACGTCGGCGTGGCACAGACTCTGGACAAGATCTCCGTTGCGTTTCCCGGCAGGCCGGCGCCAGCGGAGGTCGTGGTGACCGGCCAGCACCTGGCTGGCCCGGCCGTTCAGAAGGCAGTGCTCGCCCTTGAACAGCGCGCCTCGGCAGGGGGGCCGATCCGGGCCCCGATCATCGTGACGCCGGTGGCCTCCGGCCGCGGCCTGGTCATCGATGTGCCGCTGGCAGGCAACGGGTCGAGCAGCCGCTCGAGCAATGCCCTTCTCGCGTTGCGGAACCAGATCCTGCCGCAGACGCTCGGGAAGGTCAGCGGCGTCAGCTTCGCGGTCACCGGCAATACCGCGATCGATTATGACTGGAGCACGACGCTGCGGGCGCGCACCCCGATCGTGTTCGCCATCGTGGCGGGGCTGGCGTTCCTGGTGCTGATGATTGCGTTCCGCTCCGTTGCCCTCCCGCTGGTTTCGATAGTGCTGAACCTGCTGTCGGTCGGGGCCGCGTACGGCGTGATCACACTGATCTTCCAAGACGGCTCGCTGCAGGGGCTGCTCGGCTTTACAAGCAACGGCGCGATCGCCCAATGGGTGCCGCTGTTCATGTTCGTCTTCCTGTTCGGGCTGAGCATGGACTACCACGTCTTCATCCTCAGCCGGATCCGCGAGAGGTGCACTCGCGGCATGCGCACCGCCGATGCGGTCGACCAGTGGAATAGCTGCCAGCGCCGGAGTAGTGACGAGCGCCGCGGTCATCATGGTCGCGGTGTTCTCTATCTTCGCCACGTTGTCGTTCGTCGATGTCAAGACGCTCGGCATTGGCCTGGCCGTCGCGGTGCTCATCGACGCAACCGTGGTGCGCGGCATCCTGGTGCCCGCCGCGATGGCCCTGCTCGGTGAGCGAAGTTGGTATCTGCCCGGTTGGCTGGGCTGGCTGCCGGGTCGGCAGCTCTACGGCACGGATGACTCTCGGCTGGCCCGGTCGACCCTCGGCTTGCCCGGCTGACGGCTCTACAGGATCGTTCGGCCTGACGGGAATCGCAGTGCTGAGCCAGCCCCTGGCCGGGCATGATGCGGGCCGGCAGGGGGCATACGAGGGCGTGAGGTTCTCGGGAGTTCGGGGGCTCCGGCGTCAGTGCCGCAGGAAGGAGCAAAGTCATGGAACCTGCTCGGCGCGCGTCACCGAGAACCAGAACTTCGTCAGGTCCAGCCCCGAGCGGATCAGCATGGCCTCGAACTGCGGTGCCTCCCGCATGAACTCCTCATATTCCATCTGCGTGCAAAAGCCCATCACCCGCTCCACGCCCGCGCGGCTGTACCAGGATCGGTCGAACATGACGATCTCGCCGGCTGCGGGCAGCAGCGGCGTACTGGGGCGGATCGCTCCAGTGCATTTGCGGCCCGGGCGCGTTTGTTATTCCGAGATTTCGAAGCGGTGTTCGATTTCTAACCGATTATCACGTCGTTCATGATTCGCTATTTCACACCTCGGGCCGTACAATAAAGGGCGCAAGGAATAAGGGAGGAACGAAGGTGAACGCCACCGCACGCAACGCACAGCGCGACGCCGACCGCCTCGCCGTGATGGCGGGCACCTTCTCGCACGGCGGCGCGCGCGGATGGGACGGCGACACCCGCTCAGACATCCCCGACGACGAGCACCTGCGCGCCGGGCACGGCCCGATCCTGACGGCCGGCGACCTGGCGGTGCTAGAAGCCGAACTGGCCCGCCAGCGCGCCGCAGACACGATCGCCGTGGAGAGAGATCGAGCATCCATGCCGTCGATCAAGCCTGACAGGATTTGCAGCAACCTCACCAAGTCGCCTAAGACCGGCGACATCGGGTTCACCATGACCGTCGTCGCCCGCAAGAGCGGCGTTGAGGTCAACGGTGACCTGATCGGCCCGCGCGAGCAGGGCTGGGCCAGCGCAGCCGAGCACTTCGGCCGGCACCTGGCCGTGCTGTGCAAGGACGACGGGCGCAAGCGCCAACAGCAGGCCAAAGCCGCGCTCGACACCGCCGCGAGCGTAACGCGGTGATCGCCTTCATCCTCGCCAGCGCGAGCATCGCAGTCGGCGGATACAACGGCGAGCGTAAGGGCGCAAGCAGGCGTCCTGGAGCCTCCAGCCCCCGGCCCCATCGGCGTGGGCCTCACCTGGCTGCGCAAGCCCAGGACAGCGTCGCCATGACCGCGTTGCGCGAGGTCCGCACCGGGCAGATGAACCCGTCATGAGCACCCGCCACCCGGGAGCCGGCCACGGGGGGAGGTGACAACAATGACGACCCACTACAGCCAGCCGTCAATCCAGATCGTCCCTGTCGAGTACCCCGCGAGCGTACTCATCCACCTCCGCAAGGAGCACGGCCGAGACGCCCCCGCCAAGGGCAGCGACGGCACTATCCACGACGCCGTGCAGCAGCACCTGACCGCGCACCTGCACGGCCAGTTCCGCGGTAACGGCCACTACCACGTCCGCAACACGAGGGCGTAGCCAGCAGAAAGCCCGCCGTTCCCCGAAAAAGGGGAACGGCCCGGCCTTTCTGAACCGACCTGCCCCGGCACGCTCGCGCAACTTCGTCTACGAAGCCGCCATCGACACGACCATCGCCGCCGCCGCCAGGGCAGCCGCGACTTCTCGCGGAAGCCGCCTACGCCAAAGCCGCCTGATCACCAAGCCAAGGCACTGAGCTAACTCTCGTCCGGCGCCTCCACCGGATGATGATGCCCGGAGCCGCCAGGTTCCGGCACCCCGCGTAAGAGTCCAGGAAAGGGCGCGGGCACGTGACCCTGCTGTTCCGGCTCCGAGACCAGTCCTACCCTTATGACGATCACTGGGACCTGCGTCTCCCGTTTACCGTCGAGGCGGGCGCTGAGATGATCCGGCTGGCCGACGCATTCGAAATCTTCTTTGCGGCCGCCCGGCTCCTGCCTCGCGAGAATGGCTAACGCCATCTCGGCGGCATGTGAGGACGGATGCAGTTTCCTGGGGGCTTGCTGGTCCCTCTGGCTCCGTCGCTGGCCGCTGATCACCCGGCGGCTAGGTGCATTACTGCTCTCGCTCGTGACGCAATAGCTCGAGAGCTTTGTCGGGAGTCTCGGCCGTGGCCCGGATCATCGCGCGTACAGCGTCCGCCAGGGCCACCCGCGGCACATCGAGCGCTATCGCGGCCGAAGCGGCCCATTGGGTTAGCTGCCGATAGAGTTCGGGGCTCAGGTCCAGGGTAATCCTGACCGGCTTCGACCGGATCGCGGTCCGGCCTGGTGGTCGTGCATCAGGTTCTGCACGCCTCGCAGCGGCTGCTGTCATCTGCGCTTGGCGCTGCTCTCGCTGTGTGCTCATATCCGCGCTGCGTGGAGGGGAAGGCACCGGTCGACGAGTTCGCGGGCCACGTCGTGCCAGACATCACGGCCGGGATGTCTAATGGGCATGCCGAAGCTCTGAGCGTAGACCTCTAGCCGGGGTACTGCGGTCCCCAGCACGTCATAACCGAGCCGCTCTAGCGCCTGTCGGGCGTCGTTTGTAGAGTGCGCCCGTGCGATGCAGCGGTTCAGTAGCACGGCTGAGCGGGCAGGCCTATCACGCACCGCGCTGATTTCGTTGATCTCGTCGCGCACTGGTGTGGTGCGGTTGATCTCTATGGGGCTCGGTGCACACGGGATCAGGATCTCATCGGCATACCGCAGCGCCGACCGGGCGATGCCTGGGTGGTCCTCCAGTTGTGGCGTGTCGATGATCACCACGTCATCAGCCTGGGCGATCTCGGGCACCCGGCGGTGCAGTTCGCGGGACGGCAGAGCCACGATGCGGAACGGGAACGCCGCCTCCGACGGCGTTAGCCGCGGGTCCATATACGCGAGGTCGGACCATTCCAGAGCACTACCGGAGGGGTCAGCGTCGACCAGGAGCACGCTGTTCCCGGCTTGCGCAAAAACATGGGCCAGCCAGACCGCTGACGTGGTCTTGCCCGTGCCCGGCTTGAGGTTAGCCAGGGCGACTCTCAGCCCCCTCACCTGGGCAGTATCGCAGCGTCTGACGGGGTTGGGTAGCCGTGCAGGCAACGTTGGCACGCGGTGTAGTGGCGAGAACTGTGGGTTAACACAGCGGGACGTCTCCTCGGGGTGGTGGTGACCCGCATGGAAACAGGCCGGTGCAGGCGACGGAGCAGGCTACCCAAGGCAAACGCAGCGAACCGTCCGCTGCCTCGTTCTCTCGGCTGCAGTAATGCAGTAACTACTGCATTACTGCACCTCGCAGCGCTGCGGTCCAGCGGCCGTGTGACAGAACGGATCATCGTGCGATGGCTGGTCACGAAGCGAGCCTTCCCCACTCAGCTGTGGACACCGTCATACCTATGACCAGGGGTGTTGACAAGTTACGCACAGTCTGTGGACGCCTACGCCGGAATGCAGCGCGTGAGCAGTTCTGCAAGAGCAGTGATTCTCGGCGGTTTCGCCGCTGGGGGGCTCCAGCGGCCACACGGCCCACAGTTGTTGCCCCTGCCCAGGGCCCCGCTGACCCTCTCCCTGGCAACGTCGATCGGCGCTGCTTTGGTATCCCGACCGCGGCATGTGCGGACAGCTGGAGGGCTAGTGCGATTCCTGTCCGGAACTGCGAGTGATACCAGAGCCTGGGATTTTCCCCGATCGCTCGACCCAGTTGCCAGGCCTAGACCCTCACAAACCAGCGGCGCCTATCTCGTCACTTCCAGTGGCATCTCCTCTGGCCTGCTGTCGTTTCACAAAGGCGCAACGCTCAAGGCTGAGCCGCTGCCGCGCTCCGTCAGGCGTAACGCAGCGCACAACCCGGCTTCGCCTCATCTGCACCGATGCGCTGCCGTCGGGGCCTTGACGGCGTCATGCGGTCACGTCCTGGCTGTAGTTGGGCCGCTGGAACCCTGGTCGAAGGAAATGCCGCTGCGGCCCTGATCGACACCGGCCTGGGGATCGGCGATATCCGGGAGGCGGCGGAGGCGACTAGCTGAGCACGACATCTTCGCGATCTGCGCCGTTCCGGGAACGTAGCAGTACCGGGGACCGCACGAAGACCGCAGATTGCAGGATCGCCAGTCCGCCGGACGCAGGTCAGCGGGCCTGAGAGCGCGAGCAACGGCGAGGTGCCGCCCACCGCCGTAGCACGCGTGACTTTCCCGCCAGCGCGACGGGCGCATAAGTCCACCATGGGATGTGGGTGTCGGCCCATGGCATGTCGTCCCGGCGCGGGCCATGATTGTAATCGGGTGGGCACGAGTCTGCGCCTGCCTTACGCGCGGTCCGCGAGGGTGACTGACGGTCCGCCGCTGATGAAGGGTGCGCCAGGCAATGATCCACCCGCATTGGGAGACGACGAGGTGAAGGAGCGTACCGGCGCTGGCCGCGTACTGGCTGTGATGTTTAGAACTGGCGGCCCCCACGGTGTCGTTCCCTAAGGTCTCATGAGAGAGGAAATAGCACGTGGAGAATACGAACGAGTTTTGGGCGAACGCTAGCGTGGTTGCTGTTTCTCCAGTGGCTTTTGCCGTTGGATTCGCCAAAGGTGCCTATGACGCCTCGACCGATAACGGGGCTTTCAGTGAAGGGTTCAATGCGGGAGCAGGTCCTATTCTGAGAGGGGCCAAAAAATTCGGCGCCGAGCATGGGACGACTATAACGAAGGGGGTGATTACTGGCGCTGCTGGCACGCTCGGCGCCCGCATCGTGCGCGGGGTGTTCAAATAGCTTTAACAGGTCGTAATGATCAACACCTCCCGGGGGAGCCGGACCGGTGAATCAGCTCTCGGGGCGGTGAGCGAACATGGGCGTCCGACGCAGGCATGGCTACACGCAGCGCCTCATGCTGGTGCATTTCTCATAGCCGGGGACTGGGCGATGCAGTAGTCGTTGTCAGGGATGATGTGGACGTCGAAGTCGCGCCAGCGCTTTCTAAGCGTAGCTGAGCCGACGAGCAAACCGCATCGCCGCAGGCACAGAAATGGCTGATATGCGCCCTCCTCTTCCCTGAAGGCTTGCGGACTTCACTGTCAACTCAGACGGACGCGAAGTGCCGCTGATCGATATGCCGCTTCACAACGACCACATCAAGGATGACGCCGACGATGTGGAGCGCTGCGGAGTATCTCGTACCTGTGCACTGGGAATGGACGGTGGCCGTAGACGAGGGCTTCTGGGTCAAGGGCTTCTTCTACCGGCGAGGTCCGACCGTGGCGGAACTGCGGAGCCCCGAGACTGCACGTCAGGTTTGCGCGCACGCAGGCATCCCTTGCGACGACGTAGCCACGGCTGCTGGAACGAGTACCTAAGCTGCGGCGCGTTGGCACATTCAACGTCGCCAGTTGGCCAGCACAAGCGCACACCAATAGGACCAACAGGCGGAAAATGCAAACGGCATTCCGACGATCGGCTCGAATGAGCGTGGACCGGTGGTTTCAGTGTTCGAGATTTCGTGGCCGGGTCCGGGATCGTCGAAACCCAGACACGACGAGCGATGGCGCGATCCTGCATGACCGGATGTTCGTGTAACGGGTGGTCATTCATTCCAGTTGCGAGCTGTTCATTGAATCGGACGAGATGGAGGGCATCATCGGCCGCGCTAGCTAGCTGTTGTCCTGGGTATTGGCGGCAGGCTGCGGCCATGAGGCCCTCATCTGCCGGCGCCCTTTACATCGCCGGGCGGCGCGCATTTGCTGGTGTAAAGGGTTCGGGCAGTCAGTCCAGGCCCCAGCTCGTCCATCTTACGGGCGGCGCGTCCGGTGTGATCGCCAGCAGGACCCGCCCCTCCGCCGTCAGTGCCCGTAGATGGTCATGGTCGTCCGGCAGGGCCATTCCGTGCTTTTCCCGGATAGCACGGAAGCGGTGCAGCTCCTCAGCGAGATCCTCGCGGATCTCGACGGTAGCCGGGACCAGCGTGGCGCGGAAGCCGGTCGGATCGTCGATAAGGAGCTGCGCCCGAGGGTCCCGGCGGAAGATCGCGTACTTCACCCTGTCTCGTGTGGTCGAGACGTAGAAGCGCTGGCCGTCCCAGTAGAACCAGTTGGGGCTTAGGTGCGGGCGCCCGTCGCGGCGGATCCCGGCGACGATGACGTTGCGGGGCTCAGCGAGGAACGCCTCGAGCTTGTCGGATGATGCCATCCCCCCACGCTATCGGGAGCGCCGGTCTGATCAGGGGACGCGCTTACCCCAGGGCGGCAAATGAGGGCTTTGAGCGAGCGGTCATGCCGCTGCCGCCGCATACTCAGTGCTCGTAGAGGCCGCACGAGGTGGCCGCGTCTGGCGTCGCTGATTGGTACCCAACCACGGCATGATCGGACCGCCAGAGTGGGCCGTTTGGTCGGTACCGTGGCCATGTGATCGCGTTCCATGTGGCTCCTATGGCTGACTTGGAGTCGGCGCTCCGACTGGCAGGACCTCAAAGGCGCCCATGTAGCCATGGTTGGCACGTCGGCGGTGTCGCAGTTCACTGGTTTGGTCGGCAACTCTGCCGACGTCGGGCAGATGATTGGGGAGCGCGTTGGTCCGGCCCAGGACTGCTCTAGGAGCCTATCCAGATATGGTCAGAAACGACGTGTCACCTGCTGCCTTACGAATGCCTGCCGCGCAGCGACTCCTCGAGAAGATACCTAACGGTCGGCTCCGCGACGCGAGCCGAACGGAGCACAGCTTTGGCCCGGAAGGTTTGAGAATTTAAGGCAGCATCCGAGATCAGCTGAAGCCCGGCATCGTTTGTGCGCGCAGACTTAAGTTCCCGTCATTGCGACGATCTGCAAGGTCTCGCGACGATAGGACGTAACCAAACAGTGGTGTATTGGACACCTAGTTTTTCCTCGCAGGCTCGCCTCGGCGAATAGACATACGACACGACCTGTAGTAGTTCACGCTTTACTCGACTCCATGGAGAGCCATGTCGAAGTTCACCCGTCCGGCCGCGGTCAGCCTTGCTGCGGTGTCTGCCGTGGCGCTGTTCGCGCTTCCGGGCCTGCGCGCAGACGCTCAGCAGGCTGGGCCGACGAGCGCGCACACTAACAAGCACGTGCTGCTGATCTCGGTCGATGGCATGCACCAGAGTGACCTTGACTGGTACGTCGCCAACCACCCGAGCTCGACGCTTGCCAAGTTGATTCACTCCGGCAGCGAGTACACGAATGCGTCGACCTCCAACCCGTCGGACTCCGACCCGGGTGGCACCGCGCTGATGACCGGCGGTAACCCCAAATCGACCGGCGTCTACTACGACGTCGAGTACAGCCACAAGGTCGACGAGGCGGGCGCTGCCTGCACTCCGGGCCAGCCGGCCACCGGCGGTGACGTCATCTACGACTCGCCGGACGACGCGCTGGCGCAGCGTCCCCGACTTCATCGACCCGGCGAACGGCACCTTCCCGTCGTTCGACGAGAACGGTTCGATCTATCGCCAACGGCGTTGACACCAACCCGGCCGCGATCATGAACCTGAAGTTCGACCCGAAGACGTCGCTCAACTCGGGCACGTTCCCAGTCGACCCGAAGACCTGCAAGCCGATCACCCCGTGGGACTACCTCGGCGACAACACGATCTTCCAGGTCATCCACAACGCCGGCCTGCGCACCGCTTGGTCTGACAAGCACGAGGTCTACGCGTCGTTCAATGGTCCGGGCTCGAACGGCCAGAGCATCGACGACCTCTTCTCGCCGGAGATCGACTCGCAGGCTGTCATGCCGAACGGTGTCCCGTACCCGCAGGACGACGACTGGGCGCACATCGACGCCGCCACCAAGCAGTACGACGGCTACAAGGTCCAGGCCATCCTGAATGAGATCGACGGTCTCGACCACTCGGGCAAGACCCACGTCGGCACCCCGGCGATCTTCGGCATGAACTTCCAGACCGTCTCGGTCGCGCAGAAGATCCGCTCGACTCCGACGACGTTGATCGGTCCGGACGCGAACGGCAATTACACCACCAGCGCTCCGGAGCCAGGTGGCTACCAGTGGGTCAACGGTCAGCTCGTTCCCGGCCCCGTCCTCTCGAGCGCCCTCGACTACGTCGACGCTCAACTTGGCCGCATGGTCTCGCAGATCCACAAGGACGGCCTCGCGGGCTCGACGACGATCATCGTCACGGCCAAGCACGGCCAGTCGCCGCAGGATCCGAACAAGCTCATCACCGTCCAGGACGGCCCGATCATCAGCGCGATCAACGCCGCCTGGGCGCAGACGCACCCGAGCAACACGAGCCTGATCGTTGCCGGAACCGACGACGACCTGTGGCAGTCCTACCTGTCGGACAACTCGCAGGCCGCTTGCGACTTCGTCAAGAGCTACCTGTGGAACCACACCGCTCAGGGTTTCGACGTCAACCTGAACCCCGTCACCGTCCAGCACTCGGGCCTCGCCCAGATCTGGGCCGGCGCTGACGCCGCCAAGTTCTTCGGCGTCTCGGTCGACAACGGCCACTACCCGGACGTCTTCGGCAAGGTCCAGGAGGGCATCGTCTACTCGGGGCCGACCAAGCTCGCCGAGCACGGTGGCATGAACACCGGCGACCGTCACGTCCTGATGGTTGTCAGCGGCCCGGGCATCCCGGTTCAGGTCGAGTCCACCTCCGTCGAGACCACCCAGGTCGCACCGACGATCCTCGCCCTCCTGGGGCTCAACCCGAACGCGCTGACGGCCGTCCAGATTGAGGGCACGCAGGTCCTTCCGGGCCTCGGTGGACCGCACGCTGGGACGCTGACCGGGCGTGGGATGCACGCCGGTTAACTGGCAGCACTAAACAGGAGGCCGGGGCGAATCGCCCCGGCCTCCTCTGCTTTCGACGAAACTAGGGCCTTGTCTCCCGGCGGGAAATGCCGCAGGCCGCGCTGTA
>CAWEEY010000023.1:0-38449 GCA_963808215.1 uncultured Actinomycetota bacterium
TCTCGCCGACCAGAGGCCACGTCGCGGATCTTCACGGGTCCGCTGATCTGGACAAGGCCGGGCTCGTCGAAGCCGGCATCGTTCACAACCTGCGCGGCGGGAACCTCTACCGCGAGTACGACCCGGCGTCGCGGCGCGCTCGGGTCGCCTTGCAGCAGCCGCAGCGACGCTTTTGCGGCGTGCATCAGCGCGACGTACTCCAGTTCCTCGATGTCGCCGCTTGAGTACCACTCGCGCATCGCGGGCGTGACACTGTAACCGCGCAGCGGACCGGGACCGAGCTCGCCGGTGCGCAGCAGTCCGGCCAGTGCCGACAAGCGTCGACGGCAGATATACGCGCATGTGATAGTCCCGCAGCGCAAGGTCGATATGACCTCGAGTGAGATGACCCGAGGTTTATTTTCCTGAGTGTGCCAGGCCAGGGACCGCCTGGTCAGCCAATCGCGCGCGTCGGCTGCCGCAGTGACGCGTGCCGAGGCCGCCAGCGCCGCGACCACGATCGCGACGGCTGCCTCGAGCGACTCGTGCTCCCATACCCGGATCACCTGCCAGCCGGCTGCCGCCAGCGCGGCGTCGGCGGCCCGGTCGCGCTCCACGTTGCGGGCCAGCTTGGGCTCCCAGTACCAGGTGTTCGCGGCCGGCTGGGTGCCGTGCTCGGGGCAGGCATGCCAGAAGCAACCGTCCACGAAGATCGCGATCCGCCGCGCGGTGAACGCGATGTCCGGCCGCACGCGCGCACCCGCCAGGTCGAGCCGGTAGTCCTTGCGATATCGGTAGCCCTGCGCGTGCAGCGCCCGGCGCAGCGCTAGCTCCGGCTTAGTGTCCTTCCGCCGGTTCGCCCGCATATTGGCCGAACGGCCAGGACTAGCCGGGTGCGGGTAGTCAGCCACAGCCGAAAGAGTAACGGCGCGACAACCGAAATTCTGGCGGGAACGCGTCAGCTGCGCCCCAGGCATTCACCCCCTCGCGGCCGGGCGGGGCACGCCGGAGCCCGATGGCCGTTAGCTCAGCCGGATCGCAGCAGCTCGGCGACCCGCTCCGCGGTGCCGCAGCGGCATCGTGCAGGACCCCGGTGAAGCCCAGTCTGCTCGGCAGCGGCAATGTTGGCCTGGATGTCGTCGATGAAGATGCACTCCTGCGGGTCGAGCCCCAGCAGGCCGGCTGCGTGCAGGAAGATCCGCGGCTCTGGCTTTCGCATGCCGACCTCGGACGAGATCACCACGGCGTCGAACATCTCGCCGAACAGCTCAGTCGGGTAACCGCCGCCCCAGGAGTTGGACAACAGGCCGGTCGGCACGCCGTCCGCGTGCAGCCGTGCGGAACAGCCGCATCATCGCCTCGTCCAGCGTCGACCCGGCGAACATGCGCGCCAGCAGGCCGGGACCGGCCACCGGGCCGCCGTCCTCCATGACCAGCTCCCTGGCCAGCGCCAGCTCGAACTCGTCGTTCGTGCATTCGCCTCGCTCCAGCGCGTGGATCGGGTTGGTGCCCGCCTGGCCGTCGGCGTAGGCCTGCATGACCCATTGCCTCATAACTGCGACGTAGCTCTCCCGGCTCGATGCCTTCGGCCTCAGCCAGGCATTGACGGTGTGCGAAATGGGGTTGGTCATGACGCCACCCCAGTCAGTGATTACCCCGCGCAGCTGCGCCACAGCCTGATCGTAAGCGAGCCGGCAGTAACCAGACCAGGCCATATGTCGGCTGTCGCCCGGCCGCCGCTGGCGGCCGCTGCTGGCAGAATCTGCGGCATGGAACGCACGTAGCAGTAGTCACCGGGGCAAGCAGCGGCATCGGCGCGGCAACCGCCGTCCAGCTCGGCGAGGCAGGGTACCGGGTGGTGCTGACCGCCCGGCGCGCGGACCGGCTGGACGAGGTGGCCGCGCGGATCACCGCGACGGGCGGCAGCGCGCAGGCGCACCAGCTCGACGTCACCGACCGGGCGGCCGTTGACGCCTTGGCCGACTCGCTGGACCGGTGCGACGTGCTGGTCGCCAACGCGGGCGGGGCGGTCGGCGCTGACACGGTCGCCGACAGCTCAGCCGATGACTGGCAGGCCATGTACGACGTGAACGTGCTCGGCACGCTGCACTCCGTGCAGGCGCTGCTGCCCAAGCTGATTGCCACCGGGGCCGGCACGATCGTGCTCATGGGATCTACCGCCGGGCTCATCAGCTACGAGGGCGGCGGCGGCTACGTCGTGGCCAAGCACGGCACGCACGCCATCGCCGAGACCCTGCGGCTCGAACTCTACGACCAGCCGGTGCGGATCATTGAGATCGCGCCGGGCATGGTGAAGACGGCCGAGTTCGCGGTCAACCGGTTCCGCGGCGATGCCGACAAGGCCGCCGCCGTCTATGCCGGGGTGGCCGAGCCGCTGACCGATGCCGACGTCGCCGACGCCGTCGTCTGGTCGGTCACCCGGCCGCCGCACTTCAACGTGGACCTGATGGTGATCAGGCCCCGCGCCCAGGCGGCCCAGCACAAGGTGCACAGAGTCTTGTAGTGTCGCGGCTCATGGAGCACACCCGACTGGGCCGGACCGGCCTCCAGGTCTCGCGACTGTGCCTTGGCACAATGACTTTCGGATTGCAGTGTGATGAGCCGACCTCCATCGCCATTCTTGACCGGGCGGCGGAAGGCGGCATCGACTTTATCGACACGTCCGACGCTTACCCACTCGGCGGGGACCTGTCTACTCGGGGCGTTACCGAGGAGATCCTGGGCCGGTGGCTGCACGGCAAGCGGGACCGTTTCATCGTCGCGACCAAGTGCTTTGTCCCGACTGGACCGGCGCCCTTTGACGCAGGCAATTCCCGCAAGCACATCATGTCCGCTGTCGACGCCTCGCTGCGTCGGCTCCAGACCGATTACATCGACCTGTACCAGCTGCACGGATACGACCAGGCGACGCCGATCGATGAGACCCTGGGCGCGCTTGACGACCTCGTCCACGCCGGAAAGGTCAGGTACGTAGGCTGCTCGAACTTCCTTACCTACCAGCTTGTCCGGGCCATCGGCCGGAGCGAGACGCTCGGCCTTGCCCGCTTCGACTCCGTCCAGCCCCGCTATAACCTGCTCTTCAGGCAGATCGAGCGGGAGATGCTCCCGTTCTGCGGCGAAGAAGGCGTTGGCGTCATTCCCTACAACCCGATTGCAGGAGGTCTGCTGTCGGGCAAGCACTCACGGACCGCGCCGCCCCCCGAAGGCAGCCGGTTCACCCTGGGGACCGCCGGCGGCTTGTACCAGGAGCGTTACTGGCACGATCGCGAATTCGACACCGTCGAGGAGCTGCGCAGGCTGGCTGAAGCGGCCGGGGTCAGCCTGGTCACGCTCGCGGTTGCCTGGGTCCTGGCGCATAAGGCGATTACCGCGCCCATCGTCGGCGCCAGCCGCCCGGAGCAACTCGACGACAGTCTGGCCGCGGCCGAGTTCACGATCGATCCCGATCTGAAGCGGAAGCTGGACGAACTCACCCGCTCATACCGCATGGGTGACGCACCCCGATAGCCGCGAGTCACGCAGGGGGCGGCGGCGCGGTGCTTTGCCGCACGACAAGGGTGGTGGCTAGTTCTACGTGAAGCGGCTGGGTCTGGCTGTCGGCTCCGCTGGCCCGGAGCATCCGGAATGCGGTGGCGGCCATGGCGGCGAGGGGCTGCCGGATGGTGGTGAGGGGCGGCGTGGCCCAGGCTGCGACGGGCACGTCGTCGAAGCCGACCACGCTGACATCATCGGGGGCCCGCAGCCTCAACTGGCTGAGGGCCTGCAGCACGCCGAACGCCTGCGCGTCGCTGCCTGCCACGATTGCGGTCGGCGGGTCTGCCAGGCTGAGCAGGTGCAGGCCCTGCTCACGGCCGGTGGCCACCGAGAACTGGCCGCGGCGGACGAGGGCTTTGTCGACTGCAAGGCCGGCGTCCTGCATGGCCGCGTGATAGCCGTCCAGGCGGGCACGGCTTGACCATAGGCCCTCGGGCCCGCAGATTGCGGCGATGCGGCGGTGACCGAGCTCGATGAGATGACGGGTCGCGCTCAGGCCGCCATGCCAGTTGGTGGTGCCGACCGACCTTATGCCTGCTCCGGGTTCTTCCACCGGGTCGATGACCACCACCGGGATTCCGGCCGCAGCCAGCCGTTGCAGTTCCTCGCCATGGGGCAGGTGCAGGATGCTCAGGGCTCCGACGGTTCCCCGTGCGGTCGCCAGCTCCAGCCAGCGGTCGAACTCGCTGGGCGAGCCCACGGTGGTGACAACGACGCTGTGCTGGGCTTGCGCGGCGGCCTCGACGGTTCCCTGGATCAGCTCCTCGGCCCATGGCTCATGGCGGGTGGGCGGCGGGCAATCGCCGATCCCTATCAGCAGGTCCACTACCCCGAAGCCTAGTCCCGAGTCAGGCTCGTACCCGTGCTGCCGCAGGAGCCGGCCGATCCGCTTGCGAGTGCCCGGCGCGACATCGGTGCGCCCGTTGAGCACCTTGGACACCGTTGACACCGACACCCCGGCCTCGGCAGCGATGCCGGTCAGCGTGCCAGGGCGGGCCGGTGCGTGCACAACTGCTGGCGCGCCGGGCTTGCGTGTCATGACTGGCCTGCTGTGGCATGATCCCCAGCTCTTCGGCCGCGTGCGGCCGTCTCGATCTTTCGAAAAGATGGTACTAGAAATACTCGGTTTGACGCTGTCCCGCTCGCTCGGCAATACTAGTCACAGGGAGCGAAAACATTTCGAAAAATCAGGGAGCACGGACGATGTACGTTTCGTATCAGATCCAGCGCATGCAGGCTGCGGCGACGATGACGGCCGTTGAGCGTAGGGCGGCAGACGACGAAGTGGGGAGGCTTGCAGCCGATTTGTCGTGGCTGGGCCAGTGGATCGCCGGGCGGGCACGCGTCCTGGGCCTGCTGTTGCCCCTGGCACGGCGGTCGGTCGCTACCTTTCGAAACAGACCTGCTGGAATCCGCTGCGGAGCAAGCAACGACTTGGCGCCAACATCCTGCGGTCTCTCGCGAGACGTTCGCGAAATCTAGGCGGTAACCGGCTCCGTCGTCGTCCCTGGATGCTGTCACGAGGGCGCCTGGTCCCGACTCTACGACCTGCGCCTGCTCAAGGCCCGCCCCGCCGACATCGAGTGCTTCGAGGAAGAACTGCTCGACCACTCCCCTGCCGTGCACGTCCGCCGCCGCTCACGATCATCGTCGTCTCCGGCGGTTGCCTTCGCAGACAGCGCATCGGCGGCGTTTAGGGGGACATGGACTGCGGTCCCACTTGATAGCTGACGTATCGGCTGAACACCTTCAGGGAAGTGTCGGCGGCTCGGTGGGCGGGGACCATGACCGACGAGCCGCCACTGTGACTCGGATGCGGGTCGGACCTGTCCGGGCTGGCAGGGAGACCAAAGACGAGCTGTCCCTCGGAGGGGCGATGAGCGAGCGCAGCAAGTTCCACGAGTTCCTGACCGCGGAGAACGCCACGGTGCTGCTGGTGGACCACCAGGTGGGCCTGTACAGCGGTGTGCGCGACATCGGCTTGCGCGACCTCAAGCACAACGTCGTCAGCCTGGCTCAAGCCGCGCAGGCGCTGGACCTGCCTACGGTGGTTACCACCACGATGGCGGATGGCATGTGGGGCCCGCTAATCCCGGAGCTGCGCGAAGCACTGCCGGGGCAGGAGGTGATTGACCGCAGCACGGTCAATGCCTGGCACGACGAGCGCGTCCGGAACGCCGTCACGGCGATCGGCCGCAGCAAGCTGATCATTGCCGGCGTCTCGCTTGAGGTGTGCGCGGCGCTGCCCGCCATCGCGGCCACCGCTGACGGCCTCGATGCCTACGTCGCCGTGGACGCCTCAGGCACATTCTGGGAGACCAAGCGGGATGCCGGGCTGCTGCGGATGCAACAGGCCGGTGTCATCCCCAGTGACTACGCCACGCTGATGGTGGAGATCCTGGCCGACAACGCCTCGGCCAGGTCCGTCGAGGTCTACGCCGCGCTTGACATGCCTTTCGCCGTGCTGGTCGGCCAGATGGCCGAGGCACACAGCATGCACTGAGTCTCCAGATGCTCCTTTCCTGAGAGGGTGGCTGTCATGAAAGCCCGCATGGCGGGCACTAGCCAGGCCGTCGGCATCGGTATGGCCAGCGGGACATGTCCTGGTAGAGACCTAGCCCGTTGCCCATGGATCGGTGAAGTTGCACCATCGCACCGCGCCGGGCAATTCTTCGATCTCATCAGCATCGATGCCGAGGCCGGGCCCAGGTGATCCCTGCTCGACCGCGACTTAGGGTCCCATCGCTCATGGCCAGGTCGCGACTGGGTAGGGGATAGATGGTGTGCCTGACGGGGGTGCTGGCCGGATGTGAGGGCGGCTAGCGGATCGGAGCCAGAGATGTTGCAAACACCGCTGTGCGACCTGCTGGGTATCGACGTGCCGGTCATCCTGGCGCCCTTCGGGCCATGGGAGGAGATAGAGCTGGCCGCCGCGGTGTGTGAGGCGGGCGGCCTGGGCAGCCTGGGAACTGCCGCCCGGACGGTGCCGGAGTTGCGCGCCCAGTGGGCGGGGCTACGGGAGCGCACGGACCGGCCGTTCGCGATCAACCACACCGGGCGGCCTTTCGATCCGGAGGCCTTCGCGGCAACTGTCGCGTTCGGGCCTGCCGCGATCTCCTTCCACATGGGCTTTCCCGCCGATCTGATTCAGCAGGCGCACGACAAGGGCATCAAGTGGCTGCAGACCGTGGGCGAGGTCGAGGCAGCCGAGCAAGCGGTGGCGGCCGGCGCCGACGTGCTGATCGCGCAGGGCGGTGAGGCGGGCGGCCACGCCGGGTGGATCTCCACGATGGTGCTGGTGCCCGCGGTGGCCAATGTCGCGGGCGATATTCCGGTGGTGGCGGCGGGCGGGATCGCGGACGGGCGCGGGCTGGCTGCGGCGCTGGCGCTCGGGGCGCAGAGGGCGTGCCTGGGAACCCGGTTCCTCGCCACCACGGCGATGACGATCGACGCTGCCTGGAAGCAAAGGATCGTGTCCGGCCACGCGCTGGACGCGGTGAAGGTGAGCAACAGCGGGCGGATCTTGCCTCCGTTCACATTGCCGCAGTCCGGCCGCCCGTGCGCGCCGCGCGCGCTGCGCACAACGCTGACCGACCAGCTGGAGCACGACGCGTCCGCCGTGGACGCCGAGCAGGTCCGCGCCCAGTTCCTGGCCGACGTCCGCCGCGGCGGCGGCCATGACACCCTCCCGTTCACCGGGCAGTCAGCCGAGCTGATCCATGACATCCCGGCCGCATCCGACCTGGTGGCCCGCCTGGTCGCCGACGCCGAAGACGCCCTTCGCAGCGCAGCCGCACGTGTCACGCCGGCGAGCAGGGCGTAGACCCGGCCAAGATCGGCGTCGGCGGGTCATGCCGCTCATGCCGGAGTGCTGTCTAGCGTCGTGCTGCCCGCGCCCGGCGCGGTCGGCGGGGATCGTTGCGGGGCGATAGTGTCGCGCGCATGCGAGACCTGGTACACGAATGCCTGCTCCGGCCCCCTCAGCCGGATCGCCTCTCCGTGCTGCAGCCCGGCACGCCAGAGGGCAGGCAGCTGAAAAAGGCAAGGGCAACCCATCACCTCGAACCAGGCGAGGAATTGATCGCAGTCTGGCAGTGGTCCACGGCAATGGGCATTCTGAGCGCCACGCCCAGCAGCCTTATCTTCACCAGCCATGGAATTCGCATCGCCGAGCCACGGCTTCGCTTGAATATCCCCTACAGCGGCTTTCGCGAGTACACGTTCAGCTACAACTACTCTCCCGGCGGACGCTCGGGGCCCGACGTTTACGAACTGGTGATAGAAGGTCCGGTGCCGTGGCGCTCACCGAATTCGGATCCCGGCGCCGAGCTCATCGCCGACGACCTGAACCGCATCAAAGAGGTTGCAGCCGTCTGACATGCGCGTTCTCGTCTCGCGCTGTCTTCGGGCCCGGCCGTCACTAGACTGCGGCAAGTGAGGATCGGGACGACTGCGACGCAAGCCGCAGCCCGTTCCCGTCTGATCTCGGTCGAGTCGTACGCCGTTTTCCTGGATCTGACGACCGGCGGCGACACAGCCAGGTCGCGGACCGAGATCCAGTTCAGCTGCCGCGAGCCCGGTGCCGCCACATTCGCCGACCTGGACGCGCTAGCCGTGCATAAAGTCGTACTCAACGGCGCCCCGGTCGACCCGAAGCTAGCGGTCGGCGGGCGCCTTCATCTGGCGGGCCTGGCGGACAGCAACGCGCTGACCGTTGAGGCCACTGTCGCGGTATCCGATAGCGGCAGCGGCCTGACCAAGTACACCGACCCAGCCGACCGGCATCAGTACGTACTGGCCAACTGCTTCCCGACCGCGGCGCCCAGCGTGTTTTGCTGCTTCGACCAGCCGGACCTTCGGGCTGAGCTCACGCTGATCGTGACCTTGCCGGCCGGATGGACCTGTGTTTCCAATGGCGAGGCGCTTCATCGCCCAGCCGACGGGACGGCTGGCGTGTGGCGCTTCTCGGCTGCTGCCGCGATGAAGCCTTACGAGTTCACCTTGTGCGCGGGACCATATGTCACCGCCCCCGATGTCATCACACCTGGTGCGGGCCAGGACGATCGCGGCCCCGGCCCGGCTGACGGTCCGCTGCCGCGGCACCCTGGCAGCATCACCTGGCCTGGCCACGATCGCCGCCACGGTCGGCAGGGCGCTGCGCTACTACGAACAGCTGCTCGACGTGTCCTGCCCCTACGACAAGCTCGACATCGTCGTGGTCCCGGAGCTGAGCGCGCTCGCCATGCAACTGCCCGCCGTGATGTACGTCAGCGAAGAACTACTCCAGCGCGCTGCCGATCCCGGCGATGACCACGTGGCCATCGTGCTGGCGCACGAGGCGGCGCACCTGTGGTTCGGCTGCCTGGTGGAAGGTCGGCTGGTGGGACGACCTGTGGCTGTCCGAGGCCATGGCGAACTACCTCGCCTATGCCGCCGCGGCCGCGGTCCTTGATCAGCCGGATGCCTGGGCCGAGTTCTGCATGGCCGGCCAGGCGAGTGCTTACGAGGCTGACAGCATGCCGGAAGCCCAGCCGGTTGCCTCGCCGGTGGACACCGCTGCGCACGCGCTGACCAGGCCGGCCGCGATCACTTATTCCAAGGGAACGGCAGTGATCCGCCAGCTCGGCGCCCTGATCGGCGCGGACGCCATGCGCGCCGGGCTGCACGAGTACCTCACCAGCTACGCATGGTCGACCGCGTCGCTGGCTGACATCGTCGGCTGCTGGACGCGCGCCAGCGGCCGTGACTTGAGGCAGTGGGCCGACGACTGGCTGCTGCGCGCTGGCACCAACACGCTGCGGCCCGAGATCACTGCCGGACCAGACCGCGTCATCACGTCACTTGCCGTCGCGCAAGCCCTGCCGGCCGATCTGCCCGGCCGCTGCGCACCCACCAGCTCACGATCGGGATCTACGAGCTGGACGGATCTCGGCTGGCGTGCAGCCACCGGGTCAGCGTCACTGTGCGAGGGCCGTGGACGCATGTACCCGAGCTGACTGGCAGCCCGATGCCCGCGGCGGTCGTTCTCAACGACACCGACCTGACGTTCGCAGCCATCAAGCTCGACCCCGTTTCCTGGCATGCCTTGGTCAGCTGCGCGATGGACATCGGCGACCCGCTGGCCGACTCGGTCTGCTGGAGCGCAGCCTGGGACATGGTCCGGGCGGCGGAGCTAGATGCGGCCGAGTTCGCCGCGCTGGTTGCGCGCAGGGTCACCAGCGGACGTCCGCTGATCGGGCTCGAGCAGCTGCTCGGCCGCGCCCTCACCGGGGCGGATTACTACGCCACCCACGGGCGGCGGCCGGCCGCACGCCAGCAGCTTGCGGCTGCCGCGCTGGCGGCCGCCGAGCGAGCCCAGCCGGCAAGCCGTAACCAGCGGATGCTGGCCCGCGGATACGCGACGTGCGCCGACAGCTCCGCGCAGCTTGACCTGCTCCGCTTCTGGCTCGGCAGCCGTTCCCTTCCGCCTGGGCTTGTCGTCGATCTCGAGCTGCGCGCCCGGATCCTGCCGACGCTGGCCGCGCGAGACCTGGCAAGCGATGACGACCTGGCTGGCTACGCGGCCGACGACCCCGTCGCGGGCGACATCCGGGCGGCGACCTGGCAGGCGATGCGGCCGGTGCAAGCGGCCAAGGAAGCCGCCTGGGCCGCGGCACTCGCACCGGGCCAGTCGCCTCGGCGAGCGCTTGCGCACGCCCAGGGCGTATGGGTGCCGGGACAGGAGCGTCTGCTCGGCGAGTTTCGCGAGCGCTATTTCGCCGAGGCGATACCTGCAGTAGGCCAGCATGACGCGCGGACGGCGCAGCGGCTGGCCAGGGCGCTGTACCCGGCGACGCTGGCCGACGGCGCAACCCTCGCCGCTACCGACGCCGCGCTGGTCAGGATGGACCCGGCCGACCCCGTCCGCGCGATCCTGGCCGAGCAGCGGACCGTCTTGCAGCGCGAGATCAGCGCACGCGCAACGTTCGCTGGCGTGGCGCCGGGCCTCTAGCCCGGCCGGTTACTAGCCAGTTACCCCCATCTGGCTGGGCGTCGGGTCGAATCATTCTTCGCTCTGAGCGGCGGGGGCGGCTGCTTTGCTTGCGGAACTGTGCCCGGTAGCTGAACTTCGCCTCGGGACCTCGGCCCACTGGCCACGACGTACCCGGCTGGCGAGCTGGTGCGCCCAGCAGCAGCCAGAACTCCCAGCCATTTAGCAGGCAAACGCCAGCTCTTCCCCCCAAGGACGCAGTCCTTTCTTTCCGGCGCAATAAGGCCTTTTCCAGCACGGTAGCCGGGAATGGTCGCGGAAAGAAGGACTAGTTCAGCGCGACTCCCCTGTAGGTAAGGTCCAGCGTCTGCCGGAAGCCATTCGTCAGGTCCCAGCTCCCGCTGACGCGGCTCCGGCGGCAGCGGCGCTCCGGCGGCGGTCATCCCTGATGGTCTCGATCACCAGCACTACCGCCAGCATGAGCACAGGGTCCTCGGTCTCGCTGACCTCGACGGCGAACTGCTCGCGGAACGTGCGCAACTGCGTTACGGCGGCTGCCTGACTGCCTCCCCTGGTGACGACATACTGCCGTCCGGAGAAGTTGCCGCGAGCCTCTAGCTGACCAGCGGCAGAGTCGATTTCGAACCGCTGTCCCAAGAACCCCCGAGGGCGCACAGTGGTCAGCTGGCCGCCAGCCAGGATTTCGTAGCGGTTGGAGAGTCCGCGGCGGGTGATGACCGCTACTTCTGCTCCGGTGGTGTCGCGGACGGACAACCGCCGCGAGAACGCGAGCCGGCCCTCGACACTGAAGTGCTCCGTGCCGGTGGAATCAGTAATCGCGAACCGGTTAGCTAGGCTCCATTTGCGGGATATAAGGTAATTCGCCGCCATAGTCGGAGCGTAGCCCCTATGGAGCGAGCGCGAATATGCAGCTTGCGAAATTATCGGGACATACGAAGCTTTGCGCACCCAAGCTCCGGGGATGCCGGAGCGGCGTCAGTGGTGGTTGCGCAGCGAGATGGGATCGTCTTCGGCGATGAGGTCGGCATCCACAGCCCGCAGCCCTCGGCCGAGTCGCTCGCGGGCCTGACGCAGCAGCTTGAGCGAGTGCGTAGCCGGACCTTGCGCAGCGTCCGGGTCCGCGTCGGCGCCGTGCTCCTCGACCAGATGAACCTGAAGGGCAGCGGCGACCTCGTCGGCCGCCTTCAGCGCTTCGTAGATAGCCAGGTCCCGCGCGGTGTCGTCAACCATACGGACAGTATCCCCGCCGTTATGCTGCGCTTGCCGACGAGGCCGTGGTCAGCTCGCGGACGCCTGCTTCAGCTCGCGGAGGCCCGCTGGCTGGCGGCAACTGGCCCCGCATCTGACAGGCTTCTTGCCGTGACACGTTGTCCCGCCCCAGCATGGCTCGCGTAAGGAGATGGCTGATGACGGCCGGCGCTCATCCCCCGGTGATCTCCGTGATGCTCGCCGTGCCCGATGCTCGCGGCAGCCGCGCGCTGGTACGCCCGGGCACTCGGTGCAACCGAACTGTGGAACCTTGGCGGCGTAATCGGGCTGACAGTTGCCGGTGCCCCGTTCTTTCTCGGCGAGCCCGAGAACAACGGCTGGGACACCCCGGCTGCCCTGGGCTCGCGAACGGTCCGGGTCGAGGTGTTCGTCGATGACCCGGACGGCTTCATCGAACGCGCCGTGACGGCAGGAGCCGATGGCAGTGTCGACAAGATCCGGGACCACCAGGCACCCTGGGGCGTTCACCGGCAAGGTGGCTTCATCGACCCGTTCGGCCACCTGTGGCTGGTCGGCGACAGGTCCCCGCTGGCGACATACGACCTGCCGTAACTCCGCACGTGCCGACAGCCGGGCTCGCCGGGGCCTGGTTCAGCTCGCGGAGGCCCGCTTTCAGCTCGCCAGGTCCGTCTTTAACTCGCCGGCGCGTCCGGCCCGTAGCCGGCGTCGCTGAGCATACGGCGGAGATCGATGACCATCTGCGTGTTGATGTCCTTATGCAGCGGCGGGTCCAAGAACTCGGTGTCCGACCCCACCGTGACCGCGACCTTGCCGTCGTGCCGTTCCACTGCCGAACCGACTGCCTCGAGCAGCGACAGCACGGCGTTCCACTCGATGTTGTGGCTGACCGGGTGCTGGAAGATCTGGCGCAGCGTGGTGCGGTGGTGGTTACTCAGGTGGTGTGGCTCCGGTGCGGTTGCCATTCAGCGCTCCTGCCTGTCGCGATCAACCTAGCGGGAATCCGGCGGGCTCAGCCGGCCTGAAGCGTGACCTCGATGTTGCCCCGGGTGGCGTTCGAGTACGGGCAGACCTGATGGGCAGCCTCAGTGAGCGACCGGACCGTGCCGGTGTCGACGCCGGGTACCGAGACCCTAAGGTTAACGGCGAGCCCGTACCCGCCACCGCCGACGGTGCCGATCGTGACGTCCGCTTCGACGGTGGACGCGGACGTGTCCACGCCGTTACGCCGCCCGACGACGGCTAGCGCGCTCTGAAAGCATGCCGCGTAACCAGCAGCGAACAGCTCTTCGGGGTTGGTGGCGCCACCCGGGCCGCCCATCTCCGCCGGCGGCCGCAGGTCCAGGTCGAGGATGCCGTCCGCGGAGACGACATGACCAGCCCGGCCGCCCGTAGCGGTCGCGCTTGCCGTATAGAGCGGCTTGACGAGCTGGGTAGTCACGATTTGCTCCCGATAGCCAGGGCCCGACGCTGGGCCCGTTCGCTTGGTCAACCGAACGCCCTCAGGCGGCATTCCGCCGCGGGCAACGCCGCAGCCGGGTCCCGTGGATTCATGCGCCAGCGGCGCTAGTCCGTTTGCGTGATCTTGCTGAGTCCGCGGGGCCGGTCGGGGTTAATGCCTAGCCGCCGGGCCAGCGCCTCGGTCAGCAGCTGGCCGGGCACGATCAGCCCGATCGGGGCAAGCCACTCCGGCAGTGCGGGCCCGGGCAGGGACGCCGTGCAGGCAGCAGGCAGCTCGATCCCCACCGCCGATACCGAACGCCTTCGCTCCGGCCCCGGTCACCCGACGGGCCAGGTCCACGGTGCCCGCCAGCGTCGGCCCTGAGTCCGCCGCCACCACGATCGCCGGGGTCTCCGCATCCACCACCGCGATCGGCCCGTGCAGCAGGTCGGCGTAAGACAGGCCCATCGCGTGCAGGTAACACGCTTCCTTGAGCTTGATCGCCAGCTCCAGCGCGGCCGCGTAGGCGAAGCCGCGGCCGGACACGACGACGCCGGGCACCTTCGCCAGCTCGGCCACGATCGGCTCAAGTTCGGCCGGGCCGACTGCGCCCGCGCCCTCCAGGAGCTCCGCGATCGCGTCCGGCACCGCCTGCAGCTCGGCCTGATCCAGCGGCGCGCCGAGTCCGAGGCCGAGCACGGCGAGTGCCGCGAGCTGGGTGGTGAACGTCTTGGTGGCCGGCACGGCCTGCTCGATCCCGGCCTCGGTCACGAGCGTGACCTCCGCGGCCTGGGCCAGCGGCGACGACGCGCCGCCGTTCGTGATCGCCAGCGTCCGCGCACCGCAATCTCGAGCCCAGGTCAGCGTCTCGACGATCTCCTCGGTCCGGCCCGACTGGGACAGCGCGACGGCGAGGACGCCGGACAGGTCCATCCGGCTGCGGTAGGTCGTGGCAACCGACGGCGACGCGAGCGACGCCATCCGGCCGGCGTGCACCTGGATCAGGTAGCTCCCGTACACGGCCGCGTTGTCGGACGTGCCGCGCGCGATGAACAGCACCTGCCGGGTCCGCGCCGCCAGCCGGGCTACCTCGTCGCGGCGCGGCAGCAGCGCGTCGATGGTGGCCCTCAGCGCCGCCGGCTGCTGACCGATTTCCTGCCGCATCAGCGACGGCAGGCCTCGTTCCCCATCTGAATGTTGCTCCTCAAGGTCAGGCCGGTACGGCCGCGAGCGTCGCGGCGGCGCCGTCGGTGAAGACGAGCTCGCCGCCGATCCAGGCGGCCCTGGCCGTCAGGTCCGGGCTCAGCCAGACCAGGTCCGCGGCCGCACCGGGGGCGAGCCTGCCGAGGTCGGGCCTGCCGATCAGGTCCGCAGGAATCCTAGTGGCGGCAGCCACCGCTTCGGCCAGGCTCGACGCCGGCCGATCACCATGTTGGCCACCGCGCGGTCCATCCGCAGCGCGGAGCCCGCCAGCGTGCCGTCGGCGCGAACCGGCGGGGCGCCCGCGGCAGGCGGCAGCGTGACCGGCTCGCCGCCGAGCAGGTACTCTCCCGGCGGCATACCGGCCGGCGCCGCCGCGTCGGTGACCAGCGCGATCCGGCCAGGTGCCGCGCGGAATGCCAGCGCGCAGACCGGCCCGGCGACGTGGTGCAGGTCCGCGATCAGCCCGCTGGTCAGCCGGCCGTCGGTGAGAGCCTGGCCGACGACGCCCGGCTCCCGGTGGCTGAGCGGCCGCTGCGCGTTGAACAGGTGCGTCACCATCCGCGCCCCCCGCTCCGCCGCGGCCGCGACCTGAGCGCCGGTGGCGTCGCTGTGGCCGACGCTGACCAGCACGCCGGCCGCGGCAAGTTGGTCGATGGCCTCGAGGGCGCCGGGCCGCTCTGGCGCGAGCGTGACCAGGCGGAGCAGCCCGCCGCCGGCCTGGATGAGCTCCTCGACGGCTTCGGGTGTCGGGTCGGTGAGCCACGCCTCGTTGTGCGCACCGCGCCGCAGCGGCGAGAGGAACGGCCCCTCCAGGTGCACGCCAAGCACCCGCGCGCCACCAGCCGGCAGGCTGGCCACGATGGCGGCCGCGGCCTGCAACTCGGCAGCGAGCCGGGCGAGCGGCGCCGTGATCAGCGTCGGCACGAACGAGGTGGTTCCCGTCGACGGCAGCCCGCTGGCGACGGCCGCCCAGCCGGCTGCGTCCGCGGTCTGCAGGTCCTCCCCGAAATACCCGTTGACCTGAAGATCCACGAAGCCCGGCAGCAGGTATCCGTCGGACAGCTCCAGATCAGGCTTACCCGGCGGCGCTCCGGCCCCGACGCTGTCGATCAGGCCGTCGGCAATATCGAGATAACCAGCGGGAACGGGGGCGCTCTCGCCCTCGGCCGTCACCAGCCGCGCGGCCGTTATGAGCACTCCGGCGCCTCAGCTGCTGGCGCGGCGGAGCTGGCCGCCCGGCGTCGTCCGGCCCGGCCGGAGCTTCGGCATGCGGGTTCCGCCCGTGTCGGACCTGCCCGTGTCGGACCTGGCCGCGTCAGCCCTGGCCGCGTTGGCGGCTCTCGCTATGTCCGATCTGGCTGCCTCGGACCTGGCCGCCGCCGCGAGGAACTCCTGCATCTCGGCGGCGACCAGGTCCGGACGCTCCATCATGGCTACGTGGCCGATCCTGGGGAGCAGCACGACCCGGCCGTAGCGGAACGATCGCGCCGCGCGGGCGGCAGTCGACGGATTCACCAGGCGGTCGTGGCTACCGTGAATGACCAGCGTTGGCGCTGTCACCCTGGCGGCCTCGCGCCACAGCGAGCCGGGCCCGTGCCGGGTGTACTCGACAACCAGTGCCCGGCCGGACTTCAGCAGCGCGTCGCCAGCATGCTCCAGGCCGTCACGGCGGATCACCTCGGCGACGGCTTCAGCCCGCCGGTCGCGGTGCAGCCGGGTCGGATCGGCGTAGAGGTCCTTGACCGTCATGTCGGTCCGCCGTTCCGGCGGGATCTGCTGCAGCCGCCTCAGCAGTGTCTCGCCGAGCCGTGGCGTGCTGACCAGCGCCAGCCGCATGGGCAGCAGCCTCGGCCGCAAGTCCGGCAGCGCGGGCGAGATCAGCGTCAGCGTCCTGACGAGGTCCGGGCGGCGAGCCGCGATCCGGGTGCTGATGGCGCCGCCGAGCGAGTTGCCGACGAGGTGGACCGGCCCGCTGTGCCGCTTCTCGATCAGAGCAATGACCGCGGCGACCCTTGCGTCCAGCGAGTAGTCGCCGTCAGCTGGCGGCGGCGAGTACCCGAAGCCGGGCAGGTCGAGCGCTTCTCCTGCGAGCCCTGGCCGGTCGCCGCGGGGCTCGCTGAGCAGGCCCATTAGATCGGTCCAGTTCGTCGCCGACCCGCCGAGGCCGTGCACGAAGACAGCGGGCTCGGCACCGGCGACATCCGGCGTTCTGCGGACGAACACCCGGAGGCCATTGTCCAGCTCGACGAGTTCACCCGGCCACCGCGCGATCGGGCGGTCAGGAGCCGACACGGGTGCGGCGCCGTTGTCCTGTGCGCCGGAAGTGGCGGCGTTGATCTGATCGGTCATGCTGTCCAAGAGTACTAGCTGATAAAACTAGCTAAACGGGCAGTTGACAGACGCCCTACATGGACTTCATCAGGCCGATGAGGTTCCCCGCCGGGTCGGCGAACAGCCCGATCGTCGGGCCGTCGGGGACATCCATGGGCGGCATGACCGTCGTACCGCCGAGGTTGCCGATCTTGTCCAGCGCGGCCTGGACGTCGTCCACGGCCACGTAGAAGATGGCGTGCGGTGTCCCGTCGGGGCTCGGGCTGACGCCGCCTGGGATGCCGCCTTCCGACATCTCAACCATCCCGTAGTTCATCGGGTTGTCGGCATCGATCTTCCAGTCAAAGGCTTCGCCGTAGAAACTCTGCAGCGCGCTCGCGTCAGGTCCGGCTACCTCGAACCATGCGACCGGATTCGGCATGACCCCTCCTCGTGGCTGCAGCCGTTCGGTGGTGCTGCAGCCGGCTCGGTCCCAGCATTTCAAAACCAGCCTCGCCTGCCTGCTGAACTGCCGGAATTCACGCCATTGACGGGCTTCATTGGTTGTGCAGATGTATGACACACCGCAGTTTCATGATCCTGAAGACTTATCGTCGCATACGACCATTAAGTCTTCAGGATCATGAAAAAGGCGTCGCAGGTGGCGTTGCGCCGCGCGCGGTTAGTCAGCCCGCGCGCTTGCGAGCGGCCGGCTTGGCCGCAGTTGTCTTGGCCGCAGTTGTCTTGGCCGCAGTCTTGCTCGCGGCCGCGGTCTTCGGCCTGGCCGCGGTCTTGGAGGCAGCCGCGGTCTTGCTGGCGGCCGCAGTCTTGCCCGCGGCCGCGGCCGCGGGCTTCGGCTTGGCCGGGCTAGCCTTCGCGGAGCCTGACCTCGCGGAGCCTGACCTCGCGGGGCCTGACCTCGCACTCCGGCGCGGGGCAGGCTGCTCTGCTTCCTCGTCACCGGCGCTTTCCTCGTCACCGGCGCTTTCCTCGTCACCGGCGGCCGCGATGCTGAGCTTGCCGCCGCCCTTGGCCGCCGCCAGACTGGCCCGCAGCGCGTCCGCCAGGCTCGACGGCTGGCTGACTGCTTCCGCGCCCGCCTCGGGCTGCAGGATCTCGCGTCCTTCTACCTTGGCGTCGACGACTTCCTGCAGCGCCTCCCGGTAGTTGTCGTGGTACTCGTCCGGGTCGAAGTCGACGGTCATCGACTCGATTAGCGAGCTGGCCATGCGCAGTTCCTGCGGCCTGACATCAATGTCATCGTCCAGGAACGGGAACTCCGTCTCGCGGACTTCATCAGGCCACAGCAGGGTCTCCAGGACCATGAGGCCTTCGCGAACCCGAAGTACGGCCAGCGACTCGCGTTGCCGCAACGCCACCTTGGCGATGGCGACCTTTCCCGACTGATCCATCGCATCGCGGAGCAGGCAGTAGGCACGGGCACCGGCCGTCTCCGGCTCTGCGTAGTACGAGCGGTTGAACATGATCGGGTCGACCTGCTCGGCCGGGCAGAACTGCAGCACCTCGATGTTCCTGGTCGTGGGCAGCGGCAGGTCAGCCATGTCCTCCTCGGTGAGGACCACCACCTCACCGCCCGGCAGCTCATACCCCTTGGCGATGTCCTCGTAGGGCACTTCGATGTCCTCAATCGAGCAGAACCGGCGGAACCTGATTCGGCCGCCGTCGTCGCGGTGGACCTGCCGGAAGGCGATATCCTTCTGCTCAGTGGCGGCATAGAGTTTCACCGGGATCATGACCAGGCCGAAGGAAACTGCCCCCTTCCACATGCTGCGCATGACGTCTCCTTACCCCGAGCTGGATCGGCTACTAATTCTGACCATGATCCAGCGCGGATGTCAGGCCCGGTACGGGTACTGATACAACCAGTGTTGTCCTAAATCCATTTTTCGGCAATATGTTCGAGTGCGAAGTGAGGCAAGGAGGCCCAGCATGAGCGACATGGATCTCGAGGCGCCGGATGCCGACGCAGCTGAGCAGAATCTTGACGCGGTGCCTGACGAGCCTGATGTCGACTCCGATGAGGTCGAGGAGCCTGAACAGCTGCCGCTAGAGGCCGATGAGGCCGACGCGGCCGAGCAGGCTCGGGTCGTCACAGTCGCTGACGACGACGATTACCGCTAGCAAGGCCGCCCACACGGGCTGGCCGTAGAATTGCACAAGAAAGGGATGCAGCACAGCGTGCACCACAGGTACGCAGCAGCCGCAGGTACGAATCCGGAGTTGTCGTTGACCGTTTCGCCCCAGACCAGGACCGGTAGTTCGCGCCTGCCGCGACCGGCGCGCAGGCTGCAGCTGCTCGGCGCGGCCCGTGACGTGTTCGTGGCTCAGGGTTACCACGCGGCCGCCATGGATGAGATCGCTGAGCGCGCTGGCGTCAGCAAGCCCGTGCTATATCAGCACTTTCCTGGCAAACTAGATCTCTATCTCGCGCTCCTTGACGAGAGCACCGAGGAAATGATCCGCATGGTCAGCCAGGCGCTTTCCTCGACCACAGACAACAAGCAGCGGGTACCAGCCACCTTTAAGGCCTTCTACGATTACGTCGTGGGCCGGGGCGAGGCGTTCCGGCTGGTCTTCGAGTCCGACCTTGGCAACGAGCCCGCAGTCCGGGCCAGGCTGGACAAGGTGATGTATGACTGCGCCGAACTGGTGAGCCAGTTCATCCGCGAGGACGCAGGCGTCAGCAACGAGGAGGCGCACCTGCTCGGCGTCGCCATGGTCGGGATGGCGCAGGTGACGGCCAGGTACTGGCTCAGCACCGGCCAGGCCATCCCGAAGGAAGTCGCCGAGGAGCTGATCGCCCGGCTCGGCTGGCGCGGTATCAGCGACTGGCCGATGGCCGATGGAACGCACGACTCGGTGACCGCTCGACCCGGTGCCAACTGAGGAGACCTGTGGAAGTCAAGATCGGGATTCAGTCGGTCCCCCGCGAGCTAGTGCTGGAGACCGACACATCCGCGGACGAGGTCGCGACCGCGCTCGAAGACGCGGTGGCTAAGCGCGGCGTGTTCACTTTGCTTGACCACAAGGGCGGGAGAGTGCTGATCCCGGCTGACAAGATCGCCTACCTCGAGTTCGGCAGCAACGAGCAGCGCCGGGTCGGCTTCGGCAACGTCACGGGCCCGTCGATCTAACGCCGCGGTGACGGCCCGGAAGCTGGTTTGCCTGCCGCTGGCACCGGGCTAGCAGCGTCCTGCACCGAACTAGCAGGGTCCTGCGCTGGGCTGGCAACGTCCGGCGCCGAGCTAGCAGCGTCCTGCGCGGCGAACCTGGCTGCCAGTTGCTCACCCTTCCGCCTCTGCTGCCGCCCGTAGACCACGGTCCACGTCGCCAGGACGGCCGCAAAGATGAACGGCATGATCTTGGAGCTCGCCAGGGCCGTCCCGGTCGATGTGTCCTGGACGATGACGACCCTGATCGCTGCCTCGACGAGGTATCCGATCCCCCACACCACGGTCATGACCCGGAACGCATGCCGGAAGCTCGGGTACTGCCAGAGCCTCACCATCTCCCGGCCCTGGGCGCTGTCCGGGCCGGTGAACTCGAGCGCGAAGGCGTAGATCAGCGGCCGCCGCGTCCATAGCGACCCGAGGCAAGCCACGCCGAAAGCAGCGGTGGGCACCGATCCCTCGATCAGGACGAGCCTGGCGTTGTGGCTGATCAGCCCGAGCACGGTCCCGACCAGAATCCCTGCCAGAACCAGCGCGCCGATGACGTCGAGCCGACGATGCTGAGCTGCACCGATGCCCACGCCGATGGCCGGAAGCACGCCGCTCAGAATCAGCGCCGTCACCGCCGAGAACCCATGTGAGCGCAGCAGCCCGTAGGCCAGGAGCGGGCCGCCGATGTCGAAAACCGCGATCATCGCGATCGAGCGCAGCCGACCCCGGCGGTCGGGAACCGGTGCCGCGGGCGGCGAGTGCCCGCCGGGTGGAACCGCTTCCTGGCTCACCGTTCAGAGACTAACCGGCGAGGCCCCCGGATGTGATGAGGCCGACGTTGCATTATTCAGCCAGACCCAGTGAGGCCATCCGGGCGGCGTGCGAATCAGTCAGAGTGGCAAACATCCGCCCGATGTCCCCGAGCTGGCTGGCCTTCGGACCTGCCAGCAGGCGCGCCAGCGGCTCCCGCTCGGCGGCGACTCGCTGGGCCTGCCCGAGCGCCTCGCCCATGAGCCGCCGAGCCCACAGCGCCAGCCGCCCGGCAACCCGTGGGTCCGCCTCGATCGCCTCCCGGACCCTGGCGATGACGAACCCGGAATGGCCGCTGTCGCTGAGCACCTCTTGGACCAGCGTCGCGGCATCCGGCTCCAGAACCTGCGAGATCATCCGGTAGAAGTCGTTCGCGATGCCATCGCCTACGTAGGCCTTCACCAGGCCCTCTAGCCAGTCCGACGGCGCCGTCCTGGCATGAAATGCGTCGATAGGACCGACAAACGGCTGCATGACCGTCCCCGGCTCGGCTCCAAGCTCCTCGATCCGCCGGCTCAGCAACTGGAAATGGCCGAACTGGGCAACCGCCAGCTCTGCCAGGGCAGTCTTGTCGGCCAGGGCGAGCGCCATTGCCGCATCATCGGAGATCCGGAAGAACGCGGTCAGAGATGCGTAGGCCAGCAGCCCCAGCAGGTCGAGCAGGCCCTCGTCGGCCCCCGAGCCGCTCGTTTGTGGTGCGTCGTCGCTCACAGCCGCAGCGTAACAACAGCCGGCCTGCCGGGACACGCAGCAGCCTGCTGGGACACGCGGTAGCGGCACGCACGCACTGCGCAAGGGTAGTAACCCCAGCTTGATACACTGCACGGGATCCACATGCGGAATGTGGTTGCCCCCGAACGCGTTATAGAACATTAAGCGTGACGATCATGGAGCCGTTGGCTTCCAGCGGATGACGCGCTGATTCTTCTCCGCGAGTACGTGGCCCAATTCAGGTCCCGGAGCCGCGTCACGGCAAGACTGCCCCGCTGGAGAGGTCACAGACCTGCTCACGGCAGAGTGTGCCCGGCAAGCATGCCCGGGAGCCGCGAGCCCAACTAGAGGCGGAAGCCCTGAGTACCTATACGACCACGATGGACAATAACCCCGCGCACGAGCCCGAAGACGTCCCGGGCCCGGCCCTTGAGCTGGTGGACACCAGCGAGCCTGTCACCCCGGCTCAGCTCTTGAACGAGAAGACCTTTCGTGACTTCGGCATCGCGGAGCCAATCTGCGCGGCGCTGGAAGCCGAGGGCATCACTGCTGCGTTCCCCATCCAGGCGCTGACCCTTCCGGTCGCCCTCGATGGCCACGATCTGATTGGCCAGGCCCGGACCGGCACTGGCAAGACGTTTGCCTTCGGCATCCCCATTCTTGAGCGGCTCGACGAGACGCCGCGGGTGAAGTCGTCCCCTCGTTCCCTCATCGTTGTACCGACCCGCGAGCTCGCCATCCAGGTGGCGGACGATATCCGGGTGGCAGGCTCGCGGATGAGCGCCAACGTCGTGACGCTGTACGGCGGCCGCGCATATGAGCCGCAGATTGATGCGCTGGCCACCGTCGACATCGTCGTCGGGACCCCCGGCCGGCTGCTCGACCTCGCCCGGCAGGGGCACCTGAAGCTGAACAAGGTCACCACGCTCGTCCTCGACGAGGCCGACAAGATGCTGGACCTCGGCTTCCTGCCGGATGTCGAGCGGATCCTGCAGCTGACCCCGCCGGGGCGGCAGACCATGCTGTTCTCGGCCACGATGCCGGGCGAGATCGTCACGCTGGCCCGCCGGCACCTGAGCCGCCCGATGCACATCCGGGCTGAGCAGCACGACGCTCCCCAGCACGTGCCGTCTACTGAGCAGCACGTGTTCCGCGCGCACCAGATGGACAAGGTCGAGGTGCTGGCCAGAGTCCTGCAGGCGGAGGGTCGCGGGCTGACCATCGTGTTCTGCCGGACCAAGCGGACCTGCGACACGGTCGCGGCCACGCTGACGACCAAGGGGTTCGCGGCCGCGGCCGTGCATGGTGACCTCGGCCAGAGTCAGCGCGAGCGGGCCATGCGGGCCTTCCGTTCCGGCAAGGTCGACGTGCTGGTGGCAACCGACGTCGCCGCGCGCGGCCTGGACGTCGACGACGTGACGCACGTGGTCAACTACGAGTGCCCTGAGGACGAGAAGGCCTACCTGCACCGCATCGGCCGCACCGGCCGGGCCGGCCGCGACGGCGTGGCTGTCACCTTCGTGGACTGGGCTGACCTGAGCCGCTGGAAGATGATCAACGAGGCGCTCCACCTGGACCACGCCGAGCCGCTGGAGACCTACTCGACCTCCGAGCACCTGTATGCGGCGCTGAGCATCCCCGCGGGCGCCAAGGGAGTCCTGCCCAGGGCGCAGCGGGAACGCGCCGGCCTTGAGGCCGAGGATCTCGAGGACATCGGCGAGACCGGCAAGACGCGTTCGCGTGACGGGAGCCGCGGAGGCTCGCATGACCGCGACCGCAAGGCGGACGCCGCCGGGCCGGCCAGGCGGGACCGCAGCCATGCTGCAGACGGTGGCGCTCGGGAGCCGGGACCGCGGACGCCGCGGGCCCGCCGCAGGACGCGGGGCGGCCAGCTTGCCGATGGTGTAACGCGCGACACGGGCGCGCGGGCCGGGCCGCCTACGACTGGCGTTGGCGGAGGCCAGGGCAGCGGAGGCCACGCAGCGACTGCGGCCGACACGGGCGCGCCGGTCGCCGATGCCGCGGATGGCCACACCGCTGCAGCGCGGCGGCCGCGCAGGCGACGCTCGCGCAACCGCGGCGGTGGGCAGGCTGCCGCCGGGCAGGCCGCGGCCGAGTGACAAGCCGGCCCGGCTGCACCGAAGGTAGGACCTGGCAGATAATGGTCATAGCTACTGGGAGTGACCGCCCGGTTGCTTCCTTGTGGCCTGTTACTGGCAACACCTCGTTGCGCGGGTTTTAGCCCGAGATTGACCGGGCATGTTCCGGTTCGGCAGGCGAACTTTCCCGGGTAATCCTGCGTTATTTGACTGTTACATTTCAGCGATTTCTCGGTAGGCTGCCAACCCGTGAGTACTCCCCGGTCACTGGAGATGCCCGACCACGTCCGGTCAGCGACACTGCAGACGGCTCGTGGTTCTTTCGCAATCCTGGAGGCCCAGCCTTCCCGGGGGGTGGCCTACCGCAGGCCAGCCCTTCTGATCCCCGGCTTCACCGGCAGCAAGGAAGACTTCCTGCCGATCCTCGAGCCGCTCGCTTCGTCCGGTCGCCGCGTGTATGCCGTCGACCAGCGGGGCCAGTATCAGAGCCCGCACGCACCTGGACGTGATGGTTATGCCCCGGCCGAATTGGCCGCGGACGTGCTGGCGATGGCCGATGCGGTTGCCCCGGATGCCGAGGGTGTGCACCTGGTTGGCCATTCAATGGGCGGGCTGATTGCGCGCGAGGCGGTGCTGAAGCGAGCCGCCGCGTTCATGTCGCTAACACTGCTCGGGTCGGGACCGGCCGCCCTGGGCGGCGAACGCGCGGCGGCGCTCACCGACCTGCTGCAAGTGCTCGACCCCCACGATGGCGGCGTGCCTGACGACCACGCGGAGCTGAATGACCTCGTCAGGCAGATCTGGCAGGACCAGCTTGAGCCGCAGGCACGGGCCGATGGCACGACCGACCACGTCATCGCCTTCCTGCGCGAGCGGACGCTGCGTACCTGCCCCCTGCACTACATCGTGATCGCCCGGCTGCTGCTTGACGGCCCCGACCGAACCGAGGAGCTGGCCAAGGCAGCCGCGGCTGCGTGCCTGCAGGTCCGCGTCGTGTACGGCGAGAACGACGACGCGTGGCCGACCGGCGAGCAGGACGAGATGGCCCACCGACTGAGCGCCGACCGCATCTGCATCCCGGGTGCCGCGCATTCCCCCGCGGTCGAGGCCCCGATGACGACGGCGAGCATTCTCACCGACTTCTGGAATGCGGCCGAACGCCGCCAGCCCACCGTGCACGCCTGCGGCCGCGCTAAGGGCGCTGCGGCCACTGGCTCCGTCGCCGACCAGGCCGGCTGACCGCCCAGCCCGGATGTCGTCGGGCGCCGCAACTGACTCCGGCGCCTGGCGGTGCCCGATGACTCGCTGCCGCGCAGGCCGCGCGGCATGACTGACAAGTTGCACTCGGTGCACCGGGCCTTGATGACAGCTGACTGCGACCGCTGACCAGGACAGCAGCTGGCGAGCAACCCGTTGCAGCGATCACCAGGTTGACTGAGCAGCCGGGCTTCGCCGACGACGAAGTCCGGAGAAGCCCCTGCCCGGACCAGGTCGTCGTCATGATGACATCCACTCAGATGAAACAGCGTTTAACCAGATGGTAACTGCACGGTAACGCGGACAGTGGCCGGGCAGATCCGGGATTACCGTCTCATTCGGCCAGCCACACCAGGGCCGTGACCTTGGACCGAATGGCGCGAGCCGCCCGGCGGTATCGCAGCTTAGAAATCTTGCGCCGGTCTGGGCCGAACACGAAAAGCCCGGCGCCTTGCTCGGAAATGACCTCCAGCATGGCCTGGATGGGATGGAAGCTCTTCACCCGGAGCCTGGTCACCTGGACCCCTAGCTCCTGAGCGAGCCGGGCGGGTTCTTGCAGGGAGTTGGCCATCTCCGGGGTGTAGGGAAGGTCGTCATAGCCAAGCATCGCCGATAGCGGAAGCGGCGGCCGCTCGACGAAGTTAGCGATGATCAGCCGCTGCCCGAGCTCGACCGCCGTCTCCACGGCGAAGATCACCGCGTCGTGATCAAAGGGAGCATCGAGGGTGCCGAGCAGGATCGGACGGCCGCCTGCGCGATCCAGTCCCTGGCGGGCGCGGCGTCTGGCGCTGCAGAGCCGGCATGTCATGTCACTCGGGGTGGAGCTTCCATCTGCGCAGGCTTCTGGCCCGTTCCCGGACCTGACGGCGCCACCTGGGCATGTAGAACATGTACCAGAAGCTCATCACGACCGGCAGCAGCAGCAGGATCCGTATGCCGAGGAAAGGCGCGAGTGCGGCGATCGGGAGCACCAGCACCAGCGGCGGTGCCGATCACGGACAGGCGCATCCGGCGCATGTCCCGCATGATCTCCCAGTACTCGTCGGCCGGGATCTGGCTCGTGTTCCACGAACGACGGCACTTAGCGCACCGCCACCGCTCGCCATGCGGAACGTGGCCGGTCTCGCCGCAGTCGCAGCGAACGGTGATCAGGGCACCGCGCATCCTCGCATTGTAGGTGCTCTGCAGCGGCCGCGAACAGGCCTGACGGTTCCTGACCGTCACTCGCCATTCCCGGTCTGGGCCTTGGTGCCGGAGCCTGACGCCAAAAGCGAGAGTTAACACAGATCGTATAGACACAGCGGACCGGCACGTGCTACACAACGTTTACCTGGGGTGAAACGGAGGTGCGCCCATGGCTGAGGCGTTCGTTGAGGAGCGGCACCTGCTCAAGGCGCTCCGTTGGTGGGACGGGTTCGTCATAGCCCTGTGCAACCCGGGCTTCCTGATCGCATCGCTCGGATTCTCGATGGGCGCGCTCGGCACCTGGGGCGCTGTGCTGCTGTGGGCGATCTCGGCAGGCGTCGGCATGCTGCAGACGTGGATCTACGCCGAGACCGCGTCGATGTTCCCGGACAAGCCTGGCGGCATCTCGCTGTACGCGCACGAGGGCTGGCGCGGCCGGTTCTCGCTCGTCGGCCCGATCGGCGCGTTCGGCTACTGGATCGGCTGGTCGGTCGTCCTGTCGATCTTCGGCAAGGTCATCGGCGACCTGATCACAGCCCAGTGGTTCCCGACGGCGACCTGGTCGGTGTTCGACGGCGCCGTGCACCTCGAGCTTTCGGACTTCATCGCGATCGGCTGCATCATCCTGGTCTGGCTGCTCAACATCTTCGGCATCCGGCCCGCCGTGTGGATCTCCTACGTGACCGGCGTCGGGCTGATGGTGCCGCTCGTGATCTTCATCCTGGTGCCGTACCTCAGCGGGAACTGGCATAGCACGAACATGACCTGGGCGCTGCACGGCTTCGGCGGTTTCAAGCTCGCCATGGTTTACCTGTTCCTGATGGGGTGGTCGGCCTACGCCGCCGAGGTGTGCGCCACCTTCGCGCCCGAGTACCACGACACCAGGCGCGACACGACGATCGCGCTGCGGTCCGCCGCGGTGTTCACGCTGCTGGTGTTCCTGCTGTTCCCGCTCGGCCTTGGCGGTGTGACCGGTGCGCCGAGCACTGCGACCGCGGAGGGCGAGTTCTACGTGCCGGCCTTCGCGAAGATCGTGGGCAGCGGCGCAGCCGGATTCATGCTCGTGCTGCTGATCGGCAGCCTGTTCCTGTCGATGATCTCCTCGACCGCCGACGGGTCGCGGGCGCTCTACGGGATCGCCCGCGACGACATGACCGTGAAGCAGCTCTATCACCTCAACCGGTTCCACGTGCCGGCCCGTGCGATGACCGTCGACCTGGTCGTCAACGTGCTGCTGGTGCTGTTCATCTCCAGCAACCTGGCGATCCTGTACATGAGCAACATCGGCTACGTGCTGGCGCACTTCTTTGCCCTCACCGGCTTCCTGCTGCTGCGCAGAGACCGGCCGAACTGGCCACGCCCGATCAAGGTGGGGCCGATCTGGGTCGGGATCGCCGCGGTCCTTGCCGTGTTCAACGCCGTCCTGGTCGGCTTCGGGATCGCGAATCCATCGCTGACCGGTTACGGGACGACGACCGACATGTTCATCGGCGTCGGCGTGCTGGTCGCCTCCGTGCTGCTGTTCTTCTTCCGGCGGCTCGTGCAGGACAAGGCAAAGATCACCTTCCGCGAGGAGGTGCCGGCGGAGCCGACAGCCGAGCAGATGGCGCTGCTGCGGCAGGAACAGGACGTGGTCCCGGCAGGCTAACGCCGGCTGCCCGGACGGCCCGGCGGGCTGACGCCGGGCCGTCGGCATTGGCTCCGCGGACTCGGTATCAGCTCCAGGGAAACGGCGAGTTGCTGGTCGGGTGCAGCTCGCCGGTGCTGTAACGGCTGAACCGGAACGGCGCGAGCAGCGCCTGCTGCTCGCCGAGCAGTTCCTTCGCGACCAGATGCCCCGACGCCGATCATCTTGTAGCCGTGATTGGAGTCGGCTATCACGTAAGCGTTCTGCGCGGAACGTGTCGAAGACCGGGAAGCTGTCCGGCGTGAACGCGCCGATCCCGCCGGTCGGCTCGTGGCGGTACAGGTCACGCTTGCCCTCGAAGCGCTTGTGACAGTGGGCGAGCGCCGAGGTCCACATCCTGACGAAGTCAGCTGTCACCGTGTACTGCGGGCTTTCCGGACCGTACGGGATCCACCGCGACCTGCCCGGCAGGCTCGGCAACGACATACGGCGACGTGCCGCCCTGCACGCCGCCGAAGTAGAAGTCGGGCTTGTAATAGATTCCCCACATCTCCTCGGTGATCAGCTCCCCGGTCACGTCGTCGTACAGCGGCGCGCTGGAATCTACGTGCAGGACGGGCGGGAACGAGCCGCGGTTGTCGGTGAACTCCTTCGGGTCGACAGCCAGCGTGCCCTCCTGCAGTGCCCAGTAGGTCCACATCGGCCGGTCGGCGTGGACGGTGCCATCGCGGTCTGTCACCGGGATCCGCTCCGGCAGATCCAGCATGGCCCACAGGTCACGGATCCACGGGCCGGCCGCGATGACCAGCTGGTCGCAGGCGATCTCGCCCTGGTCGGTTGCACCGCGGTCACCGCGCCGCCGCTCGTGCGTATCCCGGTCACGCGGACGCCGGTCACGATCCGGACGCCTTCGGCCTCGGCCTTGGCCGCCAGGCCGCGCAGCGACCTGACGTTGTTCGCGTAGCCGCCCCTGCGCTCATGCAGGATCGCCGTGATGCCGGGCGCCTGCCAGTCGTCGAACATCTCGAGCATGTAGTCGCGGCAGTCACGCTCGCCCTCGATCAGCACGCGACGGATAGCCGATTGCCTGCTGCTCGGAGAAGATCTGCGCCACGTCCTCGTGCATCGCTTCGGGCGAGATCTGCATGTATCCGACCGGGTGGTAAGCGAACGCCTCGGGATCGGACTCCCAGACCGATACCGAATGCGCCATGAGTTCGCGCATCGCGGGCTGGAAGTAGTTGTTGCGGATGACGCCGCAGGCGATGCCTGACGCGCCAGCACCGACCGCGCGCTTGTCCAGCACGACGATGTCCTCGCCGCTCTGGCCGCGCGCCTGGAGTTCCCTGGCCAGATGCCAGGCCGTGGAGAGCCCGTGTATTCCGGCGCCGACGATGACGTAACGGCTGCTGGCTGGGATGGAAGTCATGGCAATCGCCCTCCGCCTGATGGCAAGCCTGCCCTCGTCCGCTACTATTGCCGTATAGGCAATAGTATTTCCGAAGTTAGGATAATCGTACCTTGGCAAGAACCGGGCAGCCAGCCACTCGTCAGGTCGCAGCTGTCCAGCGGGCGATCGCAATAATCGACGAGCTCGCAAAGGCGCGGACAGAACTGGGGACCAACGAGATCGCGCGCCGCACCGGCATCAACGTCAGCACGATCTCGCAGGATCCTGGCCACCCTGACCGCCGGCGGCCTTGTCGACCATGTCACCGCTACGGGGCGATACCGGCTGGGCGTCGGACTGGTCCGGCTAGCCAACTCGGTCGGGCTGGACATCCGTTCACTCGTCCGGCCGCACCTCGAGGAGCTTGGCAACCGGATCGGGGAGACTGCGACGCTGTCGGTTCCCGGAGAGCACGAGGCGTTCACGCTTGATTTCGTGCAGAGCCCGCTGACCGTGCGCAGCGTCGCCGAGGTCGGCCGCACCAGCGCTGCGCACGCCACAGCCGTGGGCAAGGTATTCCTCGCCCACGGCGGGACACTGCGCGGCGGGACGCTCAAGGCGTTCACCGAGCGGACGATCGTGGACCGAGCCGTGCTTGAGGTCGAGGTCGCCAGGACCAGGGAAACGGGCTGGGCTCAGGCACTCGGAGAACGTGAGGAGGACCTTAACGCCGTGGCAGCTCCCGTTCTTGACCGGTCAGGCAAGCTGGTGGCGATACTCGGCGTCCAGGGTCCCGCCGTCAGGTTCAGCCCGCGCGCGATGCGCGCGGCCGTCGAGCTGCTGACCGAGAAGGCCGCGCTCATCTCGTCTGCCTTGTGACGCCCGAATCGCTGCTGAATTGCCGTAATGGCAATAGCGTTGCAAGTTGCGGCCATTCCGCTGGAACGGCGGCGAACCCTAGAATGAGAACTACAGGCAACTCTGTTGCCCTCATGGCAATTCGGAGATGGTGCCATGGTAGCACCTCGGCAGCTCAGGGCCGGGCAGCTCGATAGCTGGGACTTCAGGCAGGCCGTTGGCAGCTTCACCACGGGCGTGACAGTCGTGACGACCTGCGACGACGCCGGCACTCGCCACGGCCTGACCGCAAACTCGTTCGCGTCCGTATCGCTTGAGCCGCCGCTGGTGCTCTTCTGCGTTGACCACCGGGCGCCGAGCCTGGAGGGACTCATCCGGAGCGGCCATTTCGCCATCAACGTGCTCGCCTCTGACCAGGAGGAGATCGCGAAGCGGTTTGCCCGACCCGCGGAGGACAAGTTCGCCGGGCCTGGACTGGCGGGTGGGCATCTTCGGCGCTCCGCTGCTTGACCGCTGCATCGCGCACATCGAGTGCACCTTCGAGCACCGGCACCCGAGCGGGGACCACGACATCATCATCGGGCGGGTACACCGGGTCAAGTTCTACTCGGGCGAGCCACTGATCTTCCACCGCAGCCGGTTCGGCACGGTCGTCTCGGACTCCGCAACGGGCTGACGCTACGAGCCAATCGGCGCATCCGGCATGGCGTCGGCCGGTACGCCCACAGGCGGCCCAGTTATCTGCCCGCCAGCCGTCCTGCGCACCGCCCGAATGCCAGGCACTAGCACGATGAGCGCGACCGGAATGCTGACCAAAGCCGCGGCCGCGGTCAACGTAGCCGCGTCGCCGATCGCGAGCGCGACCGGACCAGCCAGGGCGAAGCCGGCCGGCATCGCCACTAGCGAGATCAGCCAGTCATAGGAGTCCACTCTGGAGCGCGCCTGGTCGGGGATCAGCTGCTGCATAGTGGCCGCCCAGACCGAGTTCAGCACGATCAGCCCGGCGCCAGAGAGCACTGATGCGACGCAGATCGCCCAGGTAGCCAGGGGGGGAGCCAACGCCAGCAGGGGCAGTCCGCCCGTCACGCCTGCCAGGTTCGCGACGACCAGCGGCCTGCGCGGCTTGACCCGCAGCCCCACGATTCCGCCGACCACGGCCCCGGCTGAAAATGAAGCGGAGATGGCGCCCCAGGCGGACGCGCCGCCGAGCTCATGCGCCGCGATCACGGGCCCAAGCACCAGGCTGGCGGGCACCGCGAAGTTGTAGCATGCGTGCGCGATCAGGTTGATCCAATACCAAGGCCTGATGGCCAGCTCCTGCCAGCCCGCCACCAGGTCCGCCCGGAAGGAGCCGCGTTCCGGCATCCTGCGCGGCGGCACCCGCAGCAATGCGAGCGATACGGCGCTGACCACGAACGTAATGGCGTCGACCGCGAACACCACACCAGGCTCCAACGCGGCCACCAGAACTCCCGCCACGGCCGGTCCGCCTACCTGCAGGAAACTGCCGGAGATGGTCATCAGCGAGTTAGCCTGCTGCAGTTGCTCGGGCGGCACGGTTTCCGGGATCAAGCCGGTTGAGGCCGGCCCGAAGAACGCCTGGGCTGCCCCGAAGATGGCCGTGCCCACAGCCAGTTCCCATACTTTGGCGTGCCCGCTGATCAGCAGGGCTGCCAGCACCGCCTGGACCACCGCCCGAAGGGCATCGGAGGTGAGCATCACGAACTGGCGCTTGAGACGGTCGGCCCAGACCCCGCCAACGAGGATGAGCGCGACTCTGGTGACAGTGCCGATCGCTGCGATGGTGCCGATGTCGACCGCATTGCCGCCGATGTGCAGCACCGCGAACGCGAAGGCGACCTGAACCAGGGCGTCGCCGCCGGACGACACGGTCTGGCCGATCCACAGCACTCGGAACGCGCGCCGGGCAAGAGGTGCCAGGTTCACTGAGAGCTTCACGGGGCGGGATGGTAGCCGGAAAGCCATGTTTCCGGCAAAAGGTTTTGATCTTGCCGATCAGCAATCCCAGGCACCCGAGCAAGCGGTCAGCCGGCCGAAAATCTGCCTCAGCCGCGCTGTGACCGGGCCTGGCGGCAGATCCTGTCCAGATTGCCGCCTCTGTCGGTCGATTGGCCCTGGCAGCGTGCGATGGCCGCCGTCGCCGCGATCACCCGGCAGGCGCTGCTCACGCACCGTTACGGCGCTAAGGCGCTGCCCGGCGCACCCCGCCGGGCAGCTCCGAGTGTCCGCTTGGCCGACCAGTAGGCAGACGTAGTCACCAAGGCCATCACCGAACCCGGATCCCGCACACCATGCGCCAGAGAGGGCCCGCGCGTCGCTGGACCGGCACGCCACGACATTGTCGCCGCCGGAGCCGCCCGGAAACACGAGCATTCTTCTCCGCCACCAGCCTGGCCCGCCGAGGCCAGGGGGCGGCTCAAGTCGCCGAGAGAAGCGCGAACTGTCGGCAGCGGCCGATACCGTGACCCGCGTGAGCGGTCAAAGACGGGATCTTCACCAGTTCGAGCTGGAACCCGAGGTCCGCGACTGGCTGGACAGCCTCAGCGACTTCGACTACAAGCGCGCCGACGAAGTCGCTGGCATGCTGGCCGAGAAAGGGACCTCGCTCGGCGGACCCTGGTCGGAGCACCTCGAAGGCCAGGTCTGGGAACTACGGCTGCGGCTTGCCCAGGTCGCAGTCAGGGTAACGTACTGGTGTGCGCCCGTCCGGAGGATCGTGTTCCTGACCGTGTTCCGCAAGACCCGCCCGCACGACCAGCGGCAGATCGATCGGGCCGTCCGCGCCCAGCAGGTCTGCGAACGCGACCACCAGCGGCCAGCAGACCAGGTCTACGAGAGGCAGGCATGATGACCGGCTACCACACCCGGTGGGTGCTGCCGGACGCCGACGCCAGCGACCCGCAGCGGATCGCCATCCGAGAGGCCCTGGCTTTCGGCAAAGCTGTCTACGACCGGCGTGCCGCACTGCAGATGAGCGTTGCCGAGCTCGCCTTGCGTGCCGCCATGTCCATCGACGAGATCGAGTGTATTGAGGAAGGCGGCACCGAGCCCACCATCGCCCTGCTCCGCCGCCTCGCCGCAGCGCTCGATGCCGACGTGCGTATCACCGCCGGCCATGACCTCGGTTCCGTCGGCTTCGAAGCACACGCCGCCTGACCAGCTGACCGCCGCGAGACTGGCCATCGCCAGAGGGTCGGCATCCAACCGACCGCGCACTGAAGCTGCAGCTTATCGCCGCGCGAACCGCCGTTAGGTACGCGCTCAGCGGTCGGTGGGGCCGCACGTCTAGCTAGACAGGTTGGATTGTTCGGGGCGCCAGCGACCTGCGTGCTGTGGCGGCCGGCTGGCAGGCCAGGCTCATCCTTTGCGAGGGCAACGCCCCGCTCGACGTCGGCCCGCAGCCGAGTGCTTGGCTACTCGGGCCAGCTGGCGCGAGACACCATGCCGTCGACGGCGCTCAGAACCCGACGCCCTCAGCCCGAGCGCCGGCTCGTCAGCACGGATGTCAGCGTCACGGATTCAGCGATCCTGCGCTCTGTCTACCTGGGAGTCTGTGACCGTCAGCGATGCTGCCTCAGCAATCGCGCGGGGCGCACATCTCCGCCTGATTGGTGCGTTGATCGGGCCGTCGTCGCCGCGTTTGGCACTCGGCGCCCTGCTATGAGTAGTCAGCGATAACCCGGCGCCTGGCGCCGTCGACGGTCACGAGACCACCATGCGGGAGGATCCACTGCGGACGCGTGTGACCAAACGGAATGCCGACGCACACGACGGCTTCAGGGTTGTACCGGCCGACAAGATCGACAACGACGTCTCGCTGCTCAACGCGCAGCCGCGCGCGTTCATCAGCTGGCGGACGGCGCGCGCGGTCGGACACCGGCGGGCGGGCTACCAGGACCGCGTCAGCCGCTGCCAGGATCCCGCGCTCTCCCAGCGAGCGTCAGCAGCTTCTGCTCGATCGTGGTGCGGACCCGGCCGGACCCGTAGGCCTGCGCCAGATCAGCCACCTGCCACAGCTGCGTGCCGGACGTCCGGCCGGTGTGCGGGGCCACGCCGACGTAGTAAGCCCGTCGCGCTGCCGGTGGACGCCAATGTGGTCGCGCGAACCCGGCGCGGGTGCGGGCGGCGCTGGCCCGTCTACCAGCCCGTTCCCGCCCAGGTACTCGCGCTCCAGGACCTCGCGGAACCGTTCCGTCCCCCAGTCGGCGACCAGGAACTTCAGCCGGGCGCGGCTGCGCAGCCTGCGGTAACCGTAGTCGCGGAACAGGCTGGCCACGGCGGTCCAGACCTCGGGTACCCGGTCCGGCGGGAACGAAGACGCCGAGGCGCTGGGCCAGCATCGGGTTCGTGGACAGGCCGCCGCCCACCCAGAGGTCGTAGCCGCGCCTGCCGTCAGGGCCGATGACGCCGACGAACGAGACGTCGTTGACCTCGTGCGCGGTGCACTGGTTCGCGCAGCCGGAGATCGCGGTCTTGAACTTGCGGGGGAGGTTGGTGAGGTCAGGGCTGTTGGTCGCGACCTCTTCGGTCGCGCGCAGCACCGCGCTGGCGTCCAGTACTTCAGCCGCGTCGATCCCGGCGACCGGGCAGCCGAGGATGTTGCGCGGCACGTCGCCGCAGGCCTGCTGGCTGGACAGGCCGACTTCCTCGAGACGGGCCCAGATCGCCGGGACGTCCTCGATGGAGATCCAGTGGAACTGGACGTTCTGCCGGTCGGTGACGTCGGCGAGGTCGCGGCCGTACTCTTTAGCGATCTCCGCGATCGCGCGGAGCTGGTCGGCCTCGAGCTGCCCGCCAGGGATGCGGACCCGCATCATGAAGTAAGGGTCCTCGATCTCGGCGTCCTCAAGTGCGCCGGTCTTGCCGCCGCCGATGCCGGGCTTGCGCTGGGTGTACAGGCCCCACCAGCGGAATCGCCCGCGCAGGTCAGACGGGTCGATGGAGTCGAAGCCGAGGTGGGCGTACCGGTTCAGGATGCGCTCGCGGACGTGCAGTCCGTCGTCGTCCTTCTTGAATCGCTCGGCGGGATTGAGCGGCTCGTGGTGGCCGAGGGCCCACTGGCCCTGGCCCCGAAGCGGCTGGGATGACATCGCTGAGGTCCTTCTGCTGGCATAGCGCGGGCACTGACAGATTCCGCCGCGGCGCGATGCCGGGGCGCTGGTGAAGTGCTGGGGAAAACCCGGTTCAGCAGGAGGTGGGACAGATCGCGCTGGATACGCGCAGCAGGTCGATGTGACGGCGGCAGACTAGCCACGGGCCGCGGCGGGCGGTCGGGCGGGTCACTACTGCCTCCCGGAGGCTAGGCCTGGATTCAACTTGACGGTAACACCCACTACCAGCGATCGCGCAATGGGAAATATTTCTGCTAGTCAAATTCCGGGCGGGTTGCGGGCACCGGGTCGGGCTGGGTCTGGCCAAGCAGCGGCTCGTCCGCCGAGCGGATATCGCCGGTGGGCAGGCCACCCGGATACAGCTCCCGGACCCTGGCCACGACCGAGATCGCGATCTCGACGTGCTGGCGGCGGGTAGCCCGGTAGAAAGTCTGGGCATCAGCGTTGAGCTTGGGGCTCGCGTGCAGAGGCTTGTCGCTCACGGCGAGCAGCGTGGCCGTCGGTACCCGGTAGCGGAATCCGTTGGTCGCCACCGTCGCGGACTCCATGTCCACCGCGATGGCCCTGGAGAGCCGCAGCCGGTCGCTGACCGCGGATAGCTGCAATTCCCAGTTCCTGTTCGCAGTCGTGAACACGATCCCCATCCGGCTGCACAGGTCGCGTGCGGCCACTTCGTCGAGCAGGAGCCTGTTCAGCGTGTAGTTGGAGACGATCGGCACGCTCAGCGGGAGCACGTCATCGAGTACATGGTCATCACGCAGGTAGGCCGAGGCGAGAACCAGGTCGCCGATGTCCTGGTGATTGCGGAGCCCGGCGCAGTGCCCGATCATCAGCACCAGGTCGGGGCGGAGGACCGCCAGGTGATCGGTGATCGTCTTGGCGTTGGATGGCCCGACGCCGATGTTGATGATGGTCAGGCCGGCCCGGTCCGGCAGCGGATGGTGCCAGGCGGGCATCTGCCGGTCCGCGCGAGTCGGGACCGGTGCAGTTCGGTAGCGCCGCCCGGAACTCATCGACGTGAAAGGAGTAGTTCGTCAGCAGCACGTAACGCTGGAAGCTGTCGGCCGGAGTCCCGGTGTAATGGTGCAGGCGGTCGATAGACAGCGCGATCCGCTCCGGGCCGAACAGGAAGAGCTTTTTGCGCCGCAGGTCCGACCGGGTTTCGTCGACTGCCTCGGCGAGCGCCGGGTCGTGCAGGTCGAGCGCCTTGCGGCCGGGATTGACCGAGATCCGGGCGCCGGCCGCTGCCAATCGCCCGAGCTCCCGCTCCAGGTACCAGCGGATCGCGCCGGGCGAGGCGAATTCCCCTTTCAGCACGGGGTTGTGCACCGACCAGGGCCGCTCTACGGTCAGCCGCGGGTACCGGCCTTCTTTGTCGGCCTGCTCCATGGCGTCGCATAGCCGCGCTACCTCTGCCCCGCGCCGGTCCCCGGCGACGACGGAGAATTCCACCGAAATGGTCATCCGGCCATCATGCCAGCACCTGGCGGCTGCGCCGGGCCGACGGCTGGCCGGTCGGTCGGGTGCAGCCGGCCTGTCTGCCGGCCGGCTCGGCTGAGATCACGCGGCGTGCGGGTGTGCGTCAGTTTTGTAGGTGATTCAAGATCAGCTTGCCGTCGGGCGAGGCCGGCGAGTGGTGTCTGGCTGTGGGGTCGCTGCCAGATCTGTCCCAGCGGCCGCTGGCGTCCTGGCAACGCAGGGTGGCGATGCTGGTTGCGCCGTGGATGGTCCAGCGCATGCCTGACAGTTTCAGCCGCTGCCCGATGATCGATTTGCACCCGGCCTCGACCACTCCAGAGCCAACGAACATGCCCAGGTCGCGGAAGTGCTGGTAGCGCATCCGGTGGGCGTTGGTGTCGAAGTAGGCCAGTGCCTTGTTGCGTTCGGCGGATAGTGAGCCGCGGAAGTTCAGGTCGCGGCCGGCGGTCAGGAGCGCCTCGATGTTGCCGCTGTCGAGGTCGTCCAGGCGGGCGGCGAGCCAGTCGGCGCTGGCTGTTGCGCAGCAGCCGGGCAGCGAGGTTAGCGAGCTCGTGGACGTGCTCGCGGGCGTGATACAGGTCGACGATCTGGGTCGCGGCGGGGAACAGCTCGTCGGCGAGGTTCCAGATCCAGGCGGCGCCGTCGCCGAGGAACGACGAGCTGGCGGATGTGCTCGGCTCCGCGGCGGCGGGCCTCGGCGTTCACCAGCTGGCCGAACCGGTCGGCCGGGTGGAAGGTGTCCAGGTAGGTGGAGGAAGCCGGGTCACGGACCGGGAAGCCGTCATAGTCGAGGGTGGTCTGGGTGAACAGGCAGGCCAGTTTCACCTCCCGGGTGCGGGCCTTGCCGTCCTCGGCCTTGCCTTTGCGGCCCTCGGTGTGGCGGGCGGCACTATCGGGACTCCGGTGCCGTCGACGGCGATGTAGAGCATGTCCGGGGCCGGAGCCCGGCGGCGGCGGCGGAAGGACGCGGCGGGAGCTGATCGCGTCCGCCCGGGCGGCGATGGCCGCTGCGGCCGCCGTCCCGGTCGCCTCGGCGGACCGTTCGACGCGCTTGATGGTCAGCTCGATGCCCGGCTAGCTCGGACAGCAGGCCGGCGGCCCTGGCGAACGGCACCGCGGCCGCCGCCCGGGCGGTCATCCGGGCCAGGCCCGGTGACATCGACGCGTGCCCGGTTCCGAGCTCGTCATCCCGGGGGGCCAGGCCGTGCCGGCATTCGGCGCAGTGGTACCAGGCCCGGCGGAGGGTGACCGGGCCGACCACGGTGTCGATGGTCTTGGCCCGGTAGCCGGTAAACGCTGCCCGGTGCCCGGCCCCGCAGTCCGCGCGCGGGCCGCGGTAGCCGGCGTCGGCAGCCGAGCAAGCCTTCCAGTAACGCGGCGCCGAGCCTGGTCATCGCGGTGCGGATCGCCAGCTCCAGCACCTCCAGGTCATCACCGGCCGCCACCGACCGTGCCGCCACGCCGGCCAGCCGGGCTATCTCGGCGGCCGCCTCCGCGGCGAGCGGCGGCTGATCGCGGAGCCCCCTTTTTCGCTCCCGGCCCTTCGCGGGCCAGGGTTCCCGCGGCCGGGACCGGCCTGGCCTCGCAGATCGCCTCGCTGACCTCCACGATCTGCTGGCTCAGCGCGGTGAACTGCCTTGTAGTTCGCCAGCTCGGCGCGGACCTTCGCCACCTCGGCCGCCGCCAGCTGACGGGTCCGCGTCTTGCCGCCCGCCGACTTCGTCCACAGCCAGCGCGGCCCGTGGCCGGGATGCCCGGGCTGCGCGCAAGCGCAATTCGGCTTGCCGCAGCGGCGGTAGGTCGCGTTAATGCTCCCGGGCCGCAGGTCCCCGATCGCGGCCAGCCGCGCATGCAGCTCTGCTCGCTGCTGCTCCAGCTCAGGCAGGGATGGCTCAGTCACGGGCTCCTCCTATCTGGAAGGTTAACCACTTCCAGACTAGGACCACAACCTGCGCTCTCCCCGGATCCCTACATTCGTGTCGCGCACCCCGTGGCGTGACGATCGGGGTCGGT
>CAWEEY010000024.1:0-300084 GCA_963808215.1 uncultured Actinomycetota bacterium
TCCGCCCGTGCAGGTTCGCTGACGCGGCCTGCTGGTTGGGGGTGGCATTGCGTTGCGGGTTATGGCCGGGGGAGCGCCCGAGGAAGGCGGCGAGCCGGTCGCTGGGGCCGGCCGTTGCTGCCGCGGTGACCGGCTCTGCGAACAGGGGATGCCGGCCGGCGCGGGGGACGAGCGCCGGGGCTATCACCAGCAGGCTGGTGGCCAGGGCGCGCGGGATCGGCTGGCGCTGGCCGCTGGCCTGGGATATGTCCCACCCGTGGACGGCGATCTCGAGGGCGGCCGCGGCGGTCATGAGGCTGGCCGCCAGCGGGCAGTCGGCGATCTGGATGACCTGGCGCTGGTGGCCGGGGCCGGTCCAGGCGTCCAGCAGTGGCCTGCACGATCGCGGAACGCCCGGGCGGGGTCCGCCACCAGGTCATCGTCCTCAGCGGCAGGATCGCGGCCAACGCGCCCGGTTCCGATGCCCTCGCCGATCGCGGCCAGGGACTCGCAAGCGTGCCGCAGCAGCATCCGCAGGTCCCAGCCCCGGCATGGTGTCGGGCGCGACAGCAGTTCCGGCGTGACGGCCAGGACCACGCCGACCGCGTAGGTGACCGACGGTTCCAGCAGCCGGGCACCTCGGCCGGCCATGCCGCCTGGGCCGCCACGGTCATCGAGCCGGTACCGGGGCCGCGGCAGCGGGGATGGCGTCCGGCAGGCCGAAGGCCGCGAAAAGGCCCGGGTCGTTGAACGAGGTGACCCGTGTGACTTGCGATGCGGCGATGGTGAGCACGCAGATCGAGTGTGCCTCGTACACGCCGTCGTGGCCGCGCAGGTAGGCGGCCAGCGCGGACTGGCCGTTGGCAGTCGTGGGGATCATCTGGAAGCGGCCGGGTTCGGTCAGGACCCGGGACCGCAGGAAGCGCCCGATCAGGTCACGGCCGGCGAACCAGGTCAGCTCCGGCGGCATCTCGAACACCGCGTCCTCACGCAGCAGACGCACGACCGCCGTGACATCAGCGTTCTGGAACGCGGTGGCGAACCGGTCGAGCAGGGCGCGGGCGGCCGGGCGGGCAGGCTCGTGAATCTCGTCCTCGTCGGGGGCTGCCTGCTCGAGCCGCGCCCGGGCGCGCTCCAGCATGCCGTTCACCGCGGCGGTAGTGATGCCAAGCAGGTCCGCGACCTCGGCTGCCCGCCAGCGCAGCACGTCATGCAGGATCAGCACGGCGCGCTGCCGGGCGGGCAGGTACTGCAGGGCGGCGATCAGCGCCAGCCGGGTGCTCTGCCGCGACGCGACGATGTCGGCTGGATCGGCGGACCCTGCACTCACCAGCGCGTCGGGAATGGGCTGCAACCACGGAACCTCCGGCCGCGCCGCGCCAGCGGAGCTTCCGGGTAACCGCCAGGGCCCCCAAGGCCGGACGGCAAAGGCCGCGACTGCTGTTCTCCAGCGCCCGCAGGCAGGCGTTGGTGGCGATCCGGTACAGCCAGGTCCGCAGCGACGCCCGTCCCTCGAAGTCCCCGTAGGAGCGCCAGGCTCGGATCATCGTCTCCTGCACCTGGTCCTCGGCATCGTGCACCGAGCCCAGCATCCGGTAGCAGTACGCCAGGGACCGAGGGCGGACCGGGTCGGCGAGACGCGCGAACTCCTCACTGACAGCCATGGCTGCTCCCCTCGGCTCGCCGCTGCGCCGTCACTGGTACCGATCCGGTCCGGCCGCAAAACTGCCGGCAGGCGGCGAATTATCTGCCCCGCGGATTCCCCGGTCAGTTTCCCGCGCGTCCCGGATCGGTACAGGTGAGCGCGGGTGAGGCCGCGCTCTCTCACACCCACATCAGGGAGCCCGCATGTCAAGGCAGCAGCTTTCCGACGAGTCGGTACCGCCTGCCAGGGGGTCCAGGCCTGAACCAGATCCGTCGCTGGCGCGCGTTCGCGGTTCTGGCGGTCTCGTTCTTCATGACGGTCGTAGACCTCGCGATCGTCAACGTCGCGTTGCCGACGATCGGCCGCAAGCTGCACTATCCCCGAGTCGGACCGGGTCGTCACCGCGTACGCACTCACCTCGGCGGCTTCCTGCTGCTCGGCGGCCGTGCCGCCGACCTGCTCGGCCGCGGCCGCATCTTCATGGCCGGGCTGGCCCTGTTCACCGCGGCCTCGCTCGCCTGCGCGCTGGCCACCAGCGAACGTCCTGATCCCGTGCGCGGCGTCCAGGGCCTCGGCGCCGCCATGGTGCTGCCCGCCGCGCTGTCGATCGTGATGAACATGTTCCCCGAGGGCGCCGAGCGCAACAAGGCACTCGGGATGTGGGGCGCCATCGGGGCCAGCGGGGCGACCGTCGGCGTGCTCGCCGGCGGCGCCCTCACCCGGTACGCGGGCTGGCCGTACATCTTCTACCTGAACGTCCCCGTCGGCGGGGCGGCGCTGCTGCTGACCCGGCGGATGGTGCCGGAAAGCGGCTGCCGCCGCACGCCGCCGCTACGACCCGCTCGGCGCCGTCACCGTGACCGGCGCCCTGGTCGCTGCTGGTCTACGCGGTCTCGCGCCCCCCGAGCGGCTGGGGCAGCGACCCGGACGGTGGCCCTGCTCGCGGCGTCGGCGGCGCTGCTGGCCGCGTTCGTGGTCATCGAGACGGGGCGCAGGCGCCGCTGCTGCCGCTGCGGCTGTTCCGGCTGAAGACGCCGCCGGGTCCGAACGCGGTCGGCTTCCTGCTGGAGGCAGATTCTTCGCGTTCATTTCATCGGCACCCTGTACATGCAGCAGGTACTCGGGTATCTCCGCGCTGAAGGCCGGCCTCGCCTGGCTAGTCGTCGGCCGCGACCGGTCGCCTTCGCGGGCCTGTCGCAGGTGCCGGTCACCCGCGGCTCAGCCAAGCTCGTGATGGCGGCCGGCATGGCCATGATCGGGGCCGGCATCCTCTGGGCCACCCAGTGCCCGTGCATAGGAACTTCTGGGCCAACCTCGCCGGCCTCTTCGTCACCGGGACGGCACCGCTCGGCGTTCATCCCGGTGTCCATCGGCGCCCTCGCCGGGTCGCCAGCGCGACGCCGGCGTGGCCTCCGGGCTCCTCAACACCTCCCAGCAGCTCGGTGGAGCGATCGGCGTCGCGATCGCGTCCACGATCGCCGCCACGCACGCCAGCACCCTGCTCCACCAGGGCACCATCCCGCCAGCGGCCCTCACCAGCGGCTTCCAGTGGGCGTTCTGGGCCCTCGGCGCCATCGGCGTGGCCGCGGTCCCGGTCACCTTCCTGCTGGTCCGCCGCGACGAGCTAGCCACAGCTATAGCCAGCACAACCGTCAAGGAGCCCCAGCCCGCACCCGCCAAGGTCTAACCGAACCGCCCGCACACGCAACCACGGAGTCCAGCATGCCAACGCAAGAACTGTCCGGAACGACGGCACTAGTCACCGGCGCCAGCCGGGATTCGGACGCGCCATCGCCATCACCATCGCCAAGCACGGCGCGCATGTCGTCGGGGTCGCCCGCGACCGGTCCCGGCTCGAGGAACTACACGCACAACTCGGCGACGCCTTCACCCCCGTCTCCGCTGACGCCACCGACCCGGTGGTCGCAGGCCAGCTCCTCGACCAGCACCGCCCCCGCACGCTGGTCCTCGACGCAGCACGGCCCTCCGGGCGCGGCCGGTCCACCGGCAAACCCGGCAGACCTTCAGTCGCCGCCTTCCCGCTGATCCCGGCCTACTTCATTTCGAAGGCGGCCGCCTTCAACCTGACGGATTCGCTGCGCGCCCTGCTGGCCGCGCGGGGCGTGCGGGTCCACGCCGTCCTGACCGGCCGCGGAGACCGAGATGACCCGCAGCGTCGACATGCCCAAGGCTTCCCAGGAGCCCGTCGCGCGAGCCATCCTCAACGCCGTCGAAAAGAAGAGGAGGACATCTTCCCCGATCCCATGTCCCAGTCCCTGGCTAAAAGCTGGCGCAACAGCGTGGCCCAGGCGCTCGAGCGCCAGTTGGCGACGCTCGCGCAAGCGCAACCCGTCAGGGCATAAGCAACGGGAGGGACTGAAGCTGAACGTCGGACTCCGCCGTGGCCTGGGCGCTGGCACGGCTACCATCGCCCGGCCGGGGCAGCCCGGAGATGGCCGGCGCGTTCGCAACCGCGTGCGTTGCCGGTCGCTTCCTGGCGTTGCATTCCTGGCCAGCGAGCAAGCCAGCAGATCACCGGCGCAGCCGTCGCAGTCGACGGCGCCTTCACCGATCAACCACTCAAGAAAGAGAACGACAATGCGCAAATTGATCGAATCGACCCTCGTCTCGCTCGACGGCGTGATCGAAGCGCCCGAACGATGGGCCAACTTCGATGCCGAGGCCACCGCGCTCTCCCTAGAAGAGCTGGGCAACTACGACGCGTTCGTCATGGGCCGGGTCACCTACGAGAAGTTCTTCGCGAACTGGGGCCACACCGCTGGCAACCCCGATATCGACCGCATCAACGCCATGCCCAAGTACGTCGCATCGCGATCACTGACCCAGTCGGCATGGAACGCCACCTCCTGGGGCCCGACCCCTCCAGCGCGATCGCCCGGCTGAAAGACCAGCCCGGCAAGGACCTCCTCAAGTACGGCACCAGCCGCTTCGACGACACCCTCGTGCGCGACCACCTCATCGACGAGTTCCGCTTCTGGATCATGCCCGTCGTGGCCGCGCAGGGCAACGGCTGTTCCAGGATGTCGACACCTCCGGGCTCGACCTCAGGCTCACCAACGAGAGAAGGCTGAAGAACGGTTCGGTGATCCTCACTGATGCGCCCGGCTGACCCCAGTCCGCGACCGGCCGGGGATGTCGTGCAATGAACTCGGCTTGGGTGGGTCGCCATCTCACGGCCGCACCCATGCATAACGAAGCCTCTTTGCGTCAAGTGGTTCGTCGGAGTTTCGCGTTGTGTCCCTGACCTGTTGCCGATCTGGGGTCGTAGGGTGGTGCCAGGGTCCGGGAGTGGCTTGGCCGAAGAGCCGGTGCCGGGGGTGTGAGCCGGCCACGCGGGCGATGGAGTCGTTCCCCTGTTGCCCTCCCGGGCTCTCTTAGCGCAGGCCCGCCGCAGCCCGGCGGGCGTCTGCCTGGAGCTGGGCAAACACCGCGTCGCTGACCCGGCGTTTGAGGGACCGGAGCGCCTCTTTCGGGGTCTTGCCCTCGGCCAGCTTGCGCTGGTAGTAGGCCCGTCCTTCGCTGTGGCGGTGGCTGACCTGGGTGACCGCAGCCATGTGGATGGCATGGTTGAGCCGCCGGTTCCCGCGCCGCGACAGCCGGTAGATCTTCCGGTGGCCGGAGGACACCTCGATCGGCGCGGTGCCGTTGTAGGCGGCGAAGTGGTCCCGGTCAGCGAAGCGGGTCGCCTCGCGGACCTCGCCGATCACCGTGGCCGCGACGATGGGGCCGACGCCGAAGACGCTGGTGAGGGTGGTGCCAGAAGCCCGGACGGCAGTGGTGAGTTTCTTCTTGACCTCGCGCATCTGGGCATCGATGCGGCGCAGGTCGGTGAGGAACTCGGCGGCGAGCTCGCAGCGGGCGGCTTCCACTGCCCCCGCCGGCCTGATGCCGTCCAGGAGCTGCCCGGCCTGGGCTGCGCTGATCCTCTTGGAGATGCCACCAGCAACCAGCTCGCACAACACGGCGTGCAGCCGGCAGACCACCTGGGTGCGAGCCCGGCCCAGATCCCGGTGACGCTTGGACCACACCTTCAGCACCGCCGCGTGATCCTCTGGGCGGACCTCACGCCGGGCCGGGGAGCGCAGCGCCGCGACCGCCACAGAGCGGGCGTCGTTGGGATCGTTCTTGTTCACCGCCCCGGCCGCCAGCAGCCGGACCCGGGCCCCGAGCTTGGGCTGCACATCGAGCACCCGCTCGCCAAGGGCCAGCAGTTGCTGGCCCAGCAAATGGCCCAGGCCAGCGGCGCCCTCGATGGCCCAAGTCCGCTCCGGCCAGGCCGCCGCCCACGCCAGCAGCCGCTCCGCCTGCGCCGCCGACGCGCGCACCCGCAGCTCACCCAGCGGCTCCTCAGCGGCGCCGACCGCCACCGCGGTGTGCGAGCCCTTATGCGGATCCACTCCGATCATCACTGCCGCCATGCCAAACTCCTCCTCGGGCACAGGTGTGACCGCGGCGGGCATGCCTTATTTCAGGGCCAGCTGGCGTTCGCGCCTCTTTCGAGCCACACCACGGCAAGGAACCGACAGGCTGACACGTCGTTAACAAGCCAGGCTGCACGCAGCCGGCAGGCGGTTCGAGAGCCAGCCCATCGGACCCTCTGGACACTACGGCCACAACCGCAGATCCTCCGCCAATCCTGCAATAAGGCCAGTTCTGGCGCCGTCTCTCCGCGCCGACGTACTGTCGACCCGACGTGGCAAACGCCCTGGCTTGTCTCTACGGTGTACCTTCTGCCGGTGAGGCGTCCGACATGCCGGGGTCTGGCCCGGGGTCGCGGCCGGCGGCAGCGACTTGGAGACGGGCGGTGTAGTGGGTCCAGCCGCTGACGTGGCCGGGCCGTTCACCCGAGGGCAGGTCACGGTGCTCGAGGTCGACGCGGGTACCGCCGCGGTCGGCGGTGAGCCGGACCTCGACAGTGCTAGCTCCGGGTGGCAGGCGATCGGACCCGGCGTAGCCCCAGCTGATGAGCAGCCGGTGCGGCGGGTCTAGGTGCAGGAAGCGGCCGCGTACCGGCGCCCCCTTGATGTCGAGGTCGAACCGGCCGCCGGGCTCGGCTTCAACTAGGGCGTAGTCGCCCATCCAGGAGATGATGGCCTCCGGCCGGGTGAAGTACTCATACACCCGCTCGGGCGGGGCGTCGATATGCACGGAGGCGGTGACTGGCTCAGCGGTCATCGCCGGACTCCACTGCCCGCTTGAGGCGCTGCAGGCGCTGCGGCCAGAACTCGGCGAGGAAGTCCTGCAGCGCGGCCAGCCCCTCGGGGCGCACCATGTACAGGCGCCGCTGGCCGTCCGGGCGGACCGCCACCAGGCCGGCGTCCTTGAGCACTTTCAGGTGCTGGGAGATCGCCTGCTGTGAGACGTCGAACTGCTCGGCGATCTCGTTGACCGAGCGCGGCCGGTCACGCACCAGCCGCAGGATGTCCCGCCGGCGCGGTTCAGCGAGGGCCTGGAACGCAGCGTCGCTCACGGTGCTCAGGATAACACAATAACAAGGCTTGACTTGTACAAGCGTCGGCTAGTAGCTTACACAAGCCTGAGCTTGTAAGACACTCAGCCGGCCCGGCCTGAGTCGCCCCGCGGAAGGAGCCGCATGAGCACGCAGGACACCGCCATGATCGTCCGCGCCTACCACCAGGCCTGGACCAGCAGGGATTTCGCCCAGGCGACCGCTCTGCTCGCCGGCACCCTGACGGTCGAGGTGCCGGTCAACGACTACCCCACGGCCGAGTCCTTCGCCGCTGCGCTGAAGAGCTTCGGGTCCATGGTGACCAGGGTCGATCTGCTCGCGGCGATGAGCGAAGGCAACGAGGCAATGCTCCTGTACGACATCGATGCCGAGCCCCTGGGAACGCTGCGCGTCGCTGAGCACTTCACCGTCGGCGGCACCAAGATCACCCGCATCCGCCAGATTCACGACACCGTGGCGGTCCGCGCGGCTGGCCTGGCTAGCGGCGCCCGGCCCGCTCCGGCAAACAAAGGAAGAAGATCATGACCACGAAACCCGGCGACGTCGCCGGCGCCCGAGCCACGTTGTATGCGCGGCAACTGACCATCGGTGCGGCCCGCCAGCGCGTGTTCGAGGCCATCGCCACCCTCGAGGGTCCCCGCCACTGGTGGACGACCCTCGTGACCGGCTCCGCCGCAGCCGACGGCGAGATGCGCTTCGGGTTCGCCGGGCTGGAGGAGCAGATTGTCATGCGTGTCGACGCCCTCCGGCCGCCGTCGGCGGTCGGGTGGTCGTGCGTGGCACACACCCGGGACGAGGAGTGGACCGGCAGCCAGGTGCAGTTTGAGCTCGCCGAACGCGGGCCGCAGGCATGCGAGCTGCACTTCCGCCACATCGGGATCTCCGCTGAAGTGGTGGCAGCGGGGTGGGATCACTTCCTGGCCAGCCTGGCCGCCTACGCACAGCACGGCGAAGGCAGCCCGTACGGGGCGTGAGGGCCCGGCCACCGCCAAAGCGGGCTCAGCGCCACGATCTGAGCACGATCCGGTCGACTTACTGGCAGAAGGCTTCGACGCCGATCGAGGCCTCGGTGGAACGCAGAATTAGGCGGGTCGGCGTGCGTTCTCCCGGACTTGATTCTTCACTCAGCGTGATGCCGTCTTTCGGCGTAGCCGCCGCGGCGCGAGCGACGCGGCAACCACGGCGCTCAGATTGGCACTAACCTGCCTGGCCGGGCCAGGAACGAAAGGCCCGAGCGACTCGCAGAAGCGGATTCAGCGGGCTAAGCACAAAAGTGCAGTTATGCGTGCCTGGACCTCAGCAGGTCCTGCCAGAGTATTACTTCATTGGCATCCGGGTCGTGCAGGCGGAGCCTCGTGATCACGCCCGGTTTTTCCGGTGCCTCCGGCAGATCGGCCCACTGCCGCAGGAGCCGTGACCTCTCGGCAGCCAGGCCCGGCCACGCCGAGAGCGAGCCTGCCGTGGTCAGCGGAAGCCTGGTCAGCGGTGATGCGGACCGCCACTTCAGGATCGCGGTGGAGCCGCCATTCGCACGGTCCGGTTGAGGGCGAAGGTCTGGTCCTCGGCCGATGAGAACTACATAGAACTCCTCTGCCCGGCTCAGGTCCGTGACGCCCCATGTCGAGTACTGCGCCGGCGAAATCGAGAATCACACCTCGACTATCGCAGGAGCAACAACAAGTGTCGTCATCGTAGACACCCTCCGCTTATCGCCAGCCGTAAAGTCCGCGCGCAGCCCGCGCACGGTCCGGCTTCGCGTGTCACCCCGGCCGGTGCGTTCCATGCCACGCAATGCGCCGTGGTCGAGGTGAACCGGAGCAGTTCGCCTTCGGCCGGACGGAGTTCGGGCACGAGCAGCTAGCGTGACGGTACGGGAACGCTCGGCAGAGGCTCGGTCTGACAGTCTGTTAATCCAGCTGTCGGGAACTCCATCCTGGGCGGCTGTGGTCACGTTGGGTGAGCGGCCCGGGAGCAGCTACCCTGCGCGGTTTTGCGCGGTCCAAATGCCGATGACGTTGTCCGCGGGGTCGGTGATGACGGCGATGCGCAGGTTCCCTCGGCGTAGGCGCAGTGATGATGTTGGCTCCGCGCTCGGCGGCCGCCCGCATGGTGGCGTCGAGGTCGCTGACGTACACGTACGGGCGGACACCGTGTGGCTGCTGATGGACCCAGCCGTGTTCACCCGGCTGACCGGCCAGCGAAAGTGGACGGCGATGCGGTTCCGGACCTGGTTCACCGACACGGTCACCCGGCTGCTGCTGGACCCTGGGCACGCTCGGCTCTGAGCTGCCGTCTGGGGCGAGGAAGATCGGTCCGTCTGCGCGCTCGCCGATGGCCATGTCGATCGCCCGCGCCGTGCGCGGTGCAAGCGGGATGGTGACGACCTCGCCGCCCTTGCGGGTGATGACAAGTGTCCGATGCCCGCGCTCGATTCCGAGGGCTTCTATGCTGGCACCGGTGGCTTCGGAGACCCGCAGCCAGTTGAGCGCCAGCAGTGCTATCAGCGCGTGCTCGGCCGGGGAGCCGAGCCCGGCGGCTGCTGCCTCGGCCGGCTGGGCGTCGCTGGCGCGGCTGGCGATGGAGGACGAGGCCGAGGCTTATCTCGACGCGGTCCGGGTGGACCTGGTGGGCTGGCAGGCCGTGGAAGGGGCCGACCGATGACGCCCGCCGAAGTCAAGGCGATTCTGATCGGCACGACCGAGGTCATGCTCCGGCAGGCGCAAGAGGTCCCGGCCAACCCTGGTGACACCGCGACTGGGCGTCCGGGCAAGGCCGAGTCAATCGCCGGTCTGTCCCTGCCGGCCCACCGGATGCGGCGTGCCGGCAGGCGATCCGCGCATCCTGCGGTCGGCGCTGCTCTGCCCGTCGATTGACGACTGGATGGCGATGATCGAGGCGATGCCAGACGAGGGCATGTACAACCTGGCAGCGCCGACACCGGCCCGGACGCTGGCGTGACGATCGACGGCCTGCTTGAGCACGCCGAGCAGTGGGCGGCGGGGCGGTGACATTGAGCGCCGACGAGGACGTGCACCTTGCGCGCCTGAGTGAGCTGACCGACCGGATCGCCGTGGACCCGTTCGCGGTAGGCGAGATGGAGGAGTTCCTGCACTCGCTGCCGCTGGACGAGCTGGAACGGCTGCGGGAAGTCGTGGCCGGCAGGCACAACCCGAGAAGGAGCAAGTGATGGCGAAGAAGGAAGCCGAGACCGGGTATCTCGTCAGCCTGACCTATGACGAGATGCGAGCGCTGCAGGACGTCACAGACCGGCTAGCGCAGCACGCGCGTTGCTGCGGTGTTCACGGACGACCCGGCGTTCCAGTCAGCCAACGACAAGATCATGGCGGAATGGAAAAAAAGGAGCAAGTGATGGCGAAGAAACATGATCGGCACGACCTGCACGTTGTGCCAGCGACCGTGCCCGAGGACCTGTTCAATCGGCAGCCGACGGTGGAGGAGTTGTTCACCCAGACCATTTACGACGCGGTCGCCGGGTGGCTGGACGCTCACACAGCCGAGTTGATCGTGGCGGTAGCGGACGCGGTCGCCGACCGACCGCCACCGGCAGAGGGCGGGTGAGCGGACACGGCGTACGTCCCTGCTAGCCAGATCGCCAGCCGGCTTGCGGCGTGCACCTGGTGCGTGTCATTGAGCACCGCCAGGCCGACCAGGAATCGGTCCGGCGCCGGCCCCGCGCTGACGCCGAACGCGGTCCGCAGCGCATCACGCTGCGGCACCGGCAGGCCCTCCAGCCGATCCAGCATCGGCGCGCACAACTGCTGCAACCCGGCGAACGCCAGCTCCAACTCCGAACGGACACCGGTGGCCCGCTCGAATTGACCAGGCGGACCCGGGCACGTGTCCGGGTATCTGACGACCTCACCGAGGGCGATCTCCTCTGCGGTGGGGGCATCAAGCGGGACAGCAGGTATGCCGCAGTCAAGCCGTACAGTGCCCGCTGGTTCCCGCCGGTCCCGGCTGCCTGGCCTCACTTGATCCTGCCCGGATCGGCCTCAGTTGATCGCTGAGACGCCCTGAACGTAATTACCTGTTGGCATGGTATGGCGCTGGCATGAGGTCTGGTCCTTCAGCGGTCTGGACGAGCTGTCATGCGGCGCGCCCGGGGGTTCCTTGTAGCTTTCGCCGCCCGAGCGCCCGGAACCTGCGTGCTCAGCTCGCGGGGTCGATGATGGCCGGGAGCCCGCAGCGCACGGCGATGGCCGGATCGCGGTAGGACACCAAGGCCGTGATCAGCGGCTCGCCGTTGATCACCGCCACCTGCAGGATCTGCAGCCCGCTGGCGGCCAGGCTACCCGTGCCGTCGGGCTCATAAGTCGCGAAAGGCCGGCTGCCCGTTGCACCAGCCGGGCCTGAGCGTCACACCATGCAGGCGGGCGGATGCGAAGATCGCGCCGTCGATGAACTGGGCGACTGTGTCCCGACCATCGAACCAGGCGCTCAGCGGCGGCATCGAGAATCGGATGTCGTCGGCGACGAGCTGACGAAGCCGTCGATGTCAGCCAGCTGCCAGGCCCGGACGTAGCGCTCGAGCAGCCGCCGGACTCGCGGGTCGGTCATGTCGGGCGCCGGGGGGCCCTGGGCGGCGCGCACGGTCTCGCGGGCTCGGGAGAGCAGGCTGTTGACTGCCGATGTGCTGACAGCCAGCACGTCGGCGGTCTCGGCGTGGCTGAACCCGAGCACGTCGTGCAGCAGCAGGGCCGCACGCTGGCGCGGCGCGAGTCGCTGCAGCGCCGCCACGAAGGCCAGGCTGATCTCCTCCCGGCGCACCGCCGCCAGTTCAGGGTCGCCGGCGCCGCCGAGGTCTGTGTCGCTGACGGGCTCAACCCAGGCCACTTCCGAGTCGGGCGGCACCGTGACCGAGCCGGGCACAGCGGGCGGTCCGAGGCCTGCCGGGCTGGCGCGCGCTCGCCTGGTCCTGAGGATGTCGAGGCAGACGTTGGTCGCGATCCGATGCAGCCAGGCGCTGAACGATCCTGAACCGTCGTAGCTGGCGAGCCGCCGCCATGCGCGCTCGAGCGCGTCCTGGACGGCGTCCTCGGCGTCCAGGCCCGACCCCAGCATGCGGTAGCAGTGCCGGAACACGGGCCGCCGGTAAGGCGTGACCAGATCCGCGAACGCGGAATCGTCGCCGGCCACGGCCAGCGCGAGCAGACTGTCAGGATCGGCCGACGCTGTCATCACTGACCCCCAGGCGATCCGATGTTCCTGCCCGCGCCCGGCCGTCTGGTCAGGCGTCCGCGCTTGCCAGGCCGACGATCTGGCCCCCCGGGTCGGCTAGCAGGCCGAACGTCACGCCGGGTACTTTCGTCACCGGCTGGACGATGCGTCCGCCCATGGCCGCGGCGGCATCCAGGGTAGCGGCGACATCGGCGACGCCGACGAAGAACGTGACGAGCGGCTCGCCGCCCTGCACCGGGCCAATGCCGCCAGGCACGGCGCCCTCGGCCCCCGTGTCTACATAGGTGTAGCCAGGTATACCGCCGTCGTAATACGTCCAGCCGAACAGTTTGCCGTAGAACGCGCGGGTGGCGTCGGGGTCAGCCGACCGGATCTCGAAATGAACCACTGGGCTTGCCATGGCATGCTCCTCTGCAGTCGGTAAGGGCTTCTGTCAGGTATGACGACAAGGGCAGCCCCGATCTCTCGGTCAGGCCGGAGTTGTTTGCGGGACGGCTTGAGCCCCGGTCTATCGACTGACTTCGAGTGATCCTAATGAGGATCATGCGCCGCTCGCCGGCCTGGGCGCGCCCCCGCTACCTGCTTCTCTGGCGGGCAGGGGTGCCTGGCGCTGGCGCTTGTGCCGCTTGCAGTCCGGAGGCCACGACTCGTTGTTGGTGCCCGCGCGCCGCAGGCGTGCGGGTTGGTACGGCTGTGCCCGAATGCAGCGATCATGAACTCCTGGATGTCCACGTCAGTGCCTCTAGGGTTTGCCGATGGCAGCGGTCCAGGCCCGGAGGTTGTGGCCGTCGGGCGCGCCAACCCCGACCTGGTGCGCGAAAGGGGTCCTGCTAGCCGACTGAACCCTTCACGGAAAGGCCAAGCTCCCCTGTCTGATCACCGCATCGCGCGGTAGCCGGGACTCGCGGTCGGCTGGCTGCCAGGCTTGTCAAGCAAATGGGCACGTCTGTAATCCGCGCCTGTTCGCGTTGGTTGGACTGCCAGCCGCCGACGACGTAACGCAGTAAAGCTTGTCGCCGGTCGTTATTGCGACACCGCCGATCGTGGTGTCCGACTTGGACCTGCGCCACAGCGCGCGGGTGGGGCTGTCGAACCGCAGCGCCTCCTCGATGACCTGCGGAATGGACCCAGGAGCCGAGCCGTGCAATCCCCCGTGCGGCGCCGGACCCGTAGGCGCCTCGTCCGGCCACAAGTCCGTCTGCCACAGGTCGTCGGGGCAGTCGGTCAGCGCCGCCTCCATCAGCCGCAGCGCCTGTTCGAAGTTATGAGCCATGCTCTGCACAAACGCGTTCGACACGCTGCCGGTATAGCGCAATCAGGCGGATCTGGCACCCACATGCACGCACGGTCTTGCCGCCGACAGCGAGGTTCTTGGTCGTCAAGACTTCTGTTACGCGATAGACGTGAGCGCTCTGTCCGCATACGATCCCGGGGTGTGGAGCAGGTCGTGAGATCCGGCCGCAGGTGTGCACGGCCAGCCGCAGCCAGGTCGCCGCAGGAGTGCGGCCTTGGAACGGGTCCGGCGTGACTGCCGGGCAGTGGAGCTGCGACGTGCCGGTCTTCGTGGAAGACGTCGAGGGGTCTGCCCGCCCAGCGATGTACTACCTCGCCGAGTCACGTGATGGCTTGTACGTGCCCTATGTGGTACGTACGCCCGCAGATGAGGGCCTGTTTCCGTTCGTCTTCCTTGCTTATGGCAATGGAGGGGGCGGGATTGGCTGGCTGCGGAAGTGGGTGCATGCGCGCTCGTACATCATGGAGCGCCTCCTTGCAGCTGGATACGCCTGCGGGTGGGGGCGGTACCGCACGGAGGTTGACCTCGGTTTCAACCACGGTGGCCGGCTCATGGTCGATGGGCGTCAGGGCATGGAGGTGATGAACCGCTCGCCCCTGGAGTTCGAGGATGAGGTCGCCATCCTCGAGCACGTCCGCCAGCACCCGCAGGTGGACGCGGGTAACCTGGCGCACGTCGGTGTCAGTCACGCTGGGGAGATGCTGTTCAAGCTGGCATCCCGGTATCCGGGGATGCTGCGCACGGGGGTCGCCAGCGAGCCGGCGAATCACGAGTTCCTTGACCTCCGGTTGGACGACATCGCCCCTGTCAGCGCCGAGACGGGGCTGCGTGACATTGAGGAGATGCAACTCCAGGACCCTGCGTGGGTGAGGGCACGCATCAACCTGCCGGTTGCTCGCGAGCGGATCGCACCGATCGACGTGCCGATCCTCGTGATGGGACGAGACCGCGATCATCTGCAGGGGATCTTCCGCCTCAGTTACGAGCTCCTCGAAGAGGCCGGCAAACCTGCCGAGTGGGTGTCCTTCGACCACCCGTTGCATGGCTACCTCTATCCGCTGGCCGCCAACGGGCCCACCGGTCCCGACCAAGTCCAAGAGGACGCGATCGATCAGGTCATCGCCTTTCTCGACCGCCATCTGACGCCGCGGGAATAGGAGCGCACTGACGCCCGGCAGACCCGCTCCGGCAACGCGCTGTCATTCCGCGAAGGAGTTGGCCGGCACGTTGCCCTCGGATAACTGAGACTGCGATGCTGGCCGGAAGGCCGGATCGCGCGGAGCGCCTGCGGCGCCCCGCGCTGGAGGGAGAGTGCCGTGCCCGGACAGATTCCGACGGGGGACATCCATCACCTGCGGCTTACGGTAACCGACTTGGAGCGGAGCCGTCATTTCTACACCAGCCTCCTGGGTTTCGAGGTCGCTGTGGAGTCGCCGCCGCCAGATGACCCGTCAGCGGATGAGGTCTTTAAGATCCTTTTCGGCGGCGTGGTCATGATCCGCGGGAACTTACTGATGGGGCTGCGGCCGATGGCGCCATCGGAGGATCGGTTCAACCCGGACAGAGTGGGCCTTGACCATCTCAGCTTCGGCGTCGCCAGCCATGAAGACCTCGAGCATGCGGTGCGGATGTTCGATGAGACCGGCGTGCGGCACGGCCAGATCACGAACCTGCCAGCATTCGGCATCGACGTGCTCCCATTTGAAGATCCGGACGGCGTCCAACTCGAACTGACCGCGCCAGCCCCGACCGTCTGAGGCGCCTCGGCGGTCACCGCCCTGTTGTCGGGAGCAGCCCGCGCCCGTCCAGAGCACGGGCGAGCACACAGGCGGTCAGGCCGCATGTTTATGCTCCGCCCGCAATGGGTTTGAATGCGCGCTTCTGCCGTTGGTGGGTAACCAATGCGTGCCAGGGCGCATCCGGGCGCGTCGATATGCCGGCAATGCCGGTTGAGGCTGACGAGGCTGAGCGCGATACTGACGCGCAGGGTCAAATCAGATCTGTGTCCTTGCACTTGGGGTGGTGGCGGTGGCGAAGTACCTGGTTTTGTTCAGCCTCACCGGCGAGACGATCAAGCGGTTCCTCGCGAAGCCTTCCGACCGGGACGCAGTGGTGCGCGCACTGGCGGAGTCAGTAGGGGGCAGCCTTGAGTCGTACTACTGGATGTTCGGGCAATACGACGGTGCGGGCGTCTTTGTGCTCCCTGACTCACACACCATGGCGGCGGTGAGCCTGGCCGCCACCAGTTCGGGTGCGTTCACGCGTTTCGAAACGCACGAACTGATCGAGGCCAGCGATCTTCTCGCGATTGCTGATCGGGCGAAGGGGATCGCCTACCAGCCGCCGGGCGCCTGACAGGCCCGCGTCGGCAGTACTGGATGCCGCGGTGAGTTCATGCAGCGGGCGCTCACGCCTCATCCGCTAGACCGGGACGTGGAGCGAAGCCTCGGGCAGTCAGCCCTCTTGACACCGCTGGCCCACATGAGTACCGATCAGAGCAAGATGGCCCACGGCTGGCAGCGGCTGCCGATGACGCGGAGGTTGCTGCGGCGCCTCAGGCCACTAGTCCTGCGCCGCGTCCCTGCTGCACTGCTGCTAGAAGCCGAGCCTGGCACGGAACCGGGCCGTGGTCCGGCGCGGGCCCGGGTGGGATCGTTCTGGCTAGCTGTTTTTGTAGCACGGGATGTCGGCTAGCGATCGGGCGCCTCCTCTGCAAAGTGCGGTGACGAGCGGGTATACCTCTCGGCAGAGATCCGAATCCTGGTTAGCTGCGCGCCATTCGATCAGTCTGGATGGGCGCAGATCGCCTCACGAGACACAGGTACATCAGCTATTCCAAACTGGTAGGACGCGACGCTGCGGGCCAGAGGATAGCGGCGGGATCCGTTGTCCCTACAGGAAGCCCTAGGGGCCTGCGCTTCACCTGAGGGTCGCCCATTGCGAGGTCACGATGACGCCGAAGGAACAGTCCAAGATTGTGCGGTCCAGAACATGGAAGGCTATTGCGGGGATAACGACGGTCGTCAGGCTTGTGGGTGGCGTGATCAGGCTAATTAAACCAAATTCCGAATCCTCCCCCCGTACTCACATCGGACAATCTCGGGCATCGCGCGGACCAGGCCGTCGAGTACTCGCTCAAGTCGCGCGAGCCAGCCACCACCGAGGTCCCCACGCGGCCAGCCGAGAACTACCTGCGGGACGCGATGGTGAAGACTCTCACGGTCGGCCCGCGGACCTTCGACTTCATGGTCCAAGTGCAGACTGATTCGCACTTTCATGCCGATCGAGGACGCCACGGTCAAGTGGCCGGAGAGCCTGTCGCCCTACACCCCTGTGGCACGGCTAACCCTGCCGGCGCAAAGCTTCACGTCCGACGGCCAACTGGCCTTCGCAGACATCCTGCGCTACAACCCGTGGCACAGCCTGCCCGACCACAAGCCGCTAGGAAACTCCAACCGCGCGCGGAGGACAATTTACTGCGAGCTCGCGAAGCTACGCCAGGCCATGAATGACGTCCAGCACATCGAGCCGACCGGTAATGAGCAGTTCCCAGACTGGGTCTGCTCCGCGTGCCAGCCGCGGAGGAACGGGCGGCCGCCGCGCAGCTTCGCTGCCCACAGGGACTTCCCTCGCCAGTTCCTCGGACAGCCGCAGCAGCGGGTCGCCGGTGCTGTGCCAAAACTCGGTCACGGACGGGGGTGGAGTGGAGGTTACCTTCGGCCAGAGGGGAGACAATCATGCGCCATCTCATCGTGTGCTGCGACGGCACATGGAACACGTCAGACCAGAAGTCTGTCACCAATGTGAAGCGGTTGTGTGACGCCCTCGCCGACAAGGACGACAGCGGGAACGAGCAATGGCGCTATTACGGGCCCGGCGTCGGAACCGAGGGCGGTCTTGTAGCCAGGCTGACGGGCGGAGCCTTGGGCGTTGGCCTTGACGGCAACATCATGGGCGCCTACGGCTGGCTGACTGCCAGGTATGAACCTGGGGACCGCATCGCGCTGTTCGGCTTCAGCCGTGGCGCCTATACCGTGCGGAGCCTCGCTGGCATGATCGCGGCGTGCGGGCTGGTCGATACCACGGGCATGGACGCGCAACAGACGTCGGATCGGATCGAGCAGGTTACCGCAACTGTTACCGGCAGGGCGCCAAAGCAGATCCAGGCTGGCGGGACGGGCTGGCCTTCCGCTATGACCCGGACGATGCGCAGCACATTCCGGTGCGGTTCATCGGTGTCTGGGACACGGTCGGCGCGCTCGGCATCCCGGACAACCTGAGCTGGCTGGATCCGCTGGATCCTGCCAGCCCCCATACCTTCCACGACGTCAAGCTCAACCCGTTCATCCCCCACGCGCGCCATGCCGTGGCCATGGACGAGCGTCGGAGGGCATTCACCCCCACGCTGTGGACCACGCCAGCAAAGGGCCAGGATGTCGTGCAGAAGTGGTTCCCCGGCAGCCACATGGACGTGGGCGGCGGCCACTTGGAGACTGGCCTCAGCGACGGCGCTCTGCGCTGGATGACCGACGAAGCCAGCGCTGCGGCGGAGCTCGCCTTCCACAAGACGACGCTGAATCAGGTCCGGCCCGATCCCCTTGACGTCATGCACGACGACAACCAGGGTCTGCTCGCCCCCGCATTTCAGCCCGTATTGGAGCCCGTGCTCGATTCCCTGAGCGAGTTCGTCTGGGATGTTCAGCCGCGGGCTGTGCCCGTGGTGGATCCGCACGTCTCGCAGGGTCAGCTGGACGACTCCGTGTACGAGCGCCAATACGGCGTCCCGATCACCAGCGGGCCTTACCGGCCCACACGGGTGCTCCAGCCGGGACAGTCCGAGACAGCGGAAGTCTTCGCCGCCGCACCGTGGAATGAGACCGGGCTCTACCTCCATGCTGGCAACTACAGCTTCACCGCCCGGGGCGAGTGGGTGGACCAAGACATCTGGTCCGGTCCAGGCGGTACCAGGGGTGTCAGCCGATTCTCCGCGCGCGCACTTCCGCGCACCATCCTCTCAGCGATCGGTGAGGTCGAGAAGGTGTACCGCCGCCTGCCCGGAAAGAAGGAGGCATATCTCCCCTTGGCGCGCAGGGAGGTGAACTTGCCGTGGATGTCACTTGTCGGTGTCGTCGCCAACGACGCGATAACGGTCGATGCTACGAGGGAGCACGAACGGATCGCCATCGGCGACCACGATGAGCATCATGTGATCAAGGACGGGTACCTCTACGCCTTCGCCAACGATGCGTGGGGCTTTTACGGCAACAATCACGGCAGCGTGCATCTCACGGTCAAAAGGAACACGTGAGGCAGGACCCCGGCCGTTGACTCCGTCGAAGCCGATCAGCCCAGCCAAAGCCTGTCGTTGTTGCCGTCGATGGCTGATTACGCGCAGAGTGAGTGCGACATGGCTTCCGAAATGGGCAGGGGATTCAATCATCCTGGCGAAGGCTCCCGCACTGCCTATCTCCTCGACGGCGCCGCCCGGCGCAACCGCGACAGCACAAAAGTGAACGTCAAGAGTTGAGTCAGGTGGAGGTTTGTGATCTAGCGAGTTGAACCGTTTGTTGCCAACAGGCCATCGCGGCGCGCAGCAAGGTGCGGCGCTCTCCGCCGAAGTCGTCTAGCCGTGCCTTTGCCCTATCACTGGTGGGTCTCATGAAGATCAGGGCGGGGAACGACAGCGCGAAATCGACGAACCGCATCAAGATCGGGGTCTACGAGCGACCGGCTGAAGCCAGCTAGTAGACCGAATGACGAACAGGGGCGCGTCCACGAACGCGCGCGAATCAATCTTCTGGCGGGCCAGATAATCGGCGCAGAGACCCGATCTATGTTCGACGTGTGGGAGACGCGTGTCCGGGGAGACTGCTAGGGACTCATCTGCGGGCGATCGACCCGAAGTACGACGTGAAGATCATGGTTGACCTCCTCCGCGTTCTCACCAACGGGCTTACGCTGTCGACGATCGAGCATCCGGACCGTTGGCCAGCCGAGAACGTTCTTGCGGTACTACGCGAAGCGGCGGGCGGCCTCGCCTAGCGCCCCGCAAGCGCCGACGGCAGCTCGCCGGAGCCTGACGACACGGCGCGCCGCGCAACCGGCGGCGCTGAGCAACCCGGGCTGTAGACGGGCACCGCCGCTCCTAGTGAGATAGTGCTCATGGACCTTGTCCAGCAGCTTCACGGGAATGGAGTTCGCCCGGCCAGCACGCCGAACGTCGGCTGCGGCGCTGACCAGCGAGGCGCCGCAGGATTGGTGGGTGCCCCTGGATCGGTATTCGGCGTCCACGAGCTTTCCCAAGTCTCGCAGCAGTTCCGGGCCGGCGGCGAGGTACTCGGCTACGCCGTAGCTGTTAGCGCGGGCGATCGCATCGGCAACACGGGAGACCAGCCTCTGGCCTCGGCACGTTTGTTCTCCTCGGGGCTTAAAAAGCACGGGTAACCGCAGGCGGTGAGCCTGCTCGAGGACTTCGCGGACATCGCGGTGAGCCTGGCGGGCAGTCCGGTATCGCTGGGGAATCGGATCTCCTCCGCGAGCGCACTAGATGTGCCAAGGCGCCAGGTCCCTGCTGCGTCGCCAACGCAGCGGGCCGATCGCTGCCTACCTTTCCTTGGCACCGGGAACAGCCTGGGTGACTTATCTATCCAATCCCAAGTGCGCGACCGATCGGTGCACAGGCAGGCTGCCGACTTTCTCCCGTTGCCAGCATTCGCGGGCCAGCTGCGCCGACAGTGGACCCGCGAGCGCACCGCACCCCGGCCAGTGATCGTCAGAGAGCGGCCATCAGGCCGGGGAGGTCGGCGACGGTGATGAGGTGCGCCTGCATGGGCAGGACTTTCTCGGTGAGGACGGCGTGAACGTGCGGGTCACGGTCGGCGCTGGCGTCGGCGAGGACGTAGATGTGATAGTCGCGGTCGGCGGCTTCGCGGACGGTTGAGAGCACGACGCCGCTGGTGCTGACCCCGGCGAGGATGAGGGTGGTGATCCCGCGGTCTTTGAGCTGCTGTTCGAGGTCGGTGGTCGAGAATGCCCCGACGCGGGTCTTGCGCACCACGATGTCGCCGGGCTGAGGTTCGAGCCGGCCGTGGATCTGGGTCTCGGGGGCCTCATGGTGCAGGGCGCGGCTCCTGGCGACCCTGGCGAAAATCTTGTTGGCCTCGGGCACCTGCTCATAGTCCTCGTCAGCGAACGCGACGCGGACGTACGCGACGGTGATCCCGGTTTGGCGGGCGAGGTCGATCGCGCCGGACGCGAGGGTCAGCAGCTGGTCGTGATCGGTCAGGCTGCCGAGGACGGCGGGCTGGTAGTCCATGATCAACAGGGCGGTGCGCCGTGGGTCAATGGCCGGGTTCTGGGGTGCAACGGGTTTCCTTTCGTGTCTGGAGGGTGTGGGGTGGCGCTGCTCAGGCCTTGTAGCCCCTGGCCAGGTGGCGGTCAAAGAGCGTCATGAGCAACACGACGGCGGCGACGCCGACGAGGATGAGCGCCATGTCGTGCAGGCCGGCGTCGCTGACGCGAGTGTGGAAGACGATGCTGGTGATCGTCGCCGAGGCGATCGACCCGATGTAGCCGAAGGTCCGCGAGAGGCCCGAGGCGGTCCCGAGACTTTCCGGCGGTGACTGGAGATACAACGCGGTCTGGTTGCCCACCGACGTCGTGCCGACGACTACGCCGAAGAGGACCATCACCCCGACGAGCGCGATCACCGGGCTGTGACCGGTGATGAACAGCGTGGCGACCGACGCCAGGAGCATGAAGAACGCGCAGGCGATCAGTGGTCCGCGGATGAGGTTGCGGCGCGACACCGGATGCGACACGAGGGCGGCGACGGCGCCCATGGGCAGCAGCACCAGGCCGGCCTGCTCGGGGGATAGCCCCCGGGCAGCCTCCATCCATTGCGTGATCCCGTAGAGCACGACATAGACGCCGAGCAGTGTCAGCCCGAAGCGCAGGTACGTCCGGGTTAGCGCCCGCTGAGATGCGAGCAGGCGCAGGTCGATGAATGGCCTGGCGGCCCGGAGTTCCCAGGCCACCAGGAGCGCCGCCAGTACGGCCGAGATGGCGAGCGCCATCCAGTCCGGATGCGGCAGCGACATCAAGAACACCAGCAGGGCGGCCAGCATCCCGCCAAAGACCGCGATGCCGCCCAGGTCGATCCGGGTTGCGACCTCTGCGATCTTCCGTCCGGCAGCCGGCCGCTCATCGCGGGGAATCAGCGCGAGCGTCATCGCCAGCGCGGCGGCGGTCAACGGAACGTTGAGCAGGAACGCCGAGCGCCACCCCAGGCCGCCGACCAGGAGGCCGCCGATCGGCGGTCCGATCGCCACCGTGGCCGAGCCTGCGATCGCCAGGCTCCCGAGCACGCTGCCCGGTGGTTCGCTCAGCCCGGCCTGGTGGGAGCGGCGCCGGATGATCACCATCGCGGAGGGATAGCCGCACGACGTTCCGACGCCGATCAGGACCCTGGCGACGACCAGGACGGCCAGGTTATCGCCCAGGCCGCCGACCAGGCCGCCGAGCAGCACCAAGACGATCCCTGCGAGGAAGACCCGGCGGGGGCCGAACTCCTCAGCGAGCTTGCCCGCGGTCGGCTGCGCGATCGCGCAGGCCAGGTACAGCGAGGAGACCAGGATCGCCGTGCGCCCGACCGGGACGTGCAGGGCGGCGGCGATCGGCACGAGCGCGGTCGCGATTACCGAGCTGTTGATCGGGTTCAGCGCTGACCCCATGACCAGGGGCGTGACGGTCCTCCACCCGAACGGGGCGGCCACGCGCTGCTGTGGTTCGGTCGTGGTTGTCACCTGATCTCGCCGCCGCGGCGCAGCTTCACGTCAGCGATGCGCTCGATCAGCTCGATCGCCTCTTTAAGCAGGGGGCGCTCCTCGGACTTGACTGCCGCGTCGATGGCTCGGGTAATCCATTCATCCCGCGATGCGGCGATGGTCTCCATGAGCTCCGGCCCGCCGCGGTGGCGCTCACCAGGCTCTTGCGGCCGTCGCTGGGATCAGCCTGCTTCTCGACCAGGCCGCGCTGCTTGAGCGTCGCCAGGCTCTGCGCGATCGCTTGCTGAGTCACGTGCTCGCCGGCCGCCAGCGCCGCCGCCGTCGCGGGTCCCTCGTCGATGATGCGTCCCAGCACAGCCAGCTGCGAGATCGGGATGCCGGTCGAGCGGAGCCCGGACTCGATCCTGAGCCGCGACCGCAACCGGGAGACCGCCATCGCCAGGCGCACCGCCTCGCTCGCCTCATTCTGAGATCTGGTATCGGCCATGCCTTCTACCCTAGCAAAGTCCTAAAGTAACTTGTACAAGTGGTATGATGATTGCGTGTGGCTAGGACGGCAGCAGCCGAACTCGCCACGCAGAGCGGCGGGCTTCGCCGTGAGAGGAGGACAGCATGACCAGCGCTGTCCGCGCTGGCTGCGGCGAGTCCACAGTTGCGCGCCAGCGGGTCCCGGAGTTCGCGGCGCCGACCGCAGCGCGTACTCACTCGGCAAGAGCTAACCGGTGGTTATTGAGCGGGAATGGGGTGGGTACGCAGCCACGACCGGAACGTCTGGACCTGAGGGTTGAGTGCACGTACCAGCGCGAGGTTCCGCGAGCCGGTGAACTCGGCTTCGGCCTCGTAGTAGTACTGGAACATGTTGCCGTTTTCTGCTGCGGCCGGGAAGTCCGATGCGCGGAACTCGTCGAAAGTGAGCGGCCGGTAGGCGACCGGCTCGCCGTAGGACTCAGCGAACGCGGCTGCGTACTCCTCGCCGGTCAGGTGCTCGCCCGCGATGCCGACGGTTCTGCCGATGAACTCATCGTCGCGCTTAAGGATGCCCAGGGCGGTACGCCCGATATCCGCTGCGGCGATGCCAGCGAGCTTGCGCTCGCCCATCGGCAGGCTGAGCACCAGCGTGCCGTCCTGCGCGCGGCGCGGGCCAGAATCGTCGAATGCCTCCCAGTACATTGACGGCCGCAGGTAGGTGGTGGGCACACCGGCCTCGGCGACGAACTTGTCTGCTCACCTCGATGTCGTACTTACGCAACTCCAGCGGGTCGGGCTCGCCCGCAGCCACGACCCACAGCGACGCGAGCGAGCTGCGCACCCCCGTTGCCAGCGTATTCGGGGGATCCTCGGGAAGGCGTCGGAAACACCGCGGCCCAGCAGCTCCTCGCGGGACCGGCCCGCCATCTGCAGGAACGCCTCGTTCGCGTCGGCTATCACGAAGCCCGGCGTCAGCAGCAGGAAGGGTGCCGGCAGCTGGCGGTAAACCGCCCCGTAGTCGATATGCGGTCGGGTCATCACTTCACCCCAGCCGTGCATCACCTAACCCTCCCCGCCCTGGCTCGCCTGTACCGGGCAGCACGGACGCTTTCCCTAAAAAAACCCCGAAGTACGGACACGGGGGAGCCGCAGTGCCCGAAGCGCAGAACACCATCCCGGCGATCAGATTCACGCCCAGGATGAAGCGGGACAAACCGGACGGCCCGCTAAAGCGAGAAAAGCTCAAATTGACAGGGGCGGTACATCGCGCGACCTCACCAGACCGGTTCGGGTGGCAGTTGCGGGCCGCCGGGCCGGAGGGGCAGTTCGACCTCCAGGGTGGTGCCCGCGCCGGGCGGGCTGTCCAGCCGCAGGTGGCCGCCGAGCGCCTCGGCGCGGTCCCTGAGCCCGATCAGGCCGGAGCCGTCGCCGAAGTCAGCGCCGCCGCAGCCGTCGTCGCGGATGCGCAGGTGCAGGACGCCGTCACGTTCAGCCACATCGATGTCGGCGGTGATGGCGCGGGTGTGCTTGGCGGCGTTGGTCATTGCCTCGGCGACGGTGTAGTAGGCGGCGGTCTCGACCTGCTCGGGCAGCCGCCTGTCTACCTGGATGTCGAGATCAACGGGAATGGCCGATCGGCGGGCCAGCATCTTCAGGGCCGGGCCTAGGCCACCGTCGGCCAGGATGGCCGGGTGAAGGCCGTGAGCAATCTCGCGCAGTTCCTCCAGCACGCCGTCCAGCCCGGCGACTACCCCCTCCAGCCACTGCACCAGCTCACCTGCCTCAGGCGGCGCGGCCTGCGCGGCGCGCAGGTCCAGGGCGAGGGAGACCAGGCGCTGCTGGGCGCCGTCGTGCAGGTTGCGCTCGATGCGGCGGCGGGTCGCATCGGCGGTGGCCACGATCCGCGCCCGGGAGGCGGTCAGGGCCTCCTGGGCCTCTGCGTTTGCGATCGCGGTGCCGGCCAGTTCGGTGAACCCGACTAGCCTCGCCTCGGTGTCAGCCGGCAGCGGCCCCGCGCGGGATCCCACGGCCATGAGGCCCCACAGCCGGCCTTCGACGCTGACCGGCACGCCGACAGCCGCGCGGACGCCAAACTCGCGGGCGACCTCGGCAACCAGGCCCGAGGCGCTGGCGTAGTCGTCGAGCCGCGCCGGCCGGCGGGTCTGGAAGATCATCGTGTGCAGATCCTGCCCGCCGAGCCCTGCCCCGGCGCCGACAGGGAAGGCTGCGCCGGCGCTGTCCCACGCGGCGACCGCCGTTATCGTGCCGTCGGGGCCGTACCGGTGCATCGCCGCATAATCGGCGTGCAGCAGCCGCCCGGCTTCCACGGCGACCGCGGTCAGCACCTCGGCCGGCGGCGCCCCGCGGGCCACCAGCGTCGCCACCCGCCGCAGCGCGGCCTGCTCCTCGGCGATCCGGTCGTAGCCGGCTTCCCCCAGCAAGGCAGTCATGTTACGGACTGTATCGCCGATTACACTCCCTGTAATAGTCCAGCTACCTGTAATAGTCCAGCTACGCACTCGCGGCACTAAGCGATAAAACGGACGCTGCTCTAAAGGCGAAAGCCCCGAAATAGGCATGGCAGGTGGTCGCGGGCCCGAGAGCCGAAACGCCGCCACGGCGATCACCCAGGAGACTCAGCCAACGGCGAACGGGGCAAAACAGGCGCCGCTCCTAAAGCGAAAATGGCGGAAATATGGGCGAGAGAGGCACTCGTGTCCCCCGAGCGCGGGTGACCTTCTCAGCGATCACTCCTGGCCGGGCGGCCGGGCCGGTGCCGATGCGCAGCCGCGGGCAGCTGCCTGCCGGGGGCTGCTGGTGAATCGTGACCGGGGGCCTGGCCGATGCCGAGCTAGCCGAAGTCGTAATGGCGGTCCGCCTTGGACCGTGCTGCCGAGCCCTGCTGCTGGTGTGGCGCAAACTGAAGGTTTGTGCCTCACCCTGGCTTGGACAATTAGCTTGATCAGCGGGGTCAAGTCCTAGAGCGTGGTGTTTCGGTTGACGCGTGATCCTTTGGCTGGGGTCAGGCGCTGAGCGCCTGCAGGTCGCTGGTGTGGTGCACCTCCTGGGTGGTGTCGGGGACGAGGATGACGCGGGAGCGGGCCAGGATGTCGACGCCGAGGTAGCGGCGGCCTTCGGCCCATTCGTCGTGCTGCTCGGCGAGGACGGCGCCGACGAGCCGGATGAGGGAGTTGCGGTCGGGGAAGATGCCGACGACGTCGGTGCGGCGGCGGATCTCCCGGTTGAGCCGTTCCTGGGGGTTGTTGGACCAGATCTGCCGCCACAGCTCTTTGGGGAAGCTGGTGAAGGCCAGCACGTCGGGCCGGGCGGCGTCGAGGTGGGCGGCGACTTGCGGGCAGCTTGCCGGCGACGGCGTCGACCAGGCGGTCGTACTGGGCGTGCACGCTGGCGGAGTCGGGCTGGTCGTAGACCGAGTGCAGCATCGTCTTGACCCACGGCCAGGACGCCTTCGGTGTCACCGACATCAGGTTCGCGGCGTAGTGGGTGCGGCACCGCTGCCAGGACGCGCCGGGCAGGGTGGCGCCGATCGCCTCGGTCAGGCCGCGGTGCGCGTCGGAGGTCACCAGCGCGACGCCGGACAGGCCGCGGGCGGTCAGGTCGCGGAAGAACGCCAGCCAGCCGGCGCCGTCCTCAGCGGAGGTGACCTGCAGGCCCAGGATCTCCCGGTGCCCGTCGGCGTTGACGCCGGTCGCCAGCAGGGCGTGCACGTTCACCACCCGGCCGCCCTCGCGGACCTTCAGCACCAGCGCGTCGGCGGCGACGAACGTGTACGGGCCGGCGTCCAGCGGCCGGGTCCGGAAGTCCTCCACCACCGCGTCCAGATCCGCGGCCATCACCGACACCTGCGACTTGGACAGCGACGTGATGCCCAGCGAGTCGACCAGCTTCTCCATCCGCCGGGTCGACACGCCCAGCAGGTAACACGTCGCCACCACCCTGGTGAGCGCCGCCTCGGCGCGGCGGCGGCGCTCCAGCAGCCAGTCCGGGAAATACGAGCCCTGCCGCAGCTTGGGGATCGCCACATCCAGCGTCCCGGCCCGGGTGTCGAAGTCCCGGTGCCGGTAGCCGTTGCGGACGTTCACCCGGTCCGGGCCCGGCATCCCGTACGGCGCACCGCATATCGCGTCGGCCTCCGCCGACATCAGCGTGTTCACGAACGTGGTCAGCATCGAGCGCAGCAGATCCGGCGACGCGGACGCCAGCTGGTCGTGCAGAAACCGGGCAGGGTCGATACTGCTGGGAGCGGTCATCGCGTTGTCTCCTTCAGAAGCACTGTGAGAGGTCTTCCAAAGGATCACGCGGTGGCCGCCTTACACGTCTGCGCCACGCCCATCAGCGAGCGGGTCAGTACACCACTCTGCTGGACTCAACTGTCAGCGGAAGTTGTCGCGGCCAGGGTGGTCGTGTTTCCATCCGGTGAAAGTCCGCGATGCTTCACATATACCTGCGGTGGGTTCGGCCCTTTCGGGCAGAACGCTGGGCAATGCTCTCAGTTCACCCGGCCGAGATAGCGGGCAGGCAGGCACGCATCATCGCGGCCGACGCGGCAGGGGAAACGCGCCGCCGGTACGCGCGCCGCGCGGAGATCTAACCGCAGCGGCCCCATCCTGGCGTCCGGATCATGGCGCGGCCCGTACCACGCCGACCCGCAGCCAGCCGTCATGCGGCTGACCCGGCCGACTTGAGGGGGCGGCACCGGCGCCGGCGGCTGGCGAGAAGCGTCACTCGGCCCGATGACTCGCCCACATGAGTCCATGTCATGCGTAAACAGAACGTGTTGTCATACAAGAAAGATGTCGCGCGTCGTAATCATTGCGCCCCGGGTGGGCGCGGACGGTGGGGTGCCCGCCAGACGTCCGAGGGGGAGAGGGAGTTCTTGTCTGCTGAGGTACCTGCGCCCGAACATCCTCGCGCCGGGACGCCCGGCCCTAACAATCACGACAACCGCCAGGCCGAAGGCTTAAGAGCGCTGCTAGCGGTCGCCGCCGCCACAGTCCCGGCCGTGCCCGCCCAGCAAGGCGGCGCCACCGCGCCACCACCGCACCGCCGCGGGCGCTCCGGGCCGAGCGCGCCAGGCGGATATCACCAGGCGGCACGCTCGCGGCGCTCGTACTCCTGGCCATCCCTGCCGCCATCACGGTGTTCCCGCAAGCGTCACCACGGCCTGGACCTGCATTTGCCGCCCCGTCGGCCATGGACTGAGGTCAGCCGGGCGCGTAGGTGAGGATCACCGACCCGTTCTCCAGCCTCCTCTCGCCGGTGAGCTTGAGGTCGAGCGCGGAGGTGTCCACGTCCTCGAACAGCCGTTGCCCTAGCCGGCCACGACGGGCATGATCCAGAAGTGGAACTCGTCGATCAGGTGGTCTCGCACGAGGGTGTCGTCGAAGCGGCTGGTGCCGTACTTGATGAGGTCCTTGCCGGGCTGGTCCTTCAGCCGGGCGATCGCGCTGGATGGGTCGGGCCCGAGGAGGGTGGCATTCCATGCCGTCTGGGTCAGTGATCGGGATGCGACGTACTTGGGCATGGCGTTGACGAGGTCGATGTAGGGATTGTGAGTGATGTGGCCCCAGTTCGCGAGGAACTTCTCGTAGGTCACCCGGCCCATGACGAACGCGTCGTAGTTGCCCAGCTGCTCTATGGACAACGTCGTGGCCTCGGCGTCGAAGTTGGCCCACCGTTCGGGCGCTTCGATGACGCCGTCGAGCGAGACGAGGGTCGATTCGATCAGTTTGCGCATTGTCGTTCTCTTTCTCGAGTGGTTGATCTCGTGATCACGGGCGCGGCTTCGGACGGGCCAGGTCGGCCAACCGCCTCATCGCCTCGCCAGCGTCCTCCGGGCGGCCCACGGCGATCTGGAAGATGTGCTGCTGATGGGTGTCCCGGTCGTCGCCGGGGCCGTCGAGAGTTGTGCGTGTAGTTTCTCGAGGCGGGCGCGGTCGAGGGCGACCCCGGCGACGAAGTGCGCGCCGTGCCTGGCCGTTGCGATGGCGATGGCGCGTCCGGATCCCGGCTGGCGCCGGTGGCTAGTGCCGTCGTTCCGGACAGTTCTTGCGTTGGCATGTGAGACTCCCGTGATGCGTATGAGACGGTGGTTCGGTTAAACGTCGGCGGGTGCGGGCTTGGGCTTGGCGGATGTGCGGGCAACCGCCGTGGCTAGTTCGTTGCGGCGGACCAGGAGGTAGGTCACCGGGACCGCGGCCAGGCCGATGACGCCGCACGCCCAGAACGCCAACTGGAAACCGCTGGTGAGCGCCGCGGCTGGTACGGCACCCTGCTGGAGCAGGGTGCTGGCGTGGGTGGCGGCGATCGTGGACGCTATGGCGATACCGATCGCCCCGCCAAGCTGCTGGGAGGTGTTGATGAGCCCGGAGGCCAGGCCGGCCTCGTGCTCGGCGGACCCAGCCAGGGCGGCGATCGAGACCGGGATGAAGGCGAACGCGGTGCCGACTCCGACGATGAAAAACGGCCCGGCCAGGCTGGCCCAGAAGTGGCCGTGCACGGGGACCTGGGTTGACCACAGGATGCCGCCGCCGATCATGGCCATGCCGGCCGCCATCACGAACCTGGCCAAGCCGCGGGTGACCAGCGCCTGCGACAGGCCGGCGAAGGCGACCGAGATGAGCGCCATCTCCAGCCAGGCGAGCCCGGCTTTCAGCGCCGAGTAACCGAGCACCTGCTGCAGGTACAGGGTGCCGATGAAGATGTACGCGAAGAAGCTGCCACCGAGCAGCAGGCCGACCGCATTCGCGCCCGACCGCGTCTTGTTCTGGAAGATCCGCAGCGGCATCAGCGGCGCCTCCACGCGCGTCTCGATGACTACGAAGGCGGCGAGCAACGCGGCGCACACCGCGAGCAGCGTCACCGTCCTGGCCGTACCCCACCCGACCTGCGGGGCGGTCGAGATCGCGTAGACGAGCAGCGACAGGCCGCCGGTCACCGTGACCGCGCCGAACGGGTCGTAGCGCCGGCGTGCCGTGTCGAGCCGGCTCTCCGGCACGACACGCGGGGCGAGCAGCAGCGCCGCCGCCCCGATCGGGACGTTGAGGAAGAAGATGTACTGCCAGCCGACGTAGCGGGTGAGCAGACCGCCGGCCATCACCCCGACGGCCGCGCCGCTCGCCCCGATGGCGCCCCACACGCCCAGTGCCCTGTTCCGCTCGGCGCCTTCGGGGAACATGTTCATCACGATCGACAGCGCCGCTGGCAGCACGATCGCCGCGCCGAGCCCCTGCAGGAAACGCATCGGGATCAGCACCGAGTCCGCTGTCGCCAGCCCGCAGCCCAGCGAGGCCGCGGTGAACACGGCCAGGCCGGCCATCAGGATGCGGCGGCGCCCCAGCAGGTCCGCGGCGCGGCCGCCCAGCAGCAGGAAGCCGCCGAAGGTAAGCGCGTAGCCGGTGACGACCCACTGCAGCGCCGATTCCGGCATGTGCAGCTTGCGGCCGATGGTCGGCAACGCGACGTTGACGATCGCGAGGTCCGCGACCGTCATGAAGAACGAAACAGCCAGCACCGCGAACGCGCGCCAGCGATGGACCTGAATCAAACCTTGACCCTCCTGGTAGGCGATCGCGCCTGAAACCTGGTGGCTTGACATGCGGGCTCCCTGATGTGTGTGAGGCGGGGCCTCATCTGCGTTCACCTCTACAGATCCGGGACTCAGGGAAAACTGAACGGGGAACCCGCGGGGCAGATAGTTCGCTGCCGGGCGGTTACTTTCGCGGCCGGGCTGGATCTGTACCAGTGACGGCGCAGCACCCGACGCCGGGAGGGAGCAGCGATGGCAGTCAGCGAGGATTTCGCGCGTCTCACCGACCCGTTCCGGCCTGAGTTGCTGGCGCACTGCTACCGCATGCTGGGCTCGGTCCACGATGCCGAAGACCAGGTGCAGGAGACCATGATCCGTGCCTGGCGGTCCTACGGAGAATTCGAGGGGCGGGCGTCGCTGCGGACCTGGCTGTACCGGATCGCAACCAACGCCTGCCTGCGCGCGCTGGAGAACAGCAGCCGCCGGCCGTTGCCGTCCGGCCTTGGAAGCCCGGGCGAGTACCCGGAAGCGCCGCTGGCCGCGGCGCAACCGGAGGTTCCGTGGCTGCAACCAATTCCCGACGCGCTGGTCAGCACCGGGTCCGCCGATCCAGCCGAGATCGTCGCGTCGCGGCAGAGCATGCGGCTGGCCCTGATCGCCGCCCTGCAGTACCTACCCGCCCGGCAGCGCGCCGTGCTGATCCTGCGCGACGTGCTCCGCTGGCGGGCAGCGGAGGTCGCTGACCTGCTTGGCATCACAACCGCCGCGGTGAACGGCATGCTGCAACGCGCCCGAACGCGGCTCGAGCAGGCTGCCCCCGACGAGGACCAGATTCACGAGCCTGCCGACCCGGCCGACCGCGACCTGCTCGACAAGTACGCCACGGCGTTCCAGAACGCCGACATCACGGCGGTCATGCAACTGCTGCGCGAGGACGCCGTGTTCGAGATGCCGCCGGAGCCGACCTGGTTCACCGGCCGTGAGCTGATCGCGCGCTTCCTGCTGTCCCGGGTCCTCACCGAACCCGGCCGCTTCCAGATGATCCCCACGGCCGCCAACGGCCAGCCCGCGCTCGCTGCCTACCTGCGCGACCACGACGGCGTGTACCGGGCACACTCGATCTGCGTGCTCACCATCGCCGCATCCCGCGTTACACGGGTCACCTCGTTCAACGACCCGGGACTATTCCCCGCCTTCGGCCTGCCGCAGGCCGCCCCCGCCGCCGCGGTTGCCCCGGTACCGGGCCGATGACCCAGCCAGCCCCAGCGGCATGGCCAGCCGACGGCGCCCGGCTGCTTGAAGCGTCGATCAGCTACACTCTCGGCACGGTCCGGGCCGTCACGCCGGAACTGCTGTCGCGCCCGACACCATGCCGGGCCTGGGACCTGCGGATGCTACTACGGCACGCCAGCGAATCCCTGGCCGCGATCGGCGAGGGCATCGAAGCCGGACACATTGGCCTCAACCCCGCCGCCGAGGACGGCGACCTGGCAGCCGACCCCGCCCGGGCGCTCCGCGACCGCGCCGGCCAGCTGCTCGATGCCTGGACCGGCCCCGGACACCAGCGCCACCTCATCGAGATCGCCGGCTGCCCGCTGGCGGCCAGCGTCATGGCCGCCGCGGCCGCCCTCGAAGTCGCCGTCCACGGGTGGGACATATCCAGGGCGTGCGGGCAGCTCCAGCCGATCCCGCGCCCACTGGCCACCAGCCTGCTGGTGATAGCCCCGGTGCTCGTCCCGCGCACCGGCCGGGCACCCCCTGTTCGCGCCGCCGGTCACCGCGCCAGCAACGGCCGACCCCAGCGACCGGCTCGCCGCCTTCCTCGGGCGCACACCCCGGCCTTAGCACACGACGCAAGGCCACCACTGACCGGCCAGACCCTGACAGCCGGCCCACCATTCCAGAACCGCGTGACCTGCGCGCATGCCGCCGCGCCCGGACACCTGACGTTGCTCGCTCAGACTCGGCGATCGGCGCAATCTCGCGAGAGGCAGCGCCTCACCAACTGTCACTTACGGTAACGACGGCTCCGACCTACCCGGCGCGGTTGCCGGGGATGGCGCTGGGAGATCCGCGGCTATCTGACTGGGCCGCGGCCTCTGCTTCGCTGGACGGTTCCGACCATCGGCAGACGGCGCTGGTGCGCGCATCGGCAGTGCCGTTTCCGGTGTAGTCGCGGATTTAAGGATGTCTTAGTTCGCCTATCGATCTTGCCATCGCGATCGCGATCTTGTCGGCGGCCGGGGTGGTGCCCAAGGATGGGCTGGCTGGCACGGTGTTCCTCGGCGAGCTTGGCCTGGATGGCAGGATCCGCCCTGTGCCTGGGGTCCTGCCGTCGATCGCCGCGGCCGCCGGAGCGGGCTTTGGCCGGGCGGTGGTGCCGGTGCAGAACGCTGCCGAGGCCGCCCTCGTGCCGTCGATGCGGGTCATCTCCGCTGAGGCCCTCGGTCCGCTGATCGGCTGGCTGCGCGATGGCGGCCCGGACGCGCCCGAGCCTGGCGTGCAGGTGGTGGAGTCAGGCGCTGGAGCGTGCTGGACGGCTCGCTCACGCTTCCGCTGCTGGTGCTCAAGGAGGCAGCGCTCGAGGAGCGCTCCTATACCCGACGCATATCCGAGAGCTTTCGATGGCCGTGACCGCTGCAAGCCACCGTGGGTGTGCTGGTGTCGTCTAACTTCGGCCAACCTCGCACTGCAGAATGCTTGCGGATTCGCCTGGCTATTGCGGCCCGGAGACCAGGCGTTACCCCCGAAGCGGGGCTGTGCATTCCCGCCGCCCACCTCAGAGCTGCCTAGGCGCCGACGAGGTCATCGACGCGGTGAAGCTCATGACGTGGCCTTCGATGTCCTGTGCTGCGCTGTCTTCAGCAAGTACGTGTGCTCGCCGTCGAGCACCAGCTGGCCGTGCTGGTTGCGGATCGTTGCCCGGGTCGTTACCTGACCGGCGTCGCCGTGCTGGGCCAGATCGGTGATCTCCAGTTGCGGGTAGAGCGTGTCGCCGGCGTGGACCTCGGCGAGGAATTTGCACGAGACGCTGGTGAAGGCGATGAAGACGTCGCCGATGTACTGCGGGAACAGGGTCGCTCCGGGCGCCGTGAACGCCAGCAGCTGCAGGCCGTGCACGACCGGCGCACCGCAGACGGCGTCCGCCGCGGCCGACATCAGCGCGTTCACGAACGTGGTCAGCATCGAGCGCAGCAGATCCGGCGACGCGGACGCCAGCTGGTCGTGCAGAAACCGGGCAGGGTCGATACTGCTGGGAGCGGTCATCGCGTTATCTCCTTCAGAAGCACTGTGAGAGGTCTTCCAAAGGATCACGCGGTGGCCGCCTTACACGTCTGCGCCACGCCCATCAGCGAGCGGGGCGGTACACCACTCTGCTGGACTCAACTCCCGGCGGTCGGGCCGGTCGGCGTGGCGGGCCGGGGATCTGCCCACTTGCCGGAATCCTTCCCGTGGCGAATGAGACGGCGGATTGCCGTTCCTTACCCAGTCCGTGCGGCAATCCCGCCTGCGCCAAAGTCGGGGATGCCTCTCCTGCTATCGCCGGGCGCTACATAGCGAGCGGGCTCGGCGTGCCTGATGACCAGTGCCGCCAGCCACCACAAGCCGCTATCCCTCGAGAATCAACGCGGGCCGCGGCTGAGCGGCGCGCCGACGTCAAAGAGAGTCCCTGACCCGCAGGCGATATGGGTGTCGCAGGTCCTCACCCGCACCGCAGAGCCTGGAGCACCGCAATCCGGTCACTGCGCAGTGGTCAGGGCGCTGGGCTTGATCCGGTTTGACGGACAGGTTGGCTTGAGTTGATCATGCTGCCTGACGGTTGGTGCTGTGGTGGATTGTCTCGTACTCGGCGGGGCTGAGGTAGCCGAGGGCTGGAATGCAGCCGGCGGGTGTTGTACCAGCCTTCGATGTAGTCGAAGACGGCCCGGTGGAGGCCTGCTCGGGTCGGCCAGGCGCGGTCGTCGATGAGCTCGCGCTTGATGGTGGCGAAGAAGCTCTCGGCGACGGCGTTGTCCCAGCATTCCCCTTTCCTGGACGACCGACAAGACCACGCCGTTTGCCCTGGCCAGGGCGGCGAAGTCCTGGCTGGTGTACTGGCAGCCCCTGTCGGAATGGAATATGAGGCCGTCGGCCGGGCGGCGGGTGGCGAAGGCCATGGCAGGGCGTCGGCGACCAGCTCGGTGCGCATGTGGTCGGCCAGCGCCCAGCCGACCACGCTGGCGGCTGGCCAGGTCGATGACGGTGGCCAGGTAGGCCCAGCCCTCCCAGGTGGCGATGTAGGTGATGTCGCCGGCATAACGCCGGTCGGTGCTCGGCGCACGGGGCGAACTGCCGCTGGATCAGGTCACGGGCCGCCTCCGCGGCCGGGATCGGCGATCGTGGTCGTCCGCCAGCGCTTCTTGCGGCGGCCTTCCAGGCCCGCGGCGCGCATCAGCCGCGCCACCCGCCGCTTCCCGCACCAGCACCCCTCGTCGGCGCAGCGCCTGGTGGACCGCGGGGACCCGTAGGTGCCCGAGGACACGGCGTGGATGACGGTGATCTTCGCGGTGATCGCGGCGTCCGCGGCAGCCCGCGGCGACGGGACGCCGTGACGGCGCTGGTAGTAGGCGGCACGGGAGACCTCGAGCAGGCGGCACGCGCGCTGAACGCCGTGACCTGCGGCTTTCTCCGCCTCGATGAAAGGGTGCACCTTCACCGGGTCTCCTTCGCGAAGAAAGCCGTCGCCCGCTTCAAGACCTCCACGTCCTCGCGCAGCGACCGGTTCTCCCGCCGCAGCCGCGCCAGCTCGGCACGCTCGTCGCTGGTCAGCCCCGGCCGCTCGCCCGCGTCGGTCTCGGCCTGAGCCACCCAGGACCGCACCGCGGTCTCGGTCAGGTCAAAGTCGCGGGCGACCTGGCCGATCGAGCGGTCACCAGCCCGGCACCGCTCCACGATCTCCGCCTTGAACTCCGGCGTGAACGACCGGCGGCGGCGCGGCTTCTTCCGCTCCATGGTCTCCATGATGGGCATCCTCTCCAGGGCAGCAACCCTGATGGTGGATGTCCGTCAAACCGGAGGAAGCCCAGTCGCAGGTCCTCACCCGCACCGCAGAGCCTGGAGCACCGCAATCCGGTCACTGCGCAGTGGTCAGGGCACAGTCCGGTAAGGGCACAGTCTGGGCCGCACCGGAACGCGCTGGGGGACTGCGCCTTCATGATTCCTTCACCCCACTGAGAGGGAACGTTCTGATATCACTCAGCCTGCCCGCATACATTTGCGTCAACATCGCTACGTGACGCCTGACGCACCGGTAAGGACCGCACGCCGCATGTCGTCGGACCGCAAGGCGCCCGGCCATGCGCGGCGCCCTGCGCCGCCGCCCCGGCGGCGATTCGTCGACTTGTGCGCCGGGCTGGCCGGCCTCGGCCTTGGCGCCGTGGTCGCCGCCGTGCTGGCCGGCGAATCCCGTGCCTCGCTCGCCGCCCCCGGCGGCCCTCTGATCGCAGCCGGGCGGCTGGCCGGATTCACCGGAACCTACCTGCTCCTGATCATGGTAGTGCTGGTGGCCCGGGTGCCCTGGCTCGAGCGCTCGGCCGGGCAGGACCGGCTCATCCGCTGGCACCGGCAAGTGAGCCGGTGGGCCATCAGCCTCATCTGCGCCCACGTCGTGCTCATCACGATCGGATATGCGCAGGCCGCGCGATCCGGCCTGCTGGCAGAGATCTGGACGCTCCTACACTCCTACCCGGACATCCTGTCCGCCGCAGTCGGCTTCGGGCTGCTGGTGCTGGCCAGCGTCATTTCCTACCGCCGCGTCAGGCGGCGGCTGCGGTACGAGACCTGGTGGGTCGTTCACCTCTACCTGTACCTGGCGCTGGCGCTGGCATTCGCGCACCAGATCGTCACCGGCGTCGTCTTCATCGGTCACCCGCTGGTCCGGGCGCTGTGGATCGTCGTCTGGGCGGCCACCGCTGGGCTGGTGCTGGTATTCCGGATCGGGCAGCCCGCCTGCCGCAGCCTGCGCCACCAGTTGCGCGTCGTCGAGGTGCGCCCAGAAGCGCCGGGCGTGGTCTCGATCATCTGCCGCGGGCACGACCTCGACAAACTCGCGGTGTCCGGTGGTCAGTTCTTCCAGTGGCGATTCCTCACCAGGGAACTCTGGTGGCAGGCGCACCCGTACTCGCTGTCCGCCTTGCCCCGGCCGCCCTTCCTTCGCGTCACGATCAAGGGACTGGGCGACCAGAGCAGCGCCATGTCTCGCCTCCGGGCCGGCACCAGGGTCGCCATCGAAGGACCATACGGAGCCTTCACCCCGCATGTGCAGTCCCGTGATGGCGTCGTGCTGATCGCGGCCGGCGTGGGCGTTACCCCAGTGCGCGCCCTGCTGGAGGACCTGCCGGACGGCACCGACGTGGTCGTCCTGCTACGCGGCTCCACCGCTGCGGACCTGGTGCTCCGCGACGAGGTCGCCGCGCTGGTGCGGCACCGCGGCGGGCGGCTGCACGAGATCATCGGCCCGCGGCGCCGCGCCCGGCTGGACGCTAAGAGACTGCGTCATACCGTTCCGGACATCGCCGGGCGCGATCTCTATGTGTGCGGACCAGACGGATTCACGGCGGAGATCGTGCAGGCCGCTCAGGGCCTCGGCGTCGCACCGGAACAGATACACGCCGAGACGTTCGCCTTCTAGAAACATGAGGAACGGAACGGGCATGCTTCGAACCGGACGAGCAGCACTATGAGGCGCGCGCCGATCGTGATCGTCGGCACGATCGCCGGCCTCGTCGGAGTACTGGAATTCCATACAATGCCGGCGAAGCTGGCCTTGTCCGGTCTGCAGGCGGCACCTGCGGCTTCCGCACAGGCAGGGCCCGCGAGCGCGGCTGGCAGCTCGCAGCACGCCAGCAGCAGCTCGGGCGCCGGCAGCACACCGGGCGCAGCATCCAAGCAGAAGACAGGCAGCCAGCCCAGCGGCACCCGATCAGCCGTAGGCCCTGGCGTCAACTACAACTTCGGCGTCATCTCGGTCAAGGTGACGGTCACCGGGTCCAAGATCGTGAAGATCGGGATCGTCTCGCTCAACGACGGCGGGAACCCGCGCTCGCAGTACATCGACGGACAGGCCATTCCGATCCTCGAGCAGGAAGTCATGCAGGCCCAGAGCGCTACCATCCAGGGCGTCTCCGGGGCGAGCTACACCAGCGCCGGATTCGATCAGTCGCTGCAGGCTGCCCTGCACACGCTGGGATTCGCCTGATGCCTCTTGCCCTCCAGCATCGCGAGACCGTCATGGGCACGGTCGTTACCTTCGACGTCTTCACCAGGCCGGGAACGCCAGACGACGAGCTTGGTGACGTACGCAAGCAACTGTCGCGAGCCATCGCGATCCTGCACCGTGCCGATGAGGTCTTCAGCACCTGGCTGCCGGACAGCGCCGTGAGCCGCCTGCGCCGGGGCGAGATCACGGTTGCGGACGCACCGGCTGAGGTTGCCGATGTGATGGCTGCGTGCGCCACGGCACGCGAGCTGTCCGACGGCTGGTTTGATCCCTGGGCCATGCCCGGCGGCTTTGATCCGAGCGGTTACGTGAAGGGCTGGGCTGCCCAGCGAGCGCTGGCCGAGCTGTCGTCCGGCTGCATCGCCGGCGCGCTCGTGAACGCCGCCGGCGACATCGCCAGCGCAGGGCGCATGCCCGCCGGGGACAGGTTCCGGATCGGCATCGCGGACCCGGCTTCGCCAGGGCGCCTCGCCGCGGTCGTGGAACTGGCCGGGAGCATCGCGACATCGGGCTGCTACGAGCGCGGCGGCCATCTGCTGGATCCCCGATCCGGTCAGTCGGCCGCGCGGGTCGGGTCCGCCACCGTGACCGGCCCCAACCTCGGCCTTGCCGATGCGCTGGCCACCGCCCTCGCCGTTGCCGGGCGACCCGGGCTGGAGCTCGTCCAGCGCCTCGACGGATATGACGCGCTGCTGATCGGCTCTGACGGAAGCAGCAGCCGTACCCGCCCCTTCCCGCTCGCTACCGATAGGACCGTTCGGTCGGACGGTCACGCTTGCACCCGGATCCCGGCGGCAGAACCCGGGTAGTCAGAGTCCCCACCTGAGCGGGCTGTGTCTGCTTATCCGAAGCCAAATCCCGGGCTCTGGGTTAGCAACCCAGCCCCAGCTGTTCTTAGGGTCCAAAACGTCGGACTCCGTGTGGTGGTCGCATGCCCCAGGGATGTGAGCGATGCGGTCGCCCGCGCTTGGTCGCGAGATGAGGATGGCGTCAGGGCCGAACTTGATCCAGCGATACTCGGCGATATATGGCAGATGGGCTGCACCACGGGGATGACAGTCGGCGCGATCGCGGAGCACCATATCGAGTTTGTCGCAGCGATCGATCGGGGTCATGAGGAAGCCCCAGCGCCGCGACGCCTGTCGTGCGTGCGCTGTATGTGAGCATCCCGTAAGGCGGTGAACATGAGACCTCCGCGAACGTCTCGTGTGCATCTACTAACGTAGACCGTCGAGCCGACTGAACGGCAGGGGAATTTTTCGGCCTGCTCTGCCGCAAGGTGGTGACGGCGCGGCTCTTCATCAACTTCGGCGGCAGCCGAGAGGCGCAAGATCGCTAAATTCGCCGGACAAGTAGTGGCTGCCGCGACAGGCCATGCTGACCGCCATCCGCGATCGCGTTGTCACACATGGCGGCGCCATGCTCAGGTCGCCTTGCCGGAACGACAGTCATCGCGGCATGAGCGGAAGCTCCGGTCGGGCCACGGTAGAACGCGCCTTCCTCCGACACGAGGTTGCTGCGGAGAGCGTGCGCGAGCTATGCGCAGCCGTAGGCTCACCGAGCCGTTGATGATCTACATGCCGCCACGGCTCGGCCGGAACGGGCTATCGAAGGCCGCAGCCGCCGACCCGGCTCCCGCCGCCGCCTTCCGAGGTCGCCAACGCTGTCAATTCGGCATCAGCGCGCATGCCGTTGCGGCGGGCGCGGCTCTACGGTTGGGACATACGCTGGACTGCCTGCGGGTTTCGCCGAATAAGTAGCGCGGCGCCGGGTAGCTGCCGGTCGTGGCTAGAGCTAGAACGGTAGCGGGGTATGCCATCCCCGGCATCATCGTGTTCTTCTTCTGGGTGGTGGTCGTCATTCTGGTCATCATCTTGCTGGCATTCATCCTGCACTGGGCCGGCGGCGGAGATCTCAAGCTGAGGCTCGGTCACTTCCTCCTGAACGTCGGGTTCACCTGATAGGTAGCTACCACCGTCGGTAACTGAAGCCCGACATGCGGGCAGCCCTCTGGCGCTGCGTAACTGCTTCGCAGGCTGGCCGTGCTGAGCGCGAGAAGCGTTGTGCGGCGACAGGTATCTCAGCCGCGCGGAGATAAATGGTGATGCCGAGCCCGCGATCTGACTAGGGGACCCTCAGTAACGCGCGAGTGGCGGCATGGCAGTGCGTTTCAGCTAATTCCCTCGCCAACCGCTACCACCTGCGGATCATGTCAGGGAACCGGATCAGCACGTCACGCGTTCCGCGGCTTACGGCGCCGGATTCGCCGAGCTAGACGCCATCAGCCATGGAATCTCAGCGGCCGTCGGCTCGCCGACCCGGACGATCCGCGCTCGTTTGCCGATGCGCATAATCGGCCATGGCAGCCGACGAACATCTGGAACCGTCACTATCTGGTGATCGGGCGATTCTGGCGTCAGGTTTTGCCTGGCGGTTCCTTGACTTCCGGGTCCGGCGGGCGGAGTAGCTGGCTGACAAGGTCGCGGCGGCTGTGGACGCCCGTCTTGTCGAAGACTGCTTTGAGGTGGTCCTGGACGGTGTGTAGTGAGATGTGCAGCGTGCTGGAGATTGCCCGGGTCGATGTGCCGCGGAGGACCAGTTTGGCCACCTCCCCCTCGCGCGGGCTGAGCCCGTAGGCGGACAGCAGGAGCGGCACGGTGGCACCCGGATCAGCGTTCTTGATGACGACCGTGATGCGCTGCACACCGGCGGGTCCCTGCAGCCGGGAGGCGTGCAGGCTGAGCCACTGCCCGGAGATCGTGCGGACTTGTGTTGCCGGCACGGTCCACGGTAGCGCCGTTCCCTTCTCGACCGCGCGGAGCGCTGCGGCGACGGTGTAGACACCGACCGGAAGCGGGAGTTTGCCCGGGCGGCTCTCCGCGACGAGCGAGAGCAGGTGCTCCGCCTCCGGAGTGACAGCCACCAGGCTCAGGTCATCGGCGAGCAGCACGACGCCCGGTTCGTGGGTGCCGCCGGCCGCGGAACCATGCAGCAGCACGGCCTGGCGGAGTGCATGCGCCAGCTGGGGGGCAAGGCCTGCGATGAGCGCGGTCTCCGACGCGGTGAAGCCAAGCGCGTGATCGGCCCGATGCAGACACAGGTAGCCCCAGCATTGCGAGCCGGCGACCAAGGCTGCGCGCAGCTCGTCGCCCAGGCCGAGCGGGCTCATGATGTCGCGGTAGCGCCGGCTCGAGGCACGGTCGGAATGCGTCGCAGCGTCCAGAGAGGCGACATGGCCGGACGAGGTGGCTAGTGCCGCGAACTTGTTCACGTCGTCGCTGGCAAACTCGTTGTCCAGGAACAGCGGTGTTGCCGCGCCGAGTGGCTCCTCGGCATAGGCGCCGGTGAACAACAATGTCTCGGGGTCGGCGGTGGCGAAGAACGCCGCGTCAACCGGCATCAGCCGGCGCACCGATCGCAGCAGCTGCAGCTGCAAACCGGGGACATCCAGCCCGCTGTGGCAGTGGCGGACCAGATCTTGCACCGCTGTGGTCGTACTGGCTTTCCTCGGCACAACCCAAGTGTCCGCCCGCAGCAGCCGGGTGCAAAATCCCAGCTTCCTGGGATGGTCCCGTGCCCTCGCCGGCTAGACGATCAGCCCATGACAACCACTGCCACCGCACGAAACAAGCAACTCGTCCAGACATTCATCCAGGAACTATTCACCGACGGCGATCTCGACGCCGCCGGCCGCTACCTCGACCCGGAATTCGTCAACCACGATGCGCCGTTCCCCGGCGCCCCGGACGGGCCCGAGGGGATGCGGCTAGCCGCCGCGGTGTTCCGCGAGGCGCTACCCGACTGGCACAGCGACGTGCACCAGCTCATCGCCGAGGGCGACATCGTCGTCGAGCGATTCACCGCCAGCGGCACACACAGCGGGGAGCTCATGGGTGCACAGCCAACCGGCAAGACGATCACCCTCGCCGGCATCCAGATATTCCGCCTTCACGGCGACAAGATCGTCGAACGCTGGGGCAGGCTCGACGAGGTCAGCCTGCTCCGCCAGCTCGGACTAATCCCCGGCTGACCAGCGCCCGGCCCTTAACGACAGCCCAACCCATCCTCGGGCCCCGCGCCGGCCCGGCGATCAACGGCTGGCGGCACGCCGGGAGTCGCCAACCCCACGTCACGTTCTGTGACCGGGCACGGCGGCACCTGGCGAACCGTAGCCACCTCATACGCGCCAGTCTCAGTCGGACGAGTACGGACCAAGCGCAACCGCCGGATGGTCGCCGGTAAGTGCTCGCATATCCCGCAATGAAGGAGCCCCGGTGCAGCTCGTGCGCCGGGGCTCCATCAGTACGGGCCGCTGCTGGCTAAGGGTTGGACCTTCGGCCAGCAACCGGGAGCAGAACACCTCAGCTCTCGACGGCCGGGCTATCAGAGGCGGGGTCAGTGGCCCAGTGCGCTGCATACATCGAGTGCTCACCTCGCGTTGCTGCCGTGGAGCAGGAACTGAAGGACCCGCGGCCAGGAGTCGGCGCGCGCCTGGGCGTTGGCCGCCGGGCTGCCGCCGAAGCTGTACACCTGACCGGTCACGGGATGGCGGCTCTCGGTTGCAGCGGGGGTGCCAGGGACACCCCCGCACAGGTGACCGGCGCCGGGGTAGCGCAGGTGGGTCAGGTCATGGGTGAAGCCGCGCTCAGCGGCACGGTGCTCAGCGATCTCGGCCAGTTCCGTGGCGGGCCACATGGCGTCGGCTTCTCCGGAGATCATCAGGATCGGACCCCGCACGCGCTCTACCGGGATCTCGGCAGCGCGGATCATGTCATGGTCGCGGAGCATGGCCTCGAAGAACGGCCTGAAGGCGGTCGGGGATCGGTGGACGGCAGCAGATGGTGGGGCGTCCATCGGGACCATGCCCGCGCAGGGTATGTCGTCACCGCCGAACCGCCATGCCGGCTCGGCGACCGGGCCGTGAGCACCGAATCCGGCCCAGCACACCCCGCTGGGCGCGAATGCCACCACGGCGCCGACAGGCTCCAGCAGCGCCCCGGCGAGCAGGGCGAGCTCGCTTCCCCGCGATATGCCCATGACAGCAATCCTGCCCGGGTCGACGTCGTGCTGCCGGAGCAGCCAGTCAGCCGCTCGCCCGACGACCTCGACATCGATGCGGATCAGGGCTTCGGGAAGGCCAGGGACACCGAAGTAGGCGATCGACAGCGCGGCGATACCGTGCGAAGCCAGCGCTGGTGCCCAGGCCGCCGCGGGGCCGAGCCCGCCGCCCGAGCCGCCGAATGCGATCACTGCCGGGAACGGTCCGGGCCCCGCCGGGCGCGCGAACAGTCCCCAGACCCCAGGCTCGCGAACCTCCGAGACGGTCGCCCCCGGAGCTAGCCAGAGCCGCTCGGTGGTCGTCTCCGCGGTATGCCCGCCCGCCTCCACGTGCAGACTGACACTGACCGGTGACGGGGCGCTGCTCGCTGAAGGCGCCACGAGATCCCCGGACCACCACAACCCGAAGGGATCCACTCCGGTGTAGGTGCCGGTCAGGCTAGCGTCGCGGCTGGTGTCGATGGTCCCCGTCTCGTCGGCGCGGAAGGTTGCGCTCGCCTCGCGGGTTGCGTTGTCAATCTCGACTCGGGCATGTACCGCCACGGGCGAGCCGGGTTCACACCCGCTGATGATCACCCCTCGGGGGTCATCGACCAGGACCGGATGTTGCGGGGTAGCGATACGGAGCGCCGGACCGGGCTCGCGGTTCCGACTCGTTGGAACGCTGGGTCGGCTGAGGGAACTGTGTGTCGTCATGATGGCCTCCTGAAGGTCTCAACCCGGAGGCGTAAACCGGATGCGAACGAATCGTTCGGCCGCGCCCGCGGGGTGTGCGTCACCTGCCGGGGGGCGCCCCGGCGTCGACCGGGCAGGACCGTTTATCGGCGGGTATAGCCTGACTAGCTATAAGGGTCATCGCGCGGCTGGCAATCGCAGCGCGGTCGCTTCTAGCGCTACGGGTCAGCTAGACAGTGCCCGGTCGACGAAGCTGCGGTATACCTCGGATGTGGCTTTGGTGGGGCGGCGCCAGGAGATGGACGAGGTCGGGCGGCTGCTTGCCCTTGCTGCAGGCGGCCAGGGCGGCGTCCTTGTGATCACTGGTCCCCCGGAGTCCGGCAGGACCGAGCTGGTAGCTGCCGCGGCAAGGGAGGGCGCCCGACGCGGGTTCGAGGTGCTGCGCACCGCCGCGATGCGCAGCCAACGCGGCTGGATGGTGTGGGCCCAGCTGCTGCGGGATGCCGGCGCGCCGGACGAGCTCGTTTCGATAGTGCTCGGTGAGCCTGGTCCCCTGGATCTCGACACTGTTGCACGTGAGCTCACCGCTGGGAGCCCGCGGCTGCTGGTCATCGACGACATCGATCACGCCGGCGACGAAGCCCTGCGGGTGCTGCGCCTGGTCGCCGCCCGGGCGGCAGCCAGTAGCACCGCCGTGATCGTGGCTTCGGTGCTGCCGCTGGGCCTTGGAACGGAGCTGCCGCTAGGCGGCTTGAGCGCGGGCGAGCTGGCGGCGATGGTGCCTGAGGTGCCACCGGAGGCCCGACATGCGGTGTGGCTGGCGTCCCGGGGCCTGCCTGGCGTCGCGAAATCCATGGCTACCGAGCTCGCCGCCAGCGGAGACGATCTTGATCCGCTGGTGCATCTCGCGCTCACGGCACCATCGCAGGCAGAATTCCTCGATGTCGACACCGGGCTTGTCCGGCTGCTGGAGATGGCCATTCCGCGAGCGCCGGACGACAGCGCAAGAGCCCGGCTGCTGGCCCGGCTGGCGCACGAACTGCTCGGCGACTCATCAGCCGGGCCGCGGCGCCGGATCCTCGCCGACGAGGCGCTGAAGCTGGCCAGGGACGGCGGGGAGCCCGGCACGCTGGCTGAGGTTCTGGATGCGCGGCTGCATGCGTTGTGGGATCCGGCGGGCGCCGAGGACCGGCTCGCAGCGGCGGCTGAGATCCTCGACCTCGCCCAGGCCGCGGGCGACGATATCCGGGAACGGCACGGCATGTTCTGGCGGTTCGTGGCCCTGATGGAACTTGGCCGAGTCGGTGAAGCCGAGTCAGCGCTGGCCGCCTTCGAACGGGCAGCGATCGCGTCTGGTGACAGCCAGGCAGCGGTGATGGCAACCGCCCGGCACGCCATGCTGGCTACCTTCCGCGGGCGCTTCGACGAGGCGGTCCGGCTGATTGCGCAGGTCGCGGCCGACGGCGCCCGGGCGGGGCTGCCCGACACCGAGCGCCTGCTGGCGGCCCTGAATGGGGAGGTCGCCTTTTACCAGGGCCTCGCCGCGGCGCCGTTCACCGTCGATCAGCTGCTAGCCCTGGCCAGGCGGCTGCCCGGGCACTTCCTGGAGGCGAACGCGGCCGCCTGGCTGATGATGCTCGGGCAGGAGGACAAGGCCCAGTCGGAAATGGGACGCGTCCTGCCGACAGTGCTGGCCGGATCGGGGCCGCGATGGCTAGGCGCGGCCGCGATGCTGGCCTTCGTCGCTGCCCAGACCGCCGATATCTCGGCCGCCACACAGCTGCGGGAGGTGCTGCTGCCCTACCGAGGGCAGCTAGTGGTGATGGGCGGAGCGAACAGCTGCATGGGGCCGGTTTCGTACTTCCTGGGACTGCTGGCCACACGACTTGGACTGGCCGACCAGGCGGTGGACTGCCTAGAGGAGGCCGCTGCCTTCGCCGAACGCGCCGGCGCGCTACCCGGCCTGGTCCTGTGCCTGGAAGGTGCCGCCGCAGCGCTAAGCCTCCGGCAGGCGACCGGTGACCGGCAGAAGGCGGCGGCCGACCGGGACCGGGCCCGCGTCATCGCCGAGCGGCTCGGGGCAACTGGCCTGCTGGGCCGGCCGGCCCGGCATCCGGCCAATGGAGCTTGCGCTGTGAGGGCGATGACTGGCTCCTGGAAGCCGGACCCGAACAGGCCCGGTTTCGGGACAGCCGCGGCCTGCACTACCTGCAGGCACTGCTCGCCGCTCCGGGCAGGGAGATCCCGGCGCTCGACCTGGCCGCGGGCGGCCCCGGGCTGGCCATCTCGGACGCCGAGCCGCTCCTGGACGCAGCCAGCCGGGAAACCTACCGCCACCGGATCCGCGAGCTGGAAAGTGAACTCTCAGCCGCCGACCGTACCGGGGACAGCATCGCCGCCGGGCGGGCAGACAAGGAACGCCAGGCGCTGATCAGCGAACTACGCGGGGCAACCGGGCTGGCCGGGCGCCCCCGCCGTGCCGCCGCCGAGGCCGAACGAGCCCGGGTCAACGTCACCCGCACCATCCGGGCAGCTATCGACCGCATCATGCTGGCCGCCCCGATCGCCGGAGCGCACTTGCAGTCCTCGATACGCACCGGCACGGCGTGCCGTTACCAGCCTCCAGCAGGCGGCCCAGCCCGCTGGCGAACCTGAGCCCTCCGGCCGTGCCGCGCCTGATCCACCTCAATGGCCCGCCGGGCATCGGCAAATCCACCCTGGCCCGACGGTACGTCGACGAGCATCCCGGCGTGCTGAACCTGGACATTGATCATGTGCGTACTCTGATCGGCGGCTGGCGGCAGCGATTCGCCGAGACCGGTGGGATCCTTCGGCCGGTCGCGCTTAGCGTGGCCACAGCTCATCTGCGCGGTGGCCGCGACGGCATCATGCCGCAGCTTCTGTGCCAGTTGAGCGAGATTGCGTTGTTCGAGGCAGCCGCCCACGACAGCGGCGCTGTGTTCTGCCAGGTCGCCTTGATGGATACCAAACAGCAGTCGCTGGAGCGATTCAACCGCCGCGGTGAGGGCGGGGAGCAGATCTGGCATCAGCAAGTGCAGGAGATCGTTGACGATCTGGGCGGCCAGGCTTTGCTGGCAGACTGGCATGACCAGCTCGTCGCCGTAATCGCCGCGCGCAGCGATGCCAGGGTTGTGCCGAGCATGGCCGGAGCGATCCAGCAGACCTACGAGGCGTTGACCGTGATTCTCGATAGGAGTCCGTGAAGCACTCGTCGAAGTGCAGGACTGCGTGATGGCCGCTGATCGGCACGAGTTCCGATACGAAGAGCAGATGAGATAGTGAAATCGTCGATGGCACCAGCGGGCGGGCTCCGCATTGGCGCCTGCCTCTCGCTATCCGGGAGGTTCGCACCGTTCGGTAGACAAGCAGCTCGTGGCCTGCAAGCGTGGGCGGCTCTCGACGGCGACGCGGACGTCCTGATCGAGCACGACGGCAGCGATGTACGGCAGCTGCAGGCGCGCTTGCCGAGCACGGAACCCGCATCGCCGAGACCACCGTAACAAACAAGAATGATGTTTAAAAGTCGCTTTACGAACAGCTTGTGTGTTCGTTCCGGGTGGTGTTCAATCGCGGTATGAGCAACGCAGACCGGCACCGACTGATCGCCCAGGCTGTGAAGGACTCGGGCAGTGCCACGGTCCCGGAACTAGCCGAGCTGACCGGCGCCTCGGAGATGACCATCCGGCGCGATCTGGACACCCTCGCCGCGCAAGGCGTCCTCGAACGATTCCGCGGCGGGGCGCGCACCCTGCTGCTGCGGGGCGAGGAGCCGCCCTTCGCGCTGCGCGCCCACGAGGCTGTCGACGCCAAGCGCCGGATCGCCGCCGAGGTCTCCCGACTCATCGCGGACGGCGAGACCGTCCTGCTCGACAGCGGCACCACCTGCCTGGAGGTCGCCCGACTGCTGCACGGCCGACAGGTCACCGTGATGCCCCTGTCGTTGCAGGCCATCCACACGCTCAGCGACTCCCCCGCCCCGACCACCCTCATGGTGCCGGGTGGACGGCCCCGCAACGGTGAGGGTGCCCTGACCGGCCCCCTCACCCTCGCCTCCCTCGCAGCGCTGCGCTTCGACACCGCGGTCCTCGGCTGCTGCGGCCTGAGCGCCGCCGAGGGCCTGACCGCTTACGACCTCGACGACGCGGCGGTGAAGAAGGCGATCATCGCCTCCACGCGCCGCATCATCGCCGCCGCCGACGGCAGCAAACTCGGCCGCACCGCCTACGCCCACGTCGGCCCCTCCACCCTCGTGCACACCCTCGTCACCGACACCACCGCGCCCGCCGACGAAGTAGCAGCGCTCGAAGGAACCGGCACCGTCGTCAAAACCGCCTAGATTCGAGGGGTCTCCTCCATGCCATCCGCACTCGCCGCTGCCGAGGTTGCGACCACCCCGTCCGCGGCGCGCTCGGTCTGGGCCTCGCCGCTCTACCGCGGAGCGACCGTCGCGCTGTTCCTCTCCGGGCTGGGGACGTCCGCCGCCGCGCCGCAGATCACCCTGTTCCTGGTCAACGACCTGCACGTCTCGCTGACCACGGCCGGGCTGTTCTACCTCACGAACATCACCGCCCCGCTCGCCGGCTACCTGATCGGCGCACGCTCGGACCGCTCCGGAAAGCGGCTCGGGCTGTTCCGGTGGTGTGCACTGGCGGGATTCCTCGGGTGGGTCGTGATGGCCTTGGCCGACCAGGTATGGATGCCCTTCGTGATCAGTGCCGTCGTCCTGGCCTTCTCGGGCGCCGCCGGCTCGCAGCTGTTCGCGGCGGTCCACGACGACCTGCAAACGACCGCGAACCCCGTGGCCGACGGGGTCGTCTCCATCGTACGGATGGCGTTGACGGCCGGATGGGTCGTCGGCCCCGTCCTGGGCTCGATCCTGGCGACTGCCGCCGGCTCGCGCGTGATGCTCGCGGCCACCGGGTCGTGCGCCCTCGCGCAGATCGTCCCGATCGGCTTCGCGCGCACCGGCTCGGCTCGGCCCGGCGCGCACACCGCGTCCGCGTCCGAAGTGCAGGCCGAGCGCCTCGCGCAGCGCCCGAAGCTCCGGGAGATGCTGCCGCTGCTCGCGTTCACCGGGCTGTACGTGTTCGTCTACGCGGGTGAGCCGATCAAGTACGGCTACCTGCCGATCTACATGCGCGACGACATACATCTGCCGACGGCGGTCAGCGGCGCGGTCATCGGCATCCAACCTCTGATAGAGCTGATCCTGATGCCGGTGGCCGTGGTCGTCGCCCGCCGTATCGGCATGATGCACCTGATGATCCTCGGCGCGGCGTTCGGCGTCGGCGCGAATCTCTGCTTCGCTCTGACCGGCGACGCCGCCGGAATGTTCGCCGGGCAGATCCTCATGGGCGGGGTATGGGGTGTGTTCGCGGCCCTGGGCATCATCGTCGCCCAACGACTGCTGCCCCAAGCCGTCGCGACCGCCTCAGCCGTCTTCATGAGCTCCACGGCGATCGCCAGCGCCCTCGGAGGGCTGACCGGCAGCCTCGGCGTCAGCGTTCTCGGCCTGCCGCATGTGTTCTTCGCCCCGGCTCTCTACGGACTCATGGCCACCAGCGGGATCGCCGTCATGAGCCGCTCCCGGTTCGCCGTGCACTAGCCCGGACGTCCAGGCGATCACCGAGACGGCCACGTGCTCCCACGCTCGATCAGCGGGTTTCGAGATCGACACGGGGAGTCTCAATGCCATGGGCTTGGAGGCGAACGCCGCGAGCAGCGCCGCGCCCGAGCGACCGCCGGCAAGACGGCCGAGCCGCACGAGGAGTCACAAAGACCCGGCGGTTGGGGCGTACTGCACGTCCTGCGGCTCGAACAGCAGACGACGGCGAGGGACCGGACAGATTCCAGACTGCGGGCACGGAACTGAGGGCGAGCAGCCCGACGGAGGTCCAGATGACCGAATAGCCGAGACGCCCAGCACCTGGACCCGCCGGACCAGGGCCCGCCGCGCTGATGAAGGCGGTCTTTGCGCTACCGCCGAGCCCGCTCGGCCTGCACACCTTCGTCCGCACTGCAGAACCCAGCCGCAACCCGTATAGCCCCAGGAGGCCGGCAAGCGGCTCGAGCTTGAGTGCATGACCGGAGCGATCGTGGAGCTGGCGGAGCACCTCGGCATCGTGTCGTGTCCAACGGAGCTAGCCAGCAACTTCGAACGCTGTGTCGCCCCCTCTCACTGCCGCCAGCGTGCTGCCGAGCCGGCCACCCGACCACCCTCACCGCCCGCGCCAACCTCGCTCAGCTCGACCGGGGAGGCGGGGGATCCGGCCGGAAAGCGGGACCAGTTCGCGGAACTGCTGACCGACCTGTTCGTAGATGATGCTGATGTCCTTGCGGGCCTTGCCGCCGGTTCTTGGGCCATCGCGGCGGCCGACGTTTTCGAACTGCGCCATGCCAACACCCAACACCGATGACGCGAACCTTGTTGACCTTCCGGTGGGCGCCTTGCTATTCGCGCCCCGCCGAGACCGAGGTCAGGTCATAGGTGCGGTTCCCGGCGACCGCCGCGACCGCCGCGTCCAGGGCAGTGAGCTGGGCGGGGGTCAGGGTGACCGACAACGAGCCAAGGTTCTCCTCGACGCGTGACGCCCGCCGGGTGCCGGGAATCGGTACCGAGGCCACACCGAGGGCCTCGGCGCGGTACCGCAGCCATGCCAGCGCGATCTGCGCCGGCGTCGCAAGCTGTTCCTCGGCAACCGACCTGACCACATCGACCACCGTGAGGTTGGCTTCCAGCGCGCCGTCGGCGAACCGAGGAATGGTGTGGCGGAAGTCGCTCGGCGACGACAGGTCCGCGGCCGAACGGATGGTTCCGGTCAAGAAGCCGCGGCCCAGCGGGGAGTACGGCACAAAGCCAACCCCGAGCTCGGCGGCGGTCGGCACCACCTGGCGCTCGACGTCGCGGCTCCAGATCGACCACTCGCTTTGCACGGCCGCGATCGGGTGCACCGCCACGGCGGCGCGCAGCTCGTCGGCGGTCACCTCGGAGAGCCCGAGGTGGCGAACCTTGCCTGCGCGCACCAGTTCGGCCATCGCGCCGACGGTTTCCTCGATCGGCACGGTCAGGTCACGCCGGTGCATGTAGTACAGGTCAACGACGTCGGTCTGCAACCGGGCAAGGCTTTCGTCGATGCACTGACGCACGTAGGCAGCGTCGCCGCGGACGGGCCGCCGGCCCGCGGCGCGGTCTGCCGGGTTGCTGGCGACGCCGAATTTCGTCGCCAGCGTGACCTCGTCCCGGCGGTCGGCGAGCAGTTTGGCAATGAGTCGCTCGTTGTTGCCGCCGCCGTAGACGTTGGCGGTGTCGATAAAAGTCACGCCGAGGTCCAGGCAGCGATTGAGCGTGGCAAGCGATTCGGCGTCGTCGACGTCACCGTAGACCGATGTCAGCGCCCCCGCGCCGAATCCTATTGCACTGACCGTTAGGTCGTCGTCAAGCTTCGTGGTGCGACCGGCAGTTGCCATCTGGTGGGCTCCTTAGCGGATTAAGGCGAAGATTGTTAGTTGAGGTGGGTGGCGAAGAATTGTTCGATCCGGTCCCAGGCGTCTTTGGCCGACTCGGGCTCTGGACCGATGCCGGCGACCCGCAGCAAGGGACGTAGTGCCCGGGGGCCGGCTTCGGTGTCGTTGAGGAAGGCGTGGCTGGCCGCGGGGTACTCCTTGACGTCGTGGGTTACTCCTGCCTTTTCGAGTGCTGCGTCGAGCCGGCTGGCGGCACCTCGAAGCGACGGGTCGCGGCCACCGTAGCTGGCCACGATCGGGCAGGCAGAGGCCAGCGTTTCGTCGAGGTGGCGGGGAAGCTGACCGTAGTTGACGGCGGCGGCTTCGTAACCATTGCTGGCGCTGAGCAGGGCGAAGCCACCGCCCATGCAGAACCCGATGACGCCGATCTTGCCGGTGCAGTCGCGAGAACCAGCCAGGTAGTCCCGGGCGGCGCTGATGTCGGCGAATGCGCGGCCGTGCCCGCGGATCATGGTGGTCATCGTGGTGACCAGGCATCGTGCGGTGCTACCCGCGCTGAACAGGTCGACGGCCAGGGTGAGGTAGCCAAGACCGGCGAGCCGGTTGGCGTGGCCGCGCATGACATCGTCGAGGCCGAAGATCTCGTGGATCATCACCACGGCGGGCCACGGACCGGTGCCCGCTGGGCTGGCCAGGTAGCCGCGAAGCGGTCGGGAGCCGTCGCGGTCGGCGGCTAGGTCGGACAGGTCGATGTCGGTCATGGTTGGGCCTCCTGCGGTTGTGTGGCGGGCAATGTGTAGGGGCCGACTGCCATGTACTGCCTCCCACTGGGGCCATGTATACCGATCGTGCTGTGCCAATACCAGAACCTACCACGCTCTCTGACCGATTGTACACCGAGCGGTGTGCATTAGGCTCGCGCGCAGGATCGAGGTTAGTACGCGGGCAACAACGATGGCCCACGGCCCACCCGACTGGTCGCAGCCGGCGCATGATCGCGGATCACTAGTGGATGATCAAGTTGGGTGCGACCAGAGACCTAACCAGCTACTCCGGATGAATGAGCACGTCCAGGAGTACGTGCGCCGCATCCACGAAGCTAGCGGGGTGCTCAACGAACAGGCTATCGACGCCGCCGAGGCCTCACCGCGCAGCGGCTCACTTGCCCTCGAGAGCACACCGGGCGTCCATCTCCGCGGCCTTCCCTTTCACAACGCCGCCTTCCGGGCGGGCGAAATGTAAACCACTCGGTATGCTTGCTGCCATGAGTGGAACAAGGATGGTCGCGGCCCGGCCGGCTGGTCGCGGTGGCCGCGGAGCGCGCGAGCGGATCCTGACCGCCGCAACAACCCTCTTTCACCGCGAGGGGATCCACGCCACCGGGGTGGAGCGGCTGACCGAACACGCCCACGTGTCGAAACGCACGTTCTACCAGCACTTTTCCAGCAAGAATGACCTCGTGGAGGAGTACCTGCGCCGCATCCACCAAGCAGGCGGGATGCCCAGCGAGCAGGCCATCGACACCACCGACGCCTCGCCCCGCGCCCGCATACTGGCCGTCTTCGATAGCGCGCCGGGCGGCCGTTTCCGCGGCTGCCCGTTCCACAACGCCGCAGTCGAGGCGGCAGACGCGATGCCCGGGGTCGAAGACATCGTGCACGAGCACAAACTGGACTTCACTGCCCGTCTCATCCACGCCGCAACCGAAGCCGGCGCCCGAGATCCATACCGGCTGGGCAACCAGCTCGCCGTGCTCTTCGAGGGCGCGAGAGCGCTGGCGACATCGCTCAACGACACCTCCCCCCTGCTACACGCGCGATCGGCCGCCGAAACGCTCATCGATGCCGCCACCATCGACTCAGGGAATTGACGAGGCGGACACCCCTTGATCTCTGTAAAGACTGGCATGGACGGTGGCCGACGCGATGGCGTGGGAATGGTGCCTGTACTACATTCCGAGGTCGAGTGGGAGTGGGTCACCTCGTCGGCGGTAGTGACAGATCATGACTCTGGTCTGATGGACTTGCCGCCACAGCGCCCCGGGCGATCGCGGCCCCATTACCTGGAGTCGCGCTACGCCACCCGCCTGCTCGAGCAGCACGCGCACGAACGCACCGAGGGGTGGTTCTGGATCAGGACCGTTGGCGCGCTGCGGGCCAGCGACCCTCGCGATGGCGAACTGCACCAGTCGACTCGCGAAGTGCCACGTTCGCGGCCAATCAGTCGAGACAGAACTCGTTGCCCTCGATGTCCTGCATCACGAGGCACGACTCGTTGTCGCCATCGGCAGGCAGTAGTCGCACGCGTACCGCGCCGAGCGGGACCAGTCGTGCGCATTCGGCCTCAAGTGCGGCCAGGCGCTCTTCACCCACGAGCCCGGTGCCGACCCGCACGTCAAGATGCAGCCGATTCTTGACGACCTTGCCTTCGGGAACGCGCTGGAAGAACAGTCGCGGGCCCACACCTGAGGGATCAATGCATGCGAACGCTGAACCCTGATGCTCAGGCGGCAGCGCGCGATCGAAATCGTCCCAAGTACCAAACCCCTCCGGCGGCGGCGGCACGACGTACCCCAACACCTCGCACCAGAAACGAGCGACACGCTCTGGTTCTGCGCAGTCGAAGGTGACTTGGATCTGCTTGACCGACGCCATCGGTCCACCATAGAGGCGGGGTCTTTCGTCGTCTCCACGGGCCCGCCCTGGCTAGGTTGTGGCGCATGCGGCCGACTCTTGAAGATACGGCGTTCACTCGGATCGCGCGCCACCCCAGGCACGTCGGCCTGGATGGCAATCCACCTCGGACACCAGCCACGCAGCGTGACTCTCTGCGGAGGCCAATAGGGCCTGGATGGCATAGGCGGCCCCGGTTCGAACCGCCCCTCGGCCTGGGATCATGCCAATGGACCTGCCAATGGGAGACATGCGAAACCAGCGCAGCGTGCGGAGCCTGGCGCGAGTGCCGAGGGATGTGCACAGGCCAGGGGGATCTGCACGCCGGAGTGCCGTTCTTAGCGTGGGACTGACTTGGAACGGATCGTCAACGCCGGTTTCGGGTGGCGGGCCAGCCCTGGGATCGGCAGGATCGGGGGCATGACCTCCGAACCGTACCGGCGGGCGATCGGCTCACTGCGGGCCGTGGCGCTGGACGCCCCGGACATCGACCTCCTGGCCACGTTCTACGAGCAGCTCGCCGGCTGGCGACGCGTCCGCGACGACGACGAGGACGATTGGATCACGATCGACTCCGGTGACGGCTGGCGGATCGGCCTGCAACGGGCCACAGTCCACGTGCCGCCCCACTGGCCGGACCAGGACCGTCCGCAACAGGCCCATCTCGACTTCCGGGTACCGGACATCGATGCAGCGGCGGAACGCGCCCAGCAGCTCGGCGCCAGCCTGCTGCGCCGCAGCGAACGGTGGCACACACTGGCCGACCCGGCCGGCCATCCGTTCGACCTGTGCGTCAACCCGGACGATCCGCGGACCACCCTGATGGGCGTCATGCTCGACTGCCCCGACGCGAAGGCGCTGAGCTCGTTCTACGCGGAGCTGCTCGGCAAGCCGGTGACGTACGAGGCGGACGGGGTCGCCATGATCGGCGAGGACGGCGCGCAGCCGGTGATGTTCCAGCAGGTGGAGCAGTACACCGCGCCGCGCTGGCCGGATCCGGCGTACCCGCAGCAGATCCACCTCGACGTGACCGTCCAGGACGTGGACGCGGCGGAACGGGCCGCTCTCGATATCGGTGCCACCCGACTGGACGGCGCCGGCCCGAACTGGCGCGTCTACGCCGATCCGGCCGGCAAGCCATTCTGTCTGGTGTGGACGGTCTAATTGGATGGCTGAGCGGAGCAGGGCAGGCATCCGGCGAGCATCTTCGCCATGGTGATCGGCTCGGGCTGGCTTCCTCGGTCGGCCGGCTCGAGGCGGGCGAACCGGGCGCTGCGGGCCGGCAGCGCCCGGTGACGCGAGCCTTGACGAAGGCCGGCCGTAAGCTGGTTTTGCGCCGCCCTGCTCTGGGTGTGTGATCGAGTGGCTGGCTGGGGGGCCGTTATGCAAGCCGATCCGTCGTCTTCAGCCTGGGTCCGCGTCAGGGGCGGATCTGTTGCAGCGCTGTGGCGCTATCCGGTGAAGTCGATGCTGGGAGAGGAGCTGAACGACGCCGAGGTCACTGAGCGCGGCCTGCTGGGGGATCGCCGGTTCGCCGTTATCGACGCGGCGACCGGGAAGGTCGCGGGCGCGAAGAATCCGCGGAAGTGGGGTAACTTCCTGGACTTCCGCGCCGCCTACGTCGAGCCTCCGCAGCCGGGACTGGAGCTGCCCGAGGTCCGCTTGACCCTTCCCGACGGGACCGCCGTGACCAGCGGCCAGCCCGGCTTGCCGCAGATTCTGTCCAGGGTGCTCGGCCGCCAGGTCGCGTTCGCGGCGGCGCAGCCCGAGGGCGAGTCGGGCGGGACGGCCGAGGAGTACTGGCCGGATGTCGAAGGCCTTGACCTCAGGGACACCGTGACCGACTTCGACTTGCCGGCGGGAACGTTCTTCGACTGTGCCCTGGTGCACCTGCTGACCACGGCGACCATTGACCGGCTCCGCGCGCTGTATCCGGATGGGCGCTTCGAGGCGCGGCGTTTCCGGCCAAACATCGTCGTGTCGACCGGCCCGGATGAGCAGGGTTTCGCGGAGGATGACTGGATCGGTCACACGGTCGCGATCGGGGACCGTGTCCTGTTGCGCGTCACCGGTGCCTGCGCTCGCTGCGTCATGACCACGCTGCCGCAGGGTGACCTGCCCAAGGACTCCGGCATCCTGCGCACCGCAGCGCAGCACAATCAGGTGAACGTCGGGGTCTACGCCGATGTGATCGCCGGTGGTGCGATCCGTCGCGGCGATCCGGTCAACGTCGTGTGAACCAGGCCCGTACACGGCCAAGCCGAGTAGTTGTACCGCAAACTGCCGGACCCAAGGCCAAGCCGACCGCCGGCTTCAAGGAGGTCTCTTGGCGATTGCTCCCCATCTGGCTGACGAGGCCTCTGGCTCCGCGCCCTCCTCTACAACCGCACGCGCAGCCTGTTCGAGAAGGCTGGCTTCCGCTACGAGCGTCCGTATGTGCAGTAGCGCTGTCAGGATTCCAGGTACCTGATTGCGGCGATGACCCGGCGGTTGTCATTGTCGGACGGAGCGAGGCCGAGCTTGGCAAAGATGTTCGCGACGTGCTTTTCGACCACGCCGGCCGTGATGACGAGGCTGTCGGCGATCGCGTTGTTGGACCTGCCCTGGGCGATCAGCGAAAGGACTTCCCGTTCCCTTGCGGTGAGGGTTGCTAGCGAATCGGCGCGGCGGCTCGCGGACAGCAGCTGACGGACCACCTCCGGGTCGAGCACCGTGCCGCCCTGCGCGACCCTGGTGATCGCGTCGATGAAGTCGCTGACGTCCGCGACCCGGTCCTTGAGCAGGTAGCCGATACCAGCGGGATTACCGGCGAGGAGCTCAGCCGCGGAGTGCGTCTCGATGTACTGCGAGAAGACCAGGACGCCCACCCGAGGATGATCGCGGCGAATTGCCCTGGCGGCTTGTAGTCCCTCGTCGGTGTGCGTGGGCGGCATGCGCACGTCGACGATGGCAACGTCGGGCTGATGCTGACCGACAGCGTCAAGCAGAGAAGCTGCATCGCCCACGGCGGACACGACGTCATGGCCCCGCCGGGTGAGGGTCTGGGTAAGACCGTCCCGCATGATCGCGGCATCCTCCGCGACGATGATGCGCAGCCCGGGCATCAGGCGTGCCCGGGCAGGATGACGGTGATGGCCGTGGGCCCGCCTGGCGGGCTGAGAATGGCGAGCTGTCCGTCCACAGTCTGGACGCGCTCGAGCAGCCCGGCCAGGCCACCGCCGGGTGTGATGCACGCCCGGCCTGTGCCGTTGTCGGTGACGGTCATCAGCAGCTCCCCGTCTTTATCGCTGACAAACATGCTGGCCTCGCTCGCCCCGCTGTGCTTGGCCACGTTGGCGAGCAGCTCGGCGGCGCAGAAGTAGGCGATCGCCTCGATCGCCGGCGATGGCCGCTGGGCGATGGTGACTGTCAGCGCAACCGGCGTCGCGCTGGTCTCCGTCAGCGCCGCTAGCGCGGCGCCGAGGCCGCGATCCAGCACGGCCGGGTGAATGCCGCGGGCGAGGTCACGCAACTCTGCCAGCGTTTCCTTGGCGTTACTGTGCGCGGCGCTGGCGAGCATGCGGGTGCAGCCGCCGCCGTCCTCGCCGCCGGCCGCTTCGAGGTTCTCTTTCAGCTCGCCGAGCGTCAGCGCGAGCGCGATAAGCCGGACCTGGGCACCGTCGTGCAGGTCACGCTCGATACGACGCAATCTGGCAGCCGACTCATCGACCGCCCTAGCACGCTGCTCCTGCAGTTCTCTGGCCCGTTCGGCGGCAGCGGCGATCCGCGCCTGGGCCTCGCGCTCGGCCTCCAGCCGAGCAGCCCGGTCCTCGAGCGAGGCGAGGTACGCAACCCGGTACAGGTAGGCGACGGAGTCGCCCAGCACCACGCGGTCAGGATCACGCCGCCCAGCCCGGCTGCGGCGGCGAACACCGGGTCCTGCGGATGCAGGGTGTCCGCTGCCGGCCAGCGGGCGATGGCGACGGCCGCCAGGACCAGGCAGGTAACCAGGCCCGCGAGCGAGACCCGCCGCGGCCGGTAGGCGGCCAGCGTATAGAGCAGCACCGCCAGCGCCAGGTCGGCTGTGGTGGGCTGCCACGCCCCGAAGGCATAGCCGCCCTGCGGCCGCAGGCCGAATGCAACCTGTCCGGCGGCGATTGCCGCCGCCACTGCGAATGCCTGCACCGGGTACTTCCGCCGCGCGATCACGGTGGCGGCAAGCAGGGCGCTGATGACCTCGATGAGGTGGTCCCGGTCGACTGCCCCGAGCTGATGAGCAGCAACACGGCCGCCAGGGCGAGGTCCGCCTCCCACGGATGACTCCGCAGCCATCCCCACGCGCCCTGCACACGGACAGAGTACGTGCCATTGCGGGAGTGAGCCCAGCGCCCTGACGGCCGATGCACCAGTCAGGCGTCCCGGCGGCGCAGCGCGATCACGCCCGCGATGAGCAGCGCCGCGGTGTAGCAGGCGAACATGCCCAGCTCGCCCCACGGGGAGAACATGTGCGGGATGCCGCCCTGCGGGTTGGTATAGGTGATCTGGGACACGAAGAACCCACCCGGCAGCCACCGGTCAACATCCTGGAACCATGGCGTCGGCAGCGCCCTGGCCAGCTCGGGCACCAGGAACAAGATCCCGTAGGCCGCCGCGATGGTGCCAGCGGTATTCCGCAGCACAGCGCCGAGACCGAGCGCGAACAAGCCGCACAGCCCGACGGACAGCGCGCTCGCGACCACGGCTCGCAGGACGGCCGGCTGGGACAGCGTGGCTGCCGCGTGCGTGCTAGCCAGGATTCGCTGGCCGACGAAAAAGCAGACAAAACTAGCCGGGAACGCGGTGGCAAGGGCCACGGCCGCGAACACGAGCGTCTTGGCTTCGAACAGCACCCCACGCCTGGGCATCACAGTCAGTGACGTGCGCATCATCCCGGTCGAGTATTCCGAAGTGATGGTGAGCGCGCCCAGCACCACGATGACGAGCTGGCCGAGCAGGGCCAGTCCGAGGACGCTGGACTGGGTCGGATCGGCGCCCGATCGGACCTGAGCCGACATGTGCGACCAGTGGTCAGCCGTTCCCGCACAGAACACGATGCTCCAGGTGACGCTGGCCAGCACCAGCAGCGCAAGAGCCCAGTAGGTCGAGCGAACCGAGCGGATCTTGGTGAACTCCGAACGGATCGTGCCGACCAGGCCCGCCCTGCCGCGCGCGGCGGGTGCTGCGGCCGACCGCGGCCGCTCGGCGATTACAGCTGTCATCGTCATGCCTCCGTTGTGTTGTAAGCCGCCTGCTGGTCAGCCGGTAGTTCGGCCCGATAGTCCACGCTGTCGGCGGTTAGTTCCATGAACGCCTGCTCCAGCGAGGCCTTGGACGGCGCGAGGCGGTGCAGCCTGATGCCGTTAGCGAAAGCGATATCCGCTACCTGAGCCTCGGTGAGACCGCTGACCGCCAGCTCGTCCCTGCTCATGCCGTTGGTAGCCATCGTGCCGCCCGCGGCCGCCATTGCGATGGCAAGGGCTTCTGGCTGCGGGGTGCGGACCAGGATCTCCTGGCGTGAGCTGCGGGCGATGAAGTCGGCCATGCTGCAGTCAGCGATGAGCTTGCCGCGGCCGATCACGATCAGGTGATCGGCAGTGTTCTCCATCTCCGACATCAGGTGACTGGAGACGAGAACCGTGCGCCCTTCGGCCGCCAGTGACCGCATCAGGCTGCGGATCCACAGGATGCCTTCCGGGTCAAGGCCGTTCACCGGCTCGTCCAACATCAGCGCGCCCGGATCGCCAAGCAACGCCGCCGCGATGCCGAGCCGCTGGCTCATGCCGAGCGAGAAACCCTTGGAGCGCTTCCCGGCCACCCCGCTGAGGCCGACAATGCCGAGCACCTCGGTCACCCTGCGGCGGGAGATGCCGTTGGTCTGAGCGAGGCTCAGCAGATGGCTGTAGGCGCTGAGGCCGCCGTGCACGGCTCTGGCGTCTAGCAGCGCGCCGACTTCGCGCATGGGATAGGCGAGCCGTCCGTACGTCAGGCCACCCACTGTTACGGTGCCGGCCGTGGGGTAGTCCAGGCCCAGGATCATGCGCATCGTCGTTGTCTTGCCGGCGCCGTTCGGCCCGAGGAATCCGGTCACTATGCCAGGCCGGATAGTAAAGCTCAGATCGCTAACCGCCACGGTCGAGCCGTAGCGCTTAGTGAGATCGCGTGCCTCGATCATCTGGCGTTCTCCCTGGTAGGCGTATTTCTGCTCGCTGGCAATCACGCTAGGAGCGCCAGGCCCCCGGCGGCAGCCGGCCAGCACCCAACCCGGCCTGGGGGATTTCCCCCGTACGGGGAACGAGAGTTCCTGCGTGCCGTGGCCGGGAGCGTTCAGTCGCAAAGGGGGCCGCTGGCGCCACGTCGAATAGCCGGTGGCGAAGATGAACTGTGACCTGGGGCGATCGAGCAGATTACCGGCGCTCGGCTTATTCGGTGCTCCACCCGGGCGCAGCCGCTGCCGCCGTCGGATGACTGTCCGGGATGGGGATCTCATTGAGCTGGATGAGGCTTCCGGGTCCGCCGGTGCTCAGGTCGGGGATGGAGGCTATGAAGGCGTGGACGTGGTCGGTTTTCAGGTGCGTGTCGAACGCGGCGGCGTCGGTGTAGATCTCGTAGAGGTAGAAGCGTCCGGGGGTGTCCCGGGCTTCATAGGCGGTGAAGGTGATGCAGCCCGGCTCGCGGCGTACCTGGCGGACGAGCTCGACGATTCGCTCGCGGAAGGCGTCGACCAGGCCGGGCCTGGCGTCCAGGACGGCGATCATCGGGCGGGGGTTCGGGTCGGACTCGTCGACCTGCAGGTTCCCGTGGTTAAGACTGGCGGTCAGGAAGTCCCCGTTGTCGGTCATGATGGGTCACAGCTCGATTCGGATGCCGGGCTCGACGATGCGAACGGTGGTGTCGGGGGGCAGGTCGCGGGATGCGTGCTGGTAATGCAGCGGATCCTTGTCACTGCTGGTGATCAGCCGGTCGCCCAGGAAGCCCTTGGTAAAGGCGTAGTGGTGCGGGACGGCCAGTTCGGGCTTGAGGATCGCGGTCAGCTGGGCCGCCTCCTGGGCGTTCATGACGACCTGCATGTTGTTCGCGGGCCGGATGTGCAGGCCGTTGGTGGGCAGCAGGGCGAGGGAGACGTGTCCCAGCCGTCCGGGGATCTCGCCGAGTTCGGGGATGAGCAGGGTGTCCCCGGCGAAGTACACGGCGTCCGAACCTGAGCGCAGGACGAAGGTGACCTCGAAGACGCCGTGCTTGGCCGGGGTCGCGGTGATGGTGACGCCGCCCACCTCCACGTCCTGCCAGGGCGCCAGGGCCCTGACATTGGTGAAGCCGTGCTTACGCGCGGAGTCGACGACGGTCTCGGCGACGAACAGCGGGACCGAGCGGTCGCGGTAGGCCGCGAACGTCGCCAGGTCGCAGTGGTCGTAGTGGGCGTGGGTGATGAGCACGCCGTCCAGCCGGGGCAGGTCGGCTATCCCAACTGCGATCGGCTCCCCCTGGTAGTAGCCGGGCCGGGTGCTGAACCAGGGGTCGGTCAGGAAGGTGCGGCCGCCGATCTCGATCAGGTGGCAGCTGTGCGTGACGCGCGTGACCGCGGTCTTGGGCATGGTCGGGGTCCTTTGGTCTCGGTGGCGGTCGGTAGGGCGCCTCAGCGCGCGAAGGCCGAGAAATCGGTGTCGGCGCTGTCCCAGACCGCGCGATCGACCTGGTCGGGGGTTTCCAGCTGCGGGGAATGGCCGGTGGCGGGCAGTAGCTGGAAACGGGCCATCGGGATCGCGGCGGCGTACGCGCGCCCGTAGTCGACGTCGACGATCCCGTCGCTCTCGCCCCACAGCACCAGGGTCGGGATTTCCAGGGTCGCCAGGCGTCCGGCCAGGGTCGGATCCGTCATCGAGGCGCCGGCGTAGGCCGCTATCGCGGCCCGGTTGCCCGCGGCGACGGCGCGGGCCGCCGGGGGCAGCGTGGCCGGGTCGATGCGGAACGGCTCGGGGTTGTGGAAGCTGCGAGCGAAGACCTGGTCCATGGTCAGGGCGAAGAAGTCAGCGACCGGATGGCCGGGGACCTCGATCCCGACAGCGTCGATCAGGACGATTCCGCTGACCCGCGGCGACTGCAGGAGCGCGATCTCGGCGGTGATCCAGCCGCCGATCGAGTTGCCCATGACGGTGACGTCCGACAGGTCCAGCCGGTCCAGCAGCGTGTTGTAGAGCGCGGCCAGGCCGGTGATGGAGCCCAGGGCCTCGGGCCGGGCGGTGCCGCCGAAGCCGGGGTGGGTCGGGACGAGAACGCGCACGCCGTGGGCGGCGGCGAACTTCTCGGCGAACCCGGTCACCGACTGCGGGCCGGCCCCGCCGTGCAGCAGCAGGAACGGCTGGCCGGACCCGTAGTCGGCGACGGTCACCTCGATGGGGCCTATCCCGTCGACGGGCACGGTGCGAGCTGCGGTGGTGTTCATGAGCACTCTCCTTCATCGTTTCTGGTCACCGGCAGGCCGATCGGCATGTCGGGGCGGGCTGGCTGAGCGGACTGCAGCCGACGGAGCTAGGCGAAGTCGCTGGCCGGTTCGGTGGCGTAGCGGCTCATCGCCTCGACCGTGGCCTCGGCGGTCAGCGGGCGGCCGCCTGCGATCATGTCGCGCAGGTCCCGGAAGTACTCGACGTACAGGTCCGGGGTGAAGGTGTTAAGCAGGACCGTTGTGGCGTCGGTCGGATTGGCGAAGGTGTGCGGCGCACCCGGCGGGACCATGACCAGCGTCCCGGCAGGCGCGTCGTAGACGGTCTCGCCGACGGTGAACCGTGCCGTGCCGGACACGACGTAGAAGCCCTCGTCGTGCCGGGCGTGCCGGTGCTGCGGAGGCCCGTCGGTGTGCGGGGCCAGGGTGATCTCCCCCACGCCCAGGCGGTGCGCGGTGGTGGAACCGTCCTCCAGGATCCGCATCCGGGTCGGGCCGAGCTGGATCGGCTCGCCACCGTCCGGGCCGACCACCGAAACCTGTGCCATAAGAGACTCCCATCGGGATAGTTGACTCTCTTTGTGAGAGTCAACTCTTACAAGAGTAGGCACCTCGGCGGTTTCGTGCAAGTGGACTCTCACGAAGAGGCAGCCGAGGGCCATTGCCCAAAATTTTCTAAACGGTTAGTTTGGAACCTAGGGTGTGGCTCACCGGTTTGTCAACTAACCGTTTAGGAAATATGCTGGGCGCATGCCCTCCTACGACGCCCACGCCACCCGGCGTCGCCTGCTGGACGCGGCATACGTCGAGTTCGCCCAGCACGGGATCGCCGGAGCGCGCGTCGACCGGATCGGGGAGGCGGCCGAATCCAACAAGGCGCAGATCTACCACTACTTCGGCGGCAAGACCCAGTTGTTCGACGCCGTATTCCAGCAGGCCACCATGAGATGGAGGCCGAGGTGCCGTTCGACCCATACGACCTTCCCGGCTACGCCGGCCGCCTGGTGCGCCTCCACGAACGCCGGCCCGAGATCATGCGCATCTGCACCTGGCAGCGCCTGGAACGCTCTGACGGCGAACCCAACCCGCTGGGCGTGGCCTTCGCACGCAGCCAGGTCGAGATGATCGCCAAAGCCCAGGAAGCCGGCAAACTTCCCGCCCACTTCGCCCCGGGCTTCCTGCTCGGCCTCGTGCTCCACATCGCCACCGGCTGGGCCGTGGTAAGCCCCGAATACGCGGCCGCCATCGACGTCCCTGACCTTGACGAGCGGGTCCGCCACGTTGAAGACGCGGTCCGCGCCCTCCTCTGCGGGCCTTCCACGTTGGCATGAACCGCGAACCCCGGCGGTGCCGGGGTCAGGGCTGCGGGAAGCGCGGCGTAGCGAGATCAGGTTCACCGCTGGATCGGGTGCGAGTCCTGCTGGTTGTTAGCTCGGATGCCGCGGAGGAAGTTCTTGATCAGCCCATCGCCGACGGTCGTCAGGATCGACTCGGGATGAAACTGCAGCCCGTCGACGGGGTCTGTCACGTGCCGGATCGCCATCGGCACGCCGTCCGTTGTGCGCGCGCTGACGGTCAGGCAGGCGGGCAGGGTTTGCTCTGCTACCGACAGTGAGTGATACCTGGCCGCCTCGAAGCCGGCCGGCAGCCCGGCGAAGATGCCGCGACCGTCATGCTCGATGACGGCCGGCTTGCCATGGACTGGGGCGACCTCCTCGATCACTGCGCCGTACGCCGCGGCGATCGCCTCGTGGCCCAGGCAGACGCCGAGTACCGGGATTCGGCCATGGAGCGCGCGAATGACCTCGACGCAGATGCCAGCATCGGCCGGACCGCACGGACCCGGCGAGATCACCAGGCCTGCTGCGCCCATAGCGGCTACCTCGGCGGCGGTCATCTCGTCGTTGCGGACGACCTCGACCTGGCAGCCCGCAGTCGCGAGGAGGTGCACGAGGTTGTAGGTGAACGAGTCATAGTTGTCCAGCAGCACAACGGACGGGCCGTCGCCGACTTTTCGACTGCCAGAACGCGGGCGCCTTGCAACTGGCGGCGGGGCGCCGGCCACGTCGCGCACAGTCCAGCCGAGCTTGACGCGGTCGGCCACCGGACCCGGCTGCCAACTGGCGGCCGGTTCGCTCAATGCCACGACCGGGACGATGCCGCGCAGCGAGCTTGTGACGAAGACCTCGCTGGCCGAGCCGAGATCGGTTAGACGGATCGGGCCTGTCTCAACCTCGATCCCGCTCCGGCGCGCCGCTGCGAGCGCGCGCGCCCGGCCGATCCCCGGCAGCATCCGGCCGTCGGCGGCCGGGGTGCGCAGTACGCCGCCAGTCACCGCGAAGATGTTCGCCCGGTCGGTCTCCAGCACGCTGCCATCGCTGTCAGTGATCAGCATCTGCTCGTCGGCAGCTAGGCCGGCTGCGCTCGCCAGCTCGGCCAGCAGTCGGCGGTCGGCCCACTTGTGCTGGCCTAGGCCGCCATCGATCGTGACCGGCCGCAACCGCACTGCTGCCTGGTCAGCGCCTGCATCGGTCAGCTCGACGCGACATTGGAGCGGCCCGCCAACCGGCCAGATGGTTATCCGCAGCCGTCCCGATCCGCCCTGAGCCAGGCACTTTCCGATCTGCGTGGGCAGATCGAGCGGCAGGTCCTTGCCGAACACTGCGCGTGTGCTTGAGGCCAACTGGTCCAGGTGCTCGCGCAGCCCGATGGGCTCCCCCGCAGTCACCCGCAGTGTGGTGAACAATCCCGACGCCGGGCGCGGTCTCAGCGCCGAACGCACAGCTTCGGCGCTGGCGCGCAGCTCGCCGCCAGCAGGCCACGAAGCCACCGCCTCGATCAGCGGCCGAGCCTTCAACAAGCATTCCGCGTACTCGGCGGCCGGGTCGGAGTCGGCCACGATGCCGCCGCCAGCGCCCAGCCAGACCCGCCCGGCGGCGAACTCGAACGTACGGATCGCGACGTTCAGCTCCATCCCGGCGACCGGACTGCGGTAGCCGATCGCGCCGGTATACACCTCCCGCGGCGCTGCTTCCAGCTGGCCGATGACCTCCATCGCCCGGACCTTCGGCGCGCCCGTGACCGATCCTGGCGGGAACGTGGCCGCAACGAGGTCGGCGTCGCTCCGGCCGCTGGCGAGATCGCCGTGAACGTCAGACACCAGGTGCCAGACGCCGGGATGTGGTTCCGCCGCTGCAAGCCGCGGCACCGTGACGCTGCCAGGCGCGGACACGCGGCCCAGATCGCTGCGCATCAGGTCGACGATCATCACGTTCTCGGCCCTGTTCTTGGCCGAGCCGGTCAGCTCGGCTCGTTGCCTCGCTGCCACCGCCTCGTCGTCTGACCGCTTGCACGTGCCCTTGATCGGACTCGTCGTTACTTCGCGGCCGATCCGGCGCAGGAAGAGCTCGGGCGAGAAGCTCGCGATCGCCCCGCCGGGCGGGTTCAGGAAGGCAGCATAGGGAGGCTGCAGCGCTGCGGCGCCGCGGCCGAAAAGCTCGGCCGGGCTCCCGCTGAAGCTAGCCTCCAGGCGCAGCGTGATGTTCGCCTGGAACAGGTCGCCCCGGTGTATCAGGCCGACGGCCGCACGGACTGAATCGATGTGAGCCTGCGGCTCCGGCGTCACAGTGAACTCACCACATCGGTAACCGCGGGCCGACGGTGGTTCGCCGCTGAGGCGGCTGGCAAGCTCACGGTACCGCTCTTCGATCGCAGCCTCACGTTCGCGCGTGACCAGCGCCTCGAACCACCAAGAGCCCTCGCGCGGGTCCAGCACGAGCACGTGGTCGTAGAAGCCGAACCACCACGCAGGCAATGGCCGCGGCCCGCGTGGCGCCGGTCGGTGCGGCAGCGCATCTGCCGCGCCATATCCCAGGTAGCCGATCCAGCCGCCTGCGAATCTGGCCGACCCCCTCGCCACCGGGGCGCTGGCGGTCGCAGTCACGTCTGCAGCGAACACACGGTCGAGCGGCTGAGGCGGCCCTGCCACGTCGGACGGCTGCGAGCCGACCACCGCCCCGCCGCCCGCCCAGGCGCCAATGAGCGCAAACGGATGCTCATCGCCTTGCACGAGCGCCAGCACATCTGCAGCAGGCAGCGTGCAAGGTAGCTGTCGCCGCATGATCCACGACCCGTACAGAGCGGCCATCAGCGTTGCAGTCCGTCCCACGACCAGCGCGGAATGCTCAGGCCCGAGGGGACATCGTCAGCAGAATGGTGATAGCCCGACAACGTTGTCGTGGTGGCCCACGCGAAGTAGTCGTGCAGCACCCGCCGCACTAGATCAGCGGTCAGCCCCACATCCTCCAGGGCCTGGTCAAAGCACGCGATCGCCCGGCGATCCATCTCTTCGTGCGGACCGTTGCCGCTGTGAATCCGCACCACCGATGACTCGTCTCCATAGGTAGCGGAGTATGCAGCAGGTCCGCCGAGGGCCTCAGCCCAGTAAGCAGCCAGCCGCTCATGGTGCTGAGGGTGGAACCCGTGGCTGAACGCGTGACTGACAATCTCATCGGCCATCACTCGGCTATGCCACGCCTCGGCCAGCCTGAGCAGGCCCTCCATGCTGCCCGCTGCTTCATACACGCTCTGCATCTGTCAAGAATGCCAGGCCTGGGCACCTGGTGGCGGCAACACGTCCGCCCGGCTCCTGCGCCGCATGTGGTACTGCTTGCGTCGTTCGAGTAGTATATGGCTATTTGGTCATTGCTTGTATTGTATGTCCGGGTGGGCAAAGCCTTGGAGGACGGATGTTGGTTGGCGCGCGCACGGCAGTCCTAGCCGTCCTTGGCGTCATCACCGCGGGGGCCGCGGCGGCCATCGCATGCTCGTCCCCAGCCGGAATCGATACCTCAGCGGCGCTGGCCGCAGTTACGGCCCAGGCAGCCGGGACCGCGCGGCCTGCCACGGCAATCACAGCCGGCACTATCGCCCTCATCCTGCCAGCCAGCGCGTCAGCAGGGCCCAGTCCTTCGCCGTCGGCCTCGCCGACCGCTCCATCGCCATCCGCCGTCCCGTCACCTGCTCCCTCAGGGACGCCGACTGCCACTCCGTCACCGACTCCGTCAGCTACTCCGACCGCCACGCCATCGCCGACGCCATCGGCAACCAGGACTGCCACCCCGTCGCCGACTAAGCCCAGCCGGTCGCCGGGCAAGCCCGCTCCGTCGCCGACCAAGCCCGCCCGGTCGCCGGGCAAAAGTCCGAAGCGACCTAGCCCGGCGGCCACGCCTGCGCTGCCGCGGATACCGACGGCGCAGTCCAAGACAGGCCATGCGCGGGCCGCCTCCAAGCACGCGGCTGCCGGCCGACGTGCTACCGCCGTTCCGTCAGCTAGGCCTTCCGCTGCCGGCGTCTCGCAAATGGCTGATCCGCCCCCGCGCAAGGTGGCCAGCACGCTGCATACTGCCGGGAATAGCGATCCCTCTGCTGCCACTTTCGCTGTAGTCCTTGCCGCACTAGGTGCCCTTGCTGGCTGCTCGTTCGCGCTCGTCCGACGCCAGCGCGCTCACCCGCGCCGGGTACCTAAGCATGCGCACCGGGCTCCACGGCGAAGCTCGTTCTGGCCGACCGGGAGGTAGCTACGCGGAAAACAGATAGCTAGTCGCGAGGCTGCGGTAGGGCTGCCACTTCTCGGCAATGGCGAGGATCTCCTCCTGGGCGGGAAGGTGGTCGAGCCGGTATGCGGCCTGGACGGCCTTGCGCAACGCAAGGTCACCCGGCAGGACGACATCCTCTCGGCCGAGCGCGATGATCAGGGCGCCCTGCACGGTCCAGGGGCCTATCCCCGGAATTGCAGTGAGCTCAGCCATGAGTTCGTCGTCGGGCAGGTTAGCCAATGCGTCCGGGTCCAGCCGGCCATCCGACATTCGCTCGGCGAGGTCACGCAGTGTGCTGATCTTCCGCCACGAAAGCCCGGCCTCGCGAAGTTTGGCGGGATCCACTGCCAGCAGTTCGGCTGGCGACGGGAGATGACCGCTGAACAGAGCCTCGATGCGGGCAAGGGTCCGGCGGGTCGCCGGGACGGAAAGCTGCTGGCCGGCGACCTGGAATAGCAGGGCGCCGTAGAGATCCATCGGCGGCAGCTGGGCCAGCCAGGCCCGCGGATCGAAGGCCGGCCGGTCGTCGATGAGCCGGGCCAGCACAGGGTCGGCGTCGCGAAGGTAGGAGCGCGCCTTCTGCAGCCATGCAGCGCGGCTGGAGTCCTCGGTCATGGAGCGCCTCCCTGCTCTGAAGTTAACGTCATCGAGCAGCGGGGAAGTGCCGCGCCAGCTCCTGACGACTCGCGTCGTCGAGATGCACGGTGGCGATTTGTAGATTCTCTGCCAGGTGCTTGCGCGTTCGGGTTCCCGGGATGAGCAGGATGTTTGGCGCGAGGTCGAGCAGCCATGCAAGCGCGATCTGCACCGGCGTCGCCTGCAGTCGTGCAGCGAGTGCAGCGAGCACCGGGCTTGTAAGGATCTGATTCCGCACATCGCCGGGCCATCCCAGCGGACAGTATGGCACAAATGCTATGTTTCGTGCCTTGCATGCTTCGAGCACGTCCAGCGACCGTTGATCTGCCAGGTTGAAGAGGTTCTGAACGCAGGCGATGTCTGTCTGATCGATGGCTCTCAGCAAATGACTGATAGAGATGTTGCTAAGGCCGATACCGTCGATCAGGCCCTCCTCACGGGCTCGGATCAGTGCCGCAAGCTGGGCGTCGAATCGCCTAGAAGGAGCGGACTGGTCCATCAGGCGCAGGTTGACGGCCGCGAGCCGACTGACGCCGAGTGTGGCGAGGTTGTCTTCGATGCCGCGGCGAAGCTGATGCGGTTCGTCGAATGGCAGGACTGCGCCAGCGTCATCACGGCGGGCAGCGACCTTGCTCACGATCGCCAGTCCCCGTGGGTAGGGATAAAGCGCCTCCCGGATTAGCTCGTTGACGACGCCCGGTCCGTAATACTGCGCGGTATCGATGTGATCGACACCGCCGTCGACCGCAGCCCGCAGCACCCGGAGCGCTTCGTCGCGATCTCGCGGCGGTCCGAAGACACCGTCGCCGGCCAATTGCATTGCGCCGTATCCGATCCGATGCACGCGCCACGGGCCGAGTGCGAATGATCCCGCTAGTTCGTGGTCCTGTACAGGGCCCGGCATGGCTCCTCCTTGCCGTCAATGCGACATTGCGTGCGTGCGCAAGCAAGCTAATGCTACCTGCAGGCCGGGCCGCATCGAACCGTCAGAGCCGGGTCGCTATCTCGGTTACGGACGTTGCCGGGGTCGCTCCCTCGCCGCTCTTTCATCCAGCTGGGCCGCTATCACCTCGAGCGCGCGAGCAATGCGTGCCACGTCGTCTCGATCGATGTGGTCAAGGACGAGGTGGCGGGCACTCGCGAGGTGATCGGGGTAAGCCGCCTTTAGCTGCGCGAGCCCCTGGCGGGTGAGGCTCGCGACGTTACCGCGGCCGTCTATCTCACTTCGTCGCTTTGCAACCAGGTCCCGCGACTGCAAATCATCGATGAGCCGTGACATCCGGCTAACCGACAGCGCCGCCGCACCGGCGAGCTCCGTGATCCGCAGCTCGGAGTTGGGTGCCTCGGAAAGACTCATCAGCACTGTGTATTCGTTCGCCGTCATGCCGCGAGCATGAGCAAGGTCGTCGTCCAATGCTCGGTGCAAGGTAAGCATCAGGCGCATCAGTGCCCGCCACAGAGCCTCCTCTGTCGGCGTCAGCGGGTTCAACTGCGGCATAGATGCAAACTTTAACTTGCTTCGGCAAGCATTAGCACCCTTCTGGTCCTGGCGGGCCGCCGGGTAGCTGTTCGCGGAGCCGGGCGATGAGCGGATGGTCAGCCTGCCCTTGCTCATGACCGCGACGCGCAGCGCCCTCCGGGCGATCACGGTCTCATGCGTGACCAGGGCCATGGTGAGGCCGTGCTCGCGCCACAACTTCTCCAGCAGGGCCATGATGTCCTCGCGGGTGTCCTCGTCCAGGTTGCCGGTCGGCTCGTCGGCCAGCAGCACCTTGGGCTGCTTCACCAGCGCCCTGGCGATCGCGACGCGCTGCTGCTGCCCGCCGGAAAGCTCGGACGGCAGGTGGCGGGCCCGGTCTGACAGGCCGACGCTGTCCAGCGCTTCGGCCGTGCGGCGGCGGCGTTCGGCCCAGCCCATGCCGAGCGGTATCAGCGCGGCCTCGACGTTGTCGGCCGCGGTCAGCGTCTGCACGAGGTTGAACGTCTGGAACACGAACCCGATCGACGTGGCCCGCAGGCGGGTGACCTGGGCCTCGCGCATCCGGGTGAGGTCCTGGCCGTCCAGCGTCGATAGTGCCCGACGTCGGGTGGTCCAGGCCGCCGAGCAACTGCAGCAGCGTGGTCTTGCCGTGGCCGGTCCGGCCCTGGACGGCCAGCCAGTCCCCGTCGGGTATCTCGAGATTCACGTCCCTGACGGCAGGCACGGTGTGCCGGCCCTTCTGGTAGAGCCTGGTGACGTTGGTCAGCGTGTACATGGCGAGACGATTCCTTTCAGTCCACTCGGGAGAGCGCGTCGGCCGGCCGCAGCTGCGTGATCCGCCAGCTGCCCAGGCCGCCAGACAGCAGGCCACCGACGATGGCCAGCAGGACGGCCAGGCCGATGACGCCGAGCGTGACCGTGGCCGACCAGTGCACCGGAATGCTCTGGGTGGTCGTTCCGAGCGAGCCGCCAGGGCCGGCTGTAACAGGGCCGGCCGGGCCGCCGCTGCTTGCCTGAGAGAAGCGCAGACCGGTGTCGGAGGGGATGATCGCGGTCAGTTTCGGCGCGATCTTGTCGATGATCGCCGCGCCGGCCAGGCCCAGGCCGATGCCGGCCGCGCCGCCGATCAGGCCGGTAGTCACGGCCTCACCCATTACCTGGCCGACGATCCGGCGGCTGCGCCAGCCGATGGCCTTCAGCGTGCCGAACTCGCGGGCGCGCCGCGACACCGCTGACATGGTGAGAAGCGCTGCCAGCGCGAACGCAGCGACGAGCACCAGGATCGATAGCCAGGTGCCCAGGTCTCCGGCGAGCTTCGCCGCACTGCCGAGCGACCCGTTGATCTGGCTGGCGAGGCTGGACGGAGTGGTCACTGTCGCCGAGGGCAGCAGGGCCTTGATCTCCTTCTGGACGGCCGAGATGTCGGCGGTACTGGCGGTGGTGACGTAGATCGTGTTGACATATCCCTTGAGGCTGCCGCCGCCAGGGCCTTGCGTCCCGAGGTGCTGGGCGGCCTTCAGCGGGATATAGACGTCAGGAGGGTTGCTGCCCTCGGCCTGGGTGACGATGCCGATGACCGTGAACCTGTGCTTGGCGACTGTGATGTGAGAGCCAATCTTGAGCTTGTTCGCGGTCGCGTAGTTGGCGTCGACGCAGCGCGACGTAAGAGCTCGCGTCCGAGGCGCGGAGCGAGCGGCCAGACTTCAGCGTGCCCGAGCTCAGCGGGCCGAGGTTCTCATGGGCCAGGTCCACTCCCTGCACCGAGAACTGAGTCGGCGGGCTGGCGCTGTTCGAGCTGATGGAGATCCGGTTGTCGGTCAGGGCGAGGCCGCCGGCCACCGCCGTGACGTGCGCCAGCTTCGCGATCTTGGCGATCTCGGAGTAACTGATCGTGCCCTTGCCTGCGGACAACAGGTTGTCGATCGTCTGCGCGCCGGACTTGCACTTGCCGTTGATGCAGACCGTGGGCTTGCTGCCGGGTCCGCCCTGGATCTGGATGCCGATGCGCTTGCGCTTGGCAGCCCCGACCCGGCCTTGGGCGTCTGCGTGACAGTGATGTCCGTGCCCACCCCGTACAGCGAGTGCAGCACGCTGGCCTGGGCGTTCTTCACCCCGGCGGCCGCAGCCGACACGGTGATCACCAGGCCGATGCCCAGCGCCAGCCCGAGCGCGATGACGGTGGCCTGCCGTGGCGCGCCGCCCTAGTTCCCGGCCCAGGTATCTCAGGAAGAACGAGCGGCCCCCGACATGGGCGGCCCGGTTATCGGCCGCCGCAGCCTGGACCTCGGTATCAGCGGACATGTGAGTGCTCCTGTTCAGATCGGCTGATCACAAGGTGTAGCCACTAGCCGGTTGCACCGCGGTTGCACGCCGCGTTACCGCGGCGCAACCGCGCCCGCGCAATCGTCGGCGTGATGCAGGCCGCCGGAACGGAGGCACCGAAATGACAGGTGGCAGCCCGTACGACCCCTGGCCGGACCAGCCGGACGACGAGTATCCGGATGTCCTGTGGCCGGACGATAACGACGACCAGGACGCTGCCTGGCCCGACGAAGCCGGGCAACCGGGCGGCGACGGCCGGGGATCGGCACCGGACCAGCCCGTTCCCTTCTCATGGCCCGTGCCGCCCGTGCCATTTCCGGCGCAGCGTGCCGGCGAGCGCAGGCGCAGCCTGATCGCACTCACCGCCACGGCTGTCGTGGCGGTCGGCCTCGGTGCCGGAGCCGTGCTCGTCTACCGCAACGCGCAAGCGGACTCGACGCCGTCGGCAGCCGCGTCGCATAGCAGCGGCCTGGCACCCAGCCAGGGCGGGGCCCCGGCCGGGCCGGGAGCAGCCACTGAGATGGAGGTGCTCGGGCCAGGTCACCGCAGTCGGCAACAGGTCGATCACGATCGGCGGCGGCCCAGTTCAGGCGGTCCGGGCGGCCGTGACAAGCGCCACCCGGTTCACCGGCACCGTGCGCACGCTCGCGGCCGTTCGGGTGGGCAATGTCGTCGAGGCGCAGATCGCCGTGACCAACGGCACTGCCAAGCTCGTCAGCCTGCAGGATCCGGCCAGTGAGTCTTAAGCGAACGGTCGGCTAAAGGTGCTACCCGTGGAAGTGAACGGCATGGAGACGTGCGGCGGGCCGACTGCCCGCGAGACCGGGATGCAGAAGGGGACACCAGTGCGGGTCCTGGTGGTCGAGGACGACGCGGAGCTGGCTGAGGCCATCGCGGTCGGCCTGCGGCGTGAGCAGCTGGCCGTGGACATCGCGCTCGACGGCGTAACCGGGCTGGAACGAGCACTGTTCACCGCGTACGACGTGATCGTGCTGGACCGCGATCTTCCCGGGCGGCACGGCGACGCGGTGTGCGCCGAGCTGATGAAGGCTGGGTGCCGGAGCCGGGTGCTGATGCTGACGGCCGCCGCCACCATCGAGGACCGGGTCGACGGGCTGAGCCTGGGCGCCGACGACTACCTGCCCAAGCCGTTCGCGTTCGCCGAGCTCGTAGCGCGGATCCGGGCCCTCATTCGGCGGGCGCAGCCCGCGGTGCCGCCGGTTCTGACCAGCGGTGACGTTCGCGTCGACCCGGCCCGCCGCAGTGCCAGGCGCGGCGACCAGATGCTCGACCTCGGGCCCAAGGAGTTCGGCGTACTTGAGCTGCTGCTCTCCTCGCAAGGACGGGTGGTGTCGGCGGAGGAACTGCTCGAGCGCGTCTGGGACGAGATGGCCGACCCGTTTAGCTCGGCGGTCAAGGTGACGATGAGCCGGCTCCGGCGCAAGCTCGGCGAGCCACCGGTCATCGAGACCGTGGCGCAGGCCGGGTACCGGGTCCCGTTGTGAAGGAACGGCTGGCCGGACGGCTGGCGGCGCGTCCGCAACTGGCCCGGCTGCGGCTGCCGAGGCGCACGATCCGGCTACGGCTGACCGCGATCTACGCCGTGCTGTTCCTGCTGTCGGGCGCCAGCCTCCTTGCGATCACCTACGCGCTCGTGGAGAACCACGTGAGCACCATCCGTGCTGGCCGTCAAGGGCAACGCGACTATGGGCGGATCGGGCGGCGCCAAGCAGATCATCACCACCCCGGCCGCACCCGGCGCTGCCGGACCGACATTCTGCTCGGCGGCGAGTACGGGCCCTGTCCCCGACCTCGCCCAGCTCGGGCAGTGCGCAGGATACTTCCGCACCCAGGCCGTCCGACTGCAGGCGCAGGTCGCGGCGCAACGGTCCAACTTCCTCAACACGCTGCTCATTGGCTCGGGCGTCGCGCTGGCGCTGATGACGCTGGCCGGTCTCGGTCTTGGCTGGCTGGTATCGGGCCGGGTACTGAGCCCGCTGCGTGTCATCACCGGGGCGGCCCGCAACATCTCCGCGAGCAACCTGCATGAGCGCCTCGGGCTCAGCGGGCCCGACGACGAGCTCAAGGAACTCGGCGACGACCATCGACGGGCTGCTGGCCCGGCTTGAAGGCTCGTTCGCGGCGCAGCGGCAGTTCGTCGCGAACGCCTCGCACGAGCTCCGCACGCCGCTCGCCCGCCAGCGCACGCTGATGGAGGTTGCGCTCGGAGATCCCGACCGCACGGTCGCCTCCCTGGAAGCCGCGTGCCAGCGCGTGCTCGCCGCGGGGCAGCAGCAGGAGCGGCTGATCGAGGGGCTGCTCACGCTGGCGCGCAGCCAGCGCGGGCTCGACCAGTTCGAGCCGGTCGACCTCGGCGCGGTCGTCACCGAGATAGCGCTCGCGCGGTCAGCCGAAGCGCGCGAGCGCGACGTCCAGCTCCTGGTGGACGCCAGCCCCGCCGTATTCCTCGGCGACGCCCGGCTGGCGGAGCGGCTCGTCTCGAACCTGCTCGACAACGCGATCCGGCATAACCACCGCGGTGGTCAGGTCACGGTCCGCACGACGGCGGCACCGGACCAGGCAGTGCTCACGGTCGCCAACACCGGGCCGGTCATTCAGCCGGCCGAAGTGCCTGGGCTGTTCGAGCCGTTCCGTCATCGCGGCGCGACCCGGACGACGGGCGACAGTCCGGGCCTGGGCTTGTCGATCGTCGGCGCGATTGCCGCGGCGCACGGTGCCGAGGTCTGGGCCTGGGCGCCCCAGGACGGCGGGCTGGAGATCCAGCTCCGGTTCCCGTGCCGACCGGCTCGGCCTGCAGCCTCATCGCCGGGTCTGGCGCTGCTGGAGCGCCGATCGAAGTACGGCAAGGGCCAGCCTGCCGAGTCCTGACTGGTCTGGTTGGCTTTCGTCGGCCGCGACCAGAGCTGCATCCAGTGGTGGCTTACCGCCCGAAGCGACGGCAGTTCTGGCGATCTGGGCTATGCCGTTGATGGCGTGGCGCAGCGGCGGGGACGGCTCGCAGACCCGGAGTTCGTCGCGCCAGTAAGCGCCCGGTAGCGCGTCCGCTGCCAGGCCTTCGATGCTCGTGGGCGCGAACGCCAGCGCTTCGGCCATCGCTTCCGCCCATGACGTCAGGATCGTGAGTTCATCGGATGCCAGTCCGGGCCAGAATGGGGGGCCGACTGGTGCATGGGCTGGCTTCGCGGCGGCGCTGGCGCTGGTTGCCCGGATCTGGTGGACGCTCACGCTGGAGAATTCGCTTCCGTCGTGGCCGGGCCGGCGGCCGTCGAAGCTGCGCCTGATCGCGGGGCCAACGGTCGCCGACAGCACGATGCCGTGCGCGCCGGAGTCGAGCGGGATCTCGCGAGCGAACTGGCCGGGGCCCTTCCAAAGGGCGACCACCGGCGACGGATTGCGCCCTGGTGGCCTCGAGCGCTGCGTCATGCCAAACGACGTCAGTGTGAGGACGGCCGAGCCGGGGTCGTCGGCAAGAACGCCGGCGTACCGGGCTCCCCACCTTGAGCTGAGCTGGGGGCCGTCGAGCAGTGGTGTCACCACGATGGCTGGGCCGACGGCGCGTATGACACCGGCCACCTCGTCGGCTTGCGCGAGATCCTCGCAGACCAGTGAGGTCAGCGTGATCGCACCACCCAGTTCGACGAACTGGACCGAGCGGCGGGGCACCTCCATCGCTTCCCACCAGCGGATGTGCGGTTGCAGCACCTCGGCGAGCTGATATTGCCGGATCTGGGCGTCGTCGAGCGACCAGCGGTGATGCTTGCTTTGCCGGATGTGCGTCCACTGTCCGCCAACCGACACGCCGATGTGCACCCAGTTGCGCGGGAACCGGCCCGGCTCTGCCGGGTGCTCGCGGACGCCGGTGATCAGGGCGGTCACTTCGTGCCGGGTCCAGAAGCGTTTCCAGGCCGTAGATCTCACTGTGTTCCACCGCGCTCTCCGGCAGGATTACGACATCGACGTTGCCGATCTGGTCTCGGGCTGCGGCGAGCGTCCGGTCCGCCAGATCTAGGTCGAGTCGTTCGGAAGGGGCGAACTCGAAGAAGCCGAAGGGGTCGTCGGCAAGCCGTTGCAGCGGACCGGCTACTGGGCGGAAGTCTGATTCTCGTATACGCAGAGGCCACGGCAGGAGCAGGTAATTGACTTTCTTGGCATTCGGCGGCGTGGTGAGGCTCCGGACGGGCGCCTTGTGCCATCGGGCCTCGACACCGGGCACCTGGACTGCGGCGTAGCGCGAGAGCACACGCGCGGAACTCCCGCATGCAGGCGTACCAGCCTTTGGCAGCACCCGGATGAGGTGTGCCGGGACCCGGGCCAGTGAGCCGGTTCTGGCCAGCAGTTCCCGGCCACGGGCGCGGTACCGTACACCGTCCGCGCCCGCTGCGTCGAGGGCGATCCCTAGCCCGGCGCACGCCTCGTCCGCGATCGCGTGGAGGGTCAGCAGCGCCTCGCACAGCCGCCAGTCCCTGGCCTCAGTGAGGTCGCTGAGCGGGGCCTCGGCCCGGGCGCGGAAGGCATCCCATTCCTGGACAAGCAGGCCTGGGATGGCCCCGTACCTGTTCTCGGCCCAGCAACTCCATTGCCTGGCCGCGTCCGTGACCGCATCGGGCCATTCGGGCAGGCTGGCCGGCGGCCAGTGCGCACCGAACGGCGGGGACAGGGCGAAGCGGAAGGCCTCCGAGCGCTCGAGGATCACCTCAGTCAGCGCGAGCAGATCCGGGGGCCATTCAAGTAGCTCGTCGCCGATAGTGGTTCCCGTCACTGCCTGCCACGCTGAGCCGAGCGTCGGCTCCGTAGCCGCATAGCTCCAGCCGGGATCACCGCACGGCTCAAGATGGTGGCGGCCGGGGGCGTCAGGACGGCGGGCATGATGCTCCTTGTTTGGCAAGCCCGGCGGCTGCCAGGTCGAGCGGCTGACGCGCTCTGGCGTGCTTCGGCGGTCAGCCCGAGCGCGAGAACGGCGGTCAGGGCGGGAACCAGGTAGACAGGCTCGACGATCGCGCCCATGAACACCAGGCCCATCGCGGCGAGGGCCGTCGCCAGCCTGACGGCCCTGGCCGACGCTGTCAGCTTCGTGGATGGCAGGAGGACGCTGGCTAGCAGGCAGACGCTCACCCCGCCGTAGAGGGCGGCCCGTGGGCCTACCGCGATCGTGCCCGCTCCGTCGGCCGCGAGGATGGCGATGTGCAGGCCGGCGCTGGCCGCGGCGATGCCCGCCACTAGCGGCAGGTTGAGCGCAGTGAAACGGGCGATCGCTGCCGGGCTGTCGAGCGCGCTGCGGTCCGCGGCGGTGAGCCAGCCCCACCAAAGGGCGGCGAGGGTGATAAGCGCCGCCGTGAGTACGACAGCCAGCGGCAGGCTCCATGGACGTTCGGCCGCAGCGCTGATGAGCCGTGCCATCGACTCTCCCAGCACGATCAAGACGAAGATCTGGAACCGGTCAGCGAGGTGTGCGCTGTTCAGCGGGAGCCGACGGCGCGGCGCCACCATGGCCAGGGAGCCGACAGCGTCGGAAAGCAACGCCGCGCCCCAGAATGCGTAACGTGCGGAGCCGCTGACGGTGAGGGAGGCGAGCCATAGCGCGCCGCCGGCGCCGAACCAGATGAGGTAGCAGCTGTACAGAGGCCTGGTGGCAGGCAGGTGGCGCCAGGCCCGGGCGTAGAGCAGTAGCTGCAGGCCGCGCAGGCAGGCAAAGGCGATGACGAACCCAGCCGACGAATGACCGGTGAGTGCCCTGGGGGCGCTGGCGGCCAGAGCGATGCACAGCAGGATCGCCACCAGGACGGAGATCCGGTGTACCACGTCCTCGGTCTCGTGCCGGTCGGCGTAGAACGTGAGCTGCACCCACAGCCACCAGATGGGAGTGAACAGAATGGCGAAGCACGGCCAGGGCGGCCAGGCCGGGATGGTTCTGGAACGCGCCGGCGAGCTGGCCGACGGCCCCGGCGAAGGCGAGGTCGAAGAACAGCTCAAGCCAGCTCGCGCGCCGCTCATCGCGGTGGTGGCCGTCAGCGTTCCGAAGTGCCGGGTGGCGGAGATGCACGGCGTGACCGTGTCCGGGACGAATCACGTGACCTGGGTGCGTCACGTGACGGCCGATGGTGCGGCTTTCGGGCGTGGCATTCAGTGCGGCCGACGTGCCGCGGTGAACGTCGGTGGCGGACATGAGAGGCGTTTCCTTCCTTAAGTTGTGGCCGGTCATGCCAAGGGCAGCCGACCTAGCCGACCGCCTGCAGCGGCGGTCGTCCCACGTTGTGAAGTAATACGCGGCAGCGCAGCTACGTCGCTTCGCCCGTACGGGCCAACTTCACGCGGACACAACAGATGGCCCGATCGGGCCAGTCAAACGAGCCCGGCGCGCACGCCCCAGGCTGCGGCCGCCGCCCGGGACGAGAGGTTGAGCTTGCGGAGGATGTTCGCGAGGTGCCGATGTACGGTGTGCTCGCTCAAGACGAGCCGCTGGGCGATTGCCGGGTTGCTCATTCCCTGCGCGACCAGCTTCAGGACGTCGAGCTCACGAGTCGTCAGCACTGATGTGGCCTCACCTGATAGGGCAGCCGAGCGTGCCTGCCCAGCCGCCCCGCCTTCGCGCTCGAGCGATGCGAGCGCGCCTGCCAGGCCGAGGGCGCGGCCTGCGGCGTATTCGGCCTCGAACGACTCGGCGCCCATGGCAGCGCGCAGCCGCTGTCGATCCAGATCGGCCAGCCGGCCTTCAAGCGGTTCGAGGGCGTGCCCGAGATCCGCCAGTGTCTGGTCAGCCGCGCCGTGCAGCGCGGCGGACCAGCCCGAGTCGGTCCCGCCATTGCCAGCCATGGCCAGGCCGATCAGCGCGTAGGCCATATGCGACTTCATCCCCATGCGCCGAGCAAGGTCGAGGGAGTCGGAGAACAACGCCTCGGCGGCGCCCCGCGAGCCGGCCAGGTACTCCGCCAGGCCCAGGTTGAAGGTCAAATAGACGGCGCTATGGCGCGCTTTGAGCGCGCGGGAGATGTTAACTGCCTCCACCAGGTGGTGGCGTGCGGCGTCCAGGTCGCCCTTCAGAAGCTGGTAGTAGCCGAGGTTGCCGAGGATCGCGCCGACTTGTACCTGGTTGCCCGCCCGGCGGAACAGCTGCAAGGCCTCGCCCGCATCGCTGGCGGCGCCCGCAAAGTCCCCCCCGGCATTCGTGGCGTAGGCCCGGACAGAAAGCAAGCGCCCGGTCAGATAGGGCTCCTGGAGGCGGCGGGCCAGGTCCAGGCCCTGCTCGATGATCGGTAGCGCGGTACTGGGTCGCCCTTGGCGTAGCAGGATGACAGCACGTGTTTCCTGCAGGTCGGCGACCAGGTACTCGTCGCCGGCATCGCGGGCAATGGTCAGCGCCTCCTGGTAGTAGTGCTCGGCCATCCCGTAGCCGCCGGTCTGTTGGAGGAGAGCGGCGGCGGCAGCCAGCGCCCTCGCGCGCGGCAGCATCGATCCCTTGGGCTGCCGGCGCGTCCAGCACCGCTCGCAGCGCGTCCGCCCCCTCCGCGGCATGCCCGCGGATCCGCCAGTACACCCGCAGCGAGGCGGCCAGCCTCAGGCCCGGTTCCAGGTCCGGCTGGGCCTGGCTGAACGCGATCGCAGCCCGAAGATTTCCGAGCTCGGCATCGAGACGATCCAGCCACTCGGCCTGATCGGCGCCCACTAACTGCGGGGCGGCCGTTTCTGCCAGCCTCAGGTAGTAATCGAGGTGCGTGCTTCGCGCCTCCTGCGCTTCCTCCGGGCCCAGCGCGTCCAGTTGGTCGGCGGCGTGCTGGCGGACGGTTTCCAGCAGCCGGTAGCGGTCTAGCCCGGCCCCGGCGTCACCGAACTGCACCAGGCTCTTGTCCACTAGCGCGCCCACATGCCCGGCGACCTGCCCACCTGCGGCACGTTCGGGTCCGCGGCGACCGCCTCGGCCGCGGCTAGGCCGAATCCCGCCGGCAAACACTGACAACCGGGCCAGCACCGCCCGCTCGGCGCTCGTCAGCAGCTCCCACGACCAGTCGACACATGGCGCGGAGCGTCTGCTGTCGCGGCAACGCCGCCCGCGACCCGCCGGTCAGTAAGGCGAACCGCTCATCCAGCCGGGCATCCAGCTCTGCCGCTGGCATCACGCGCAGCCGCGCCGCGGCCAGTTCGACGGCCAGCGGGATGCCATCCAGCCGCCGGCAGATCCGCCCGGTCACCTTGGCGGCTGGCTCGTCCCATGCCAGCGGCACCCCCTGCGCGGCGGCGCGGTCTTCCAGCAGTCGCACCGCCTCGCTGGCCCGGATCGTCGCGGCGTCATCGCCGTCGACCGGGATGCTCATCGATGGCACCCGGTAAACGCGCTCTCCATCGATGCCCAGTGGCTCGCGGCTGGTTACCAGCAGCGCTAGGTTGGGGCAGCCTCGCAGCAGCGCGTCGGCGAGCTTGGCGCAGGCACCGATGACGTGCTCGCAATTGTCCAGGAGGACCAGCAGGCTCCGCCCGCCCACCGCGTCGGCCAGCGTGTCCAGCACCGGGCGGCCCGCCTCCCGCCGGATGCCTAGCACGTCGCCCACGGTCTCTGCAACCAGGTCTGGGTCGCCCAGGGGGGCAAGATCGGCGAACCACACCCCGTCCGCGGCGCCATCCAGCAACTCAGCAGCTACCTGCAGCGCGAGTCGAGTCTTGCCCGCTCCGCCCGTGCCGGTCAGCGTGACTAGCCGTGACCCGGCCACCAGGCGGCGCACCTCGGAGAGTTCGGCGTCGCGGCCGATGAAGTTCGACACCTGCGTCGGCAGGTTGGTGCGCAGCTTCAGGTCACGCATGCGATACCACCAGGCGCGAAGCTTCTCGTCGAGGTTGACGCCAACCGCATTGCCCTGAAAGCCACCGGCTTCGCGGACCGAGCGGCAGACGCACGAACATCATACGTCCGGCGCCGCTCGCCGGAATGATCCCGAGATCACGCAATCGCGGCTGGAGACTGACGGAAGCTGGTGGCCGGGGCCGCACCGGCCCGCGGTGTTGACGTTTGGCCTCGGGCCTGCCTTCATACACATATCGGCAATAGACAAACGGCTTGGGGCAGAGCATGAGTGAGATGGCAACGTCGTACTGGCCGGCGGACACGTCGCAACCCGTATTAGAGACGACCGTCGGCGGCGTGCTGCGAACCGCGGCCGCGACCGCGCCTGACCGGCTGGCAATGGTCGGTGGCGTGCCTGACCCGGCTGATCGTCAGCGGTGGAGCTACGCCGAACTGCTCGCCGAGGCCGAGCAGGCCGCCCGGGCGCTGACGGCCCGGTTTGCTCCTGGAGAGCGGGTCGCAGTGTGGGCGCCGAACCTGCCCGAGTGGGTCATCCTCGAGTACGCTGCGGCGCTTGCCGGGCTCGTCCTGGTCACCGTCAACCCGGCGTTGCGCCCGGCGGAACTCGCCTATGTGCTCCGGCAGTCCGGCGCGGCCGGGATCTTCCTAGTGCCGGAGTACCGCAGCCCGATGGCCAAGTTCCTGGAGGAGGTCCGGCCGGACCTGCCCGCGCTACGCGAGGTCGTCTTCTTTACCGAGTGGGCCGAGTTCCTCGCGAGCGCGCCGTCCGCCGGCGCCGCGATCCTGCCCGAGGTGCACCCCGACGACATCGCCCAGATCCAGTACACGTCGGGAACGACGGGTTTCCCCAAGGGCGCCGAGCTGCATCATCGCGGCCTGACCAACAACGCGCGTTTCTACACCCAGCGGATCGGGCTGCAGCCCGGCGAGGTCTACGTCAATCCGATGCCGCTGTTCCACACGGCGGGCTGCGCGATGGGCGTGCTTGGCACGTGCCAGAGCCTGGCGGTGCACATCCCGGTTCTCGCGTTCGACCCGGCACTCATGCTGGAACTCCTCGAGACAGAGCGCTCGGACGTCTTCGGCGCCGTGCCAACGATGATGATCGCCCTGCTCGAGCACCCGGACCTGGACAAGCGGGACCTGTCCTCGCTGCGCGTGGCCGTGTCGGGTGGTTCGCCCGTGCCGGCCGGCTTGGTCCGCGCGGTGGAGGAGCAGCTCGGAGTGCGGTTCAGCATCGTGTTCGGCACGACCGAGTGCTCGCCACTGGTGACTCAGGTGCGACCGGACGCGCCCGCAGACCGGCGGGCCGAGACACTCGGCACGCCGCTGCCGCAAACTGAGGTCAAGGTGGCCGATCTGGTTACCGGTAACCCCGTGCCGCCGGGCGAGGTCGGCGAGTTGTGCGCCCGCGGTTACCTGGTCATGCGCGGCTACCACGACGCGCCCGAGGCCACGGCGCAGGCGATCGACAGCGACGGCTGGTATCACACCGGCGACCTCGGCTCCATGGACGCCGACGGATACCTGCGGATCGAGGGCCGGGTCAAAGACATGATCATCCGAGGCGGTGAGAACATCTACCCGCGCGAGATCGAGGACGTCCTGTTCGCGCATCCGGCGGTCGCCGAGGCGGCGGTCGTCGGCGTTCCGGATGAGAAGTGGAGCGAAGTCGTCGCTGCTTACATTCGTCTGGCGCCTGGCCAGTCTGAGCCGAGCTCCGACGAACTGCGTGCCTATTGCCGGGAGCGGCTCGCGCCCTACAAGACTCCGCTCCACTGGGTCTTCGTCCAGGAGTTTCCGCTAACGCCGTCCGGCAAAATCCAGAAGTTCAAGCTGCGGGAGGACTTCGCCAGCCCTCGAGAGTTTGAAGTGTCCTTCTAACGCGCGATCGGTGCGCTTAGCTGCCGGTCATCAACAGCTTCATTCCTGCGGCAGGTTGAGTTTGTCGGCGTCGCGCCTGCAGGCCGCGAGCAGTTGCCTCACCTCACGGAGGTCCGCGGTCAGACCTCCCCGGTTATGGCCGGGCACTTCGCCCGCGAGAATCTGCAGGCCATGTGCCAGGAAGGTCAGCTCGGACCGCATCCCCCGTGGCAGCCGGTTCGCTGAGCGCTTCGCGGCTGCCAGCAAGCTGACCTGGGCTGCGTAGCCACTAAGTACGGCCTCTGCCATGGCGTCCGGCGGCTGGCCATCCAGAGCGCGGAGCACACTGCTGATCTCGCCGAGAAGGTCAGTGAGACCGGAGGGAGTGAAGTCGGATGCCGGGCCGTGCATCGTGCCGCCTTTCGCGGGCGGGCCTGGGCTGCGGGCGACCGGACTACGCACCCGTATTCCCCCGCCGTGTTTGTCCATCGCGTCCAGGGCCGGTCGTCGTGCTAATGACGACTGGTGGCCCTGGAGGCGACGATGACGGACCAGCGGGCGACCTCGCCTGCGAATGCACCATCGCAGCCGACCGCCGATGCGGCGCGTCCGACCGATGAGCCTGCAGCCAAGCCGCCGGCGTCGCGCGGCGGCCGTCAGCTCGCCAAGCTGGGCTTCGACATCGGCGCGCCGATCACTGTCTACTATCTTTTGCGCGCCGTCGGAGCCTCTTCCCTGGTAGCGCTGGCGGCGGGCGCAGCATTGCCGGCGGCGGGCTCTGCCTGGACGCTGGCTATCAGGCGGCGCGCTGATCCGGTGGCGCTGGTGATGGTGGCCACCTTCACCGCGTCGATCCTCGTCTCAGTCATCGCGCATAGCCCGCGGTTCCTGCTAGCCAAGGACGGACTGATCACCGGGGCATGGGGATTGTGGTTCATGGCCACGCTGCGGGCCCCTCGCCCGGCGGCTTACATATTCGGCCGTCCGCTGATGGAGGCCCTGCCGATCTATACTGCGGGGCCCTGGGATGCGCTGTGGGATGGAGAGCCTGGGTTTCGCCGAATCTGGCGGGTATCGACGGTCATTTGGGGAGTCGGCTTGCTCGCCGACGCCGCGATCCGGGTGGTGATGTCCTACACCCTGCCTGTCGATGTAGTCCCCGCCCTGGGCGGAGCGCTATGGCCGGTGACCTTTGTCCTCCTGCAGGTGGTTACCAATATCTACTACGAGCTAGCAGGTCTGAACCGGATGCTGGGGGCCCGCTGGCAACGCCGGTAAATTGGGGGCGGGCGCGCTTACAGGCTGCTCTTGACGGCGATCTGGCAGAGTTCCGGCAATTTGTCCTCGGCCGCGCGGGCCGCGATCCGTACGCCGATCCAGGCCAGCGCTATCCCGTACGCCGCCGCGCAGAGCAGAAGCACCGGCGTCCTGATCGCCGCCTGATCCGCGCTGGTTAGCACCCCAGCGACTATGACCGGCGAGACCAGCGCCGCCACGCCGAGCAGGCTGGAGAGGACACCGCCCACGACGTGCGACTGGTACCCCTGGGCCGCCTGGCGCATGGGACTCCCGGTTCGCTTGACCATCGGGTAGGGAAGCATGACGGTCAGGATGTTGCTGATGCCCAGCGCCGCCCCGAGGCCGGCCAGCGCCACCGCGGTGGCCGCGACTCCCTCGATCGGTTGGCGCACGGCGGCCGCAAGGCCGAAGCAGATCGCGGTGAGCAGCGGAACCCCGATGACGCTGAGCGCCAGATTCTGACCGGAGAAGTAGGCGCGCAACGAGCGACGGTCGGCTCAGCGCGAGTGCCTCGACGATGAAGGGCGACCCGGTCATGCCGACGGAATCGGCATGGAAATACCCGACGAACCCGGCACCGAAGACGGCGCTCGCGATCACGATTGCTGGATGCGCCTGCCGGCCAACGATGGAGCTGATCGATACGACAACCATGATGACCGCCGTCATCACCCAGTAAATGAGCGACGTCGGATCGCGCCGCTGGTAAATCCAGAACCGGGCGGCCACAGCGCCCCGCAGGCCGTACCGGGCCAGCGGGAGCGCTGCGGCCCGTACCCGCGAAGTCTGGGTAGACGTATCAGCGGTGACCAGGGCGCGGCTCAGCGCCCGTATCCACAGCCAGCCAAACACAACGATGATCGCGGCCAGCAACGCGAGGCGCGCCACAGCCGTGCCGAAATGCCCGTCGGAGGCGTCCTGGATCGCGTGGGCGGCTAGGCCCGGCGGGAGCCAGCGCAGCCACGAGTCAAGGCCGGTGAAGCTCGCTGCCGTGATCTTGCCCTCGGCGGCCACCCTGGGCACTACCTGGATGAAGAACTCATACAAGGCGAAGATCGGGATAACCAGGAACGCAGCAAAGTCCTTGCCTCGGCGGGAGCGCAGCAGCCCCGCCATGCTGGTAGTCACGAAGCGGGCAAGCGCGATGCAGAACAGTACCTGCAGCACGACAGCGACCACGGCGACGAGCAGGCCGAGTCCGCCGCGTGCCAGCCCGATGGTCACCCCTAGCAGGCCGACCACGTTAGCCACCGGCCAGGCACCGGTAGCTGAGGCCGCCAGCAATCCGACGGCGAGCGGGCGGGTGCGCAGCGGATAGAGAGCCAGCGTGGCCGGGTCGAGAGTGCCATCGAGGCCGAACGCCAAGATCGGCAAGATCATCCAGCCGAATGCGAGCGCCGTGAAGATGATCGGTCGTCAGATCGACCGACGCGCTGCTACCGCGGAACAAGGCCAGAACTATGAAGAGGCCGATCGCCACCAGGCAGGCAAAGGTGGTGCTGAGGATGAAGGAAACCTTGGCACCCGTCGACGATCGCAGCGCGTTCTTCAGCAGGCGGAGCTTCAGCTGGACGAGGAGCCAAGCCATGACAGTCCCTCCTCCTCGGATGCCCGCGAACCGACCAGGTCGACGAACGCCTGCTGCAGTGTCTTGCCCCCGCGCACTTCATCGGTAGTACCGGTTATCACGATCTTGCCCTTGTCGATGATGGAGACGTGATCGCAGACCTGCTCGACGAGCTCCATGACATGGCTGGAGAACAGGACGGTCGAGCCGGAGCCGACGAAGCGCGTCAGCAGCCGCCGGATCATATCGGCGGAGATCGGGTCGACGCCCTCGAGGGGCTCGTCGAGGAACAGCACCGAGGGGTTGTGGATCAGCGCACAGCCGAGCGTCGCCTTCTTACGCATGCCGGTCGAGTAGTCAGCGACCAGGCGCTTCGCATCCTCCGTCAGGTCGAGCACGTCCAGCAGCTGCGCTGTGCGCGCGCTGCGCCTCGGCAACGGGCAGGCCGCGCAGCCGACGCGGCGTACTCCAGCGTTTCCTCGCCGCTCAGCCGCTCGAACAGCCTGGCCTCAGCCGGTACCACCCCGATAATCGCCTTCGCGGCAACTGGGTCGGCCCAGACGTCGTGCCCGTTGATCAAGACCTGGCCGGTGTCCGGCCGCAGCAAGCCAGTCATCATGGAAAGGGACGTGGTCTTCCCTGCCCCGTTCGGTCCGACGAGACCGGCAAGAGAGCCGGCCGCGATCTCCAGGTCGATCCCGGCCACGGCCTCCTTATCGCCAAAGCTCTTGCGCAGCCCGCGCACTTCGATCGCTGGCTCGCCCATTGCCGCCCTCCTCGACAGCCGGGCCGCTGGCCCAGCTGTCACCAGTTGCACCGGATGGCCGACGGCCACCGCGTCTATCATTCTGATATCACTTTTCCATAAGTCAAGCCCGAACAGCGAACACGCTCGCCGATGGACGTCGCGCGCCGCGCCACGGCAGACTGAGGGCCAAGAAGGGACAAGACGCCAACATTGTCGCGGATCGGAGGTCAGCCAAATGACCGAGCAGAGCGGAGCGGCAGGCGCTGAGTCACTAATCGCACTGCTCGCCTGCGGGGAACCGGGCCGCCCGGCGCTCATCGTTCCTGATGATGGTCAGGTTCTTACCTACGCGCAGACTGCCGACCGAGTCGAGGCGCTCGCACAGCGGCTGGCCGGCCTGGGCGTCCGGCGCGGCGATCGGGTCGCGCTGTCGCTGCCCAACGGCCCCGACGTGGTCCTTCTGCTGCTCGCCATCACAGCGCTGGGCGCCGCCGCCGCTCCGCTGAATCCCGCCTACACCGAGACTGAATTCACGTTCTTCCTGACCGATATCGCGCCCAGGCTGATGCTGATCCCAGCCAGCGGCGCTGCCGCGGCGAGCGCGGCCGCCGCGGCAACCCAGACGACCCTGGTCGCTATACAGGCGGCCGACGACGGACCGCCGGAGCTGCTCGCCGACGGTCGGCCAAGCTGCGCCCCAGCGTTCCTTCGAGCAAGGCGGCCCTGAGGACGTGGCCGTCGTCCTGCACACCAGCGGTACCACCAGCCTGCAAGCAGGTACCGCTCCTGCAGCGCAACCTGATGGCCTCGGCCAGCACGATCGCCGCGCACTACCAGCTCAGCCCAGATGATGTCTCGTTCTGCGTGATGCCGCTGTTCCATATTCACGGTCTGGTGGCGTCGACGTTCGCGGCAATGAGGGCGGGCGGCTCTGTGATCGCTCCGCGCCGGTTTACCCCGCAGCGATTCTGGCCGCAGGCGCGTGAGCACGGTGCTACCTGGCTGTCGGCCGGGCCGACGCTGCATCAGATGATCCTGGACAAGGCCGACCAGGCTGGCCCGCCCCGCGCCCTGCGATTCGTCCGCTCGTGCAGTTCCGCGCTGTCGCCTGCACTGCTGGAGCGGACCGAGCGGGTGTACCAGGTGCCGATGCTCGAGGCGTACGGCATGACGGAGGCGAGCCATCAGATGACGTCCAACCCGCTGCCTCCCGCGCCGAGGCTGCCGGGCTCGGTGGGAGTGCCGACCGGCACGCAGGTCGCGATCGCGGACAAGACCGGGACGCTCCTGCCAGACGGCACTCCGGGCGAGGTCGTGATCCGCGGCCCCGGAGTTACGCCCGGTTACGTGAACAATCCGACTGCTACAGCTGAGGCTTTCTTCGGCGACTGGTTCCGCACTGGCGACCAGGGCGTGCTGCGGGACGGCTACTTGTTCCTGGAAGGGCGGCTCAAGGAGATGATTCTCCGCGGCGGCGAGAATATCGCCCCCGCCGAGATCGAGCAGGTGCTCATGTCCCATCCCGCGGTACGCGACGCAGTCTGCTTCGGGATAGCCGATGCCAAGTACGGCGAGCTTGTCGGCGCGGCGGTAACCCTCAGCGCGGAGGCCGAGATCAGAGCCCTGATCGACCACTGCCGCGAGCAGCTAGCGGCGTTCAAGGTGCCCGCCCGGATCGACGTGCTGGCCGAGATTCCGCGTACGCCCACCGGCAAGGTCCAGCGGCGCCGAGTGGCCGAGTTCGTCGAGCAGCGCCGGTCGCAGCCGTGAGGTTCGCCATTCTCGGCGCCGGGGCGATCGGCGCCTATGTCGGGGCGGCGCTTGCCCGCGGCGGCGCCGATGTCACGCTGATCGCCAGAGGGGCCCACCTGCGAGCGATGTCCGAGCACGGCGTCCGAGTGCTCTCGCCCCGCGGCGACTTCACTGCCCATCCGCGGGCAACCAGCGACATCGCCGCAGTGGCCGACGCCGACGTGGTATTCGTCGCGCTCAAGGCCTACAGCCTGCCCGAGATCGCCCCGCGCCTGGGCAGCCTGCTCGCTCCCGGCGCGGCCGCGATCTGGGCGCAGAACGGGATCCCGTGGTGGTACTTCCAGTCACTCGCCGACTCCGGCGGGCTTACCGGCCTGCAGAGCGTCGATCCCGGCGGGGTGATCGCCGCCTCAGTCGGCGCGCAGCACACGATCGGCTGCGTTGTCTACTGCTCGACCGAGATCATCGAGCCGGGGGTCATCCGGCATGTCGAGGGGACACGGTTCACGCTGGGCGAGCCAGACGGAGCGGACTCCGAGCGGTGCAGGCTGATCTCGGCCGCGTTCGGAGCAGGCGGGCTTCGAGCGCCAGTAGAGGCACGGCTGCGCGATCAGATCTGGCTCAAGCTCATCGGGAACGTAGCGTTCAACCCGGTCACCGCCCTTACCGGAGCAACGCTCGGCGAGCTCGGCGAGCTGCCGGAAATGCGCGACCTGCTACGCGGCATCTTCACCGAGTGCGCCTCAGTCGCCGGCCGCCTGGGGATCTCGTTCCCGGTGTCGCTGGACCGCCGGCTGGAGGCAGGGCTGGCGGTGGGCGGCCACAAGACCTCCATGCTCCAGGATCTCGAGGCCGGGAAGCCGCTCGAGCTTGACTGCATGACTGGAGCGATCGTCGAGCTGGCGGACCACTTCGGCATCGACGTTCCGCAAACCAGGGCCGTCAACGCCTGCGCGAAACTGCTCGGTCAGGTGCGGACCAAGCACGCCGCCCTGACTAGCTAACGGCTGCCGCGGCCGCCGGGATTGACACCGCGATCTCGCCCCCGAGCGCGAACCCGCCGGACAGCCTGAGTTCGTCTCCGCTCCAGAACCGCCCGGCGTCGTACCAGCTGGGCCGGCGTGAGGCCGGCAGCAGCCCCATCGCCTGGTAGGTGACCGCCAGCACCTCGCCACAGTAGGCGGTCTCCAGGTCGGTGTCCCCGGCCTGGTGCCTGATGACCGGGATGCGTCCGGACAGCCACCGTGACGCAAGCTTAGGAACGGAGGGGAACGGGGTACCATCCATCCTCGCGATCGTGCGCAGGACGCTGTCCTCCATCTCGCGGCTGACCGGTTTGTCGAGCTGCCGCAGCCAGGCGCGCTGGCCGTACCTGGTAGCCCAGACGAGTACGGCATCGCGCAGATCGTGCAGCTGGACCCCACGCTGGCGCTTACCAGACCACGCGTCGGGCAGCGACCGGCCGAGCTCGGCGTGCCACATCAACGGCGGCAGATCGCCGATGACAACGGACATGCCGACATGGTTGACCGGGCTGTTGGTTGCGAACTGGATGGCACGATCAGCGGCTGAATGCCCGCGGAACAGCCACACATCCCCGGTGCGCGTCAGATCCAATGCCTCCGCAAGGGTGACGCTAGCTGCGGCCATGGTCGTAGCCTAGGCACGTGCGATGGTGGAAGATACTCGGCCTGGCCGGCTTTGCAGGCGTCGCCGCTACTGGAGTGGTGATCGCCCGTGCCGAGCGCCAGCGCCGCGCGTATACACCGGATCAGGTACGCGAGCGGCTGCACGCCAGGCTTGCAGAATCGTCCGATCCGACGACTCCAGCGTTATCGTCGGCTGAGATAACGCGCTCAATTCCGGCGGCATTGCTGACTGCAGCCAGCCGTCGGCTGCATTCCCCGAGAACGGCCAAATTACCGGCGCCATTGCGCAATTGCCATTTACTGGCCTGGTCAGGCGGCCTGTGCCACGAGCGCTAAAGGCGCGGGCCTTTGTCGCCTGAAGTTATGAAAGCGTTATTTGCCGCCGATTTTGGGCCACCGTTGATCCTGCTAGCGTCTATGTCGGTTTGTGTCGAGCGGGGCCGACGGGGATGAGGCGGAGATGCAATCACTGATGGCAGGCGGAGCGGGCCGCACCACACGGAGGGCGCTGTGCCTGACGGCTGCGAGTGCCGCGATCCCGGCCCTGCTTCTCGGGCAAGCTGCCACGGCTCTGGCCGCGCCCGCAGGGACGGCGACAGCTGCCGCGACCGCGGGAGTGCAGGCGTTGACCGCCGGACAGGCCGCGCAGTTGTCGAAGAACGCCGACCAGCACGTGATCGTGATCATGAAGTCCCAGCCTGCCGCCGCCCGCGTGGGCACCAGTGCACAGCGGGCGCGCACTGCGGGGATCCTGGCCAGCCAAGCGCCGCTGATGGCCGAGCTGCATGCTGTGCACGCCACCGGTATCCGCAGCTACCAGCTGGTCGACGGCCTTGCCGCCGTCGTGTCTGCAGGCGAAGCAGCGCGGCTGAAGGCCAACCCTGCCGTCAGGGAGGTAATACCGGATGTAACGATCAGGGGCGCGGCTCCTGAGCAGGCGAGCGCAGTCGCTGCGCCGGCGAGCACCGCCAGCGAGCAGGCCAGTACCCGCTCACTGAAGCCCAAGGTGATCCCCGGTGCCTGCTCGAGCGGGAAGCCGCAGCTTGACCCCGAGGGTCTCGCCCTGACCGGCACCGCGTCCGACAACTCGCATCAGCCGACGGCGCGTTCCCTGGGCATCACCGGCTCGGGCGTCAAGGTGGCGTGGATCGCGGACGGACTCGACCCGCAGAACGTCAACTTCCTCCGGCCTGGCACCACGACTTCGGTGTTCTCGGATTACCAGGACTTCTCCGGCGACGGTCCCGGCCAGCCCACCAGCGGCGACGAAGCGTTCCTGGACGCCAATACGATCGCGGGCCAGGGCGTTCACGTGTACAACGTCCGGAAGTTCTCCGCCCAGCCGGACCCGGCCGCGTGCAACATCCGGATCGAGGGAGTAGCGCCCGGCGCGAGCCTCGTCGGCCTCGATGTCTTCAGCGAGAACGCGGACTCGACGTTGTCGGCCATCCTCCAGGCGATCAACTACGCCGTCGAGACCGACCACGTCAACGTGATTAACGAGTCTTTCGGGGCCAACCCGTTCCCCGACGTGGCGGCGCTCGACGCAACTGACCAGTTCGATAACGCCGCCGTGGCCGCGGGTGTCGTGGTGAGCGCCTCCAGCGGCGATTCAGGCTCGGCCAACACCATCGGCTCGCCTGCGACCGACCCCGAGCTCATCTCCGTGGGTGCCTCAACGGACTTCCGGTTCTACGCCCAGACCAACTATGCGGCCGCTCGCTACTTCGCGACCAGAGGATGGCTGAGCGACAACATCAGCTCGCTGAGTTCCGGTGGTTTCGACGAGGCCGGCGGAACGGTGAACCTCGTCGCCCCAGGCGACCTGAGCTTCGCCTCCTGCGACGCCACAGCGGAGTTCTCCGGGTGCACCAACTTCAAGGGCCAGCCCTCGGACGTCGAGGAGAGCGGCGGGACTAGCGAGTCATCGCCCTTCGTGGCCGGCGCAGCGGCCCTGGTGATCCAGGCGTACCGCAGCACGCATAGTGACGCTACCCCGACGCCAGCCCTGGTCAAGGAGATCCTGGTCAGCACGGCCACCGACCTCGGAGCCCCGGCAACCGAGCAGGGCGCCGGCCTGCTGAACAGCTACAAGGCAGTCCAGCTGGCTGAGTCGATCGGCGCGCCGTCAGCGGTCGGCAGCACGCTGCTGAAGTCCGCGAGTGAGCTGCACGCAACCGGCAAGCCGGGAACGCGGGCGCGTTGGTCGGTAACCATTACCAACACCGGCGCGCAGCGCCAGGTCGTCACCCTCCGGGGACGTACCCTCGGGCCCGACCGGAACGTACGGACCGGCACCGTCAGGCTGACGGACGCGAGGAGCCCGAAGTTCGCCAACTACCAGGGCCTGCGGAACAATTACGGCGTCTTCCACTTTGAGGTCTCGCCCGGCCAGAACCGCCTCGACGCGTCCCTTGCGTGGCCCGGCAATCGCTCGTACTGCCTGCAGACCTTTTGCCAGACCGGGCTGAATTCCAGGGTCCGATTGATCCTCATCGACCCGCGCGGCCGGCTGGCGGCTCACTCACTCCCGCAGGGCCCGGGGAACTTCGGCAGCGCGGACGTGCTGCATCCGGCCCGCGGCAAGTGGACCGGCGTGATCTTCGGTGACGTGGCCGCCGATCAAGGGACGAACGGCACTGTCTCGTGGCGCATCGCGACCGAGCGGTTCGCCTCGTTCGGCTCGGTCTCCCCCTCAACGCTCGCGCTGGGTCCGGGTCAGAGCCGGGCAGTGACAGTGTCAGCTCGGACCCCTCGGCTCACCCGGGGACGCCTCGGGCTCGATCGTCGTCAGTTCAGACCATGGCGCCGGCGGCGTCAGCTCGATCCCGGTGACGCTGCGCAGCCTGGTGAACGTCGCCCGCGGCGGCGCGTTCCGCGGGACGCTCACCGGCGGCAATGGCCGTAATAACGGTCAGGGCCAGGTCGAGTATTACGAGTTCGGCGTCCGCGCGGGAGTGCACAACATCACCGCCAACGTCTCGCTCGCAAACGACCCGGCCGATCCAGTCGGTGCCTACCTGATCAGCCCAGACGGCAACGCGGTCGGCTACGGCCAGAACTCCGTGGCGACCAGCGTGAATCCGAATACGGGCACGCTCAGGTTCACAGCCGAGAAGGCACTCACGGCCTACGTGGCGGATCCGGTCCGGGGTACCTGGACGCTTATCGTGGACTTTGCCGAGCCCGTCGTCGGCAACGAGGTCTCGCAGCCATATACCGGGAACATCCGGTTCAACCACACCAGGGCGAGGGCCACCGGACTCCCTGACAGCGCCGGTGCCAAGCTAGCGGCGGGCAAGCGGGTCACCGTGCCCGTGAAGATCACCAATAACGGCGCCGCCGCGGCAGACTTCTTCGTGGACCCGCGGCTGAACGCCACGGCTGCGGTGACGCTGGCGCCGCTGAACCCGCCCGCGACCGGCATCTCGCTGCCGCTGGTGGGGGAACCGCCGTTGTATCTGGTCCCGGCGCAGACGTCCAGTGTCTCCGTCGCCGTATCGGCAAACCTGCCGATCATGTTCGACTACAACTCGGCTACTGACAGTCCGGACCTGGCCAGCAGCGCTAGCGGGCCAGGGCCGCTGTGCTCTGACACACCGTCATCGTCGTACACCGCAGCCGACGGCTCGGTGACATCCGGCGTCTGGTTCGTCACGCCCGACGAGTGCGGGCCGTACGCGGCGTCGGCGCCGACCGGGACTTTCAGCGTCGCGATGACCGCTCTTACGCAGAAGTTCGACCCGGCTGTCAGATCTAACGTCGGCGACTTCTGGCGCGCCTCGGTCAATCCGGCCACGCCGCTTCGCATATTCGTCATCCGGCCAGGCCAGACCAAGACAATCAATGTGACGATCACCCCGTCCGGCCAGCCGGGCACGGAGATAAGCGGGCATCTCTACGTCGACGAACTCGTCGAAGACGTGCCCCCGTACGGGCAGGCCGCCGGCGACGAGCTTGCCGCGCTGCCGTATAGCTACACGATCAAGTAAGGAGCATCTTGGCCGAGTACGGCTGACAGCAAGGGCACCGTTTGGTCGCGCACTGGCTGGGCACAAGCGGGCATGCGATCGACATCGGCAATGCATGTATCGGCCCGCGCGAGGCGCGCCTCGGACAGCAGGGCGGCCCAGCTGCTTGCCCGGTCGGGCCTGGCCGCGCGCGGAATTATCTGGATTCTCATCGGCTGGGTCGCGATCGGTGTGGCGCTCGGTCATAGCTCTCAGCAGGCTGACCAGCAGGGTGCACTCCAGATGCTGGCGGGCCAGCCCTATGGTCTGGTCTTGCTCTGGCTGCTCGGGATCGGGTTCGCGGCCTACGCGCTGTGGCGCCTCAGCGAAGCCGCCTACGGCGTGACCGGCGAGGGGACCGGCGCGGGCCCGAGGCTGAAATCACTGTTGCGCGCGGTTGTCTATGCCTTCTTCGCCTACCTGACGTTCCAGGTCATCTCCGGCCACCACGGCAGTCAGAGCCGTAAGGAGCAAGACCTGACGGCCAGGCTCATGCATGACAGCGCTGGCGGCCGCTGGCTCGTTGGCATCGCCGGCGTCATCATCGTGATCGTCGGCATCGTGCTCGTTATCGAAGGCATCCGCCGCAAGTTCCTTAAGTACCTGCAGACCTCGCAGATGAGCCCGCGGACGCGGCGGATTGTCGAGCGCCTCGGCATGGTCGGTACCGCAGCCCGGGGCGTGGTCATCGCGCTCGCGGGCATCTTGGTGATCGATGCGGCCGTCACCTTCAAGCCGTCGAAGGCGGGCGGCCTCGACAAGGCGCTGCTGACCCTGCGAAACCAGCCGTTCGGCGAGTTCCTGCTGATCATCGCGGCGCTCGGACTGATCACCTTCGGCATCTACGGCCTGTGCGAAGCCCGGTGGCGAAAGGTGTAGCACGTTTACACTCCTCGCGCGAGCAGGTACCGTGAAGTCGTTGCTCCGGACCCCGGCAGCTCCGCCCGCTCATTCGGCGGATGCAGGCCAGGACCCGGAGCTTTCTCATATCTGCCATCAACCGCGGACTCAGGACCGATAACCAGCAGGTCCGTGGTGCCACCAGGCGCCCGGCACCGTCGCCAGCCGTGAGAGGAACGATCATGAGGCCTTCCCGGCTCGACGACAGCTATGACGGAACGGCACCGTTCCCGGACCGCGGCCCAGTGCAGCACACCACCGGCGGGCGGGTGCAGATTCTGGTCACCGTCGCGATCGTGGCAGTGCCCTTCGCCGGGCTGGCAGCCGCAGTATGGCTGGCCTGGGGACATGGCGTCGGCCTGACCGATATCCTGCTGGCGCTTGCGTTCTACCTGGTCACCGGGCTCGGGGCCACCGTCGGCTTCCACCGGCTGTTCACCCACCGCTCGTTCACCGCCGTGCCGGCCCTGCGCGCCGCGCTTGCCATCGCCGGGTCGATGAGCTTCGAGGGCGACGTGACCGGGTGGGTCGCTGTCCACCGGCGCCACCACGCGTTCGCCGATAGGCCGGGTGATCCGCACTCGCCCTACCGCTACGGCACGAGCCTGACCGGTCAGCTCCGCGGCCTGGCCCACGCTCACATGGGCTGGCTGATGCATGAGGATCCCACTCCCAAAGAGCAGTATGCCCCCGACATGCTGGCCGATCCGGCCATGCGTGTGATCACCGCAGCATTCCCGGCGCTGTGCATCGCCTCGCTTGCCCTGCCATTCGCGGCCGGCTGGGCGCTCGGGGGCACCTTTCGCGCGGCCCTGCTAGCCCTGGTCTGGGCCGGGCTTGTCCGGATCACCCTGCTCCAGCACGTCACCTGGAGCGTGAACTCGCTGTGTCACGTGTTCGGCAGCCGGCCGTTCCGCACCCGCCGCTACGACCGTGCCACCAACCTGTGGCCGCTTGCCCTGCTCTCGTTCGGGGAGAGCTGGCACAACATGCACCACTCCGATCCGGCCTGCGCCAGGCATGGAGTGGACCGGCACCAGATCGATATCTCGGCCGAGCTGATCCGCCTCTTCGAGCGGCTGGGCTGGGCCAGCGCGGTTCGCTGGCCGACGCCCGCACGCCTGGACAACCGCCGCTGTGATGCTGCTCAGGCCGAGCCGCGGCGGGTACTTCAGCCGGCGGAGCGCTGAGCACCCAGGCCGCCGGGCCTGAGGCGTCGGCGGCCATCACCTCCTCAGTGCTGACTGCACCCCCGGGCCCGCCCGCTCCCGCGGACAGCCAGGCTGGGCACCGTTCCGCAGCCAAGCGGGGCGCGAAGGTACTGCGCACGGTCGGCTCGCTCGTCCTGGTCGCGGCCGCCTTCGGGTTCGTACTGCCCCACGTCGCCTCCTACCGCAGCGTGTGGGCCAGCCTGCAGATCATGACCTGGCCGTATGCCCTGCTCGTGGGTGCCGCGGCCGTCGCCAGCCTGGTGTCGTACTGGCTGGTGATCTGCTCGGTACTCCCATCGCTGCGGCTGCGCGAGGCTGCGGCGATGAACCTCTGCACCGGCGCGGTGGCGAGCACGCTGCCAGCCGGCGGGGTGATCGGCATCGCGGTCGGCTGGTCGATGCTGTCCAGCTGGGGCGGCAGCGCCGCTGACTACGTTCTCTACACTCTGGTGTCTGGGATCTGGAACATCTTCGTGCGGCTGGGCCTGCCGGTCCTCGCCCTGCTTGTGCTGATGACAGTCAGCAAGCCGGGTCCCGCCCTGATCGCCGGTGCGGCGGTGGGCCTGGCGCTCCTCGCTGGCATGACCGCCGGTCTGTGCCTCACGGTGCGCAGTGAGGTGTTCGCGGCCCGGGCCGGAGAGCTGTTGGACCGCATCGTCAGCATGGCCGCCCGGCTAGCGCGGCGCCGGCCGGTACGGCTCAACGGATCGCTGACCGGCTTCCGCGAGCAAGCCGCCGCCTTGCTGGCGGCGCGCGGCTGGCTGATCTCGGCGGCCACGGTGGCGAGCCACCTCGTGCTGTGGCTCGTCCTGCTAGCGTGCCTGCGCGGCATCGGACTGCCCCAGTCAGTAGTGCCATGGCAGACCTCGCTGGCAGCTTTCGCGTTCGTCCGGCTGCTGAGCGCGCTGCCGATCACGCCGGGCGGGCTCGGGATCACCGAACTGGGCCTGGTCGGGATCCTGGCCGCGAGCGCTGGCCACCGGGCAACTGCCCAGGTGACTGCTGCGGTCCTGCTCTACAGGGCAGTCACCTACCTGCCGACGATCCCGCTCGGGGCTGCGGCCTACCTCACCTGGCGGCACCTGCCCAGGCTCATCCACCCCGCAGTGCGCGGGAGCGAGAGCGACGCAGGCGATCCGCGACCTGAACTGATGACGCAGGCACTTTGACGACCAGGTGATCAGGACGCGCGGCGTGCAAGCCGGCCCGCGTCAAGCAGAGCCCGTGCCCGGGCAACTCGCACAGCGTCGGAGAGCGCGTCGATGTCGTAGGCGCCATAGTGGCGCCTGCCGTTGATGAAGAACGTCGGCGTTCCCGAGACGCCACTGAGGTCTGCCGAGTCGACATCGGCGGCGATCTTTGCCGCCCCTACGTTATTGCGCATGTCGCGCGACGAATCGCTCGGTATCCAGCCCGATCTCGGCCGCGTACCGCATGATGTCTTTGGCCGTCAGCGCGCCCTGGTGGTCCAGTAGCTCATCGTGCATCTCCCAGAACTTGCCCTGGGCGGCCGCCGCCTCGGACGCCTCAGCCGCGAGCATCGCGTGCGGGTGCACGTCGGTGAGGGGCAGGTGCCGCCACACGTAGCAAAGGTCACCGTAGTCGGCCAGCAGCTCGCGGATCACCGCGCTCGGCCTGGCCGCAGTACGGGCACTCGAAATCGGCATACTCAACAAGCGTGACCAGCGCGCGCACTGGGCCACGGATGTGATCGCGCTCCGGGTCGACCGGTACCGCAAGGTCGATGATGGTGTCGGCGGTCCCGAACAGCGCCCGCAGCCGCACGGGCTTCGGCAGCATGGCGACGACTCGGAAGATCAGCCAGGCCAGCGCGGAGGCGGCGACTGCCGCCGACAGGACGCCGACCTTGGCCTCGGCGAGCTGCGTGCCGCGGAAGGCCAGCGATGCGATCAGCAGGGAGACGATGAAGCCGATGCCCGCGATGGCGCCGGCCCCGGCAACCGCCCCCCAGCCGACCGGCGGCCGGATCCGGCCGCGGCTGACCTTGGTGAGCAGCCAGGCCGAGCCCACGGTACCGACCGGCTTCCCGGCAACGTAGCCGACCAGGATGCCCAGCGTGATCGGCGAGGTGTAGGCGCGGGCCAGGAAGCTGCCGCTGATCGTTATCCCGGCGTTCGCGAGGGCGAACAACGGCACGATCAGGTAACTCGTCCACGGGTGAAATATCTGCTGCAGCCGGTCGTTCGGTGAGATCGCCCTGCGCAGTTGCTGGAAGGCGTCACTGGCCAGTTCCGGCGTCGGCTGCTCGCGGAACGAGCGGAACGACTCGCTTGCCAGCTCCAGGTCCGCGCGGTTCGCCGGATAGGCCAGTGCGAGCAGGCCCATGACCAGGCCGACGATCACTGGGTCGACGCCTGACTTGAAGAACGCGATCCATGCCGTCAGGCCGAGCAGCAGGTACACCAGGCCCCTGCGGACGCGGCGCATGCGCACCAGCGCGACCACGGCAAGCACGGCGACTCCGACAACCAGCGGCACCGGGTCGATGTGCCCGCTGTAGGCCAGCGCGATGATCACGATCCCGGCTATGTCGTCCACGATCGCGAACGTGAGCAGGTAGGTGCGCACCCGGTCGGGCACGTTCTTCCCGACCAGGGCCAGCATGCCGAGCGCAAACGCGGTATCGGTGGACATGGTCGTGCCCCAGCCGCTCGCCGAGGGCTGGCCGGCGTTGAACCCGAGGTAGATCGCGATCGGCACGATCATCCCGCCGAGCCCGACCACCACCGGCAGGGCCAGCCGCCGCCGCTCGCGGAGCTCCCCCATGTCAAACTCCCGGCGCGCCTCCAGGCCTGCGACCAGGAAGAAGAACGCCATCAGCCCGGAGTTCACCCATTCGTGCAGGCTGGCTGCCAGGCCCGCAGAGCCAAGCTGCACCGAGAACTGGGTATCCCAGGTCGCCGCGTATCCGGCTGAGTCGATGTTCGCCCAGGCCAGTGCCGCGATAGTCGCGGCGAGCAGCACCGCCGCGCTACCGGTCTCGGTGCGCACGAACCGCCGGAGCGGCGTATCCAGGCTCCGGGCCCAGGTGGTGCTCAGCGAGAACTGCGAGGCCGAGGCGCTCGAGTCGGTCACACCCGAATTGTTTCGTGCGCGGCTTGTGCCACGCTGCGGACCCCCATCTCACCCGCCGACGCCATCCGGCGTGAAGCTGTGAGGCCGGGGGTGTTTAGGCTGCGCTCAACGGGGAGTCTCAGAGGCATGACCGGAGAAGTCTGGGTAGCCAAGGACGATGGCAGCGACCTCATTCGCGCTACTGCGATCGTCGGCGTCGGCCGCGACTACAACGGCAACGTCACTGCCCGGCTGTCAGGTGGCGAGCAGCCAGTGGTCACACTGGTCGCCGCCCGTCACGGTCAGCAAACCCCGAATGAGTTTCATGTCCGGCTCCTCGAGGTGATCACCCAGCTAGCGGACACGGCCGAGGCTGCGATCATCCGCCCGGTGCATGATGAATCGCACGGCTGGACATGGCGGCCCGGACCCCTCCAGGGCGGGCGAGCTGAGCCGTGATTTTGGCACTTTGGTCACCATCGCGCGTTATCGGTAGCCATCGCGCGTTATCGGTCACCATCGAGAGCCCGGCCGTGCCTTCTTCGATCTGCCGAAATCCGTCGTAGCGTGCAGACTGATGCTGGAGGCAAGGGGGCCATGACAACCGACTACATGCCAGAGCATGCCCCAGTCCGGCCAGGCGACGAGCTGGACTGGGACCGGCTGGCCAGTTACCTGCAAGCGAAGCTGGACGGCCTTGGACCGCTGGTGTCAGTGCGGCAGTTCGCGGGCGGAGCGGCGAACCTGACGTACCTGCTGGAGTTCGCCGGCCTGCGGCTCGTCATCCGGCGCCCGCCGTTCGGCGAGATCGCGGTCGGCGCGCACGACATGAAGCGCGAGTACCGGGCGCTCTCGCGGCTGTGGCGGCACTACGACCGCGCGCCGCGCGCTTACCTGCTCTGTCAGGATCACTCAGTCGTCGGCGCTGACTTCCTCGTCATCGAGTACCGCGAGGGCCAGGTTGTCTGGGGCAGCCTTCCGCCGAACATGGCCGGACATCAGGATGCGGCCCGCCGCATCGGCCTGGCCGTCGTCGACGCCCTCGCCGAACTGCACCAGGTCGACCCGGCCGAGGCGGGGGTCGCCGACCTCGGCCGGCCCGAAGGCTTCGTCGACCGGCAGCTGCTTGGCTGGAACGGGCGCTGGGAGGCCGTACGCGCGGCATGGCGCGAGCAGCCCGGCGCGGACGTCGTCGCAGACGTTGGCGCGGAGCTCATCGCGACCAAGCCGGCGACCGTGCGCGCCACCGTGCTGCATAACGATTTCAAGATCGACAACTGTCAGTTCGATCCCGCTGATCCGGACCGAGTGCGCTCGGTCTTCGACTGGGACATGGCCACGATCGGTGACCCGCTGATCGACGTCGGCACCCTGCTGAACTACTGGCCCGATCCGTCGGACGATCCGGAGAACAGGCCGTCTCATCCGGCCGGCCAGGAGAGCATCGGCCTGCCCACCCGCGCGGAGGTGGTCAGCCGGTACGCGGCAGTCACCGGCGCCGACGTGTCTGCCGTCGGCTGGTACGAGGCGTTCGGCTGCTGGAAGACGGCGATCGTCGTGGCCCAGCTGCACAACCGCTACCGCCAGGGCGATAGTCACGACCTGCGGCAGGGACTCAAGGGTGATCGGGTCATCCCGCTTGCCAGGCGGGCCCGGGCAATCCTGGCGAGGCGATAGCAGGCTCGGAGACCGAGTAGCCGGGAATCGGCCGACGCCCCCGGGCGCGGTGCGCCTGACAAGTTTCCCTACTATACTGATAGATAAATTCGGATCTCGTCCCCGGTCCGGAAACTGCGCCCGGAGCGAGCGGCCGATCAGGAGGTTTCCCAGTGCGAGCTACAGCAGCCGAGGCCGTGGCAATGCCATCAGGCGGGCGCGCCCGGATCTCCAGGCCGGATCCGCTTTCCCAGCCGGATGGGCTCGCCGACGGCATCGCCAGGCTGCGCCGGGCGCTGCGCCGCGGCGCCCGCGTCGCTGACCCGGAGAACCCGCTCGCCGTCGCCCAGCTGGAGTTGCTGTCGGCGCTCGTCGAGAACCCCGGCAGCCGCCCCGGTCAGCTCGCTCACCTTCTGCACATGCGTCCGAACACCGTGACCACGATCGTCAACGCGCTAGCCGCGCACGGAATGGTGAGCCGGGCCAGCTCCGACAACGACCGGCGGGCGATCGAGCTGACGGCGACATTCGGCCGGCCAGAAAGCGGTGCGGGCGTGGCAGGCGACGAACGCGAGCGTCCTGCACATCGCGCTGTCCACATTGCCGTCCCAGCAGCGGCGCGCGCTGAACGCCGCGGTGCCCGCGCTTGACGCACTCGCCCGCGCCGTGGACCAGCTGGCCGATGAGCCGCCGCCGAGCCAGCGGACCATTGGCAGCGTCGCAGTAGCTGAGAAACCCAGCCAATAACGGGTAGCCGCACAGCGATATCACAGGATTCGCCGCTAGCGTCGGTGCCGCCATGGACCATCGCTACCAGGACGATCGTGCACCGGGACACTGTCGCATTACCAGGACGCTGCAGAAGGGCAGTCCGGCCAACCGCCCGCCGATCCGGTGCTCACCAGCCGGATTGCCGCTAGCCTCGCCCAGCACCAGCCTGGCTGGCTGCTCCCCCGGCCGAGCGTGCTCGCCCGGCGCTATCACGTAACGACCGGACAGGTGACGGCCGCAATCGACGAACTGGCGGCCCGCCACCTCCTCCGCCTGCTCCCCGATGGAAAGGCCTGCCGGATCAGCCCGGCCGACTACATGCTCGAACTCGAAGGTCAGCACGGCCTGTCGCCCGAGTCGAACCGCTGCACGGCCAGCTCCGCTGCAGGAGCAAGTCCGTCGCCTGGCACCCGGTCCGGCCCGACGTCGGGTCGGCGCTCGGCATCGCGCCGGGCGACCCCGTCTGCATCCTGCAGATGCTCTGGACCCTGAGCGGGGAGCCGGTCGCCGCGACCACGACTTATCTGGCCGGACCCGGCGGCGGAGGTCCTGGCCGAGCATCGAGGCGGCGGACCTCGAGTCGATCCGCACTATTCTGCCGATGCCGCCGAGCCCGCCGCGATGTCAGACGCTGGGCCGGACGACCTCGCTGAAGCCCGGGCGACCTGGCGCTGATACCGCATGCGCTGCACATCGAGATGCAGCAGCCGCCGCCCTGGGCCGCCAAGGCGCTGCGGCTATCGGCCTGCGACTCGGCCATCGGGATCACGGTCAGTTATGCCGAACCGGCCGACGGCGGTGCGGCCGCCCTCACCATCGCGGTCCTCCGCCCGAGCGACTTCCGGGTGATCGTCGACTCCGTCGTAACCGCGCAGGCGGCTACCCTCGGTAACCCGCCTGCTGGCCAGGCCGCGCGCCACCGGATAGAGCCATCTGGCTAACCGCCCGAGGCGTCCGGCCTCGTCTCACGAGTGCCGGAGGCCGTGAGTCGCGGAACGTATGGTGTTCTCAGCCGGTCGCGTCTTCGGTGCGGCCGCTCCGACCGCAGGGACGCCGATGACATCGACCGCGAGCGTGCTGGCTCAGTGGGCGCACGACCTCGACCCGACCGAAGCAGGACCTGGCACTCGCCGACCGCTCCCTGCTGGACACGGTGGCCGTGACGCTCGCCGCGCGCGACCATCGAGTCACGAGGATCGCGGCCAGTCTCGGCGAGGCGGGCCAGTGGGCTGCCGCGGGTCACGTTCTGGACTTCGACGACCTGCACATGCCGTCGACCACCCATGTCAGCGCCGTCTGCGTGCCAACCGCGCTGGCGACGGGCGGCGGCCCGCGCGCTTACCTGGCCGCGGCCGGGCGTGATGGCCCGGCTCGGCACGGCGCTGGGCTGGCCGCATTACTCGGCCGGCTGGCACGCGACCTGCACGGCCGGCGCGCCTGCCGCCGCAGCTGGCGCGGCCGTCGCGATGGGCCTGGACGCGCGGCAGATCGCTACCGCGATCGCGCTAGCCGTGCCCGCCGCGGGCGGCGTGCAGCGCGCCTTCGGCACCGACGCAAAGTCGCTCCAGGTCGGCTTCGCGGTGCAGGCAGGCATCAGGGCCGCGACGCTGGCGGCGGCCGGCGCCAGCGCGGACGACACCGCGCTGGACGCGTGGCTGCCGCTGGTCGGCGCCGCGCCACGGCGGGCTCGACATGACCGGGCCCGCGGTGCCGGGCGGTCTCGCCATCAAGATCTACCCGTGCTGCTACGCGCTCCAGCGGCCGATCAGCGCGCTGGCCGAGCTGGCCGGATCTGCCGGGATCGACCCGGCCGACGTGCAGCGGATCGAGCTGCGCACGCCCGAGGCGACAGTAGTACCGCTGATCCACCACCGCCCGGAGACCGGGCTGCAGGGCAAGTTCAGCCTTGAGTACGCGGCGGCCGCCGCGCTTCTTGATCGCTATCCGGGCTTCGCCAGCTTCACCGACGAGGCCGTCCGCCGGGACGCGGCGCGCCGCCTGGTCGGCCTGGTCGAGACGACGCTGCAGCCGGGCGGCGACTGGCTGCTTGACGGCGAGCTTCAGGCAAGAATTCATACCGGGAACGGCGGCATGCCACGACGCAGTACTAGCGTTCCCGCCCGGCAGCCCGGCGCGACCGCCATCCCGGGCGCAGCTCAGCGCCAAGCTCGCCGACTGCATCGACGGGCTTGACACCGACTGGTCCGCCTGGACCTGGAAGAACGCGGCCGACGTACTCCGCGCGTTCCTGCCATGACGCCCGCCTCGCTGCCGCTGCACGGCATCACGGTGGTCTCGCTGGAGCAGGCAGTCGCCGCGCCGTTCGCCACCCGGCAGCTGGCCGACCTCGGCGCGCGCGTCATCAAGGTGGAGCGAGCCGGCACCGGCGACTTCGCCCGCGACTATGACCAGACGGTGCAGGGCCTGGCGAGTTACTTCGTCTGGCTGAACCGCGGCAAGGAGTCCATCGAGCTCGACGTGAAGAGCGAGCACGGCACGCGGGTGCTCGCCGCGCTGCTGGCCCGCGCCGACGTGTTCGTCCAGAACCTCGCGCCCGGCGCCGCCGACCGGCTGGGCTTGTCGGCGAGCGAGCTCCGCAGCCGCCATCCGCGGCTGATCTGCTGCTCGGTCTCCGGCTACGGCCCGGACGGCCCGTATGCCCACAAGAAGGCCTACGACTTGCTGGTGCAGTGCGAGGCCGGGCCTGCTGTCGGTGACCGGTACGCCGGACACGCCGGCGAAGGCTGGGATCTCGGTCGCCGACATCGCTGCAGGCATGTACGCGTTCAGCGGGCGTGCTGACCGCGCTGTACGAGCGGGAGCGCACCGGCGCCGGGACCAGCCGTCGAGGTCGCCATGCTGGACGCGCTCGGCGAGTGGATGAGCCAGCCGTACCTATTCAGCGTCTACGGCGGCCAGCCGCCACGCCGCACCGGCGCCCGGCACGCATCGATCTCGCCCTACGGCCCGTACGCGGCCGGAGACGGGCAGGTCTTCCTCGGCTTGCAGAACGAGCGGGAATGGGCGGTGCTCTGCCGGGAGATCCTGGGTCGGCCCGAGCTGATCGATGACCCGCGATTCGCGACCAACACCGACCGGGTGCGCAGCGACCACGAGCTCACGCCGATCATCGAGGCCGCACTGCAGGAGCTGACAGCCGCCGAGGTCGAGGCCCGCCTCGACGCGGCCGGCATCGCGAACGCGCGGCTGCGGACGCCGGCCGAGTTCGCCGCGCATCCGCAGCTGGCGGCGCGAGACCGGTGGCGCAACGTGGCCACGCCCGCAGGCCAGGTCCGTGCGCTGCTGCCGCCGGTCACCGTCGCCCGGCCGGGAGCCCGCCATGGGGAGCGTCCCGGCCCTCGGCCAGCACACCGCCGCGATACTCGCCGAGCTCGGCTTCGAGCACGGCGGCTGAGTTACTTGAGGAACTCCATCAGCGCGCGATTGACCTGGTCGGCGTGGGTCCACGCGATCGCGTGCGGACCGCCGCTGATGACGACAAGCCGGGCGTCCTGCATCATGTGCGGTAGCAGCTGCCCGGTCTTCTCGAGCGGCAGTACCCGGTCAGCGTCGCCTTGTATGACGAGCACCGGGACATCGATCGCGGCCACGTCCGCCCGGAAATCGGTCTCCCAGGTCGGAATGCACTCCACTGCGGCCGTGGCCGAGGCGCTGACAGCGACGTTCCAGCTAGCCGCATATGCCTCTTCGCTCACGAGCGTGCCGCGGAGCACGTCCACGTTGTAGAAGTTGTCCAGGAAGCTTCGCATCCAGGCCGGGGTATCTGCCGTCGCCGAGTGCATGAAGCCATCGAACAGGCTGGCCGGCAGCCCGTCAGGGTTATCAGCGGTCTGCAGCAGGAATGGCGGGATCGGTGAGATGAGCACTGCCTTGGCGACCCGTCGACGAGCCATATGCCGCGAGGTAGCGGGTAACTTCGCCGGTTCCCATGGAATGGCCCACCAGGATGGCATCGTGCAGGTCGAGCTTCTCCATCAGCCAGTTCAGGTCCGCGGCGAAGGTGTCGTAGCTGTACCCCCCAGCTGGCTGACTGGACAGGCCGAAGCCGCGCCGGTCGTAGGCGATGACGCGATGACCTGTGCCAAGCAGGACCGGGACCTGCTTATCCCAAGCCCGCCAGTTGAGCGGGTAGCCGTGGATCAAGACGACCGGCGTCCCCATCCCGTGGTCTTCGTAGTGCAGTTCAATGGCACCGCTGTTTTCGGTGCCGACGTTGATGAACGGCATTGACATCCCCCCGTCACGCCCTGGCGCTCACCGGTAGTAACCGTGCTGTCACGAAAGCATAACTATCAGGTCAGGCGGCAGATTGGGTGGCCCTCAGCCGAGAGGGCCGCAGCCTGGGGGCTCAAGGCCAGCGGTGGTCTCAGTCTGTATCCAGTCTCGGCGTCGACTTGGCCGTCGACTGCTGTCGCACTGCACGGAAGAGTTCTGCCGTCTCCGGATCCATCCAGTAGGTACCCGCTTCGTTCGGAGCCGCAGAATTATCGAATCGGAACGGCGGCAGGTAACGCAGTTCGGTGCACTGCCTGCTCGGCCACGCGACAATGCCGGCTGAGGCCATGCCTACCGTTGGTAAGCCCGATCTTGGCGGCGATCTCGTCGGCCGGTATGGCGATACCCGGATTGTCCATCAGCAGCGAGAAGACTGCCTGAGCTCGAGGGCTGAACTTCCGCCAGACTACCGCCGCTTCGTCGGCATTAAAGACGCTCCACTCGTTCAGCTCCGGCTCTGTCTGCTCGGTAACTCTGTCGTTTTCGCCCTGCAGCACCGCTGCCGACCGCGTGGTAGAACTTGCCCAGTAGATGATCGGGTATTTCGAAGGTGACCTGGACCATCTCAGGCCTCCTCCCCTGGGACTTGATCACTCTTGCCGGGATCATGCTTGGCGGCATGCTCCGCTCCTTGATCGGCTTCACGGCGTTCGCGTTCGAGTGCAGCGCCGTATTCGAGCACGCCGCCGACGGCCACATAGATGTCTCCGAGTAGGGACTCAGGAACCTCAAGCGTCACTTTGACCACTTGCCTCGACCTCTCTGTGAGATACCTCAAGCTATCCAAATCCACGCTAAGACTCGGCGTACTGCAACGTCAAGGGTTCTGGCAAGAGTGGAGACTATGTCTGTACTTGGCTTAAGCCATCTCAGGCAGCGCGATATAGCTCGTGCAGGATGCCGAGCAGGGCGCGCCGGGTCAGTCCACCGACGTTGACACCGATGATGCGGCTGCCGAACGGCGATAGGAAGAATGTCATCGGCAGGCCGGGCAGCCCGTACCGGGCCCCGACCGTCTCGGTCGGGTCAAAGCTGAGCTGATACGGGATCAGGTACCTCGTCGCGAACGCTCGCGCTGCCTGCCGTGTGTCCAGCGTGTCGATACCGAGGAACCTGACCCGGCCCGCGGTACTGCGCGCCACCTGAACCAGCATGCGCGTCTCGGACCTGCAGATGTCACACGTGGTCGACCAGAGGTTAATGACGAGTAACGCGGGTTGAGGTTCGACCGCATGCCTTTCGCAGCCATGGCGGAATCGTAGTAGCGCCAGGACGTGGGCTATGAGATAGTCCGACCAGAAGTCACGTAGACGGAGCGGAATGGAGGTGCGGTCGATGTCAGGTACTCACTCCGCGCCTCCCGCCGGATCCTGACTTCGCGGCGGAGGCGCCCGCCACGAAAGCAGAGCGCGCCATGTATTCGAGAATTCTCAACATCACCTTCGACTGCGCAGATGCCAGGGCTCAGGCCATGTTCTGGGCAGCCGTGACTGGCTGGACAGCCAGTGAGCAAGACGGCAATCCCGGCCACGTCGAGTACGCCGTGTTGCCTGCCGGCAGGTTCAGTCATGCCGAGGATGTACTTCACCACCGTCGCGGAGCCCAAGGTGGCCAAGAACCGCCTCCACCTTGATCTGATCCCGCCCGGTGACGATCAGCAAGCTGAACTGGCCAGGCTGACCGGCCTAGGCGCCACGGTGCTTGAGGACCAGCCTGCCGGCGTCAGCTGGATCATCCTGGCCGACCCGGAGGGCAACGAGTTCTGCCTGGAGGGGTAAGTCGCGAGGCCTTCTGGAAGCCGAGTGGCTGGGACGAGAGCCCAGCTACTCGGCATCCAGTTAGCTCCTGACTGTCCTGACCGAGTCGAAGACCGCGCGTGCGCGGGCTCCGGATCCAGACAGCCCGAGCAGGAAGAACGTCGCCGCATGCTGGTGCGGCCGGGAAACGGAGAAGATCAGCACAGCGCTGTCGAAACCGCCCTGACCCGTGATCGATGACAAGCAGACCCGGGCACCGTGGCGAATCCGGCAGCTGGGGAACTTCTCGGCCACCGACTGGGCCGCGTACTTCCCGGTGACGACCGTCAGGCCTGGCTGCGCCTGCTCAGCCTCGGCGGTCGGGAAGGGGAATGGGCACGGCAGCGCAGCCGGCGGCCTGGTCGCGTCAATCAGCAGCAGCGACCGCGGCACGACGCCGGTGCCGCACGTGGCCCACTGCTTCTCGTGCGTTACGTTCCACGAGGCCGGGACCGCGAACCGGACTGCCGCCGAACCGGTACCGGGTCCAACTGGCCGCCTGGCCTGGCCGACCCGTGCCTGAGGACGACTGCCAGCGGGGACCAGGTCAGCGTGGCCAGTATGCGCCGGGCCAGCGGCCCGCGGGCACCGACTCGCACCCTGAGCTCCGGCGCCAGGTACAGCACGGAGCCTGGGCCGCTGCGCAGTCGGTACACCGGGATGCCGTGGATCACCCTAGTGGGCCGCTGATGCCGGATCCCCTCTGGGATGTGCCCAGCGGACTGGATCCAGGCCAGGCTGGCGGTCAGGTGGCAGCCCGTCCCCGCCGGGAACCCGGGCTTGTGCCAGCGAAAATCATCCCCGGTACCGGCGACTCGCAGAAGTACAGCGCGGGACTCTCGACCAGCCACAATCGCGGCACCGACAGCTGCGCGCTCTGATACGGCACCGGGGCCCAGGACGGTGTGCCTGACCTATCCGAGAGCGCGGCCACCTGCCGCACGCCGCCCCTCACCCCACCGTTCCCGGACGTCGCGTACGCCGCGACGGCGCCACTCACTGCCACTGCCGCAACGACTGCCGCCGCGGCGTACATTCGCCGCCGGTGCCGCGGGGCCTGCTGCGCTTGTCCAGTCATGCTTCCTCCTGGGATCGCCGACTGTTTGGACGACCGCAGGGGCTATCCGGTTGCCATTTCTGGCGTGACGCCCGTCCTGGCGCCTGCCGCCACCGACCTTTCATGCAACCATGTCGATTCTGCGTCCGGCTTGTGCTGGTTTGTGGTCGACGGTTGCATGAAACGTCGCGCTGGGGCAGCGTCGCCTGGTGCGATCATCCAGAGCGAGGGCGCCGGGGGTTAACGGGCCTGCTAGTAGCGGTAACGGCACTTAGCGGTCGCCGCGCTCCTGCCGCCCGCGGCGGCGACCGTGACGGTGACCGTACCTTTGCCGGCGGGCGCGACAACGATGATCTTCGTCGAGGAGTGCGACACGATCTTTGCTGCCTTCTTGCCGAAGTACACGACGAGCCTGCCGACGAAACTGCGACCGCGGATGGTGACTCGGGTGCCACCACGCGCCGCTGCCATGACGCGGCGATAGTGCGGAGAGGCTGGGCGCGGCCGCGTACTGGTACCGGCTGCGCGAGGTCGCCTTGCTGGTCACCAGGTCCTCGACATCCATCCGGATGGCCGCCGTTCCCGCACTATGGGCCGGCATCCTGATCGTGCACTTCGTCGCAGTGCTGCAGGATGCAGCGACGGCCCTGGAACCGATGTCGGCGATGTCCGCCCCGCGGATAGGCAGGAAGCCCGTCCCGGTCACGGTGATCGTGGTGCCGCCCTTCACCGGGCCGGCGCCGGGCGACAGGCGCGTGATCGATGGACGGACGTTCCTGGTGGCGTAGACGTAGCACATCAGCGCGGTCAGGCCCGGATAGAACGTGCTGGCGACACCCGGAGCGCTGTAGCCGCTGGCGAGCGGCGTTCCGAGACCGGTGGCCATGTCATATCCGGGCGTCGCTGGGTACAGGCCGCCGGTGTAGCCGGACGGAGCGTAGTCGTCGCCGCCCGAGGTCACGTCGCCGAGCGCCTCGCCGTCGCCGTAGACGTAGGACCTGGCAACGCCCGCCAGGTGGTACAGGCCGGCTGGCTGGACCCCGGCGTTCCCCGAGCCGTACGCACGGCAGAACGGGGAGTCGTCGGTGAGGGCGGCGACGGCGGCCCACAGCGGCGCTGCAGCGCTGGTCCCTCCGAAGGCCGTCCAGGCCCCGTGGTAGTAGATCGCGTAACCGGAGTTCGGGTCGGCGTCAGCCGAGACGTCGGGTACCTGGCGCCGGTACGGCTTCTCGCCGGTGCCGGTACAGCTCTTGTCCGGCTGCGACTGATTGCTGATCAGGCCGGGAATGTCCGTTATGTACTGATACGACGGCATGCACCAGAGGCTGGACGCCCCGCCGCCGCCCGCGCCGGCTTTGGTCCCGGAGTCATTCCACGCAGTCTCGGCTGTCCCGGTGATCGACGTGCCGCCCACTCCGACGACGTAGGGCTGGCTGGCTGGATCGGCAACGGCCAGGTCCGCCGCATCCGCGCCGCCACTGCTCGAGCAGTCAGTAGAGCCCGTATCACCAGCGGCGGCGAGGACCGTCTGGCCCTGGGTAGCCGCCTGCTCGAACAGGCTATGTTCCATCTTGATCAGCGACGCATCAGAATAGAGCTCGCACAGCCCCCACGAGGTCGACACCACCGGGTCAGGCTTTTTCGCGTCGATGATCGCGTGGTATTCATCGTAGGTATCCGTGCCGCCGGTTTTCGGCGCCTGGAACACGTCAATCGTGACTCCGGGCGCGAGACCGGCCAGATCCTCGATGTCGATAGCAGCCTCGCCCGATCCTGATCCGCTGCCGGTCCCGCCATCCACCTTGATGTAGCTCACCGTGGTGTGCAGGCGATAGCACGACAAGTAGGCCGAGATATCGGACGGCGAGTCCGGCTCGAACTCTGCCAGCGCCACGTGCACGCCTTGCCCAAGATCGTTCAGCCCGTACAGGGGTGACATGCCGTAGTGAGCGGCCAGCTGGTCGGCGGTGTAGCTGCCGTCGGCCTGCGTGGCTTGCGTGGCGGCCAGGCATGGCCGCGGGCCCGGAGTCGCCGCTGCAGGCCGCGACTCCCCCGCGCGCGACGACGCCCCCGCCCGGATACGGCCACCGGGGGCACCCGGCCGGATCGCCAGGCTGGCGGGAACGTTCACCGTGTCGAGGCCGAGCACTCCGCTCACATACGGCGCGGCCGCAGCCGGTATCCGCGGCCGTGCGGAATTGAGGTATGCCACGCGGCCGCCTTGCAGCCGGTAGCGGACGAGAGGGGTTGCGAACGCACGCTCAGCTGCCGCCGCGGACGCGTGAACACCGATAGCCAGCCTGTCGCTGCCCACCGGGCCCGGCACCAGGCCCAGCGACCTAAGCGCCGCGTCGACCTTGGCTACCCGCGCCAGCGTCGGGCCGAACCTGGGGCCGAACTGCCCTGGCTGCAGAAAGCGATGGAACAGCGGAGAGCGGCGATCTGACAGGCCCGCGATGAACGAGGTCAGCGCGGACTGATTGCGCACCTTCAGCCCGATCTCCAGGTGCACGGAAGCGCCCGGCGGCTCTAGCCCGATCCTCCTGGCCCCTTTCGGCACGACCGGACGTGCGCCGATGCGGACCGCGTGCGCCTGGATCACATGCTCAGCTGCGGCCAGCACGGCCGCCGGCGGCTGCGCGCCTGCTGGCGGTGCCGACAGCAGGACGCCGCCAAGCCCGGCCAGCCCAGCGGTCACCGCGCACCACAGCCCTGAAGGATCCCACCAGCCACTCCGCATTCTCGGCGGTCGTCATGACTATGACGCCTGGGGCCGGATGCGGGTGTACGAATGCGACTAGTTAGTGCACTGGGCGGGCTCGGTCCTGCCCGTCGCCCGGTCCAGGCCTGTGAGCAGCGCCCGGATGACGGTCATCGCGCGGCCGCTGTCGGGCGGCCGGTCGGCGAAGCACGTCGGCATACAGGAAGCCCTCGCCGATCCGGATGATCGCGTAAGCGAGCGCGGCGGTGTCCAGCTCGGGGTCGAAGCAGCCGCGGCTGCGCTCAAGATCGATAAGCCGCTCCAGGGCTGCGGTCATGCCGGTCGCGGTGACGCTGCGGCCCCCGGTAAGGATCCGCAGCGCAGTGTCGGGGTCGGCCTCGATTAAGAAGCGCAGCGGCGCGGTCCCGCTCGATGGCGCGCAGCACGCCGCCGACCACGGCCGCGATCCTGGCCGCGCCGGACAGGTCGCGCGCCGCCAGCAAATGCCCGGTCAGCACGCGCCGGGAGCGCCACCAGATCACCTCGTCGAGCAGCTCTTCCCGGTTCCCGGCCCGCCGGTACAGCGTGGCGCGGCCGACCCCGAGGTGCCGGGCCAGGGACTGCATGTCCAGGCGGCGGCAGGAAGCATAGGTATCGACTGCTGCCGTGAACATCTGCGGCGGCACCGACGCGGGCGGGCCGATGCCATCCGGCAGCACCGCCCCTACGTCGCCGCTGCTATCGTCGCGGTTTGCCAGTCCCAGCATGGGCGCTCCCGGCATCGCCAGTCCTGGCATCGTCGGCCCCGGCAAGGCCAGGGCCAGCTTCTTTCTGTGCGGCAGTATGCGTCTTCGCCGCCTTTACGAGGTCTGCCAGCTCGGCCACGAGGTAATCGGCGAGCACATCGATATCGGGCACCAGCTCCCGGCAGGACACTAGCCCGAAGTGCAGCCGGCCCAGGTAACCGACAAGGGTGATGTTGAGGCCCTGGCCGTCCGTGATGACGGAGACCGGGTAATGAGCCAGCAGCCTGGCGCCGCACAGGTAGACCGGGAACGTTCGGGCCGGGCACGTTCGAGATGCACAGGTTGAATGGCGGCAGCCGGTGCAGCAGGCCGGTGGCGAACACCACCCGCGCGGCCCGCGCCGTCAGGGCCGGGGGCGCAGAAGTCGCTGACCTGGTCGACCAGTCCCTGCGGGATCACCGCCTGCTGCGCCTTAGCGACCTTAGTCGCGGCGTGCACGATCGCCACTCGCTCGGCCGGGTCGGCGACATTCGTCGGCAGCGTCGCCAGCATCGCCGAGACCTTGTTGCCCATCGCGGTCTTGCCGGCCGGATCTCGGACCGACACCGGGATCATCGCGATGAGCGGCAGCCTCTGGCAGCGCGCTGTGGTCAGCGAGCCAGCGCCGAAGCGCGCCGGCGCACATGGCCATCACCACGTCGTTGACGGACACGCCGAAGGCGTTCTTCACCGCCTTGACCGTATCCAGGTCGACGCTGCGCAGCGCGAGCCGCCGGTGCGGGGTGATCGGCCGGTTGAACGGCGTAGCCGGAGCCCGGCCGGGCGTGGTCGCGATGACCTCGCCATCGCCGCGGTTCAGGCCGAGCATGCCGCCCACCAGGTTGCCGAGCGCCGGGCGCCAGCGTGGGCAGCACCCGCACCAGCTCGTTGGTGAAGCGGACGGTCTGCACCGGCCGCCAGGCGAGCCGTGCAGCGGCGAGCGCGGTCAGCGCGGCCGGGCCGGGCGGCCGGACCGGCGCGAACGGCTTCGCTGCGGGGATCTCGCGCCCGTCCGGGGTCAGGTCGAGCAGGATCGTCAGCAGTTCGGCGCCGGATGCGCCGTCGATCGCCGAGTGATGGATCTTGGTGTAGACCGCGGCCCGGCGCCGGGAGAGGCCGGTGATCAGGTAGATCTCCCACAACGGCCGGCTGCGGTCCAGCGGGCGGGCGTGCAGCCTGGCCACCTGCTCGGTGAGCTGGGCGTCGGACCCTGGCCGCGGCAGCGCGATCTCCCTGATGTGGTACTCGATGTCGAAGTTCGGATCATCGACCCAGTACGGCTGATCCAGGCCGAGCGGGAACGTTGAGCAGCTTGCGGCGCAGCACCGGGACCAGCGGCAGGCGGTCGCCGAGCACCGCAGTAAGCCTGGCCAGGGTCAGCGGAGCCGGCGCATCCTTGGGGTCGAGGATGCAGACCCCGCCGACGTGCCCGGTCGAGTTAGCCGTCTCCAGCGCCAGGAACGCGGCGTCAAGTCCGGTGAGCTGCTGCATGCGTGGTTACTCCTCGCCTGGTCACGAGCCGGGTAGAGCGCGCGCAGCGCCGCCGGCGGGCGGAACTCGCGCCGCTCGCCACGCCGGGACGGCCAGCCGGTCGGCTATCAGCCAGAGCGTGGCCGGGTCGACTCCGAATCCCAGGTGCGCGCATCGCACCTCTACATTCTGGTGCAGGTCGGTCTCCGGCTCGATGCAGGCCTGCCAGGAGACGATGCCGTCCCGGCGCGAGTAGACGGCGGTCGACGGCACCGGGATGGGCTGCCTGATCTCCTCGCGGGTCGGCACTCGCGCGGTCGCGTGCAGCCGCGCCCGGCGCTCGATAGGCGCGGTCGGCATAGCTCTGCCGGAAGTCGGTCATCGCGAACGGGCTGCCGAGCGTGATCACCTGCCGGACCTGCCGAGGGTGCTGCCGGGCGAGTTCCCTGGCGTAGATCCCGCCGAGGCTCCAGCCGACCACCGAGACCGGGCCGCCGGTCTCGCTGACCAGCGCAGACAGCATCGCAGGCAGCCCGTCGAGCACGTCATCCGTTGGCCCGAGGTTCCGGCCCAGGCTCCAGCCCGCGGACCTGGTAGCCGAGCAGGCGCAGGAACTGGCGGAGCAGGGCCGTGCTGCTGTCGGAGGCGAGCAGGCCAGGCAGCACCAGCACGCCGTGGCCGTCGCCGCGCGGCGCTAGCCAGAGCCACGGTGCTGCCAGCGGCAGTGTCGCCAGGTCGGCCAGGCCCCTGGCCGGCTCGGTCAGCAGGAGCCGGAGGGGCGGACTCGCCGCAGTGGCACGTCGCCAGTCGACAATCGCGTCCCGGACGGTATACATCGCGGCCCGTTCCTGTCGCGCAGGCTCAGCCCTGCCGTGCCGTGCGACCACTAGGCAACCTGTTGATACACCTTTAGTGTATGTCTCACATACATCGCCGGAAGGCCCGACTTTTCGGTGGCGCAATGAGCTTCAACCTCGCGACAATCCTCAGGGAAACGGCGGCAGCCGCACCCGATGCGCTCGCCTACCGCGCAGGGGCGCGACCGCAGACCTACCGCGAGCTTGACCAGGAGTCCGGCCAGTTCGCGGCCGGGCTGGTCGCGGCGGGCCTTCGCCCGGCCAGGTGGTCGCCATTCAGCTGCCGAACGTCCCGCAGTTCCTGACCGCGTACTTCGGTGCGCTCAAGGCCGGGATGACGGTCCTGCCGATGAACCCGCTGCTGAAGGCACCCGGAGATCGAGCACCAGCTCTCCGACTCGGGCGCCGGCATCATGCTCGGCCTGGCCGGGCTGCATGCCGAGGCAGCGAAGGCGTGCGAGCTAGCGGGCCTGCCGCTGTACCTCGTCGGTGAGCCGCCTGCGGGCGTAGGGCTGCGCGGCCGGTTACGCGAGCTGATGAGCAGCCGCGCCGCTGAGCGAGCCGGGCGGTGAGATCTGGCCCGGCAACGCCGAGGACACCGCCGTGCTGATCTATACCAGCGGCACCACCGGCAAGCCGAAGGGCGCCGAGCTCACCCACTTCCTGCTGTACATGAACTGCACGGTGTCCGGCCAGCTGTTCGGCGCCCGGCCAGACGATGTCACCCTCGCCGTGCTGCCGTTCTTCCACGTGTTCGGGCTGTCTTCAGTGCTCAACGTCAGCGTCCGGTATGGCGGCTGCCTGTCGATCGTGCCCCGGTTCGAGCCCGGTGCCGTCCTGGACGCGATCGAGGCAGACAAGTGCACGGTCATCGCAGGCGTGCCGACGATGCTGCACGCGCTCGCCCAGCTGGACGTCACCGGCCGCGACCTGGCCGCGCTCCGCGTTGCCGTTTCCGGCGGCGCCTCACTTCCGGAGAACGTCATGGGGACGTTCGAGACCAAGTACGGCATCGAGGTGCTGGAGGGCTACGGGCTGTCGGAGACCGGCAGTACGTCGTCGTTCAACCGGCCGGCCGACCGGAAGCCGCTGTCGGTCGGCAAGCCGATCTGGGGCGTGCAGATGCGAGTCGGCGACGCCAGCGACAACCCGCTGCCAACGGGTCCAGACCAGGTCGGGGAGATCCTGATCCGCGGGCACAACGTGATGAAGGGCTACCGGAACCGGCCTGAGGCGACCGCAGCCGCGCTCAAAGGCGGCTGGCTGCACACCGGCGACCTCGGCTACATGGATTCTGACGGCTTCTACTTCATCGTCGACCGGACCAAGGACCTGGTGATCCGCGGCGGCTACAACGTCTACCCGCGCGAGATCGAGGAAGTGCTCTACGCCCACCCCGGCATTCGCGAGGCAGCCGTGATCGGCAAGCCCGATGAGCGCCTCGGCGAGGAGGTGGTGGCCGTGGTGGTGCTCGACGCCGATGCCAGCCTGGATGAGCAAGAGGTCATCGCCTACTGCCGGGAGCGTCTCGCCGCCTACAAGTGCCCGCGGGAAGTCAGGTTCCGCGCCGAACTGCCCAAGGGCCCGACGGGAAAGATCCTCAAGACCGAGCTGCGCGAGCAGTAGCTGCTCCGCGCTGCCGCAGGCCGGTGCCTTGCCGACAACGCCTCGTCCTCGGGCGAACCATCACGTGCCCTACGACGAGCCCTCCTTGATAGAGACGGCAATGCCGGGGCTCCGGGCGGCCAGGTGATCCCTGTCGCCGCGGTACTCGACATAAGTGACGGCCACAAAGGTGCCCTTCCCTGCAACCGCGGCCAGCCTGAAGTACCCGCGTGCGCTAGTGGGTGACGTGCCGAGCTTGCTCCAGAACGACGTGCCCTTCACGTGGTAGATGTACTCGACGAGCCGATGGCCGTAGGGCTTCCAGGACCTGCCGCGCTCCCACAAGCGACCACTGATCGTCACCGTGTTGCCGCTCACGACCGCGTGCGGACTCACCCGGAACGAGGTGATCCGGGTCTCGTACCGCCACGCATGCACGACCCTGCTGACCGCGGACAGGAAGCTGTCGCTGGCCGGGAAGTCCGCGCGGTAGTAGGCGTTGGCAAGCCTGCGGCGGATATCGCCGCTGAAGTAGGACTCGTTGGCGCCGTGGCAGGATCGCTGCCTGCGCGCCATGTTGTGCAGCTGCAGCCTTCCAAGGGACTTCCAATGCCCCCGCTTGCGCGCCGAGTACTGGATGTCCACTGTCGTCTGCGGGCCGTAGCGCACGGGCACCGTGACCTGCAGGCACCCGCTGGCCCTGACTTCGCCGTCTGCCTGGAGGCTGGCGGTGAACGACCTGACTCGCAGCGGCACGGCAATGGTCAGATTTCCGATGCCCGAGGTCTGCTGAGTGAGAGTGCCGGCGCTAACGGTGGCCTGCCAGGTGGCGCCACGGGTGGTTGGCAGCGACGCCCTGAACTGGCCGTTCCTGTGAGTTGTGACAGAGCCCAGGCCGCTACTGCCCACTTCCAGGTGAACGCCGACTCCCAGCAGCGCCGTCCACGTCGTGCCGAGCAGGTACTGGACTGTGCCTCTGAGCGTCGCTTTCTGGCCGTACCTTAGATGAGCCGGAGATACCGATATAGCGGTGATCCGGGTCGCGGCCTGGACCGTCCCTATCTGGACGTCGTCGGTGGCCGATGTGTACGTCTTCGATGCCGTGACGTTGAAGGCATACAGTCCCGCCTGCGAGATATTGCCGGCGGTATAGCTGAAGTGGCCCGTCGAATCTGTCGTCGCCACCTTGCTGGCTGACTCTCCGTTGACGCTAAGGTCCACCGGGGCGTTCTTTATGTTCACTTGCTTCGTGCTACCTGGGGCGACTCCGGTTAGCGTGCCGGAGAACGTGACACTCTGGGATCCCTCGGTGATGCTTGCGGGGCTTGGCGTCACCGTCATCGAGGCCATGACCTGGTCGAGGCCGATCGGCACGACCGCGGTGGCGGCCGAGTAGAACCTCGTCGCGTCGACACTGAAGTTGTAATCGTTAGCCTTGTTGATCCCGGTCGCGGTGTAGCTGAAGTCGCCCTGCGAGTCACTGGTCGTCGCCACCACTGAGGGGGTCCCGGAGCCGAGTGCCAGGTATACCGGCACGCCGCTGCCGACACCGGCCGCCGTCTTGCTTCCGAACGGAGTCACGGTCACCGTGCCGGAGAAGGTGACAGTGTGCGAGCCCAGGTTGATGTCCGGGGGATTGGCCGTCACCGTCATCGCGGCCTTGCCCCTATAGAGATGCACCGTAATCGCATCGGAGGCGCCCGTGCGCAAGGCTGTCGGGTTCACGCTGAACGCGTATGTCGCGCTCCTGTTGATGTTAAGGATGGTGTAGGCGAAGTCGCCTTTTGCGTCGTCTGTCGCCGTCACCTGCGTGACCGGGCCGCCGCTGATGCTGAGATACACGGGCGTGCCGCTGCCGATTCCCACGGGCTTCCCGCCTGCCGGATTCGCTGTGACGGTGCCTGTGAAGGCGACCTGCTGCGACCCGAAGGTAACCCGTGGCGGGCTGGCCTTCAGTGTCATGATGGTCGGCGCCTGCACCGTATTGACGGTGATGGCAGGGGCCGAAGCGGCTGAGTAGAGGGGCGTCGCGGCCACGCTGAAGGTGTAGGCGTGCGTATGGGAAATGCCGTGCCGGGTGTAGCTGAAGTCCCCGTTCGCGTTATCCGTGGTGGCGACCCGGCTCGCGGGCCCGCCATCGACGCTCAGATCCACCGGTATGCCCGCGCCGATGCCGGCGGCGGAGGCCGCGCCTGCCGCGGTGACGGTCACGGCGCCGGTAAAGGTAACCTGCTGCGACCCCTCGGTGACGCTCGTGGCGCTGGCCTTGGCCGTCATGGTGGTAGCTGCCTGTACGGCCTCGACAGTGATGTCCTTGGCGGCAGCGGGGTAGGTGCTGGTCGCGGCGACGGTGAAGTCGTAGCTTGCAGTCTGCTTGATGCCAGTGAGCTTGCAGCTGAAGGTCCCGTTCGACGCCGTGGTGGCGACCTGACTGCTCTTGCCGGCGGAAATGCTAAGTCTGACCGGCGCGTTGGCAATGCCGACTTGCTTGCCGCTCGAAGTGGTTCCGATTAGCTTGCCGCTGAAGGTAACAGCTTGCGAACCTTCTGTAACGGTAGGCGGATTGGCCGTCACCCTCAGCTTCGTCGCGGTGTAGTCGGACGACCCGAAGGCTAACGGTGCTACGAACGTCACAGCCAGCAGCGTGGCGGCGGCGCTTACGACCGAACCCAATGCCAGACGTAGAGGTGACATAGCGATTCCCGGTCAGAGAGTGGAGAGAAAGGTGGTCCTGTGTACTGCCAGCATCACGGACGAGTATGGGAGATCACGACCGCATCCCCGGGAGCTCGCTGGGAACTGTCGGCTTCGCTAGATCCCGGTGGGCCACTCATCACGCAGCACGGCATACAGCAAGTCGTCGGTCCACTCGCCTTTGGCCCAAGTGCTCTGCCGGAGGTGACCCTCGCGCCGCATTGCCAGCCGCTCTAGCACGGTGACAGATGCCGTGTTCCGCGCATCGCAGCAGGCAGTGATCCGGTGCTTGTTCCGGGCAGTGAACAAGTAGGCCGCCAGCAGCCGCGCAGCTTCGGTGGCGTAACCGTGGCCCTGATGCTCACCAGCGATCGTGAATCCAATCTCGCACTGGCGAGGGTCATCAGCACGCGGCATAGCCGCGCAGTCGCCGAGCAGCTGCCCGGTCGCACGCAGCACCACCGCGAACTGGAACCATTCCCCTGCCGTATCGGGATGCAGTTTCATCATCTGCCGGACAAAACGCTCCCCTGCTTCGGCCGGGTAGGGCGCGTCCCAGCTTTGAAAGCGAGCCACCTCCGCAGACGAGCGGTACGCCACAAACTCCTGCACGTCGGCCAGCTGAAACCGGCGCAGCGCCACGCGCTGCCCAGCCAGCTCGGTGAAGCCCTCATCGGGCATAACGTCTCCTTCCGCTGTGCTCGCCGCCAAGAGGAGCTCCGGCGGGTTCGTGGCTAGGCGCCTGTGCTGTGGCGACCGAACACAATGCAGAACGGGTGTCCTGCAGGGTCCTCAAAGACCCTGAAGCCCGTCTCGCGATCACTGGGTACGCGGGTAGCTCCGAGCACGAGCAGCTCTCGCTCGGCTTGCTCGGCATCACCAACTCGGATATCGAGGTGCAGCTGCTGAGGATAGGCAGGGTCTGGCCATCTTGGCGGGACCCAGTCGGTGACCCGCTGGAAGGCGAGCTGCCGGAGGCCGGCCTACCGAGCCGATGACTACCCAGCCATCGATGTCTTCGTTGACTGTCATGCCGAGCACCTGACAGTAGAACTGAGCGAGGGCCAGCGGGTCGGGGCAATCGATGACGGTCTTCTCCAAGCGTCCGATCACACCGAGAGCATGACACGGCGCGAGGCGTCGATCGTGTTGGCAGATGGAGAAGAGGATGTTCCCGGAGCCAGCTCGGCGGCCCTGATTCCAGGTGGGTGAGGTGGTGGCGATGGGGACGTTACGGCAACTGCCGAACCTTAGCTAGTCAGCAACCGCCTGGGCGGCGATCTGGAGAATCGCCAGGCGTTCGGGGAGGTCATGAAGCGACCGTAGCCGCCGGTCCGCGGGAACGGCGGACTGCTCGTCCTGGTCGATCAGGAATGCGGTCATCCCGGCAGCGACCGGTCCGGCATAGTCAGCGGCTGGTCGAGTGCGATGGCGGCGGAACGCATCCCCGCGGGACGCCGAGCAAGGACGCCTGTCCCCGATCGCATTCGCCCTGGAAGGCAACCCCGAGGACTACGACCTGGCCGCAGACGAGCTGGTTGCCTGCCTCAGACGGCCTCGCCTGCTCCGCTTCCTAGATCGTCTGGTCCTATGACCTCGTACACGTTGCCGTCCGGGGCCCGGAAGTGCTGCCACGCCCGCCCCTCAGCTCGTTGCGGCTCTTGATAGATGAACTCGATTCCGGCCGCCTCCAAGGCGGCGCGGGCGGCCTCGAACGAGTCGACGCAGAACCCGGCCACCGGCGAGCTCCCGAAGAAAGCATGATCCACATCGTTCGGGCCGTAGACGTGAACTTCCGCGCCATCTTCCAGTCGGAACCACGTCGCACCTGGTCTCTCAACGATCACCTCAAGCTGGAGCACGTCACGATAGAAAGCCGTCATTGCCGACGCATTGGGCGTACACACGCCGAGCCAGCCGAGGGACCGCACCGCCATAAGGACCTCCGTCCAGGTCAGTTCATCTATTGTGAATCGTCCCATCACCTGCCGTCGTCGCTCGGTCGGCGGCGTGAGCGCGCCTTGCGTGTACACGGTGGTCGCGCATATGCATGCAGCTAGGCGCTTCGGCACCGGTATAGCATCGGCAGGCCGCGATCAGGGAAGGAACGGGTCGCCTGTGGCTGCCCTCGCACGGATGCCCAATGTGTTCTGGCTCGGCGGTGGCTGCGGATCCGGCAAAACGACGATCGCGCGAGTCCTGACCCGGCGCCTTGACCTGCGGTTCTACCCAGTGGACGGGTACACCTACGCACACGCCGAACGCAGTAAGCGCGGCGGCTTCCCGCTGAACCGGGCCGTCTCTGACATGGCGCCGGAGCAGCGCTGGGACAGTACACCGGCCGAGCTGGCCGAGCGGTTTGCCGCGGTCGCTGCGGAACGGCTCGAGATGGTCCTCGCCGACCTGCGCGACCTCGGCCCGGGTCCGACCGTCGTGGCGGAAGGGCCACAACTATTCCCCGACCTGATCGCCCCGCTGATGCAGACCCCCGAGCACGGCCTGTGGCTGCTGCCGACGCCCGAGTTCGGCCAGCAGGGAGTTGCCGGCCGCCGAGCGGGCGGCCTTACCGGTCAAGCGGCACAGCGTCGGCGCGATCGTGACGTGCTGCTAACCGAGCTCAACAGGCGGCAAGTGAGGCAGCACGGTATGCCGTCAGCAAACGTGGACGGGAACCGCTCGCTCGCAGACACCATCGACATGGTGGCGCAGCGGCTGCAGAGCCTGCCCGGCGGGCTGATCCGGGCTGCCGACGGCGGACAGCGGCGGCTGATCAGGCAGGCGGAGAACGCCGCCGTCGTGCGGCAACTGCTCGGCTGGTGGGCGGACCTGGGCCCGGAGCACATGCCCAACGGTCCCCCGTTCCCGTTCAGCTGCGAATGCGAGAGCATGGGCTGCGAGCAGAGTGTCACCATGTCCGTGATCGAGTATCGGGGCCGATCAGCAGGCGGTCCGGTGACCTGATTCCGCTACGTGATGCCGATCGTCCTGTCGGAAATGACTGCATCCGACAGAAAGCCTGCCCGGTGGAAGGCGAACCGGTTCGGTCTAGCCACTCCCGGAACCCCCGGTTAGCCTGGGTCATTCGCCTACGGGCTGGAGGCAAGCGATGGCACCAGCGAGCTTTACTTCGCGCAACATCGAGATCGGCGGGCTGAGGTTCCATTACACAGACTGGGGTGGCGACGGCCCGCCGCTGGTGATGCTGCACGGACTGTCCGGGCACGCCCGCACCTGGGACGACACGGCGGCCGCGCTCGGTGCCCGCTACCACGTGCTCGCTCCCGACCAGCGTGGTCACGGCGACACCGACTGGGCGCCGAAATATGGCTTCGCTCCGATGGCACAGGATCTACTGGGCTTCCTCGACGCTCTGGATCTGCGGGAAGTGACCTTGATGGGCCTGTCCATGGGCGGGATCGTCTCCTTCGTGTTCGCCGCCGCCCACCCCGATCGGGTCAGCCGCCTTGTCGTAATGGACATCGGGCCCGAGATCGCTGCAGCGGGAGCGACGAACGTCGCCAGCGCGCTGGCCGCCAAGGACACCTTCAGCTCCGAGGATGAAGCGTTCGCCCAGGCCCGCGCCAGCAACCCGCGACCGACTGACGAGAGAGTCCGCCGTCGCGTCTCGCACAACCTGCGTACGCTGCCGGACGGCACGCTCACCTTCAAATACGACAACGCGCTCCGCGACCCCAGGAACCTCTTCGATCTCACCGCCAAGCAGCGATGGGAAGCCTGGCGCGCGGTGAGCTGCCCGGTGCTGCTGGTGCGCGGCGACGACAGCGACGTCCTCGCAGCCGAGACAGCCCAGAGGATGCTGGCCGAGAATCCCAACGCCAGCATGGCCAGCGTTCCGGAGTGCGGCCACAGCATCACCCTCGACAACCCCGACGGCCTGCTAGAGGTCGTCAGTCCCTGGCTTGCGGCCGCCGAGGCTGGGCAGGCGGCGTCAGCCTGAAAGCGACGTAGCCTGACGCCGGCGACGACTCAGGCGATGGCCTGCAGTCGCAGTCACTGCCTCCGGCACGACGGCCTTCGTCGTGAACACGATCTCCGGCACGCTGACACCAGTCAGTGTCGCCAACGGCGCCATCGAGGCCGGCCGGACCGGGCGGCCGATCTCGGTCGGACTGTACTCGTACCCGACCGCCATCGAGCTGGCTCCGACCGGTGCGCTGGCGGTCGTGATCGACTCCTACGGCGATCAGGTCACGCTGGTGAACACGAGCACCCATCACGCGGTACGGCGGATCAACGTCGGCAGTTATCCGGTCGCGGTCGCGATAGCGCCCTAACACCGGGACGGAAGTCAGTCCGACAGCGCTGCCGCGATCGCCAGGACGGCCTCGGTGGTCACCTGTCTCGGTCCCGGGCCGGTCGCGGTGGGCCAGGTAGACAGCTTTACTACCACCGTCTCGCTCGGCCAGTGCACGAATACGTTCTGGCCGTTGATGCCCATGGCGTAGATGAAGGGAACGTCAGGCTCGGCTACCCACCAGCAGTTCCGGTAGTGCCCGCCGGGCGGCAGGCCCCACCCTGCGCCCGTAACGAACGCCTCCGGCCCGTCGGGGGCGCCAGCAATGGTGTCGCGGATCCAGGCAGCGGGCACCGCCTGGCGGCCCTCCGTGCCGTGGCCGCCTGAGGCGAACAGCAAGCCGAAACGGCCCAGGTCGCGCAGCGTCGCGCAGATGCCGCCGTCTGCCATCGCGTTGCCGTGGGCATCGACGGTGATCTCGGCATCGAACTCGGCGCCCATCGGCTGCCAGACCAGTGTGCCGATGAGCTCGTGCAACCGCGCGCGGCCTGCCTTCTCCAGCACCCAGCCGAGTACGTCGGTGAGAATCGGCCGGTACCGGAACGGGCCGCCGTGCTCGCCGTCGTTCGCTAGGGTCGCGTAGTAGGCCAGGGCGTCGGCGGGCCTCGGCTCGGCAGTGTCGGGCCGCCAGAGGTAGACGCGCTCATAGGTGCGGACGTCTGCCTCTGGGTTGTCGTAGTTCTCGTCGAAACGCGTCCCAGTCCGCATGTCGAGCAGGTGCTGCACGGTTGCGCCCTCGAACGAGGTACCAGCAAGTTCCGGCACGATCCGCTCGACAGGCTCGGAGGTGTCAAGGAGCCCTCGGCCCGCGAGGATGCCGGCCACGGTGGACACCACTGATTTGGAAACGGACATGAGCAAGTGCGGCGTGTCCGGCCGCATGCCGTTGAAGTACTGCTCGGTCACGATCTGGCCGCGATGCAGCACGAGGAACCCGTCGGTATAGGTCTCAGCCAGCATCTGCTCGACCGTCATGTCGCGGCCGCCGGACTGGAATCGCAGTGCGGACAGGTCTCGCTCAGCCCGCGGCAGCGCTCGCGGGCTGCCGTCGCCGCGGCTGATTCGCGCAGTCGGGATCAGCTCACGGATGTGCTGGAATGCCCACCGGTTGAACGGCGGGTCCTGCCAGTCCTCCAGCGTGACAAGGCGCTCGTTCGGAAACGGCGGCGCTCCTGTCATCAGGGGCTCGCCACTAGGCATCCCCACACCCTAGCGGTTTGCGTCATTATCGCGGCAAGTTTGTCCGGATTCCGTGACTGCAACCGCTAGGGAGTCGCGGCGGCCCTAGAGATGACTGGCGAGGATGCGGATCACCGCGATCGTGATGAACATGGGCAGGGCCTGCAGGCGGCAAGAGCGGGCGCTTTCAGCCGCTCCGGGCGCCGCGCTGCGAGCGGATTACGGATGGATGTTCTCCAGATCCTCCAGCAGACTTGGGTGGCTTGGCTCCCAGCCGAGTGTCTGCCGGGTGTGGGCGCTCGATGAGGGCTGGTCGGTCGCGAAGATCGGGCCGAGCGGGCCGTAGGTCTCCTGCGGCACGGCCTCGACCGGGAGCCCCAGCCGTCTGCCGATGACAGTGGCGATGTCGCGCACGGCGTCGCCCTCGTCACTACGGCGTGCCACGCGGTCCCGGCCGGCGCCTTCTCCAGGACCAGCCGGAAGAGGATGGCCGCGTCAAGCGCGTGTACGGCCGGCCAGCGCTGGGCGCCGTCGCCCGGATAGCCCGACACTCCGGTGCGGCGTGCCATGTCGGTCAGCAGGCCGGCGAATCCGCCCCTGCCCTCGTTGTGGACCGTGCGCGGCAGGCGGACGGCCGCGCTCCGGACTCCGCGCGAGGCCAGGTCCAGGACCGCCGTGACGGAGCGGCTGCGACCGCCGACCGGCCCGTCGGTCGGCAGCGGGTCGGCCTCGGTGGAGGCGCGGCCTGGGACGTAGGGCGTACCCGAGACTGTGATGAGGGGGCGGCCGCTGTCGATGAGTTCCTCGCCCAGGGCGGCAAGCGCGGCGCCCTCCTCGGCGACCGCCGCAGCGAGGGCGGCGGGGCTGCTGAAGTCGTTGGCGAAGGCCAGGTGGATCACCCCGTCGGCCTTAGCGGCGCCGGCCCGGAGCGTGCCCAGATCGGCGAGGTCGCCGCGGATGGTCTCCGCGCCGGCGGTCTCGAGGGCCGTCGCGGACGCGTCGGAACGAGCGAGGGCGAGGACGGTGTGGCCATTGCCGAGCAGCTCGGCGACGACGGCGGAGCCGATCAGCCCGGTGCCGCCGGTGACGAAGACCTGCATGAGGTTCTCCTCAGAAGTGATGGGAGCTTTGTCCCATCACTGTAGCAGGGCGATGGGACAAAGGTCGCATCACCTAGGATGGGCTCATGGCTCGATGGGAACCTGGCGCGCGGGAGAGGATGGTCCTGGCTGCTGTGGACCTGTTCACCGAGCAGGGATACGACGCCACGACGGTCGCGCAGATCGCTGAGCGCGCCGGGGTCACGAAGAGCACCTTCTTCCGGCACTTCCCCGACAAGCGCGAGCTCCTCGTGGCAGGGCAAGAAGTGCTGAGCCGGCTGCTGGCCGAGGGGATCGCCGAGGCGCCGGAGACCGCCAGCCCGCTCGAGGCGGTCGCGGCCGGGCTCGAGCGGGCGTCGAGCGCGATGGGCCCGATGAACCGCGAGCTCGGCCCCCGCCTGAAGGCAGCAGTCGCAGCCAGCGCCGAGCTACAGGAGCGCGACGCCCTCAAGAGCGTGGGCCTCGCCGCAGCAATGACCACTGCTCTCCGGGCACGGGGCGTGCCGGACCCGATCGCGCACCTTGCAGGCGAGATGGGCGTCCTCGCGTTCAAACGCGGCTACTCCGAATGGCTGGAGGCCGACCACGACGCCGAGGGCGGACTGGCGCCTTACACCGCCGCCGCCCTCGAAGACCTACGGGCAGCGAGTGCGTCGCTCAGCTGAGCGGACCGCACCGTCGTCACCTGAGTGATGCGTGTCAGCCGGCCCGACCTCGACTGATCTTGATGGCACAGCAGACGCAGCCGGGGCGATTCAGCCTCTGCTGAATCGCCCCGCCGTGACGCTGGCGCTCTGGCGCCGCGGTCCGGGTTAGCGCGCGTAGTTGCTGGCGCCGAACCAGTCCACCACGATTACCGGCTCGTCGCCGACGACCCAGGCGTCGTGTCCCTGCGGCAGCGCGGTGACGTCGCCCGCCCGCGCGTCGAATTCCGCTGCCGTCTGCCATCACGATGTGCAGCGTGCCCTGCACGTGGTACTGGAAATGCGGTGCCTCGCACAGCTCCGTGCCCGCGATCGGCTTGACGTGCTCTGACCAGCGCCATCCTGGCTGAAGGATGAGCTGGCCGATCTCGCCACCGCCGATCTTGAGCAGCCTGAGCTCGCCCCGCTCGAACGACCTGACCTCATCTGGTGACTCGAACGCCTTCTGTTCCGCTTGTCCCGTCATGACGCTTCCTCCGGTAGTAGTTGTCGGCGGCTCCTTAGCCCACGCGCCAAGCGTTCCAGCAGGTGGTTGCAGTGTGCTTGCAGCTATGCAGTGGCGCCTGCGCCGCCGCCGGGGTTTGATACAGCCATGACGTCGCTCGCAGTGCGAGTGCTCGGCGAGTTCGCTGTAGACGGCATTGAGCCAGCGGCGCTCGGCAGCCGGAAAGCTCGCCTTGCCCTCCAGCTTCTCGCCCTGGCGCAGGGCCGGGCGGTGCCGTCCGCTGTGCTTGCCGACGCTCTGTGGGGCGAGGCCCAGCCCGCCAGGCCCGACGACCAGCTCGCGGTGCTGATGAGCAGGCTGCGCGCGGTGCTCGGCCGCGACCGGATCGCCCATCGCGACGGTGGCTACTTGCTGCACTACGACTGGCTCGACGCGGTCGAGCTCCGGCACCTCGTGGAGGAGATTGAGCGCCGGCGCGCGGCTGCCAACATTATGGGCGCGGCTGCCGCGGCCAGGGTCGCCCTCTCGCTCCTGCGCGGCGGCGCCGCAGGATCATTGCCGGGCGACTGGGCGGAGCTGCGGCTGGCCGAGATCGACCGGCTCACTGCGCGGGCCCGGCTGGTCGCGGCTGCCGCCCTGCTCGAGGCGGGTGACTGGATGGCCGCGCGCGACGCCGCGGCGGCAGCACTCGAGCGCGACCCGTACGACGAGGCCGCGCTGCGCGTCTTGCTGCGCGGTTACGTTCTCGGCGGCCAGGTCGCAGCCGCCCTCGCCGTTTACGCCGACGCCAGGGAACGCCTAGCCGAGGATCTCGGCACCGACCCGTCACCGGAAACCGCCTCGCTCTACACGGCGATCTTGCGGGGTGAGCTGCCCGCCGTCGCGGCCGGGCCTGCCGATGACGCGACCGGACTCGTCGGCCGCGATAAGGAGCTGACGTTCCTGGACGCGATCGCAAGGCGCGCCCGTGACGGCGCAATGCAGCTGGTCGTCATCGAGGGCGAGGCGGGTATCGGCAAGACGACCCTGCTGCGCGCGTGGGCCGCCAGGCGGGCGACCGCCGGGGACATCGTGCTGGCCGCGAGCTGCGGGCCGCTTGATCGCTCGCTGCCGCTGGATGCGCTGTTCACCGCACTCGCCGCCGCGCTGCGCAGGCTCGGGCCTGAGGTCACCGCTGACCTGCTGGCCGACGACGCGCCGATGCTCGCCCCGCTGCTCGGCGCGGCCCGCGAGCCGCGGCCGCTGCCGGTACTGGCCGACAGCATGCTCGGACCCGCCGTCTTCTATACAGCGGTGGCGCGAGTACTCGGTCGGCTCAGTACCCGTGGCTCGCTGTCCATCCTCATCGATGACGCGCACCTGGCCGGGCACGCGCTCGTCGAGCTGCTGCACGTCATCCGGCGAGCTGGGCTGACGGCTACCGTCGTCGCGGCGGTCCGGGCGGGCGAGGGCGAGCCGCTGCCGGGCGCCGTTCACATCCGGCTGGACGTGCTGGACAAGGAGGCAGCGGCCGAGCTGGTAGGCGCTGGCCGGGTCGACGCGCTGTACGCCAGGTCGGGCGGACACCCGCTCTTCCTGACCGAGCTTGCTCAGCAGACATCCGAGGCTGAGCTGCCTGCCTCGCTCGTCGACTCAGTGTCGGCGCGCTGCGACGAGCTCGGCGCGGCGGGCGCTACTCTGCGGACAGCCGCGCTCATCGGCCCCGAACTCGATCTCGATCTGCTGGCCGCCGTGCTCGGCCGCCCGCTCATCGAGCTGCTCGATGACTGCGAGCAGGCAGTCGCCAAGCGGTTCCTGGTCGAGCAGGATGGCCGGCTGAGCTTCCGCCATGAACTGGTCCGGTCGGCGCTCGCGGCCGCCACCGCCGGGCGCGCCGCATTGCTGCACCGCCAGGTCGGCCGGGTGCTCGCGGCCCGTCCCGACAGCGATCCGCTCCTCGTCGCGCAGCATGCCAGGCTGGGTGGGGACCTCGAGCTCGCCGCAACGGCGCTGCGCGAGGCCTCCGGGCGAGCCGGGGAGCGCTTCGATCACGCCGCAGCCGAGCGATTGCTCGACGACGCGCTGAGCCTGCATACCAGCCCGGAAAGCTGGCTCGCCAGGGCGCGCGTGCGCACCCGGCGCGGCCGCTACGACGCCGCGCTGCGCGACGTCGAGCGTGCCGCTCCCGCCGGACCCGCGGCGCTGGAGGTTGGCGCGTGGGCATCGTACTTCGGCCGTCGCTTCGCGCAGGCCGCGCAGTTCGCGGCGGACGGCGCGCTGGCGGCGCCGGACCCGGCGACACGCGCTCGGTGCCTGACCGTCGGAGGCCGGACCTGGCACGCAGCTGGCGACCTCCGGAAGGCCGAGCTCCTGCTCGGCGAGGCGATGGCTCTCGCCAACGGTGCCGACCGCGTCACCGCCGCCGCCTGGCTCGGCGTTCTGCGGTCCCACCAGAGCCGGGCGGACGAGGCGCTCGGGCTGCTTCGCCCCGCTGCGCGGGGCCAGATTGGCGTGGAGCATACGTCGGCGACGCTGCATGCGCTGCTGTTCACGGGACATGCCCACGCTCTGGCCGGGAACGCGGCCGCCGCACTCGCTGCCTTCAGTCAGTACACGGCCGAAGTAGAGCGCCGGCAGGTGCCGCGCTTCGCCGGCCGTGCCGTGAACTTCTCCGGCTGGGTGCTGCGCAACCTGGGCGCGACCGAGCAGGCGCTTGACCAGCACGTTGAGGCGCTGGCGCTCGGCGGCAGCGAGGGCAGGGTAGAACTGACCATCGCCGCCATCGAGGACCTGGCCGACCTCTGCCTGGACGCAAATGACACCGACGGCGCAGCGGCACGGCTCGACGAAGCCGCAAAGCTGCTCTCGGGCGACCTGGTCTTCGGCTGGCGCCTGGCGTTCAAGCTCCAACTGCTTACTGCACGGCTCGCACTGGCCCGCGGCGATGCGGAGCGCGCCACGTCGGTGGCGGGCGACCTGGCCTCGGCCGCGACGGCGCTGAACGTGCCGCGCTACGCCAGCGTGGCCGGCCTGACCGCGCACCTGGCCGGCCAGGCGCTCGGGCTGCCGCCAGACCCGGCCGCAGTCGACGCGGATCTGGACCTGCTCGATCGATCCGGCGCCATCGAGGCGTGGCGCTGGACCGGCGAGATCGGTGCCGCGTTCAGCAGCGAACGCTGGCTCAGCCGGGCCGAGGATCGTGTCCGTCAGCTGGCAGGCCACGCCGGTGACCACGCTGAGCAGCTACGCCGGGCAGCAGACGCCAAGCTGGCGGGCTGGCGGCGGCAAGCCGCCACCGCGCAGCTAGCGTGCTAGCTTGCCACGTGCACCAGCATGTCGATGACGAGCGGCTCGCAGCCGCGGACGGCGTCGGCCGCAGCGAGCCGGAGCTCGGCCTGGCGCGCGGCGTCGAGGGAGCGGGCGAACGGGGCAATGTGCGCCATGCCGAGCCGCCAGGCTGCCAGGTCGACCGGCTCGGACAGCGCCGTGGGCACGGCGAGCACGACCGACTCCGCCCGGCTGTAGCCCGCGGCCAGGGCGAGCTGACGGATCAGTCGCGTGTCGCCAAGCCGCGGCTCGGTGTCGTGCTTGAAGGTCATGTACCAGGCTGGCGGACGGTAGCCGAAGCGCGCTAGCACGCCGTCAACGGCCGTCTTGGCCGGGTGTCCCCAGCCGGGTGCGAACGCGCTGGCTGCAAGTACCAGGCCGACTCGCCGCGCCTGCGCGAGGGCAGCGCCGAGGTTGCTGACATGCGTCAGGCTGAAGGCGGCAAGTACGACCCCGAAGCTCCCGTCGCGGAACGGCAGCGCCGCCACGTCCGCAGCTACCGGGTGGAGCGGCGGCCCGCACTGCCGCAGCAGCGCGACGGCAATATCAGCCGCGACGATCTCGGCGGCGCCCGCCGCGAGCGCCGCCCGGCCGGCTACCCCCGTTCCGGCGCCAAGATCCAGTACCCGCGCGCCGGCCAGCAGCGGAGCCACATGCGCAGCCAGCGCACCGGCGAGTGCTGCGTACACCGGCGCCGGGCCGGCGGCCCACGCCTCCGGCGCCGCTTCGTAGGCCGCGCGGACCGGGCTGCTCAGCCCAGCAGCGGCTGGGCTCGTACTGCCTTCGTCTCCCACCAGGCAAGCTCCTCGTCATAGCCGCCGAGTGCCTTCTCCCAGCCGAACTGGACGAGGGCGCCGAGCAGGCTCAGCGCCAGCTGGCGCTCCCACCAGGGCTCCGTGTCGATGCCGCAGGCTTCCAGCGCCGCCCGGTAGACGGTGATCGATTCCTCCTTGGACTGCGGCAGCCGACGGCAGTTGATGGCCAGGTACCAGGCCAGGTCACTCAGCGCCGGGCCGCGGCCCGGCTGCTCCCAGTCCAGCAGCACGGTGCGCCCGGCATCGTCAGTGCCCAGGTTGTCGAGCTTCCAGTTGCTGTGCACGAACGTCTGCGGCGTGGTCGCCAGCGCTTCCACAAGCGGGCCCGGATCGAGCGCCAGCGGGTAGGCGACGGCAGCCGCGTCCGGGGCGACATCGGCCAGCATCGGCCAGCCCTTGGCCACCAGCTGCGGCACGAGGTGCCCGGAGCCGACCGCGATCTCCGCCTCGGCCATCCACGGCGAGAGCTCCAGGTACCTGTGCATTATCGGCACTACGTCTACTTCTGGCCCGCAGTCCCAGAACGCGGCGTGCAGGGCGGCCATATGCGTCAGGAAACGCTGGTGCTGGCCGAGCGATATCTCCTCGTCGGTGGCAGGCACCAGCCAGCGGCCGACGTCGTGCATCAGCACCACGCAGCCGCCGGACGGCGCCGGCCCGGTGCGCTCCTGCTCCCCGGCGGCCACGATGGGCTGGTTAAGGCAGTCCGGCAGCCGGTCCAGGATGCCGCGTTCCCACAGCTCCAGCGGTGCGCCGCGGAGGCTCCCCGACGCCCGCATCGTCCAGTCGCCGGCCAGGTCGAGGTGCTTGAGGATGTACGGCTGGCCGCCGATCTCAAGGCGTTCCAGGATCGCACCCGACTTGCCTGGCGCGTCCGGCGACTGGCTCGCGCCGGGTCGCGCTGGCCAGCAGCTCGGCCAGGTCGCCGCGGTCAGGCATGAGCGGCTTCCATTTCCGCCAGCAGGGACGCGGGCCAGCGGCCGCCGCAGAACACCGTGTCTGCCACGATCCGATCATCTCGCACCGTGAGAACGTGCAGGTGGTGCGCCGCGTGCGGGACGCCATTCTCCGACCAGCTGAGCGTGTACTCCACGATCTCCGTTACCCCGTCGGCGGCGGGATACCGGCGCAGCTCCTCGAACTGTCCCAGATCGGCGAACCACTTCCCGTACTCGGCCCGGATCGCGTCGGCGCCGGCGAGCTGCATGCGCCAGTTCGGCACCGTGAAGTCCAGCGTGGCCTCGGCGCTCCAGGCGTCACAGCTGCCGATCGCCGCGTTCTCGATGGCGTCGAGGAAGGTGTCTACCACCTGGGTACTTGCCATTGTCGTCTCCTGACTGTCGGCCTGAGCACGATGGTGCCCGGCACGCATTGCAGCCAGGTTGCAGCCGGCAGCGTTGCCCCGCGTCAGCCAGAGCACGCGGGGCACGCTGCGGAGCGAGCTCAGGCGGCCAGCGAGGAGTAGAAGCTGGCGTCACCCTTGCGCACGACGCTGGTGTCGCCGCTGATGCCGACCGGGACCGGGCCCGCGATCGTGATCCTGTGCAGCAGCCTGGGCAGGTCGTCGTAGTCGGCGACCGCGTAGTGCTGGGTGGCCCGGTTGTCCCAGATGGCGATGTCGCCATCGCGCCAGGACCACCGCACCGTGTTCTCCAGCCTGGTCACCTGCCGCTGCAGCAGCTGGAACAGATCGGCTGAGTCGACCGTGCTCAGCCCGGCGAACGACCGGACGAAGTGGCCGAGCAGCAGCGACGGCTCGCCGGTCTCGGGGTGGATCCGGACTACCGGGTGCTCGGTCTCGAACTCCAGGTGCCGGAACTCCGCCCGGTAGTGCTCCTCCTTCACGTCCACGCCGCCGATCTGCGTGCGGTTCGCGGCGTAGTCGTAGAGGTTCGAGTGCACCGCCCGGAGGCCCCCGACCAGCGCCTGCAGCGCCGGGTGCAGCCGCCGGTAGGCCTCGACGGTGTTCGCCCACACCGTGGTGCCGCCGTACGGCGGCAGCTTGATCGCGCGAAGCACGCTGATGGCCGGGACCCGGTCGACGAACGTGACGTCGGTGTGCCAGCTGTTCGCTTTGCCCTGCTCCGAATCGATCGGCAGGATAGCTTTCCCGTCCCCCGTCACCGTCGGGTGCGGCTTTGTCACCTCACCAAGCAGGTGCGCGAAGGCGAGCTGGTCGGCGTCGGTGGCGTGCTGCTGATCGCGCAGGAACACGACCCGGTGCCGGAGCAGGGCCGCGCGCAGCTCGGCGACCGCGGCCGGCTCGACATCACCGCCAATCCGGATCCCGCTGACGATCGCGCCGATCACGCCGCCGACCTGAGTTACCTCGACGTGCTGAAAGTCACTGCTGACAGGAAGAGTTGCCGGGCTGTGGAGTAGCTGGGTCATGCGTCCTAGCACCTTTCGTCGTGGCGACGGGTCTCCGGCGCGGGGCCGCGAGCCGCCGGGGATGCGTTGCGTCTTCCTCAATCTGCCCGGCACGTGATATAAAAGTCAAGTATTCCGATTAATTTACTAGACTTTGCCGCCAGGTCCCGCTCCTGCCGCTGCCTGCCAGGAATGGAGCCGGCGGTGATCTAGGTTCAGACCAGTCAGGTACCGCGAATCTGCAACCCGCGAACAGGAGACGACCGTGAGCGTCGCAGTCGTAGTCGGCAACCCAAAACCGCGGTCGCGCACCTTTCAGGCCGCGCACATTGTTGCCGAGCGGCTCGCTGGCCGGCCCGCTGACCTGAGCATCGACCTCGCCGATCTTGGCCCGGCGCTGCTCGACTGGTCCGACCCCGGCATCGCCGAGCTCGTGGCCGCGGTTCAGGCCAGCGACCTCGTGGTGGTCGCCAGCCCTACCTACAAGGCCACCTACACCGGACTGCTCAAGCTGTTCCTGGACCGATTCGGGGCCGGGTCGCTGACCGGCACGGCAGTGCCGGTGATGCTCGGTGCTCACTGGAAGCACGCGCTGGCCCCCGAGCTGCTCCTGAAGCCGGTGCTCGTCGAGATCGGCGGTACCTGCCCGACGGCCGGCCTCTTCCTCCTCGACTCGGAGTTCGAGGCGAGCGAAACCCTCGATAGCTGGCTGGAACGAGCCCGCCCTCAGGTCGCGGCCACCACGAAGGGACTGGCATGACGGAAGCGCGGGGCAAGGCGGGCACACTCGGCCGTACCGAGGTGCTTGGCAACGCTCAGCCGCTTGGCCAGACTCAGCTGAGGCGGGTCCTCGCAGCGTTTCCTACCGGCGTGGCGGCAGTCGCCGCCATGATCGATGGCGAGCCGGCCGGGCTGGCGGCCAACTCGTTCGTGTCGGTATCCCTTGACCCGCCGCTCGTCTCGGTCTGCATCGGGCACACGTCCACGACCTGGCCAGCCCTGCGCACCGCCGACCGGCTCGGGATCAGCGTGCTCGGCGCACACCAGGAGAGGGCGAGCCGGCAGCTCAGCGCCCGAGACGGGGAGCGCTTCGCCGGGCTCCGCTGGCGGTCGACCGACGACGGCGCCGTCCTGCTGCACGAGGCGAGCGCCTGGTTCGACTGCAGCATCGAGCGGGAGATCCCGGCCGGCGACCACGACATCGTGCTGCTCCGCGTTCACGATCTCGGCGCATCCGAAGCGATGCCGCTTGTCTTTCACGGCAGCGCATACCGGCAACTGCAAGGGAGTGGCGGCGGCGCGAGGCCACGACGCCAGCGGTCCCCGCCCGGCTAGCTGGGCAGCGCGCGATCCGGGAACTCGCATACCTGCGATTTCCTGCGGACATACGCCCTAAATCGGTCGCCGAAGCGCTGGAAACAGCATGGATGTTCATTCCCGCGGCTGCTCCGGGCTGACAGCGTTCAGCAGCCTGCGAAGTGTCGCGGTGTAGCGGTCCAGCGCGGCCCGGCCGTCACGGGTAAGGGACACGGCCGTGACCGCATTGATGCCGCTGCCGGACTTATTCATCTGCACGTAGCCAGCGTCCTCCAGCTTGCGGAGGTGGGTGATCAGGTTGCCCGGCGTGAGCCCGATCAGGTCCTGCAGCCGGGTGAAAGACAGGGGGTCGCCCTCTTCTAGCGTTGCCAGCGTGACCACGATCCGCAGCCGGGCCGGCCGCGTGAATGACCGGGTCGAGTCTCATCACTCATGACCGCCTCAGCGCCATCTGCACGGCAGCCGAGCCCAGGAAGCCGGCTGAGACGGCCAGCGACAGGATTCCCCACACCGCCGCTGGACCCGCGAGGCCGCTGACTGCCGCCGCGGCGATCAGCCACACACCGAGGCGCGAGGTAAGACCAGCGTCTCATCACCGCGCTGAGAGCGCTGACCGCCAGCCCCGTTACCAGGATCGGCCCGGCTGCTCCGACGAAGGCGAGCACGTGCGGGCTGGCGTGGTCCTGTGCCAGCTCGGAGTTCACGATGATCACCGCGAGGACCCCTGCGCCCACGGACATGTAGTAGACGAACATCCGCGTGCCGGATGCGCCGGTGATGCCGCTGCGCGCCCGGCTCGTGATCGATGCAGTGACGGCCAGCGCCGCCATGGCGAGCACGAGCATTCCGGTGAGGGCGAGGCCCGATGGCGCCTGATACGGCCGCTGCCCGCGGACCGATAGCCAGATCGCGCCGTAACCGATCAGGTAGACAAGCCCCCAGATTACGAACAATGCCGGCGCCTTCACGATCAGCTCCTGGCGGGCCTTCTGGCGCGCCGCCTGCCGATGAGCGCTGCGCGCTGCGGGTCCAGATTCGCTCCCTCGTCCACGTCCATGCCCTCGTTCTTGCGCGTGCCCTCGTCCATGACGATTCGCCTACCAGACCAGCGGGACAGCCGCTTGTGGTTCGAGGCGTAGGCGCGATACCGGTCGTCGAGCGTTGCCAGCAGCGCGCTTTCCTCGGTGTGGATCCGCCAGACGATGAACGCCAGCGTGAGCACCGTGAGTGTCGCCAGGCTGACCCAGTTCCCCCACATCAGGCCGATGCCGGTCGTGGCAAGCAGGCCTCCGGCGTAACCAGGGTGACGCAGCAGCCGGTAGGGACCGGCAGTGACCACCGGCTGGTCTGGACTGAGCCTAACTGGTGAACGTGAAGTACCTGCCCAGCGTCTCGAATGACCAGCCGCGCACCGCTACGCCGGCGATTACCATGCCGATGCCGATGCCGAAGGCGACAGCCGGATGCCCGATTCTGGCGGCAGGCGCGATGCGCGGGGCAACGAAGAGCATGCTGGCCGCGACCGCCATGGCGACCCAGAAGGCCGGCCAGTAGCTGCGCGGGGTAATCCTGAGGGCGTCCTTCCGCCATTGCAGCTGCCGGAAGAACTGGATGGTCTCCATGCTGTACCAGCCGCCACGACGAGCAGGTACAGCACTCCGATGGGGTGGGTCTGGTAGTAGGGATGCATCTCGATGCTCTCTTACTTTCTACTTTGCGGTTCAAAGCTAGCTCTGCTTTGAACTGCAAAGTCAAGCGCGGTGTCCGGTGGATGGCGGCCGTGACCGAGCGTGCATGCTTGACGGTGATCTCAACGACAGCGGAGGAACGCAATGGGCCGTTCAGTCACCTCGGTCATCGCCGGAGTCCCGGCCGCAGGCGCGCCCGGCGGCCAGATCACCTCGACCAACCCGGCTCGCACGAGCGAGGTGGTCGCCGACGTCGCGCTCGGCGACGCGGGCACCTTCGCGGCCGCTGCCGCGCCGCCCGCGCCGCTCAGCCCGCCTGGGCCGACGTGCCCGCGCCGGTTCGCGGCCGCGCGATCGCGCACATCGGCCGGGTCGTCGAGGCCAACTGCCGAATCGCTGGCCCGCCTGATCACGCGTGAGATCGGCAAGCCTTACCGCGAGGCGCTCGGTGAGGTGCGCGAGATCGTCGACACGTGCGACTTCTTCCTGGGCGAGGGGCGGCGGCTGTACGGGCAGACGGTTCCGAGCGAGATGCCCGACAAGCAGCTGTTCACGTTCCGCAATCCGGTCGGGGTTGTCGCCGTCATCACGGCCGGGAACTTTCCGGTGGCAGTGCCGTCGTGGTACCTCGTTCCCGCCCTGCTGTGCGGAAACGCGGTGGTCTGGAAGCCCGCCGACTACGCGCCCGCCTGCGGTGCTGCGCTGTTCGACCTGCTCGACTCGCGGCGGCGGCCTGCCCGCCGGGGTGCTGAATCTCGTCCAGGCCGACGGCGCAGCCAGCTACGCGGGCCTGGAGCAGAGCCTTCAGGACGGGAACGTGGACAAGATCGGCTTCACCGGGTCCAGCCAGGTCGGTGCGCGAGTCGGCGCGCTGGCCGGCCGTCACCTGCAGTCGGCGTGCCTGGAGCTCGGCGGCAAGAACCCGATGGTCGTCACGCCGAGCGCCGACCTGGATCTCGCAGTGGAGGCGGCGCTGTTCGCCGGGTTCGGCACCGCCGGGCAGCGGTGCACGTCGCTCGGCACCGTGATCGTCGCACGACAGCGTGCACGACGAGTTCACCGACCGGCTCGACGCAGCGACCAGGCAGGCGGTCATCGGCGACCCGTTCGGCGACGTGCTCTACGGCCCGATGCTGGACCAGAAGTTCGCCGACCGGTTCGAGGAGTACCTCGGCTGGATCCAGCCGCATCACATCGTGCTCGGCTCGACCGCCACCGGCCGGATCACCCGAGCCCGCCCGCGGGCAGGGTTCGCGGGCGATGCGGCGGCCGGCATTTACTACCACCCGGTCATCGTCGACGGCGTGCGGCACGGCGATGCGATCTTCCTTAACGAGACGTTCGGCCCGATGGTGGGCGTCACGACCTACGACACCCTGGACGAGGCGATCCGGCTGGCCAACCTGCCCGGCTACGGCCTGTCTTCGTCGATCTACACCGGCCGGGCCGACGAGGCGTTCGCGTTCCGCCGCGGCATATCGGCCGGCATGGTGAGCGTCAACAACTCCACCTCCGGCGCGGAGGCGCACCTGCCGTTCGGCGGCAACGGCAAGTCGGGCAACGGATCGCGCCAGTCCGGCATCTGGGTGCTCGACCAGTTCACCCGCTGGCAGTCGGTGAACTGGGATTACTCGGGCCGCCTGCAGAAGGCGCAGATGGACGTGACCGAGCTGGTGCCGGATCAGTCCTTCCGGCTCGCCGATTAGGGGCCCGTCCGCAGTCCCTGGGCTCTAGCCCCCGGAACCGGACTGGGCTGACAGGATGTCGGCATGACGAGCGAGCGGATCGAGGTCCAGCGGACCATCGAGGCTGACCCGGCGGCGATCTTCGCGATTCTCACCGATCCGCAGGGTCACGTGGCCATCGACAGTTCCGGCATGCTCCAGTCCGCCGAGGGCGAGCGGGTCAGCGCGGTCGGCGACAGCTTCGTGGTGCACATGGACCGCGAGGCGCTCAATGACTACCCGGAACTCGGCCGTTACGACGTGACCGTCACAGATCTCGGCCTTCGAGCCCGGACCGGGAGATCGCCTGGACCATCCTCGGCCGGATCCGGCCGCAGATCGGCCACGTCTACGGCTACCGGCTCGAGCCGGCCGACGGCGGCACGCTGGTGACCTCGTATTACGACTGGTCGAGCATCGACCCGCACGTGGCGCGACGCCGGCATCTTCCCGGTTATCTCCGAGGGCGCGCTGCGGGCCACGCTCGGCATCCTGGCCAGGACGGTGGCCAGGGGCTACCCGGGCGCCGCTAGCTAGTCCGCGGCTGGTGCCACGCGCAGCCAGGCCGCGCAGTCAGGCGGCAGCAGTTCGCCGTCCAGCGGCCCGCTGGCCAGCAGCAGCCCGGCATGCTCGGGCAGCCGGGCCGGCTCGGCCGAGATGTTGACCACGCACCGCACGCTGGTGCCGCGGTCAAAGGCGAGCACGCCGTCGGCGCGACGGCAGCCAGGTCATCGGCCCGTCCCCGAGCGCCGGCTCGGACCTGCGGATCGCCAGCGCCGCCCGGTACAGCTCGAGCATCGAGCCGGCCGTCCCGGTCTCCGCCTCGACGGTGAGGTCACGCCACTCCTTGGGCTGCGGCAGCCACGGCTCGGCGGCCGCGCCGGCCGGCGAGAAGCCGAATGGCGGCTCGATGCCCGGCCCACGGCAGCGGCACCCGGCTGCCGTCGCGGCCGGGATCGGCACCCCCGGTGCGCTGCCAGATCGGATCCTGCCGCCGCTCGTCCGGGATGTCCTGCACTTCCCACAGGCCCAGCTCCTCGCCCTGGTAGACATACACCGATCCGGGCAGCGCCATGGTCATGCAGCGCCGCTGCCCTGGCCCGGCGGGTGCCGAGCTCCAGGTCGACCGGCAGGTCGTGGAAGTACGCCCGCCGCTGCAGGTCGAACGCGGTGTCGGAGCGGCCGAGCCGCGACACGATCCGGTCCACATCGTGGTTGGACAGAACCCAGGTTGCAGGAGCTCCGGCCGGCGCGTTGAGCGCGAGAGTGTTGTCGATGACCTCGCGCAGCTGCGCAGCGTCCCACGGGCAGCTCAGGTACGGGAAGTTGAAGACGGTGTGCAGCTCGCCCGGACTGACGTACCGGGCCAGCCGGGCTGCATCGGGGATCCAGATCTCGCCGATCAGGACGCGGCCCGGTGTACTCGTCGGCCAGCGCGCGCCAGGACCGGTAGATCTCATGCACGTCGTCGCGGTCGGAGATACGGGATGCGACGGGCCCGGCGGCTCGTCCGCGCTGACCTCGGGCAGCGCGGAGTCTTTGGTCAGCAGGGCGGCCGAGTCGATCCGGATGCCGTCGGCGCCGCGGTCGAACCAGAACCGGAGCACATCTTCGAACTCGGCCCGCACGGCCGGGTTCGCCCAGTTGAAGTCCGGCTGCTCGGGCGCGAACAGGTGCAGGTACCACTCGCCGGGCGACCCGTCGGGCTCGATGATCCGGGTCCACGCCGGGCCGCCGAAGATGGACTGCCAGCCGTTCGGCGGCAGCTCGCCAGCCGGCGCCGCGGCCGGGCCGGAACCAGAACTTGTCCCGCTCGGCCGATCCCGGCGCCGCGGCCAGCGCCGCGGTGAACCACGGGTGCTGGTCTGAGCCGTGGTTCGGGACGATGTCGATGATGATCCGGATGCCGAGCGCGTGCGCCTCCGCAATCAGCGCGTCGGCGTCGGCGAGCGTGCCGAAGACCGGCTCGATGCTGCGGTAGTCGGAGATGTCATACCCGGCATCCGACATCGGCGAGGGGTACCACGGGTTGAACCAGATCGCGTCGATGCCAAGGCCGGCCAGGTAGCTCAGGTGCGCCCGGACGCCCGCCAGGTCGCCGGTCCCGTCGCCGTTGGCATCGGCGAAGCTGCGCACGTACAGCTGGTAGATGGCGGCACTGCGCCACCACGCGCCATCGGATGGCGCTGGCCGGCCGGGACCGTGAGATCCGAGGTCTAGCACGGGAACCTGCTTTCTCATCGGGACTTGGCATGGCGGGGCCGACCGGACGGCAGTCAGCAGCCCGGCCGCGGCTCGCGATGCGGGCGCGAGGTTGGGTGGTGTCGGCGGGGGCGGAGCGGGTCGTCAGCCTCTGATGCCTCCGGCGGTCAGGCCGGCCATGATGTTGCGCTGGAAGATCAGGAAGAACACGATGGTCGGGATCGCCGCCATCGCCGACGCGGCAATGATCAGGTTCTGCGGGTTGGCGCCGTAGGCTGCCTGCCAGATTCCGACGCTCAGCGACTCCCTGGTCGGGCTGTAGCCGTTCTCGGCCAGGAGCGGCCAGAGGAAGTCCTTCCACACCGCGACCAGCGCGAAGATCGACACGACCCCGATAATCGGCCGCGATATCGGCAGCACGATGCGCCACAAGACCTTCAGGCGGGACGCGCCGTCGATCGAGGCGGCCTCGATGTAGTCGGTCGGAATCGAGTCGAAGAACCGCTTAAGCAGGAAGATGTTGAACGCGTTGGCGACCGACGGCAGCCAGATCGCCTCCGGGCTCCCGATCAGGTTCCAATGCAGGATGGGCTCGTCAGCCATGGTTACGTATTGCGGAATGACCAGCACGGTGCTCGGGATCATCAAGGTGGCGAGCATCAAGAAGAGAATCGCGTTCCCGAGGAAGGGCCGCAGTTTCGACAGCGCGTACGCGGCGGTCACGTCGAAGATAAGCTGGAACGCCAGCGCGCCGAACGCGTAGTACAGCGTGTTCCACAGCAGCCTGGCCATGTCCAGCCGGTCCCACGCCTGGACATAAGTGCTGGGGTAAAAGTGATGCGGGTAGAGCGTCGGTGGTGTGGCGATCGCTTCCTGGGTGGACTTCAGGCCGTCGCTGAACAGGAAGTACAACGGCCCGATGAAGATCAGCGTGAAGACGACGATGATCAGGGTCAGGATCACCCGGTATGCGATCTTGCCCGAGCGCCGGTTGAGTTGCGCGCTGGAGATCAGCGTCCTCGTCGTGCCGGTCTCTGGCGGCGCCGCCGCGCCCTGTCCGGCCCGGCCGCACCCGAAGCCCTGACGCTGGCGGTGCTCAGTATTGCCATTTCGTCCCTCCCTCAGGCCCTGCGCTCGCTGGTGGCCCAGAGGAATCCGCCGGAGAAGAGCGGCGAGCACCAGCATGAGGATCACGCCCAGGGCCGACGCGGCGCCGTAGTTGCTGGAGCCACTCAGCTGGAATGCGTACTGGTACATGAGCATCACCACGGACTCGGTGTTGTCCCCGACGCCCCCGCCGCCGTTGGTCAGCACAAAGGACTCGACGAACATCTGCATCGTCGCGACGATTTGCAGCATCAGCAGCATGATCAGGATCAGCCTGGTCTGCGGGATCGTGACGTGCCTGATGCGCTTGAACAGGCCCGCACCGTCTAGCTCGGCCGCCTCGTAGAGCTCGCCAGGGATGTTCTGCAACGCGGCCAGGTAGATCAGCGTGGCGCCGCCCATGTTCATCCAGGTGGACGCGATCACAACCGAGATCATCGCGATGCTGATGAATCCGGTTCCTGGCTGGAACACCCATTGCGACGTCGGCAGGTGCAGTGTGTGCAGGATGTCGTCGAACAGGCCGTACTGCGGGTTGTAGAAGTAGGCGAACAGCAGCAGCGCCGAGGCGGGCGGCAGCATGACCGGCAGGTAGACCAGCACCCGCAGGTAGCCCCGCGCGTGCCGCAACTCATTCAGCAAGATCGCTACGCAGAACGGGACCGCGTACCCGATGACGAGCGCGAGCAGACTGAATTCCAGCGTGTTCCGCCAGGCTAGCCAGAACGTCGGGTCGTGGATGATGCGGGCGTAGTTGACCCAGCCAGCCCAGGTGTAGCCGCCCCCGTACACCGCCTTCTGGAAGCTCAGGATCACTTCGCGGACGATCGGGTACCAGGAGAAGAACGTGAAGCAGAGGACTGCGCCGATGAGGAAGCCGTACGCCGACAGATTCCTTCTGACCTTCTGCCCGAACCGGCCCGTGGCCAACTGGCTCCTGGCCGGCCGACTAGCGTCCGCCTTGCGCAGCGTCGCGACATCCGCCATCAAGTCTCCCTGTTCGCCTTCGAGGACCGGGGTTAGGGCGTGGGGGCCGGCCCGCTCTCCGGCCCCCACGCTTGCGTCGTCGGGGATTACCCGACTATGCGCTTACGGGCTGAATTGGAGCAGCGTGTCGACATTAGTCGCTGAAGTCTTCAGCAGTGCCGGGATGTTGACGTTCGGCTCGGTGAGCACTGCCAGCATCATCGGGTCCAGCGTCTTGTAGACAGCTTGCGCATCGAACGGCTCGCCGTCGCTGGCCTCGTTGGCGTTGACGTAGGACTGGTAGTACGACTGGTTGATCGTCGTGTACTTGGTCCGCAGTGCGCTGACCTGCGCGCCGGCAGCGCCGGCGAACAGTGAAGGCTCGTCGAAGCCGACCGGCAGCCCGTCCGCCTTCTGCCTGGCGTAGTTGAAGGTCACCCCTTGGCCCGGCGTCAGGTCCTCGAAGTCGATGAACTTGATGCCGGCCTCGATCTGCGCGGGCGTGTCGTACTTGGCGAAGATGTAGGCATTGCCGCCGCCGAGCGAGCCGGCTGGCTTGCCGGTCAGGCTGGGCAGCGGGCCCATGCCGATGTCGTTGATGTTGCCCTTGTCAACCGCGACGATCTGGTTGTAGATGTCATCTGGCGCGGCGATGTACATTCCGAGTTTGCCGGCACCGAACTGCGCCTGGAGCGTTCCCCAGGCAAGGCCCTGCGTGGCGCTCATGGCGTTGTCGGTGAACCGCAGCGTGTGCAGCGCTTCCAGGATCGCAGTGCCGTCGGGGTTGTCGAAGCCCGCCGTCGGCGGGGCGGCGTTTGTGAGCGTCGAGCCGCCCAGTGCGTCCATGTAGGACGCGAAGTGCCAGCCGCCGTTGTTGCCCGCGCTGTAGTCGCCCCAGCCCTCGATGCCGTGCCCGAGCTTTGCGATCGCCTTGGCGTCCGTCTCCACCTGTGCCCAGGTCGTCGGCGGGTCGTTCGGGTTCAGCCCGGCCTGGCTGAACAGCGCGCGGTTGTAAATAAGCCCTTGGGTGTAGGTGTTGGTCGGCAGGCCGTAGATGGTCTTGCCCGCGGTCACGGCCTTCATTGCGCACGGCACGATGTCCTTGAGCGTCGGCACGGTCTTGGAGTTCACGTACGAGGTGATGTCGGCGGCCTGGCCAGCCGTCAGGACCTGCGGCAGGTCTGTCAAGTCGATGTAGAAGATGTTCGGCTCGGTTCCGGCCCGCAGCTGCGCGGTGAAGACGGGAAGGTTTGTGCAGGGGTTGTTGTAGACGCTCTTGATCGTGATGTTCGGGTTGGCCTTCTGGAACGTCGCGACGTCCTGGAGCCATTCCTTGTGCTGAATCGGGTTCTGCGCCTGCGTCGGCGCGCAATTGATGCTGACGGTCACCTTGCCGCCTGACGTGGAGTTGGCGCTGGTGCTCGAGCAGGCCGCAGCCCCGAGCCCTAGCGCCGCCACGGCGGTCACGGCCGCGAACTTCCGGCCTCCAGACCACCAGTGAAGCTGTCTGCTCATCGATCAATCCTTCTTCCTTGGGCTGAACGTGGGCGATCTTGCGCGCCCGCAGCCGCAGTGGCAGCAGGCGGGGGCAGCCGGCCGTGCTCGGAATGATCCCGAATCCGGACGGGTTGCGCCACGCCTATGGGCGCCGTGCCTGTTGCCCTGAAGATACTGAGATAGACATCTGACAGCAAGATATCGATGAAAAATTGCAAGGACACAACTTGGTTACGGTGATCTGTGGGTATCACGGAACGAGTCGGGCACTCGTCCCCTGTTACGGTTGAGTTTCATGCGCTGACCCGGCACAACTTCGCAGCTCACGAGGAAGGGCAGCCAAGATAGTGATCCAGGTCACGCAAGCTCTTGCCGCTGGATGTCGTATTGTTGCGGCATGACGCGAACTCCCGCCCGGCGGCTGGCCGAAGTCGCCCAGAAGGTCGGGGTCAGTGAAGCCACCGTGAGCCGGGTGCTCAACGGCAAGGCCGGCGTGTCGGACAGCACGCGGGAGGCCGTTCTGACGGCCCTGGATGTGCTCGGCTATGAGCGTCCGACTCAGCTGCGCGGGGACCGCGCCCGGCTCATCGGCCTCGTGCTGCCCGAGCTGCAGAATCCCGTCTTCCCGGCGCTCGCCGAGGTCATCGGCGGGGGGCTGGCACAGCGCGGCTTTACCCCTGTGCTGTGCACCCGCACGGCCGGCGGGCTGTCCGAGGCCGACTACGTGGACATGCTGCTCGACCAGCACGCGTCCGGGGTTGTGTTCGCGGGCGGGCACCACCAGGAGCTGGCGGCGCCGCACGACCACCACCGGCTGCTGCGCAGCTCGCGGCATCCCCGTCGTGCTAGTCAACGCCGCGATCGACAATCTTGATTTCCCGTGCGTGTCGAGCGACGACGTAGCGGCCGCCGGGCAGGCCTTCCGCCATCTGGCCTCGCTGGGCCACGAGCGCATCGGCCTGGTGGTCGGACCCGAGGACCACATGCCGTCGCGCCGGAAGCTGACGGCTTTCGCCGAGCACGCCGAGCGCGCGGGCTTGAGCGTCGCACCGGTGGAGCACGCGCTGTTCTCCCTGGAGGGCGGCCAGGCAGCAACCACCCGCATGCTCAGGACCGGCATCACCGGCATCATCTGCGGCAGCGACGTGCTGGCCCTAGGCGCTATCCGGGCAGTGCGCCGCGCAGGCCTCTCGGTGCCCGGCGACGTCTCAGTCGTGGGCTACGACGACTCCGGCTGGCTGAACTGTACTGATCCGCCGCTGACCACCGTCCGGCAGCCAATTGAGGCGATGGGCAGGGCGGCCGTCGCGCTGCTCGTCAACCAGATGGAGAGCGTGTCGGTGTATCCCGAGGAGCTGCTGTTCGAGCCCGAGCTTGTCGTGCGCGGCTCCACCGGCGCGGCACCCGCGCGGGCCCAGCCAGCGCAGACTCAGCCAGCGCAGATTGAGCCAGCGCAGGCGTTGGCGCAGCTAGCTGATTCTTCATCGCAATAACGCGACTGTGGCTAGCAAGCGGCCAGCTACCGTCACCGCGCTACCTCCAGGTCAGCCCGGCGGCCGGATCGGACACGTTGAGGTGTTCCTGCACCCTGGCCAGGTGCAGCCGCATGGCCTCGACGGCACCGCCGGAATCGCGTGAGCGCAGAGCTTCGACTATGGCCTGGTGATCGGCCTGATATTGCCCACGCCGCTCGGGCGATGATCTGCGCCGCTTCAGGTCTCCCCAGACCTGTCCGTGGCGGGCGGCCTCGATTGCGCCATAGAGAGCCGACAACAGCGGACTGTGGCTTGCCGCCATGATGCACCGGTGCAAGGCGAGGTCGCACGCCTCGAATTCCTCGAACGTGCCCGCCCGGTCACCGAGTGCAAGACAGCGGTCCATCTCCTCCAGGTCCGCCGCGGTCGCCCACGCCACCACCAGAACCATCGCAGGGGGCTCAAGCAACCGCCTGATGGTCATCACGTCGGCCGGGGCGAAGTCCGCGCTGGAGGGCGCTACTGCCCGGATCGGACTGATCTGGCCCGCCGCGTCCCGCGTGGCAACCGGGACCGGCGCCGGCAGTGCGCGCAGGAAGGTTCCGCGTCCGACCTCGCGGGAGATATGGCCTTGTGCCTCAAGCAGCGCAAGCGCGGTGCGGACCGAGGAGCGGGTCACGCCGAGGTCAACGCTGAGCTGCCGCTCGGTTGGCAGCCGGGCGCCGGCCCGCGGGCCTGCGTCCCTGGACATCGCCAGGATAAGCTCGGCAAGCCGCAGCCCGCGCTCAGTGTGCGCGCTGGCCAGCTGCTCGCCCGCAGCTCTAGGCGGCACGACCGCAGGTCTCCTCTGCACAGCCGCCAGCGATTCATTCGCGGTTTCCGGCTCCACGGCCTGTTCCACGCGATCCTGTCCAGGTACTGCCCCCATGTCCGCTCCGCTCTGATCCTTGTGCAACCAATCCTACCAATTGTCAAGCCAGATTGTTATAGCCGGCTGGGCTGAATGGCCATGGGACCTCTTGACCAGGTTTAGTCCGCAGACCTATGCTCAACCAATTGAAGAAGTACGACCAATATGGCCGATATGGTCATCGTGCCGGAGGTGTGCTGATGAGGCTCGCAACGATTGCCACCGCACGGGGCCTGCGCCTGCATGTCAAGGCGCGCACCGGCTACGTCGATGTTGCCGACGCCACGGGCGACGTCACGCTCGGGTCGCTGCGCGGCGTGCTGGAGGCCGGACCCGCGGCCAGCGAGGCAGTGCGCGGCCTGCTCGACCGCGACGGCGAGGAATTCGCGCCGGCGGACTTCGGGCCGGCGGTGCCAGAGCCCAGGCGGATCTTGTGCCTGGGCGTGAACTATCGCGAGCACGCCATCGAGGGTGGCCGCGAAGTGCCCACCTGGCCGGAGGCATTCGTGCGCGGCGAGGGCAGCGTGCTCGGGCCGTATGCCGACCTGGTCAGGCCAGCCCTGACAAGCAGATTCGACTACGAGGGCGAGCTCGGCCTGGTGATCGGGACAGGCGGCCGCTACATCCCCGCGGACAAGGCGCTGGACGCGATCGCGGGCTACGTCATACTCAACGATGCCTCCGCCCGTGACTGGCAGCGAGCTGCGACTCAGTGGACAGGCGGCAAGAACTTCGAGGGCACGATGCCGATCGGGCCTGAGGTCGTCACCACCGATGAGGCTGACGTTGCCGACGCTGCCCTGACCACGACGCTGAATGGCGAGGTCATGCAGTCAGCCCGGACGTCCCAGATGATCGTCGACATTCCGAGCGCGATCGAGTTCTTCTCGTCGTTCACGCGGTTGCGCGCCTGGCGACGTCATCGCGACCGGCACCCCAGGCGGTGTCGGATTTGCCAGGCAGCCTCCCGTGTGGCTGATGCCCGGCGACATCATCGAGGTCACCGTCGACGGACTCGGCTCGATCCGTAATCGCGTCGTTGCCGAGGAGGCTGACCTGAGCGACTGGAAATGGCGACCACCGGGTTCGACCGCCGTCGGCATCTAAACAACGTAGCCCGCCGAGGATCGGCGGCCGGATCGGCGCATCCGGCTCCGCACATCAGGTCACGTTCCGCTCGCGAAACCAGCGGACACCCGATCGCAGAAGAGGTTCACCGCCTAGGACACATCCATCAAATACTGCACGGAGGCGACGAAGATGTTGAGGTCTACCGAGCCCGCGGCGCGAGCGGCGGCGACACTGCGACGTGCCGGACAGAGCGCGTCCAGTCGAGGCCGTCCGACCCGCCTGCTGGCCGGCATAGCGATAGTCATGCTCGCAGGCGGCCTGGCGGCGTGCGGCAGCAGCTCTCCGAGCGGCAGCAGCGCCGCTAAGGGCTCCATCGTGTTCGCTGACGTAGCCCCGTTCAGCGGCCCCGACGCAGCTCTCGGGCCGACGTACCTGGTGTCCTGCGAGGGCACAGCGAACGCCATGAACAAGGCCGGCGGCGTGCTCGGGCACACCGTGAGCTGCACCTCCGCCGACACCAAGGGCGATCCGGCGGACGCCGTGCCCGCCGTGGGCAGCCTGCTCAGCCGGACGTCGAACCTGGAGCTGGTCATCGGCTGCACCTCCGATGAGGCGGCTGCGGTCGTGCCGGTCATCAACAGCCACAAGACCGTGATGTTCTGCATGACCGGCCAGTCGGAGTTTGACCATGTCCACTATCCCTACTTCTACCGGCTGGTTCCCCCCGACCTGGCCGAGTCATATGCGATGACCGTGATCGCGCAGAACCTCGGGTACAAGCGGATCGCACTGGCCTTCGGCAACGACATCGGGTCGCAGACGTTCGTCGCAGCCCGCCGAGGCGGCAATCGCCAAGGCCGGGATGACGCTCGTCGCCAACGAGACGCTGGACCTGAACGCGACGACGTTCCGCACCGAGGCCGAGAAGATCATCCAGGCGCATCCCGACGCGATCATGACCGAGGCGCTCGGCTCGGCCGACCCGACCCTGTTCGCCGAGATCAAGCAGCTCAACAGCGGCAAGATGATCCCGATCATCGGCACGTCGGCCGCCATCTCGCCGGCCTTCTTCCAGGCGACGGCCAAGGCCGTCGGGGCTGCAGACTTCGCGTCCAACTTCCACGCCGACAACCTGGTAACGGCCACGAGCGGTCCTGCCTATCAGGCCTTCACCCAGGCGCTGCTCGCGGTCAAGGGAAAGGTGGCCAACGCCCAGACTGGTAACTTCACCACCTACTTCACTGCGCCAGGCGCCGTGCACCTGTACGACGGAATGAACCTGGCCGCTCTCGCGATGGTCGCCGCAGGCAGCACGAGCACCGCGAAGTGGCATGCCGTACCTCATCTCGATCGGCGACGGCGTGCCCGGCGCGGTTGTCGTCAACTCCTTCGCTCAGGGCGTCAGGGAGCTCAAGGCGGGCAAGAAAATCCGCTACGAGGGTCCCGGCGGGCCGACGAGCTTCGACTCCTACCACGACTCTCCTGGCATCTTCCAGATAGATACCTATAACGCCACCGGAGCGGTGCAGGTGTCCGGGAACATCACTGCCGCCCAGCTCCGCGCGGTCTCCGGGTGATCCAAGTGCACGCCACCCAGCCCGGCCGCTGCGGGCATAACGTCAGGCGCCCGCAGCGGCCGGGAGGAGTGACCCGGCAGTGAGCATCTTCGTTGCCTCCGTCGGCTTCGGGCTCATCACTGCGGCCGTCCTGGCCATTGCCTCCGTCGCCTTCACCCTGCAGTTCGCCGTGACCGACGTGCTCAACCTGGCGTTCGCGGCGATCATGACCGCTGGCGCGTTCGTGGCCTACTGGATCAACCAGGCAGGCGTGTCGGTGTGGCTCGCCCTCATATTGGCCATGGCTGCCTGCTCGGCCCTGTCCGTGCTGCTCAATCTCGTCGTCTACTCGCCGTTCCAGCGACGCGGGTCATCGCCGATCACTATCGTGATCGTCTCGCTCGGCATGGCGCTGATCATCGAGTTCGGCGTCCAGGCCGTTGTCGGCGGCGTCAACGTGTCCTACACGATGGGGCAGGGAACGACCTACAAGGCTGGCGGCCTCATCCTGACCTCGGTGCAACTGGTGATCATCGCCATCAGCGTCGTGGTGATGGTCGCCGTCGCCGCGCTGCTCCGCTACACCAAGCTCGGCAAGGCGATGCGGGCGACGGCGGCTAACCGTTCCCTCGCCCGCAACTGCGGCATCAGGACCAGCAGGGTGATCACCATCACCTGGGCCGTGACCGGCGCGCTCGGCGGCCTGGCCGGAACGGTGTTCGCCATCGACATCGGGAGCTTCGGCCCGACCAGCACGGACTTGTTCGTCGTGCTCATCCTGGCTGCGGTCTTCCTCGGCGGACCGGGGCACGCCTACGGCGCGATGCTCGGCGCCCTGCTCATCGGACTTTCCACTGAAGTGAGCGCGGCCTACATCCAGCCCGACTACAAGTACGTGATCGCCTTCGTAGCGCTGCTCGCCACGCTCGCCCTGCGGCCGTCCGGCCTGCTCGGTGCGCGGGCGTGAGCACAGGCAGGGAGCCAGATGTCCTACCTCATCACACTGGTGGTCTATGGCGCGGTGGACGTCATCGCCTGCCTCGGCCTGAGCCTGCAGTTCGGCATCGGCGGCGTGACGAACTTCGGCTTCATCATCTTCCAGGCGGTTGGTGCCTACACCGCCGCGGTCCTGGCCCTGCCCGCTGATACGGCAAACGGCGGATTCCAGACCTACATCGGCGGCCTGAACCTGCCGTTCCCGTTCCCGTGGATTGGAGCAGCAGTCGCGGGGGCCGTGCTCGCCCTGCCGTTCACGTTCCTGGTGGGCCGACGGCTGCGCGGCGACTTCGCCGCGGTCGGCCTGCTGGTCACCGCCGTCTTGCTCAACTTGCTCGTGATGAACTACCGGCCGCTGCTGAACGGCGACGCCGGACTGGCTATCGTGCCAGCGCCGCTGCAGTCCCAGGTCATGGCTTCGACCACAACGGCCTACCAATGGGAGTTCGCGGCCGGGATCGTGGTACTGGCCGCGTGCGTGTTCTGGTTCGTGCGGCACATCACCGAGTCGCCGTACGGGCGCACGCTGCGGGCAATGCGGGACAACGACAAGGTTGCGGACTCCCTCGGCAAGAACCTGCAGTCACTGCGGACCAGCGTGCTCTTGCTGGGCGGTGCCATTGCCGGCCTGTCTGGCGGCGTGCTGGTGAGCTTCATCAGCGCCTGGTCACCCGCGGCCTGGACCTACGCGGAGACGATCGTGCTGTTCGCCGCCGTGATCATCGGCGGCCGCGGAAACCACCTCGGCGCAGTTGTCGGCGCGGTGATAGTCCCGGTCGGGTTCGAGGAGTCGACGCGGCTGATCTCTGATGCGAATCCGACCTTGCCGCCCAACCTCCTCCCGTCCCTGCAATGGGTGGCGATCGGGCTGCTCATCGCCCTGTTCCTGTGGTTCCGGCCGCAGGGAATCCTGCCTGAGCGGAAACGGGTCCTCGCGCTGCCAGCGCCAGCCGGCCGGCGGCACGGCCGCTCTCCCGGCGGCTGCCGGGCCGGCCGGACCGCGGACCGGCGGTCCGGGCGGAAACTGCGGTCGTGGCGAACCTGCGCGCACGCGGCCGCGGAAACCTGCGGTTCGGGCGGGACCTGCCGGACCCGCCGGGCCAGCGGGACGCGGACATCGTCCTGCGGGCGGTCGACGTGAGCAGGGACTTCGGCGGCGTGCGCGCCGTGTCGGGTGTCTCGCTGTCGGTCCGCCGCGGCACCCTGACCGGGCTGATCGGCCCCAACGGCGCCGGCAAGTGCACGCTGCTGGCGCTGCTGGCCGGCACCGACCAGGTCTCCGCCGGACAGATCTTCTATCAGGGCCAGGACATCACCAGGCTGCCCGCATACCGGCGCGCCCGGATGGGCCTGGTCCGGACATTTCAGCTGGCCAGCGAGTTCAAGCGGCTCACCGTGATGGAGAACCTGCTGTCCGCTGCGCCAGGGAACCGCGGCGACTCCTTCCGCGGCGCGCTGTCCGGCCGGCGTTACTGGCGCCAGGACGAGGAAGCGGCGGTTGCCAAGGCAGCGGGACGCTCGCCAGGTTCGGGCTGGAATCCCTGGCTAACGAGTATGCCGGCGACCTCAGCGGCGGGCAGCGCCGCCTGGTCGAGATCATGCGGGCGCTGATGACCGATCCGCGGATGCTGCTGCTGGATGAGCCCATGGCCGGAGTGCACCCTGAGCTGGCTCGCAAGATCGGCAGCGCGCTGATCACGCTGTGCCGCGAAGGAATGACCATCTTGATGGTCGAGCATGAACTGGCGATCATGGACGAGTTCTGCGATCCGGTCATAGTCATGGCGGACGGCTCGGTACTGGCCGAAGGCACGATGACGGAACTGCGGGATCGCGCCGAAGTCGTGGAGGCCTACCTTGTCGGCTGACCCCGCCGTGCCCGCTGACCCGGCCCTGCCCGCTGACCCGGCCCTGCCCGCTGACCCGGCCTTGCCCGCTGACGCCGCCCGGGCCCCTGACCCGGCTCGGTCGGATCCGCCCATCGTGCGCGGCGAGCGGATCCGGGCCGAGAGCGTGACCGCCGGATATGGCGGTGACCCGGTGATCCGTGCGGTATCCGTGCAGGCCGAGCCCGGCCAGGTCGTCTCGCTCGTAGGTCCTAACGGTTCCGGCAAGAGCACGCTGCTCAAGAGCCTGGTCGGGATCGTGCGGGTGTCGGCGGGCCGGGTTCTGGTGGGCGATAGGGATGTCACCAACCTGGCTCCCGAAGAGATCGCGCGGGCTGGCGTCGGTTACGTGCCGCAGATAGACGACGTGTTCGCGCCGCTTACCGTCAGGGAAAACCTCGAGATGGGCGGCTACCTGCTGGCCAAGAAGCAGATAGCGCCCCGAATTGAGCACGTCCTTACCGTTTTTCCCCGGCTGGGCACAATGATCCAGCGGCCGGCCGGGAAGCTGAGCGGCGGCGAGCGGAAGATGCTGGCGATGGGCCGCGTGCTGATGCTCGAGCCTGCCGTCTTCCTCCTGGACGAGCCGACGGCGAACCTTGCTCCGGCGATCGCGCAGTCGCTGCTGACCGAGCACGTGCGCCGGCTAGCGGAACGGGGCGCGGCGGTGCTCATCGTCGAGCAGCGCGCCAAGGCGGTCCTCGCTATCTCCGACCGCACCTACGTGCTTGGCGGCGGAGAGCTGCGGATGGAGGGCACGCCAGCTGAGCTCTCAGACAGCCAGGCGTTCGTCGACTCGTTCCTCGGGGGCAGCCGCGGGCGCGCCGTCCCGTCCGGGGACGGGTGAGCGAGGACAGCGCCACGGGTCGGCCATATGCTATGCACAGCGTCGGCCCGGAGAATGGCGGCGAGACTGATGAGCACCCTGTATCACGACCGCTGGATCGACTGCACGGCCGATGAGGTGGTCATCCGCGGTTACTACTTTCCATGGGGCACCAAGCACATTCCTTACAGCTCTATCCGCCAGGTTCGCCGGGTGACAATGGGGACGTTCACCGGCAAGGGCCGGATCTGGGGTTCCACGACCTTGCGCTACTGGGCGAGCCTCGATCCAGGCCGGCCGTTGAAAAGTGCGGCCCTGATCCTCGACACCGGCGCTGCCGTGCTGCCCTTCATCACGCCGAATGACCCCGATGCCGTGGCTGCCGCGATCCGCGATCATTCCCAAGCCGAGATTGTTTCCGGCGGCGAAGTAATCGCCTGATCCGGCCGGGCGCTACGTGCCTTAGCCTGGTAGTGCGGACCAGCAAGCCCGCACAGGAGGCACCGGTGGAGCTAGGCTCAGGTCATCGCCTGCCCGATCGATATGGGCAGATGCGCTCGTCGGCCGCGGACCGCGAGCAGGCCATCGACGTTCTGAAGACGGGGTTTGCCGACGGCCGGCTGACCAAGGAGGAGTACGAGGATCGGATCGGCCTGGCCCTGGGCCCGCTCACCTACGCCGATCTTGCCGCGCTTACCGACGACCTGCCAGCGGGAATCTCGCGCTCGCTAACGCCGCCACCGGCCGGCTACGAGCTCTCGCCCACATCCCGTCCGCTCAACAGGATGGCTGTCGCATCGCTCGTCTGCGCAGTCCTGCCCGGCGTGCCACTGCTCGCGATCGTGCTCGGGCTCATCGCGCACGGTCAGATCCAGGAACGGGGCGAGCGCGGGGCCGGGCTGGCAACGGCCGGCATCATGCTAGGCGGCCTCTTCAGCCTGCTGTTCATAGTCCTCTTCCTGCGCCATTAGCCAGGTGCCAGCCGGCCTTGCCCGGCGCCATCAGGCAGCGGAGTACGGATCGCAGCGCGGCAGCCGGCGGTGGCTGACGCTGCTTCCACCCCGTCGTCATCGGCGCCGCCGTCACGGCGGCGGGAGCGCTGGCGTGGATCGTCTTCTTCCCGCGGGTCGGGACCGATCTGTCAGCGGCACTTGCCCGCGCCTACTGGGCGAGCCACTATCCAGCGGCCGCGTATCTGTTCAGCTGGTATGGCGGGGTCCATCCAGCGAGCTACTCGCTGCTTGCGCCTTATCTGCTGGCCATTGCCGGGACGCGCCTGGCGATGGCGGTCGCGGCGGTGGTCTCCGCGGTGCTCCTGACGTCCCTGCTGGTCCGGCATCAGGTACCCCGCCCCCGTGCGGCGGCGGTGTGGGTGGGTGTCGCCCTGTGGACGGAACTCTCAGCTGGGCGTGCCGCCTTCACACTCGGTCTGGCCGCCGCGCTTGGCTGTGTCGTCGTTGCCGACGTCAGCCTGCCCCGGACCAGGGGCAGGCTGCTTGCGGCGGCTTCCCTGGCCTTGCTGTGCTGCCTGCTCAGCCCGGTGGCAGCGCTGTTCCTCGGGGTCGTGGCTGCCGCGTTCGCAATCGCCAGGCACTGGGCGCAGGCGGCGGTAGTGGTCGTGGCCGCTAGCCTCCCGCTCGCAGCAATGGCGCCGTTTTCCGACGGCGGCTTCCAGCCGCTCAACGTGCAGAACTGGCTGCCGCCGCTGGTGGCCGTAGCCGGAGTGCTTCTGCTGATTCCGCGCCGCTGGCAGCTGGTGCGCGCGGGGGCGGTCGCCTACGGGCTCGGTGTCCTGCTGACGCTGGCGATACCTAGCCCGATCGGCTCGAATGTCGCCCGGCTCGGCGAACTGCTGGCCGGGCCGCTCCTGGTAGGCCTTGGCAGTGCGCGGCACCGCTGGCTGCTCGCGATCGCGCTCGGCGGAGCTGCGGTCTGGCAGGTAGCCCAGCCCGCCGCCGATCTAGCGCAGGGCAACGCACCGGCCTACGCGCCTCAGACAGCCGCTCTGGTACGTGAGCTTGACGCGCTGCACGCGGACACTGCGCGGGTCGAGGCAGTGCCGGAGTACGGTCACTGGGAGTCGCAGCAACTGGCCTCGGTGGTACCGCTGGCGCGCGGCTGGGAGCGGCAGGTCGATATCGAGCGCAACCCGCTCTTCTATGGCGGGGTGCTGACCCCGTCCGCGTACTACAGCTGGCTGCGGTACAACGCCGTTCGCTATGTGGCCATCTCGGCTGGCACGCCGGACCCTGCGGCCGTCGCTGAAGCCGCCACGATCCGTGAGGGCCAGCCCTGGCTCGTCCTGGTCTGGCACAACGCATTCTGGCAGCTGTACCGCGTGACCGGCGCCAACCCGCTCGCCAGCCCGCCTGCCACGGTCACAGGCAGCACGCCCGCCGAGGTCACGCTTCGCATGAGCCGACCGGGCCGGACCATAGTGCGGGTGCGCTGGTCGCCACTGCTCCGCGCCGCTGGCGCGGTCGTGGCACAGGCCGGCCCGTGGACGAGCCTGACCGTCCGCCACCCTGGCAATTACATACTTGACGCCCCGTACTAGCACTTCTCCTCGCGCCGCCGACGCCACAGGACGGCATCGGCGGCACGAGGAGGTCAGTTAACTGCCCCTTAGCCTGGCGTCACGTTCTAGCCGCGGCCGACGAACACCATGCCGGTAGGCCCGAACGCTGCGCCGGCCACCGCCACCGGCTAACGTTGCCGGTCCACGGGTTGAGCTGGCCGAGGTAGTTCGCCGGGAATCCGGGCCCCGGGCAGACCGACGGCGCGTTACCCGCGTCGCATGGAGTCACGGCGACGAAGATGGTGCCCTGCCGGAACTGGCCGGTGACGACGTCGACGGTGTCGCCGCCGGGGTTCGAGACGTAGAGCCGGCCGTGGCGCCGCGCCCATGCGGTGTCGTCGACGGACTGCGACAGGTGCAGCACCGCCAGGTGGCTGCCCAGCTTGCGGTGCGGGAGGACGAAGATCTGCTCCTGGTCGGCCTGGCTGGTCTCCATGAAGTCACCGGCGAACCGCGGTCCGGAAGCCGGCACGATCTCGTTCGAGTCGGGGTCGATGAGGGCCAGTTGTTCGACCTTGCCGATGCTCGGGCCCGTGTTCGCTGTCCTGGCTGAAGCCTCGTCGTAGAACAGCGGCTTGACCACCGCAACGTGCTTAGCCGGGCGGAAGGTCACCCGGTACACCGCCGGGTAGGTCGGCTGCGGGGCCGGGTTACTACCGCTGACGGTGCCAGGCGCCGACGCGCTGATCAGGATCAGGCCGTGGTAGATGGAGATGGCGTCGGTCCCGCCGTTGTGCGCCAGCGGGCTGTGGTTGTACCGGAAGTGCGCTACATGCGCGCCCTTCCGGGCGCCTGGCCTGATCACATAGAGGCTGGAGTTGGCGTCCTCGTTAACCGTGGCGATCAGCTCTCCGCGCTGGGGGTCAGCGGTAATGCCGTCGCACTTGCCGTGCAGGTTCCACTGGTGGATGACCTTTCCACCGGCTGTGAACTCCACAACGGTGCTGTCGGTGTTGCCGTCGGTGCTCGGCTCACCCTGCGGTCCCACCCCGTTCTGGAAGGCGACGAAGAGGTGGTGCCCGAGGACGGTGAGGTCGTCCGGCTTGGTCAGGGGCTCGGTCATTGGCGTGGACGAGCCGGCGGGCACGAAGGTGTGCTTGAGGTTCGCCCCGTTGAGTAGTACCTGAGCCCGGTAGCCGTGCGCGGCCGGATGGTGGCTAGGACTGGACGCGGGCCCGGCGAAGGCAGGACCGGCCAGTGCCAGGCTAGCCAGGCCCGCCGATACTGCGGCGACGATTCTCGCTGCGCGCGAGGCGGTGGGAAGCAAGGCGCCTTCTTTCCTGGAGGGGGTACGTAGACCGCACTGTTCTACGCCGCGCCGGATGACATGCCTGCAAATCAGACCCGGCGAGCAGGTGAACGCGGTTCCTAGGGTCCGGGCTGCGAAGCCCCCGTCAGCCACCGGACAGTCGTGCCGCCGCGGCCCGGCCGGCCTCGGCAGCGCGCCGCAGGAAGCCGGCCAGCAGCTCGAGGTCCGCTTCGGCATACTCGGCGCAGATGTCATCTAGCGCTGAGTTCATCCCGGAGTCGATGAGGTAGAGGCGGAGCACTTCCGCGCCCCGGCCGCGCTCGGCCCGGACCAGCACTCCGCGCCGGTCCGCTGGGTCGCGGTCGCGGGCGATCCAGCCGTCGCGTTCAAGCCGGTCAAGCACGCCGGTCAGGGTCGCCGGGTGCAGTCCGGCCAGCCGGGCCAGCGCGCTGGGGCTGACGGGACCGTAGCGGCCGATCAGGTCGAGGCACTCCAGATCGGCGCCTTTCAGATCGAGCCGCCCGCCGACGCTGTGGTTGAGCCGCGACAGCTCTGCGCCCAGGTCGCGCAGCGACTCCTTGACCGCGCGGTTCAGCCGCCTCCGGTCGCGGGCCGACCCTGCCCCACCGAGATCGTCAGCCGAGCCTGCATCTCCCGCTCCGCCCATCATCGCTCCGTGCGCTAGTAATACGGAATACATATGATATGGTATTCATAATGTATGCCCTGCAGGACAAATCTAGCCCGGAGTCGCCCGGCTCCGGCCGCACCGGAAGGCACGGACCATGAAGCTCACGATCTTCGGCGCAACCGGGGGCACCGGCACCTGCCTGGTCGAGCTGGCTCTCGCCGGTGGCCACGAGGTCACCGCCGTCGTCCGGGACCCGGCCCGCCTGGCCGTGCCCCCGCATCCGCGGCTGCGCGTCATTACTGCCGACATCATGGATCCTGACTCGATCACTCCGGCGGTAGCCGGGGCGGACGCGGTGCTCACTGCGGCGGGCCCGCGCGGCACCGGCCCCACGACGGTGATCCAGGACAGTGTCCGCAGCATCATCGGGGCCATGCACAAGATGGGCAGCCGCCGCCTGCTGACCCTCAGCGGATCGATCGTCGCCGACGAAGGCGACAGCCCGTTCCTGCGCTACCTGCTGAAGCCGGTGGTGCGGCGCACCTTCCTCCGGCACGTCTGCGCCGACATGCGAGCCGGCGAGGCCGAGGTTGAGGCTAGTGACCTGGACTGGACCATCATGCGGCCACCAGGGCTGACCAGTAAGGCGCCCACCGGCAGCTACCGCATCGCGATCGACCGCAACCTGCCGCGCGGCTTCACGGTGTCCAGGGCCGACCTGGCCGCGTGCATGCTGTCGCTGATCGATGACCCCACGGCGATCCGCAGGCACATCGGCATCGCCGGGTAGGGCGGACGCCCGGTTCTGATGGCGGGGCAGGTAACCGGACGGAGAGGTCAGGACAGCACGCGGCGGCGGAAGTTGCGCAGGCCGATGGTGAGGAACACCGCGCCGAAGGCTGCGACCACGGGGTAGACAACGTACAGGTGCATGTGCGGCGCGGTCGTGAACGCGGCCCGCATGCCCTCGTTGACGTAGATCAGCGGATTGATCAGCACGATCGTCTGCAGCCAGTGCCAGCCGCCGACGGTGACCGGCGCCAGCCTGGTCCAGGAGTAGTACGTCCCGCCGAGGAACGTGATCGGCAGGATGATGAAGCCGAACATCAGGCCGATGTTCCGCGGCTCGAAGCTGGTGCCGAGCACGAGGCCAAGTCCTGCCATCGCGACGCAGGCAAGCGGCACGAAGGTCAGGATCAGCAGCCAGTGCAGCGTCAGATGCGCGTGCACGCCAGGCGCGTGCACGACGGAGGCGATCGGCAGCACGATAACCGCCGACAGCACGCCCTGCGCCGCGCCGGACAGCACCTTGGCGATGGCGACCAGCCAGATCGGGCACGGCGCCTGGACCCGGTCCTCGATCTCCCTGGTGAACCCGAACTCCTGCGCCATCGCCAGCGCAATCGACTGAACGCCCTGGAACATCACCGAGATGCCCACGACTCCGGGCACCAGGATGGTCGCGAAGGCGGACTCAGCGCCTGCGCCGTGGCCGCCGATGCCCTGGCCGATCTTAGGGAAGACATACAAGAACACAAAGCACAGCAGGAACGGCTGGATAATCGTCCGCAGCACGAACTCCCACAGATGCTTGCGAAGTACGACCAGGTCACGCAGCATCAGTGCGCCGAGTGCAGTCCAGCTCGCGGCGGCAACGGAGCGGGTAGGACCACCGCCGATCATTTTCGCCTGCGGCGGCGCTGCCGGCGTTACGGACGTTGCCATCAGTCCCTCAGTTCCTTGCCCGTCAGGTTGATGAAGACCGTCTCCAGGCTCGGCTCGGCCACCGAAAGGTCGGCCAGGTCGAAGCCGCCGCGCTCGGCTGCGAGGACGATCCGCGGTATCAGCCGGTCCCGGCCCTTGACGTGCAGTTCCAGTCCGCCGTCGATGAGACGGGTCCGGGTCACGCCCTCGACGTCGGCGGTCAGCAGCTCGGCGAGCCTGGCCGCGTCGCCAGCCGCCTTCATGGTGACGACGTTGTCGGCGCCGATGCGACTGCTTCAGCGCGGCCGGGGTGTCCAGGGCCAGGATCTTGCCGTGATCCATGATCGCCACCCGGTCACATAGCTGGTCGGCTTCCTCCATGTAGTGCGTGGTGAGCAGGATCGTCTGGCCGGCCCGGTGCAGCTCGCCCAGCAGGTCCCAGAGCGCCAGCCTGCTTTGCGGGTCCAGGCCCGCTGTCGGCTCGTCCAGGAACAGCACCGACGGCCGGTGGAAGATCGCGCGCGCCACCATCAGCCGCTGCGCCATGCCGCCGGACAGCGCGTACACCGACGCCTTCGCCCACCGGGACAGCTGGAACTGCTCGAGCAGGTCGTCGGCGATCTGCCGGGACTCGCGAGCGCCGATGCCGAACAGCCGGCCGTGGAAGTACAGGTTCTCCCAGACCGTCAGCTGGCGGTCCAGGGTGTTCTGCTGGGAGACGATCCCGCTGAGCTGCTTGGCCAGCGCCGGATGCGCGGCGACGTCGACACCCGCCAGCAGCGCTCGCCCCGAGGTCGGCACGACCCTCGTCGTCAGCATCCCGGCCGTCGTGGTCTTGCCAGCGCCGTTGGGTCCAAGCAAGCCGAAGATCTCACCGGCCTGGACGTCGAGGTTCAGCTTGTCGACGGCGGCGAAATCGGTTCCCGGATAGACCTTCGTCAGGTCCTCGGTGTGAATCACCGCGGCCGGCTGGCCGCCTGGTCAGGCTGGTCGCGCTCGCTTGTACGGGTGCAGTGCTGATGGCGCAACCTTCCTTCGCTACCGCAAATCCCGCGCCCGGACCGGGCTCTGATCATCGTACTTTGCCGGGTGGGAGCGGCGCCGGGCTCGTCTGTCACCAGGGCACCACCCCGGCGTCCTCGAAGAATCCGCCGGTCGGGCCGTCGTCGGGCAGGGTCGCGAGCCGGATCGCGATCGCCGCGCCCTGTTCGGGGGTACGGACGCCGCGGAAGCCGTTGAGGTCGGTCGCGGTGTAGCCGGGGCAGGCGGCGTTGATCAGGATGTTGGTGTCGCGCAGTTCCTTGGCGTACTGGATGGTGACGGCGTTCAGGAATGCCTTCGACGGCGCGTACGCGGCGGAAATCGGGCCAGTCTCGGCGCCGGGAGTGGTCTGCCGGGTGAGGGAGCCGACGGTGCTGGACATGTTCACGATCCGCGGGGAGGCCGAGCGCCGCAGCAAGGGCAGCATGGCGTTGGTGACGCGGATGACGCCGATCACGTTGGTCTCCACGGCCGTCCGCACGGTCGCGGGGTCGACGGTGGTGGGCGCCTGCGGCATGCCGCCGGTCACGCCGGCGTTGTTGACGAGCACGTCGAGCCGGTCGCTACGCTCCCCGATCAGCCCGGCCGCGGCGGCCACGCTCGCGTCGTCGGTTACGTCGAGCGGCACGCCAAACGCGTCGATGCCGACCGCGCGCAGCTTCTCCACGGCGGCTTCCCTGCGGGTCTCGTCCCGGGCGCCGACGCCGACGCTCCAGCCGAGGGCGCCCAGGCCGGCTGCTATCTCGTACCCGATCCCCTTGTTCGCGCCAGTGACAAGCGCGATCGCCTGATCGCTCATGCATTCGATCCTGCCCGCGCTTGGGCTGGGCCTCCAACACCGTTTGGGTAGGGAGTGATACCGCCCAGGTATCGATCCAGGTCACCGGTGCTCCGGTCACCCCCGCGCCGCCCGGCCACCCCGGCTCTGGGGCGCGGCACCCGCCGTCTCACGGGTACCGTGGCGGCATGGAGACGCGGGAGCTGCGGTACTTCGTCGCCGTCGCCGAGGAACTGCATTTCGGGCGCGCCGCGCAGCGGCTCGGGATCGCGCAGCCGCCGCTGTCGCGGGCGATCCGGCAGCTCGAACGGCGGCTAGGGGTGGCGCTGCTGGAACGCACCAGCCGCACCGTCACGCTGACCGAGGCCGGGTCGGTGCTGCTGCGCGAGGGCCGGGCGGCCCTCGACGCAGTTGACGCCGCCGACCGCCGTACCCGCCGGGCCGCCCTCGCCGCGACCGGGCAGCCCGGGCTGGTCCTCGTCACGAAGGCCGGAGCGTCCAGCGAGCTGCTGTCGAAGCTGCTCGAGGCCTACGCCGCCGAGCCCGGCGCGGTCACCGTCGACGTGCTCCTATGCGCGATCGCCGAGCAGGAACGGCTGCTGCGCGACGGACGGGCCGACGTGGCGCTGCTGCACCGGCCGTTCGACTCAACGGCCGGGTTCGACACCGAGGAGCTATGCACCGAGGGGCAGGTCGTGGTCCTCCCGGCCGGACACCCCCTCACCGGCCGGGCCCACGTGCGGATGGCCGACGTCACTGCGCTGCCCGGCCTGCCGATGCCGCGCTGGCCCGGCCCCGACGGCACCTACCCGCACGGCCCCGGTCCGCAACTTCGCGACCATGCGCAGCTGTATCAGCTGATCGCGCTCGGCCGGGCGTCGGCGGTCCTGCCGGAGTCGTGTCGCGTCCATCTGCGCCGCGACCTCGCCGCCGTGCCGGTGCTGGACGCGCCGACGGTGACGACGGTGATCGCGTGGCCGCCGCACAGCCGGTCCCAGGCCGTCGCCGGGCTGGTCCGGGCCGCGACTCGCCTTTAATCCGGCCATGCCACCTGTCAGCGACGCCGCGGTGCGCCCGCTGACGTCGGTCATCGAGCAACGGTGGCGCGACCTCTTCAGCACGGCCTGCGGCTGGGCTCTCGCTGGCGATTTCGGCCGACCTGCTGCGCGTCCTTGATCGCGACGGCGTCCGCGTTCGTGACCTGCCCGTACTCAGCGGCGTGTCCGCCGAAAGCCTTGCGATGGCGACCGGCTTTACCGGCTCGCGCGGCCTCACCGTGATCGAGGCAGGCTCCGCCGGCTGCGGCCTCGGCGGGCCCGGCTCTCCGCTGTTCACAGGTCTGGAACCTGACCCGGCTGGCTGGCGGGGGGCCGTACGCAAGCCGCGGACGCTCCCGCACTATCCGATGGTGCTGCACCGGGGCGGTTACCCGGACGGCAGCTGATCTTTGCGTAAGTCCTTCGTAGCGTCCAGGCTCTGGCCGCTTCCGGCTGCCCGCTGGCCGCAGCAGTGCCAGGAGAGTGGCAGTATCGAGCCGTGCGACTTTCCTGCTACGCCGCGTCGTCACGCTGGCAGGCGGCAGCCGGCCGCCGTGGCCTGACCGGGCTGCTGATGGCCGGGACCGTCGCCGCGGCGGTGGCGGTGGCTGGGTGCGGCACAGCCGCCAGCTCGGCCGGGCAGGCAAGCGGCGGGACCATGGCAGGGACCCCAGCCGGGCATGCAGGCCGCCGCAGCCAACCCCGACCTTGATCCCGGCAGCTCACTCAGCGGCATCCCGGCGCCGAACTTCTCGCTAGTGAACCAGTTCGGCCAGCGAATGTCGCTGAGCGACTTCCGGGGCAAGGTAGTGATCCTGGCGTTCACCGACTCGGAGTGCACGACGATCTGCCCGCTCACAAGCCAGAGCATGCTGGCGGCCAAGCAGCTGCTGGGTGCGGCCGGCAGCCAGGTGCAGCTGCTCGGCGTGGACGCTAACGCGGCCGCCACCAAGGTTTCCGATGTCCTGGCCTACTCGCGGGCACACGGCATGGTGAACCAGTGGGACTTCCTGACCGGTTCGGACGCACAGCTCGCGAAGGTCTGGAAGGCCTACGACATCTACGTTCAGATCGAGAAGGGCCAGGTCGACCACACGCCAGCGGTTTTCGTCATCGATACCATGGGCCGCGAGCAGAAGCTCTACATGACCACGATGGCGTACGCCAGCATCACGCAGGCCGCGCAGATCATGGCGCAGGAGTCCTCGAGACTGCTGCCCGGCCATCCGGCCCTTGCCGGCGTGCGATCGCTCGCTTACATCGGCGGGCTGTCGCCCCGGACCTCGGTCAAGCTCGGCACGCTGCCGTCGGGATCGCTGACGCTCGGGCCCGGCAAGGCCCACCTCGTGATGTTCTTTGCGACCTGGCTCGACCAGACGTCGGACCTGCGGGCGCGGCTGCTTGGCCTGAGGGAGTATGCGCGGGCAGCGACCGCGGCCGGTCTGCCGGCCCTCGTGGCGGTCGACGAGGAGGCGGCCGAGCCGTCGCCGGCTGCCGTTCGCAGCTACCTGGCGAACATCGGCAAGCCACTCGGCTACCGGGTCGCCCTGGACCCTACCGGCCGCCTCGCTGACGGTTACGGCGTACAGGATCAGCCCTGGTTCGTCCTCACCTCGGCCGCCGGCAAAATCCTCTGGAAGCATGACGGCTGGCTGCCGGTCAGTCAGCTCACCGCCGACGTCCGCGCGGCTAACCGGCCGCAGGGCTGACCCGTCAGCAGCGCTGCATGGCCTGTGGCTCAGGCCTTCCGCGTCGCCTGCGAAAGACGTACTATCTCAACATATGGCTGAGTGGTGGTCGATCGAGGTCCTGCACGGGGAGTTCTCGGCTTTCCAGTGGCAGCACGCGTACGACTCCGAACTGATCGAGGCGGCGCTCACTAACGGCGCCCTTGACGGGACCTGGCACGCAGACAACTGGGGAGTCGCGTTCGAGGTCTGCTTTAACACCGCCGAGGAATGGCAGGCATTCCGCGACCTGCCGGTGGTCCGTGCGGCGCTAGACGCAGTTCCCGACCCTGTCAACGGGCTGCTCATCTACCGCGGCCGCGGCGGCACGTCCGCGTCCGGCAAGCCGCGGCGCCCCAGGCCGGCACCAAGCGCCAGCGCGATGGCGCTGCCTGAGCCTGAGGGTGAGGCTTACCTCGACCTGACGAGCGCAACGCCGCCCGACCTCGTCGAGAGCGCCGCGCGCTGAGAGCCCGGCCAGCGCTCACGCAGCGGCAACCGCTATGTCGTAGTCGCCAAAGCGCTTGTCACGAGTGACAACGGCCATCTGCTCTACCTGAGCCTGGGCGATCAGCATCCGGTCGAACGGATCGTCATGATGCCGGGGCAGTTGCCCCGCCGTCATGGCATGGCTGATGCTGATGGGGAGCGGCGTGAAGTCGCAGGCGAGGATTTGCTGTTCCAGATCGTCTGGCGCCGCTAGCTTTCCTAGCGCCTTCTTTATCGATATCTCCCATGCGCTGGCGGCCGAGACCGCTACCACGTTCGCGGGATCGGCGATCAGTGCACATGCCTCCGAAGTGAGTTCCTCGTCAGCGAGCCACCACAGCAGGACATGCGTATCGAGCAGCAGCCTCAACTGCCCTCACCTCGAAAGGCTGCCTCGATATCGGCGGGCAGCTGATCGAAGTCTGGAGCTATGGAGACCTTGCCGCGCCAGGCGCCCGGTTTCCGCGCACGGTTCGTCGTACCAGCCAGCGCAACCAACCGGGCGACGGGACGACCCGCCCTCGCGATAATGATCTCCTCGCCCGCCGCCGCGCGCTCGAGCAACTGCGCGGTGGCGCGGACGCCCAGCTAACCAGCGGTTCGCTCCCGAGTCGCCAGGATCCGGCCGGTGGCGCGGGCGGTACCAGATCGACCGGCAGCCTTCTGCGCGGCAGCGCACCCACAGGTGTCCGAGCATCTTGTTAGCTTGCGCGTTGGGGCAGTCACAGGGCATCCAGCCGACTGTTATGCGCCCCGGCGCCCATGGGTGCCCCTCAGGGCACTGCAGCGGATAACACCACCAGTCCGGGCGGACGACCGAGCTCATCTGTTTATTAGAACATACTTTCGATTCACTCGCCCATGGCGTCGGGCGAATCCGGCTGAGCAGGTCAGCCGGAGGACCTAGGCTGCCGCCTATGACTCAGCCGCCGCGCACCGATCCTCAGGACGACCGGTTCTATGCGCTCGGTCAGGTCGTCGAGCGGGCAGCGGTCATGGAGATCGCCTTGCGAATGGCCTTCTGTGCGCTGATCGGCGGCCGGTACGCCGCAGTTATCGCGGTCGGTCAGGAGACGCACTGGCTCACCGAGAACTGCGAGGCGGTCGCGCGCAAGCACGAGGACATTCCGGCCGACCGGCGCGAGAAAATCCGGACCGCGCTTCGCGCTTGCCGGGAGGCAAACCGCGACCGGAACCGGCTCGTGCATGAGGCCTGGGGCACCGGGCCGGGCGACACGCCCGCAGCGATGGAAAGCGAGCGGCACAGTTACCAGATAACCGGCCGGATGCTGACTGTCCAGGAGATCCGGGCCACGGCGGACGCGATGCTCCGGGCCCAGCAGGAGTTGCTCGCGGCAATTGAGGAGGCGCTCGGGTCCGACACCCTGCAAGCCGTTGCACGACTTCTCGCAGCGGAAGCCGCCGAGCACCGCGGTAACGGGTAGACGACACGGCGCCGGGCCGGCACACTACCGAGCATGCAAACCACGGTGGCCGATCATCCGCTCATAGCGCACAAACTCACCCTGCTACGAGACAGCAGCACTGACACGCCTACATTCCGGCGGCTGGCGTACGAGCTGACCACACTGCTCGGCTACGAGGCCACCAGGAGCGTCAGGCTCGAGCCGGTTCAGGTGCAGACGCCGGTCGGGATCGCGAGCGGCGTCAGTCTCGCGCGACCCGTCCCGCTCGTCGTGCCGATCCTGCGCGCCGGCATCGGCATGCTCGACGGCTTTTCCAGCCTGCTGCCGGAAGCCGACATTGGTTTCGTCGGCCTGGTCAGGGACGAGGAGACCCTGCTGGCCTCGACGTATGCGACCCGGCTGCCCGACAACCTGACTGGCCGGGACACGTTCATCCTGGATCCGATGCTGGCCACCGGCGGCTCCATGGAAACCGTCATCCGGATGCTGGCTGATCGTGGTGCGGCCACGGTGACTGCGATCTGCCTGCTGGCCGCACCGGAGGGACTGACCAGGCTTGGCGCCGAGTTCGGCGGCGAGGTCCCGCCTGTCCACGTCGTGACTGGTGCCGTGGATGCCCATCTCAACCAGAAGGGCTACATCGTGCCGGGTCTCGGCGACGCCGGCGATCGGCTGTTTGGCACGATCTAGGCCCGGGTGCGTGCGGTATGCCCTAGCGCACGAAAAACCGTAGGCTTTCCTGCGTGAGCGAGCCGCGCGATGCGGAATCGGTTGCAGCGCGGCTGCGAGTCCTGCGCGGCAGCCTCGGGCTCAGCCAGGAGCAGCTGGCCCGTCGCCTTGGCGTGTCCTTCGCCACCGTCAACCGCTGGGAATCCGGCCGGACGCAGCTGTCGCCCCGGGCGAAGGCCGCACTCGCGCAGCTCGAGAGTGAGCACTCCGCAGGCGGCGGTGCCGACGACGGCGTCGACGCCAGCCACGATGTCACTGGCACCGATCCGCCAGGCGGCGCGGGCGGCGGCCACGCTGACCAGCTCCCTGTCGCCCGGTCGACCTTCGTGGGCCGGGAACGCGAGCTTGCCGAACTCGCCCGCCTGATCGGGCAGTCACGGCTGGTCACGCTGATCGGGCCGGGCGGAGCGGGGAAGACCCGGCTGGCCGCCGAGGTGCTCGGCCGCAGCTTCGCCGACGCCGACGTTATCTTCGTGCCGTTAGAGCAGGTCCGCTATCCCCGGACGCTCGTCACCGCGCTCGCCTCCCGGCTGCGGGTACACGATCAGCAGGGCACGCCGCTGACCGAGTCACTGCGGGCTGCACTCGCCGCATCGCCGTGGCTGTTGCTGCTCGATGGCGCCGAGCGGGTCGCCGACCAGGTGGCCGAGCTCGCTGGCGACCTGCTGGCAGGCGTGACCGGACTACGGATCGTCGTCACCAGCCGGGTCGTGCTCGGCATTCCCGGCGAAGTCTGCTGGACGGTTCCGCCACTCGCCTGCCCGTCGATAGCGGCCAGCGCTGCCGACATCGCCGCGTCCGACGCCGTGCAGCTGTTCATCGCCAGGGCCAGCGAGCGGCTGCCGGACTTCCGCGCGTCCGACGTGGCGCCGCACGCGATCGCCGAACTGTGCCGCCGTCTGGACGGGCTTCCGCTCGCCATCGAGCTGATCGCGGGCTGGGTCGGCACGCTGTCGATCAAGGAGATCCTGCAGCAGCGCGCCGTGCTGCTCGACTCAGAGCCCGCCCGGGTCGGCCAGCACGCCGGCCGCCGGCTCGCCGACGTGCTGCAGGTCAGCTACGACTTGCTAAGCCCCGAGCAGCAGCGCAGGCTGGCAATGCTGAGCGTCTTCGCCGGCTCGTTCAGGATCGATGACGTCCAGGCGGTGCTCGGGATCGACGTGCCGAGCGCGGTCGCCACCACACGCCTGCTGGTCGACTCATCATGGCTCGTCGTGGCCCGCGGCCCCGAGCAGAACACGTTCAGCATGCTGGAGACCATCCGGACGTTTGCTGCGCTGCAGCTGGGCAAGACCGGCGACGAGCCCGCGGTCCGGCGACGGCACGCGCTCCACTGCGCGACCATCGCAGCCGGCAGCGAGCAGGGCCTCAACAGCGCGGACGCTGCCGACTGGACCCGCCGGATCGAGGCGGCCGTGGCCGACTTGCACGCAGCGCTGGACTGGGCAGACGAGCACTCCGACGTCGATCTAGGCCTGGACATCAGTGCGTCATTGTGGCAGTGGTGGCTGGTAAGCGGGCGACTGGCGGTCGGCAGGAACTGGCTAAGCAGGTTCCTGACCATGGCCGGGCCACGCAGTGACGAGCGCGCAGGCCGCGCGCTGTGCGCGGCCGCCGTGCTGGCCGCCGAGAATGGCGACTACCCCGAGGCCATACGCGCGGCCGAGCTCGCCATGGCAATCTTCGGGCCGCTTGGCCTTAAGGTGCGGATGGCGCTCACCGCGACCGTCCTGGGCTCGGCGAACCGGTACCTGGGCAACAATGAGGCAGCCCGGCGCGGTTTCCAGGCGGCGATGGACCTGCGCGAGGAGCTCGGTGATCGCCGCGGCATGTCCGTCGCGATCAACAACATGGCGCTGCTTGAGCTAGACGACGGCAATCTTGACCGCGCGCGCGAGCTCTTCGAGCAGTCGCTGGCGATCAAGCGCGAGCTCGGCGAGCAGCGTTCCATCGCAATCGGGCTGGCTAACCTGGCCGACGTCCTCATCAGGACAAGTCAGTGGGAGGCGGCGGACCGCGCGCTGACCGAGGGCGCCGCGATGGCGCCCGGCAACCCGCAGCTGATCGGTACGATCCGCTGCAACATGGGGGCGGTGGCTGCGCACCGGCAGGACTGGGCCGGAGCCGAGGAGCACTTCCGAGTTGCGATCGCGGCGTTCGAGGCGGGCGGTCACCCGCATGACGTGATCGGAGCCATGATCGGTCTGGGCCGGGTCTTGCACCAGGCCGGCCAGGACGATGAGGCCCGTCGTCAGCTGGATGGCGCCCGTGCTCTCGCCGATGACATCGGGAACGCACAGCACCTGGCCGCAGCCGACGCCGCCCTGGCGGAACTTCGGCTCCCGCGATTCCTGGTACCGCCGCGGCGGGCAACGGGCGGCCCGGCAACCTCACGGAGCGGCAGGCCGAGGTGCTGCGGCTGCTGGCGGCCGGTCTTAGCAACAAGCAGATCGCAGCCCAGCTGTACCTCAGCACGGCGACTGTGGAACGCCACCTCGCGACCATCTACCGCAACCTGCAGCTGGCGGGCCGGGTGGAGGCGGCCAGGTTCGCCATCGACAACGGCATCGCAGACCCTGTGCCGCGTAGCTTGTTATAGCGCCGGCGGCACGGGCCGGGCGCGCAACCGCGTGCCGCGTGCCTTGTTATAGCGCCAGCGGCACGTGCCGGGCGCGCAACGCCGGCGCCGGACGTCCCCGTTTCCTCAATGGGGTTATTGCCGCTTTTGCCCTGACCGCGAATTACATGGTTGCCAGGATTCGCCATGGCTGCCTGCACCGATAGAACGATGCCAGCGCTCGTTTATCGGAACAGGGGCAGGGAGATGCCAGTGCATGAGCAGTTGCTCGGCTCGACGCAGCCAGTGCTGTCCATCTCACTCGAGCCGGGCGAAAGGATCATAGCTGAGACAGGCGAGTTCGCCTGGATGACCGACTCTATCCAGATGACAGCCGGGCTAGCTGGCCTCAGTGACTACATCGCGACAGGCCAGGCGGGCACTATCGCCTTCGCCTCCAGGCTGCCCGGCAGCATTCTTCAGATCGAGGTAACGCCTGAGCGGGAGTACCTCGTGCACTGCAACGGGTTCCTGGCTGGCACGCCGGGAATCGAGGTAACCACCGGCTTCCAGCAGACGCTTGCATCTGCCGAAGTACCCGCCCAGGACTTCATCTTGCGGCGTATCGGCGGCCACGGCCGCGCCTGGATCGAGCTGTCTGGCGACGTGGTCAGGCGCGACCTGGCGGCCGGCACGTCGCTGCGCACGCATCCCTGGCATGTCGGCATGGCCGATGCGTCGGTCGCCGTCCAGATGGCTGAGCTTGCCGCTCCCTTCAGTCGTCACCTGAGCGCCGAGCGCTCAGCATTTCGCCGTCCTGTCCGGCCCCGGAGCGGTGTGGCTGCAGTCGATGCCGCTGCTCGCCGCCCCGCCCCGCCGGTTAGCTTCCGACCCGATGCCCGCGCGCTCCGTACCGGCTGCGGAGGGGACAGCCGGTACGGAGGCCGCGTCCGGAGCCGGCCACGCATTCACTCCGCCTAATCCAAGACGAGGTAAGAAGGACATGAACGGTTACGCACAGGGCCTGCGCCCTGCTGGCGCAGTCGCCGCGATCGCGATCGCGGCTGGCCTAGTCCTGGCCGGCTGCGGCGGGTCCAACGGCTCCGGCAGCGTCGTCAGGCTCATCAGGATCTGGCTCAGCTTCCGCGGCCAGTACGTTCGTCGAGCAGCTCCGGCTCCGGCGGCTCGACGTCGGTCGTCTCCGCTGCTACTGTGCCGTTCCCCGTCGGCGTCGGCGACACGTGGACGTACAAGACCACCTACGGCAAGACGGTCAACAAGATGACCGCCGTGACGTCAGTGTCCGGCGGCCAGCAGGTGACGATGAGCCAGCGCCATCACGTCACTGGGGAACACCAGTAACGACACCGCTTACTACGTCGTTCACTCAGACGGGTCGATCTCGCTGCCGTTCAGCCAGTTCGACACCAACAGCTCGGGTACCACGGTCAAGCTGATCTCCGGCAGCATTTTCTGGCCGCCGGCGGCGGAGCTGGCTTCAGGCAAGGCCTATCACGACACCCTGCGGATCGAGTTCGTCGAGAGCGGCGTTAAGCAGAAGGTGGATGCGCACGTCACCGTCCAGGGCGCGGGCACGCAGAGCGTCACGGTCCCGGCCGGCACCTACAACGCCACCGTCGTGAACATGACGATGAGCCGAGACAATCCACGGGTTCGCGGTGAGCAGCGAGGTACGGACCTGGCTCGCAACCGGCGTCGGGCCGGTGAAGACCGAGGTGATCCTCGACGAGGCCGGCATTAACCATGTCGCTCGCGCGAGGACCAGCTCGTCTCTTACAAGGCAGGCTGAGCCGCCAGCAAGCAGGCGGCCCTGTCCGCAGGCAGCTCGCTCCCGCTACGCCAGCAGGCAGCCGCGCCGGAACCGCCGCGCGCGGCCGGGGCTGTGCCGCTGAACGCGCCGACGCTATTGTCCTGGTATCGGGGATGGATGCCGATGCTGGAGTGACACGGAGGTAGTGGCATGCGCACGTTCGCCAACCTGGATGAGTTCGTCGCGGCTAAGGGCGAGAGCCTCGGCTTCAGCGAGTGGCACAAGATCACCCAGGAGCAGGTCAACGCGTTCGCTGATGCCACCGGCGACCACCAGTGGATCCACGTCGACATCGAGCGCGCGGCCAGCGGCCCGTTCGGCGGCACGATCGCGCACGGCTACCTGACAGTGTCGCTGCTGCCGGTCCTGTCGATCGGAGATCTTCCGGGTCGAGAACCTGACCATGGGCATCAACTACGGGCTGGACCGGGTCCGGTTCCCCTCGCCGGTGCTCACTGGCTCGTCGATCAGGGCGGAGGCGACGCTGACCGACGTCAGGCAGACGCATCTCGGCTCGCTCGCGCACGTCCGGATGCGCGTCGAGATCGAGGGCCAGGAGAAGGCCGCCTGCGTGGCCGACACGCTGTCCCTGTTCGTCGGCTGATTACGGCGAGGGAGTAGCAGGCGTCTCGCGGTATGCCTGGCGCGGCTGGCCGCCTGACAACCTACGTCCGAGTGGCCAGCAGGTCGGCCGCGACTGTTTCGAGCACGCGCTCGTCACCCGCGTACGGCCCGTCCGGCCGCGGCCAGTGGATGATCACATCGGTGAAACCGAGATCCGCTGCGCTGACCGACGGCGTCCGTCAGGTAGGCCATGGCTCGACAGCGAGTAAGGGCCGGCCGCGTCGAGCGAGACGTACTTCGGGACGGAGGCGGGCTCGCGGTCGGCCGCGACGAGCGCGTCCTCGAACCGGCGGATCCCGTCGCCGACTGACAGCCACCAGGCGCTGAGGTCATCGGACTGATGGCCGGTTGTCACCCAGCCATCGCCGAGTCGCGCCGCCAGCGCGATCGAGCGTCTGCCGTTCGCCGCCATGATGAACGGAATCCGCGGCTGCTGGACGCAGCCGGGCAGGTTCCGCGCGTCGACTGCCGTGTAGTAGCGGCCGGACCAGGTGACATGGTCGGTCCTCAGCAGCTCATCCAGCAGCGTGGCAAACTCTGTGAACCGGTCGACGCGCTCGCCCGCGGTCAGCTCCGGCTCGCCGAGGACTTTGGTGTCAAAGCTCGTGCCGCCCGCGCCCGCGCCGAGACCGAGCAGGATCCGGCCGTTGCTGATGTCATCGAGCGCGGTCAGCTGGCGGGCAAAGCTCACCGGATGCCGGAAGTTCGGCGATGCGACCAGCGTGCCGAGCGGGATCCGTGAGGTGACCGTCGCCGCCGCCGTCAGCGTGGGAACGGCGTCGAACCACGGGCCATCCACGAGCGTCCGCCAGCCGAGGTGGTCGTAAGTCCAGGCATGGTCGAAGCCGAACTCCTCGGCCCGCTGCCAGCGCCGGGCCGCCTGTTGCCAGCGCTGATCCGGGAGGATGATGATGCCGAAGCGCACGAGGCATGGTAACTCAGCGCGCCGGCGGCGGCGCTGCGTGCCGTGCTCCGGTCAGCCGGCCGCCGCGAACTGGTCAGCCAGCGGCCACGGACACGCCGTCCGACGTGGCATCGGCAGCCGCGGCCGCCGCTACGGCCGGCTCCAGAGTCTGCTCCGCCGCGTCGACAACGCCCAGGTCAGCCCGGACGTGCAGCTCGGCCGCGGTGATCAGCAGCGCGACCACGTCAGACTGTGACTGGGCCCTGGCGTCAGCCAGGCTGCGCAGCTCGCGGACCAGGTGCGCCCGCTGCCGCCGCAGCACGCCGTCAAGCGTCTCCTGATCCCCGGCTTGTACCGCCGCCATCAGCTTCAGGAAGAAGTCGTCCCGGTAACCGCGCTGGCGCGTGCTCGGCTCGCCGAGCCAGCGATCGAGCTCCGCCCGGCCCGCCGCGGTGAGCTGATGGATGACCCGGTCTGGTTTGACAGCCTGAGGCTGGCGCTCCGAATCGATCAGCCCATCGCGGCTCAGCCGGTCGAGTATCTGGTACAGGTGCCCGATGTTGAGCCCGCCCCACTGGTCGCCGACGGCCTGCTCGAAGCTGCTCTTCAGCTCGTACCCGTGGGCCGGCTTGTCGGCCAGCAGTGCGAGCACCGCGTGATGCAGAGGCATGTTCTCGTCAGTCTCCTGCCGGCTGCCGTAACAAAAAGGTCTCAACTTGCATTGTGACTAGCTAACGGGCGTGGCTCTGGTCTTGCATTGTCACTAGGTAATCGACAAGAGTAGTCGCTAGCCCGGATGAGTGCCAGCCCGGCACGAAGCGGCTCACCCGTCTGGTAGCCGAGGAGTAATGACGTGACCGCAGCTGCAACGGCCAGTGCCTCCATCGAGCTGAGCGGCGTCACCAAGATCTTCGGGATCAGCAAGAACCAGCAGGTACGCGCGGCCGATCACGTCAGCCTCAGCATCACCGCCGGCGCCTTCATCGCGCTGACCGGCGCGTCCGGGTCGGGCAAGTCCACACTGCTGCACGTGATCGGCGCGATCGAGCGGCCCGATTCCGGCCGGGTGATCTCCGGCGGCACGGACGTCACGGCCCTGCGCGGCGGCGCCCTGGCTGCCTACCGCCGCACCGTCGGCTTCGTGTTCCAGCGCTACCACCTGCTCCCGGCACTGACCGCCTTGGACAACGTGATCGCGCCGGTGCTGCCGTACCGGACGGCGTTCAATAAGCGGGAACGGGGCCGCCAGCTGCTTGCGGCCGTCGGGCTGGCCGGCCGGGAGCAGTCGCTGCCCGCGAAGATGTCCGGCGGCGAACAACAGCGGCTGGCGATTGCCAGGGCCCTGATCAACACGCCGTCCCTGCTGCTGGCCGACGAGCCAACGGGAAACCTCGACTCCGCCAATGCCACTGAGATCTTGCAGCTGCTCGCTGCCATCCGGCAGGAGCACCAGATGACCGTCATCCTGGCCACGCACGACCCGCAGGTGGCCGCACGCTGCGACCGGCTGATCCGGCTCCGCGACGGCGCCGTCGTCGATGACATCGACCTCACCGGCGGCTACCCGGCGCAGGAAATGATCCGCCGTGTCGGCCAGCTCGGCTGAGCCCGCACGACGATGCGACTCGGGTACCGCGTGTTAGTCGGGTACCGCCACGATCACGTCGGACGCCTTCACGATGGCGATCACCTGCGTGCCTTCGGCCAGGCCGAGCTCCTCCGCGGCTTCCACGGTGATGGAAGCCACCAGCCGGACTCCGCCCGCGTCCAGCGCCACGTTCGCCGTTGCCTCGCCTTTGGTGATGCCGGTGACGGTTGCGCTGATCTTGTTCCGCGCGCTGAGACGCATGGCTGCTCCGATCTGCGGGTTGGCTGCGCGCGCAACTGCCGCGCTCGCTGCTGGGCACAATACCCGGCGACGCCGCTGCACATCCTGCCGGAGCGCGCGCCGCTGATCGACAGCCGGCGAGCATTTGCCGGGTCACCCTGCCTGGTGGCAAGCTCATGTCCATGGCATCGGACCACAGCCACGAGCACCAGGGGCACGAGTCCCACGGGCACGAACACGGGTCGACGGGCACGTGCATGACGCCAGCTGCGCGGTAGCGCACGGGACAGCTCCGGCGCCGGCCGAAGACAAGGTGCTGGCGGCGGTGTTCGCCACGCCGGTCGCGAGCTACCTGCTGCGCTACGGCGCGGACGCGGGCTACCGGGCGGTGCTGGTGGAGCCGGACCCCGAGCGCGCGAAGACCGTGACGGCCGATGGCTTCGAGCTGGCCGACCAGCCTGGACGGCATCGCGGCTGACGGCGACCGACGTCGTCGTGACCGATCACCACCGGCCAGAGCTCGGATTCAGCTGCGGGACGCGCTGGCAGCCCAGGCCCGCTGGGTCGGCATCATGGGCAACCCGCGGCACGAGGGGCCGCATGTCGCCGCGCTGACCGAACTTGGCGTGCCGGCCAGCCGAGATCAGCAAGGTGCACCGTCCGATCGGGGTGAACATCGGCTCACGGACGCCGGCCGAGATCGCCATCTCGACGATCGCCGGGCTCATCGCCGACCGCAACGGCAAGCCCGGCGGCTTCGCATTCTGACCGGCTGCCCGAGTCTGGCTGCAGTTCCGGGTGGCCGGGTCACCCGAATGATGAGGGGGACGAATGCCTGACGGGGCCGGTTATTCGGGAACGCCGCTGGCGCGCAAGCTCGGCATCGGCGAAGGCGACGAGGTAGCGCTGATCGGCGCGCCCGAGCGGTTCGAGGACACGCTCGGGGAGCTGCCCGACGTATCGAGCCTGCATACCGATCTTGCCGACGACGCCCGGTATGACGTGATCCTGGCGTTTGTCACCCAGCGCGTCCGAGCTGGAGGCTGAGCTGCCGAGGCTCCGCGCCCGGATGGCTCCGGCGTGCGGATTGTGGATCGCCTGGCCGAAGCGGGCGAGCCGAATGCCGACCGACATGACCGACCAGGTCATCCGCGATGTCGTGCTGCCGACCGGGCTGGTCGACAACAAAGTGTGCGCCATCGACGACACCTGGTCCGGCCTGCGCCTGGTGATTCGCCGCGAGAACCGCTAGGCCTGAATCAGGGTCCAATCGGGGTGGTTCCTGATGTCCTGGCAGCGCCGCGCGCGCGCACGGTAGATGACATGAACAGCAATACCGATGACCTGCACGACAGTAGCCAGCCTGAGTCATCCAGGGCCAGTCACGAGCGGCCACCACTGCGCCGGCCTGCTAGCGGAAGAATGCTGGCAGGCGTCTCGGTCGCCATCGGCCGCCATTTCAACATCGACGTGACGATCGTCCGGGTGGCGTTCGCCGTGCTGACGATCCTCGGCTTCACCGGGTTGGCCTACCTGGGCGCCGCCCGCTGTACCTCGGCGGCATCCCGCTGTACCTCGCTTGCTGGCTGCTGATTCCCGAGGAGGGCAGCGACCAGTCCATCGCGAGCGGTTTCGTCAAGAACCTGCAGAGACGCAGTCACCAGTGAACAGCCGGCGAGTCCTACTCGACCAGTAGCTCGCCCTCGAACCGGCCGAGGTCCTCTCGGTACAGTTCCAGGCCGACGCCATTGGGGTCGCGGAAGTACATGCTGTTGTCGGCGCCGCGGTCCGGACCGAGGTAGTCGATCCCGGCCGCATCGAGCTTCTTCTTCGCCTCATCGAACTGGCTGGCCGACACCGAGATGGCCAGGTGCTGCACGCCGCCGATCGTCTCCTGCCACGGCGGGTGATCATGGCCGGGGAAATCGAAGAAGCCGAGCAGGTTGTGGTCGCCGATGTCGAAGAAGAAGTGGTTCGAGCCCGCGTAATCGCGGTTCTCTACCAGCTCGACCAGCGGGAAGCCGAGGAACTCCTGGTAGAACTTGATCGTCTCTTCGGCGTCCTTGCAGATCAGCGCCAGGTGGTGCACACCGCCGACGGTCGTGGCCGGGCGTTCGGCCAGCGGGCGCAGATAGCGCTTGCGCAGGTCCTCCCGGCGTGCTCGGACGCGGGCAAGCTCGTCACCTTGTGGCTCTGGCATCGCTGGTCCTTCCTCGCCTCGGCGGTCTGGCAAAGTCCAGTCTGCCAGGCCGCGCTACGCATCAGCAGCGTGCAGGTCCGCGTCTTCAGGATGCATTCGACGCCGCAATACCCAGCCGTGCAGTCCGTGCGCCTCGGTCTGCCAGCTGCGGCGGCGGCACGGCGATCGACGGGCAGCGCGCGTGCGCCAGGCAGTACCTGCTGACCCTGCAGGCCATGAGACGCGCATGGCTCCGTGCCGGCCGGCGCCGATGACCAGTACGTCGCCCGGCTGCGGCCACGCTGCGGTAAGCACCTCGCCCGCCTCGCCCCTGACAACCTCAGGGCTGAAGCGAGATCGTCAGGCGGCCCGCCGAGGGCCAGGTCGATCGCCTGCCACAGCCGGTCCCATGCCGCCTGCTTCCAGACTGCCCTGAGGTACGGATACGGGCACCGGCGGTCTGCGAGCTCGCCGCCCGGCGGAGTCCAGGCGAGCACCGGGGCCAGTACTCGCATTGACGCTCTAGCCATCTCGGCCGCGTACCGCAGGGCCTCTAGGCTGCCTGCTGATCCGCCCACGCCGACGACGACTCGCCGCACGTACATCTCAGGGCTCCTTCCCCATCTGGTCGCTGCCAGTCAATCGCGGGAATCTGGCCAACCGCCGCGCACTAACAGCCTCCATGCAGCGCAGTTCCCCAGGCAAGCGAGATCCATGCGGCCGAGGAGAGTTACTTGTCACGGCGGAGGGACTGTGCACTGAGCTAAGCCCTCCGGTACAACCCTCGTCACACCAGACCCAGAGTGGCGGTCCGCGATTGTGATGCTGGATTTCTTTTGATAGTCTCTCGCTTATTCGAGAGGCTCTCATGATCGCGGAGGGCAGCCCATGCGGGATGCCCAGCTCGAGGCCGCACGCGACAGCGCCGCTGGTGGGCGCTCGGCGCGCTGGCGATCAGCGTCCTCGTTGTCGGCCTCGACCTTTTCGTCCTCTCGCTCGCCCTGCCGACGCTGGCTGTTGACCTGCACGCCTCGACCGGCGGACCTGCAGTGGTTCGTCGATGCCTACAGCCTGGTCCTGGCGGCGGCGTTGCTTGCCCGCCGGGCTGCTCGGCGACCGGATCGGCCGCAAGAAGCTCCTGATGTGCGCGCTCGCGTGTCTTCGGCATCGCCTCGCTGGCGTGCTCCTACTCGACCTCGACTGGCGAACTCATCGCGGCGCGGGCGGTGCTGGGACTCGCGGCCGCCGTCATCCTGCCGCTGGCGCTCGCCGTCCTGCCGGTGATGTTCACCCCGAGGAACGCCCGAAGGCGATCGGCATCGTCGGCGGCGCGACCTTCATCGGCTACCCACTAGGCCCGATCCTGGGCGGCTGGCTGCTCGACCACTACTGGTGGGGCTCGGTCTTCCTGATCAATGTGCCGATCGCCGCGCTGGCCCTCGCCGCGGTTACTGTTCCTGATGCCGGAGTCAAAGGGCTCCGGGCGGTTCCGGATTGACCTCGCCGGCGTCGCTTATCTCTAGCGCAGGCCTGGCCGTGCTCACCTACGGCGTCATCCGCGCCGGTCAGGACGGCTGGTCGGACACGATCGCAGTAGCGACCATGGTGGCCGGAGCTGCGGCAATCGGCCTTTTCGTAGCATGGGAACGACTAGTCCGCCGACGCGGCCGCCAGCCGCTGGTCGACCTGAGCTCTGTTCTCCTCAAGGAGGCTTCACCTGGGGGACCACGCTGTCGACGATGATCTCGTTCGCGCTGTTCGGCCTGACGTTCGCGATGCCGCAGTTCTTCCTCGACGTCAAGGGGCCTGGACTCGCTGGCCAGCGGCATCAGGATGCTGCCGCTGATCGGCGGCCTGGCGGTCGGGCTCGGTGTCGGGCAGCGGCTGCAGAGCCCCAGGTCAGCCGCGGTGGCCAGGTCAGGCCTCCGCTGGTAGGCGTGCGACCGATCGGATCCGGCGGCTTCGCGATCATGGCTGCTGCACTGGCCGTAGGCACGGCCACCTCGGCAGCCAGCAGCACTGGGTTCACCTCCTCGTGGTTCGCCGTAACCGGATTCGGCCTCGGAATGGCCATGCCGACGATGCTCAACGCCGCGCTGAGCGCGCTGACTCCCGAGCGCAGCGGGTCGGGCTCAGCGCTGATGACGGCGGCTCGCCAGGTTGGGGCGACGATCGGCATAGCGGTGCTCGGCACCGTGCTCAGCTCGGTCTACCGAAGCCACCTCGGCGTGACGGGCCTGCCACCGGCCGTCGAAGCGCTGGCGAAGAGCAGCGTCGGGACCGGCGTGGCGGTCGCGGCGAAGCTCGACTCAGTGCCGCTGCTTGGCGCCGTTCATGCTGCGTATGCGAGCGGCGTCGACGTCATGCTCTGGGTCTGCGCCGCGATCGCGATCGCAGCAGCCGTGCTGGCAGCTCTGTTCCTGCCCAGCCAGCCCGCCGGACCGGGCGAGACCAAGCGACACGCCCGCCGAGGCGATCACCTGACATCGGCGATTCCGGGGAAGAATGACTGACATGACCGAGGCGCACTGTCAAGCAGGACGGCCTGCGCGAGCGGAAGAAAGCCAAGACGCGTGCTGCAATCAGGCAGCACGCGCTTCGGCTGTTCCGCGAGCAGGGCTACTCGGCGACCACGATCGAGCAGATCGCCGATGCGGCCGAAGTCTCGCCGGCTACGTTCTTCCGCTATTTCCCTAGCAAGGAGGATGTCGTACTGCAGGACGACATTGACATCGTCACGATCGAGGCACTTGAGGCCCAGCCGCCCGAGCTAAGCCCCATCGCCGCGTTCCGCGCTGCCGCCGCCGCTACGCTCGCATCGCTCAGCGAGGAGGACCTCAAGCCGGTTCAGGGACACCGCCGAGCTGACGGCAACGGTTCCCGAAGTCCGGGCCAGGGCAATCGACGAGTTCGTCCGCACCATCAACCAGATAGCGGCCGCCATCGCCCGGCGCACGGACCGCAGCGCTGACGACTTCGAGGTGCGCACCATGGCCGGAGCGATCATCGGCGTCATCATGTCCGTCACGATCACCGAGGGCGAGGACACCTGGAACGCTGGCGGATTTGCTGACATCGCCGAGTTGTTCTCGCGGATCGATACGGCGCTCGGTCATCTCGAGCGCGGACTGCCCCTGCTGACCCGGACCCAGCCTCGGGCAGCATCCGGTCGCGTATAGGCCAATAACACAACGTGCCCCACCCCTCGGGGGGAGGGCGGGGCACGCTGCGCTCGGTTGCGCACTTTGGTTGAGCCGGCTGGCCAGAAGCACATTGTCCTGACCAGCCGGAGTTCGTGGGTAACGCTGCGTTACAAGCATCTGACGCAGTGCGGTCTCCCCCGGTTTCATGATGAGACGCAGATCACAATTCGCGGCTAAACCGGCCACGCCTGCGGCAATGCCTAGCGTCGCATTGTAAGGATCACGTGCATCCGGCTGACCGATATACCCTTTATGCCTGCCTGTGACCGACGGCTCACCAGTAGTCACGACGGTGGCCGCAGGAGCGCCAGGAGCCGGAGCTTGGCACGAAGGAATGTTGCGCGTTCAATTAACGTTACGTCGGCCAGGCCAGCTCAGCCGGCAAGGCTGACCGCGCAGGTCAGCTGACCGGGCAGACTAGTAAGCGCCAAGGAGGAAGTCATGCCAGCTGTGACCGTCGAAGACATCCTGGTGCTGCCGCGCATCAGCGAACCGGACCAGGCCGCGGCCCAGGACCGGCCGGTACTCGCGGTCACGACCGCGCCATCAGCATTCGAGGGCGAGGGCTTCCCGGTCCGCCGCGCGTTCGCCGGCGTCGACTTGCAAGCGCTTGACCCCTTCATCCACATGGACCAGATGGGCGAGGTCGACTACGCGCCGGGCGAGCCTAAGGGCACCGCATGGCACCCGCACCGCGGGTTCGAGACGGTGACGTACATCATCGACGGTGTCTTCCGCCACCAGGACTCCAACGGCGGCGGCGGCCTGATCACCAACGGCGACACCCAGTGGATGACCGCCGGCGGCGGAATTCTTCACATCGAGGAACCGCCAGAGGAACTCGTGACGAGCGGTGGCCTTTTCCACGGCTTCCAGCTCTGGGTGAACCTGCCGGCCCGCCTGAAGATGGCTCCGCCCCGGTACCAGGACATCCGGGCCGGCCAGGTTGCGCTGCTGAGCTCCGCAGATGGCGGCGCGCTCGTCCGGGTGATCGCCGGCGAGGTGGACGGTCACGCCGGGCCAGGCGTGACCCACACGCCGATCACCCTGCTGCACGTGACAGTCGAGCCCGGCGCTGAGTTCAGGCTGCCGTGGCGGCGAGACTTCAACGCGCTGGGCTACGTGCTGGCGGGATCAGGCACCGTGGGCGCCGAGCGGCGCCCGGTCAAGACTGGCCAGCTGGCCGTGTTCGGACCCGGTGACGTGCTGACTCTCGGCGCGCAGCGGAACATGAACGGCCCCAGCGAGAAACTTGACGTGCTGGTACTCGGCGGGCAGCCGATCAGGGAGCCGGTAGCCGCCTACGGCCCGTTCGTGATGAACACCAGGGCAGAGCTGGTCCAGGCATTCGAGGACTATCAGGCAGGTCGGCTCGGCTCGATCCCGGCGGTGCGCGCGCCGCTGCCGGACGAGCCGCACCCCGGCCACGACGTCCTGTAACGAGCCGGCGAGCCGCGCTGCGCAGTCCTGCCGGCGGCGCAGCACGGCTCGTCTTGTCTACCGGGCTAGCTGAGCTCGGTGACCGCGCCGCACCTCGAAGGTGAAGCATCCGAACTCGAGGGCCCTGGCGTGCACCACTGCGACGTCCGGGTCAGCGAACATCTCCGCGAGCGCCGACTCGGCCGGAACCGGGCTGCCGGCAGGGTCGGCCTCCACCAGCCGCCCGCCGAGGATGCGGCCGTCAGCGCTGTAAGCGCGCAGCACCCGCGCGCCCCGCCGCCAGCCAGTGCGGGATAGCCGGTCCCGTCCGGGCCGCCGCAATCCGCCGGATGAATGAATACCGGCCCGACCTCGTCGTACGGCCCCAGGCTCCGCGCCGGTCTCGACGCGCCCACCTGCGCAACGGCGCATACGACACCAGCGCGATCTGCTCGCCCGGCTGGCTCGGTCGCAGGCAGCAGCGCAGCGGCGCGCCGCCCTCCGCGTCGGTCAGCAGCACCGGCGGCTTGCCGCTGTCGTCGGACCACAGCAGGTCACGCAGCACATCGGGCGCGATCGCGCGTACCTCGAAGCCAGTCCCTTGGTGTGTCAGAGTTTTCATAACCCCATGATCAAGGCCGGGAACGGGCAATTGCTGGCGAGACCGCGACGTCAGGTTCGCGGCCTGCCACGTCAGCGCAAAGACGTGCCGGTCGGGTTCACCCGCGGCGGGTGGTGTCGGCAGAAATCGAGCACGGGCAATGGCGGAGGTGGACCCTGCGGGGACTCGATCGGCAGGACAACTGGTGAGGAGAGCCCAATGACAGCAACGACTGCTGAGCGCGAGCTAGGACCTGAGGAGCTCCTGCTCGCTGAGGTGATGCGCGGCCGGGAGCAAGACGGCATGGGCATCATGGAGCACCCGCTCATGCTCGCCGCCCTCATGCGCCGTCGAGAGGAGCGCAGCAGGAGCATCATGGAGCACCCGCTCATGCTCGCCGCGCTCATGCGCGGCCGCAGGAGCGCGAAGACGGCGGGAGCATGATCGAGCATCCCTCATGCTCGCCGCCCTCATGCGCGCCGCGAGGAGCGCGAAGACGGCGGAATGATCATGCACCCGCTGCTACTCGCCGCGCTCATGCGCCGCCGCGCCGAGCGCGAAGACGGCGGAATGATCATGCACCCGCTCCTACTCGCCGCCCTCATGCGCCGCCGCGGCCGAGCGCGAAGACGGCGGGAGCATCATGCGAGAACCCGCTCCTGCTCGCCGCCCTCATGCGCCGCTAGATCAACGGAGCCATTGCGGCATGGCAACTGAATCTGCAAAGGAAGCAGGAAAGGATCCGATGGAGGCATTCACCGACGATCTGATCCGCGAATTCTTCACAGAGGCCGGTCAGTCAACCAAGTCCGGGCGGCGAGGCCGGGGTGGCATGGCCGCTCTGCTCGAAGCCGTCATGGCGTCGGACGGTGCATCAGCAACATCGTTGCTTGAGCGGCTCCTGATCGCGCAGACAATCGCATCTGAACTGGCCCAGGCAATTGCGCCCGCCTTGGCCGAGTCCCTCACGCCGGAGATCATGAAGGCTCTGGAACTTCACGCGCCCGACGGGCAAGGTCGCAAAGAACCGACGACAGCGACGAGGGCTCGCAGGACAGAAGCAAAATAGCGTCGCTGGTCCGTCCGTGCGCGGCTGCTACGGCTATAGCCGTACCACTCACGCACGGACGGGCCCTGATTGCTAGTCCACGGAAACTCCGCAGCAAATCCCAGCGGGGGCCAGGTCAGACCGACGCTGACTCGGCCTGACCGGAGGATTCCGCCCCCGGCGCGGCCGCAAGGCGGCGCAGCGCACTGCGCACGATCTGCGGATCGTAGGTGCTCCAGTACGGCGGCAGCGACGCGCGCAGGAAGCCGCCGTATCTGGCGGTCGCCAGCCGCGGGTCCAGGATCGCGATCACGCCGCGATCGTCGATCGTCCGCAGCAGCCGTCCGGTGCCCTGCGCGAGCAGCAGCGCGGCCTGCGATGCCGCCACCGCCATGAAGCCGTTCCCGCCGCGTGCCGCGACCGCGCGCTGTCGTGCCGAGGCCAGCGGGTCGTCCGGCCGCGGGAACGGGATCCGGTCGATCACCACGAGCTGCAGCGACCGGCCGGGCACGTCGACGCCCTGCCAGAGCGACAGCGTGCCGAACAGGCAGCTCGCCTCGTCCTCGGCGAACTTGCTGACCAGCAGCCCGGTCGAGTCCTCACCCTGGCACAGCAGCGGCACGCCGATCTCGCCGCGCAGCGCATCGGCCGCCTGCCTGGCCGCCCGCATCGAGGAAAACAGCCCCAGCGTCCGGCCGCCGGACTGCCTCGATCAGCTCGCGCAGCTCGGTCAGGTACGCGTCGGACAGGCCGTCGCGGCCGGGCGGCGGCAGATGCCGCGCGACGTAGAGGATCGCGCTGCGGCGGTGGTCGAACGGCGAGCCGACATCGAGGCCGGTCCAGCCGAGGCCGTCATCCGGGCCGTCAGAGCCGTCACGCACTGTCGCCCGATGGCAGCGTCGGGCTCGACGGCGGCCTGAGCGACCCGGTCGGACACGCCAAGCTGCGGCAGGCCCCACTGCCGCGCCAGCGGCTCGAACGACCCGCCGAGCGTGAGCGTCGCCGACGTCAGGACGACCGTGCCCGGCTTGAACAGCCGCTCCGCCAGCAGCCCGCCGACCTGCAGCGGCGCGACCCGCAGCGTGTCCGGCCGGGCGGACTCCTCGCTCACGGGCCGGTCCAGCCAGACGACCTCGGGCCGCGCCGGCGATCTCCGGGCCGAACGCGGCGATGATCCGCTCCGCGTTCTCCGCTACCTCGTCGAGCGCGACGGTCGCGACCCTGCGTCGCCGCGAGCCGGTCGGCGTCCTCCTCGCCGCCGGAGTGGCTGCGCAGGTCGGCCGCGCAGGCTGCGGCCGCGTCCCGCACGATCGACAGCGCTTCCTCGAGCTGCTCGGCCAGCACGTCGAGGCGCCCGGCCGGCGTGTCGGCCAGCGCGAGCTCGAGACCCTCGGCCGCGGCGCGCAGCCGTCCGGTGAGGTCCTCGGCAACGAGCCGGCCGCACCGCCGGGCTGCCGACGTCGACGGCGGACGCCGACAGCTCGCCCGAAGCCACGCTGGTCACCCGGTCGACCAGGTCGTGCGCCTCGTCGATCACCACGACGTCGTGCTCGGGCAGCACGATGTGGTTCTCCATCGCGTCGATCGCCAGCAGCGCGTGGTTGGTCACGACGATGTCGGCCTCGCCCGCGGCCTCGCGCGCCAGCTCGGCGAAGCACCGGCTACCGAACGGGCACTTCTGCGCGCCGATGCACTCCCTCGCGTTGACCGATACCTGCCGCCAGGCGCGGTCATCGACACCGGGAACCAGCTCGTCCCGGTCGCCGCTGTCCGTCGTCGCCGCCCACTCATGGAGCCGGGACACCTGCCGCCCGATCGCCGACACCGATCGCGAGTCGAACAGCGAATCGGCCGGCTCCTCAGCCGCGCTGCCGTGCACCTTGTGCAGGCACAGGTAGTTCCGCCTGCCCTTGAGGATCGCGAAGACGGGCTCGCGGCCAAGCAATCCCGCCAGCGAAGCCGACAGCCGGGGCAGGTCACGCTCGATCAGCTGGCGCTGCAGCGCGATCGTGGCTGTGGAGATGACGACGGTGCCTCTTGTCGTCCAGGGCGTGGCGTACCGCGGGAACAAGATAAGCCAGTGACTTGCCCGTTCCCGTCCCTGCCTGTACGGCCAGATGCTGCCCAGACTCCATCGCCTGCTGCACGGCGTCCGCCATCGCGATCTGTCCGGGCCGCTCCGCGCCGCCGATGCCGGACACCGCCGCCTGGAGCAGGACGCCGATCTCGGGCAGCTTCGGAAGGCACCCTCGGCACGCTATCGCCTGCCGGGGCAGGCTGGGGCCACGGCCTCGCTAGCCAGCGTGCTCCAGGATCTCGACCTGGATCTCCGACGCGGATGGTGCCAGGCGCCTCGGGGATCATGTTCTGCCCGAAGACGAGGTCGTTGCCGATCAGCCGACGGCGGCCCAGCATCTTCAGGGGCTGCCTGCCGACCTCGCCGGTCACCTGGTCGATCGTCGTGACCATGCAGCGCCCGCAGGGCTTCACCACCCGGAAGGACACCGCGCCGATCCTGATCCGCCGCCAGCCGTCTTCGGCCCACGGACCGGATCCGGCGACGACAACGCTAGGCCGGAACCGGCTCATCGGCACGGGCTGATCGCCGTCTTCGGTCAGCCAGCTACACAACTCACCCAGGGAGGCCGTGCTCGTCAGGAGCAGCGGGTAGCCGTCGGCGAAGCTCACGACGTCGCCGTCCGAGCCGAACTCGGGATTGACCGCACGGCGAGTCGGGTCGTCCAGGTACACCAGGCGCACCCCGCGGCCGAGGAACTCGGAGAACCACGTATCGGCTGCCGGGCCGGCGGCCGCTGCCATGACCGTCGAGCGCCACACCGTTACGTCGAGCATTTCTGCGGCGCCATCGCCGGATGGTGCCGGAACGAATAGTGGCTGACACCCGGCAGCGGACACCGTCAGCCCCCGATCGGAATGCCGGACGGTCACGCGCGCCATGGCCGTCTCCTCCCGCTGGCTGATGAACCGGCCCGCCTCGTCGACGAGCAGCCAGCGCCGGTCGCCCGCCAGGCCCCACCGCTCCACGAGCGACTCGCGAAGGTCGACGCCGCGGGCCGCCTTCAGGGGGTAGATGTGAATCGAGGCGAGGCTGGCCAGTGCCTCCGTCCCGGTCAATCGTCGCTCCTAGCTGGTGACGTCGGCAGAGGTCAGCTTCGCCCAGCCGATCGCACCGAAGATCGCGGCGTAGACGGCGAACGACACCAGCCCGTGCTCGACGCCCGACCAGTCGACCGGCGCCCGGAACAGCCCGTCCCACGCTCAGCCAGTAGTGCGTCGGCAGGAACGAGTGAATCGCCGACAGCTGCGGCAGCTGGTCGCAGATCTCGCTGGCGACGGTGAGCACGAGCAGCCCGGCGATGGCGCCGACCGGATGCTGAGTCAGCGTCGAGGCGGCGAGCCCGATCGCGCCAAGGGACGCCATCGCGACGGCGAGATACGCGGTCACCACCAGCACCCGCAGCACCCCTGCCCCGAGCGAGATCGTCGTGCCCGACAGCAGCGTGACGGGCCCGGTGTGAAACAGGATCAGGCCCATGATCAGCGAGAAGACAGCGACGAGCAGGCAGGCCGCCAGGCTGAACACCACGATCGCCGCGTACTTGACGGCCAGCAGCCTGGTCCGGCCCGACGGCACGGTGCAGCAGGCCGCGCAGCGTGCCGTGCCCGGCCTCGCCCGCGATCGCATCGCCGGACACCACGCCGATGCTCAGCGGCAGGAGCGGCAGGCTCACCGTCAGCGTGAGCACGACCAGCGCGAGGAACACCCCGTTCCCGGCCAGCTGATTCAGGAACGGGAAGCCGCCGCCGCTACCGGAGGAGATCGTCAGCCGGAGCACGATGCCGAAGAACACCGGCACGATCGCCAGGACGCCGAGCAGGGCCAGGTTGCGCGGACGGCCGAACACCAGCCGGAGCTCGGAATTAAAGAACCTCAACCAGGCGGGAACGGGGTTAACCCGGGCTGGACAGCCGCCCGTCCGGCCAGTCCAGCGGGGGCCGAAGAGCGGTCGGCCTGCCCGGCTGCCGCCGGCGGGGCCGCGGCCAATCCCGGCCAGTTGCCCTCGTGCTCAGTCGACATCGAAGCCCTCGCCGGTTAGGTGCACGAATTCGTCCTCGAGGCTGCGCCGCGGCGTCTCCAGCCCGGCCACCGGGACGCCCGCGAGCACGAGCCGCTCGCAGACCACCTCAGGCAGCATCTCGCCAAGCTCCGCGGTGACCTCCTGGCCCGTCTGCCCGACTCCGGCAAGCCCCAGCTCGCCGAGCACCTTGGCGGCCAGCTCCGGTCTCGGCGTCCGGACCAGCAGCCCGGCCTGGCCGCGCAGCTGGGCTAGCGGGCCCTGGTAGACCAGCTTCCCGGTGCGCATGACCCCGACGTGGGTGCATACCTGCTCGACCTCGGCCAGCAGGTGCGAGGACACGAACACGGTGGTGCCGTCCGCAGCGATCTCCCTGATCAGGTTCCGTACCTCGCGGGTGCCCTGCGGGTCCAGGCCATTCGTCGGCTCGTCCAGGATCACCAGCTTGCGCGGCTTCAGCAGGCTCGTGGCGATGCCGAGCCGCTGCTTCATGCCGAGCGAGTAGGCCTTGTACCGCTTGTCGGCGGCCGCGAGCAGCCCGACCCGGTCCAGCGCCCGATCGATCCGCTCCGCCGCGGTCGCCCGGCGCGCGGTCCTGTCGGCCGCGTCGAACCGGGCCAGGTTCGCCCGGCCGGACAGGTGCGGGTAGAACGCCGGTCCCTCCACCAGCGATCCGACCAGCGGCAGCGCGTCGGCCTGCGCGTCCGGCATCGGCGAGCCCGAGCACGGCATGGCTGCCCTCAGTGGGCTGGATCAGCCCGAGCAGCATCCGGATCGTCGTCGTCTTGCCGGAGCCGTTCGGCCCGAGGAAGCCGTAGACCGAGCCGATCGGCACCGCCAGGTCAATCCCGTCGACGGCCAGCTGGCCGCCGCGAAAGCGCTTGGTCAGCCCGCTGCTGGCCAGCGCGAGAGCCATCGCCCGCCGCCCGTGTCGGGCTCGCCCAGCTGCGCTGGCGAGCGCATGCGTGTCCGCGCCAGTCTTTGTCATCGACGTGCGAACCTACCCCGCGTCACGCGCGACGTCTGCGTAGAGCAGCGCCGGGGTGACGGCGCCGGCCAGGATCTGTCCCTTGCTGGTGATCAGCACGCTCAGCAGCGTGGTCTGCAGCAGCCGCCCGCTGCCCCAGCTGCCGTGCACCGGGAGCAGCCGCCTTCAGCAGCGCCTGCAGTAGCGCGGGGGCTGGTATGGCCGGGAAGCTGGTGTTCAGCGTCGAGCTGTAACCGGACGAAGCCGAGGCCGAGGAGACGGAGGACGAGGACGAGCCGTAGGTCGCGCTGCCCTGCTGGATCCTTCCGGAAGCCGCGCTCAGCGCCTGCTTGATCGCATTGGCGACTTGCGGGCTCGGCCGCGTGGCGACCACCGACAGCCAGCCTGTGCCGATCACGTGCGGCGCGCTCGCGATTCGCGGCAGCGATCGGCGCAGCCCGGACGTTTGAGAATCCGCCGCCGTTGTTGCCGACGATGCGGAGAGCGCGGCCGACCTTGATCGGCAGCACATTGAGCCGGCTGAACTTCGGCGCCTGCGAGAGCTGCTGCTCGAACGCCTTGATCGCGCCTGGCCCGCTGCGCCGCGCTCATGCTCTTCGGCAGGTTCTTAGCGAACTGTGCCTCGATCATGGCGAGCGCCTTCTTCGGCAGCGCCGGAAGCGAGCCGGGCTTGGCTATGCCGATCTTCTGGACGCGCACCAGCGGCGCGCTGGACCCGGCCGCGCCGACCGATATCGCCGGGGCGCCGAGAACGGCGCTGGACGCGGGCCAAGGCCCAGCCCGCCGAGGGCGCCGACGCCCAGCCCGGCCTGGGCAGCCTTCGGGCTGCTCGGCACCGTGACGTGCTTAACGGTCGCGCCAGCTGGCGGCGTGAAGCTGAAGTTGGACGCGGCGGGCGTGCCGAACGTCAGCGCGGTGAAGCCGATGCTGTAGGCCAGCGCCGACGAGCGCGCGGGCGTACACCTCTACTCGCAGCGGGATGCGCCGGGCGGCGTCGATCGCGATCAGCACGCTGCCGACCAGCGACTTGCTGCTGCGCGGGACCAGCGACAGCTGATAGGCGGCCTGCCCGGCGACATAGACGTTGCGCTGAACGCTGACCACGGTCGTCGGGCCGACCGCCTTCAGCAGCTGCGCGGCAGCCGCCTGCGGCGTGTCCGGAATGGAGTTGCCTGCAGGGGCCGAGAAGCCGGCATGATGGCTGAGCGGACCAGCCCGATCCCCTTACCGGCGGGAACGCCAGAGACATGGGCCGGCAGTGCGTACCGGGTCGCGGTCTGCGTCTTGCTGTTCCACACCCAGAGCGTGCGGCCGTTCAGGCGCAAGTCAGTCTCGCCCGCCTGGACCATCTCGGCCACCCTGAGGTGCTGCGGGTCGCGGTACCAGATGCTGATCGACTTCGGCCGCTGCGTGAGCCCGGCCGGACCGCCCCCCTGCTGGGCGAAGGCGGGCAGCTCCGGCAGCCCCAGGTTAGAGGTCTCCTGCACGGTCGCAGTCAGCGGACCGAGCGGCGTCTTGGACCCCTGGGCGACCTCGGTCAGCAGCTGCGCGGCCGTCCGGGGCGGCAGCGACGGCGCCGCGTCGGCGCTCGCCACCGCTGCTGCCGCGATGACGACGCCGGTGACTGTTACGACTCCGGCCGGAACCGCCCAACGTGCCCGAAGGCCAAGTGTGCGCACTTATCTCACCCGCCGTTATCGACTGAATAGCACCCCGTTCGGTCTCACAATAGCTGCTGTATTCCGCGGCCGGGGTCATCCGCAAGTCTGACCGGGTCAGCGGCCAGTCTGTCCGAAGTCACTGGCCAGTCGCGACGCTGCCGCCGGTCAGCGGGTCGCCGACATGCTCGTGAATCTCGGCCAGGTTGTCGTGGGCCGGGTATTTCGCGGCGGCCGGGCCATCGGCGAACGCGGTCAGCACGTTCGCGGTGACCCGCCGGGTGAATTTGCCGGACGCCTTGGTCAGGCCCCAGCCGTAGGTGGGCGGCCCGAACGACTCGACCCAGCGCATGGTGCCGCAGTTGAAGACCCCGGCGCCGCCCTTGTGCGTGTAATAGGCCGAGTCGGCGTAGCTGTTCACGCCCTTGCAGACCAGCGGCGAGTGCGCGAGCACCTGGATCGGCCGCTCGAGCGGGTAGCCGGGCGTGACCCGGTCGTACTCGACGCCGACCAGTACCGGGAAGCTGGTTCCCTTGCGCACTCCGGTGCCCCTGAACATCCAGGCGTGCGGCGTCTGCGACGACGTAGTCGGCGATGGCCGGGTAGCCCTCGTACAGCGTGCCGATCAGCGAGGACTCCGGATCGGGGTGCGGCGCCTCACGCCAGTCGCTCGTGACCAGGTCATCGTGCTTGCCGTACATCGGATCCAGATCGTAGCTGGTCTTGTAGCAGACGATCAGCCGGCTGTCGCCAAGCTCGCTCGGCTCCAGCCGGGTCCGGCGGAACATCGCGTTCGCGCCGAGGAAGGCGATGTTCATGCCCTTGTCCCTGGCCGCGGTGACGATCGCGCGCTCCGCGCGGCGACCAGTACTCGTCGTGGCCAGGCGACACCAGCGCGGCGGCGCCATCCAGCGAGCGCGGGATCGACGGCGATGTCCATGCTGGTCAGGTACGCGAGCGGGAGGCCGAGCCGCTCGGCCAGGTTGATCAGCTTGCGCTCGTAGACCATGAACAGGTACGCGCCGTCGGTGTCACCCGGCCGGTCCAGGCTGACCGCGTAGGAGCGGTTGTCATAACTGGCGCCAGGTCCCTTGTACAGGTCGTATTCGCCCCAGGTGTTGTAGGCCTGCCAGGTCGGCACGGCGTTCTTGATGACGACCTTGCCCGCCGTGCTGGCCGACCTGACCGTCACCGGAACGTACCGCTGGAAACCCGAGTGGGCGTCCAGGCGGAACAGGTAGGAGCCCTCTGGCCAGTCATCGGTCGGCACGGTGAGCGAGACGCCCCACTTGGTGTGCACGGTCCGGGTCGACTCATCGAACCGGGTCGGCGCCTGCCGGTGCCCGCGGATCGGCGCCGGACTGCCAGACCAGCCGGGCCAGGTCATGGTTGTACCAGCCCATCCGGAAAGCCTTGACGCTGAACTCGCGCGACGTCGTCGACACGTACAGGTCGATCGGCTCGCCCGGCCGCACGCTCGCCTGCCCGGTGTAGCCGCCGATCGCATGCAGCGGCCCCTGATTCTTGATCCGCCAGTCCGGGTAGCCCGGCAGCGAGTTCTCGGACTTGATCGACCAGCGCGGGCGGCTGCCTTCCGCGTTGTCAGGCCCGCGGTCCGCCTGCTCGCGTCCGTCCCGGCGGCACTCGGCGATTCGCTGAGCTTCACGCCAGCGACGACGGCGGCCGGCACCGCGCACGGCAGCCCCGCCGAGGAACGCCCTTCGGGTCCAGGTTGACGGCCTCATCGGCCGCCCGTGGCGGCTCACGTCACCAAGCTTTACCCGCAACGCGGCTATTGCCACGTCAATGATGCGCAATTTTCCGCCCGATCGTGCCAGGTCTGGTGGCTCCGGTTACAGGCCGTGCCAGGGCAATAGCGCGGTGACGGCGACAGCCGCGAACAGCAACGTCAGGTACACGATCGACAGGTGGAACAGCCGCATCGGGGCCGGCGCGCTCCCTGCTGCGATCCGGCCACGCAGTCGGTGCGCCTCGGCCAGGAACCAGCCGCCCAGGACGACGGCACAGCCGCCGTAGATCCAGCCTGCATCGGGCGTCAGCAGCAGCGTCGCCGCGACCATGGCATAGGAGTAGACGAGGATCTTCCGCGCCACCGCGGCCGGCGTCGCGACCACCGGCAGCATCGGAACGTTCGCTGCCGCGTAGTCGTCGCGGAACTTCATCGCCAGGGCCCAGAAGTGCGGCGGCGTCCAGAAGAAGATCACCGCGAACAGCACGATGGCCGACCAGCTCACCCGCCCGGTGACGGCGGCCCACCCGACGAGCACCGGGAAGCAGCCAGCCGCGCCGCCGATCACGATGTTGGACGCCGTGCGCCGCTTCAGCACGATCGTGTAGATGAAGACGTAGAACAGGATCGCCGCGTCGGCCAGCGCCGCGGCCAGCCAGTTCGCCGCCAGACCGAGCAGCAGCGTGGACGCGGCGCCGAGCAGGATGCCGGATGCCAGCGCCTCGGCCGGCTTCACCGGCGTGCCGCCGGCGGCGCCGGTCCCGCCGTGGCCAGCGGCCCTCGCCACCAGCGGCCGGCCCGCCGTGCGCTTCATGACCGCATCGATGTCCCGGTCGATGTAGCAGTTGAGTGTGTTCGCGCTGGCGGCCGCGAGCGCGCCGCCCAGCAGCGTGACCAGGATGAGCCGCGCCGACGGCAGGCCGCGGTCGGCGAGCAGCATGGTCGGCAGCGTGGTGACGAGCAGAAGCTCGATGATGCGCGGCTTGGTGAGGAGGAACAGGCTGCGCGCGATCAGTCGCGCGGGCCGGCGGCCGATCCAGAGCCCGCCAGCACCGGCCACGTGCGCATCGCCAATAGCTACGCCAGCACCCGCCGCGCCATGCCCTCCGGTGCCAGGCCCCGCCGGGCCAGGCTCGAGAGCGCCGGTCACTTGTGTCACTGCCGTGCCTCCGCCACGTTGCCGGGCCGCCTGGTTACCGGCCCCGAGCCTCCAGACACGCTACCGGGTCGGCCGCGTGCGCTAGCAGCGGGCTGTCGCGACCGCGCCCAGCACGCTGCAGCTTGATCACGTTCCGTCGTCAGAAAGTTGCCTCGGGTGACGGCAGCCTGGGCGTGCGCCCCACGGTGCGGTTGGTTGTTTCGGGGTGCGCACGGTTGAGCGGGCGAGCAGGTTTTCGGGGGTTCACGGGGGATGTCCCCCGTGGGTGCTAGAGCCCGCAGCTGCCGAGCGCCGCGCTGAAGGCTGTCTCCCAGCTGGCCCGTGACCCGACCGGCCCGGCGACCGCCGGCTTGACCCGGTCGAGCGCAGCAAGCGCGCACCGGGTGACATCTGCTGGGCTCGCGGAGGTCACCATGGCATCGCCGAGCTCGAGCTGGTGCTGGAGGTTGTCACGGCCGTGGCCCTGCACAACGTCAAGCAGGAGCAAGGGCCTGCCGATGGTCCGCGCCTCCGTGCAGGTGTCGCCGGAACTGGTGATGACGAGATCGGCGGCCGACATCAGGTCGGGAATGCGGTCGGTGAAACCGAACGCCCGGACCCGTGGCTGCCTGGCGGCGACCGCCGTGAGCTTTCTGGCTAGCCGCTCGTTGCGGCCCGCAACAGCGAGCACATACACGCCCGGCCTCGGCCAGAGCCTCTGCCGCCGCTGCCACCGGACCCAGGCCCCATGCGCCCGACATCAGCAGGACGCAGCGCCCGGCAGCGGGCACCGCCAGCGAGGCCCGTGCCTGAGACTGACCCAGCGAGTGGTAAAACGGCGGCCGCACCGGCGCCGGTACTACCTCGACCCTGGCGTCCGGCTGGAAGCGGTAGATCGCGAGTTCAGCCACCTCTGCGGTGACCAGATACATGTCGACGTTGCGGTGCACCCAGAGCCGATGCGGGGTCACGTCGGTGCAGAAGACGATGTGCCGCATCTCCGGATACCGGCCTGCGAGCGCGCTGGCGGCGGCGGCACCGGTGGCGAAGACCGAAATCAGCAGGTCGACGGGATGCTTGTCGAGATAATCGCGCAGCGGAGGCACCAGCCTGCGAGTCGCGAGCGCATCCGCCGCGCGGGCGACCCGGTTGCCGGTGCGCAAAGCCGAGTAGTGGACGGCGTCGAATAGGCCGGGGATGCCGAGCATGGTACGGAAGACAGCCTCGCCGGCTGAACCGCTGCGGCGGCCCAGCATCTTCATGGCATCCATCGTCGCCGTCGACCATTCCTGCGCCTGGAGTGCCGACATGCACGCCGAAGCCAGGGCGTCGTGGCCCATGCCGATTGAGCCGGAGAGCAGGAGGGCCGACCTGCTCGCCGTCATGCGCTGACCCACATGGCTGCACCCTTACCCTGATGACTAAACCGGCTACCGAGCGCCAGCGGTCTAGCCTGAGGCCAGGCTCGCTGGCCACCGAAGACGGGAGGGCAGGCACGTGACTGCACAGTCCGGCGGAGACGCGCGGCCCTGGCGATCTGTCGCTATCATGGCCGCGGCGGCAGCCGCTGGGCTGGCTGTTGCGCACGCCGGGCCCGGCATCACCGGGATAGGGCCCGTCCGGATGCGGGCCTTCAGGGGCCTGGCCGGCCAGGGCAATCCCAGTCACGTGGCGCTGACCTTCGATGACGGCCCCGACCCGAGCTCTACGCCGGACTTCGCCCAGGTGCTGGCCGACCGCAAGGTGCGGGCCACCTTCTTCATGCTCGGCAGCATGGTCGCCAGGTCACCCCGGCTCGCCGCGGAGATCGCGGCAGCCGGCCACGAAGTCGGAGTCCACGGCTGGGATCACCGCTACCTACCCGCCCGCAGTCCGCGAGCTACCCGGTCCGACCTGACCAGGGCAGCAGAGCTGATCGCTGACGTCACCGGCACCCGGCCACGGCTGTTCCGGCCGCCTTACGGCGTTCTGAGCGGCCCGGCCCTGCTGACTGCGCGCGAACTCGGCCTTACCCCCGTGCTCTGGGGAGCCTGGGGGCGCGAGTGGGCACCCGGGGCCACGTCCCAGTCGGTACTGCAGACCCTCCTGCGCGGCCTCGACGGCGGCGTCACGGTGCTGCTGCACGATTCTGGCTGCACCTCACCGCCGGGCGCCTGGCAGGCAGGGCTAGGAGCTGTCCCCCTGCTGCTCGACGAATGTGAGCGGCGCGGGCTGGCAGTGGGCCCGATCGGCGAGCATGGCATCCCCAGTCCGGCCGCCGCCCGCCACACGCCGACTCGTCGAGCCTGGCGGAGCCGGCCTGGGCGGCCGGCTAACCGCTAACTCCGGATCAGGCTCGCTCGCTCCGACGCGGCCGCACGACTGAGCCGGCCGCCCCGGTGACGCCATAGGTGATCGCGCCGTGCCACAACGCGGTGAAGACGCTGCCCGGGATGCTGCTGCCGTGCAGCACCGTCAGCGCGAATACCAGGATGGCGGCGGCTGCGCCAGGTACGGCTGCGAAGCGCCACGGCCTGCTGCGGGCCCACCGCAGCGCGCGGCTGTGCCTGCTGCGGACCAGTGCGCCCGCGCCCGCCACCGCAAAGAACGCCACGATGCCCCACGACAGCGGCGTAAACAGCTCGAAGTGAAAGAAGGCGAGATGGGCGACCATGTCGGCGGCGGTCACGACGACACCCGTCGCGCCAGCGAGCTTCCACGGCGCCTGTGACAGTGCTGCGCCAGACACCGCCAGCTCTTCGCGGTGGCTCAGGTTGGCATGATATGTACTGGGCGGTGCGCTCATTGTCGACTCCTGCGTGCGGCTAGGCCTGACGTGCTTAAGATATATCTCCAGGCCGATGCTGACAAGATATATCGCCTTCGAGACTGCTGGTGCAAGTCCGGCCGAGATCTCGCGCCTGGCCGCGGTCATGAGCGGCCCACGGGGGATGACTGAACGCGCCTAATTCCTTACTATCGGTAATCCAGCGGGCCAGGATAGGCGATCCTCAGTACCCATTCAGCTAACGTCCAGGTCAGTAGTGCTTACTGGTCTGGTCGGCATGGCGACCTGTGTCCGCTGCTGGAGAAGGCCCGCGCGGTCGGACATAGGCTGGCATGGCACTGGGCAAAGGGTGATGGAGATGGACGAGCAGAACAGCGACGGCCAGCGGCCGGGCATTTGGGAGTCCTGGACGGCATCGGCGGACCAGTCTGGCCAGCCGGGCGATGCTGAGCAGCTGCGCGATGCTGAGCAACTGCGCGATGCTGAGCAGTCTGGCGATCCTGAGCCAGTCTGGCCGAGCCACGAGCCTGCCCAGCGACTCGGGCACACCCAGCGCGACTGGCTGAGCTGCCAGCCTTTACCCAGCCCATCGGTTACCCAGCAGCCTGGTTATCCGGGTTCCGGATACGGCCAGCCCGGCTACGGCAGCCCGGCTATCAGCAGCCCGGCTACGCGCCGGCCACGCCACGGCTTCGGCCAGCCCGGATAGCAGCCAGCCCGGCTACGACCAGCCCGGCTATTTCCAGGCGGGCTATCCGCAGCAAGGATCAGCCAGCTCATGGCCAGCCGCGGCGGTCAGCCCTACGGCGGCCAGCCCGGCTACGGCCAGCCGGGCTACGGCGGCAGCCGGGCTACGGCGCGGCTACGGCGGCCAGCCGGGCGGAGGGTTCGGCCAGCCGCCTGGCGGTTACGGAGTCCCCGGCGGCTACGGCCAGCCGCCACGGCCGCCGCGGCGCCGTGCGCTGACCACGGCGATCACCTACATAGCCGTAGCCGCCATAGCGGCCGCGACTGCTGGCGGCCTCGTGGTCGCCTTCGCCGACAGCGCCAGCCAGCAGCCGACCGCGAGCTCGGGCTCCGGCAACGGCGGGTCGGGTAACTTCGGCTTCCCGAACAACGGCAGCTTCCCCGGCGGCCAAGCGGCAACGGCAATGGCACACGGCAACTCCGGTACCAGCCTTCCCCGGCGGCCTATGCAAGGGTGAGAGGCGGCCGTTTCGCCGGGCCTGGTGGTCATCACGAGCAACCTGAAGTACGACGGCAACGGCGCAGGCTGCTGCAGCGACCGGCATGATCATCAGCCCCAACGGCCTGGTCCTGACCAACAATCACGTCATCAACGGAACGACCGGCCTGACGGCGACTGTCGTGTCGACCGGCACAGCGGTACACGGCCAAGTGGCTGGGCTACGACAAGGGCTCTGACGTCGCCGTCATCCAGCTGGAAGGTGCATCCGGCCTCACTACGGTCCCGATCGGTAACTCGGCGAACGTCAAGGTCGGCGACCCGGTAGTCGGCATGGGCAACGCCGACGGCACCGGCCAGCCTCAGCTACGCCTCCGGCACCATCACCGACCTCAATCAGACGATCACCGCCAGCGATGACGGCAGCGGGGTCGTCTTCCGAGCGGCTCACCGGCATGCTGCAGACCAACGCCCATATCATTCCTGGCGACTCCGGCGGACCGCTGGTGAGCGCTGACGGCAAGGTCATCGGCATGGACACCGCGGCGAGCACCGGCGGCGTTAACAACTCCGGCCAGGACGTCGGGTTTGCGATCCCGATCAACCGGGCACTGACTATCGCGCACAAGATCATCGCCGGGCAGCCCGGCCCTGGCCTCCAGATCGGAAGCTCCGGCTTCGTCGGCGTACTCGTCCCGAGCGGGCCAAAGGACACGCAGAGCACCACGACAAACCCGCACGCTCCAGCTCCGGCAGCAAGAGGCTATCGAGACTCAGCAGGGCGGTCAGCTCGTACCGGCGCCGGCCACATGCGTGCTGGACGACACCAGGCAGGCATCCCGTCCAGGATCGCCCCGGTGACCTCGGGCACGCTGGTGCTCGGCGCGCTTTGCAACACCGCGGCAGGCCACGGCCGGATTAGCGCTGGCGACGTCATCACCCGGGTGAACAGTCGGCCGGTGACTTCGCCAGCCTCGCTGATGAAGATCCTGCATGGGCGTCCACGGCGGCTCGTAAGGTCACGCTGACCTGGGTCACCCCCACGGACCAGAAGGTGACCCGGACGCTGACGCTGACCATGGCACCGCCGCAGTAGCGGGAGCTGAGCCCGGCCGCCGGCCGGGCTAGCCAGCCGGGTTGCTCAGCCAGGCGAGCATCTGGGTCTCGCACTGCTCGATCTCGGCCAGCGCGACATGCTCATCCCTGGTGTGCGCTAGCTGCGGATCGCCGGGCCCGAAGTTCACTGCCGGAATGCCGAGCGCATCGAACCTGGCCACATCCGTCCAGCCCAGCTTGGCCCGCGGCTCGCCATTCATGGCCGCCACGAATGAGGCCGCGGCAGGCTCGCCCAGTCCAGGACGCGCGCCGCTGGCGACATCGGTGACCACGACTTCCCAGCCCGTCGAATACCTCGCGGACGTGCTGCTCCGCCTGCTCCGCCGAGCGGTCAGGAGCGAACCTGAAGTTGACGCTTACGACGCATTCGTCCGGGATGACGTTCCCGGCCACTCCTCCGCGGATGCCGACCGCGTTCAGGCCCTCGTGATAGCTGAGACCGTCCACCACCGGCTGCCGCGCAGCGTAACCGCGGAGCACATCCAGGATGCCGCCAGCTGAGTGGATCGCATTGCTGCCGAGCCAGGACCGCGCGCTGTGCGCTCGCTGGCCGCGCGCGATGACGTCTGCCCGCAAGGTGCCCTGGCAGCCGCCCTCGACCACGGCCCCCGTCGGCTCCAGCAGTACGGCGAAGTCTGCCGCCAGCAGGTCCGGCCGCACCCGGCTGAGCCGCAGCAGGCCGTTGCGCTCGGCCTCGACTTCCTCGCAGTCATAGAACACGTAGGTGACATCCCGCACCGCGCGTGGTCAGCTGGGCGGCCAGCCGCAGCTGAACGGCGACCCCGGACTTCATGTCGCAACTGCCGCAGCCGTACAGCACCCCGTCCGCGAGCCGCGACGGAAGGTTCGAGTGCACCGGGACCGTGTCGATGTGCCCGGCTAGCACAACCCGCTCGGCCCGGCCGAACTCGGTCCGGGCGACGATCGCGTTGCCGTCTCGGTGCAGCGCCAGGTGCGGCAGGTCCGCTAGCGCAGCGGCGATAGCGTCAGCGAGCGGCTGCTCGTCGCCGCTGACCGACTCGATGTCGACAAGCTGCGCGGTCAGCTCGCCCGCCGACCGAGAAAGATCAAGTTTCGCGGACCGTGCAGCATTGCACCCGGGCAGCGGAAGAACGCGGCCGCTGGGACGCAACCCGAAAGAAGCTGGTGAAGTCGAGATTGGACGGCAAAGTCGCAGTCATCAGCGGCGGGCACTCTTGTTCCTGGTGCAGAAGATGCTGCCGATGATGGGTAGCGGGGGATCGATCATCCTCGTGTCCTCGGCCGTGCATTACATGGGCCTGCCGACTCGACCTACGCGGCCACCAAGGCGGCGCTGCGTTCTATTCCCGGACTTGGGCAGCCGAGTTCGCCGGGAGCGGCATCCGGGCGAACACGCTGAGCCCCGGCGTCGTCGACACGCCGATGCTCGGTCTCGGGTGAGCACGCCCGAGGAGGCCACGGCGATTCGTGAGGGCTACGCTAGCCTACACGCTAATGCTGAGGCTCACGCAGCCCGAGGAGCTCGCCAACGCCGCCTTTTCCTCGCCTCGGATGAGAGCTCATTCATGACGGGCTCCGACATGGTTGTCGACGGCGGCGTCAGCAACGTCTGACGTTGAGTCGTCGGCGTCGGAAGCTCGCGTCAGACCGGTGTGCCGGTGTCTCGAAGCCGTTCCGGACGCCGCCGGGCAGGCCGCGCGCGGCAGTCGTCAGCGCCCGGACGATCACCGACACCGCCGGGCGGCGTACCGACGAGGCCCTGGCGACCGCGTACAGGTCCCTGGCCGGGCTCGTTCCGGGCAGCTCCCGGACAGTGACCCTGGCGTCACCGGCCGGCCAGCGTCAGCCGCGGCAGAAGCGCCACCCCGATGCCGCGCGCCACCAGACTCAGGATCGTCGCCAGGCCCTCGAACTCAGACGGTGCCTCAGCTACTCCGCCGGTCGTTGCCAGCACCTGGTCAACCGCGCGGCGGGATGCCTCGCCTGCCGGAGGCGCCAGCCACGGCTCATCGCGCAGCTTCTGCAGCTGCACCGGAACGCGCTGATCGCCAGCCCAGTGACCGCGCGGCACCACCAGCACGAGCGGGTCGGTGACGAGCGGGTAGAAGCGGAGCGCTGCCTGGCCCGCGGCGAACCTGCCAGTCCAGTCGTCCACGATGGCCACATCCACCTGACCCGCCTTGACCAGCCGGAGTACCTCGCCGCCTGCGGTCTGCCGCAGTAGCAGGCTCAGGCCAGGATGCGCGCGCACCGTCCTGGTCAGCGCAGGCGCGAAGGCAACCGCCGCAGTCGGGAACGCGGAGATCGCCACCCGGCCAGCCGGCTCGGGCGCAGCCAGGTCCGCCTCGGCAGCCTCGATCATGGCCAGGATCTCGGCTGCACGGGCGGCTAGCCGCTTGCCCGCCTCGGTCAGCTCAGCCGTCCTGGCAGTCCGGTCAAGCAGCGCCGCACCGGTCTCCCGCTCCAGTGCGGCCAGCTGCTGCGATACCGCGGACGGCGTGTAGCCGAGCGCGGCGGCTGCGGCGGCAATCGTGCCCCGCTCAGCGAACTCAAGCAGCAGCCGGAGCCGGTGCACCTCGAGCATGCCTACAGCATAAGCCTGGCTTAATCTCTGCCTCAGACATGCCCGCTAGATACTAATGCTTTACCTCAGATGGGCTGGTCAGGGCTCGGTGGCGGGTAGCCTCGCCGAGTGGAACAGAGAGCCCCCCGCTCTCCACTGCCCCCGCAGCAAGGAGCTTTGCCATGCCCTGGGCTGGCCCAGCCACCCTGACCGAACCGACATCCCGTACCGACCCCGCTCGCCGCCGGCGCCCCGGCCGCTGACCGCGCCCACTGGCTACCCGCGGCCGCGGCAAGGTTCCGGTGTCCGCAACGCTCGCCGCCAACGAGGCGCTCGCCCGCCGTCGCGAGCGTGGCGAACCAGTTCTCCCGCTGGCCTTCGGCGAGGCGGGGCTGCCCGTGCATCCGCGGCTGACCGCAGAGCTGGCTGATCTGGCCGGCCGACGGCGCCTACGGCCCGGTCGCCGGCGCCGAGCGGCTCCGCGCGGCCGCAGCCGGCTACTGGTCCCGCCGGTCGCTGCCGACCAGTCCGGACGCTGTCGTGGCCGGTCCCGGCAGCAAGGCGCTGCTGTTCGCGACTCTGCTCGCGCTCGGCACCGACGTCGCGGTCCCGCGGCCGAGCTGGGTCAGCTATGCGGCCCAGGCCACGCTGATCGGAGCCACCGCGCACTTCGTGCCGACTGTGCCGGGCGAGGGCGGCAGCTGCGATCCCGGCCGCGCTGGAGGCGGCAGTCCGCGCCAGCCGGCGCGCTGGCCGGCCTATCGGTGCGGTGCTCGTCACGCTGCCGGATAACCCCACTGGCCGACTGGCCAGCCCGGACGCCATCCGGGAGCTCTGCGCCGTCGCCGAGCGGAACGACCTGATCATCATCAGCGACGAGATCTACCGCGATCTGGTGCATGATCCTGACGCCCCAGTCCTCAGCCCGGCGGCGGTCGCGCCGGAGCGGACGGTCGTGACGACTGCGCTGAGCAAGAACCTGGCGGTCGGCGGCTGGCGGATCGGCGTGGCGCGGATGCCGGACGGCGCGCGCTGGCGCGGCGCTGCGGAGCGCGTGCTCGGGATCGCCAGCGAGATCTGGTCGGCCGCGGCGGCTGCCGGTGCAGCTAGCGGCCGCCGTGGCCCTCGATGAGCCGGCTGACCTGGCCGAGCGGATCGCCCGCAGCCGGGCGCCTGCACGCGGCCGTGTGCCAGGAGGCGGCCAGGCTGTGCACGGCCGCCGGACTCGACGTGACGCCGCCGCAGGCCGCGTTCTACCTGTACCCGGACTTCGCGCCGTGGCGCGATCGGCTGCGGGCCAGGTTCGGCGTCGCCACTGGCGCGGACCTCGCCGCCCTGCTGCTTGACCGGTACGGCGCCGGCACGCTGCCTGGCAGCGCGTTCGGCGAGAGCGCATCGTGCCTGCGGCTGCGCCTGGCCACCGGCCTGCTGTACGGAGACACCGACGAGCAGCGTGAGCAGGCGCTGGCGGCGCCAGACCCGCTACGACTGCCATGGATCAGCGCCGCGCTGACAAGGTTCGGCGACGATCCTGGCAGATCTCGGCGGCCTGGGCGACCTGGCCGCCTGAGCGCGGGGACGACCAAAAGCAAGTTCACAGGAGCGGGGCCGCCAGCGGCGGCCCCGCTTCTTTGCTGTCCGGGTCAGCGATCGCACCGCGTGCCGCCGCCGCTCCCGGGCCTGATGCCGGGCTCCTCAGCGGCACGCAAGGGGTTCTGCGGCCGCGTGCAGGGACTCACAGGCCGCATACAGGCGCTCACAGGCCGCATGCGGGGACTCACAGGCCGCACGCACGGATCCTCAGCCGCTATGCCAGGGTTCCTGAGCCGCGCATGGGTTCTGTTAGGAACGCCTCAGGACTGCATGGGTCCTGTTTGGAGCCGCTAGGTTTGCCCAGTTCAGGGCGGTTGCATAAGACGTCTGACTTACGCCTAGGCGTCCGCTGGAGGACTCCATGCTTGACCTGCTCTACATCGGGCTGACGATCGTCGTCTTCGGCGTGCTCTGGCTCATCCTCAAGGGAGTTGAGCACTTTGAGCGCTGAGAACTGGATCGGCCTGATCGGCGGCTTCCTGCTGACCGTGTACCTATTCGTGGCACTCGTGCTCCCTGAGAGGTTCTGATGAGTAGCGCCGCCGCTGGCTGGCTGCAACTCGGGCTGCTGGTCGCCGCCCTGGCCGCGTGCTACGTGCCGCTCGGCAACTACATGGCCCATATCTTCACCACCGACAAGGACTGGAAGGTGGAGCGCTTGCTGTACCGGCTGATCGGGGTCGACCCCAAGGCCGACCAGAAGTGGAGTTCGTACGTCCGCAGCATGCTGGCGTTCTCGCTGATCAGCGTGCTGTTCCTGTACGGGATCGAGCGGTTGCAGCAGTACCTGCTGCTCGTCGGAGGGCATGAAGGGCGTGCCGCCGGACACTGGCCTGGAACACCGCCGCCTCGTTCGTGACCAACACGAACTGGCAGAACTACTCCGGCGAGTCCACCATGGGTTACCTGACCCAGATGAGCGGCCTGGCCGTGCAGAACTTCCTTTCTGCCGCCGTCGGCATCGTCGTCGCGATCGCCATGGTCCGCGGCTTCATGCGGTCCAAGACCGACAAGCTCGGCAACTTCTGGGTAGACACGACCAGGATCACCGTCCGGTTCCTGATCCCGCTGGCCGTGGTCGGCGGAATCGTCCTGATGGCCGCCGGCGTCATTGACAACCTCACCAGCTACCACACGGTGACCACGCTGTCCGGCGCGCATCAGACGATCGTCGGCGGGCCGGTGGCGTCGCAGGAGGTCATCAAGGACGCGGGCAACAACGGCGGCGGCTTCTTCAACGCCAACTCCGCGCACCCGTTCGAGAGCCCGAACCCGTTCACGAACTGGTTCGAGATCTTCCTGCTGCTGCTGACCGCGTTCTGCCTACCGCGGACCTTCGGCAAGATGGTCAAGGACAACCGGCAGGGCTACGCGCTGCTGGCCGTCATGGTGATCATCTGGCTGGCCGCCGTCGGCGGGATTACGCTTCTTCGAGACCCAGGGCGCAGGCCTGGCCCCACAGCTCGCCCACGGCGCCATGGAAGGCAAGAACGTCGTCTTCGGCACGCAAGGGTCGTCGCTGTTCGCGGCGTCGACCACGGTGACCTCTACCGGCTCGGTGAACTCGTTCCATGACTCGTTTACGGCATTCGGCGGCGGCATAGCCGACTTCGACATCGCGCTCGGCGAGATAGCGCCAGGCGGCGTCGGAGCCGGCTTGTACGGCATTCTGGTGCTGGCCATGGTCACGGTCTTCGTCGGCGGGCTCATGGTCGGCCGCACGCCGGAGTACATCGGCAAGAAGATCCGGCCGATCGAGATGAAGTACGCGGCGCTGTACTTCCTGACGCTTGCCGGTGCTGATCCTGGCCGCCACCGGCTTGTCCATCGGGCTGAAGATACCGCAGGGATCGATTCTCAACCCGGGCCCGCACGGGCTGACGGAGATCTTGTACGCGTTCACCTCGATGGCCAACAACAACGGCTCCGCGTTCGCCGGACTGACCACGAATACGTACTGGTACAACACCGTCGGCGGCATCGTCATGCTGTTCGGCCGGTTCGCGCCGGAGATCTTCGCGCTCGGCCTGGCCGGATCGCTGGCCAGACAGACACCAGTGCCTGCCAGCGCCGGCACGATGGAGACCCACAAGCCGCTGTTCGTCGGCATGCTCGTCGGCGTGATCCTCGTTCTGGTCGGCCTGACCTACTTCCCCGCCCTCGCGTCTGGGCCCGTTCGCAGAAGGACTGCACTGAGATGGCTGTGACAATCGACGCCGCAAACAGACGGCCGAAGCGTCAAAGGACGCGCGGCCCAACCGCACCGGGTCGGTAGCGGCCTGCTCGATCCCAAGATGCTGTGGAAATCGCTGCCTGACGCATTCCGGAAACTGGACCCGCGGGTCCAGGTCAAGAACCCGGTCATGTTCGTCGTCGAGGTTGGCGCGCTGCTGACCTTGTACACGGCCATTACCAAGCCGTCCGTCTTCAACTGGACCATCGTGGTCTGGCTGTGGCTGACCGTCCTCTTCGCCAACATGGCCGAGGCCGTGGCCGAAGGCCGCGGCAAGGCGCAGGCCGAGACGCTGCGCAAGACCAAGCGGGAGACCGTGGCCCGTCGGCTCGTCGGCTGGAAGCCAGGACAGGCTGACGTTCGCGAGGAGTCGGTACCGGGCACCCAGCTGACGCTCGGCGACCACGTGATCGTCGAGGCCGGCGAGATCATCCCCGGCGACGGTGACGTCGTCGAGGGCGTGGCGTCGGTCGACGAGTCGGCCATCACCGGCGAGTCGGCTCCGGTCATCCGCGAGTCTGGCGGTGACCGGTCCGCGGTCACCGGCGGCACCAAGGTGCTGTCCGACCGGATCATCGTGAAGATCACGTCCAAGCCGGGCGAGACCTTTATCGACCGGATGATCGCGCTGGTCGAGGGTGCGAAGCGGCAGAAGACGCCGAACGAGATCGCGCTGAACATCCTGCTCGCCGCGCTGACGATCATCTTCATGCTCGCCGTAGTCACGCTGCAGCCGATGGCGTTCTACTCCAACGCTCCGCAGAGCCTGGTCATCCTCGTCGCGTTGCTGGTCGCGCTGATCCCGACCACGATCGGCGCGCTACTGTCGGCGATCGGCATCGCGGGCATGGACCGGCTGGTACAGCGCAACGTGCTGGCCATGTCCGGCCGTGCCGTCGAGGCGGCTGGGGACGTGAACACACTGCTGCTGGACAAGACCGGGACGATCACCATCGGCAACCGGCAGGCCACCGAGTTCCTCCCGGTGAGCGGCGTGACCGCTGACGAGCTGGCCAGTGCGGCCCAGCTGTCCAGCATGGCTGACTACACGCCGGAGGGGCGGTCCATCGCGGTGCTCGCCAAGGAGAAGTACGGCCTGCGCGAGCGAGCCGAGGGCGAGCTGCAGGGTGCAGAGTTCGTCGAGTTCACCGCGCAGACCAGGATGAGCGGCATCGACCTGGCTGACGGGCGCGAGGTCCGCAAGGGCGCTGCCTCGTCGGTTGCGCAGTGGGTCCGGGACAACGGCGGGAATCCACCGGAGGAGCTCGGCGGGATGGTTGATGGCATCTCCGCGGTCGGCGGCACGCCTCTCGTCGTGGCTGAGCGCCACAACGGGGCTGCCAGGGCGCTTGGCGTGATCTACCTCAAGGACATCGTCAAGGAGGGCATCGCCGAGCGGTTCGGCGAGATGCGCAAGATGGGCATCCGGACCGTCATGATCACCGGTGACAACCCGCTGACCGCCAAGGCTATCGCCGAGGAGTCGGGCGTGGATGACTTCCTCGCCGAGGCGACGCCGGAAGACAAGATGGCGCTCATCAAGAAGGAGCAGGAAGGCGGCCGGCTTGTCGCGATGACTGGAGACGGCACCAACGATGCTCCGGCCCTCGCGCAGGCCGATGTCGGCGTGGCCATGAACACCGGAACCTCGGCTGCCAAGGAGGCCGGGAACATGGTGGACCTGGACTCCAACCCGACAAAGCTCATCGAGATCGTGGAGATCGGCAAGCAGCTACTCATCACCCGCGGTGCGCTGACGACCTTCTCCATCACCAACGACGTGGCCAAGTATTTTGCCATCATCCCGGCCATGTTCGAGGGCGTGATCCCGGGCCTTGCGAAGCTGAACATCCTGGGCCTGCACAGCCCGCAGTCGGCAATCACCTCGGCGATCATCTTCAATGCGCTGATCATCGTGGCACTGATCCCGCTGGCGCTGCGCGGCGTGCGGTACCGGCCGTCGTCGGCCTCGGCCATGCTCCGCAGGAACCTGTGGATCTACGGCGTCGGCGGGCTGATCATCCCGTTCATCGGGATCAAGGCCATCGACCTCATCATCCAGTTCATCCCCGGATTTAGGTGACCTGACAATGAACCGCCTTCCAAGCTTTGTCCGCCAGCACCTGGCGGGCCTGCGCGGCCTGCTGGTCTTCACCGTGCTGACCGGCATCATCTATCCGCTGGTCATGCTCGCGGTGGCGCAAACTGCCTTCCATCAGCAGGCCAACGGCTCGCTGGTCAGCTACCACGGCAGAGTGGTCGGATCGAGCCTGCTGTGCCAGGAGTTCGTCGACGCCAAGGGCAACCCGCTGCCGCAGTACTTCCAGCCACGGCCATCGGCCGCGACGAGCGGCGCGAGCAACGACTACGGCTGCGACCCGCTCTACTCCGCCGCATCGAACCTCGGGCCCAACAACCCAAAGCTCGTGCAGGTAATCAGGCAGCGCCAGCGGGAGATCGCGGCGTTCGACCACGTGCAGATATCGGCGATCCCGTCGGACGCGGTGACGACCTCGGCATCCGGTCTTGAGCCGTACATCTCACCCGCGAACGCGGCGATCCAGGTGGACCGGGTCGCGGCCGCCAGGCATGTCAGCCCGGCAGCCGTCAGGGCGCTGGTCGCGAAGTACACGACCGGTCGCACGCTCGGGTTCCTTGGCGAGCCGGTGGTGAACGTGCTGCTCCTGAACATCGCGCTCAATGAGAAGTATCCCGTCTGAAGCGGGGCGCATCCTCATCGTCGAGGATGAGCCGGCCCTGCTGCGCGCGCTGCAGATAAATCTCCGCGCGCGCGGCTACGAGGTGATCGCCTCAACGGCCGGCCAGGCAGCCCTGGTCGAGGCAGCACGGCGTCCGCCAGACGCCGTGCTGCTCGACCTGGGGCTGCCGGACGTAGACGGCATCGAGGTAATACGCGGGCTGCGCACCTGGTCGGCGGCACCGGTGATCGTCCTGTCCGGCCGGACTGGCTCGGGTGACAAGATCGGGGCGCTGGACGCGGGAGCCGACGACTACGTCACCAAACCATTCTCCATGGAGGAGCTGATGGCCCGGCTGCGTGCGGCCCTGCGCCGGGACGGCCACCGCCCCGGCAGCACCGAGTTCACGATCGGCCGGAGCCTGGTCGACCTGGCCGCCAGGACCGTCCTCCGGCAGCCCGCCGACGACCAGGACGCGGCCGAGCTGGTGCACCTGACCAGGACCGAGTGGCGGATGCTGGAGGTGCTGCTGCAGTCCGCCGGCCAGCTCGTGCCTGCCAGCAGGCTGCTGACCGAGGTCTGGGGCCCCGAGGCCGAGGACAGGGCTCACTACCTGCGATTCCACATGGCCAGGCTCCGGCGCAAGCTCGAGGACGATCCGCCTCGGCCGCAGCACTTGCTGACCGAGCCCGGGATGGGATACAGGTATCAAGCGTGAGACGCTCAGTACAGGGGATTTGATGAGTTCCGAGGGTCTTGCGGATGTTCGCGCTCCCAGGGTGCCGGGCGGCCGGGGCCAGCTGAGGATCTACCTCGGCTCCGCGGCCGGCGTCGGCAAGACGTTCGCCATGCTCAACGAGGGTCATCGCCGCAAGGAACGCGGCACCGACGTCGTTGTCGGCTACGTCGAGGCGCATGGCCGTCCGCATACCGAAGAGCAGATCGGCGACCTGGAGGTCATCCCCAGGGCCACGATCCCTTACCGCGGTAGCTCCTTCGAGGACATGGACCTGGACGCGGTGCTGGCGCGGCACCCTGAGGTGGCCCTCGTCGACGAGTTCGCGCATACCAACGTGCCTGGCTCGCGGAATGAGAAGCGCTGGCAGGACGTCGCCGAGCTGCTCGACGCGGGCATCGATGTCATCTCCGCGATGAACATCCAGCACCTTGAGTCTCTCAACGACGTGGTCGAGAAGATCACCGGAGTGCCGCAGCGGGAGACGGTGCCCGATGCCATGGTCCGCGCGGCCGACCAGGTCGAGCTCGTCGACATGACCCCGGAGGCGCTACGCCGCCGGATGGCGCACGGAAACATTTATCAGGCCGAGAAGATCGACGCGGCCCTGACCAACTACTTCCGGATCGGCAACCTGTCCGCGCTGCGCGAGCTGGCTCTGTTGTGGCTGGCCGACAAGGTCGACGAGGGGCTGCAGCGCTACCGGGAGGCGCACGATATCCGGGGCACCTGGGAGGCCAGGGAACGGGTTGTGGTCGCGCTCACTGGCGGCCCGGAGGGCGACACGCTGATCAGGCGGGCCGCCCGGATAGCCGCTCGCACTGCCGGCGGCGACCTGCTGGCCCTCCACGTCACCAGTTCGGACGGCCTGACCGGGGCCAACCCGGGCGCGCTGGCGAGGCCAGCGACAGCTGGTCGAGTCGCTCGGCGGCACCTACCATCAGGTGGTCGGCGACAACGTGCCGGACGCGCTGCTGACCTTCGCCAGGGCCGAGAACGCCACCCAGCTGGTCCTCGGCGTCAGCCGCCGCGGCTGGCTGGCGTCACTGCTGACCGGGCCCGGCGTGAGCATGCGGACGATGCGCGAGTCCGGCGACATCGACGTGCACATGGTCACGCATTCCTACGTCGGCCGCGGCCGCGGCCTGCCGAGGGTCCGCGGCGGACTGAACCGGCGGCGTCAGCTGGCCGGGTACGCGCTGGCGGTCGTGCTGCTGCCGCTGCTGACGCTGGCGCTGGCCAACGTGCGCGGCGGCATCAACCTGACCAGCGACATGCTGGTCTTCCTGGGCGCCGTCATCGCGGTCGCGCTGGTCGGCGGATTTATCCCGGCGGTGCTGGCCGCGGTGGCCGGCTCGCTGCTGCTCAACTACTACTTCACTCCGCCGCTCCACAAGTTCACCATCGCGCAGGCCAACAACGCACTGGCGCTGGCGATCTTCGTCATCGTCGGCCTGGTGGTCAGCTCGGTGGTGGACACCGCGGCCCGGCGGACCAAGCAGGCGGCCAGGTCCGGCGCGGAATCCGAGCTGCTGGCGACCACAGCGGGCAGCGTGCTGCGCGGACAGCGAGCGCTGTCGGCCGTACTGGACCGGGTGCGCGAGGCATTCGGCATGGACTCGGTGACCTTGCTGGAGCTGTCGGGCCAGGGCGCTGACGGGCAGGCGCCGCTCACGCCGGCGGCAGACGGTTCCGCCCGGCCGCAGCGACTCGGCCGGTGGACCACCGTCGGAGCATCTGGCGAGCCAGCCGTCAGCCGGCCTGAGGAGGCCGACGTGGAGATGCCGGTCGGCGATGGCCTGGTGCTGGCGCTGCGCGGGCGGACGCTGCCCGCCACCGACCGCCGGGTGCTCGGTGCCTTCGCCGCCTATGCGGCGACCGCACTGGAGCAGGGGCGGCTGACCGCGGCAGCCGAGGCAGCCAGGCCGATCGCGGAGGCGGACCGGGTCCGCACCGCGCTGCTCGCCGCGGTCAGCCATGACCTGCGTACCCCGCTGGCGTCGGCCAAGGCGGCGGTCACCAGCCTGCGGTCGCAGGACGTCGAGTGGGACGCCGAGGATCACGACGAGCTGCTGGCGACTGCCGACGAGTCGCTCGACAAGCTGGCGCGCCTGGTGGACAACCTGCTCGACATGAGCAGGCTGCAGGCAGGCGCGCTGGCGGTGTTCCCGCGCCCCGCCGACCTGGCCGAGATCGTGGCCAGGTCGCTGGACGACCTTGGCCCGGCCGCCCGCACGGTGACCGTCAGCATCCCCGACCAGCTGCCGGAGGTCGCGGTAGACCCGGGCATCCTGGAGCGGGTCATTGCCAATCTGACCGCGAACGCGCTGCGCTACTCCCCGCCCGGCTCGCCGCCGACCCTGTCCGGCAGCGTCCTGAAGGACCGGGTGGAACTGCGCGTCATCGACCGCGGCCCCGGCATCCCGGAAGAGCACCGGGATCACATGTTCGTGCCGTTCCAGCGGCTCGGTGACACCGACAACACCACCGGGGTGGGCCTCGGCCTGGCCCTGTCCCGCGGCCTGACCGAGGCAATGGGTGGCACGCTGGAGCCGGATGAGACGCCCGGCGGCGGCCTGACCATGACGCTGTCGCTGCCGGCCGTGCCCGGTCCGGCAGACCGCTGCCCGGCCGCCGGGACCGCGACCAGGACCACCGCGGCTACGACGACGAGGACCACGGCACGCCGGCGACTACGGCCATGACAGCGGTCACGACCACGACGCCAGCACGGCCTCGTGACGCTGCCGCGCCCCGGCTCACCGGCCCCCATGAAAGTGTTAGTGCCGTGACGACCGTTCTGGTGATCGACGACGAGCCGCAGATAGTCCGGGCGCTCCGGATTAACCTGCGGGTCCGCCAGTACGACGTGCACACGGCGGGCACGGCCGGCGAGGCACTGGAACTGGCTGCGCGTTACCCGCCCGACCTGGTCATCCTGGACCTCGGCCTGCCCGACCTGGACGGGGTGGAGGTCATTCATGGCCTGCGCGGCTGGACCGACGCGCCGATCATCGTGCTGTCCGGCCGGGCCGACAGCACCGACAAGGTCGAGGCGCTCGACGCCGGCGCCGATGACTACGTCACCAAGCCGTTCGGGATGGACGAGCTGCTCGCCCGAATGCGGGCGGTCAGCAGGCGGATGGGCGCCGACGGTGACGCGCCCCAGGTCCAGCTCGGCGATCTCACCGTGGACCTGGCCGCCAAGCGCGTGATGCGGCGTCAGCGACGACAAGCATCAAAATAACGGGAACGGGGACGTCCGGCTGACTCCCACCGAATGGCATCTGCTTGAGGTGCTGCTGCGAAACCCTGGCAAGCTGCTCAGCCAGCAGCAGCTGCTCGCCGAGGTCTGGGGACCCGGCTACGCCGACGCCGCCGGCAACCTCCGCCTCTACATGGCCCAGCTGCGGCGCAAGCTCGAGCCTGATCCGGCCAGGCCGCGGTGGCTGCTGACCGAACCGGGCATGGGCTACCGCTATCAGCCCGATCCCGGCTCCCGGACGGGACTAGCCCGGCACGGACTAGCGCCGGCGGCTGTCCCGGGCCGGGGCTGGTCGGGCAGCGGGCTGCACCGGCGGGAGCTCCGGTCCGGACGGAGCTGGCCCGCCACCGGGTGCCTGGCCATCGCCAGCCGCGCCGTCAACGGCGACAGTCGACAGCCGGTACCTCAGGCGGCAGATCACCACGTTCTCGGTGCCGCGCTGGATCGCCTGCTCGAGCACGAAGCCGCGCTGGTTGTGCAGGATCCGCTGCCACGGCCGGGCGGGCTGTACTTCGGGGATCAGCACTACCAGCTGCTCATGGCGTGGCTTCGGCTTCCAGCTCGTCGCAGGTAGTCCACGACCGGCGCGCCAAGCGACCGCTTGGTGGTGTGCAAGGTCACCAGGGGCACGCCCGGGTTCCACTGCTCCCACTGCTCGTGCAGGCGCTCGTCTAGCCGCCTGATCTTCGGCGTCGTCGTAGCAGACGGTCACCGCGACGACCTCATCGCCGAGTGACAGCGCCGCCGAGATGCCCTCCCGGACCAGCCTGGACATGCTGCGCTACCGGCACGACGACCAGTGAGCTGCGCAGCTGCGGCGGCGCCGGGATCTGCCCGATCTCCAGCGCACGGCCGATCCGCGCATAGATCGTGTGCACCCTGGCGAACATCAGCACCAGCAGCGGCACCACGACGACGACCAGCCAGGCGCCCTCGGTGAACTTGCTGACCAGCTCGATCGCCAGCGCCGCCAGCGTGAAGACGGCGCCGACTCCGTTGATGACCGCCCGCCCGCGCCAGCCGGGCCCGCCCTGCTCGCGCCAGTGCCGCACCATCCCGGCCTGCGACAGGGTGAAGCCGACGAAGACGCCGATGGCGAACAGCGGGATCAGCGCCTGGGTGCTGCCGTCGGACGACCACCAGCAGCGCGGCGGCCAGCCACCGCGAGCACGACCACGCCGTACCTGTGCACCTGGCGCTGTGCCCGCAGGAAGAACAGGTGCGGCAGGAAGTTGTCGGTGGCGAGCAGGGAGGCCAGGACCGGCAGCCCGCCGAATGAGGTGTTGGCCGCCAGCGCCAGCAGGACCGTGGTGATCAGCTGGATCGCGTAGAAGACGAAGTTGTGCCCGAGCGAGGCCCAGGTGAGCTGCGCCAGCGTCGTCGTGGTCGGCGATGGATAGGTATGGAACTTGTCGGCCAGCACGGCGATGCCGATCAGCATCAGGCCCAGGATGACGCCGAGCCCGACCTCGGTGTGCTGGGCGCGCCGCGCCCGCGGCTCGCGGAACTCCGGCACCGCGTTCGCGATCGCCTCCACGCCGGTCAGCGCCGAAGAGCCGGAGGCGAATGCCCTCAGCAGCAGCAGAAGCCCCGACCACGGCGACTGATGAGACGTGTCCTTGCGGAAACGGGAGCGGATGCGTCCGCAGCAGGCCGCCGATGATGACGGCGAAGATCCCGGCGATGAACAAGATGGTCGGGGCGATGAACAACCGGGCCGACTCGGCTACTCCCCACAGGTTCGCTGCCGTGATCACTCCGAGCACGGCCAGGCACAGCCACACCCGGTCCCGGTAAAGATTCGGGTACGCGGACGTCAGCGCCTCGACGCCCGCCGACACGCCGACAGCCGCGTTGAGTACGTAGTCGACCACCAGCGAGGCCGCCGCGACCAGGCTTGGGCTGACGCCGAGATGGGCCTTGGCCACCGCGTAGGCGCCGCCGCCATTCGGGAACGCCTCGATGACCTGGCGGTAGGAGATCACCAGGACGACCAGCAGCAGGACGATCGCCAGGGTGACCGGCAGGGTGTAGTGCAGCGCTGCCACGCCGGCGGTCGCCAGCACGATGAGGATGGCCTGCGGACCGTATGCCACCGAGGACAGGGCGTCCAGGGACAGGGCGGCGAGGCCCTCCAGGGCCGTTAGCTTGTGCTTTTCCTCCTCCGAATGCTGCCCGGAAGGAGGCTGGCCGGCCGTCACCGTTTCTGGCCCTGCGGTCATGACTGCCAATACAAGCATGCCGCCAGGCCGGGCCGTCCGACGGCTCGGCCGGAAATGGCTAGCTCAGCAGTTTGCTAGCCCTTCATCTCGATAGGCGATGAGCGCGATGACGGCCAGCACGACGATCACCAAGGCGATGAGGATCGCGATCTGCGCGGGACTGCGACCGGGCGCGCTGGTCTCCGGGTCCCTGGCGAACTCGGCCGGTCCTCAGCGAACGCGCGGAACTGCGCCGTGCTCGCGGAGATATCACGCGCGGCGCGGAACTCGCCGGTGGTCAATCGGCCGGCCGCTGGCTACTGGTTCGTCATGACGCTCGGTCATGGCCAAGACTGTAGCCGATGCGCGCAGGCCACAACCGCCAGTCAGCAGATTTCCGCCCGAACTGCCTTCCTTATCCGGCCGGCGTCAGGGGGCAGCAGGTCAGGTCGGTGCACGAGCCTGGACAGTACGATCACGCTGCGTGTGCGGACCACGAATGGCTCGGCCCCGATCCGCTCCACCACCTGCTCGAAGTGCCGGATGTCGGCGGCCCTGATGTGCACGAGCGCGTCGGCTTCGCCGGTGACCGTGCAGGCATCGATGACCTCCGGGTGCTTGCCGACGGCCGCGGCGATCTCGGCCGGCGACGTGCGGCCCCGGCAGAACAGCTCGACGTATGCCTCGGTAGTCCAGCCCAGCGCGGAGTGATCGATCTGGGCGGCGAATCCGGTGATCGCGCCCGAGGCCCGCAGGCGGTCGACCCGGCGCTTGACCGCCGGGGCGGACAGCCCGACCTGCGCGCCGACCTCCGCGTACGTGGCCCGCGCATCATCCACCAGGGCCGCCACAATCCGCCGGTCCAGATCGTCGAACGTCATAGCTTGACGCTAGCGGTGCAGCGCAGCAGCACCCGTGGTTCGGCCAGCGGCGGTCAGCGCGATCAGCGCAGCGCGAAGCTGGGCCAGGTCCGTCTGGGCTCAGGCCGTGCTCGAGCAGGTAGCCCTCGACCGATCCGCTCGCTGCCCGTACCCAGGCCAGCGTGTCCAGGATCAGCGCGGGCGGGCTGGTCAGCAGCTGCCGGGTGAGCCCGTCGCCCAGGCCAGTGCTGGCCTGCACCTGCCCGATGGCGGGCGTCCGGTCAGGGTCCAGGTAGACGCGAGCTCAGCGCGTAGTCGGCGGCGATCACCTGGTCAGGAACCCCGAGCACGGCAAGCACCAGCGCGATCACGACGCCAGTCCGGTCCTTCCCGGCGCTGCAGTGGACCAGGGCTGGCAGGGCGTCAGCGGCGCACAGCGTCCTTGATCGCGGCGCGCGATCGCGTCCCCGCACTCGTCAATCATGTAGCGGTAGATGGCTTCCAGCTCGAGCGGAAGCGACTGCATGTCTCCGGACAGGATGGAGATATGCGCGAGCTGGACCGGCAGTCCGTCCAGCGCGCTCGGCGCTGTCTCCGCCTCCAGCTGCGTGCGCAGGTCAACGACGGTTCGCAGAGCCAAGCTCAGACAGCGCAGCGAGGCCGACCGAGTCCAGCTTGTGCAGCGCGTCGGACCGCAGCAGGGTCCGCCAGCGCACGAAGCCGCCGCCTGCTGCCGGGTAACCGCCCAGATCGCGCAGGTTCAGCGTGCCGCCCAGCTCGATCCGGCGGCCGTAGGCCAGCGTCAGGCTGGCAATCTCCTGCTGATCCCGGGCGGCAGGCACCTCAGGCCCGGCCTGCCCCGGCTGCCCGGTTAGCTGCGTCACGTGCCCGCTCCGTTCGTTCGTCGACCCGCACTGGCACCATCTCACGCCGACATTTCCGGCTGTGATCCTGATCCTGGCCAACTGGTTAACAGGGCGGCCACCCACGCCTGGCCGGTACCGTGAACGGCTGGCGAAGGGAAGCAGACGATGACACGACTTGGCGGGATGTACGGCCCGGACGCCACCTTCCTCGGGGTCGACGCGCGCCGACCTGGCCGATCCGCCGTCCTGGGCCGGAACCGACATCATGATCATCGGTGCCCCCTTCGACGGCGGCACGTCGCACCGGCCCGGCGCCCGGTTCGGGCCGCAGGCGATCCGGTTCACCGACTACCTGCCGCACGACGGCTCCAGGCCGCACCTCGCGCTCGGGGTCGACCCGCTCGTCGAGCTGCGGGTCGCCGATGCCGGTGACGTGGAGATGCCGTCCGGTGACACCGAGCTGTCGCTGCGCCGCCTGGAGGAAGCGGTGCACCGGGCTTGCGAAGGCGGCGCTATGCCGGTGATCCTCGGCGGCGACCACACCATCGCACTCCCGGACGCGACCGGCGTCGCCCGGCACGTCGGCTGGGGCAGGGTCTCGATGATCCACTTCGACGCCCACGCCGACACCGGCGACACCCAGTTCGGCTCCCTGTACGGCCACGGCACGCCGATGCGCCGCCTGATCGAGTCCGGCGCGGTTCGCGGCGACCGGTTCCTGCAGATCGGGCTGCGCGGTTACTGGCCGGAGCCCGAGACCCTGGACTGGATGGCGGGCCAGCAGATGCGCAGCTACGAGATGACCGAGGTCGTGCGCCGCGGGCTGGACGAGTGCCTGACCGAGGCGTTCGCCATCGCGACTGACGAATGCGACGGCGTGTTCCTGTCCGTCGACGTCGACGTGGTGGACCCCGGCATGGCGCCAGGCACCGGGACGCCGGAGCCTGGCGGCCTCACCGGCCGGCAGCTGCTGGACGCCGTCCGCCGGATCGCCATGGAACTGCCGCTGGCCGGCATCGACATCGTCGAGGTTGCGCCGCCGTTCGATCACGCCGAGGTGACCGCCTACCTGGCGAACCGGGTCGTGCTCGAGGCGCTCTCCGGCATTGCCTGGCGGCGTCGCCGGCTGGCCGGCGATCCCGGCCGCCCGGCGAGGGACCCGGCTGCCCCGCTGCTGGAAGGCCGCGGCTCGCCGTCCAGGCGCTAGTGCGCCAGGATCGCGATCACGAAGATCAGTGAGTCGTACAGGAAGTGGGCCAGGATCGGCCGGCTGAGCTTGCCGTGCTTCTGGAAGGACCTGGTCAGGAAGTACCCGAGCGGCAGGGTCAGGACGATTCCGAGCCCGTAGTAGACGTGATAGCTGGTCCGCAGCGCCAGGCTGAGCCAGAACGCCCGCCACGGCGACCAGCCGAGCTGATCGAGCCGGGTCAGCAGGTACCCGCTGACCGCGGTCTCCTCGGCGATCGCCGTGATCAGCGCCTGGCTCAGGCCGAAGATCAGGTAGTAGACCGGTACATGCAGCGGCCCCGCGGTATTGACCAGGGCGGAGTGCTTCAGATGCGTGAACGGGATCACCAGCAGGAACTCGCAGCCCAGGCCCGCGGCGGCCAGACCGACCGCCACGCCCAGTCGCGCCAGCGGGCGCCGGTCAGGCCCAGGTCCGACGGGCCGCTGGCCGGTCCTGGCCAGCAGCAGCAGGGCCAGCGGGACGACGGCGGCGACCGGCATGTAGCTGAGCAGGCCGAGGATGACGTTGACGACCGGCTGGCGCGGGTCGTAGTTCGGGCAGCTGGGTGAGGCTGACATGGCGGGTCTCGTGCACGGCGAGCGTAATGACCGCGCTGACGATCCACGGGAACAGCAGGGCGATCATGACGAGCCTGGTCTCCATCACCAGGTCGCGCCGGGTCAGTTCCCTGAGCTGCACCGGGAAACGCGGCCCGGCGGGCACCCAGAACTGCCAGTCCGGCGGCGGCGCGGGCCAGTCGGCTGGTGGTGCCCAGCCAGGCGGCGGCTGCCAGCCGGGCGGCGAGTCGGGCCAGCCGGGAGCTGGCCGCCAGATCATCGGTTGCGTGCTCACGTCATCATCATGCAGCAACCGGCCCGAAGCTGGCCGCGGCCCCGTCGGCGCAAGCATGCCGCGCAACTCGGACCTAGGTCCAGGGCAGTCCAGCCCGCCAGGCCGGAGATGGATAGTCAGGAACAACGACGGCGATCTATAGTTGGTGAATGCTGGACGTGACCCGGCTGCGGGTCCTGGTCGCGGTCGCCAGGAACGGCTCAGTCACAGCGGCCGCTCGTGCGCTGAACTACGCCCAGCCGTCGGTCAGCCACCACATCGCCAGGCTCGAGGCCGAGACCGGGGCCCAGCTGCTCGAGCGAGTCGGCCGCGGCATCCGGCTGACCGACGCTGGCCGGCTGCTGGCCGAGCGGGCCGAGGAGATCATCGGGCGGCTGGACGCAGCCGAGGCCGAGCTCGCGGCGCACGTCGGCCTTCGCGAGGGCCGGGTCCGGCTGGCGGCGTTCCCGTCGGCGCTCGGCACCCTGGTCCCGGCCGCGGCGGCACGGCTGGCCGCCGAGACGCCCGGCATGGAGTTCATGCTGACCGAGGCCGAGCCGCCGGAGGCGCTGCGGATGCTGCGGGCCGGCTACGTCGACGTCGCCGTGGTCTTCCAGCACTACCAGCCCGATCTTGACCCGGCGCCGCCGGAACCCGCCGACGAGGGCACCAGGGGCCTGCTGCTGCTGGACGAGCCGGTGCACCTGGTGGCGTCGCGGACCAGCAAGCCGACTGCCGGACCTGGCCGCCTACGCCGCCAGCCGCTGGATTGCCGGCTGCGAGCGCTGCCGCAGCTACCTGGTCCGGCAGTGCGAGTCGGCCGGATTCACGCCGAGGATCTCCTTCACCACCGACGACTATCTGGCGGTGCAGGCGCTCGTGGCGGCCGGCCTCGGCGTCACTACGCTGCCGGACCTGTGCCTGCGGGCCGCCCGGCATCCGGGCATCGCGACCCCGCTGCCCGGAGCGCGGCGGCACGTCTTCGCCATGACCTACGGCGAGCCGCCAGACTCCAGATCGACGGTGCGGCTGATCGACATGCTCAAGCGGGTGGCGGCGACGCTCGACCGCGAGCCTGGCAGCCGGCACCTGGCAGGCCCGTCCGGGTCAGTTAGATCTTGGCGGCGCTGGTCCGCCCAGTAAGGGTCGCGCAGCCGCCGCTTGAGCAGCTTGCCGCTGGGGTCACGGGGCAGTTCGGCGGTGAAGTCGATGGACTTGGGCCACTTCATCTTGGCGAGCCGGCCCTCCAGCCCGGCCAGGATCTCGGCCGCCAGCTCGTCGCCAGGCTCGACCCCCGCGGCTGGCTGCACGACCGCCTTGATCTGCTCGCCCCACTCCTCGTCCGGGATCCCGAAGACCGCGACGTCGGCGACCTTGGGGTTCATGATGATCTCGGCCTCGATCTCGGCCGGGTAGATGTTCGCGCCGCCCGAGATGATCATGTCGGACTTGCGGTCGCAGAGGAACAGGAAGCCATCGTCGGTCAGGTAGCCGATGTCGCCGACGGTGAAGTAGCCCCGCAGCCGGTTCGCCTCGGTCTTGGCCTTGTCGCCGTAGTACTCGAAGTCCGCGAGGCCCATCTTCATGTAGACGGTGCCGGGCGTGCCGGTCGGCTGCGGGTTGCCGTTCTCGTCGGCGATCAGCAGCTCGCTGATCGGCCAGGCGTTGCCCACGGTGCCCGGATGGGCCAGCCAGTCCTGCGGCGAGGCGATCGTGCCGCCGCCCTCGGTCGCCGCGTAGTACTCCCAGACGCACGGACCCCACCAGTCGAGCATCTCCTGCTTGATGCCGATCGGGCAGGGCGCGGCCGCGTGGATCAGCCAGCGCATGGACGACAGGTCGTACTTGGCCTTGACCTCGTCGGGCAGCGACAGCATCCGCTTGAACTGGGTCGGCACCATGTGCGAGTTCGTGCACCTGGTAGCGCTCGGTCAGCGCCAGCGCCGTCTCGCGCGTCGAACCCGTCCATGCAGACCAGCGTGTGGCCCATGTGCAGGGCGCCGCCGCCGAAGACGGTGACCGCGGTGTGGTAGTTCGGCGAGGTCAGCAGATGCGCGTTGGGCTGCCCGTCGGTGACGCCGAAGAAGGACAGCAGCCCGGCGCCCAGCACGACGGCGTCATCCGGATCCAGGCCGGTCAGCGCCCGCCGCACGCCCTTCGGACGGCCGGTGGTGCCCGAGGTGTAGTGCATCGTCGTGCCCGCGGTCCGGTCCTCGGGCAGCGTGTCAGGCTGGCCCGCGCGCAGGTCGCTGACGTCGGTGAAGCCCGGCGACGTCGCCGAAGCTGAACCTGGCGTCGGCCGGGATGCCCGCCTGGTCGGCGGTCGTCGATGCCGAGCTGGGCGAGCCGCTCATCCACGAAGAACGCCTTCGCGCCGCAGTCGGCCGCGATGTAGGCGGCCTCGGGCGCGGTGAAATGCCAGTTGATCGGCGTCAGGTACCAGCCCGCCTGGAGCGCGGCCAGGTAGACCTCGACCGGCGCCGACGCCGTTGGGCAGCAGCGAGGCGATGCCGTCACCCGGCTTCAGGCCGCGCGCCCTGAGCGCGTGCGTCAGCTGATTGGCCCGGCTGAGCAGGTCACCAGCGCGTGCTCGGTGCCATCGGGATCGACTACTGCGATCCAGCCCGGATCGTCCTCCGCCCGGCGCCAGAACCCCTTCGATCCCACTGCCACCTCCGAGTCGGTTCGTCCCTCTGCGTAGCGCTAGAACACCACATCGCGGGCGGTGTCGGCTAGACCCCCGCCAGCCCTGCTGACAACGAGAAGGGCGGGTGCTCCCGGTGTCGCACCGGAGCACTCCCGCCCCACTCTACTACTCAATGAGCCCCTAGCGTGATCAGGCTTGAGCGCCAACAGGCCTCGTCGTAGTCCTCCTCGTACTCGTACTCCTCGCGGCCCGCGCCGATGAGCAGGGCGATGCCGAGAATCAGGAGCACGAGGCCCACGAGGCCGCCAGTCACTGGGATGATCGTCTGGACAATCGATATCTCGCTGTCGTAATGCTTCGCCGTGCTGACGGCCGCGGCAATATCTTGGGGCGTCGTGGTCAGCGTTCCGTTCAGCAGGACCAGCGCTGTCCCGCCAGTACTCGGGTTCTGCAGTGTCTCGTTCTGCGCCTCGACTACCTTGACCGGCGCACCGGTACCAGGGTCGACGTAGAACGTGTTCGTGGCAGTGAGGTACTCCGGCAGCGTCACCGTCGGCTGGTTCGCGATGCCGACAAGGGAGCCGGGCAGCGTGACGGTGCCGAGCTTCTTGTTATTGATCGGCTGGACGAAGACGTCGACGGACAGGCCGTCGACGGTCGATGTCCCGATGTAGTTGAACGGCTCGGGCTTCATCAGCGAGATGTTGAAGACCTCGTAGGTCTTCTGCTGCGTCCCGATAGGCCAGACGAAACCCTGACCGGAGAAGTTCGGGCGCGTGGTCCCGACCTCGGCGCCGCAGCAGTTGACCAGCACGCCGGTACGGCGGTTGAAAGCCAGACGCTGCGTCGTGTAACTGATCGGCACCTGCGGCGAGTTGGTCACGTCGAACACGCCGGTGATGTCGTTCCATACGGCGGTCGAGGAGCTCCCGTGCAGCTGACATCGCCCTGCACGGTGCTGATCGCCCGGACCGTGGCTCCGTTGACCACGGCAGCAGTCTGCTGGCTGAAATAAGAGACGTTCGTCCCGGTCAGTGTGCTCACGCTGTACTCGTTCAGCGGGAACTTAACGACCTGGCCCGGGAGATAGAAGCGGCACATCGCGGCGAGCACTATCAAAAATGCTCCGAGCCCCGTGAGGGTAACCCCGAAGACACGGCGCATCGAACCCCTCCAAGGGACGGTTGCAGTATGTCAGTTATCGGACATCTCTATCCAAGATTGGCACATCGTACTGGTTAGTAGCCTGGGCGTCACGCGGAAACTAGACACATATCCGTAACAGGAAGGCCGACCAGCACGGACCACGCCCTGAATATGCAGCCGACGCCCGGCTGGCCATTGCAGACTAACCTCGTCCGGGTTAGCCGGTGCCGTAGTTATATGCAGCCTGGTTCGAGGGGACGCCGAGTTGCCGACGAGGGCGCTCGTCGCAACTGTGGCCCCGACGGCCAGGACTACCCCGACGACGAGCGCGGTGACGACCAGCCGATACGCGACACCGTGTAACCCTCCTTAGCGGCCGCTGAAGCCGCACGCCACCACTCTGGCACCAAAGTGTGCCACCGCATGGGCCACGATGCCCAGGAAAAGCGGAGTAAATATCCGCAACGGTGATCTAAGACCCCCAGCAAGCGCCTCAGGTCCCCGGCACGCGGCAACATGCAGCCGGATCAGGTCATCAAGAGGACTTGAGGCTCGAAGCATGCTGTCTCGGTACTCTTTGCGACGTGCTTAAGCGCATACGGGTGAGCAAGTGGGTGAGGGCCGGGACTACTGCTAGTGATCCTCGCCTTCTGCTCTTACGGCCTGGTGCTCGAGTGGCCGCAAGTGCATCCCGCGCTCAGCCTGCTGCACTGGTACTCAATCGCCGGGGCGCTGGCCGCCGCGATGGCGAGCGCGGGCTGCATGATGCTCGCCTGGCGGCGGCTGCTCGCCGATCTTGGCTCGAAGCTCCCGGTCCCGGTAGCGGCCAGGGTGACTTTCATGTCCCAGCTGGGCAAGTACGTTCCCGGCGCGATCTGGTCGTTGCCGCGCACGTTGAGCTTGGCCACGATTACGAAGTTCCCAGGCGCCGGGGCGCTGCCTCGGTCATCATCGCGCTGGCCGTGGTTGGTCGCGGTCGGCCTGCTGATCGCCGCCGCCAGCCTGCCGCTCGCATCCCCGGCAGCGGCGCGGAGATACCTGCTGTTCCTCGCGGCGATTCCCGTGATCGCTGTCTGCCTGGCCCCGCCCGTACTTCACCGGCTGCTGAACTTCGCCCTCAAGATCATCAGGCAGGAGCCGCTCGAGCATCCTGTGAGCTGGCGCGGCCTCGGTACGGCGCTGGCCTGGACCGTCGTCGGCTGGCTGCTGCTCGGCATGCAGATCTGGCTGCTGCTGGCGGACGTGGCCAAGGACGGTGTTCACTCGGTGCTGATCGTCCGTCGGCGCGTATGCCCTGGCTTGCTCGCTTGCGCTGCTGCTCGTGGTGTTCCCCGACGGGATCGGCGCCGGGAAGTCATCCTCGTGGCCGCCCTCGCGCCCGTGGTCCCCCACGGCGCCGCACTGGCCGTTGCCCTGGTCGCCGGGTGGTTACCACGGTGTCTGACCTGGCCTGGGGCGGGATCGCATTGGCCTGGCCCGGTCCGCCAGGTACGGCCGGTCCGCGCTGCCGCCGCGTCCGCGGCGACGGCTCGTGGCGTGCAGGCGGGCAGGCATGTCGGCAGGCACCGGAAGGCGCCGGCGAGGCGCCGACGACCGTAGGCCCGCAATCCAGCCCGCCATGACGCCAGTCCGTTCGGCAGCGGAGCAGGCACGCCTGACGGTACCAGAGGTGGCTGCCTGGCCCTGCTGGCTAAGGTCGCTGGCCATCCGGCAGGAACAGCACCGAGTTGACGTAACGCGGGTATGGCCACAGCGCCCGCCGCAGCAGACCGCGCTCGGCCACATGACAGGTGCGCGCTTGGGCGCCGACAAGGTCGAACTCGGTCAGCCGCAGCCACCTGCGGCCAGGCCTGACCCAACCTTCATATCCCCATGCCGCGAGCAGGCCCGTGACCTGCGATACGGGCTGAACTCGTTGCTCAACCTCGACGAATAGCCGCGGCCTGTCTCGCTTGATCGTGTCCGCGGCGCCGTCGAGCACTGCGACCTCGTGGCCTTCGACGTCGATCTTCATGAAGGTCACGTTGTCTAGTCCCAGGCTGTCAATCGTGACCAGCGGCACCTTGATGCAAACGTGGTGAATATCCCGCTTATGCAGCGAAGATACGCCCTGCACAGCGCCATGCTCGGTGGGCAGCCACATCTCCGCCTCACCCGGATGATCGGACGCTGCCGCGGCGATTACCTCCACCCCTGCCGGAACCGTCCGCCGCAAGATCTCGTGCAATGGCGTTGGCTCGATGGCGACGACCCGATCCGCGCGCCGCGCGAGCCGCCGCGCCCACGGGCCGTACCAGCTGCCGACGTCGAGCATCGTGCCGCCGGCCGGGCCGGTCAGCTCACCGAGCCGCCGGATCTCAGGCTCGAATCGCCGGTAGGCGACGCTCACGAACCGCACCAGCAGACGCTCTGGCAGATACACGCCCAGGCGAGACGCGATCGTCAACGAGCCGGTCCCTTCTGTCGCCGCGCAGCCCTCCGGGAACTGTCCGATTAGGGCATAAATATAGGGGAACAAGGCGGTCTGCGCTGCTGCTCCGGATCGACGCTCAGCCGGACTCAGGGTAGCAGGAAAACCATCAGGTCGCGACTGGCCAGCACAACCTGGGCGCCCGGAAGCCTGGCTCGCGTCGCGAGACTGGCCTGAGCCGCGGGACTGACCGGCGGCGCGGTAAGCAGCGGCCCCGCGTCGACAATGACGTAGCGCACTCCGGCCGCACGTAGTCTCTCGGTCAGCGGCCCGCTGGCGGAGACGATCCGGTTCAGCCGGATCGACGCCGCGCTCTCCTGCGTCAGTGTCATGGTGCCGACCTCGAGCCCGTCATTCGAAATGACCTCGCGCGACAGCAGTTTGTTCCAGGGGTCATAGACAGCCTCGCCGTTGTCCCAGGGGTAACGACGATATGCGGCCCAGGGCAGGAGCAGCACGCTTCCGCGCTGCGCACTGCTGTCGATGATCTGCCTGGCCGCTAGCCAATCAGCCGGATACTGCACCGGCCGAGCAGCCGGCTAGCCCCCAGGCCAGGCCGGGAAGCAGCACGATCGGTGCGAGCATCGCCAGCACCACGAGCGCCACCGCGGCAGGTTCCGCGCGCAGCCGGTCTGGCCGCGGCGTTGTCCTGCGGCTGGGCGACGGCCGAGCACGACCGAGCAGCCACGAAGCACCTGCGCCAAGCCCGATGGCCTCCAGGAGCGCGAGCGCGGCGACGAACTGCTGGCCGTCACGTAGCACCGCGAAGCCAGGCCAGGCCATGATCAGGGCAAGCAGCATCGCGCGGGTTATCGACGTGACGCCGATCGCGGCGATGCCGAGCCCGAGCAAGCCGGCCAGACCAAGGCCGGTCCAGCCCCGTTGCCGTCTAGCCAGCAAGATGTAACACGCCACTGCACACGCCACCACTAGCAGCCAGAAGAACGACCCGGCACCGCCGTAACCGCGCGGGACAGTCTGCGAGTTCCAGATGCCGGACAGCATGACCAGGCTGCCTAGACGCCCAAGCGGGGTGTCCGCCCTGGCCGCGAACAGGTCGGCGCCCGCCGGATCGGCGTGCACAGGCACGAGGACCGAGGGAATTAGCCAGGGCAGGCTGAGCAGCGCCAGCGCGGCGATTACTGCCGCGAGCCTGCGGCAGCGCTCCGCACCGCTACCCCGTGCCAGAGATGCGGGAACGATAGCCAGGCCGGTGACGATGAGGGCTGCGAAGCCGCCGATCGCGGCAGGGAGCATGAGCAGCACAAGCCGGCGCCACCTGATCCCGACCGGTGCCGTGCATACCTCGCGCAGCACCCACGGCAGGCCTGCGTACCCGAGCAGCAGGGCCCACTGACCGATCAGCAGCCGCTCAGCCACGAAAGGATTCCAGGAGTAGAAGATCCCGCTCACGAGGCAGGCCAAGCGCGGAGCGCAGCTGCCACGCGAGGCGCGCCAGCCGGCCGCCAGCAGCGCTGCCGCGCCTGCGCAGGCCGCGACGAAGATCAGTAGCAGGATGAGCTTCTGGAGGATGTCGGCCGGCAGCACCCTCGAGACAACCGCGATCGCCGCATCGCTGGGCACCGCGCGGGCTGGCCCACCTTTAAGGCCGAGCAGCGCCGATGAGAATGGCTCGTCCGGCACGAACACCATGTCATAACTCAGGAGGAAGCCGCGGGCAACGCCAGGGCCGAGCGCCAGCAGGCCGAGCGCCAGGCCGACCGCCGCCGCGGGTCCGTGCGCGTGCAGCAGCCTGGCCAGCGAGGGCCAGCCGCGCCGCGGCGGGGATGCCGGGCTGATGGAGGCGGCCGTGGTGGCGACGCTGTCCGGCATCATGTCTTGCGAGCGTGCACCAGCAAGATCGAGGACGCACTAGGCCACGCGCAAAACGCTAGGTCAAGTGGCCGGAGCGGCCGTGGTACGTCGTGATAGCGCGCGCCTTTCACCTTGATCGAGTCGAAGCCCCGCGCTGCCAGCAAGCCAGTGAGCGCGCGCCGGGTGAACATGTGAAGGTGCCCGGCGACCTGGCTGCCTGGCCGACCGAATACTCCGCGGAGGCTGACCTCCGAGAAGACCGGCTGCACGCCGAAGGCAAGCAGACCGCGGTTGTACCAGGCGGCCAGGTTCGGTGTGGACAACAAGAGCGACCCGCCCGGCTTCAGGATCCGGAAGGCCTCGTCAAGCGCGGAATCGGTGTCGATCAGGTGCTCGATCACTTCACTCATGATCACTACATCGGCCGACGCCGATGCCAGCGGCAGGCCGGATCCCTCGACTCCTGCCCTGATCAGGGCAAGCCCGCGTGCCCGAGCCTGCCGCAGGGCGTCGGCCGACCAGTCAACCCCGACGAACTGATGACCGGGGTTGAGCCGCGCGGCCACCTGCGTAGCCAAGCCGTCGCCGCAGCCGATGTCGACGATCACGGCGTGGCCCGGCACGGTGCGCAGGACGCTGGTCAGCATCTGCGCCTGCCTGCGCGCCCGGTCCGGCCCCGAGCTGACCGGGACGGCTGGATCCTCGTAGAACTCCCGCAGCCCGCCGCGGCCGTCTCTGGTCCCGTTGCCGGCGGTCGCGTTGGCAGTCATGACCGTATGATCGCGGCCGCGTGCAGCCGCCCCCGGTCGCCGACCCGCCCGGTCGAGCGCTTCGTCGGCCACCTGGGCGAACCCTTCCACCGCCGCCGACCAGTGCAACCGCTCGGCCCGGTCCCTGGCCACGACCCCCATGGCCTCGGCGCGGTGCCGGGCGAGCGCCAGCGATGCCCACGCGGATGCGAACTGGCCTTCGTTCTTGACCAGAAGGCCGGTCTCGCCGTTGACCACCGAGTCACGCAGGCCAGGAACGTTGAATCCGACCGCCGGGGTACCGCGGATAGCTGCCTCGGTGATCACGATGCCCCAGCCCTCAATCAGGGCCGGATGCAGGAGCAGCCAGGCCGAGCAGAGCAACCGGTGCTTCTCCTCCTCGGACACTCGGCCGGTAAAGATCACGCCTGGCCCGGCCAGCGCCTCGAGGCGCGACCGCTCCGGTCCGTCACCCGCGATGACGAGCTTGCCGCCGACCACATGCCGTACGCGTTCCCAGAGCCTCAGCAGCATGTCGATCCGCTTGTACTCGGTCAGGCGGCCGAGCGCGAGGAAGAGCGGCTCGGGCGAGCGCGGCGTCAGAGGATCGGGCTGCACGACGCCATTGCAGATCTGCCGGATCCGGTCGTCAGCCACGCCGATCTCGCGTAGGGCATCCGCGGTCGAGTTGGAGACGGTCAGGAACAGGTTGTCGCGGTGTGCCCAGGGCATCACCTTGCTTTCGGCGAATTGGCCCAAGGCGGCGACCGGGCGAGGAAACATCATCCGCCAGAGCTCGGTATGCACGTGATTGACCAGGCAGATCTTCGGCCGACTGCACCAGATCGGGGTGAGGAACGGCATCCCGTTACAGACCTCGACTACCAGGTCGCTGTCCCGCAGCCGCCGCCAGTAGGCGGCCGGAGCCCGGAAGAACTGGCTATAGGTGCCGCCGCTCCGGATGACTTCATACTGGCGCTCTGCCGAAGGGCCGCCGCAGAGCAGGCTGACCCTGTCGCCGCGTGCCCTCATGCCCGCAGCCAGCCGGTCCACGAGCACCTCAGAGCCGCCGGCCCGCCGGTTGGCAAGATCACGCCAGGCGACAAAGAGCAGCCGTCGGCCAGCCGCATCGACGCCCTGGTCGTTGGCTGCCGCGTCTTGCGTCCAGGCCCCGCCCGGCTGCTCCTCGGCCAGGCCCAGGTCGGGGCCAGCAATGGCTGGCGATCCAACGTCAGAGGTGGCCGGCAGGGCAGCCGAGTCGTAACTCACGCAACCACGCTCCATGCTTGTTACGAAGTCAGTCGTTTCAGGTGTCCGTAGAGTACCAACGAGTAATGTTTACCGGACATTGAAGTATCATTCTGGTAATTTCGCCGAACTGGCCACCGCAGTTAGCCGCAGGCCACGGGGCGACCGGGAAAGGCGCGACTCGAGACCGCTATGAGCCTGCGATCACCACAGCCGCGCCAGCAAATCCAGGCCCTCGCTCAGCCAGCCGATGCCAGCAGGTCCGGGCTGCGTCCGCCCACTCGAGCAAGCGCATCGCCACCGCAGGGCCTGGCCAGGTCGATTCGCCTGTTCAGGCTCTTCCTGCTCGAGCAGACCGAGCCAGAGGTCTTCTACAAGGGCCTGGCCGAGGACGCCGATGAATCAGCTGGCCAGGCATACCGAGCTTGCCGGGCGGACGGTGCGTTGACGTAGGCGGCGGCGCCGGCCACTTCACCGCGGCGTTCCGGGCCCGCGGGGCGAATTGTTATCTATTCGAGCCCAGTTCGGCCGAGATGCTCATCGGCGGCGAGGCTCCGCCGGGGCGGTACTGGCTGATGGCTACTGGCTCCCGGTGGCCGACGGCAGTGCCGACATCTGCTTTTCGTCCAATGTCCTTGAGCATGTAGCCGACCCGCCTGGCCTGATCGACGAGCTGATCCGGGCCACAAAGCCGGGCGGGCTAATCTACTTGTCGTTCACGAACTGGTACTCGCCCTGGGGCGGCCACGAGATGTCGCCATGGCACCTGCTTGGAGCGGACTTCGCCGCTCGCCGCTACACCAGGCGCTATGGCCGCCAGCCGAAGCACCGCGTCGGCGACAACCTCTACCGGGTTCACGTCGGGCCGATCTTGCGGCTCATGCGGTCCCGCAGCGATGTCGAGATCGTTGACGCGCTGCCGCGCTATTACCCCAGATGGTGCAAGTTCATCCTGCGCCTTCCCTGGGTGCAGAGAGCTCGTTACCTGGAATCTGCTGCTGATCATGCGACGGAAGCATGACGGGTCGGCGGCACGACAGCCCCGACCACCGCACTGTGCCGGTGCGTGAGCGATCGGCGCGCCCGCGACAGCCGACCACTACCGCCGCCAGCGATCGCGGCGTCCCGCCCGCGCGCGACCGCTGGCTGTTCCTGATCGTTCTTCTTGTCGCGCTGCTAGTGTTCGCCGCAACCGACACCGGCCGCATCATCTTTGACACCAAGCTCGGCGTGGACATCAATGCCGGCCAGTTCATCAGCCGGCTGTGGTCGCTGTGGAATCCGCAGGAATGGTTCGGCAGCCTGCGGGACCAGTACATCGGCTATGCGATCCCGATGGCACCGTTTTTTTGGGTCGGCCAGCTAGCGCACGTGCCGATCTGGCTGCTCGAACGGCTCTGGCTTGCCCTGATCATCGCGGTCGGCTTCACCGGCCTGGTCAAGCTCAGCCGGGCGTTGCAGATCGGCAGCGAAGGCTCACGGTTGCTGGCAGGCGCCGTCTTCGCATTGTGGCCAACCTTCACCATCCTGATCGGCTCGACGTCTGCAGCCGTGCTGCCCGGCCTCGTCGTGCCATGGGCGCTGCTCCCGCTGGTCTCGGCCGTCCAGGGACATTCCACTGCGACGCGGGCAGCAGCCAGGTCCGGCGTCGCGATCGCCGCAATGGGCGGCGTCAATGCCGTCTACACTCTCGCTGTCCTGATTCTGCCAGCCCTGTACATCCTGACTCGCGCCAAGTCGCGGCAGCGGACCGAGCTGAGCCTGAAGTGGGTCGTCGCGCTGTTCGCGAGCACCGCTTGGTGGACGATCCCGCTGCTGCTACAGGGCAGGTTCGCCTTCAACTTCCTGCCTTATATCGAGCAGTCGGCCACAACCGCCCGGACCATGTCGGCGGCAGCCGTGCTGCGCGGGACCAGCACCTGGACGGCTTACTTTAACCTCGGCGGCACCCCGTGGCTTCAGGCCGGCTGGGCAATGATCAGCTCGGCTCCGGCAATACTCGCCTCCGCAGTGGTCTCGGCTGTCGGGCTAGCTGGCCTCGCCCGGCGGGATATGCCAGAGCGCCGGTGGCTGTGCATCTGCGTGGGGCTCGCCGCAATGCTGGCGCTCGCCGGCTACTACGGGCCGTTTGGCGGGCCATGGCACGCCGAGGTCGACACCTGGCTGGACGGCCCGCTCGCTCCGTTCCGGAGTCTCTATAAGCTCGAGCCGGTCATCGCCGTCGCGCTAACTCTGGGCATTGCGCACGCAATGGACCGCTGCTGGCGGTTGCGAATCCGGATCGGCCGTCACATCATCCTCGCCGGTAGCGCCGCGACGGCTCCTGCGATAGCACTCGTCCTGGCCGGGCTGGCGCTGCCACAGCTTACTGGCCAAGTACTGCAGGCCGGATCGTTCACCAGCGTGCCCGGCTACTGGTACCAGACAGCCAGTTACCTGGCTGCCCACTCCCCGCGGCAGACCGCCCTCCTGGTACCGGCGAACCCGCACGCTCAGTACACCTGGGGCGACACGATCGACGATGTGCTGGAACCGCTCGCGTCCTCCCCGTGGGCCGAGCGAGGCCTGGTGCCATATGGAGGGGCGGGCTCGCAGATCCTGCTGGCGACAGCCGAACAGGCAATCGAGTCCGGTGGACCTGTCCCAGGCCTGCCGGCTTACCTGGCTCGAGCCGGAATCCGTTACGTCGTCGTCCGCAACGACACCAGTCCGCTCGTCGCTGGCTATACGCCGCCGCAGGTCGTCAACGAGACGCTGGCTCAGTCCGGGTTCCGGCGAGTCGCGTCATTCGGGCCTCCCGTCGCCGCTTCGGCGGGCTACCCGAACCTTGTCGGCAAGGCACCAGGGTTCGCGCCCAGCTATCCCGCTGTCGAGATATTTGCAGCAGACAGCGTGGCCGTGCAGCCGGCCAGGCCAGTCGCGGTCCTGCCGGTCAGCCAGACGGTGCTGGTCAACGGCGGTCCCGACTCGTTGCTTCAGCTTGCCGGACAAGGCATTCTGACCAGCCAGCCGGCAGTTGTGGCCGGTCAGCCAACTGCCGGCAGGCCAGCACTATGGGCGATCACTGACGGGCAGCGCCGGGCCGACAACGACTTCGGCTCGACAACTGACTTCCAGTCCTTCACCTATACAGCGAACGAGACAAACCCGGTAGATAGCCCGCTCGGCGGGGCGGGTGGCCCACCCCGGCAGATCCTGCCCGTGTCCGCGGCGGGCCATCAGACTGCCGCAGTCCTGTCGGGCGCAGCCAGCGTGACGGCGTCCTCGGCAGGAACCTGGCTCGGCGAGTCGCCACAGTACGACCCGGTCAACGCCTTTGACGGCAATCCGGCGACAGCGTGGGCGGAAAGCAATCCCACCACGCCGGTTGGGCAATGGATACAGATCAACTTCAGCCATCCGACCAGACTGCCGGCCAACATTGGCATCCAGTTGCTCGCTGACTCCGACAGGAGGTCGATCGCCAACCAGCTGCGTGTCACCACGTCGGCCGGAAGCGCGGTCTCCGAGCTGGTCAGTACCGCCGGGGCTCAGCCGCTACGCGTGCCTGCCGGGCTGACTCAGTGGCTGCGCATCACGATCACGGGGGCGAGCAACGTGGTGCCGGGAAATCCTGGTGCCGGCATTACCGACATACTGATCCCCGGCGTGCGCGTGGCCAGGTACCTCCAGGTCGCCGAGGACCCCGCCGAGGCGAAGACCTCGGCCGTGGTCTATTCCTTCAGCCAGCTGCTGCCGCCGTCCATCAGCAGCCAGGGCCAACTCGCCAGCACGCCTCTTGACCGCATCTTTTCGACCGCCCGGTCCTCCCGGCTGACGACACAGCTGTCGGCCATGCCAGAGCCTGGCCCTGCCCTGCAAGCGCTCATTACCGAACTCTCGCCGCCTAAGAAAAGGCAGTTCCAGGTGACTGCCACGTCGACCTGGGAGTCCTTGCCTGCGTTCGGGCCTGACAACTTGTTCGAGCCGGGGACCCGCAGACCGTGGCTAGCCGGCGCTTCTGACTCTCATCCGACACTGGAGCTAACCTGGCACGGCCGCCGCACGATTAGCAAGCTGGTGCTCAAGCCCGCACTCGGCCTGGCCGCTGCACCGACGGGCGTGTTCATTGGCAGCCCGCACAGCGACCGCCTGGCCCCAGTTGGTCTAGGCGGCGTTGTGGAGGTCAGCCCGGCGCTTCGCACCGACAAGCTGTACCTGACCTTGTCCGCGCCATCATCAACCGCCGCGGGTAACACGGCAGCGGGCCAGCCGGCACAACTCCCAGTCGGCCTCGCCAGCGTCTCCGTTCCCGCGCTCTCCAGGCTGCGGCTCGCGGCGCCAGCATACGGCGCCCCGTTCCATCTCAGCTGCGGCTCGGGTCCGTCACTGTCGGTCGACGGGCATGCGTACCGCACCTCGGTTAGCGGGACACTGGGGGATCTCATCCGACTCCAGCCCGTCCAGGTGCGGCTGTGTACCCCAGGCAGCGCGCTCTCCCTTCCGGCCGGGCTTCAGCGCCTGACAGCCCCTTCGTCTGCCGCCTTCACCATCACCAGCCTGACGCTGAGCAACCACTCGGCAGCCGTGGCACTGAGCCAGGCTCAGCTGACTGCAGCTCGGCACCGGAGCATGCAAGTACTGGCATGGCAATCCGACAGCAGGGAACTGCGTATCGGCCCAGGAGGCGCCTCTTATATCGAGGTTCACGAGAATGTGAACCCCGGCTGGACCGCGGCGCTGGATGGTCGGCCGCTGCGGGCAGCCACGCTGGACGGATGGCAGCAGGCTTTCGTCGTGCCGGCCGGCCGGGGTGGCACGATCACACTGAGCTTCCGGCCGGCCGGCCTCTACCACGACGGGATCATCGGATCCGGCGTCCTTCTGCTGATCCTGGTCGCAGTAGCGATCGGCACCGGATGGCTTCGCCGCAGGCGGCCGCGCGCGGCCGATACCGAAGCGGGCAGATCCGGACCCGCTTGCGCGCCGCTGGAGCAGCGGCAGCCGAGCAGCCGTCCCGTTCGCGGCAGCGCATGGCCATCCGCTCTGCTGTTCGTCACCGGCCTGGCGCACCGAGGCCGTATCAGGAATCTGATGATCCTGATGCCACTCGCCGCGGTCTTGATGGTCGCGGGCGGCCCTGTAGCCGTTGCGGTCCCGGTACTGGCGATTATCGACAACTGGCGCCCGAAATGGCGGCCCTGGATCGCGTTCGGGGCGATGCTCGCCGCCGGTGTCACCGCAGCCGTGGCGAGGAACCCCGCCACGCTGGGTAGCGGCCCATTCAGCGGCACTGCACAAATCTTCGCATTGCTGGCGCTGGCCGCGGCCCTGCTGCCGGTAGCCGGCAGCGGACCGAGTTCGGCGGACGCTCAGCAGCGGATCCTGACTGAGTGAAGAGCCATTAGCACGCATCGCCTGACGGCCGGACGAGAGGACGCATGTGTGGCACTAGAAGAAGCCCTAATCGAGATTCTTGTCTGCCCTGTTGACAAAGGCAGCCTGATTTACTTCTCCGAGGAAATGATGCTCTACAACCCGCGCCTCAGGCGCCGGTACGAGATCACGAACGGCGTGCCAGTGATGCTGGCTCAGCGAGCCAAGACGATAAGCGATGACGAACACTTCCGGCTGCTCGAGCTGGCCAGGACCGGCCGTGGAGTCTGGACGCTGGGCTAGGTGCATACCCAGTGGTGGGGCGGCCGGGCTAGCCGCTGACGGGCTGGGCCGGAATGGCGCTGGGATCAGTGGTCTTCGGCCAGAGCCGACCCACCTCGACGTCTCCAACACAGAGCCCGTGATCCATGCCGCTAAAGGTGACCGCTGCGCCCTGGGCTTGCACCGGCAGGAACCCCGAGTGGAGGCCCTTGAGGACTCCGAGGGTCACGGACTGCCCTGCGTACCCGACCGCAACCTGGCCGCTGCTGCCGCTGAGGTACCCGAACCTGAGCTCGTCAGCGGTCTCGCCCGCCGGAAGCGGCTCCAGCCTGACCGTCACCACACCGTCCTTGCCGACCGGGAAGCACTGCGGTGCGGTCGCCCCGGCGCCGATTACCTGAGCATGCACCAGCTGACCCCAGGCATTGAACATCAGCAGCTGGTCGATCGTGCCCTTTGGGCTGGTCACGAACCTGGGCAGGCCAGGTGTGCTCCGGAGCGGCCCGAGCAGCTTCACCTCACTTCCGAGCGCGCTCGAGGATCCATCGGTGACGTACAGCGGCGCGGTCTCGTTGACTATCTGCGCGCCGGGTGGGGCCTGTATCAGTGCGGCGCTCGCCGTGGCGAAGTAGCCCCTCGGCAGCACATTGGACGTGTCGGCCAGGTAGTTGTGGTAGGACACCAGCGATCCAATCAGCACGGCGGTCGCCAGGCCCACCACTACCGCGGTCGTCGGTCGCCCACGTGAGATCCGGTGCGGCCTGATCACGTCCTGGTCTGTCTGTGGCAGGAAAGCCAGACCTGCGCAGATCACCAGCACGCCGACCGCGTCCATCACGTACCTGGTCTCGCGAGACAGCAGCGCGGCAGGGAGGTCACTGAGCCGCCCGATCGCTGGAATCGTGTCGATGACCACGAGCCAGCCGAAGACGATGGCCCAAGCGCGCCACGCCTTCGGCTGCTGCCAGATGCTCAGCGCGATAATCGCGGCCGCGATCACCCACGCCACGGGCAGGAGATCAGTAGGGGCATTAGCGGCTGCGTACTCGCCATGAAAGGCGGGGTTGCCGGTCCAGTTCGGGGTGCTCAGCCAGTTCCAGGGGCCACCGAGCATGCCCGGCACGAATGTGTTGGCGATGATCTCTCTGATGTAGCCGAACACGCCGCTGAACGCACCGGGCCGGGTTGGCTGCTGACCAGAGGCCCGCAGCGCACCCGCATACACCGCAACGTAGCCGCACAGTATGACGCCGTACATCACCCAGGCGCGCCAGTGCTCGCGCAGGGTGCGGCGCAGCGCCGCTGCCCACGACCCTTGGACTAGCCAGGCAGAGGTGATCGCAAGCAGCAGCAGCGGCACCCCGGCGCCCTTGATAGAAGACGCCATCGCGAAGACCAGCCAGAGCGCGGTCACCACGGCGTGCCGGAAGTTCCCGGTCCGGACGTACCGGACGTGCGAGGTGAGTGCGCAGAATATGGCTATCTCGAGCGGCACCAGTTCCAGCGAAACCGACCACCAGGACAAGCCGGGAAAGCTCAGCGGGCTGATGATATAGACCAGCATGAGCAGCAAGATGCCGGGATGATCACCGAACAGCGTCCGGAGCAGCCGCAGCAGGGCAAGGCCCGCGCACGCCAGCAGGACGAGCGTCACCGCAGAGGTGAGGGTCCAGTCCATAGGCGAGATCCGCACGAGCACCCAGGAAATGGCAAAGGCGACCGGCGTCAGGTGACCGAGATCAACCAGCGTGAGGTATTTCCAGGTAAAGCCGTTGGACAGCCCGGTCTCTAGGTAAGAAAAGTCGTCGAGCCGGAAGAACGACCTGGTCAGGAACGTAGCCATCCACCAGACCTGAGCGCCGACCATGAGCACGCCAGCGATCCTGATCCTGTTAACCCACAGCCAGTCCGACGCCGCGGTGCCAGTGAGACGTGGCTCTGCCGCCGGGATCTCGCGCCGGGTGTTCTCCAACATCGCCTCAGCGTCCTTACGGCAGTTTTAGGCAGAAAAGATGCTCTATCGGACCAAGATCGGTCCATGGTAGCCCTAACTCCCTGCGTCGGTATGCTGCCAGGCGTAACGAGTAGGGCGGCGGCCAGCCGAGGGAGGACAGCTGCACCCGGTACGACCTCCGCGGCGGCTGCGGTCAATGCAGCCTCGAACAGCAGATAGGTAGGCGCCGATGCCAGGCCGCGAACGATCCGGTCCTGTCGAAGCGGGGCCCGCCGTCCGGCTTACCGGCTGGGGAAGAACCGAGCCGAGTGTGGCCCGGGTCAGCGAGCCGGCCGACGAGGGCCAGCTGGCCGTGCTGCTGAAGGAACTTCCGGCCCGCGGCGTCATCGCCCGCGGGCTGGGCCGCAGCTACAACAATGCGGCGCAGAACGACGGCGGTCAGGTGGTACTGACGACCAGGCTGAACCGGATCACCGGCTTCGACGAGAACCTGGGGATCGCTGTCTGCGAGTCGGGGGTGAGCCTCGAGCAGCTGATCATCCGCGCTCTGCCGGCCGGGTGGTTCATTCCCGTGTCACCCGGCACCCGCCAGGTCACGGTTGGCGGAGCGATCGCCGCGGACGTGCACGGCAAGAACCATCATGTCGCCGGCAGTTTCGCCCGGCATGTGCCCTGGTTCGACCTGCTGCTGCCGGACGGTCAGGAACGCCGCGTGACGCCGACTGGCGATCCCCGGCTCTTCTGGGCCACGGCCGGCGGGATGGGACTCACCGGCATCATCCTGCGCGCCGCGATTCAGCTGACCAAAGTCCAGACATCGAGGATACGGGTGGACACGGTCCGCACCGCTGACATCGACCAGGCCCTGGCCTATCTGGCGGAGACCGACGAGTCCTACAGCTACTCCGTCGCCTGGCTCGACTGCCTGGCCGGCGGGCCGCATCTGGGCCGGTCGGTGATCACCAGCGGCGACTTTGCCGAGCCGGGCGACATGGCGGTGGCGGACCGCCGTAACCCGCTCGAGTTCCGGCCGGCGGCAAGGCTCGGCGCTCCGCCTGCGTGTCCGCCCGGCCTGGTAAACCGGCACACGGTCGCGCTCGCCAATGAGGCCTGGTATCGCAAGGCCCCCAGGCGCCGCGAGGGCGAGATCCAGACGATCGGCGCGTTCTTCCATCCGCTTGACGGCATCCGGAACTGGAACAGGGTCTATGGCCCGGCGGGGTTCCGCCAGTATCAGTTCGTCGTGCCGTTCGGCGCTGAACCCACGCTGCGCGCGTCGCTGGAACGGATTAGTCACGCGCGGGCGCCGTCGTTCGTGACCGTGCTGAAGCGCTTCGGGCCGGGCGACGACGGATACCTGTCCTTCCCGATGGCGGGGTGGACGCTGGCCCTCGATTTCCCGGCCCGAACTCCCGGTCTGGCCAGGCTGCTCAACGCGCTCGATGATGAAGTGCTTGCTGCCGGCGGTCGCGTCTACCTTGCGAAGGACTCGCGGATCGCCGCCGGGACGCTGGCTGGCATGTATCCGCGGCTCCCCGAATTCCGCGCCGTACGAGCGGAACTCGACCCCGGCGGCGTCATGGCCTCAGACCTGTCACGCAGGCTAGGGCTGTGACGCCGATGGTTAGCCGAACTGGCCGGGCTGGTAGTTCCCGGCGGGCTGCCGGACGATGACGTTCATGCGGTTGTAGGCATTGATGACGGCGATGGCTGCCACCAGCGCGAAGAGCTGGTCATCGTCGTAGTGCTTGGCCGCGTTCGCCCAGGCCTCATCGGTGACACCACCAGCGGCGTCGGCGATGCGGGTGCCCTGCTCGGCGAGCTCCAGCGCGGCCCGTTCGGCCTCGGTGAAGACCGTCGCCTCCCGCCACGCCGCGACCAGGTTCAGTCGCTGCTGGCTTTCCCCCGCGTGCAGGGCGTCCTTGGTGTGCATGTCGGTGCAGAAGCCGCAGCCGTTAATCTGGCTGGCCCTGAGCTTCACCAGCTCCTGCGTCGCGGCCGGCAGGCCCGAATCATGCAGCACGGCCACCGCCGAGTTGATGTGCTTGACGATCTTCATCGCCAGGGGGATGCCGAGGTAATCCAAACGGGCGTCCATCGTGATCTCCTTGCCGCCTTTGCGGTCACACCTGGGCCGGTGGTCCGCTAGATGCTGTGTTTTCGTCACCAGTACGACGACGCAACCCCCGGAATGTGACGCGAGGCGCTCGCCTCACAGTTCGGTGCGCTGCTTCGTCGAACTGGTGAGGGCAGCTACGACCAGGGAAGGGAGGCACCATGGGCACCCAATCCAGGCCACGAGACGGCCTGCCCGACCCCGGCCTCAACGCGATCATGAGCGAGCGGCGTCAGCTGATCAATCTCGCCTACCGGCTGCTGGGCTCCCTGGCCGAAGCCGAGGACGCCGTGCAGGAGACCTACGCCCGCTGGTACGCCATGTCCCGGCAGCAGCAGGACGCCATCGAGTCTCCAGGCGCCTGGCTGACGACTGTGGCCAGCCGCATCTGCCTGGACATGCTCGGATCGGCACGGGCCCGGCGGGAGCGGTACGTGGGCGAATGGGTCCCCGAGCCGCTGCCCGATCCTGCCGAGTGGATCAGCGGGCGGCCTAGCGGTATCACGGCTGACCCGGCCGACCGGGTCACCTTGGATGAGTCGGTCAGCATGGCCTTCCTCGTCGTGCTCGAATCGATGACGCCGGCCGAGCGCGTCGCGTTCGTCCTGCACGATGTCTTCCGGTATTCCTTCGCCGAGATAGCCGAAATCACCGGCCGTACCCCGGCGGCATGCCGCCAGCTTGCCTCCTCAGCCCGCCGGCGCGTCCGCGCGTCGGAGCCTCCAGCGACCCCCACGGCCAGGCAAGCCGGCATCGTCAGGGACTTCAAGCAGGCATGGCAAGCCAATGACATCGATGCCCTCCTCGGCCTGCTCGACCCCGACGCGACGGTGATCGCCGACGGCGGCGGCCTCGTCAGCGCCGCGCTCCGCCCGATCGAAGGCGCCGAGCAGATCGCTCGCTATGTCATCTATATAGCCCGCCGGGCAGCCAGCAACGTGACGATCCTGGAGCGCACGGTTAACGGCCAGCCCGGCCTGGTCGCTCTGCAAGACGGCGTCATCGTCACCGTGTTCGCGTTCGACGTCGCAGGCGACCGGATCAAGCACATCTGGGCAGTACGCAATCCCGACAAGCTCCGGCCCTGGACGGCGCGCTGACCCGCGTCTAAGTCATGTGGCCGGGAAATCCCGGACGATAGCGGCTACTGGCGGTGCAGGGTTGGGGCGGTCCGGCAGGACGCACACCTTTCCGGCGCTGAAGCCGGCCGAGCCGATCCCGAACGCGGCGTTGAAGCGGTCGACGTTGACCAGCGTCAGCAGCGCGGTGATCTCGACGAGCTCCTTGTCGCCGAAGTGATCCTGCATCCGGGCGAACACCTCGTCGGTGACCTCGACAGGCGTGCGCATCACCCCGACCGTATAGTCAAGCGCCGCTTTCTCGCGATCGGTGAACAGATCGCTGGACTGGTAGCGCGGCAGGGCGAGGAGTTCGGAGTCAGAGAGCCCGGAGTTGCGGCATATCTGAGAGCCGAGGTCGACGCAGAACTCGCAACCGATCATCTGCGCGCCCTTCAGCTCGACCAGGTTCCTGATCCGCTCGCTCACGGTCTTGCCCCCGCGGATCGCCTGATTGAACCTGCCCATGCCCATCATCATCTTCGGCTGGTGCGCCCAGATTTCCATGGGCTCGAGCCCGGTGCCGGTCTGCGGATCGCTTCCCGTCAGCTTTCTCATCATTCTGGGCCCGAACTTGTAGACCAGCTTGACCATCGGGCCGGCCTTTGACTTGCGGACACCTTCGATGCGTGCCATCGCGGTACCTCCTGTTCCGATCAGCTCACTTACAGAGTCATCGTTTACCTGACCCTGGGCAGCCGGAAGATGTGACGGTCACTTCGGGCAGCAGCTTCTCGTAAGCATCCAGCTCCGCCTCGCCGTCCGGCGTCACCGATGCCGAAAGCGCCACGGCATGCCTGAGCATGTCGGGCCACGACCAGCCGAGTGCGACGCCGGGGACGAACCCGGCAACGAGCGCATCCCGGCGGCCGGCCAGCGTCTGCTGGCTGGCATCACCCAGCCGCGGTGGCACGGTCGCGGCGTGCCACCGCCCCCCGGTGGTAACGGCGTGGGTACCGCGCTCGGTGAGGAGGACGACCGAGCTGGCTCCGACGGCCATGAGCTCACTTGCCAAGCGTTCCGCTGTCTCGACCTCGTCGGTTGTCGAACCAGCTGTCTCGAAGCCATCGGGAATCGCCAGCGCGGGACCGCGGGCGGCGCCGTATCGCAGCGCACTACCGCCTGCGTCCAGGATGACCGGCACCCCGGCCCCGGTCGGCGTAACTGGTCAGCGATCCGTAGATCTCGGCGGGCAGCCCGGCAGGCAGGCTGCCGCACAGCACGACAGCCGTCGCGCCGTCGAGCAGCGCGCGGTAGTCAGCGGCGAGCCGGCCGAGCTCCTCGGTCGTGATGTACGGCGCTGGCTCCTCGAAGCTGGTCATCAGCAGGCCCGCCGAGGCGTCGGCGACCCGGACCACCCGCCGCGACTCCGCGCTGATCCGGGTGAACTGCGTCGCCACGCCTGCCTTGGCCAGTTCGTTCCTGATCAGCTCGCCCGAGCGATCCGCCTGCCAGCCCGGCGGCGACGACGTCGTGCCCGAACGTGTGCAGCAGCCTGGCAACTGCCAGCCCGCGGCCGCCGGCGTCATGCCGAACCCGGCTGACCCGGTTCGCCGCGCCAGCTCCACCCGATCGGCGTCGTAGCGCACGTGCAGAGCCGGGTTGAGGGTGACCGTGACGATCACCCGGCGACCTCCCGCCTGGCGCAGCAGCGCGCCGAGCTCCCAGCACGCCTCCAGGTCCGCCTTTGCCCGGCGTCCCGGTGACGGCTACCGCGGGCCGACCTGCTGCCAGCCCAGGCCGGTCGTGATCGACTCCACCGCGCGGACGGCGCCGCCGGTGTCGATGTGCGCCGTGCACGTACAGCCCGTACGGGCCGCCGCTTCGTCGCCTCCAGGCAGGGGTAGTAGATGCCGTCGAAGAAGTGCTTGAGCGCGCCCGACATGTAGCCGATGTTGGCCGGAGTGCCGAGCAGGTAGCCGTCGGCAGCCAGCACGTCCGCCGCGCTGGCGGTCAGCGCCGGCCGGACGACGACGTCCACGCCCTCGATCTCGTCGGTCCGCGCGCCGCTCGCCGCGGCCTCGAACATCGCCTGCAGCGCGGGCGACGGCGTGTGATGAACGATCAGCAGCGTCGGCATCAGGCCGAGCCTAAACCAGGCGCTGGTCGCCCGTCGACGCGGCCGGCCCGCCTCGGTGACACGCCCGTTCCCGGCCTGAGCGAGCTCGTCGGCTACCGTAGCCGGATGCGCCGCGTCAAGTCATCTGGCCGCTGCTCGATGTCTGCTGCGTGCTGGTGTTCGTCGCGATCGGCCGGCACACCCACGACGACGGCGACAGCCTGGCCGGGATCTGGCATACCGCCTGGCCGTTCCTGGCCGGCCTGGCGATCGGGCTGCTCGCGGTCAGGTACTGGCGGCGGCCGCTCGCGATCGTCCCGGCCGGCCTCGGCGCCTGGCTCGGCGCGGCCGGCGCGGCATGGTGATCAGGGTGCTGGCCGGTCAGGGCACGGCGGCCGCGTTCATCGTGGTGCGTTCGCGTTCCTCGGCGCTGTTCCTGCTCGGCTGGCGCGCGCGATGGCGCGGGTTAGCTGATCACTTCCGTCACTGCCAGTCCCGGCAGTCGAGTTAACACCGGGGTTGACTGCCCTGGCCAGCTAGTCACCGCATACTCCTAGGAGGCCTGCGGCCGGCCGGGGGCTGGCAGCTGGCTCGGACGGGAGGCGCCAGGTAGATGCGGCAGCTCCGCCGGACCGCCACCGCAGTGACAGCGGCGGCCGCACGCTGGTGATGACTGGCCTGGCCGGCTGCGGCGCGCCCGCCCTATACCTATGCCGCGGACAACTCCGATCACGCCTATTTCAAGGTTGCCGTCGGGCTGGCAGCAGGTGAACCCGCATTCGCTGGCGGATGCGCAGCAGGCCTGCTCGGCCAGGTCCGCGGCCGGGCCGCTCGGCGGCACATTCGCCTGGTCGCGCGCCTACGCCGCGGCCGCCGAATCCGCCGCCGAACGCCTGCTCAGCCGCGTCGCAGACGCCGGTCGTGTACGCCAGCGTGCAGAACCTGCACGGTCGCTGCGCGCCGAGCTGTCCTTCGACGACATGCGGGACCTGCTGTTCCCGGTGACGTCGCCGGCCCGGCAGCAAGCGGCCGCGGCGGGCGAAAGCTGACCGGGTTCAGGCTGGTCTACAGCACACACGATCACGACCAAGGACGGCGTCCGCGGCATCAACGAGCTGTTCGAGTACGACGTCAACGGCCTGCCCGACGCCTTCGACCTGACCGTACTGACCAACAGCGCGACGACCAAGCTGTACCTGCTGCTCGTGCAGTGCTACCAGAACTGCTTCGTCTCGCACGAGGCGCAGATCAAGCAAGTCGTGGACTCGTTCACCGTGCGAGGTTCCTGATGCCAGAGCCAGCAAGCAAGACGGGGCGGCGGGCGCGCCGGGAATGGCGGCAGGACTACGGCCTGCTCGGCGCGGCCGGCAGACGCGCAGGCCGCTGGCGCCGTGGGACCGGCTCAAGTTCATCGTCCTGTTCATCGTACTGTGGTTCATCGTCGTCTGGTATCAGATGTCGGCGTACCCCAACTGGGCTTCGCCGACGCCGCCCGGCAGCAGCTGCAGCTGCACTCGGGCACCGGCCGCTGGCTGGTGCTGCTGTTCGCGCTGGAGCTGCTGCGCCAGCTGAGCTACCTGCTGGCCGAGCGCTCGCGGTTCTACTACCGGGTGTCCAGCGGCGTCTTCGGCCGCGGCGACCGGGTCGCGCACCAGCTCAGCGACTACACCCGGTTCCGGCTGTCCCGGGTGATCAAGTGGCTGATCGTGATCGCGATCGTGGCGATCATCCTCGGCCTGGTTTACCACACCTCGCCGGTCGCAGGGACTGTTCGAGGCGCCGGCCTCGATCTACCACGCGCTGCCGATCATCTTGTACGCGCTGGCGATCATGCTGCTCGGGGGTCAGCCAGTTCGTCGCGATCTTCTGGTTCCTGTCCAGGGGCGGCGTCGACGTGTACTACCCCGGCGACGTGACCACCAGGTTCGCCGACGTGTGGGGCCAGGACCACGTGCTCGCGCGGGTGCAGGAGAACATCCTCTTCCTGGAGGACCCGGAGTCGATCGAGGATCACGGCGGCTACGTGCCCGGCGGCATCCTGCTGTGGGGACCGCCGGGCACCGGCAAGACCCTGATGGCCGAGGCGATGGCCGGGGAGACCGGCAAGCCGTATGTCTTCGTCGACCCTGGCGCGTTCATCAACATGTTCTTCGGCATCGGGGTGCTGAAGGTGAAGTCGCTGTTCCGGCGGCTGCGCAAGCTGGCCGTCCGGTACGGCGGCGTGATCGTCTTCTTCGACGAGGCAGACTCGCTCGGCAGCCGCGGCGGCAGCGTCGGCGGCCAGGGCGGCCGCGCCGGACACCAGCATCAGCCGGGGCCGGCTGACCTGTTCGCTGCCTGCCACGGCTTCAGCTACCTGGCGCCCGACAGCCCAGTCGGCGCTGTATGCGCAGGCCCTCGGCCGGGCGGGCGCGGATCCGGCGCCGCGGCCGGCCGGCCGGTTCCGGCAGATGATCCCGGCCGGGATGGGCATGGGCGGCGGCGGCATGGGCACGCTGCAGGCGCTGCTCACCGAGATGTCCGGGCTGAAGAAGCCGCGCGGGTTCTTCAACCGGGTGGTGCGCCGTACGTTCGGGCATGCGGCCGAAGCCGCCGCCGAAATACCGGATCCTCATCGTGATGGCCACGAACATGCCGAGCGCGCTGGACGAGGCGCTGCTGCGACCGGGCCGGCTGGACCGGATGTACCGGGTCGGCTATCCGTCCAAGGAGGGCCGGAAGCGCACCTACGAGGGCTACTTCGCCAAGGTCAGCCATGAGATCGACGCGGAGCAGATGGATCACCTGGCGACGATCACGCCGTATGCCACCGGGGCCACGATCAAGGACCTGGTGAACGAGTCGCTGATCGTCGCCCTGCGCGACAACCGGACCACCATCACCTGGGCCGACGTCCTGAAGGCCAAGCTCGCCAAGAGCGTCGGCCCGTCCGAGGGCGTGGAGTACATCGAGCGGGAGCGGCACGCGGTCGCACTGCACGAGGCCTGTCACGCGGTGATCAGCCACCTGGTGCAGAAGCGCAACGTCATCGACACCGCGACCATCCAGAAGGGCGCCGATTACCTCGGCTTCGTCAAGCCGATCCCGATCGAGGAGCAGTTCACCTCGTGGCGCAGCGAGTACGAGGCGGACATCATGGTCAGCCTCGCGTCCCTGGTCGGCGAGCGGATGTTCTTCGACGGCGACTCCAGCTCGGGCGTCTCCGGTGACCTGCAGAACGCCACCACGATCTCGCTGGCGATGGAGGGCCTGTGGGGCATGGGCGGCCAGTACGGCTCCTACGCCGCGACCAGGGCGCCCCATGATGCCCATCCGGTTGCAGACGGGAACGACAGGAACGTGCTGGAGACCGAGTTCGGCCGCCGGGTCGAGGCGAGCCTGGCGGCCCTGGCCGAGCGCACCGGCGACCTACTGGCCCAGAACCGGGCCAGCGTGCTGGCCGTCGGCCACGCCCTTGAGGCGCACAAGACGATCAGCGGGCAGGACGTGACGGCCATCATCAACGGCGCGCCGGGCCGGTTGTGGACGGGCGGCCGTACCACGAGCCGGAGTTCGCCGCCGAGCTCGAGGCTTATCACCTGCGCGCGGTATCTGCCCACGGCGGTGACCGCAGCCTGCCGTTGCCGGTCCCGGTGCCGCGCGGCAGCGCGCAGCTGACCGTCCTGCCGACAACGGCCGACCACCGTGCGGACCCGAACGCGCCCGGCCTCGAGCCGTAAGCCACACCGGTAATCGGCGAGCTGGCGAACTGCGGCGGCAGCGGGGCGGGGCGGCCAGCACGCCGCCCCGCCCTGCCCGGCCGCCCTGCCGTGGCTGCCTCCGCCTAGCGGCCACGTCACTGACGACAGGCTGAACGAGGCCAGGGCCCCGACCTGCGCAGACGATAAGAGCGCGATAGTGACAACTATGAGGCCTGGCTCGCGAGCGGGGGCCAAATCCCTATAAAAGTTCTATGGCATAGGGACTCAGACGGAGTCTGCGCTTGGCATGGGGCGGGTGGCGCGGCCGCCGGCCTCTGCCGCCGGCCTCTGCTCCGGCATGGCGGCCAGAATGGCGCGCGCCACTAACAATGGCGACCGAAAACGTCATCGGCTGAAGCATGGCGACCGAAACTGTCGAAATAGCGTCCGAATTGCGCCCTCTGCGTCGCACTATCGGTCGCTATAGCCTCCACCGTCCGATCACTGACGACGCGCCGGCCCGTGCGCGGCGAGCCGACGCAGGTGACTCATCTGTGCCGGTATGCCGTCCGGCAGTCCTTGCCACGTCAGTCCGCACGAGTTTAGACTGAACATTCAGTCAACCGCGTTGGGAGCGCGATACTCATGGCCACGACCCAGGCCAGCACAGCCGATCGGACCGCTACTACAACTGCCGCTGACTCTGCCGCCGCCGCCCGGACAACTACGCGAACGCAGTGAGCCAGCCCAGGCAGCCGCGCCCGCGCGCCGGCCCACGCTCACCGAGATCATCGAGGCGCAGGAAGAGATCTTCGTCCGGCGTCAGCCTGAGTCGGCGCGGATGGCCGGGGTGGCCACCGGGGCGCTGGCCGGCGGCGTCGTGTCCAGCTGGCAGATCTCCCGCCCGCAGCCGGTGTGGCTGAGCCACGGCAGCGGCTCCAAGCTCTACGACGTCGACGGTAACGAGTACGTCGATCTGCACGGCGGTTACGGCGTCTCGCTGGCCGGCCACGGCCACCCGGCTATCGTCGATGCCGTTCGCTCGCAGGTGGAACGCGGCACGCATTTCGCCCAGCCCACCGAGGCCGCGCTCGCGGCGGCATCTGAGTTGTCCCGCCGCTTTGGTCTGCCGCAATGGCGCTTCAGCAACTCAGGCACCGAAGCGACGATGGACGCGGTGCACCTGATGCGCGCCATCACCGGCCGCGATCTCATCATCAAGGTCGAGGGCTGCTATCACGGCCACCACGACTCAGTGCAGGTATCCGTCTGCCCGGACTCCGAGGAAGACGACCTCGGACCGGCCGGCCAGCCGAACAGCGTTCCGTCCAGCGCCGGCATCCCCAGGGCGATCACCGACCTCACGCTGATCGTCGGCTTCAACGACCTGGACGCCGTGCGGCGCCGGCTAGCAGAGCATCCCGGCCAGATCGCCGGGATGCTCCTCGAGCCGATCATGATGAACGCCGGCATCATCAAGCCCGAGCCGGGTTACCTGGCCGGCCTGAAGGAGCTGCTGCACGCCCACGGCGCACTTCTCACCTTTGACGAGGTGAAGACCGGTCTGACCGCGGGTCCGGGCGGCGCCACTGGCATTACGGGCGTCACGCCGGACATCATCTGCCTGGCCAAGGCCATCGGCGGCGGCATCGCAGTGGCCGCGATCGGCGGCACCAGGGACGTGATGGATCACGTAGCCAACGGCGACTACGAGATGGTCGGCACCTTCAACGGCAATCCGCTTGCCATGGCCGCCTGCCGTGCCATGCTGACGGAGGTTGCCACCCCCGAAGCCTACGAGCGGCTGGAGAAGCTGCGGCTGCGAGCGGTCGAGGGCCTGGAACGCGAGATCGCGCGTAACGACCTGAACGCCCAGGTGGTGTCCGTCGGTGCCAAGGGCTGCGTGGTCTTCTCCTCCAGGCCAGTGCGCAACTTCCGCGACTTCCTGGACGTACGCGACTCATACAGCCACGCGCACTGGCTGTTCCAGCACAACGGCGGCGTCTTCCTGCCGCCGTGGGGCAAGATCGAGCAGTGGCTGATGTCCGTTCAGCACGACGAAGCTGATATCGACAGGTTCATCGTCAACTTTTCGACCTTTGCCGCCGCAGTGCGGCCATGATTCAACTGAATCCGCGAAGCCAGGCGGTAGCGATCTTTATCGCCTGGTTACATGGAAGGTCTTGCGCAACGGCGCGCATCTGGACATTCTGGGCAGTTAACGCGACAGACTGACGAGTCTGGCGAAACGTTCAGCCAGTTGTTACCCGGCGAACGTTGGGCCAGGCCAAGCGGAAGGCAGCGGTAGATGCACCCACGAGAGGGCTGGCAGCCGGACGGCACGCGCCGGCGGCCTGAACTCTCCCGGCGCGAGGCGCTGCAGCGGGGCCTAGCGGCCGCGTTGCTGGCCGGCGGCGGCGCCGCCGTGCTCGACGCCTGCGCGCCCTACCTGGTAGGGGCGAACAACATCCCGCTGCCCCGCCCGAATAACCCGGTGGCCTGGCCCGTTGCCGGCAACAAGGCGATCGCCAGCAATATGGCACCAGAGAGCGGGGCGACGCTCCAGGTCTACAACTGGGTCGCCTACATCAATCAGGCCTGCGTGAACAGCTTCGCCAAGAAGTACAAGTGCAAGGTCGAGGTCACCACGTTCAACACCATGAACGAGGCCCTGGCCAAGCTGCGCAGCGGGCTGAAGTTCGACGTCCTCATGGGCGCGACTGTCGACGTGCTTGGCGATCTGATCGAGTCCAAGCTGATCCAGCCGCTCAACCACAGCTACATCCCGAACATCCAGCAGGCGTGGCCGGACTTCCAGAACCCCTATTACGACCGGGGCTGGAAGTACACGGTGCCGTACACGATCTACACCACGGGCATCTCCTGGCGTAAGGACCTGGTGCATGAGAACCCTTACGCCATGAAGAACCCGTGGAAGGAGATGTTCTTCCAGCCCAAGTACAAGGGCAAGGTCGCGATCCTCGATGACTACCGCGAGGGCATCAGCCTCGGGCTGATGATGAACGGCATCTACGACCTCAACACCACCAGCAAGAGCCAGATCGATCTGGCCCGGAACTCGCTCCTGAAGCTGGCCGACCTGGTCGACATGCAGATCGACAACAACGACTACACCGAGGTCCCGGACGGGCAGACGTGGATCCACCACGCCTGGTCCGGCGACATGGCCGCCGCCGCGGGCTACATGCCCAAGGGCGTCCCGGTTGAGGTAGTCCGCTACTGGTTCCCCAAGGATGGCAGGGGCCCGATAGCCAACGACACCAACACGGTGCTGCGCTCGTCCTCCAGCCCGGTGCTGGCTCACCTGTTCCTTAACTACCTGCTCGATGAGCCGGTCGTGGTGGAGAACATCAGCTTCAACGGCTACATGCAGCCGCTCAACGCGATCACCCCGGAGTTGCTGGTGAAGGAAAAGATCCTGCCGCCGACCCTGATGTCCACGGCGGTGCTGCCGTCAGACTTCCGCCGCGGCATCGGCGAGTTGCAGCTGCCCGTCGACGCCGACGCCCTGTGGCAGCAGGCCTGGCTCGTCGCGAGCAACGGGATCTAGCCATGGCCCACCTGCCGCCCGAGCCACTGGAAGCGCGACCTGGCGGCGTCCGCGCCGGGCGTGCGGATCGCGAGCCGAAGCCGTATCAGCCGAACAGGTGGTTCTGGGTACTGCTCGCCGCGCCCGGCATGATCTGGCTGCTGGTCCTGTTCGTCATCCCGTTCTACGCGATGCTGGCGATCGGCGAGGGCAAGCTCGACCGGCAGACCGAGTCACCGGTCCCCGTCTACAACCCGCTGACCTGGAGCTCGGCTAACCTCTCCAACGTCCTCCATGACCTGTTCGGGTCGGGTTCCTTCGCCGGATGGATCGCCTGGCGAACCATCTGGTACGTCGCGGTCGCATCACTGCTGAGCCTGCTGATCGCATACCCGGCCGCCTACTTCGTGGCCAGGTTCGCGGGCCGCCGCAAGGGCATCTTCCTCGTTCTGCTGATTGCCCCGTTCTGGATCAGCTACATGATGCGGATGCTTGCCTGGATCGACCTGCTGCAGACCAACGGCTACGTCAATAAGGTGCTGTCGTTCGTCGGCCTCGGCTCCCCTAACTGGCTCGGCGGGCACTCCTACACGGTGATACTCGGGCTGGTCTACGGCTACATCCCGTACCTGATCCTGGTGCTGTACGCCGGCCTGGACCGGATCGACCCGTCCCTGATCGAGGCCGGCCGCGACCTGGGCCTCGGCCGGGCGCGGACGTTCCTGCGCGTCACGCTGCCGCTGTCGCAGGCAGCCGATCCTGACCGGCATGCTCATCACCGTGCTGCCGATGCTCGGCGACTACTTCACCAACCAGCTGCTGTCCGGCGCCCGCGACACTTCGATGATCGGCAATCTTATCGAGGGCCAGCTGAGCACGCCCTCCGCCGGGCAGGGCGCGATCCTGTCGCTGATCGTGCTGCTGGTGCTGCTGGTGCCGATGATGTACTACGTAATCCAGACCAACCGAGCTTCACGGGCGGCATCATGAGCGGCACGGTGGTCGCACAGCCGGTTCCGGTCGTCAAGGAAACGCGGCGGTCCAGGCCTCGGTTCTTCCGCAATCCATGGCGGCATCCGTGGTTCCTGGAAGGCTTCACCTGGCTGTATCTGATCTGGTCGCTCGCGCCGATCGCTCTGGCGGTACTGTTCTCGTTCAATCAGGGCAAGTCGCAGTCGACCTATCAGGGCTTGTCGATCCGGTGGTACTGGGGCGACAAGGTCAACTCGATCTGGCATAACCCGCAGTTGCATAGCGCCATCTTCGAGACGCTGAAGCTGTCCGCCTATACCACCCTGATCGCAGTCCCGATCGGAGTCGCGTTCGCGCTCGGCATCAACCGGTGGCGCGGCGTGCTCCCGTCGAGCTTCAACTTCCTGATGATCTTGTCGTTCGTGGTGCCCGAGTTGATCTTCGGGGTGGCGATGTTCTTCATCTTCACCCAGATGCCCGGGCTGAAAGATCTTGGTCTCGGCAACGTCGCCGAGGTACTCGGCCTCGTCACCTGGAATGTCAGCTGGCCGGCCATCATCGTGCAGGCCAGGCTGGTAACCATCGGCAAGCAGTACGAGGAAGCCTCGGCCGACCTCGGCAGCACCCAGTTCCAGACCATGCGCCGGGTCATGCTGCCGCTGCTGACGCCGGCCATCTTCGCCAGCGCGATCCTCGTCTTCTCCGGCGTGATCGACGACTTCGTGATCGTCGACCTGCTGTCGTCCAACGCGAGCAACACGCCGATGTCGGTGATCATCTACTCGACTGTGCACGGGGGCAACAACGGGCCGGCGTTGAACGCACTGGCGACCGTCATGCTGCTGATGTCCTTTGTGGTGGCCGGGGCCGGCTTCGGCGGTTACCGCCTCATGACCAGGGGCCAGCGCATCGACGGCCAGCAGGCGCTGACGGCCCTCACCGGCACGGAGTAACTCGGATCCGCAGGTCGCGGCCATGCTCCGCAACCCCGTGCTGCCTTTAGTCTCTCCCGGTACGCAGCTCGCTGTGACGGTGGCAGTCAGACTCCGCGCGGGACAACGAGCGCGTCGACGGCGACGGCTCCCTCAGGTCCGCAGATCAGCGGGTTGATGTCCAGTGCTTCGAGGTGGTCGCCGAGTTCGAGCGCGAGATCGGACAAGCCGACGATGGCTTGCGTCACTGCACTGAGGTCGGATGGCGGGGCACCCCGCACTCCGGCCAGCAGCTTCGAGACACGCAGCCCCGCGACCAGATCGGCGGCCGCGGTCGCCGACACCGGCGGCAACGCGACCACGCGGTCGGCGAGCAATTCCACAAGCACTCCCCCGGCACCAACGACGACAAGCGGGCCGAGTTCGGGGTCGGTCACGATGCCAAGCGCCAGCTCAGTGCCGGCCGGGACCGCCTGGCAGACCAGGACTCGGCGGCCGAGCCGGCTGGCCAGGTCACGATAGGCCTCAGTCAGTGCGGCAGCATCGTTGATCCCCAGCAGCACGCCACCGACATCGGACTTGTGCGCGATCTGCGGGTGGTCAGTCTTCAGCACAACGGGGTAGCCGATCTGCTCGGCGGCTGCGAGCGCGGCGCCGAGATCGGCTGCGGGGAGCACGCGCGCTACGCCGATGCCGTAGTCGGCGAGCAGCTCCAGCAGCCGGGCGCCGCTCAGCTCGCCGCCTCCAGCTCGCCTCCTGCCAGCAGCGCGGCGCCGCGGCCTGACGGTCGCGGTCGATCCTCAGGGCAGCGTCCTGGGCGTGCCGGACGGCCTGACGAGCGTGATCCAGCAGGTGCTTCATCGCGGCCAGCCCAGACCGCGTCCCCTCCAGCACCGGAATGCCTTGCGTACGCAATCGCCCGGCCAGGTCGATGTCGATGACGCTGCCAAGGTTGCTGAGAACGGCCAGCGGCTTTGGTGTCCGCTCAGCCACGTCCAGCAGCGCGAGCGGATAGGACGGGTCACCGTCCAGTTCGTGCACCAGGTCGACCGCCAGGGCAACCGCCTCGACGGCCGGGTCCTCGGCCAGCGCAAGCAGCGATCCGCCGAACAACTCCCTGGTGTCCGCGCCGGTGCCCCAGACGTCGAGCGGGTTCGCCGGCAGCAGGCCGGGTTCCAGCAAGCTGGCCAGCCGCGCCCTTGTCTCCGGCCCGATGTCAGCGAACGGCACGCCGACGGACTCCGCCACGTCGGCGACGTGGGCTCGTTCCAGCCCAGAATCGTGCACGGTCGCGATGCCAGCGCGCGGCCGCGGATCAGCGGCGGCCGGGCCGGGACGGCTTGACGTCCCTGGACCGGCCCCGACGGCCGCGCGCGCCCGGCGGCCGGTCGCGAACAGCTCGGTAGTGTCGGCGAACTCCGCGAGGTCAGCAACCCGGTGCACGCCGTATGCCCTGGCCAGCGCTTCCCAGCTGCCGTCCGAGCCAGCCAGGGCGCCGGAATGCGCGGCGACCATCGCGCGGCCGGACGCAGAACTGCCCGCCGTCAGCAGCACCACAGGGATGTCCCGGTCGGCAGCGGTGGCGAGCGCCTGCCGGAGGCCCGCGCCATCGCGGATCGCCTCGAGGACGAGCGCGAGCACTCGGGTGGCGGGCAGGCTGAGCGCGTACTGCAGGTACGCGGGCGCCGCAGTCACCAGCTCCTGACCCGAGGACACCGCCAGCGTGAAGCCGAAGCCGCGGCGCGCGCGCAGCAGCGCGGAGAAGATCGACCCGGAGTGCGTGACGAGCGCGACCGGACCAGCCGGCAGCGGATCCGGCTCGGTGTAGCCCATGGCGCGCAGGCCGTGGCTAACGTTGGCGAAGCCCATGCAGCCAGGCCCGCACAGCGCCATGCCTGAGTTGCGCGCGATCGCGGCCAGCCGGGCACGCAGACCGCGGCCGGTGTCGCCCGGCGGCGTGTCCTCGTGCGCGTTCCCGAAGATGACTGCGGACCGGCTGCCGACATCGGCGGCCAGGGCGAGCTGCTCCTCCAGCGCCCGGTCTGGGACCGCGAGCAGCACCAGCTCCGGCACTTCCGGCAGATCCGCCAGCGATGGGTGGCACCGCCTGCCGTCGAGCTCGGTGTACCTCGGGTTGACCGGGTAGATGCGCGGCCGCGCGCGGCTCTTGCCGACCTCCTCCAGCATCCGGCTGCCGAAGGTGCCCGGCCGCGCTGAGGCACCCACCAGCGCGACGCTGCGCGCCTCCAGCATGGCCCTGACTGCCCCCTCGGCCGCCGGGCTGTCGTTGCCCGGCGACCGGACCGCTACCTCGTTCCCGCTGGTATGGGTGTGCTCGTGCTCGCGGACAGGGCCGTCATGACCGCCGGCTGGCCCTGCGGGCGCCACCCCGGACGGCCGACTTGCGGTCCGCGATCGCGGCACGAGCCGCCTGCCAGCCGGGAATGCCGCAGACGCCGCCACCCGCGTGCGTCGCCGAACTGCCGTAGTACAGGCCGTCGACCGGCGTGCGGTAGTCGGCGAAGCCGGGCGCGGGGCGCATGTGGAACAGCTGCTCCAGCGACAGCTCACCGTGGAAGATGTTGCCGCCGACGAGGCCGTACTCGTGCTCCATCTGGTAGGGGCCGATGACGTCCCGGTGCAGGATCGAGCTCTTGAAGTTCGGCGCAAGCTCGTTGTAGCAGTCGATCATCCGGTCGGCGTAGGCCTCGAGCTCCTCGGCGTGCGGCTCCTCGCTCCAGTCCGACGGCACCCACTGGGTGAATAGCGACATGATGTGCGTGCCCTCGGGGCACAGCGTCTTGTCGAACGCGGTCGGGATAACGCCGTCGCTGAACGGGCGCACGGCAGGCTTGCCCTCGCGCGCGTCCTGGAACGCCCGCTCGATGTACTCCATGGTCGGCGCCATCTCGACCGAGCCGGTGTGGTGCTCCTGCAGCTGGCTGCCGGGGTCGGCGATGAAGTCCGGCAGCTCGCCGAGCGCCAGGTTGATCTTCACAACGCCGCTGCGGGTCTTCCACCGCTCGATGTCGGTCGCGAAGTCCGACGGCAGGTTCTCCCGCCCGACCTGCTCCAGGAACGCAGTGCGCGGGTGCAGCGTGGACACGACAACCTTGGCCCGGATCTCGTCACCGTTCTCCAGCACCACGCCGACGGCCCGGCCGTCCTCGATCAGGATCCGCGCGACCGGGGCGTTCACTCGGACTTCGGCGCCGTGCTCCCTGGCCGCGGACTCGATCGCACTGGAGACGGCGCCCATGCCGCCCTCCTGGAAGCCCCAGTTGCCCAGGTGCCCGTCGCCGACGTCGCCGATCGAGTGATGCGCCATCACGTAAGCGGTGCCGGGCTCATACGGCCCGGCCCAGGTCCCGATCACGCCATTGACGGCCAGCGCGCCTTTCACCTGCGGTGACTCGAACCAGTCGTCGAGCAGGTCGGCGATGCTCATGGTCATCAGGCGGGTGACGTCTGCGATCGTGCGGACGTCCAGGCCGCGTTGCCGCCAGGCAAGCTTGAGGGTAGCTCGCCAGGTCGCGCGGCTTCCGTGAGCCGATGGCCGGCGGCACGGTGAGCAGAAGCGGGCCGAGCACGTCGGCGAGGCCGGCCAGCCAGGCGTCCCACTTCGGCATCGCGTCGGCGTCCTTCTTGGACCACTTCGATACCGACTCATGGTTGCGATCGGCGTCGTCGGCGTACAGCTTGATCGAGCCACCCTCAGGGAACGCCTGATAGTAGGGGCCCATCGGGTAGATCTTGTAGCCGTGCCTGGCCAGCTCCAGGTCCTTGATGATCGTCGGCGGCAGCAGGCTCATCACGTAGGACAGCCTGGTCACCTGAAATTCGGGCGCGTCTGGCCACGGGGACTCGGTCGTCGCGGCACCGCCGGTCTTGTGCCTGCCCTCGAGTACTACGGTCCTTGCCCCGGATCGGCCCAGGTAAGCGGCCGCTACCAGCCCGTTGTGCCCTCCGCCTATGACGATGGCGTCGTATCTTGCGGCCATGAGCCAGCCTTCCGTAAGGTTGCGGTCACGCGCCCGCCGGTCACCGCAGGCATGTCCGCCGAGATGTTTGACTGAATGTTCAGTTTAGAAAACTGTTAGCCTGTAGGCAAGAGGCAGAGTGGCAACACGCAGACAGACGGCACGAGAGCGAGAATTATGGCCGTCATGAGAGGAACTGCCGCGATGACGACTCGCGAACCCGACGGCACCGAGGTGCCGGGGACCGCTGACCAGCGGCGCGAGCAGATGCTGCAGGCCGCGCTCGAGGTCATCTCCGCGCGCGGCTACGCCGACACCCGGATCGCTGACGTCGCCGAACAGGCCGGCGTCAGCCCTGCGCTTGTCATCTACTACTTCAAGACCAAGGATCAGCTGCTCACCGAGGCCATCAGGTACTACGAGGACAACTGGTACGCCGTTGGCCAGAGCAGGATGGCCGGCCTGGCCACGGCCGCCGCGCGACTCGAGGAGTTCGTGGCGATGAGCTGCTTGTCCGAGGCGGATCCCGAGCCGACCAGCTCATGGCAGCTGTGGCTGGACTTCTGGGCCCAGGCCGCAAGGAACGCCGGAGGTCGCCGGCGTCCGGCAGAAATCCGATGAGCGCTGGCGGCAGGTCATCTCCTCGCTGGTCCAGGAGGGGCAGGAGGCCGGCGAGTTCCGCGACATCGACGCGGCCAGCTTCGCCATTTACCTGTCGACCATGCTGGACGGGCTTACTATCCAGATCGCCCTCGAAGATCCGGTAGTTGACTCGGTGCGGGCTTTTGAGCTAAGTATGCATTTTGTTGCTGATCAGCTGGGCTTTGACTGGACGCCAGGCCGCGGCCGAAACGCAGCGAGCCGGAAGGCATCAGAGGAAGGGTAGGTGGCCCAGATGGCTGGTGGCCGCATCGAGCTGGTCTCGCTGACCAAGCGCTTTACTGAGGTCGCGGTTGACAACATCGACCTGGAGATCGCCAGCGGCGAGTTCTTTTCCCTGCTCGGGCCTTCCGGCTGCGGTAAGACGACCACCCTGCGGCTCATCGCCGGCTTCGAGCAGCCGACCTCAGGCCGGATATTGCTCGACGGCGTCGACGTCTCGGCCGTGCCGCCGCACCGCCGCAACGTGAACACGGTCTTCCAGAGCTATGCGCTGTTCCCGTTCCTGACGGTCTTCGACAACGTCGCCTTCGGCCTCAGGAACAAGCGGCTGCCTAAGGCCGATCTGGACAAGCTCGTCTACTCCGCCCTCGAACTGGTGAAGCTGAGGTCGTTCGCCAAACGGCGGCCCGGCCAGCTGTCCGGCGGCCAGCAGCAGCGAGTCGCACTGGCCAGGGCACTGGTGCTGCAGCCGTCAGTGCTGCTGCTGGACGAGCCGCTAGGCGCGCTGGACGCCAAGCTCCGCCGGTCGCTCAAGGTCGAGCTCAAGGCGCTGCAGGAGCAGGTCGGGATCACGTTCCTCTACGTCACTCATGACCAGGAGGAAGCGCTGACCATGTCGGACCGCCTCGCGGTCATGCGGGACGGCAAGATCGTCCAGATTGGCCGGCCGACGGATGTCTACGAGCAGCCAGCCGACACCTACGTGGCCGACTTCCTCGGCGTGTCGAACCTGATGCCGGTTGACGTGGTTTCCCGCGGCCCAGGTTCGAGGTGTGAGGTGCGGCTCGGCGAGTCGCTGCTAACCGTCGAGCACGGCGGACTGGACGCGCCGGACCAGTCGCACGCGGTCATCCGGCCAGAGCGGGTGCGGATCGAGGAGTACGGCTCGCTCGGCCCGAACCGGATCCCCGCCATGGTCGAGCGGCTGGTCTACCTCGGCTCGGCGACTCAGGTCTTCCTCCGGCTGGCGGCCGGTGCCGACGTGCAGGCGCTGCTGCAGAACGACGGCGACCAGGGTGAACTCAAGCAGGGCACGCCGGTACACGCCTACCTTGCGCCGGACGCGCTGCGGGTACTCGGCGGCGGCGACGCGACTGCGGACCTGAACGCCGCAGAGGCCGAGCCGGAGGCGATTCGCCAGGCCAGCTGATGGACAGCTGCTGACGCCCAAGCAGGGGGCCGCGCCTGTCGCCGCAGCCGGTCGACTTTCCACCCGGTCCGTGACGTGACAACCGTGCATATCGGCATCAAAAGCTACGCGGTTGAGATCTATTGGGTAACAAGTACGGGATATGGCTAATCACTTCTTTTGGCCGTAGTTCCAGGTCTATTCTCACCCCGTGAACAACATTCTTCGGGGGAGCCGCCTTGTCGCGGCTGGCATAATCGCAGCCGGCACCGCAATCAGCGGGACAGTCGCGACCGCAACCGCAGCAGGTGCCAGCACATCGGCAGCCGCCAGCACATCAGCACGCGCCAGCACCGCCGCGCGTGCCAGCACCTCGCTGCGGGCCGGCACCACTGCAGCCGCCACCAGCCCGGCAAGCCGCCTGCCTAGCGCGGCGCAGATCGCCATGCTCCAGCAGCGGGCCGAGTGGGCCGCGCACAGCGCGCCAGCTGGGCGGCGTGATCACTGGCAGCGTTGTCGGGTTCGACGGCCAGCCGGTCACGGGCGCCTGCGTGACCGCTGTCGGCACCGGACGCAGCATGACTGCCGCGGCCGCGCCGGACGGCACGTTCCGGCTCGCCGGCCTGCCGGCTGGCAGCTACGCGCTGGAGTACCGGGACTGCGCGCCGCCGGAGGCCGGCTACCTGACCACCTGGTCCGGCGGGGCAGCCGCGCAGAGCACAGCCGCGCGCGTGCAGGTCGCCGCCGGCCAGGTACGGCACGTTCCCGTCATGATGCTCCGACCCGTCAATACCGCGGCCGCCATCGCCGCCGGCGCAGGCGTCGTTCCGGCGCGCGCTCGCCGCCAACGGCCGCAGACCTCAGCCGCGGCCGCGGCAGCCAAGACCGGCGAGATCACCGGCAAGGTCACCGGCAAGGGCAAGCCGCTGAGCGGCATCTGCGTCGACGGTGGAGCCGGTGCGCAGCGGTCAGGGCTACGGCGCGACGACGGCGAAGAACGGCAGCTACACGGTGCGCGCATGCGCGAGCCCGGCCGATATCACGTCATCTTTGCGCTGCCCTTCTGCCCGGGCCGCACGAACTGGCTGACGCAGGTCTACAAGGACGACAACAGCCCGTTCGCTCTGTTCCAACGGCGGGACAGTAGTCAGGGTCCGCGCCGGTCACAAGACCGCCGGAATCAACGGGAACCTGCGCCTGGGCGGCGAGATCTCCGGCACCGTCACCAGCAAGTCCGGCGCCAAGCTGCGCGGCATCTGCGTCTCGGCCGACGGGCTCCCTCGGCCACAGATGAGTCCTTCGGCTTCGAGAGCTCAGACGGCCGCGAATGGCAGCTACCACCTGCACGCGCTGTTCCCCGGCAAGTACTCGCTGCAGTTCAGCATCGGCTGCGGCTCACACGGCAGCAACTACGCCCCTGCCACACGCTCCGCCCGTCAAGGTGGGCCTCGGCCAGAACCTGACGGTGAACGAGACACTCGCACCAGGCGCGACCATCACCGGCACGGTCACGCTGGGCAGCAGCTCAGGCACGCCGCTGCGGGCATCTGCGTGTTCGCGAGCAATGCGAGCGGATCTGTCAACGCTAATGCGGCCTCGAACCACGCCGGCGTCTACCGGGTCATCGGGCTCACTGGCGGCAGCTACCAGCTCGAGTTCTCCCCTGGCTGCAACAACAACGGGAACTACACCTCGGTGTCTCTTAACCGCGCACGCGACTGCGGGCAAGCAGACGAGCGGAGTCAACGCCGTGCTGCAGGTGGGCGGCCAGATCTCCGGAACACTGAAGGACACCGACGGCAAGCCCGGTCACCGGCATCTGCATCGAAGTCGATGGCAGCAACCTGCGTGGGTACCTACGAGGGTTTCGACAACGACGGCTCCTACGTCATAAATCAGCTCGACGCCGGGACGTACCAGGTCGGTTTCTTCGGCGGCTGCGGCAACCGCGGCAGCTACGCGCCGAACTGGTACAACAACCAGCCCAGCGAGAACACGGCAACGCCAATCAAGCTCGCGCTCGGCCAGAACTTTCCCTGCCAACGCCGTGCTGCAGCCGGGCGCCACGATCAGCGGGAAGGTTACCGACGCAGCCGGGAACGGGCTGTCCGGGATCTGCGTTGACGCCGACACGCAGTTCGACGCCGAACTCGGCCTCCCGGTCTCCGCAGGGCAGACCGATACCCGTCACGGCACCTACACGCTGTCCAATCTCGCGCCGGGCCAGTACCTGATCAACTTTGGCTGCGGGTTCGGTCGGCGGTACGCCGATCAGTGGTTCCCCGGCGCGCCGGATCGCAGGCGCTGCTCACCTGGTGTCTGCCCGAGCCGGCCAGACATCGGGGATCAACGCCGTGCTCCAGCCTGCCGGCAGCATCAGCGGCATGGTCACCGGCACAGGCCGGGCATCCGCTTGCCGGCGTCTGCGTGGCTGGTGTCAATGCCAAGGGCGCTCTGCCCCCGTTGCGTGGCACAGGCTTCTTCGCCTTCGCCTTCGCCGTGCGCCGGCTTCGGCGGTGGCGTGCCGCCGGTTACCGGCCGTCACGGCACCTACCAGATCTCGGGTCTGGCTGCCGGCAGCTACCAGGTGTCGTTCAGCCCGTGCTCTGGCTCGTCGCGATACGCCGAGCAGTGGTACCGGGGCAAGGCCTCGTCGCTGGCCGCAACCGATGTCACGGTGCGGGCGGGCAAGACGACGTCCGGCATCGACGGCCGCCTCGGCCGTCGGCGGGACGATCTCCGGCCGCGTGATCGGACGCGGCCGGCAATCCGCTGCGCAACATCTGCGTCTTCGCCGCCGGACAGTCCGGGGCGACCCATCGGCGCAGGCGTGACCGGCAAGGCTGGCACCTACGCGATCGACGGGCCTGGCCTCCGGCCGGTACACGGTCGAGTTCTCGCCCTGCGGCAACCAGAACCTTGTCACGGTGCATCGCGCACGCCCGGGTGATCGCGCCGCACGCGACGACAGGGGTCAACGCCACCATGCACTCAGGCGGCTCGATCGCCGGGGTCGTCACGGCAGGGTCGGCGTCCGGGCCGCCGGTCTCTGACGGCTGCGTTGAGGTCTACAGCCAGAACTCGGCTGAGCCGGTCGGCTTCGGCTACACCGGCCTGGACGGCAGTTACCTGGCAACCGGTCTGGCGGCAGGCAACTATCAGGTCTACTTCGGTGATCCGCAGTGCATACTTTCCACGGCCGGGCTTGCGCCCGCAGTGGTACAACGGCTCAGCCGACGCAGGCGAACGGCAACTCCGGTCACTGTCACCGTCGAGCGCGACCACGTCGTCCATCAATGCGGCGCTCCAGCCGGACGGCGAGATCACCGGGACCGTATCCAGCTCGTCGGCGCCGTCCGCTCAGCGGCGCGTGCGTGACAGCAGTGCCGCTCCACGCAGCTGGCTCGCCGCGCATTGTCGCGGTCAGCAGGCCGGGCGGCTACACGCTCGCCGACCTGCTTCCAGGTCGGTACAAGGTGGAGTTCTCCTCCGGCTGCGGCGCAACCGGGTACGCGAGCCAGTGGTGGAAGGATGTGAGCTCGCAAGCCGCAGCCACGGTCATCACGGTCGTGGTCCGGCCAGGACGTGTCCGCCATCAGCGCCACGCTGAGCAAGTGATCAGCTGAGCCGGTGAGCGGGTCTCCGTGGTGACCCGGTGACCCGTCACGAGAACGCGCCCGGTCCCCTGCGCGGGGCCGGGCGCGTTCGGCTGCACGCGATTAGAAGAGGACGAAGACCTTGCGGATCGTCTCGTGGATGTCCCAGGTACCGGCCCAGCCGTTCGGGAAGAACGCGGTGTCACCCGGACCGATCTCAAGCGGCTCGCCGCCGTCCGGTGTCACGGTCATGCGGCCAGACAGGATGTGCACGAACTCGTGCTCCTCCTGCTTCCAGTACGAAGGGCCTGGCGTGCATTCCCACATGCCGATCTCCGGGCCGTCGCCCTGCCACACATAAAGACCGCTGGTCTGCATGGGCTCGCCGGTTGCCTCTTCAAGCGGGCCCCAGTCCTCCAGTTCCGCGGTAGCGGCGGAGGCGAGGTACGGAGTTACGTCGGTCATGGTGCCGATCTTTCCTTTCTGAGGGGGTTCACTTTGCTCGGTCGCGAGTGGCCAGTACAGAGCCCGGTTGCCGGCGACGCAGGGTCAGGACAGCGTGAGCTTGCCCGGCGCCTGCGGTGCATGCTCAGGGAACGGCAGCGCAATCGGGTCGGTGCCGAGCCGCGAGTTCCCGGCCGCGTCGAACCGGTCCAGGCCGAGATCGGCAACCTCCACCACATCAGACTTGCCGGTGAGCGCGACGTCAGCAGCCGCCCTGGCGACCGCGGGGCCCCACATCATCCCGGCGCCTCCGGCGCTGGCGATCGTAACGCCCGTCATGACCTCGCCGCCGCTGATCGCCGGGCCGATGATCGGCAAGTGGTCCGGCGTGTAGTCGATGGTGGCCGTCCACATGCGGCGAAGGCCGAGCCCAGCGGTGACGGGCACGAGCTCGGCGAGCCGCTGACGCATCAGCGCCAGGTACGGCTCGTCGATGCAGGCCGCCTCGCCAGGCATCTCGTCCGGGTTGCTCATACCGAACAGCAGCCCGTCCTCTTCCGGTCGCCAGTACAACCCGGCCGCAAGATCGAACACCATCGGGACCCGCTCGGGAGCCAGGTCAGGATGCGGCTGGGTGACCGCGACCTGATGCCGGACGCCGCCGGCCGGAACAGCGATGCCACCCAGCCCCGCCACAGTCGGCCAGCTCGGGACCGCCGGTCAGCACCACCAGCGGCGCGCTGATCGGGCCTGCCGAGGTCTGGACTCCGGTCACGATGTTGTCGGTGCTTGTCTGGAACCCGAGGAACGCTACGTGCTCGCGTACATCGACGCCGGAGGTGGCCAGCGCCACCGCGTAGGCGGTCACGTTCCGCGGCGGCGTGAGGTAACCGTCTTCCGCGCAGTAGGTTCCGCCCAGCGTCCGGCCCGGCGCCAGGGTCGGGTTGAGCGCATCCAGCTGACCTGGCTCGAGCCAGCGGACTGACAAGCCGAGCGCGTTCTGCATAGCCATACGCTCGCGGGCAGCCGCGACATCGGCCTCGGTGAAGCACGGCAGCAGGTAGCCCTGCGGGGTGAAGCCGGAGTCGATGCCGAGCTCTTCATGCTGGCTGAGGTAGAACTTGCGGGACCATTCGCCGAGCTTTACCGCCCATGGCGTGCCGCCCTGAGTGCGCACTATGCCTGCGGCGCGGCTGCTCGCGCCCTGGCCGAGCGTCCGCTTCTCCAGGAGCACGACCCGTCGAGGCCGCTGCGGCGCAGGAAGTACGCGCACCACGCGCCGACGGTTCCGCCGCCCACGACTACCGCGTCGGCGGTCTCGCTTACCTGCATGTGCACCGGTCCATCCGCGCTGGTTGACCTGTGGCCGCGCCGGCGGCCAAGGTCAATGCTGCCAAAGTTCTTACGGGTTCAGTGTGACCTGCAGTAGGCCGGGCCGGACCAGGTCGTCGTGACAAGGATCGAGACGACGCAAGCGGCCGCCTGATGACTCCGCACCTAGCCGAGCATTACATGGACTGAATGTTCAGTCAAGGGGATCCGGAGACCTGCCGGGAGAGCGGGAGGATGGTGTTCCTGACCGCCCGTCACAACGCGAGGCGACGGCCGCTCCCCGCGACCGCCGCCCCGTTACCCGCATCTTGCGGGCGCTAGCGCCTCTGCTAGCTGTGGCGAGCCCATCGGCCGCGATGCTTGGACATGCCCATGCCCTGCTTGTGCATGTCGTCGCTCCGCATGCGCATGACGCTCCTCATCGTGAGCATTGCCGCGCACACAGCCACGATCGCCATCATGGCCTTCATGAAGCTCATGAGCGGATTCCCTCCCCGATGTCCTACATGCCCCGTTCGTGCAATTCGGCCTAGCCGGAGTTGTCCCCCGGCCGGCACGACGGTGCTGTAGATCAATCCGGCATTACCCGGTCACCTCACGCGACAAACTGAGACCCGCCGACGCCGCCTAGTCACGCAACCGTCGCGCGCACAAACGCCCGTGCCTTCACGCTCGCCGACGTCCGCCATCTCCCGCAATGTCGCCAGACCTGCCATTGGAAAGCCGCTCCGTTACCCCTAGAATGACTGAACATTCAGTTAATCCACTGCCGGACCCGCGACGGGTGCGCTCGGCGCCGGGCCGTGGCCAGCTCACAAGGGAGCGCGGGGCACGATGTACGGATTGACAGAAGAGGACCTGCAGATCCAGGCTCGCGCCCGCACGTTCACCGATGAACTGATCCCGTTCGAGGTCGAGGCTGAACTGAACGGCGGCGACCTGCCTAAGGACGTCGTCGCCGCGCACAAGGCCAGGGCCATCGAGCTCGGGCTGTTCGCCACCAACATGCCGAAGGAGCTTGGCGGCCAGGGCTGCACCTGTATCCAGCAGGTCCTGGTCCAGGAGCAAGTCGGCCGGGTAACCAATGCGCTGGCCTGGGTTGCGGCCACTCCCCCGTCCTGGCTGACCGGCGTTGCCACGCCGTATCAGCTGGAGAAGTTCGTGCTGCCGACGGTGCGCGGCGAGCGCGAGGAGTGCTACGCCATCACCGAGGAGGGGGCCGGCTCAGACGTCGACGGCATCGTCGCCACTGCGCGCCGCGACGGCGGCAACTACGTGCTCAACGGCGAGAAGTGGCATGTCACGTCGTACAACTCGGCCGACTACGCGTTCTTCCAGGGCAAGCTCGTCGGCGGCGAGCACGACGGCGAGCACGCCATGTTCATGGTCGACCTGCCAAGTCCCGGCGTCACCGTGGTCCGGACTCCCGCCTACACGCACACCATCAGCCATCATCATCCGATCGTCGACTTCAGCGACGTGCGCGTGCCAGCCACTCATCTCGTCGGCGCTGAGGGCGACGGGATGAGCTTCGCCTACGAGTGGTTCCGGTTCGAGCGGATGATGGTGGCCGCCCGCTGTCTCGGCGGCGCCCAGCGGCTCGTCGAGGAAATCACCGCGTTTGCCAAGGAACGAGCGGTCCAGGGCAAGCCGATTGCCAGCCTCGGCGCCATCCAGGGAATGCTCGCCGACTGTCTGACCGAACTGTTTGCCGCCCGCTCGATGGTTTACGAGGTTGCCCGCGGGGTTGACGCCGGCACCGACGTAAAGGTGCAGCACGCCCAGTGCTCGATGGCCAAGCTGTACGCGTCAGAGATGGCGGGGCGGGTAGCCGACCGGGCCGTGCAGATATTCGGCGGCCGCGGTTACATGCGGGAGAACGTGGCCGAGCGGCTCTTCCGCGAGCTTCGCGTCGAGCGGATCTGGGAAGGCACGAGCGAGGTTCAGCGGTCCATCATCGCCGACCAGATGATCAAGCGCGGGCCTCGCTCCCTGGCCTGAGATCGCGTCGATCACGCTCCGCGCCGGTCCATGCGCCCTACGATGACCCTCATGGCAATCAGCGATGAAAAGTACGTGTCGTCGACGACGTACCGAAAGTCTGGCGATGCAGTCTCGACGCCGACCTGGATTGTGCCGCTGGATGCCGACCGGGTCGGTTTCTGGACCTCGTCGGCATCGGGGAAGTTCAAGCGGCTGCGCAACAACCCGAAGATCACCTTGCAGCCGTCGGACGCTCGCGGCCGGGTGAAGGCCGGGACGACCCCTGTCGAGGGGACAGTTGAGCTGGTCCGATCGGGAGCGGACTTCGACGCAGTGCAGAGCAAGGTGCGCGCGAAGTACGGCGTCATGGTCGGGATGTCGAAGTTCTTCAACACGCTCGGACACCTATTCAAGGGCCCGTTTCCGTACGGCGACGTGGGCGTGGTGATAACGCTGTCCAGTCAGGACTGAGCCGACTCCGCGCGCCAACAACAAGAGACCGTCAGGTCAGTACGGGCCTGGGCTGCCGTAGGAACCGGAACCCCCATACGGGCCGCTTGCCGCGCCGGCGCCGACAGAGGCACCGGAGAGCCGGAAGTACGTCAGCGTGATGACGACCGCGATGAAGGGCGCGATCAGCGTGCCGCTGATGACCGAACTCAGGAAGTTGCTCAGCAGATGCGGCAAGGCACCAAAGATGATCCCGAGCACCAGGCGCACCGCGAACTGGATCACGAAGACTGCGAACAGAATGCCGAATACGTTCCAGAAATGGCTGCGGACGAGCTGCCAGCTACGGCCGAACGAGGCGAACGCGCCAGCCCTCTCGAGCACGATGGCCGGGATGATCAGGCACCAGATGGTGATCAGGAAGAGGCCGGGGATGATGATGATGGCCAAGCCGATGGCGATGGCAATGCCGGCCAGGATGGAGGCTACTGCGACCGGCCCGATGAAGGGCACCGACGAGGAGAACGTCTGCCCGACGGACAAGTTGACGGTGCCATCCCGTACGTCCCGCACGGCTTCCACCAGTGCGGCCGTCAGCAGGAACAGAGCCACGATTGTCACGAGCTCGCCCAGCAGGGCACCAAAGATGCCGCCGACTAGTGCCAGCGCTGCATACACGATGGCCGCGATGAAGTAGACCACAAATGCAATGGTCAGAAGGTGCCGAGCGTAGGTCTTGTAGAGCTGCCACGACTCGCCGAGGACACCAGATAGCGGACTCATGGCCGGGATCGTATCGGAAAAACTGCCACGCACGGCGACAACGGCAACAACCGGGCCGGCTGCACACCTCCGCCCGCGTCTGCTCGGGCTGATGGGGCGACCGGAACCCGCGGCGCTCGTGTCAGCTCGGAAGGTTCGCCTCGATAGCCGAGATCAGCTCAGGCGCGTCCGGCGTCGTCATCGGGCGGAATCGCGCCAGCACCGTGCCGTCCGGGCCGACCAGGAACTTCTCGAAGTTCCACTGGATGTCGCCGGCCTGGCCGTCAGTGTCCGCCGTCTCGGTCAGCTCGGTGTAGATCGGGTGCCGGCTCGGATCCGTTGACATCGATCTTCTCGAACATCGGGAAGCTCACGCCGTAGGTGGCCGAGCAGAACTCAGCGATCTCCTCGGCACTGCCCGGCTCCTGCCCGCCGAACTGATTGCACGGAAAGCCGACCACTGAGAAGCCGCGGTCTGCGAACTGCTTCTGCAGTTCCTCCAGTCCCGTGTACTGGGGCGTCAGGCCGCACTTGGAAGCGACGTTGACGACCAGCAGGGTCTTGCCGCCCAGCTCGCCGAGCGACGACGGCTGGCCGGCCAGGGTGTTCACGGGAATATCGCGCAAGCTCACGTCGAAGGTCCTCACGCTCGAAGGGTGTCTGCACTGCCGCAGGTCGGCCGGCGGCATACGCACTCAACACCGCGGCCGTCGGAGATATGCCGCCTGGCAGGCAGCTGAGCGACGCAAGTTGCCCCAAGATGGCGCCCGATCCCCGCGGACGAGTCGCCGGCCTCTACCCACGCCGGCTCGAGCGACTTGCTCTTAGCCGATTACTCGTGTAAGACTAATCGCGTGTCATCGATTCGTCTTGTTCATACTGGGCACGCTCGCCACGAGCGGGCCGCTGCACGGTCACCAGATCCGGCAGCAGGCCCAGAGCGACCGCACCGAGACCTGGACCGACATCCAGGTGGGCTCGGTGTACGGGGCGCTCAAGCGCCTGGCCAGCGAGGACCTGATTCGCGAGGTGCGGACCGAGAAGGTCGGCAACCGGCCCGAGCGAACCGTCTACGAGATCACCCCGGAGGGACGTCGCGCACTGGCCGCGATCCACGACGCGGCGCTGCGCGAGCTCGATCGCCACTACGACCCGTTCGACCTGGCGCTCGCTCAGGCGCGCGATGTCCCCACCGAGCACCTCGAGCAGATCGTCGAGAACCGCATCGGCGGTCTCCGGGTCCAGCTGGCCGCGCAGCGCCATGCGGCCGAGGCCGCCGACCCGTACGTGAACGAGGCCGAGCGGCTGGTGATCCAGCACCTGATCGTGCGGACCGAGGCCGAGATCCGCTGGCACACCGAGGTCGCCGCGCGGCTGCCGAAGATCGCCGCCGACTTCGCCAACGGCATCGGCGGCCCGCAGCACTGACCAGTCCCAGACCCGGAGGAAACCCCGCGATGACCACTCCTGCCCCGGCTCCCTGGCCCGGCAACACCGCCCCGGCAACACCACGCCGGGCACAGCACCACGCCCGGCCCGACGGCGCCGACGGCCACGGCTGGCGCGCGGTCTCGATCGTGCTCGTCGGCGCTTTCATGGCGCTGCTTGACACCACGATCGTCAACGTCGCGCTGCCGAGCATCCGCACCGGCCTGCACGCCTCCTCGGCGAGCCTGGAATGGATCGTGTCCGGCTACGCGCTGGCGTACGGCCTGGCCCTGGTGCCCGGCGGCCGGGCGGGCGACCGGTTCGGGCACAAGCGGCTGTTCCTGATCGGACTCACGATCTTCACCCTCGCCAGCGTCGCGTGCGGCATCTCGCAGACCCAGGGCGAGATCGTCGCGGCGCGGATCGTGCAGGGCCTCGGCGCCGGGCTGTTCTTCCCGGCGATCAGCGCGACGATCCAGCACTCATTCACCGGGCCCGCCCGGTCCAAGGCGTTCGGCGTGCTCGGCGCCGTCATCGGAGTCTCGACCGCGATGGGCCCGCTGCTCGGCGGGCTGATCATCGCCGGAGTCGGCCCCGCCGACGGCTGGCGCTGGGTGTTCCTGGTCAACCTGTTCATCGGCGCCGTCGCGATCCCGCTGGCGGCCTGGCGGCTGCCGAGGGCCGAGACTCGCACCAAGCGCGGCTTCGACCCGGTCGGCCTGGCCTGCTCACCGGCGGCCTGCTCCTGCTGCTGATCCCGCTGGTCGAGGGCCAGCAGGACGGCTGGCCAGCCTGGACCTGGATCTGCTTCGGCGCCTGCGTCGCGGTCTTCGCACTGCTGGCCGCGTGGGAACTGCGCGCGGACGGCCGCGGCGGCGATCCGCTGCTGAAGCCGGGCCTGCTGCGGCAGACCTCGTTCTCGGCCGGCGCTGTCTTCGCGATCGCGTTCTTCGGCGGGTTCAGCAGCATCTTCTTCACGCTGTCGATCCTGTGGCAGGAGGGACTGGGGCACTCGGCGCTGATCACCGGCCTGGTCATCGCCCCGTACTCGGTCGGCACCCTGGTCGCCGCGGCCAACAGCGACAAGCTGTCGGCCCGGCTCGGCCGGCTCGTCCTCGTGCTCGGCTGCTCGCTGCTGCTCGTCGGCCTGGCCCTCGTGGTCCTGGTCATCCACCTGACCGCACCTGCCGTGAGCGGCTGGGACCTCATCGGCCCGCTGCTAGTGGCGGGTCTCGGCACCGGCATGACGATCGCGCCGAACCAGGACTTCGTGCTCGCCACGGTGCCGCGGCAGGAGGCGGGCACGGCGGCCGGGATCCTCGGCACCTCTCAGCGTGTCGGCACCGCGATCGGCATCGCGATCATCGGCACCGTGCTGTTCGGCAGCCTGAAGTTCAGGCCGGGGCCGCACGCGGTCGCGAGCGCGTTCACCCACAGCGCCCAGCTAGCCCTGCTGGCCAACCTCGGGTTCATGATCGTCGCGCTGGTACTGGTGCTGGCGCTGCCGAGGGAAATCCCACACCACTAAATGCAGGCCAGTTAGCTGGCTACCGGCGTCACGGCCAGCTGGTCGTGCCAGGCCAGCTGGCCGGTGTAACCGCGGGCGACCTGGGTGACGAACTGGTAGACGGCGTCCTCGTCGGGCGAGAGTGGGCCCGGCACGGCGTGCTCTGAGCTCAGGCCGCGCTGGACGGACTCGCATGCTCCCCAGTCCTGCTGGTTAGTGATGTCCCAGAACTCGACCGCGTAGCCCGGGTCGAAGTCCGGCCGCTCCAGCGCCTCCGGTGCGAACGCCCAGGTGCACTCGATCAGCGTGCGGTTGGCGGCCAGCGGCGTGAGCACGTGCGTCATGACGTAGTCGGGGTGCAGGCTGAGCAGCACGTTCGGGAAGACGTTGACGTAGATGACGGTGCGCAGCCCGGTCGCGTCGAGGCCGCGCAGCGGCACGCCCAGGCTGGTGCCGTCCAGCGACATGGTGTCCATGCCGTCGCGCAGGTCCATCCAGCCGCCGACCCACGGCCCGCGTGGCGGGTAGTTCTCGCCGCTCTTCGGCGGGCTCACCTTGCACAGCTCCGGATGGATCATCGGGCAGTGGTAGCACTCGTGGTAGTTCTCGGTGAGGATCTTCCAGTTCGAGGCCGCGTCGTAGGAATGGCGGCCGGCGATGACGAGCCGTTCTGGCTCGTAAGGCGCGACCAGGTCGTCGAGTTCGGCCAGCGCTGCGCTCATCGGCGCCGCCGTGCCCGAGCCGTCCACGAAGATCAGCCCGTGCCAGTCGGTCACCGGCAGCTCGACCAGGCCCCACCTGGCTTCGTCGAAGCCAGCGGCGCCCTTGAAGCCCTTTGCGGTCTTCAGGCTGCCGTCCAGCTCATAGCTCCAGGAGTGGTAGGGGCAGACGATCGCGGGGCGCTGTGCTGAGGCCCCGCAGGCCAGCAGCTCGTGGCCGCGGTGCCGGCACGTGTTGGCGAACGCGTGCAGCGCGCCTGCGTCATCGCGGCTCAGCAGCACGCTGCCGGCGCCGACGGCAACGGCTCGCTGGTCACCCGGGTTCGCCACCTCGGCAGCGAACCCGACGCAGCTCCAGCCGCCGTCGAAGAAATGCTTTTGCTCCCAGGCAAAGACGGCCGGATCAACGTAAGCTGCCCTGGGCAGCATCCGGCTCTCGCCGAATGGCCGCAGCGACTCTGCGAGAGCGGCTGGGTTGATGGGGGCAGGCGGGACTCTGTGCTGACTGACCATACAGTCAATCCTAGGACCGCCGTGTGGCACTGTCCAGACGTAGGTTCAGGATCGCGGTCAGGGCGCCACTAGCGACCAGAACACATCTACATCGAAGTCGCCGGTCGACGAGTCCGGATCGCCGTAGATCTCCCAGCGAGGGCCGGCCAGCCGGTACCCGTTCGCGTTGCTCCACTCGCACACTGCCTTATGAGTGTCGCCGATCTTGGCGATCGGGCCGGTGTGGGTCGCGGTAGCGACGAGCCCGCCTGGAAGCGTTGACGCGACAACATGACCGGCGGGCGTGAATGAGCCGCTAACCTGAACGCCAACTTCAACGTTGGGCACATCGTCCTTGTAGAGCATGATGTTGTGCCCCTGCTGGTACAGCCCCTCCGGAGCGTCGCCCCTAATAAAGCTCCACACCGTGTCCAGCATCGGCCCCCACATCTTCGGGAACTCCGCCCACGTCGCCGCCGCCGCTACCACCGCTGTCGGCGTCGGCTCGACGGTCTTCACTGCCACCTCGACGGTCATGGCGCGGAGCATACGCCGAAGTCGTGACCAGCAAGTGCTATCCGTCGGACCACGACAGGCAGGCCATCGCTTTACATGCCATGCCGTGTCGGCCCCGCAAACCAATCAATCTCTTTCATAACTATCCGCCAGCGGATTCTCAGCGACCTTTCTGGTTTGCCCCAGCGCGGTCTATGCTCGCATCGCGCGTGAAAGAGTTCGCGATGTCATGACTTGTTACGGGGAGCCCAGCGTGCGTATCTGCGTGCCTATCAGGGCAGTCATCACTGCCAGCTTTGCCGTCGCTATAACAGCCGGCCTGCTCGCCGCGCCAGTGCTTGCCACTCAGGCGCAGGCCGCCAGCACCCAGGCAAGCGCCGCCAAGCCGGCCAGGCTACCGCTGTCGGCCGCGCAACTCCGAGCCAATCAGCAGCGGCTTGACGCGGCGCAGCGGGCGAGGACCTCGCTCACCGGCCAGGTAAGGACGGCAGCTGGCGCCCCGCTGGCCGACATCTGCGTCACCGCTTACGGCCCGGCGGGGGCCTCAACGGCAGTCTCCCGAAGCGACGGCCGGTTCCTGATCAGCGGGCTGCGGCCCGGCAAGTACCAGATCAGGTACCGCACCTGCGCCGGCGCGTCGGCGCAGTACCTGCCCGAGTGGTATGGCGACGTTCTGCAGCGGGGCCAGTCGCGCAGCGTGATCGTGTACGGCTCGACCCTGACGCCGGTACAGGCGCTGAGCCCGGTGACCTTGTACCCGGCCAACAGCAACCTTGGCGACCTGCCTACTGCGGTCGTGCCGCAGCACGGATCCGATGTCGTCGCCAGCGACCCGTTCGGCCGCCTGGCCACTACGCCAGCGAGCCCGTCGGTCCTGATGAAGTCACTGGCGAAACGCTTCATCCCGGCCGCGAGCGAGCCAGCGAAGACCACCAAGAAGGCTGGACGAATCACCGGTGTCGTCACCGGCCCGAACGGCAAGGGCCTTGCGGGCATCTGCGTCGAGGTCGTGTCTCAAAACGAGCGGGTTGCTCACGAAAACCGGCAAGAACGGTGCCTACAGCACGCCCAAGCTGCCGGCCGGAACGTACCTGATGGCCTTCTACGCCCAGTGCGGCAATACCGGCAACTGGCTGTTCGAGATCTACAAAGACATCTACAACCCTCTCAAGACACCAACGCCGGTTCATGTCAAGGCAGGCGGGACAACGCACATCCGCGTCGTCATGAAGGAGGGCGGCGAGATCTCCGGCACCGTGACCGGGCCTGGCGGGCGCAAGCTGTCCAACATCTGCGTCTACCCGCTGACCACCTCGCCCGCCGGCGAGCTGGTATTCAACGCCGTGTCGCACCGAGGCGTGTATCACATCCGCAGCGTCCCGCCCGGCTCGTACCAGATCGGCTTCGCGCCGTGCGGGTACTCCACCTGGGCGCCCACACTATGGCCCGACACTCAGAACCAGAACACGGCGCCGCACATCCGCGTGACGGGCACCCGGCACGTCGGCAACATCGACGAGGTCATGCAGCCCGGCGGGATCATCACGGGGACCGTGACAGCAGCCACGCCCGCGGCCACCCCGCTGGCTGGCATGTGCGCCTTCGTGGCGGAGAACGGCGGCCTGTTCGAAGCCGGGACCGTCGCCACCAGCGCTACCGGCACGTATGAGATCTATGGGCTGGCGGCCGGGCGCTTACTCGGTGCAGTTCTTCCCAGGCTGCAATAACAACGCGAACTATCTCGGCGTGAATTATCCGACCAACGTCAACGTCGTGGGCGGTGCGACGACCTCAGGAATCAACGGTTCGCTTCCGGTTGGCGCGATTATCTCCGGCAATGTGACGAGCGCCACGACGGGCAAGCCGATCAAGGGCATCTGCGTGGCGGTAAACGGCACCCTGCAATCCGGCTTCGGCGGGTTTGTGACAACGAATGGCCGCGGCGCCTATTCCGTCGATCAGCTGCCAGCAGGCACCTATCAAGTGCAGTTCAGCGGCGGCTGCGGGAACACGGGCAGCTACGCTCCGCAGGGGTACGACAACACGAACGTGCTCGAGCCGCAGAACATCGATGTCACCGCAGCCGGGCAGACACGTCACTGACATCGACGCGGCGCTGCAGCCAGGGCCGGTCATCGCCGGGACGGTAACTGATAGCTCCGGACGCCTGGCTGACCGGGATCTGCGTCTATGCGGGAACAGCGAGCGGCATTTTGTTCGCAGAAGGGCAGACGGATCACGGCCGCTACGAACTGCTCGACCTTGCGCCCGGAGTCTACGAGGTTATCTTCGCTCCTGGCTGCGGCGACAATGCCGACCTCGCCGAGCAGGTGTTCAGGACACCCGTGAGCGCAGCGACGGCGGCCACGGTGTCGGTGAGCAGCGGCACGCTGAACGGCATCGACGCGGTCATGCAGGGCGCGGGCGGCATCTCTGGGTCCATCCGCGCGAAGAGCGGACACCAGCGTGTTCCTCTCTTGCCTGATCCTGACCGGCGTCAGCGGCAGCGCCAAGGGCCTCGTCGGCGAGGCACTGGTTCCCGGCGGGAAGTACGAGCTGACCGGCATGCCGGTTGGCGGCTACAAGATCACATTCCTGCCGTCCTGCTTCGGCAGCGCCCTGGCGGCGCAGTGGTACAAGTACAAGCCGAGCCCAGCCGGCGCGACCACGGTCGTAGTCCGCGCTTCGCATGTCGATCCGCACATCAACAGCTTGCTGGTGCCGGGCGGCTCCATCGAAGGGACCGTGACGAGCGGCGGCAAGCCGGTACACAACATGTGCGTGGAGGCACAGAATGTGACGCAGCCGTATGAATTTGGCGGCGCCGTCACGAAGCCCAACGGCAAGTACTTCGTCCATGGCCTGAACTCCGGCTTGTACGAGCTCTACGTTTCGCCGTGCGGACCCGGCTCCAACACGCTGGCTGCTGAGGTGCTACCGCAGGAGGTGCAGGTGACGGCGCCGCACCGCGCCAAGGCGCCCACCGCCTCCGTTCCCGCCGGCGGCTCCATCAGGGGCACGGTGCTGGCTGGCTCACCCCCCGCCGCGGGCGGTGCGGCCGGAGCTTGTGTCGAGGCCTTCGCCACCAACGGCAGCGCCGCCAACGGCGCGAGTGTTGCCCTGGGCGGCACATTCCGAGTGAGGAACCTGCCTACCGGCAAGTACCTGGTGTACGTCGGCGACCCGGCGTGCAGCTTGAGCGAGCCGGACCTGGCGCCGCAGTGGTACCTGGGCGCGTCCACCAGCTCGGGCGCGACGCTGGTCTCGGTGAGCGGCGGGGTCGTGACGAGCATTTCGGATACCACGCTGGCCGAGGACGGGTCCGTCACCGGCGCCGTGACCACAGGGCACAGCCCACTGGCCGGCGTCTGCGTGGCGGCGACGGCAACCAGCGCTGGCTCGGCTCCGGTGTACTCGGTGACCAGCGCCGCCAGCGGCGGCTACTCGATCGGTGACCTTCCTGCCGGTCAGTACCGGGTGGAGTTCAGCTCCGGCTGCGGCGCTGCCGGCTACCGGGCCCAGTGGTGGAAGGACAAGCCGACGGGGCAGGCCGCGACGATTGTCACGGTGACCGCGGGCACTGCGACGACTGGTATCGGGGCCGCGCTGCGGAAGTAGCGTCCGGGCCCGCTCAGCGCGGGCCCGGACACAGGAAGGCTCCGCGACCGGCTGGTCGCGGAGCCTTCCTAACTCACGAGGTTTTGGCGCATCCCCAACAGTCCTCACGGTCTCCCTTAAGGACTCTTGGAGGTGGCGGGAATCGAACCCGCGTCCTTCAGTACATCACCAGGGCTTCTCCGGGTGCAGCTCTGCTGTGCTTTTCTCAGCCCCGGCAGTCACGCAGGCAAGCTGCCGACGGGCTCAGTCGCTGTTAGATGTCCCGTCTGGCCCCGCGACCGGGCCAGGCGGTGGATCCTCCTTGCTGATGCCAGACACCGGGCCGGAGGAACTCCCGGGCTGACAGCCTCTTAAGGCTCTAGCGGTTATTAAGCCGCGAGAGCGAGGCGAGTGCGCGTTGAGTTGGCACTTATTGTTTTGCGGTCACAGTGTTAACGAGGTTATGTCCGCAGTCCTCGACCCGCTTCACCTGGATCAACTACCGAAGTCGAAGCCAGTCACCCCCTCTTGAGTTGTACCGACCAAGGCTACCTGACCGCGCCTAGGGGCGTCCAACAGGGCTGACTTCGGGCGCTTATCGGTCGCTATAACCGAGAATGCCCGAGGGTCCGCAGAGCGCGGCCCCCATCGGGCATCCACCGGAAGGTGATGAGATGCCCCCGTGGATGCTGGCGGTGGCCGAAATGCACCCACGGGGGCGACCGGCAGGGTCGGGGCCGGTCCAAATGCCGGGCCTCCCCCGAGATGAGGCCCGGTTCTCATCACGACGACTGGGCCGCAACCCCCCGAGCGGCACCCCAGTCATTAGGAAAGACGCCGCTGCGGTACTGCACGGTTGCTCCGAGTTACCAAAATAGTATTAATGAAGTGGTCAGGATCTAGCCTGGACGTTCCAGACAGGACGCTAGGCACCACTGAATGGTCCCGGCAGGACGCTTCCCTGGCCTCCTTTCATGCAACCGGCGACCACAAATGACGCAAGTCGGTCGCCAAACCGGCACGCTTGCATGAAATGCTGCGCGCGCAGCCAAGGTCCCCGATTTTCTGGGCCCGTAGGCTGGCGGGGTGATCTGCATGCCGCCGGTCGTCCGTGATCTTGCCGTGGGTCTGGACGGCCTTGGCTGGGTGACCGATCTGCTGGTGGCCGGTTCACTGGCCACCGGGGATTACGTCCCCGGTGTCAGTGATCTCGACCTGGTTGCCCTGACGGGGGGCCCGGTCGGCCAGGCACGGCAGGAGATCCTGGCCAGTCTCCACCGTGAGCTGGACCAGCGGGCTCAGGGACTGGACCTGGGGTGCGTGTACGTGGATGCGGGCAGGCTGGCGGACCTCGGAGCGCTGCACCCGACGTGGACCCACGGCTCGCTTGTCCAGCGCAGCCTGTCGGGGGTGACGCGAGCCGAGCTCGTGCGGCACGGCTTCGCCGTCCTGGGCCGCCCGCCAGCCGCCGTGCTGCCGGAGATTACCGACGATGACGTCCGCCGCGCCGCGCGCGCGGAGTTGTGCGGGTACTGGGCGCACGCCGCGCGCCGACCGCTGTGGTGGCTGAACCCGGTGATCGCGGACCTGGGGCTGACGTCGATGGCACGCGGCCGCCACGCCCTGCAGACCGGCCAGCTGCTGACCAAGACACAGGCGATAGAGCAGGCGCATGCGCCAGCCTGGCTGAAAGACCAGCTCCGCGCCCGGCGGCAGGGCCAGCGGGTGGCCTCGCCGCGGGCCCGGACAGCGCTGATCGCGTGGCGGGATGCACGACGCACCGTGGCCGGCGCATGCCGCAGGGCGCCAGCCTAAAGCGAGCCAACTCGGGTTTCATGCAACCGGCGACCACAAAAGGCGCAAGTCGGGCGCCCAACCGACACGCTTGCATGAAAAGCTGCGCGCGCAGCCAAGGTCCCCGATTTTGCCGGTCTGTCGACGAGGGTCAGGAGCCAGTCTGGATGTCCTGCAGGAAGCTGCCGGCCAGCGACGAGACCGCGGGAGAGGGCGACTTGGCGAGTTCGACGACTGTGAACGCGACGCTGCCCCGGTAGCCGACGAACCAGTTGATCCACAGGTGACCCGAGCCGTAAGGAGCGCTCCCCGCCTGCGCGTAGACCTCCCCGCCGATATCGGCAGCTGCGTTCGACGGGGACTTAGCCGCCGCCGCGCATCAGAGACCGGAGTTCGGTCAGCACCTTCGGGCTCGTCGTACCGCGCGGCGCTGAACTCGAGTCGGCCAGGCCTGTGCCAGTGACCAGCGACGGGGCGTGCCATTCCCCTGAGTCGACCAGCGAGGCTGCAAGCGCCATGCCGAGCGGACTGACCCGGACGTCGCCGATCCCGATCATGTTGGCGGCCAGCATTGCCGTACCCGAGGACTGCCCGATTCGGCCGGGGAAATAATTGCTGACCGGAAGCTGCCACCCGCCGACGCCGAAGTCCTCACTCGCCTTCGTCAGGTCCGCAGCGGGCAGTCGCAGCGCCAGGCCAGCGAACGCGGTCGAGCACGCATGAGCGAAATCGGTCTGGAAGGTCGGGATGCCGAGGTCCGGCTCCGGCGGCTGATTGCGGAAGCTCCGCCCGCCTACCGAGTTGACCGACCGGCACGGAAGCGGGGCGCCTGGCGACAGCCCCGTCGACAGGATCGCGGCCGACGAGATAATCGTGAAGGCCTGACCAGGCTGATACTGACCAGACAGGGGCTGAAGGCCCGGCATCCGGCCAGCCTCATGGCTGGCAACTGCAAGGATCTTGCCGGTCCCGGCCTGTACAGCCACGATCGCCGCCGAGGTTGGACTGTCCGACAGAGCATGGTCGGCAGCGAGCTGGACGCCCGAGTTCAGCGTAGTGTGCACCGGCTTGCCGGCTGTGCCGGGCCAGGTATGCAGGGGAGGACCGCGGCGGAGGCCCGACTGCTGCAACACCACTTCGGTCTCGGGCGTGCCGGTGAGCTGCCGCTGGAAGGCCTCCTGAAGTCCGGTCAGGCCGACGGTAGTGCCTGGCCGGTACGGCATGCCGTTGATTCGCAGCGGCCTCGCGGTCTCCGTGCCTATCGAGCCGACCACGTCTGGCGCAATGCTGCGGAACAGCCGTTCCTTGCGCTCCTTGACGACAAGCCCAGGAATGCCGCTCAGCTTGGGCTGCAAGGTCGCATAACCGGCCGGCGACAGGGTGAGCAACGCAAGGAACTTGCCCGGCAGGGCCTGCTCCATCTGACCTTCGATCTGCTCGGCCGAGAGCTGGGTGGCGGCGGCGAGACCCGCCGCCGTTTTCGCCGGATTGGTCAGCAGGCCGGGAGTCACCCCGACCCGGTAGACCTCGGACCGCACGGTCAGCGGGTCGTTGGCGGAATCAAGCAAGTTCGAGCGCGGCCACCAGCTGCTGACCACCGCCAGCTGCTCGCGGCTGGTCATGCCTGGCACGATGACCGACGGAGTCCACGTCACCCGCCACCCGCGGGGGCCGTCGGCCAGGCTGAAGCCATTGTTGTAGGACCAGGCCAGGCCACTGCCGCCGAGCTCGATGGCGGCGTTGAACCGGGCATATGCCGCCTTGCCGTGCTGACTGACGCTCAGCATGCTGAGATTCAGGTTGCTGGCGTCCAGGCGCTGATAGGCGTCAGCCAGCTCCGTCGCGACCACCGTCGGGTTCCCGGTGGTGAGCTCTGCGGCCTGCCGATAATGCTGGGACTCCCACGCCAGCAGGAACGACGAGACCGTGGGCTCGGCCGACGGCACGCCGGGTCGCATCAGGCCGATGCCGATGACCGCCGCGAGCAGGACGACCGCGGAGGTGCGAGCGACTATCGTCCGCTGGCGAGATCCCCCTCCGGGCGCTCCGGCCTTGTCCCCGCCGCTGGCCTTCGTGGCCCGGGATCCCCGCACCGGGGTCGCGGACCGCGGGGCACGATGCGCTCCGCCGCGCGGGCTGCGGTTCCTGGGCGGAGCGTCGGTCCTCGTCACGCTATCTCCGCCGCCGTAGCTCGCGTTCGACTTCCCGGGCAGCGTCCCGCTTGGCGAGATCGTGTCGCTTGTCGTAGGTCCGCTTGCCGCGCGCCAGTCCTAGCTCGATTTTGACCTTCCCACCGGAGAAGTACAAGGAGAGCGGTATCAGCGTAAGTCCTTGTTCGGAGATCGAACGCGCCAGCTTGTCGATCTCCTTGCGGTGCATCAAAAGCTTACGGGTGCGCCTCGGCTCGTGATTCGTCCAGGTGCCCAGCGTGTACGGCGGGATGTGCACACCATGCAGCCAGGCTTCACCATCAGTAATCTGGCCGAACCCGTCGGTCAGGCTAGCCCGGCCCGCCCGCAGCGACTTCACCTCGGTGCCGGTCAGCACCAGGCCGGCCTCCACCACGTCCTCGATGGTGTACTCATGCCGGGCCCGCCGGTTACTGGCAATGATCTTCTTGCCGGGTTCCGCTGCCACCTGTCGCCTATACCCAGCGTCATACGCGCAGGTAGCGCCTGAGCGTAAGGAACGAGGTGGCACCGCAGATAAGCAGTCCAGTGATCATCGCTACGATGATCACCTCGACCAGGTCGGCACTGCTGAGCTGCACCCCGTAACGGGAAGACGCTCTGCAGGCTGCTCAGCAGCAGTGACTTCACTCCTATCAGCAGGGCGGTCGCTATCAGCCACCCGATCAGGCCGGCGATCATGCCCTCGACCAGGAACGGCAGCTGCACGTAGAAGTTCGAAGCGCCCACCAGCCGCATGATCGAGGTCTCCCGGCGGCGGTTGAATGCGGACAGCCGGATCGTGTTGGCCACCAGCAGGATAGCCGCGACCAGAAGGAATATGGCGACCACGACGACCGCGTTCCTGGCCTCGTCGAGCAATTTATAGAACTGGTCCAGGATCGAGGCGTCATTGACCACCTCAGAGACCCCGGGGGCGCCGTCGATGACCGAGATCACGTTGGGCGCGTCCGCCTCGGTGTTCTTGAGCCTGATCTCGAACGAGCTGGGGATCTGGCTAGGCGAGGTGTACTTGACGATCGGCTCGTTGTTGGCGAACTCCCTGCGGAACTGCGCCCACGCCGCAGATTGCGAGACGTACTCGACACTGAGGGTGTCGTGCGTTTGCCGCAGCTCGTTCAGGATGCTGGTGCGCTCGGCCGGGGTGACAGGCCCGTTCTTGGCGCAGGTGCCGCTCAGCAACGAACCGGTGCAGAGGTACACCGATAGCTGCACCCGGCTCTGCCAGTAGGTGCGCGTGTTGTCGACTTGCTTGACGAACAGCAGGCCGGTACCCAGCAGCGAGAGGCTGATCGCCACCACCACGATGAGCGCCACCGTCATCGTCAGATTCCGGCGCAGGCCAATCCAGACCTCATGGAAGACAAACTGGGCACGCATGTTGCTGAGTCCTCTTGTTTTCAGTCGCTGGGACGGTCAGTAGGCCTGGCCGTAGACCCCGCGCGACTGGTCGCGCACGACCTTGCCGTACTCGAGCTCGATGACACGCTTGCGCATGGAGTCGACGATCGCGGCGTCGTGCGTGGCCATCACGACCGTGGTACCGGTGCGGTTGATCCGGTCCAGCACCTTCATGATGCCGATGGAGGTCGCAGGGTCGATGTTCCCCGTCGGCTCGTCGGCCAGCAGGATCATCGGCCGGTTCACGAAGGCTCGCGCCATCGCGACCCGCTGCTGCTCACCACCAGAAAGCTCGTCCGGCATCCGGTCGCGCTTGCCCTCCAGGCCGACCAGGTCGATGACCTCCGGCACGACCTTCCTGATGAACCGGCGGGGCTTGCCGATCACTTCGAGGGCGAACGCGATGTTCTGGTACACGTTCTTGTTCGGCAGCAGCCTGAAGTCCTGGAACACGCAGCCGATCCGGCGGCGCAGGTGCGGCACTTTCCAGTTCGTCAGCCGGGCTAGGTCCCGGCCGGCAACGTGGATTCGGCCGGTCGTCGGCCGCTCTTCCTTGAGAACCAGCCGCAGGAAGGTCGACTTGCCGGAGCCGGACGGGCCTACCAGGAAGACAAACTCGCCCTTCTCGACATCCAGGTTCACGTTCTCCAGTGCCGGTCGGCCCTGGTTCGCGTACGTCTTCGTGACGTTATCGAAGTGGATCACTGGCCCATCGCTCGTGGTAGACGAGATACTGGATTCAGCTTGCCTGGGCGGTAATCCCGCCCCGGTTTGGCCTCGGGCCAGTCTAGGGGGGAAACTGGCTTGGAACGTCCAACATCGTCGAAGTGGCCGGGTGAGCGGTTTCGCCCGGTAGGAGCCGGATGAGCTGCGAGCACCTAATCTGCGCCCAGTGTGCTGGGCCGGTAGCGGAGGGTCGCTGCCCGACCTGCCGCGAGGCCCGTGCGCATGTCCACCACCACAGCCACGGCATGAGCGTGCAGCTGATTGCGGCCGCGCTGCTCGTGCTCGCCCTGCTGACGGTGGCCGCGATGCATCTGGGGCATTAGCCCCGGGCGCTTGGCCGGGCCGGGCCTGCACCAAGGCCAGGCCCGGGATCCTGACGTCCCGGCTGGCTTCCTTGCCGGCCCTGGGCGGGTTACCGGCCGTGGTGCGCCTCCCGGCCCCTGGCGGGCTGCCGGTCCTGGGTGCGCCTACAGGCCCTGGGTGCGCAGCCAGCGGATCTCGGCCTCGATGAAGTCATCGATCTCGCCGTCCATCACCGCGGCAGTGTTGCCGGTCTCGAAGCCGGTCCGGACGTCCTTAATGTTCTGATACGGGTGCAGGACGTAATTGCGGATCTGGGTGCCCCAGCTCCGGCCACCGTCGCCGCGCAGCTCGTTCATCTTGGCCGCCTGCTCTTCCCGCTTGCGCTCCAGCAGCTTGGACTGCAGCACAGCCATAGCGGTGGCCTTGTTCTGGATCTGGCTGCGCTCGTTCTGGCAGGACACCACGATCCCGGTCGGCAGGTGGGTGATCCGGACGGCCGAGTCGGTGGTGTTCACTCCCTGGCCGCCAGGCCCGCTGGAGCGGAACACGTCAATCCGCATCTCGTCTTCGGGGATGTCGATGTGATCGACCTGCTGGACCACCGGGAGCACGTCCACCATGGCAAACGAAGTCTGGCGGCGGCCCTGGTTGTCGTATTTGGAGATACGGACCATCCGATGCGTGCCGTGCTCGCCGCGCAGCGTGCCGTAAGCGTAGGGCGCCTTGATGGCGAACGTGGTCGACTTGATCCCGGCCTCTTCTGCGTAGGAGGTGTCGTAGACCTCCGTGGAGTAGCCGTGCCGCTCGGCCCAGCGCAGGTAAATCCGCCGCAGCCCCTCGGTCCAGTCGGCTGCGTCCGCTCCCCCGGCGCCAGCATTGATGCTGATCAGTGCCTCGCGAGCGTCGTACTCGCCACTGAGCAACGTCCGGATCTCAAGCTGGTCGATCTCCTTGCGCAGGGCCACGAGATCCCGCTCGGCCTCCGCCCTAGTGGGCTCGTCGTGTTCTGCCTCGGCCAGTTCGAATCCGGCTGCTACGTCGTCGAGCCGGCTGTGCAGGCCTTCTAGTCTGGCCAGTTCGCTATCGAGGTACGACAGCCTCCTGGTGACTTCCTGAGCCTGCTCCTGGTCCTCCCACAGGCCGGGATCAGCCCACCGCTCGCGCAGGCTATCGGCCTCTTTTCGCATGGCGTCCGGGTCGAGGACAGCCTCCACGCTGGCGAGTGTCGCAGTCAGCTCACCAAGCTCGCTCGTAGGGTCGGTTGCCATGCCTGAAGCCTAGCCGAGCCGGCGAACCAGCCGATTCCGGCGGCTGACTGAAGGGCCAGCCAGCCTCCGGCGGAGGTCGGGCTAGCAGGTATTTGCCCCGGGCATGTGGACGGGCGGGACTCAGGTCGGCAGGGTGCTCGTGGTCACCAGTGTCCTGACCGCCCGGACGGCGACCGACAGGGTAGCCACGGTGAAGGCGTTGCTCTCCCAGATCTCGGTCAGTGTCTGGGTCGCGCGCCTGACGGCGGAGTCGTTGCGCTGCACCCAGGCGGCCAGCCGCTGCTCCGGACTCCCGGGCCCGGTGACCGTCAGCACGTCCCTGGCCAGCGCCGCGTGCGCGGTGTACAGGTCATCCCTGATCGCGCCGCGTGCCATGGTGTTCCACCGGTCATCCCGGGGCAGCGCGGTGATCATGTCCCGCAGCCGCGCGATCTGCAGCCGGTCGGCCAGGTCGAAGTAGACCTCGGCGGCCTCCTCGACCGACCGGCCAGTACCGCGCGCGATATCGACGATGTCGAAGGCCGAGTACGCCGGGACCATCGCGGCGATCCGGCTGGCCAGCACCTCCGGCACACCGCGGGCCACGTACACCTCGCGGCGCTCAGAAAAGCCGGCCAGATCTCGCCCCGCGAGCATGCCTGGCAGGCTGGCGCCCACCGTCAGCACTCCCTCAGCGAAAAAGTCGACCGTGGCCTGGACATCGAACGGCGGCCTGCGGAAGTTGAGCAGCCAACGGGCGGTCCGCTCGGTCAGCTTCCGGCCCTCCAGCAGGGCCAGGGTCTGCACCCCGGTGTCAACCTTGCCGTCGAGTGCCTCGACCTGAGCCCAGAAGCCCGGCATGTCGAAGACGGCGCGGCTGACCAGCCAGGCCGCAGTGATCTCGGGCACCGAGGCGCCGGTCTCCTCGTTCAGCCGGAATGCGAAGGTGACGCCCGACCGGTCGACCATGTCGTTGACGACGGACGTGGTGATGATCTCGCGGTGCAGCCGGTGCGAGCTCATGCCGCCCGAGTACTTCTGCCGCAGCGGGGTCGGGAAGTAGTCCACCAGCACCCGGTGCAGGTACGAGTCATCGGGCAGGGCCGAGGCCAGCACCTGCTGGGCGGTGTCGATCTTGGTTTGCGCGAGCAGCACCGAGAACTCGGGTATGACCAGCCCGGTGCCCGCCGACCTGCGCTCGGCGATCTCGCGGTCGTTCGGCAGCACGTCGAGCCGCCGCCGGATCTTGCCGTCCCGCTCCAGCCTCCGGATGTACCTGGCGTGCACATGCAGCATCTGCGCGGACTGAGCCCAGGATGCAGCCAGCGCACGGTTCTGCTGGTAGTTGTGCTCCAGCACCTGATCGGCAACCTCGTCGGTCATCTGCTGGAGCAGCTCGTTCCGGCCATCGGCCGTCAGGTTCCCGGCCCGCACCTCGCGATCCAGCAGGATCTTGATGTTCACCTCGTGGTCGGAGGTGTCGACCCCGGCCGAGTTGTCGATGAAGTCCGTGCACACCAGGCCGCCGGCCAGCGCGTACTCGATCCTGGCCTCCTGGGTCAGGCCCAGGTTGCCACCCTCGCCGACCACCTTCGCCCGCAGCGCCGCCGCGTCGACCCGGACCGCGTCGTTCGAGCGGTCGCCGACGTCGGCGTTGGACTGGTTCGACGCCTTGACGTAGGTGCCGATCCCGCCATTCCACAGCAAGTCGACCGGGGCGGCCAGGATCGCCGAGATCAGCTCATCCGGTGACAACGCGGTCTGGCTGGGCGCGAGGTCGAGAACGGCCCGGACCTGCGGCGACAACTGGATCGATTTCGCCGAGCGAGGCCAGACGCCGCCGCCCGCCGAGATCAGAGCCGGGTTGTAATCAGCCCACGACGACCGGGGCAGCTTGAACATCCGCCTCCGCTCGGCAAAGCTCACCTCCGGATCAGGGTCGGGATCCACGAATACATGGCGGTGGTCGAACGCGGCGACCAGCCTGATGTGCCGGGAGAGCAGCATGCCGTTCCCGAACACGTCACCAGACATGTCGCCGACGCCGACCACAGTGAAGTCGTCGGCGTTGACGTCCACTCCCCGAGTGCGGAAGTGGAACTTCACCGACTCCCAGGCCCCGCGGGCAGTGATGCCCATCTTCTTGTGGTCGTAGCCCTCCGACCCGCCGGACGCGAACGCGTCGCCCAGCCAGAACCCGCGGCTGGTAGCGATCTCGTTCGCCGTGTCGGAAAAAGTGGCCGTGCCCTTGTCAGCCGCCACCACCAGGTACGGGTCATCCTGGTCATGCCGCACCACGTTCGTAGGCGGCACGACCAGGCCGGCTTCCAGGTTGTCAGTCACGTCCAGCATGGCGGAGATGAACATCCGGTAGCAGGCCAGCACCTCGCCCTGGTAAGCCTCGCGGTCGGCCGGATCGGGCAGCTGCTTGCAGACGAACCCGCCCTTGGCGCCGGATGGCACGATGACCGAGTTCTTGACCTCCTGCGCCTTGGCCAGGCCGAGGATCTCGGTCCGGAAGTCCTCCCGCCGGTCCGACCAGCGCAGGCCGCCGCGCGCGACGCTGGCGAACCGCAGGTGCACGCCCTCGAACCGGGGCGAGTAGACGAACATCTCAAACCGCGGGCGCGGCGCCGGCAGATCCGGCACCGCCAATGCGTTCAGCTTGAACACCAGGTAGGGAACGTCTGCCGACGCGGTGCTGTAGTAGTTCGTCCGCAGCGTTGCGGTGATCAGGCCCAGATACGACCGCAGGATCCGGTCCTCGTCGAGGCTGGTGACGCCGTCAAGCGCTCCGGCGATCTCCTCGGCGATGGCCTCGCTCCGCTCGGCCTCACCTGATTCCTTCGACGGATCGAACCGCGATTCGAAGAGCGTGACCAGCAGCCGGGCGATCTGCGCGTTCGTGCGCAGCACGTCCTCGATGTAGTCCTGGCTGAAAGTGGCGCCTGCCTGCCGCAGGTACTTGGCGTAAGCGCGCAGTACCACGACCTGGCGCCAGGTGAGCTGCGCATCCAGCACGAGCGCGTTGAAGCCGTCGTCCTCGACCTGGCCGTCCCACAGCGCCAGGAGCGCATCCTCGATCTGCTCCCTGGGCCGCTGGTTGGCGATCAGGTCGGCCTGCTCGCCAACGACGCCGGCCTCGAGCACCGGCCTGCGGCGGAGGCCGAAGTCGTAGATCCAGAACGGCTGCGCAGCGGGGAACTCGTACGGGTGCTCGTCCACCACGTCTACGCCCATGTGCTGTAGCCGCGGCAGCACATCGGTGAGCGTGATCGGGCCTCCGGTCCGGTAGATCGTCAGCCGCCAGACCCGCTTGACGCTCGCCGGTACGTCGTCGTCCGGCTCGATCGGCACGCCGCCGATGTAGTCTTCCGACTCCCACAGCTCGAAGTCGATGTCCCCGCCAGAGCGGCGCAGTTCCAGGATCCTGGCGAAGTCGGTGATGGCCGCCGAAGCGGGCACGTCGGTCTTGTAGGTGGCCGGGATCATGTCGCCGATCTGGTTCAGCAGCTCCCTGGCGCGCTGCGCGCCGAGTGCGGTTGCCGCCTCATCCGCCAGGTCGTCGTCCCAGGACCGGACCGCGGCGGCGACCGCCCGCTCGAGCGCGACCGGGTCGGCGTCGGGCAGCTGACGGCCGCGATCGGCCCGGACCACCAGGTGCAGCCGGGCTACCGGCGACTCGCCGACCTGCACGCTGTAGTCGACGTGCCGGGCGTTGAAGGCTCGCTGCAGGATCTGCTGAGCCCGCAGCCTGACCTGCGTGGTGTAGCGGTCTCGCGGCAGGTACACCAGACAGGAGACGTACCGGCCGTAGATGTCCTTGCGCAGGAACAGCCGGGTCTGCCGCCGCTCACGCAAGAGGTGCACGCCAGCGGTGATGGCGGCCAGGTCGACGACCGAGGTCATGAAGAGCTCTTCGCGCGGATAGAAGTCGAGCACCTCGGCGACTTCCTTGCCGTCGTGGCTGTCGGGGGCCATCCCGGACAACGCCAGCACCTCGGCCAGCTTGCGCCGCAGCACCGGGATGCTCTTGATGCTCTCGGAGAACGCGGCGTGGGTGTAGAGGCCGAGGAACCGGTACTCCCCTGCCACGGTGCCATCAGGGGCTAGCCGTCTTCACCGCGACGTAATCCAGGTAGCTGGGCCGGTGCACCGTCGACCGGGAGTTCGCCTTGGTCACGATCAGGCGCTGCGGATCCAGCGCGCGCGCCTTGACCGCCTCGGGCAGGGTGGCGAAGGAGCCAGGCCCGACGCGGTCGTGCCGCAGGATGCCGAGCCCGGTGCCGGGCACTGCGGTCAGTGCCATGGCGGCCGGGCCGGTCACCAGGTCGTACTCGCGGTAGCCAAGGAAGGTGAAGTGCCCGTCGGCTAGCCAGTGCAGCAGCTCGGCGATCTCAGCCGGGGAATCGGCCGCGCCGCCCCGGTCGCCTTCCGGGGCGAGCACCTCGTCAGCCAGCGCGACCGCCTTGGCCGACATCCGCGAGTAATCCTCGACCGCGACCCGGACGTCGGTGAGTACGCGGCGCAGGTCGGCGGCGACCGCGTCAGCTCTCGCCGTCGGCGAGCGTGGGGATCTCGATGTGCGTCCAGGACTCGATCAGCTCGTCGTGGCCGGCTCTCCGTCAGCCTCGGCCGCCACCCGGCCGACCACATCGCGTAGCGTGCCGGTCACGTCCCGGCGGACCCGCAGCTGGGGGTGCACCACCAGGCGCGCCGACAGCCCGTGGTTGGCCAGCTCCATGGTGATCGAGTCGACGAGGAACGGCATGTCGTCGGTGACGATGTCGATGACGTCAGAGCTCGCGTCAAGTGCGGCGTCGCCGCCGGGCCGGACTTCCACAAGGGCCCGCCCCTGCGGCCGGTCGGCGGCCATCCGCGCATGCGTCAGCGCGACGGCAGCAACCCGCTCAGGACCGGCCGCGCCTAGGTCGTCAACCTCGACGTGCCGGTAGTAAGCCTGCAGGTAGTTCGCCACATCGCCGACGCCTGACACCGGCTCGGCCATCGCGGCAGCTTTGGCCAGCAGGGCCTGCTTTGCTCTCCGACATGACTTCCACTCCCTTACGCGCGGCGGCGTTGCCGCTACAGACGAATCCCGAAGTTCCCACAGCAGCGGGTAATAACGGATGGGCACCCGACGGTTCAGGTACGGCGCGCCGGTCGAGCCGCCGGTCCCTGACTTCGTGCCGATCTGCCGCTCGACCATCTGGACGTGCCGGGCGCGCCACAGTCCGGCAAGCTCGTCGTGGGTCAGCAGGTCTTCGGCAAGCTGCCAGAGATCGTCATGGTGCGGCCGGTCCCGCGCCACGCTGACCAGCGACGCGACGATCTCCTTGTCCGTGCCCACCGCCAGGCCCCTGGAGGCGAGCAGGTCAACGTAAGCGTCCCAGAGGGACGGTTCGGCGAGCCGGGCGGCGAGCCGGTCGCTCTCGTCCTTAGTGAGCGACCGGAACCGGCCGACGAAGCCAGGGTCCTTCGCTCCCGAGAGGAACTCCAGCTCGCGGAACTGCACCGACTGGAAGCCGCTTGCCGGAGCAAGCGCCGCCCGGAACTCCAGGAAGTCCTGTGGGGTCATCGTCTCCAGGACGTCGATCTGGGCGACCAGCAGCCGCTCGATCACGTGCACGCGGTGCAGCAGATGCCGCGCCAGCCAGGTCGGCCTGCTGTGCACGGCATCCGGCCCGCGGCTGGCCAGCATCGCGTCCCTGACCGCGGTCAGCTCGTGCAGCAGCTGCTTGAACCACAGCTCATAGGCCTGGTGCACGACGATGAACAGCAGCTCGTCGTGAACGGGCGGGCTGACCTCCGGCACCTGCTGGGCCAGTAGCTGCGGCAGCCGCAGGTAACTGCCGTAGGTCAGCCGGCCTCCTTCCTCGCCGAAGTTGCGCCCCGGGCTTGCGGCCGCCCCGCTGCCGCGCGGTCATGCCGTGCCCCCTGGCGCGAAATAGGCGAGCACGTCCGGGTTGGCCAGCGCGTCCGGGTCGGCCGCGTCAGCCGCCGGCGTGCCCAGCAAGATCTTCCGGACCGGGACCTCCAGCTTCTTGCCGGACAGCGTCCGCGGTATGCCAGGAACCTGGTTGATCTCGTCGGGGACGTGCCGTGGCGACAGTTCCGTTCGCAGCAGCGACCGGATCTTCGCGGTCAGGGCGTCATCGACGGCGTGGCCTTCGGCTGGCACGACATACAGGATCAGCCGCCCATCCTGGCCGAGCTGGCCGGTGTCGACGACAAGGCTGTCGGCGACCTCAGGCAGCCGCTCCACCACGCGGTAGAACTCGCTGGTGCCCATCCGGACTCCGCCGCGGTTCAGGGTGGCGTCTGACCGGCCGTAGATCACGCAGCCGCCGTCGGGCAGGATCATGATCCAGTCACCGTGCCGCCACACGCCGGGATAGTCGGCGAAGTAGCTCGCCAGGTAACGCTCGCCGTTCGGGTCGTTCCAGAACCCGACCGGCATCGACGGCATCGGCTGGGTGAGGACGAGCTCGCCGACCTCGCCGATAACCGGATGCCCGGCCGGGTCGAACGACTCGACCCGCGCGCCCAGGCATGGTCCGGAGATCACGCCGGCGCGTACCGGCAAGATCGGAGCCGGCCCGACGAAGCCGGTGCACATGTCGGTACCGCCCGAGAGCGAGCCGAGGATCAGCCCGGACGTCCTCGTTCCCAGCTCCTGGTACACCCAGCGGAAGCCTTCCGGCGGAAGCGGAGAGCCGGTCGAGCCCAGGCCCTTCAGGGCCGACAGGTCATGCTCCGCGGCCGGGTGCAGGCCCTCCTTCATGCAGGCCAGCAGGTAGGGCGCGCCGGTCCCGGCGTAGGTAACGCCAGCGTCTGCCACCAGCCGCCACAGCGCGCCGGTGTCCGGGTGCACGGCGCTGCCGTCGTACAGCACCACGGTGGCGCCGGCCAGCAGCCCGCCAATCAGGTAATTCCACATCATCCAGCCGGTCGTGGTGTACCAGAAGAACGTGTCCGCGCTGGTCAGGTCGGTGTGCAGGGCCAGTGCCTTGAGGTGCTCGAGCACGATCCCGCCGTGGCTGTGCACGATCGGCTTGGGCAGCCCGGTCGTGCCGGAGGAATACAGCACCCACAGCGGATGAGAAAACGGCACCTCCGCGAACTCCAGCGTCGGCGCCTCGCCGTTCACGGGGCTGAAGCTATCCCAGTTCAGAACGGGAACGGCGGCATCAAGCGTGGCGGCCTCCCCGCCCGCGCCCAGATAGTCGACCATGACCAGTGCCTTCAGGCCCGGCAGCTCCGCCGCGATCGCGGCCAGCTCGGCCCGGCGGTCGAACCGCTTGCCGCCGTAGGCGTAGCCGTTGACGCCGAGCAGCACGGTGGGAGAGATCTGGGCGAACCTGTCGATCACGCTGTGCGCGCCGAAGTCCGGCGAGCATGACGTCCAGATCGCGCCGAGGCTCGCTGTGGCCAGCATCGCGATCAGCGCCTCGGGCGAATTCGGCAGGTAGGCGGCGACCCGGTCACCGAACCCGACGCCGATGCTCTGCAGGCCGGCCCGGACCGACGCCACCCGATCGGCGAGGTCCCCGTAGCTGATCCGCCCGTCGCGGCCGGCCTCGGAGCTGTAAATCACGGCAGTGCAGGCAGGATCAGCGCCGGCCCGCTGCAGCGCGTTACGGGCGTAATTGAGCGTGCTGCCGGCGAACCAGCTGACGTCGGGCATCTGCCCGGTCAGCACCGGGCCTGAGCCGCGGGCGCCGAGGACGCCGAAGAAGTCCCAGATCGATGACCAGAACGCGGCTGGCTCGCCGACCGACCACTGCCACAGGTCACGGTAGGAGGGGATGCCGTCGGACGCTGCGCTTGCCGGGCCGCCGTGGCTGGCTAGCCAGCGGGCGTAGCGCGTGATCTCGGTACGCCCGGCCGACTCGGCCGTAGGTTCCCAGAGCGTCTCGCCGTAGTCACGCCCGGCCGTCGGCGTCAGGTCGTCACCCACGCCCTACGCCCCCCAACAAGTTGGCAAGCCCGTCGTCGTTGACTGGACTGTTATATACCAGTATGCGGGGCGCGCGGACCCGGACAAGCCACTGGCCGCGTTCACCGGGCTCCAGCGAGAGTTCGCGCCGCAGGGCAACCAAAGCAGCATCCGCCTCCATTCACCCAGTGTGACTATGCCACGCAGATCGGGCGGTCCCCAGTGAGCGGGAACCTCGACGAAGAATTCACCCATTTTGTGACTGCTCGCATGGGAGCAATGCGGCGCGTGGCATACCTGCTGTGCCAGGACTGGCAGCGTGCCGATGACCTCGTGCAGGCTGCGATCACGCGGCTGTACGTGCGCTGGGATCGCGTCCGCGGGATGGAGCACACCGAGGCCTACGCCAGGACCATCCTCGTGCGTGAGTTCCTGAGCGAACAGCGGTCTGGCTGGGCCCGGCGAGTGAGCCTGGACGTCCCGGTGCCCGACACGGCGGGCCGGGTGCCCGACACCGAGACCATGCTCGACATGCGAGCCGCCCTGGCCGGCCTGCCGCCCCGGCAGCGCGCCACCCTGGTGCTGCGCTTTTACTGCGACCTGAACGTGGACCAGACCGCTGCGCTACTCGGTTGCTCGGCCGGGACAGTCAAGAGCCAGACGGCTAAAGGTATCGACGCACTTCGCGGCCGCCTGGGCCCCGGCCGGGACACGCAGGCCGGCCGCGACGGCCAGGCATACGGCCCGCTGCGGGCCCGGCCGGGATCCATCGATGACCAAGCCCGGTGCGCCGCACGTGAGGTGACTGACCATGCATGACGTGTCTGCGGACGAAACGGCAGTGCGTGACCTGCTGGACGTGGTCGCGGCTGACCAGGCGCCGCCAAGCCGGGTAGATGTCGCCCTCGCGCGCCGCCAGGGCCGACGCCGGCGCAGGCTGCGCCGGGTCTACCTGCCGGGGGCGACGCCGGTCGCCGCAGCCGCAGCCGTAGCAGTGATCGCCGCCGTGACGGCCAGCCTGTCCGGAACGCATGCTCCAGCGCACCGACCGCGCCGGCGGCCCAGCACGTAGCGCGCCGATCTCTGCGCCGCACCGGTTCAGCCTGCTCACCCCGTATGCAAGCTTTGGCTGGCTGCCCGCCGGCTTCTCGCTGGGCGATCAGTACGACCAGAGCATCTCTGAGCTTGACGTGATCGCGACCGCCCCGCTGTCAGACGGCCGGGCCCTGATGCTTACCGTGCAAGCCGCCGGACGGTGCCGGCCCACCGCGCACGGCCACCCGATCTCCGAAGCGCAGGCCTTCGTGCGCACCAGGGATAAGTCCCAGGCAGCGCTGAGCTGCGGCGTGCCGTTGAGCGGCCGGGCTCCTGATGTCAACGGCGCGCCAGCCTACTGGACCGGCCTGCACGGCAGCCTGGTCTGGGAGTACGGCCTGAATGCCTGGGCGACACTGACGCCGATGCCCAACGGGGCGATCTGCGTGCACTGTGCTGCCTACCCACGCCTCAAAGGCTGGTACTACGTGCTGCCTAAGAACGGCCACCCGGCTGAGCCGCAGTCGGCCGCGGCCAGACAGCTGCTGCTCAAGATCGCATCCGCGGTCCGATTCGGGACCAAGCCTCCGGTCTACTACGGATTCAAGCTCAGCGGCCTGCCTGCGAGCTGGCGGCCATTCCGGGCTGGCAGCCTGAGCAGTTTCGCCTTCATCGACGGCCGACTGGTCAACGGAGGCTGGTCAGCGGGCCCGGCCGCGGACCCGACCGCGCTCGGCGTGGCGGTCTGGCCGGCCAGCCAGGGTACGGCTCCGTGCAAGACCTACCCCGGCCAGACAAGCTACGTGACTGTCGACGGCGCGGCGATGCGCCTGCGGACCATCGACGAGCCGGGCAAGCACGTGCAGGCCCTGTGCGCGCAGAACTTCCATGGCGTGGGGGTGTCCATCAGCCTGGACCTCAACACTCCCGGCACTAATGACCGGCCGTTGCCAGATGCCGCGAAGGTTGGCGGGGTGTTCGCCGTCTTCGCTCACCTGCACTTGTTCGGACCCGACGTGGCCGACTGGCCGGCGCAGCTGCCGTAACCTGCGCCAGCCACGTCGGGCCCTGCTCGCCTAGTCCTTGAAGTAATGCCCTTCCTCGAGGTCGGCAATGAGCCCAGGTTGCACGGGCTGCCATCCAAGCTGCTCGCGGGTGAGGGCGCTCGACGTCGGGTTGTCGACCGACACGAAGTGTGCGAGCCAGCTGAAGTGACCTTCCGCCTCATCGGCGGAGATCGAGGTGACGGGCACACTCAAGTGCGCGCCGATCACACCAGCGATGTCGCGGAACGGTACGCCTTCCTCGGCGGCGCCGTGCAGTCGTGCGCCCGCCGGGGCTGACTCCAGGGCCAGCCGGAACAGCCGGGCGGCGTCGAGCTGGTGGACCGCGGACCAGCGGTTGGACCCGTCGCCAACGTAGGCCGAGACCCCCTTAGCCCGGGCGAGCCCAATCAGGCTTGGAACGAATCCCTTCTTGTCGGCCTCACCGCTGTGCACCGACGGTGCGAGTCGCACCACCGAGACGCGCACGCCGCGCCCGGCGAACGACAGCGCCGCCTCCTCCGAAGCGGCCCGAGGTGCCCTCGGCACGGCCGCGTCCTCTTCCGTCGCGAGGCGGCCCGGCGAGAGAAGTGCGGTGCCCGACGTGATGACCAAGGGCCTGCCGGATCCGGCAAGCGCCTCGCCAAGTATCTCGACGGCTCGCAGGTCGGCCGCGCACGCAGCCGCGAAGTCCGTGTCCGGACCGACGTTCTGGAAGGCGGTGTGAATGACGCCGTCGGATGCGGCCGCTGCGATGCGCAGACTGCCGGCGTCGTCGAGGGCACCCCGGTGTGCCTGTACCCCAGCTGCCGCCAGCGCAGCGGCGGCAGCGTCTGATCGGGCAAGGCCAGTGACGTGATGCCCGGCATCGATGAGGTCGCGGACGATGGCGGAGCCGATATATCCGGTCGCGCCGGTGACGAACACTCGCATAGTGCACTCCAGTGAGATAGACGTTTCCCGCCCCGTGGCCACCTCCGAAGACGGCCGGCCGGGTGTTTCCACTGTGCGGGGACGGAGCGCTCCGCGTCCAAGACCTAATCTGAAATCGCTAATACGAACGAGGCATCACTGCAGCTCAACTGCCCTGTTGCGGCGTTCGCACTCGCTAGGCGTGGAGTAGGTTTGAGGCATGCCCGACTCGACTCTGCCTGCTGCGGACCTTGACCTGAGGCTGGTCAGGTACTTCACCGTCGTCGCCGACCACCTGCATTTCGGGCGCGCCGCCGCCGCCCTGCGCATCGCTCAGCCGTCACTGAGCCGCCAGATCCGTCACCTAGAACAGCAACTCGGGGCCCGCCTGCTCGACCGCACTCCGCAGGGCACCCGGCTCACCGAGGCCGGGCAGGTCTTCCTGCCCCGCGCTAAGGCGCTGCTGCGATCGGCCGCCCAGACCGCGGCCGCTACCCGAGCGGCCGCCCGGCCTAGCCTGATCACCATCGGGCACACCACCAACCTCATCGTCACCCCGGCAGTGCGCGACCTGCGCCGTCAGCACCCCGACGCCGACGTCCGGACCCTGCACCTTGCCTGGAACGAACCACGCGCGGCCTTGCTCGATCACCGGGTAGACGCGGTGGTGGCGCGGCTGCCGTTCCCCACCGGCCAGCTGCACGTGACGATCCTGTATGACGAGCCCCGGCTGCTGCTGGTCCCACTCGACCACCGCCTGGCGGGCAAGGAATCAGTCACCCTCGACGACATCGCCGACGAGCCCATCCCCCGCATGCCCGACCAGGACTGGAACGCCTTCTGGCGAATCGACCCCCGGCCGGACGGCAGCCCGGCACCCGACGGTCCCCTCGTGCAGGCCATCGAGGACAAGAACGAGCTCATCGCTGCTGGTCAGGCAGTAGCCATCATCCCGGGCGGCAACGTCAGCCCCGCGTCCCGGACCTCACCACGATTCCCCTGCACGATGTCGAGCCGAGTCACATGGTGCTCGCCACCCGTGCCGACGACCACCGCCGCCTGGTCGCGGCCTTCCGCAAATCCGCCCAGGCTCTCCTCACCGGGCCGGACCTGCCGCTGACCGGGACTGACTTACCGGTCGGCTGGCACCATCGTCAGCCGGTCGATAGCCGCGATCACCTGATTGGTATCGGTCAAGTCGGTCAGCACCAGGTCGGCGCCAGCGTCGCGCAGCTCGGGCGCCGTGGACCGGCCGGTGGCAACCGAGATGCATCGCGCGCCGCCAATGCCGGCCGCCTCGATGTCGCGCACGGTGTCGGCAATGTACACAGCCGACTCATCGGTGCCCGGCGACGAGTACTTGGCTGCGGCCTGGCCCTTGACCAGCAGCAGCAGCGAGCCTCGCGGGTAGGCGTCGGACCCGTAGCCGCCGATCTCGAGGTCAAAGAACCGGTCGAGGCCGAAGGCGCGTAGCTTCGCGGCCGCGTTCGGCTTGATAGTTCCGGTCAGGACGGTCTGCACCATGCCCGGCAGGCCGGCTGCGGCCGTGACCGCGTCCAGTGCGCCGGGAAGCAGCCGCCCTTGCTGCAGCAGCTCGTCCTGGCGCAGCGCGAACGCCGCCTCGAGCTCCCAGCAATACCGGGCCAGCAACTCTGCGTCCGCCACCTCGTCCTCGCCGGTGGGGACGTCGTTCAGGTACAGCGACTCAAAGAAGATCTCGGTGTCGCTGCGGCCCGCCAGCTGGGGCAAGGCCGCCAGTGGACGGCCGGTCACCCGGCGGAAGGCGTCGGCGTAGGCGTCACGAGAGACCCTGCCCACGTCCAGCAGGGTGAGATCGATGTTCCAGAGGACCAGACGGTCCATGGCGCACCTCCGGCGCGAACGAGCAGTGACGCACAGGATACGTAGCGCGGTGCTACTCCCATGCTCGCAGCTACCGGCGGAGCTGGTCAGCCTGCTGGCTGCGAGCGTACCCGCCGGATCGGACAACTAACGCAATTTGCGCAACATTGATCCGATTCCGCTAAGGCCGCGCGTCGTCAGCGTGTCACCGCCAGTCCGGCAGCCAGAGCTTGACCGGCTCCTTCCGGCGCTATCCGCTGGCGCACCGGGCAGCGCTCGAGGCCGATCCGCCACTACGGGCAGGCTGACGGCGGGCGGTTGCTGACGAGCAGATCCGGTGGAGCGCCCGGCTCGGCCACTGTCCCGTCAGCGGCTCCTTCATCGCCGCTCGGCCAGGCCCGGCTGCCATGTGACCGGCCAGGGTGGGCTCGGTTGCTGACACGGCCTGCAGGTACGCCTGGCGTACCTTTGCGACCTCAGCGTCGGGATTCTGGAACCAATTGGTAGACCACAACCGGTGGTACCGCCAGCCGAGGCGCTGCAGGTGCTCGCCTCGCAGCCGGTCTCGGTCCCGAACGCTGCCCGACTGGCGATAGGACGCGCCGTCGGCCTCGATGGCCAGCACCATCCGTCGCGCATCGCTCGGGTGGGTAGCGGCGAAGTCGACCCGGTAGCCGCCAACTCCATACTGCGGCACGACCTCAATGCCTGCGGCGGCCAGCCGATCCCGAACGTCGGCCTCGAACGAGTCCAGCTTGCCACTGCCCGATGCTTCCGGAGCGGAACCGCCGGAGCTGGCGTAGTCCAGGTAGTCGGCGAGCAGCCTGGCTCCCGCCTTGGTGACGCGGTCGGGGTCGACATCGTGACTCGAAAACGAGCTCACGAGCGTTAGCCGGTGCTTCGCCCTGGTGGCAGCCACATTCAGCCTGCGCTCGCCGCCGTCTCGCAGCAACGGGCCCCACTGATAGCGCATCCGGCCGTCCTGGTGCTTCCCGTAGCCGATCGACAGGATGATGGCGTCACGCTCGTCGCCTTGGACCCGTTCCAGGTTCTTGACGAAGAAGGGCTCTGGCACGTCCTCCGAGAAGAACCCCTCCATGTCCTGATACTCGCTGTGAGCGTCGTCAGCCATCGCAGCAAGCGCAAGCCGAAGTGCCGCATCGATCCGCTCGGCGTGCTTGATGCCGAGCGCGATGACGCCGAGCGATTCCGCCGGGTGCTCGCGGGCATGCTCGAAAATAAGGTCGACGACCTTGCTGACCTCGGCGTCCACCGACGTCTCCTGGCCCGAACCAGGACCCTGGGCGACCACCACGTGGCGAAGGCACTCGCCGGTGAAGACGCCGGGGAAGGTAGTCAGTGCGCCGCCGTAGATCCGGGTGTTGGAGAAGGCCACAAGCCGCTCATCGCGGCTGCGATAGTGCCAGGCCAGGGGCGCCGTCGGCAGTAGCGGCCTGAGGGCGTCAAGCACTGACTCAAAACCGGCGCCGAATGACACCAGGCTGTCGCTGCTCTCATCGCCCTCGTCTTCGTCCGGAGCGTCGCCAACCTGGCGGAAGAAGTTGGTCGGCGGTAGCTGGCGGTCGTCGCCGGCCACGACTATCTGATGGCCTCGCATGATCGACGGAATCGCGTCAGCGGGCACCACCTGGCTCGCCTCATCGAAGATCACTACGTCGAAGAGCTTCGCCACTGGCAGAACCTGGCTCACCATTAGCGGTGACATCGCCCAGCACGGCTTAATCGCGAAGAGCACGTCGCTGGTCTGGTCAAGCAGCCGTCGCAGCGGCACATGCCCGCGCCGCAGCGCCGCCTGCTTGCGGATGACCCTGGCCTGCAGCGGGTGCCGGTCGCACGCCTCGAGCAGCGCTTCCGCCCAGGCGCGGCGCACCCGAGCCCGGTTGGCCCTCAGGTGCTGGACGTCGTGCACTCGGAAGTCGTCCGCGATCTCATCAAGCGCATCGCCGCGATTGGCGGCGTAACGTGCATCGAGTACGCGCATCTGGTCCAGGATTGCGCTGTACCAGGCGTGATCGAATGCCGCGGCGGCCAGGTCAGGTGCGACCTGCCTGCGAGCAAGCTCGTCAAGCAGCTGGCCGAGGGACAGGTCACCGAACCTGCTGGCCAGCTCGTAAAGCCGCGGCAGGTTCCACGCGGTGTCCTGGTCGGCCGCTAGCTCGGCAAGGAATGGCAGCGGGTCGGCGGGCAGGGTAACGACGGCGCGCAATGCGGTCAGCTGGGCCTCGCAGTCTGCCCACAATGCCATCAGCTCGTCCAGACGCGACGGCAGCCGCGGCAGGCCGGTGTCGGTGCGCAAGTCCAGCCACTGGCTGAGCTGATTGCTACCTCATCAAGCACGGACGACAACTGCTCGTCAGACAGCTCCGCACTATGCGGTCCTGCGAGAGCGCGCGCCTGCTTCCGCAGCGCGCGGCGCTCGCGGAAACCGAGCCCCGACGCCGTCCCCGGTGGCCGTGGCCAGCCTGGCCGGATCGGCCCGGTAGACCTCGGAGCAGAACATTGCCGCATGTGGCCTGCGTTCCGGCGAACAGGCGCATCGTCGTCGCTACATCCGGATAGCCGGTCGGCGGCCGCAGACCGACCTCCAGGCACGTGCGCTGGACCCGTTGGATGAGCATCGGCAGGCCGCGGCTGCTCAGCCGGCTGGCAAGCTCGCTCGCCTGCCTGGCATCCTCAGACGTGCGCAGCGTCGCGCCGAACCACGGCGTGCTTCCTGGCCGCAGCGTGAACCCGCCCAGGTGCGCGAACTCGCGGAGCTCGTCCCTGATCTGGTCGGCTTGTTCCCTGCCGATGAGCTCGGGGTTGTCGAGACGGATCTGCATGCGCGCAGCGGCGGGCACGCCAAGCAGCGCGGACTGAACTTGATAAGGGGTCAGTCCCCACGGCTGATGCGGCTGGTGCAGCGCGGACACATGGCGGCTGAGCCGTCGGTGCCGGTCGCTAAGCCGCCGGTGCAGATCGCCGACATCTGGCTCGGGGACCTGCTGTGCCTCATCCATGGCATCGCCAAGTTCACGGGCAATGCGCAGTCGGTCCTTTGCGCCCTCGTGGATGTCCAGCACGACCTCGCCCAGGTTGGCCATCTTGAGCCTGGACAGCACTGCATCGATAGCAGCGCGCTTCTCGGCAACGAAGAGCACCTTCCTGCCCTCGGCGACCAGCGCGGCGATCAGGTTGGCAATCGTCTGGCTCTTGCCGGTACCCGGCGGTCCATGGATCACCAGGCTGCGTCCGGCCCGCACTGTATTAATCGCATTGCGCTGCGAGGAGTCGGCGTCCAGTACGGAGTAGTCCTGCTCCGGCGATTCCGGCGCGGCCTCGAGGCTCGGGTCGGCGCCCAGCAGTTCCTGCGCTACCGGGTCGCCTGCGATGGCGGCGACAACGTCGCTATCGGTAAGCAGCTCGCCAGCGGCTTGCAAGTCCTGCACCATGGGCAATTTGGCATAGGTGAACGTGCCGATGACGAGCCGGTCGGTGATCTCGAAGCCAGGAACCTCGGCGTCGTCGGCCGCGCCTTCAAGCAGTTCGCTGATCCTGTCGGGCTCTGCGCCGGCCAGGTCGTCCGTGGCCGCGCCGAAGACGCTGGCCAGCTTATGCAGCAGTACCGGGTTGACCTCGTAATCCTCGTCCAGAATCAGATCGAAGTCGTCATGCCGAGCCCTGGTCGGCATGATCGTAAGGCCGCGCAGCAGGACCGGCGCAGCGGGTTCAAGGAACAGCTCGTCCCACCGAGCCAGGCCCGTAGCCAGGAAGCCCACCCGGATGCCGCGTTCCTCCTCCAGCTCGCGCGCCTTCCGGTAAATGGCCTGCGCTCGCCTGATGGCATCTGCTCGTGCATCCACGTCGTGAAATAGCCGCGTGATGCGGCCGGAGCCGGTGCGCAGGAACTTGTCGACCGCCACCGGGTCCGCCGCAGCCAGGTCGAGTGTGCCGGCCCGACGGTCCTTGAAATACAGCAACGTGTTCCGGCCGCCCAGGTCGGTCAGCGCGTCGATCCAGCCTGCCTGCGCGGCCGCGACGAGAGCCGCACGTCTGGCACTCTGAGCGCCGTCAGGCTGATGGTCGGACGGCTCGCCGCCAAGCGGGCTGTCATCCTCATCTGACCGCGAAGCGACTACGTACTCGGTCATGCGTCTCCTCCGGCGCGCGGGGCTGCCAAGCAGCGGCCGTAAGCTGCCCTCGGTTCAGCCAAACATGCACGCGGAGGGCCTAGCTCCTTTTCACAATGGCATTGGTGCAACGACCGTAGCTATTGCGGCGTTCCCGGCTTTCTCAGTCTCCGCTTGACTTCGCACCCATTCCGTTGCATCACAAGTCGGTCAAAAGACTGTAAAAGGTTTCCGGGAAACACTGAACGGGTGCTGAGTCGCACGCGGGCGTGCCAGGCCGGACGCGAGGTCCGTTGGGTGGGCTCGCGAGCCGCAGCGCAGACCGACTCTTGGCCGGAATTACCCCGTTTTGTTGCAGGCGACTCGACATTTCACGGCTGCGGTACGCTTTGATGCCCGTTTGATTCGTATATGGCGTACCGCACGTCCCGGATGCCTAACCCATATGCGGATAGCGGTAGTCCACCGGCGGCGCGAACGACTCCTTGATGGCCCGGGCGTTGACCCAGCGAATCAGGTTGAAGATCGACCCGGCCTTGTCGTTGGTGCCGCTGGCTCTGGCTCCGCCGAACGGCTGCTGCCCGACGACCGCGCCGGTTGGCTTGTCGTTGACGTAGAAGTTGCCTGCCGAGAACCGCAGCGCCTCCGTAGCGTGCGCGATCGCCGCCCGGTCCTGGGCGATGATCGCGCCGGTCAGCGCGTAGGGCGCGACGTCGGCGGCCTGACTCACCACGGCCTCGTAGTCGGCGTCGTCGAACACGTGCACGCCAAGGATCGGGCCGAAGTACTCGCGCATGAAGATCTCGTCCATCGGGTCGCTCGAGGCCAGCACAGTCGGCTGCACGAAATAGCCCTCGGAGTCGTCCGCGGTCCCGCCGGTCAGCACCGAGATCGACGCCCGGTCCCTTGCCCTGCCCAGTGCGTCCGTAAGCCGGCCGAATGACCGCTGGTCGATCACGGCGCCCATGAACAGCGAAAGGTCAGTCGACACGTCGCCCACGGTCAGCGCCTCGGTAGTGCCGATCAGGTCGTCCTTCATCTTGCTCCAGACGCTGCGCGGGACATATGCCCGTGACGCCGCCGAGCACTTCTGGCCCTGATACTCGAACGCGCCTCGGATCAGCGCAGTGACAAGCACGTCTGGATCGGCTGACGGATGCGCGATGACGAAATCCTTGCCGCCGGTCTCGCCAACGAGCCGGGGGTAGCCGCGGTAGCCAGCGATGTTCTCGCCGACGGTCCGCCACAGGTGCTGGAATGTCCCGGTCGAGCCGGTGAAGTGCACCCCGGCGAGTTCCGCGTGCGGCAGCGCGACGCTGGAGACCGCGGCGCCGTCGCCGGTCACCATGTTGATCACGCCCGGCGGGAGCCCGGCGGCCTCGAGCAGGCGCATCAGGAAGTGCGCGGACACCTGCTGGGTGGGTGACGGCTTCCAGATGACGACGTTGCCCATCAGGGCCGGTGCCGTCGGCAGGTTCCCAGCGATCGAGGTGAAATTGAATGGCGTGATCGCCAGCACAAACCCTTCGAGCGGCCGGTACTCCAGCCGGTTCCAGGTGCCGGGAGCGCTGGCCGGCTGCTCGGCCAGCAGCCGCCGCGCGTAATGGACGTTGTAGCGCCAGAAGTCGATCAGCTCGCAGGCGGCGTCGATCTCGGCCTGGTAGGCCGACTTCGACTGGCCGAGCACCGTCGCTGCATTGATCGTCTGCCGCCACGGGCCGGCCAGCAGGTCGGCCGCCTTAAGGAAGATCGCCGCCCGGTCGTCGAACGACAGCGCCCGCCAACCCGGCGCTGCCTGCCTAGCTGCCTCGATAGCGGCCGCGACATCGGCGGGGGTGGCATTGCGCAGCTGGCCCAGCACGTGCCGGTGATTATGCGGCTGTACGACGTCGACCAGCTCGCCTGCGCCCTGCCGCTGCTGGCCGCCGATGGTCATGGTGAGGTCAGTGCGCTCACCAGCTAGTTCCTTGATCTTTTGCTCGAGCGCCGCACGCTCGGGGCTGCCAGGCGCATAACCCTTAATCGGCTCGTTACCCACAAAAGGGACATTAGTGACAGCATCCATCGCGGAACTCCCTGCTTCACCCGACGTCTATGGCGGTATCACCCATCGTGCCATGGGCACCCAAATCGGCTGCTACTGAGCGCGGTAGACACCCCGCGACGCCGCAGAGAGACGCCAGCAAGGAATGGGCAGGGCCCATGCTGTGCTGTGTCTGTTAGCAACGCCTAGCTGCCACCAGGCGGCCGGGGGCGGCGGACGCAGTATTTGGCCAGACCGGGGCATACCGCGTCCTCCGTCACCGTGAGCCTGGTAACGGGGACGGACAAAGCGCCCGGCAGCCCGAGTCAATGTGGCTGATGGAGGCGCCATGACCCAGCTTGCGCGTCCAGACCTCGCGCGCAGCCAGACCACCGACTACGACGGACATCCGGGCCCTGCTCGGCTGGCTGCCGAACTCGGCCGGTTCCGGCCTGGGCGGTTGGTGCCGCCGCCATGACACAGGTACTACTGATCGGCGGCTGGCTGATCGCCGGCGTACTTCAGCCCGGCCTCTTACAGTCCGATGCAGCAGACCATGAGCGTCCTGGCTGGCCAGACCGCGACCGACCGGTGGGTGATGACCGCGGCATTGTTCCTGGTGGGCAGCTGCCAGTTCGCGACTGGCATCGGCCTAACCAGGGTCCAGCTGTCGGCTCGCCTTCTGCTGATTCTGACCGGCCTGTCCACCATCGGCGTTGCCGCTTCACCGGAGGCAGCTACCGGCGCCGACGCCGCGGCACCTCGCCTTTGCCGTGTCCTGCGTGGTCACGACGTTGGTCTGGCCGCTCTTCGCGGCGCAGCGCGGGCCAGCTCAATCGCGCGTCCTCGGTATTTACAGCTCCCTGGTCGTGACTGCAGTATTCGCCGCGTTGTCGGGCTGGCTGCTGATCACCACTCAGGGCGGGGGCGACCTGGGCCTAGCCGAGCGCCTGACCTCATCGGCGCAGGGCTTCTGGCCTCTGGTCGTCGCCCTGGCCCTCTGGCAGGCCCAGACCAGCGGACAGCCCGCCGCTCCTGACTGACGCAGTTTCCGGCGCGGTGGCAGCGCGCAGATGCCGGGCCATCAGCTTGCGAGGTCTGCGAGTTCCTGCGTGGCGTACCAGAGCAGTTCGTGGCCGTCCGCGCCGTCCACGACGAACCGGGCGTCTTCATCCCCGGAATCGGCGGCCGGCAAAGCCGCGATGGCCTCGGCTATCTCGGCGGCAGCGACCGGATCGTCAACATGTCCAGAGGCCACGTCGCGGATCTTCACGGGTCCGCTGATCTGGACAAGGCCGGGCTCGTCGAAGCCGGCATCGTTCACAACCTGCGCGGCGGGAACCTCTACCGCGAGTACGACCCGGCGTCGCGGCGCGCTCGGGTCGCCTTGCAGCAGCCGCAGCGACGCTTTTGCGGCGTGCATCATCGCCACGTACTCCAGTTCCTCGATGTCGCCGCTGGAGTACCACTCCCGCATCGCGGGCGTGACGCTGTAACCGCGCAGCGGACCGGGACCGAGCTCGCCGGTGCGCAGCAGTCCGGCCAGTGCCGACAGCGTCAATGGCAGATATACGCGCATGTGATAGTCCCGCAGCGCAAGGTCGATATGACCTGAGTGAGATGACCCGAGGTTTATTTTCCTGAGTGTGACAGGCAAGCGACCGCCTGGTCAGCCAATCGCGCGCGTCGGCTGCCGCTGTGACGGATGCCGTGGCCGCCAGTGCCGCGACCACGATCGCGACGGCTGCCTCAAGTGACTCGTGCTCCCATACCCGGATCACCTGCCAGCCGGCTGCAGCTAGTGCGGCATCGGCGGCCCGGTCACGTTCCACGTTTCGTGCGAGCTTCGGCTCCCAGTACCAGGTGTTCGCGGCCGGCTGGGTGCCGTGCTCGGGACAGGCATGCCAGAAGCAACCGTCCACGAAGATCGCGATTCGCCGCGCCGTGAACGCTATGTCCGGCCGCACGCGCGCACCCGCCAGGTCGATCCGGTAGTCCTTGCGATATCGGTAACCCTGGGCGTGCAGCGCCCGGCGCAGCGCTAGCTCCGGCTTAGTGTCCTTCCGCCGGTTCGCCCGCATATTGGCCGAACGACCAGGACTAGCCGGGTGCGGGTAGTCAGCCACAGCCGACAGCGTAACGCCGCCGATGGACTTAGCTGAGCTCGATCGCCAGCAGCTCGGCGACCCGCTCCGCGGTGTGCCCGGCCGCAGTGTGCAAGACCCCGGTGAAGCCGATCTGCTCGGCAGCGGAAATGTTGGCCTGGATGTCGTCGATGAACACGCACTCCTGCGGGTCGAGCGCCAGCAACCCGGCGGCGTGCAGGAAGATTCGCGGTTCTGGCTTGCGCATGCCGACCTCAGACGAGATCACCACGGCGTCGAACATGTCGGCGAACAGCTCAGTCGGGTAGCTGCCGCCCCAGGAGTTGGACAGCAGGCCGGTCGGCACGCCGTCAGCATGCAACCGCCGGAACAGCCCCAGCATCGCCTCGTCCATCCTCGACCCTGCGAACATGCGCGCCAGCAGTCCAGGACCGGCCACCGGGCCGCCATCGGCCATGACCAGCTCCCTGGCCAGCGCAAGCTCGAACTCATCGTTCGTCCACTCCCCCCGCTCCAGCGCGTGGATCGGGTTCGTGTTCTCCTGGCCGTCCGCGTAAGCCTGCTTGACCCACTCCCGCATAACGGCGACGTAGCTCGCCCGGTCGATGCCGTCGGCCTCAAGCCAGGCATTAACGCTCTCCGAGATGGGGTTGGTCATGACGCCACCCCAGTCCGTGATAACCCCACGCAGCTGCGACACAGTCTGATGGTAAGCGACCCGGCAGTAACCAAGACCAGGCCATATGTAGGACTTTGTCGCCCGGCCGCCGCTGGCGGTGCCGGCGGCTGGCAGAATCGGTCGGCATGGAACGCACAGCGGTAGTCACCGGGGCAAGTAGTGGCATCGGCGCGGCAACCGCCGTCCGGCTAGCCGGGGAAGGGTACCGCGTGGTCCTGACTGCCAGGCGTGCCGACCGGCTGGCGGAGGTCGCCGCCCGCATCACGGCCAACGGCGGCAGCGCGCAGTCGCACGAACTCGACGTCACCGACCGGGCGGCCGTTGACGCCTTCGCCGGCTCGCTGGACCGGTGCGACGTCCTGGTCGCCAACGCGGGCGGGGCGATCG
>CAWEEY010000025.1:0-91157 GCA_963808215.1 uncultured Actinomycetota bacterium
TGAGTCATGTACCTTGCGCGCATCAGCGGGGCACCGTGGATCTGCCGCGGGCTGGCATTGCTTGCCTTAGCACCCCTGATCGGGCTAACGCTGCTGGGTACCGTCCTGTCTGGCACAGCCGAAGCGGCCTACCCGGGTGCTGACGGACTGATCGCCTTCGTCCATGGTGGCAATATCTACACGATCAACCCGGCTGACCGATCGGCCAGCCCGTTGAGGCTGACGACAAACGGTGATGACTCCGGCCCGCGCTGGTCGCCGAACGGTAAGCAGATCGCCTACGTCCACGCTGGCAACCTGTGGGTCATGAACGCCAACGGCAGCCACAAGAAGCGCCTCACCGACACGGCGCCGAAGTACGCCGACTCCCGGCCGTCCTGGTCGCCGAACGGCCGCTACCTGGTCTTCGTGATGACCAGGCGCGGGAGCAAGTACGGCTATCTGACCCGCTACAGCCTTGCGGCGCGAAGCATCAGGCACTTCACTACGACGGTCAACGGTCACTACATCCGGGTGGCGGCGCTGCCAGCGCCGGTCGCCTGGGCATGGGCGCTGACGCTGCCGGAGAGCACTACGCATGGGTCCTATATCGCTTACGAGGGCGCTGCCACGCTGTGCCCATTCGCGCACGAGTACTGCCTGAACCTGCTCGGCTTCCCGAGCCAGTCCGGGTACAAGAACGGCTTCCCGTCCGATGAGGAAGGGCCGACCACGTTCCGGCTGACTGACCCCGACTGGTACCCGCAGAACCCGCTCTACTACCACGACCTCATGACAACCCAGGAGAACTGTCCCGGCGGTCACTGCAGTCCGGTCGGGCTCGACCAGACGATCAAGGCGGCGCCTGGATACCTTGGCGGTTACGACGGCGTCTACTCGCCGAGCGGCGGGCTTATCGCCTACGTCCATAACCGCCGCGGAAAGCCTGTGATCTACCTGGGGGATCCGCTCACCGCGCCGATCAGGGTGACGGCAGGCAGCGAGCCGGACTGGCAGCCGGTGGCAACGTCTAGTCAGGGAGAACGGTGAATCAGGAAGAAAGGCGCCAGTTCGTCCGCGACCACCGCACCTGCGTCTTCGGCTATGCCCGCAAGGCAGACGGCCCGGCGATGACGGTCGTCTATTACGTCATGGACGGCGACGAGTTGCTCGTGTCCACCATGGCCGAGCGCGCCAAGGCCAAGGCCGTCGCCCGCGACGGGCGGGTCAGCCTGTGCATCCTGGACGAGAAATGGCCGGTTAGCTACCTGCAGGTCTATGGCAACGGCGTCGTCGAAACCGACCCGGAGCTGGCCGTTGACGTGCTCACTAGAGTCGTCAGCCTGATGGCAGGCGAGGAGGTTCCCGCCAGCCGCCGTCCGCAGCTCGCCCAGATGGCGCAGGACGAGCAGCGGATCGTGATCCGGGTGAGGCCCTATGCGACGTTCGAGACCCCGCCCCGGCACGTGCATAAGATGAGCGACATCGACACGCTGACGCACTTCACGAGCAAGTCTCTGCCCTGGTGAGGCAGGCGGACGAGGCGGGGATCGTCGCCAGGCTCAGGGCGGCCGGATGCGTTTACGCTGAGGCCGAGGCGGAGCTGCTCATCTCCGCGGCAGCGACACCGGCCGACCTCGCTGACATGGTGGAACGCCGGGCGAACGGCCTGCCGCTTGAGCACGTCCTCGGCTGGGCAGAGTTCTGCGGCCTTCGCATTGCCGTTGCGCCGGGCGTCTTCGTTCCCCGGCGTCGCAGTGAGTTCCTCGTCGGCCAGGCCGTTGCTGGCGCGCCCCGCGGCCGGACGTGTGTCGTTGTGGATCTGTGCTGCGGCTCGGGGGCCGTCGGCGTTGCCGTGGCGACCGGGCTCGGCCTGGCCGAGCTGCATGCCAGCGACATCGAGCCTGCGGCAGTGGCGTGCGCCCGCGCCAACGTCGCGGCCGTCGGCGGGACCGCCTACGCAGGGTGACCTGTATGACCCGCTGCCGACAGCCCTGAGCGGCCGCGTCGACGTGGTGGTGGTCAATGCGCCCTACGTGCCGAGCAGCGAGATCGGGTTGATGCCAGCCGAGGCCAGGCTGCATGAGCCGCGGGTCGCGCTTGACGGCGGCCCGGATGGCGTCGCGATTCACCGCCGGGTCGCGGCGCAGGCCCCTGCCTGGCTCGCCCCCGGCGGACGGCTGCTAATCGAGACAAGCGAACGGCAGGCATCGCTGACCGCGGCCGCGATCACCTCGGCCGGATTGACCGCGACGGTCTTCAGCGACCGCGAGATGGACGCGACGGTTGTCATCGGCAGAGCGACCTCCTAGGCGTTCGAGCAGGTCGCGATCGCGTCGGCCGCATGCCATGAGCTCCCTGCGGCATCATGCAGGTCGCGGAACGCCTGCACCAGCCGAGGGGGAGTCCAAGAAGCGTTAAGCCCGCTCGGGTTGGGCAGGATCCACACTCGTGCCCCGCCGAGCTGTCCATCCTGCGGTCCGACTACCGCGCGCGGCCGCAAGAAAGCGGCCCGGTAGGCGGTGACCCCAAGCACGGCCAGCCAGCGGACACCGAGATCGCCAGCCAGAGTCGCAAGCGCGGCGCCTCCGGCCTGTAGCTCAGCGGCGTCCAGCTCATCGGCCCTAGCCGTGGCGCGGGCGACGACGTTCGTGATGCCGAGGCCGTCGGCCAGCACCAGGTGCTGGTCTGCTGGCGCAAGCTGGCGCGCCGTGAACCCGGACTTGTGAAGGGCGGGCCAGAACCGGTTACCAGGGCGGGCGAAGTGGTAGCCGATAGCGGCCGAGTACAGGCTCGGGTTGATCCCGGCGAACAGCACGCGCAGGCCAGGTGCGACCAGGTCAGGGATGGTCCGGTTGCGGGCGGCCGCCAGGTCCGCCTGCGAGGGCCGGTACGGTCGGGCAGCGCTACCCGGCTGGCTGGCCGTGGCGGGCACGGATGGAAGGGCGGTCACGCGTTCCAGGCTACGGGCGGCTGGCGGACAATGGACCGGTGATCACGGTTGACGCGGAGTCGTTCGAGCAGATGGTCGCCAAGGCGCTCGACTCGCTGCCGGCGGAGTTCGCTGACCGCATGAAGAACGTGGCCGTCCTGGTCGAGCACGGCCCCGGTCCGCGCGGCCTGCTCGGGCTCTACCAGGGCATCCCCCTGACCAGCCGGACCACGAACTACGCGGGTGTGCTACCCGACCGGATCACGATCTACCAGCGGGCTATCTGCGCGATCTGCGATACCGAGGACGAGGTGGTCGAGCAGGTCCGCCGCACGGTGATCCACGAGGTCGGGCATTACTTCGGCATTTCCGACGAAAGGCTCCGCGAGCTGGGCTGGTGACCGGGCACGTTAGAGCAGCAACGTGGCGCCGAACACCAGGGCGGCGAGGGCACCTAGCAGCCAGGGGATCGGCCAGAAGCTGGGCGCGATCCTGGTTAGCTTGTGCAGGTTGCCGGCGTCTACCGCGCCGCTGCCGTGCTCAGCGATGATCCGCACGCCCGAGACAAGCAAGAACCAGGTGATGGCGTAGGCAGTCAGCACTTGCGCGCGCATGGAAGCGTCGTCGAGCAGCCACAGAAGCAGCGCCGCGGCGGCGAACACCAGGATGATGCCGAGACTCTTGTATGCAAGGAAGAGAAGTAGTACTAGGCCGGCCAAGCCAAGCCACAGCACAGCGATTATGTGACCGGTGCGGATCAGGGCCGCGGCACCAACGCCAAATGCGCTCGGCCCGAGGTAGCCGATAAACATTCCGGGGAAGCGGGCCGAGTTGTCGGGCCCGATGTGCCCGGTCTCACCCGTACCATTGAACCCGAACTTAACATGCGTGATCCTGCGCCCCATAGCGGAGTGGACCGTGGCGTGCGCGCTCTCGTGCGCCATCGCGGTGAGCGGCCTCATCACGTGCCAGATGCCGGGAATCAGGGCCGCTGCGAAGCCGACGATCGCTAGGAGCACGGCTACCGGTACAGACGGGTGCGCCTGGACCTGGCCTAGCTGGTCCAGGGACGCCCTTAATCCTGCTACCGACATTTCTGCTCCGGTCCAAAAGGACTCGCGGGTGACGTGCCGCCATTAAGCAGGCGGGATCGCAATGACATTATGGAACATCGGTCGCGAAATGGCCGGACTAGTCCACGCCTAGGCTTCCCTTAGCCGCGGCCTCGAACACGCGGAACGGCAGCAACCGCTTGGCAATCAGCCCGGCGCGCTCCCCGGCCTTCCCGACCGAGACTCGGCGCGGGGCCCGGCTGGCGTCAAGTACGCGCTGGACAGTCGCGGCGACCAGCCCCGCAGGCGCGCCGTTGGCCTCGTCGCGCTCCATCACCCCGATCGCATGGCTCAGTGCCGCCGCGTAGCCGGTGCCTGCCTGCGATGCCCTGGCAAGCCGTCGGCTCGCGGTGAAGTCGGTCGCGATGTTGCCCGGCTGCACGAGCGTGACCTGAACCCCGAATGGCGCAACCTCGTAGGCGAGTGCCTCAGCGAAGCCCTCGAGGGCGAACTTGCTTGCGCTGTAATACGCCTGGAACGGGATCCCGATGACACCGCCGATGGAGCTGAGAAGCACGATGCGCCCGCGCCCTTGCTTGCGCATGTGCGGCAGGACAGCCTGCACTACCCGGACGCAGCCCCAGAAGTTGGTCTCGAACTGCGCCTTGCGCCTCAGCGATGCTGGTGTCCTCGGCCGCTCCGGCGATTCCCCAGCCCGCGGCCGCGACCAGCGCGTCGATCCGGCCCTCGCGATCGACGATGCTGGCCACGCCAGCCTGCACCGCCCGCGTCCTGGTCGACGTCCATGACCAGCCCGGTCCAGCCAGTGCCGCCGGTCCCGCGACGGCTTGCTCCCGTCACTGCCCAGCCGGCCGCGGCGAGGCGGTCGGCGCATGCCTTGCCGATACCGGCCGATGCGCCGGTGACGAGGGCCACCTGCCGTGCGCCTGTCATCGTGATCCTGGTCCCTTCCCGTCGCCCCGCTGTTGGTGGCACTAGCTCTGTCAGTGGTACTGGCTACTGTCAGTGTCCATGACGGGGCTGCCTGGCGTTCTGGATCCACTCAACGACGATCAGCGCCGTGCGGCGACGCATCAGGGCGGCCCGTTGCTGATACTCGCCGGAGCTGGCACCGGGAAGACCGGCACCCTGGTGGCCCGCGCAGCCTGGCTGCGTGATCAGGGCATTCAGCCGGCCAGGATCCTGCTGCTCACGTTCACCCGGCGGGCAGCCGACGACATGCTCGCCAGAGCGCAGCCGCCTGACGCTGGTCCCGCCGACCGTATGACGGGCGGAACCTTCCACGCCGTCGCGCACCGCGTCATCAGGGCCCACGCCGAGGCCTTCGCGCTGCCGCCGGAGTTCTCCGTGATCGACCCGGCCGATGTCAGCGACGTGATGGACACGCTGCGCGACGTGAACGGCCTGGTCGGCACGACTTCCGGCCGTCGCACCCCCCGCGCGGCGACCTGCGCCGAGATCTACTCTCGCTGCGTCAGCACCAGCACCCAGCTCGCCGATGTGCTGACGGAGGGCTATCCGTGGTGCGTGCCGTTCACCAGTCAGATCGCCGCGCTGTTCACAGACTTCGTCGGCTACAAGCGGCGGCACGGCCTGGTGGACTTCGATGACCTGCTGCTGCTGTGGCGGGCGGCGCTGGCGGACGCGGCCGCCGGCCCGGTCCTGAGCGGTCTGTTCGACGCGGTCCTGGTCGACGAGTACCAGGACGTCAACGCAGTCCAGGCCGAGATCGTGCGGCTGCTTCGGCCTGACGGCACGGGCCTGACCTGCGTGGGTGACGACGCGCAGGCCATCTACGCCTTCCGGGGCGCCGATCCCGCGCACCTGCGCGCACTGGTCGGCACGTACGCCGATCTGGCCATCATCAGGCTGTCCCGCAACTACCGGTCCCGGCATGAGCTGCTCAGGCTGGCGAACGTGATCCGTCCGCAGTACGGCGGACTTGAGCTGGCGCTGTCGGCCGAGCGCGGCCAGGGCCACCGGCCGCTGCTGATCCGCTGCCACGACGAGGCCACCCAGGCACGCGAGATCTGCGCCCGCGTGCTCGCCGACAATGAGGCGGGCGTCCGATTCCAGGAGCAGGCGGTCCTGGTGCGGTCCGGGCACCACAGTGACCTGCTGGAGATCGAGCTAGCGGCCCGCGGCATCCCGTACGTCAAATACGGCGGCCTGCGCTTCACCGAGGCAGCGCACGTGAAGGACTTCCTGGCGGCCGCCAGGATCGTCGCCAACCCGGCCGATGACCTGGCCTGGTTCCGGCTATTGAGGCTGCACGAGGGCGTTGGCCCGGTGCTGGCCAGGCGAGTGATCGAGGCGCTTGAGATCGCCGAGCCGCGGCCGTTCGCCCGCTGGCAGGCGGCGGAGCATGTGCTCCCCCAGCGTTCGGCTGCGGCCGTCGGTGCGACCTTCAGGTACCTCGCGCTGGCCGCGGAGCAGGAGAGTACCCCTGACCGGGCAGCCTCGGTCCTGGCCGCGTTGCGCGACCCGCTGGCCGCGCGGTATCCCGACGCCGCCGTGCGGTTCGCCGATCTCGAGCGACTCGCCGACGCCGCCGCGGCTAGCCCGTCCCTGCACGACGCGCTGGTGCAGCTGGCACTTGATCCGCCGCTGTCCGCCTCTGACCTGGCGGGCAGGCCGCGGCTGGACGATGACTACCTGGTGATCTCAACGGTGCATTCGGCCAAGGGGCTGGAGTGGCCGGTCGTCCACTTGCCGCAGCTCGTGGACGGCGCGGTGCCCAGCGACATGGCGCTGACGACGCCTGCCGGGCTGGAGGAGGAGCAGCGCCTGTTCTACGTGGCCGTGACCAGGGCCCGCGACCGGCTCTATCTCTACGCACCGCTGCGGATGCACCACCACCGGATGGCGCGCGACGACCGGCACAGCTATGCCCAGCTCACCAGGTTCCTGGATGCCGCTGCCATGGCGCACTGCGAAGTCATACAGGCGAGCCCGCCCAGGCCCGCGCTGACGCCGATCGCGCCGCTGGCCGCGAGTGTCGACCGCGTGCTGCAGTCCCTGTGGGGCCCAGGGTAGCTTCGGGGTCCCCGCTGGGCTTCGTCAGCTACGGCGGAGTTGCGGCCGGGACGACCTCGATGGGATCCCTGCGCGGCTAGCCGGGCGACGCGCCGGCAGGGTACCGGCGCGCGTTATCGGTTAGCTTGGCGTGCGCCGCGGCGGCCAGGTCGATGCCAAGCACATCGGCGAGCAGGACCAGATAGAGCAGCACGTCTGCCATTTCCTCGCTGGCCCTGGTCCGCAGCGGATCGGCGCTAGCGAGTTTGGCCGCGGTGCCGGCGGGCAGCCACTGGAACAACTCCGCTAGTTCGCCTACCTCGCCCACCAGGGCAAGTAGGACTGACTTCGGATCATGAAAGCGGCTCCAGTCTCGCTCAGCGCTGAAGTGGCGCACGCGATCCCGCAGCAGCTCAAGGTCGGACACCTCGCCAGCATGACACGGCCGTCACCTCTGGACTAACTGGCCGGCCGACAAGTGCGAGATGATCGCTTCGAGGATGGAATGCCACCGGCTGAAGGACAGTTGGAGGATTGCTGTATGAACTCTCATAGGCAGATCACGCGTCTGGTCGGGGTGTGCGCGCTAGTCGGGCTGGCGGCGACAGCTGCGGCCTGCGGAAACAGCAGCCCGAGCAGCTCCAGCTCGACCCCTCCGTCGTCGGCCCCCGCTTCCTCTTCGGCTCCCGCGACGACTCCGGCGCCATCAGGATCACCGTCGGTTACCACCAGCCCGCCATCGGGTGCGACCGCCGCGATAACCACCAACTGGGAGACCTTCTTCAACAGCAAGACGTCCGTCGCCAAGCGGGTGAGCCTGCTGCAGGACGGTTCCCAGTTCGCCTCGATCATTACCGCCCAGCAGAAATCGCCGCTGGCGGCAGGCTTGACTGCCAAGGTCAAGTCGATCAGCAATATCACGAGCGCGCAGGCTGACGTGAAGTACGACCTGGTCGTCGGCGGCTCGAAGGTGCCGATGACCGGTGTCGCGGTATATGAGAACGGGACCTGGAAGGTGGGCGTGGCGACATTCTGCGGCCTCCTGACTCTGGAGGGACTGAAGTCAATGCCCGCTGCCTGCTCATCGGCGACCTAGCGTGGTTAGCTCGGCCGACATCCCTGAAGGCCAGGCCGCGGCTGTCCGGCACGGCACCCGCGGCATTGGCCTGGCCGTTCTGTGCATCGTCCTGTTCCTGACGTTCCTCGACAACACCATCGTCAGCGTCGGACTGGGCAACATTCAGACGCAGCTACACGCTGGAGTCTCGTCGCTACAGTGGGTCGTCGGCGCGTACGCGCTCACCTTCGCCGGCACGATGCTGGCTTTCGGCATGGTCGGAGATGAGTTCGGCCGCAAGCGGGTCATGCTGATCGGCATCGTCATCTTCTGCGGCGGGTCAATCCTGTCGGCGCTGGCCAGCGGGAGCCATGCGGTCCCCATACTGATCGGCGGCCGCGCTGTGATGGGCTTTGGCGCGGCTGCCTGCGAGCCTGGCACGCTGTCGATGATCCGCCATCTGTACACCACCGAGCGCACCCGGACCCGGGCGCTTGGGGTCTGGACCGCGGTATCGGGCCTGGCGCTGGCGATGGGGCCGGTTCTCGGCGGCGCACTGGTCGGCACCTGGGACTGGCGGGCGATCTTCTGGTTCAACCTGATCGTCGGGGTGATCGCTTTCATCGCCGGAGCGATCGTGCTGCCGGAGAGCTCTGACCCGCAGGCGCACCGGGTCGACATCACCGGCTTCTGCCTCGGTGCCGCCGCGATCTCCGCGCTAGCCTTCGCGGTGATCATCGCCGAGAGTGCTGGCTTCGGCTCGCCGCAGGTCGTCGCGCTACTGTGCGTCAGCGTGGCAGGGGCAATCGCGTTCCTGTGGTGGGAGCACCGGGCGGCGCACCCATTGCTGGACCTGCGGTTCCTGCGGCTCCGGCCGTTCCTGACCGCCAACGTGCTGGCGTTCAGCGCGTACTTTGCCACCTTCGCGCTGTTCTTCTTCACGGCGCTGTATCTGGTGGAGGTGGTCGGCGATTCCGGCTTCGAGGTCGCGCTGATCTTCCTGCCGATGACAGGAGTGATGGTGCTGGCGTCGGTCCTGGCCGGCTTCTGGACTGTCGCAGCCGGGCTGCGCTGGTCGATGTTCGTCGGCTGCGTGCTGTTCGCGGCTGGGCTGCTGCTGACCTCGCTGGCAGATCAGCCCGCATCCGTCCTACCTGCCGCTGGCGGCCTCCATGGCGCTGGCCGGCATCGGAATCGGGGCCACGGTGGTGCCGGCGACCTCGGCGTCGCTGTCGGCGATCCCACCGGAGCGGTCCGGCATGGCCGCCTCGACCACCAACACGGCCCGTGAGATCGGCGCCGTGGCCGGCGTGGCCGTACTCGGCGCAATCGTCAACTCCCGGCTGACGGCCGACATCACCAGCAGCATGCAGCGGCTCGGTATCCCGCAAGGGCTTCCAGCAGACTGTCATCAACGGTGTCGAGACCGGCGCGGCGCCCTCCAGCGCGAATCTCGGCAATATCGCGCAGGCGTACGGCAAGCTTGGAACCGAGGTAGTCAACGCGGCGTACAGCGCGTTCCAGGCCGGCCTGCATATCGCGCTTTATCTTTCGGCCGGCCTGGTGTTCGCCGCGGGCGTCTTCAGCTTTGTCGTGCTGGCTCAGCGTGAATCGGCGCTGCCGGCGGCACGCCGTGATGTTGTGCCGGAGCCTGACCGGGCACACTGACCGCACCGATGTGGGTTCCCCCCTGAGCGGCAGACTGGAGAGTATGACCCTCAGCACGAGCCAGATCGCTGACTGCGTATCGGCATACGCCGCCCGGTTGCACGCCGTGATCGGCGCGGAGCATCATGTCGCCTCGCCGCTGGGCGCCTGGCTGCTGCTGGCCCTGGCGGCGCCCGCCAGCACCGGCGCCGATCGCGACTCCCTGACCGAGGTGCTGGGTTGTGACGTCGCAGACGCCGCGCGCGCTGCGGCCGACCTGCTGACCGAGCCGCATCCGGTGGTCGCAAGCGCCGCTGCGGCGTGGACCTCTCCGGGGGCGTCGCTGCCGGAGGAGTTCCTGCGCTGGCGGGAGGCACTGCCCGGTGTCGTCACGACCGGCGGCCTGCCGGGGCGAGCCGAGCTGGATGCCTGGGCGCGAGAGCACACGTTCGGCCTGATCGACCGGTTCCCGGTCTCGGCAGAGAACGTCTACCTCCTGCTTGCGACCGCGCTCGCGACCAAGGTCTCCTGGAAGGTCCCGTTCGACCTCGCGCCAGCCGGCAAGCCTTGGTACTGCCAGCCCGTGGGCGGGCGTCCTCAATCGCGTCCTGCGGACTCCGGCTCGGCCGCGGCGGGCACACGTCGAGTTCATCGCGACCATCCAGAGGCAGGGGACGTGATCGTGCACATCGCCGCGGCAGCAGGCGGCCTGAGGTCGTCTCGGTCGCGGCCATGCGCGGACGTTCCGTCCGACCGCGTGCTGGCTGCGGCGCACGGATCGCCGTGCGGCACGCGACCGGCGCGAAGGTCGAACGCCGCGAGCTGGGCAGACCTGCCGCTCGGCGAAGGACCGCTGTGGAGCGTGCGCGAGATCATGGCGGCAGCCGACTCGGTAGCGGCAGTGCTGCCCGCATGGTCGGCCATGTCAAAGCACGACCTCAGCTGCTCCTGGCCTCGGTTTCGACGCAGCCAAGCACGCGCTCGTGGGCAACGACGATCCCTGGGCGTCGCAACAGGTGGCGATGGCGCGGTACTCCAGGACGGGATTCGAGGCCGCGGCCATCAGCGCGATGGCCGTAGCGACTGCGATGCGGCTGCCCGCCAGACGCCACGAGGTCGTCTTGCGGTTCGGGCATCCGTATGCCGTGGTTGCGGTCACGACAGCGACCACGGGCACCGCGAGCGGCGGTGGCCCGTGGCACGGGCTGCCGGTGTTCTCTGCCTGGGTCAGCGAGCCTGAGGACGCCACCGAAGACGACGGCCATTCCAGCCAGCCGGCCAGTGTTGAGCACGGCATGATGCGGCGAGGTGCTTCGGCCTGATCAACGTCTGGGTGCTGCTGGTGGAGATCCTGCGCTAGTTTTCGGCCATGCACAGCGTCGATAGCACGACAGAGCAGATGATCAGGTCCGTCCTCGCCTTCGCCGAGAACCGGCTGCGACTCGATCCGGTCCCACTGGACAAGGGCTCACGCGATCCCGCCGAGCTGGACATCGCGCTGGCCGGCCTGATCGGCGAAGAAGGGCACCCGCCCGACCAGGTGCTCGGCGTCTATGCCTCGATGCTGGCCCCGGCGGTCATCTCAGCCGACAGCCCGCGCTTCCTCGGCTTCATCCCGGCCGCGCCGACCAAGGCATCGCTGCTGTTCGACATGCTGATCTCCTGCGCGTCGATCCAGGGCATCTCCTGGCTGGAGGCGGCCGGCGCGATTCATGCGGAGAACCAGGTCCTCGCCCTGATCGCAGACCGAGGCCGGGATGCCCGGCGGGTCTGGCGGCTGCTTCGTATCTGGTGGTTCGGCGGCGAACCTGTCCGCGCTCGCCGTCGCCCGAGAGGTTGCCAAACGGAAATCACCGGCCAAGGCCAGGCGATGGCGCGCAGTCGTCGGCTCGGAGGCGCATTCCTCGGTCAGCAACACATTGCGGCTGCTGGAGATGGACGCCTTCGTGGTGCCCACGCCGGACCACCGGCTGACCGGCGATGCCGTACGCGCCGCCATCGCCGCCGACGGTGACCCGGAGTCACTGGCGGCGGTCGTCGGGACCGCGGGGACGACCAACGCGGGCATCATCGATGACCTGGCGGGCCTGGCGTCGGTAGCCGGAGAGCATGGGCTGTGGTTCCACGTGGATGGCGCTTACGGCGGCGCCGGGCTGTTCGCGCCGAGCATCAGGGGCGCTTACGCCGGGATCGAGCACGCAGACTCGTTCGTGGTGGATCCGCACAAGTGGCTGTTCGCCCCGTTCGACTGCGCGGCGCTGGTGTACCGCGATCCGGCAATAGCCCGTTCCGTCCATACGCAGGATGCCGGCTACCTGGACGTTATCCACGAGCAGCCAGGTGAATGGAACCCCACCGACTACGCCTATCCACCTGACCCGGCGGGCCAGGGGCCTGCCGCTATGGTTCTCGCTGTGCGTACACGGGATACGCGCGTACAGCGCCGCCGTCGAGTCGGCGATCGAGCTCGCCAGGCAAGCAGCTGCCGAGATCTCGTCGCGGAGCTATCTGGAGCTCATCCGCGAACCCAGCCTGTCGGTCGTCCTGTTCCGGCGGAACGGCTGGCAGCACGCCGACTACGCCGCGTGGGCGGACATGCTGCTCGATGACCAGGTGGCATTCATGCCGCCGACGAGCTGGGAAGGCGAAACCGTGGCGAGGTTCGCCTTCCTCCACCCGCATACGCCGATGGAGCTAGTCAGAGAAATCCTGGACCGGATGGCCGGGCCGGGCTAGCCGGTCACGCAGCTAACCCGGCCCGCTAGCCGCGGTTAGCAGTGGCGCATGACCTTGGCCACCTTGAAGCCAGCCACGCCATTGCCGTTAACGCTGGTGCCCGTATCGCCAGTGAAGGTGTAGAGGCGGTGCTTGCGGTACGTCACCTGGAGGCGGTGGTGCCCGAACGTGGCCGTGCCGAGGCAGGTCGCGCCCTTCGGGACGGTCTTGCCGGCCGGCATCGCCAGCCGCGGCCAGACCGCCAGGCACTGGCCGGTGCATGAACCGCTCGGCAGGTAGTAGAGCGCAGCACCGTGCACTGTTACCAGGATCTTGTGGAAGTGGGGGCGAACGCGTTCCTTGACCACGACCGCCGACTTGGTGGCCGGGTGCGGATGCGGGCGCACGCGGCCGCCGCGGATGCCGTGCTCGAGAAGGCTGCTACCGAGAGGCTCGCGCCCATGAGCGCGAGCGAGGCGCAGGCCGTAATGATCAGCCGGCCGGGGCCCGTGCGGGTGAGATTGCGCATGCTGCATACCGCCTTAGTGCTCAATCCGGGCCGCGCCTAGGGCCGGCCCGGCGCGACTGGCCCCGACAGCAGAACGCGTGCCGCGCCTTGCAGGTTCAGCGCACCGGGCTGATTGAGCCTGGCGCCAGGTCGTAGGCTCGCCTGCACGAGACCGGCAACGGAAGGAGCCCGGAATCTCTAGCCAGCATCAGGGCCCCGTGATCGGTGTGCCCGAGCACGTCGACGTCGCGCTCCGTTCGTTCGGCCAGCCAAACGCCGTGGCCCGGGCGTTTGACTTCTGGGACTCCAGCTACGAGTGGCGGCGCCTGTTCAGCGAGCTGTTCGGGACTTTCCTGCTCGTCGTCGTCGCCGTCGGCGGCGGCATGGTGAACGCCAGGTTCGGCGGTGACGCGGTGCCAGGGCCCGGCCCGCGCTGTCGCCCCTGCGCTGATGGTCATGGCCGTGATCTTGTTCATGGGTGCGCGTGTCGGGAGCGCACCTCAATCCGGCGGTCAGCGTGGCCTTCGCGTTGCGAGGCGACTTCCCGTGGCGGCGCGTGCCCCGCTACATCGCGGCGCAGTTCGTCGGTGCGGTTCTGGCGACCCTGCTGCTGGTCGGTCTGATCGGCAAGCAGGGCAGTGCGGGGCTGACGCTGCCCGGACCGGGGATCTCGACGCCTGTCGCGCTCGGCGTGGGAGGTGCTGCTGACAACCGGACTGGTCAGCGTCGTGCTCGGCACGGCGTCCGGCGCCCAGCAACTCGGCACGATAGCCGCTATTGGCGTTGGCAGCTACATTGCTCTGGCCGGGCTCTTCGGGGCGCCGGTCAGCGGCGCCTCGATGAACCCGGCAAGGTCACTGGGACCGGCCCTGGTGCTCGAGCGACTGGACGTCCTGGTGGGCGTACCTGGCCGGGCCGCTTATCGGAGCGATCATCGCGGTCGGCATCGCATACATACTTCGCGGCCCCGGTGGCGGGAAGAGCGGCACTCAGGCCGCGCAGGGGACGCTCGGCACGCTCTGGATACCGACCAGGATTGGCCGGCCGTTGCTCGCGCCAGACCGGCCCGCGACCGGACCGGCCAGCACCTGAGTTCCCGGCTCCGGGAGGCACGGCGTCCGGAGATGCGCCGCCCGGAGATGCGCCGTCCGGGGGCCCGGCTCCAGGTGGCTCCGGCTCCCGATGGCCCGGCGCCCGGAGGCGCCAACTAATGGGCTGAGCGGCCTGCGCAGTCGATGCAGGTCGTCGCTGTGGGCCGGGCGGCGAGCCGGTCGGCCCCGATCGGGCGCCCGCATCTCTCGCACTCCCCGTAGCGCCCGGCGTCCAGGCGGGCGATAGCGCCCGCAACCTGGCTCAGCTGGTCGCGAGCCTGACTGACCAGCGCGGCGATGTGCTGTCGCTCGAACGCTATGGTCGCTCCCTCAGGATCGTGCTCGTCATCGGCATTGGACTGCCCGGCGGCCTCAACGATGGCCGCGAAGTCGCGCTCAAGCGCCGTGAGCCGCTCGATCACTGCCTGCCGCTCCGCCTCGAGAAGGGCACGGGGATCATGTGTCGCCCGTCATACTTTCCTGCCTACCACCAGCAGCTGGCTGGTCGGCGCCAGGCGCGGCCCGATGTGCGCAGTCCGGCCGGATAAGGCAGGCTTGACCCATGGCAGCTGACATCCTCACCCTCATGGCCGTGCACGCGCATCCCGACGACGAAGCATCGAGCACCGGCGGCGTGCTGGCGCTTTACGCCGACCAGGGCATCCGTACCGTGGTCGTGACCTGTACGAACGGAGAGTTCGGCGATGCGCCCGGCCAAGTCAAGCCGGGTGAGGACGGGCATGACGAGCAGGCGGTGGCACGCTGCGACTCGCCGAGCTGCGGCAGTCGGCCAAGATCCTCGGAGTTAGCAACCTGGAGCTGCTGGGCTACCACGATTCCGGGATGCCGGACTGGGAGTACAAGGACCGGCCGGACGCCTTCTGCAATGTGCCGCTGGACGTCGTCGCGGCGCGCATCGGCGACTTGATCGAGACCTACCGCCCGCAGGTCGTCATCTCCTACGACGACAAGGGGATGTATCAGCACCCCGACCACGTGCATGCCGCTCAGGCGGCCGCCGCGGCAGCGGCTCAGTCCGGTATCCCGGCCAAGTACTACCAGGCGGCGATGCGAGGCAGTGATTGGCGCAAGGTCTGGGAGGCGCTACGCGAGCTTGGCGCGGACGTACCGGACCAGCGCGAGTTCACGCCCGAGCAGCAACGGCAGATGGAAGAGGCCGAGCAGCGTATTACCACCACATTGACATCCGGCCGGTACTGGGACGCAAGCGCGAAGCCCTGTTCGCGCACGCCAGCCAGATCCAGGATTCGTGGTTCAGCAAGCTGCCCCCCGAGATTGCCGAGTCCAGCCTTCGGCCGGGAAAGCTTCGTCCGCGTGACGGACACGACTGGTGCCGCCCTGCCAGAAGACGATCTCTTCGCCGGACTGCGCTAGCAGCTGGCCGGCGGTCTGATTTCGCGCTGCCCATCCTGCGCTGCCCGCAAATCCGGCACCGGACTGGCTATCGTGCGCTGCCTGGCGTGCACGGCCTCGCGCAAATTGTCAGTGGCCAACGGTAATATCGAATTGTGATCGATTGACGGACGCGTTCTGGCGGCGGAGGGAGGCTCGCGATGACGGATCCCGGCTGGGACATCCCCGGTCTTCCGCGTGCCGAGCCGCCTGCTGCCGGCGGTCTGCTCGCGGGTGGCGGTTCTGGCCCGGTTGCCAGAGCGCCTTCAGCCACCGGCTCGCGCGAGATACGGGCCCAGGCTTATCCGCAGTGCTGGTAAGTCCCGTCCCAGGGCAAGCCGTTTAGCAGACGGCGCTCGAAGCGTGTCGGCGCTTGCGGGTTCGTCGGCGGGTGCGTTCGCGCCCGCTTCGCCGGCGACGGCACGTGCGGTTAGTGCTGCGTGCGTTGCTGCCGGCACTTCTGGCGATGCGCCGGCTGCTCCGCCATGTGCGGTTCGGAGGTCCGGAAGCCTCTGCAACCTCGCCATTCGCTGAAGCGGTCCGCTGGCTCGGGCACCACCCTTTCGGGCTCTGCTGGTTCGGAGTCTGCTGGCTGCGGCGCGGGACCGATAGTGCTGCGAAGGCGCTGCGGTCGCTCTCTGCGGCGCTGGACGTCCTCGCGCATGCGGATCCGGCGGAGTGGGGGAGGGGTTGCAGGCTGATTGCCTGCGGGCGCTGGCGGTGGCGGAGTCGCGGCAGGCGGCGGCGCACGCGCGGGTGCTGTCGGCGTTCAGCGTGCCGGGCGGCGGGCTGGCGGGGGACGGGCACCGCTCGCCGCGGGTGTGGCTGACCTGGCAGACTCAGGCGACCCGCCCGGCGGCGGGCGGCGAGGGTCGGGTGGATGCGCCGCCTGCGGGGGCACCCCGTGGTGGCGGCGGCCCTGGCTGACGGCAGCGTGTCACTGTCGTGGGCGAGCAGATCGCGGACTGGACTGATCGGCTGCCCGCCGGGGTGCGCGACAGCGCGGACGGCGAGCTGCTGGCGGCCGCGGCGAACGGGGCGGGGCTGACCGATCTGGCGTTCATCGCCGAGGACATGCGCCGTGAGCACGCCCAGCCCGACCGATGACGATGACGGGTTCGAGGACCGTAAGGTCCGGCTGGACACCACCTTTGACGGCGCGGGCCGGCTCGACCGGGGATCTGACCCCGCGGTGCGCCGCCGCGGTCGAGGCGGTGCTCGGACGCTCTGGCCAGGCCGGCCGGCCCGGAAGACACAAGGAGCGTGGGGCAGCGGCGGCATGACGCGCTGGAGGAAGCGTGCACCCGGCTGATCGGCGCGGGGATGCTGCCGCAGCGGGCCGGGCAGCCGGTCCGCCTCGAGCTCGACATCACCCTCGCAAGAGCTGCTCGCCAACACCGGCGGGGCGGCCGGGCCGGGCGCCGGGTGTGACGCGGTCATCCAGCCGGTCATCACCGGGATGGCCGATCACGGGCTGCTCGCCGCAGCTCGCCGACCCCGACACCGGGTGGCGGGCCGATCTGCAGCAGGCCATGGGCGACACCACCGCCGCGGCCCCCTACGGCGAGGTACTCGCGCAGGCGGTCGCGCTGCTGTCCGGCCCGTCGGGCCGGGTGGCGTGGCTGCGCCGCCAGGTGACCGGCATCCCGGTCTGCACCGTCAGCCTGCCGCTGGACATCCCCGCCGCGATCGACACCATCCCGGTGCACCTGCGCAGGGCGGTCCGCAAGCGGGACAAGCACTGCCGGTTCCCCGGCTGCGACATGCCCGCCGCCGGGTGCGACGTCCACCACATCCGCCACCGCAAGGACGGCGGCCGGCACGCCCTGACCAACCTGACCCTGCTATGCCGCTTCCATCACCTAATAGCGATCCACCGCTGGGGCTGGCAGTTCACGCTGAATTCCGACGGGACAACAACCGCCGTCAGCCCCGACGGCACCAAAACCCTGCACAGCCACCCGCCACCAGTCCAGGCTGCGTAACGTTTCGTGGCGTGAGTACCGCGTCGGTTCCCTGACTGAAGCCGTAGCGCGCGCTGATCGTTGGTTAGGTGCGTGCCAGGGAATGGCCAGCTGCAGGCCGCCAAAGACCAGGCCGAAGAGCAGCGCTCCGGCAGTGGCACCTGCGGTCGCGTCGAAGAGTTGCCCGGCGACGTGAGTGGTGTCCCCGGCAGCCTGCCGAAGGATCAGCAGGTAACCTGCGTAGGCGATGTTGGCTGCCGCCCCGTACGCCAGCCCCTACCAGGATGATGTCCGGTGGCGCTGCCGCCGACGATTCCGGATGCCAGCAGGATGCCTGCGATCACGACCGGGAGCGTGGCCAGGTAGGCGCGGCTCGGGCGCTCGCGCAGCAGCGCCCACGCCAAGATCGCCACCAACGGCACATACAGGCTGCCGATGACAGTGGACACGCCCGCGCCTGCATCGGTAATTGTGTGGTTGAACAGGACCAGGTCGACTGCGAGGAACAGCCCAGCGAGGAATGCGTAGGCGCGCCTCGCCCGAGGACGCGGTCCGAGGCGGCGGCGTTCGGCGATAGCCAGCGCGCCTAGGACCGGCAGGGGAACGCATGACCGAGAAGGAGCACCAGGTCGAGGCCATCGCCGCCGGAACGCGGCATCTGCTGCACAGGAACCAGGAGCGAGCCCGCCCCCTCGATGGGTGCTGAAAGCCATCAACTAAAGCGAAGCCGTGCGGACGCTGATCCATGCGAGCGAGTCCGCCGCAGCGGCGCAGCTACAGCGAGCGCGCTGCGCTTGATGGCCTCGCCTTATTCGTGCAGGCCGGGCGGCCGGTAAATCTCCCTCGCGTCCGCCGCTATTGCCAGCGCCTGACTGAGCTGCTCGTGGGTGAGCAGTTCATACGTCTCAATGTTCTGCACCGCGCCGGTGCTCCCGACGGCCATGTTAATCGCCGATGCGGTCACTGAGTCGGGGGCATCGAACATGATGAGGACGTCGTGGGTGGCGAGCGGCAGCCAGTAGAAGGATTCAAGGGTCGTGCCCAGGGCAGCAGCCAATTCCCGAGCCAAGGCGATCCGGTCGTCCGCATTGTCGATCATCCGAGCCCAGCTAGCGCTAGACCATGAGGCGAAGGTGACGTATTTCGGCATAGCCCCTCCCCGCTAAGGCCGACCTCGGGGTGCAGGTCGGTTGGTACAAGTTCCGAGCATGGTGCTCTCAGCTAAGTCAGCTACGGAGGGGAACCCGGCCGTCTCGTGGCAGGAAGCGTCTGAGCCTCCCATGGCGTTACACCAGCCCGATTGGCGAGGCCAGCGAGTCGGCGCAGGCCGCGCTGGAGATCACCGGCTGTTGTCAAGCGGCGGCACCACGGCAGGTCATAAGGCACGATTATCACTGTGTTTGCACTTCTTCTCCGCATACTCGGGCGCGGCCATCGACGTCGGATCGCTTACCTGCTGCTGATTGCCGCCGGCTGCATCCTGGTCGGCGGGGAGGCCTTCGCGGCCACCCAGGGCAAGCCGTTCAGCACGGGCCTGTACTGGGCGATAACCACGGCGACCACGGTCGGCTATGGAGATGTCACCCCGCAGACCTGGGCAGGCCGGCTTGTGGCAAGCCTGGTGATGCTCACCACGATCCCGCTGCTTGCCTCGGTATTCGCGATTGCGACTGGCGGGGCAGTAGTAGCCGGAGTACGGAGGCTTCTGGACATGCACAGCCACTTCCCGACCACGAACTACCGGCTGGTTATCGGCATGAACCCGGCTGTCCCCGCGATCCTCGAGGAGCTGGTGACAGCCGGCGTCAGCGTGGTGCTGCTCGCTGATGTGGACGCCGGCCAGCCTCCCGGCTGGCGTTCACCTCGTGCGCGGCGATCCCACCGACGAAGCAGCCATCAAGGAAGCCAAGCCCGCAGGCGCCGAGCAAGCGCTGATCACCGGCAAGTCGGACGGCGACGTCCTGGTCAGTGCCGTGCTGACGCGTAAGCAGGCGCCCGACCTCCTCATCATCGCGCTGGTCAACTCGGCCTCGGTTCGCGAGGCGCTGCAGGATCTCGGCGTACAGCAGGTGATGTCCTCGCACAAGCTCATCGCCTCGACCCTGGCGAAGAGCCTGGAGGCGCCGCACGCTGCGGACATGCTCGCCCAGCTGGTTGAGTCCAACACGCACCGCATCGGCGAGATAGACGCCGACGCCGTGATCATTGGCAAGCGGCTCAGCGCGGTCAGGGATGGAGCGGGCCGGCCTCGTCCTTGGCCTGGTGCAGCAGGGAAAGTTCACACTCGGCATCGACGCGGACCCGGTCGTCCAGGACGGCGACCGGCTGCTGGTCGCAGAAGCCCGTACCGGGAGTGCAGCGTCGGACTGACGGCGTGCGAGTGCCGCGTTACGCGGCCACACTGAAGCCATGAGCGATCGGGTGAGGACCGGCGTCCGGGTTGAGGGCGTGGTCCAGGGCGTCGGCTTCCGGCCGTTCGTCTACTCCCTCGCGACCAGCCTCGGCCTGGCCGGCCTAGTCGGCAACGACGTCGATGGCGTCTTCGCCGAGGTCGAGGGCAGCGCCGAGGCGGTGGCGAAGTTCCTGGTGCTGCTAGCGCAGGAGGCGCCGCCGCTGGCACGGATTGAGCGGATCAGCACCCGCAGGCTCGGCCTGACCGGCGACGGCAAGTTCGTCATCGCACCGAGCCAAGCCGGCGGCCAGCGCCGGACGCTGGTGCCTGCGGACAGCGCGACCTGCGCGGACTGCCTGCGCGAACTGGCCGACCCGGCGGACCGGCGGTACCGGTACCCGTTCATCAACTGCACTAACTGCGGACCGCGATTCACCATCGTGCGCGACGTGCCCTACGATCGGCCGCTGACGACGATGAGCGCCTTCACCATGTGCGAGCGCTGCGCGGCCGAGTACCACGATCCTGCAGACCGCCGGTTCCATGCCCAGCCCGTCTGCTGCCCGGACTGCGGGCCGCGCCTGTCGCTAGCGGCCGCCGGGACGGATCAGCCCCCAGGCGTGCCGTCTGGTGATCCGATCACATCGGCAGCCGCGCTGTTGCGTGCCGGAAAGGTCCTGGCCGTCAAGGGGCTCGGCGGTTACCACCTGATGGTCGATGCCGGGAACGTGGCAGCTGCGGCCGCGCTTCGCGCGCGTAAGCACCGGGAGGACAAGCCGTTCGCGCTGATGGTGCCGGATCTGGCGACTGCGCGTGCGCTGTGCGCGGTCGACGACACGGCGGCGCTGCTGCTGACCAGTGCCCGGCGACCGATTGTTCTCCTGCCGCGGCGGCCGGGCGCAGACCTGCTGATCGCACCGGACGTGGCGCCTGGCAATCGCCAGCTCGGCCTCATGCTGCCCTACACGCCGCTGCACCACCTGCTGCTCGAAGCCGTGGCCAGGCCTGTGGTGGCGACCAGCGGCAACGTCTCGGACGAGCCGATCGCCTTCCGGGACGCCGACGCGCGCAGCAGGCTCGCGGGGATCGCCGATGCCTTCCTGATGCACGACCGGGCCATCCACATCAGGACCGACGACTCGGTGGTGCGCGCGGTCGGCGGCCGCGAGTCAGTCCTCCGCCGTTCCCGTGGTTATGTGCCGGAACCGCTCACCGTCAGCGCTACATTCCCGCGGCCAGTCCTGGCCTGCGGTGCCGAGCTGAAGAACACCTTCTGCCTGGCTAAGGCAGACCGCGCGTTCGTCTCGCATCACATCGGCGACCTGGAGAATGCCGAGACGCTGCGATCGTTCACCGAGGGCATCGAGCATTTCCGGCGGTTGTTCGACATCGAGCCGATGGTGGTTGCCCATGACCTGCATCCCGACTACCTGTCGAGCAAGTACGCGGCCGGCCTTGACGGCGTCGAGCTGCTCGGTGTGCAGCATCACCACGCGCACGTCGCCTCGTGCCTGGCCGACAACGGCGAGGCCGGGCCGGTCATCGGAGTGGCCTTCGACGGCACCGGCTACGGCAGCGACGGGACTATCTGGGGTGGAGAGTTCCTGATCGCTGATCTGGCCGGGTTCGAGCGGGCCGGTTACCTGGATCCGGTGCCGCTGCCGGGCGGCGCCGCCGCGATCCGGCAGCCCTGGCGGATGGCCGCTGCCTACCTGGCCGCGAGCTATCCCGGCGGACCGCCAGGCGGACTGGCCGTCCGGCAGCGGAACGAGCGGCAGTGGGCGCCGGTGCTGACGATGGCGGAGCGCGGCATCAACTCGCCGGTGACGTCCAGCGCCGGGCGCCTGTTCGACGCCGTGGCGGCGCTGCTCGGGGTGCGGGACGCGGTGAACTACGAGGGTCAGGCGGCCATCGAGCTTGAGCAGCTGGCGGACCCTACCGAGCGCGGTAGCTATCTGGCGCGCGTCACTGCGCTGCCCGGCAGTCCTGGCAGCGGCCTGACGCCCCTGCTGGTGAGCGGCGCCGACCTCGTCCGCGGGGCGGCGGACGACCTCGTCGTTGGGGTCGCCGCGCCCGTGATCGCGGGACGGTTCCACAACGCCGTCGCAGAAGCGATCGTCACCGTCTGCGCCCAGCTGCGCGAGCAGACGCGGGCTCGGCGTCGTCGCGTTGTCCGGCGGTGTATTCCAGAATGTGCTGCTCACAGGCCGGGTCGCGACAGCGCTGACAGAATCGGGCTTCCGCGTGCTCCAGCACAGCCGGGTGCCCTGCAACGATGGCGGGATCAGCCTGGGCCAGGCCGTGGTGGCCGGCGCGCGGGATCGGCAGGCAGGTACATAGCGCGGAGCCCATATGCGGCGGGGCTGGCGTGCGCCTATTCGTGCGGCGGTGGTGTTCGGCGGCGGAGCCAGTCGTACCAGGCCGCGGTGCCGTCGCCGGTAGTCGCTGACAGCTGCAGCAGCATCGCGTCCGGTGCGACCCGGCGCAGATCCGAGGTGTACTGCGCTACGTCGAAGTCGAGGTACGGCAGCAAGTCGGTCTTGTTGAGCAGCACGAGGTCGGCCTGGCGGAACATGTGCGGGTACTTCAGCGGCTTGTCCGCGCCCTCAGTGACCGAGGCGACCACCACCTTGGCTGCCTCGCCCAGGTCGAACAGGGCCGGGCAGACCAGGTTGCCGACGTTCTCGATCACCACGATCGATCCGCCTGGCGGGTCCAGGGTGCGCAGGCCACGCGCCACCATCTCGGCGTCCAGGTGGCATCCGGCGCCGGTGTTGATCTGGACGACCCGGCTGCCCGCGGCCAGGATGCGCTTAGCGTCAAGCGCGGTCTCCTGGTCGCCTTCGATCACCGAGATCGACACCTTGCTTGCCAGCTCCCTGGCGGTCCGCTCCAGCAGGGTCGTCTTGCCTGCGCCTGGCGAGCTCATCAGGTTGACCGCGAGAATGCCGCGGTCGCGCAGCCACCGGCGGTTGCCATCGGCCAGCTCGTCGTTCTTCGCGAGTACCTTCTGCTGCAGCTCGATCGTCCGGTCCGCGCGCGGGTGATCGTGGCTGTGCGCCTCAGTGCCGTGGCTGTGCGCTTCAGTGCCGTGGTCGTGCGGCTCGTCGCCGTCGGGCACATGCAAGGAGATGACGGCTCCGGCGGAGCAGCCGCATGTTCCGCACATGTCTAAGCCACCACAACTGACGTTATCTTGAGCTCCTGCCCGGCCAGCACGGTCACCTCAGCGCTCCCGCACGGGCAGATGGTGATGGGGCCATCGGGCTCGAAGTCACCACCGCAGATCCGGCAGTGACAGCTCGCAGGCGGCTGGGCGATCTCCAGCCTGGCCCCTTCGAGGCTGGTTCCCTCGGTGACAATGTCAAAGCAGAACCGGACCGAGTCGGCCACGACGCCCGACAGTGCGCCGATCTCGAGCCGGACGCAGGCGACCCGCCTGCCTGGCAGACGCTCGGTCACCGCTTCCACCAGGCTCTCGGTGATGGCCAGCTCGTGCACTGCTTCTCCGCTCTAGCAGATCCGCGGAAGCGGGTCGCCGACGAGCAGGTCGACGATCCTCGTGCCGCCGAACGCCGTCTTGAGCTGGACGATGCCAGGTGGCTCGGCAGTGACGGCGCCGATGATGGCCGCCTGCTCGCCGAGCGGATGTGCCCGCAGCGCCGCCAGCGCATTGTCCGCGTCCTGCGGGCTGACAACGGCCACTAGCCGTCCTTCGCAGGCGACGTACATCGGGTCGATGCCGAGCAGTTCCGAGGCTCCGCGCACCTCGGCGCGGACCGGGATGTCGTTCTCGGTAACCACCACCCCGACGCCCGCTGCGGCGGCAATCTCGTTGAGGATCGTGGCCACGCCGCCCCTGGTCGCGTCCCGCAGCGCCCGCACACCGGGCGCTGCAGCCAGCAGATCCGCGACCAGGCCATTTAGCGGTGCGGTGTCCGAGCTGATGTCGGCCTCGATGTCCAGCTCACCGCGAGCCAGCATGATCGTGATGCCGTGGTCGCCAATCGGGCCGGACACCATGATGACGTCACCGGGCCGGGCCTGTGCGACGCCGAGGTTAGTGCCGTGCTCGATCACGCCTATCCCGGCCGTGTTGATGTAGCACCCGTCGGCCTTGCCCTTCTGGACGACCTTGGTGTCGCCAGTGACTACCTGAACACCGGCCCGTCGGGCCGCGGCCTGCATGGAGGCAACAATTCGAGCCAGGTCGGCGACCGCGAACCCTTCTTCGAGGATGAATCCGGCTGACAGGTAAAGCGGCGTCGCGCCCGCCATGGCCAGGTCGTTCACGGTGCCGTTCACTGCCAGGTCGCCGATGTCGCCGCCGGGAAAGAACAGGGGGGAGACAACGTAGGAGTCGGTCGTCATCGCGACCGTGGCTCCATTGACGTGCAGCCGGGCGGCATCCTCCAGTGACTCAAGCACCGGATTGCGGAAGGCGTCGAGGAACACCGCCTCGATCAATGTCTGCGTGGCTTTGCCGCCGGCGCCGTGCGACATCGTGATCCGGTCTTCCTTGACCCGCGGCCGGGCGCGGCGGGCGCGGTCGATCCGCTCCAGCACGAGTTCTTCCCTGACGGTGCCCGGCAAGGGCTGCGGCGAGCCGCGATGCTCAAACCGGGTGGCCTCGGCAGTTGTCTGCGCGTCGTGCTCACGCAGCGCTTCTTCTACCCATCGTGCGCTGGCCGGCTCGTCGTGTGCCGCGGTGGCTGCCGGGTCGTCGGCGCCCGGCTGCGCCGCCAGACCGGAAGCGTTCAGGTGAGGCGCCGTCATGACGTGGTCGCCTCCCTGACGCGGTGCCGGGTCATCCGGCCGTAGTTGTAGTACGCGGCGCAGGCGCCCTCGGGGGAGACCATGCAGGTGCCGATGGGCGTTTCAGGCGTGCACGCGGTGCCGAACACCTTGCATTCCCACGGCTTGAGGACGCCCTTGAGCACCTCACCGCACTGGCAGGCCTTGGGATCGGCGACGCGGACGCCAGGCACCGAAAAGAGCTTCTCGGCATCGAACCGCGCATACTCATCCCGGACCTTCAGCGCCGAGTGCGAGATGAAGCCGAGGCCACGCCACTCGAAATAGGGGCGCAGCTGCATCGTCTGCCCGATTGCGCGCAGGGCGACCGGGTTCCCGTCCCATGGCACCACGCGCGAGTACTGGTTCTCGATGGTCGCCTGCCCGTTCGCTAGCTGCAGCATCAGCATGTAGATCGACTGCAGGATGTCCAGCGGCTCGAAACCAGCGACCACGACCGGCTTGCCATAGTCGCGGGCAATGAACTCGTACGGCCGGCAGCCGATCACTGTGGACACGTGGCCCGGGCCGATGAAGCCATCGAGGCGCAGGTCTGGTGAGTCCAGGATGGCCTTGATGGCCGGGATGATCGTGACGTGGTTGCAGAAGATCGAAAAGTTCGTCAGGCCCTCGGACGCGGCACGCAGCACGGTCATTGCCGTTGACGGCGCAGTGGTCTCGAAGCCGATGGCCATGAACACCACTCGTCTGTCCGGGTTCTGGCGGGCGATCTTCAGCGAGTCCAGCGGCGAGTAGACCATGCGGATATCGGTACCGCGCGCCTTGGCGTCGAAGAACGAGCCGTTGCTGCCTGGCACGCGCATCATGTCGCCGAATGAGGTCATGATCACGTCCGGATCGCTGGCCAGCGCCATAGCGTCGTCTACCCGGCCCATCGGGATCACGCACACAGGGCAGCCAGGGCCGTGCACCAAAGTCACCTGCTCGGGCAGGTAGTCCTCAAGCCCGTGCTTGTAGATGGTGTGCGTGTGACCGCCGCAGACCTCCATCAGCTTGTACTGCCGTCCGGGCTCGCACAGCGCGGCGATCCTGGCCGCGAGAGCATGCGCCTTGTCGGCGTCGCGGAACTCATCGACGAATTTCATCGCATCGGCTCCTGCCTACTCGATCCGCGACTCTGCCAGCGCGGCGAGCTCGTCATCATAGGCCTGTCCGATGCCCTCGAGGAACTGCAGCGCTGCGGCGGCCTCGGCCTCATCGATCTTCGACAGCGCGAACCCCACATGGATAAGCACCCAGTCGCCCGGCTCGACCTTCTCCTCCTCCAGCAGCCCGACGTTGATGACTCGTCGCACGCCGCTGACATCTACCCTGGCCAGGTCGGGCTGGTCAGGCAGGAACTCGATAACCTCACCGGGAATCCCGAGGCACATGGGCCTACTCCTTAGCGGTTAGTAGATGCTCTTCGGATCCGGCTGCGCCGGCGACGAGGTCAAGGACCACCAGGACCGCGTTATCGACCGCGGCGGCGACAGGCTCGCTCAGGCCGATTCCATAGTCCACGCCCGCGGGCTCGCAGCCGACGACGAGCACCTTCCGGTCTGCCGCGTCGAGCAAGCCGAGCATGCCGAGTACAACATCGGGCTGCATGCCGTGCGCGTTGAACATCGGATTCCCGGCCAGCGTGCCGTCCGTCTCGGCCGGGACGGATGTCCGGTCCGGTTCGATGACGTAGATCGTGCCTGGCTCACCGCCGCGCGCGATCGCGTCGACCAGGATCGCCGAGTCATATGCGCCTGCCAGGTCATAGGCCAGGTGCATGCCCCTGATCCCGTAGTCGACTACGTGCACCCAGCCGGGCAGATCGGCGGCGGCCAGGCGCTTTGCCACCTCGACGCCGAACCCGTCATCGCCGAGGAAGATATTGCCCACGCCTGCGATGAGCAGCTTGCCGGTCAGGTGTTGCTCGTCACGGGGCGGCCCCCCGCGCAGTATCTGCGGGCAGTTCGGCGCCGAGCTCGTCCTGGCAGAGCTCCCAGAGGACGTTGTACATCGTCGTCTGGGCCTCCTGGATGCGGTGCACCGACGTCGATGGCGCGACGAACAGGTAGTCGATGCTGTCCAGTTCGGCCATCTTGCCGCCGGTGTCCCCCGCGATGCCGATGGTGAGCATGCCCCGCCTGCTCGCCTCGTCAAACGCGCGCAACAGGTTGGCGGAGTTGCCGCTGGTGGACAGTCCGACGGCGATGTCAGCCTTGCCAGCGAACGCCGCTATCTGCCGGGCGAAGACAACGTCCACGCCGATGTCATTGCTCAGGGCAGTTAGCACGGACGGATCGCTGGCAAGGCTGAGCGCGGGCAGAGGCCTGGCGCTCCCCTCCGGCGCCAGGAACAGGGTGGTCAGCTGCTGCGCGTCGGTCGCGCTGCCGCCGTTGCCGAAGGACAGCAGCCGTCCGCCCGCGGCGAACCGGACCGCCATCTCCCGCGCGCAGGCCAGCAGCCGGGCGCCATCCGCGTCGCGCACTGTGCGGCGCAGCTGCAATATCTCGGTGGCCTTGGCAACGGTTGACCGGCGCACCTGCTCCAGCACCTCGGACACATCCGTCGTGCCGGAGTACAGAAACGGGTACAGCGACTCGATCGTCCCGGCAGGCCGGGACGAGGCGCTCTCGGTAGCAGGGGCGCTGCCGTTCCCAGGTAGGTGCGTCATGCCAGCACCACCGCTATCGCTTCCTTGGCGTGCACCAGGATGGTGTCGCCGACCGTGGCGGTGACGAGCGCCACGCTGACCTCCTCGGTGCCCTGGCCGGTGTCCACCAGCGCGAGCCCGTCGTCGAGCAACCGGACCACAGTCACCTGGACAGCTGTGTCCGAGCAGGTGATGCATACCTCGCCCTGGCACTCGGGGACGGTCACGCGACCACCCCCGGCGCCAGTACGCCCGGCTGCTCGAAGAACACGTGCACCAGCTCCCACAGCACGTGGTAAGCGGTCACCTGCAGTTCTTTGACGATTCGCGGATCAGCGGAGGAGATGCTGAGCAAGTGGTCGACGGCCGGGCAGGCGGCGACGGCGCCGCCGTCACCGCCCACGAGCGCGATCGTGAGCATGCCGAGTTCACGGGCGGTGAGCAGGCCGGACAGCACGCTGGCGCTGTTGCCGTCGGTCGAGATACCGAGCGCGATATCGGCGGGCGCTGCCAGATAGCGGAGCTGGTGGCTGAAGATCGCGGCCATGCCGCTGCTGGCTGCGACTCCGGTTACCGTAGCGACGTCTGAGGTCAGTGAGATGGCGGGCAACGCGCGCTTCCCCACGATGACCGGATGCACGAACTCGACGGCGACGTGCTGGGCGTCAGTGCTCGACCCGCCAGTGCCGAAGACCACGAGCTTGCCGCCCTGGTGGAACCTGATCGCCATCTGATGACACGCCGCCGCGACGGCTGCCGCCTGGTCGGCGAACCGGAGCACCGGCTGCTCCCGGCGGTCAAAAAGGCGGCTGACCTTCGGGTCGGTGTTCCCTGAGTCGGTGTGCCCTCGGTCGGTGTGCCCGGGTCGGTGTGCCCGGGTCCGTGGTCCGATGCGGCGGCGTCATGCGGCCGGCTCTTTCTCAGCGGCCTGCGAGAGGTCGACCTCCGCCTCGAGCTCGACGGCGTCCGCGACTTTCAGCGAGCCGAGGAAAGCCGAGTAGGGCTTGATGCCGAAGCTGGTCTGACGGATTGTCGTGGTGGCCCGGTACTGACCGGACCCGGCCTGGCTGACCTGCAGTCGCTGCGGCTGCGTTCGCCCGGCGAGCGTCAGCGTACCGACGATGGTCCCGCCAGTGTCGTCCGCGCCCGGCTCGAAGCCTGTCGCGGTGAAGGTGGCTTCCGGGTACCGGTCGGCCGACAGCACCTTACGGGCGCTGACGGCTATCTCGCGCTTGTCCCGGTCGGTCAGCGGCTTGATGCCGCCAGTCCCGGCGCGTACCACCAGTGCGCCGAGATCGACGCTGACGATCAGGCTTGCCGGGGTCAGATCGGGCGCCACGACAAGCTCGCCAGACCACCTGACCGCCTCGATGGTCAGGTCGTGGCCGGCTTGCGCAGCCAGCCCGTCGCGGAAGGTCCTTAATGTGATCCGGCCATTATCCGTGCCGAACTGGTGGCGTCCAGCGGCAATCGCCATAGCAGACACCGTAGGACACATGTGGGGGGACGTCCAGTAGTCGGCCGAGACAGGTATGGCCGTATCAGGCTACGGGAGGGGGACCTCGCCGAACACTTCCTGAATCCGCCGAAGGTCACGCATCCTTGGCTCCGTCGCGCCGCCGACCCAGCGGCTTACCGTCTTTACCGAAACGCCGAGCTGGCGCGCCGCGGCCTCCTGGGTCAGCCCTTCCCGCCGCAACGCGCTCGACATCCACTCCGCGAATGTGCCCGGCGATAGCACCGGCGCAGTCCCGCCGTAGGAGGCCGAAGTACCGCCGTCAGCGGCTGGTTGCGGGGTGGGCGCGGCATACTGCGCCGCGGCTGACTGGCTCGAAGTGAGTGGCCGGACGGGCGCGGGTGCACCCGGCAGGAGATAAGTGACTGGCGGCCCAGGCGACACGGGCGACTGGATCGCAGTGTCGGAGTGCAGGACGTCCACCTCGACGTGCTCGGGGAAGATGCGGAAGGCGACCTGGATCGAGCCGGTCGGTCCGGCCGCGTCCAGGAGTGCGCGGAACACCGTCTCGCCGACCTCGCGCGTGCCCTCCTCGGTCAGCGGCGACTCGGCCAGGCAGCGCCGCACGAAGTCCCTGATGTCGGGGATGGACGACGGCCGGGCCGGAAACACCTGGGAGAGCACGACGACCGGCAGTACCTCGATCGGGTTGCCCGCGAATCTGGGCTCCGCCAACGCTGTTGTCCCCCTCTGGCCGGCACCCCACAGCGCGAACCTCGGGGCTGATAGCCAATGTACGTTCTGTGAGCATTCAGCTGGGAACCCGCGGGCACTATCTGGCTTGCGTGCGCGCAGTTTTGGAGGGGAGCATCCACCAATCAGGTCCGGTCACTACCGGCCGTGGGTTGCGCGACGTTATTAACCGATTTCGAGCATCTCGCTCCACACTGGTGGACATTTCTGTCCGGTGAAGTGACTGTTCCGTCTTGTCGGCAGAAGGTGACAGGTTTAGCATTGCCAGCGTCTGCGGGCCGCAGAAAGCGAGGTGCGCTCATGAGCCGTTGCCGTGACGCACTATCGCTGCAAGCACGGCCCTTTCAACACGCGGGCGTTTCAACGACGGGCGGTTGCCGAGGGGCCGTTATTCGTCAGATGGCCGTCGCGCTGCATTGCCGGTAGTCGCCACCGCACCGACCGGGTTGAACCCGGCCAGCATCCAGCCGTCCCAGAAGCGAGGAGGTGGCCTCGCGATGGCCACTGATACACAGACCGAGGAGCCCGTCGTTCACATCCTGTGGATGAACGGCGGTCTCGGCTGCGACGGAGACTCCGTCGCGCTGACCGCGGCTACGCAGCCGAGCATCGAGGAGATCGTGCTCGGCGCCCTGCCCGGCCTGCCCAAGATCGCCGTGCACTGGCCGCTGATCGACTTCGAGTGCGGTCCGGAGCAGGGGGCCGACAACTTCATCCGGTGGTGGCACAAGGCTGACCGCGGCGAGCTCGACCCGTTCGTGCTGGTCGTGGAGGGCTCGATCCCTAACGAAGCCATCAAGTCCGAGGGCTACTGGGCCGGCTTCGGCAACAATCCGGCCACTGGACAGCCGATGACGACGAACGAGTGGCTCGACCGGCTGGCGCCTAAGGCAACCGCCATCCTGGCCGTAGGCACCTGCGCGACGTACGGCGGGATCCATGCCATGGCCGGCAATCCCACCGGCGCGATGGGCGTGCCCGACTACCTAGGCTGGGACTGGCGCTCGAAGGCCGGGCTGCCGATCGTCTGCGTACCTGGCTGCCCGATCCATCCCGACAACCTGTCCGAGACCATCCTCTACTTGCTCTACCAGCTGGCCGGATCGGCGCCGATGATCCCGCTTGACGAGGCGCTCCGCCCGACCTGGCTGTTCGGGGCCACGGTGCACGAGGGATGTGACCGGGCCGGCTACTACGAGCAGGGCGACTTCGCCAGCGAGTACGGCTCACCCAAGTGCCTGGTCAAGCTCGGCTGCTGGGGCCCGGTCGTCAAGTGCAATGTGCCGAAGCGCGGCTGGATTAACGGCGTTGGCGGCTGCCCGAACGTTGGCGGCATCTGCATTGCGTGCACGATGCCGGGCTTCCCCGACAAGTTCATGCCGTTCATGGACGAGCCACCAGGCGCCCGGGTCTCGACCGCTGCCAGCACCCTGTACGGAACCGTGATCCGTGCGCTGCGCGGGTTCACGGCCAGGACGGCAGACGAAGAGCCGAAGTGGCGGAAGAAGAGCGACGAGCTCCTGACGGGTTACAAGCAGACCTGGTGATCGGTGGCGCCGCCCGGCGATCGGCCCTGCGCCGACCGCCGGTGCGAGCCGCGAGGGAGAAGGAACTGGATATGACTGCGGTTGAGGACAGCACCGGCCTCGTGGAGATGGCCTGGGACCCGATCACCAGGATCGTGGGCAGCCTTGGCATCTACACCAAGATCGACTTCAAGCAGAAGAAGGTGGTGGAGTGCCACAGCACGTCGTCCATCTTCCGCGGCTACAGCATCTTCATGAAGGGCAAGGACCCGCGGGACGCGCATTTCATCACCAGCCGGATCTGCGGCATCTGCGGTGACAACCACGCCACCTGCTCGGTCTACAACCAGAACATGGCCTACGGGGTGCGGCCGCCGCACCTCGGCGAGTGGATCATCAATCTCGGCGAGGCGGCCGAGTACATGTTCGACCACAACATCTTCCAGGAGAACCTGGTCGGCGTTGACTTCTGCGAGCGGATGGTCGGCGAGACCAACCCCGGCGTCCTGGAACTGGCCAACCGGACGGAGGCGCCGCACGCGGCCGACCACGGCTACAAGTACATCGGCGACATCATGCGGTCGCTGAACCCGCTGGAAGGCGAGTTCTACCGCGAGGCACTGCAGGTTTCCCGGTCCACCAGGGAGATGTTCTGCCTGATGGAGGGCCGGCACGTGCACCCCTCCACGCTCTATCCAGGCGGCGTCGGAACGACCCCGACGGTGCAGCTGTTCACCGACTACCTGACCCGCCTCATGCGTTATGTCGAGTTCATGAAGCGCGTCGTTCCCATGCACGACGATCTCTTCGACTTCTTCTACCAGGCCCTGCCCGGGTACGAGGAAGTCGGCCGCCGCCGTGCCGACATGGTCTGCTGGGGCAGCCTGAACGACCCTGAGCACTGCGACTTCCGGTACGACCACATGACTGACTGGGGGCGCAAGATGTTCGTATCCCCGGGCGTCATCAGGGACGGCCAGCTGCTCACGAACGACCTGGTCGAGATCAACCTCGGCATCCGAATCCTGCTCGGCAGTTCCTATTACGAGGACTGGGAAGACCAGGAGATGTTCGTCACCCGCGATCCGCTGGGCAACCCGGTGGACCGCAGGCACCCATGGAATCAGCACACAATTCCGCGCCCGGCCAAGCGCAACTTCGACGACAAGTACAGCTGGGTCATGTCGCCGCGCTGGTTCGACGGCCAGAACCACCTGGCAGCCGACACCGGCGGCGGCCCGATCGCCCGGTTGTGGGCGACCGCCCAGGGCGGCCTAGTCGACTTCGGCTACGTCAAGTCAACGGGCAGCAGCGTGCTGATCAACCTGCCCCGCACCGTCACCAGGCCGGAAGTGACCTTCGAGTGGAAGATCCCGACAGATAAGAACGGCGCGCCGCTCTCCAACGCGATCGAGCGCGACCGGGCCAGGACGTACTTCCAGGCTTACGCCGCCGCCTGCGCGCTGCACTTCATGGAGAAGGCGCTCGCCGAGCTGCGGGCCGGTCACACCAAGACCTGGGAGCCGTTCACCGTACCGGACGAGGCGAATAGCTGCGGCTTCACCGAGGCCGTCCGCGGCGTGCTGTCCCACCACATGGTGATCCGCGGCGGCAAGATTGCCAACTACCACCCGTACCCGCCGACCCCGTGGAACGCCAGCGTCCGCGACAGCTACGGCACTCCGGGCCCCTACGAGGACGCGGTGCAGAACACCCCGATCTTCGAGGAGAACCCGCCCGAGCGGTTCAAGGGCATCGACATCATGCGGGCGGTCCGTAGCTTCGACCCTTGCCTGCCCTGTGGCGTGCACATGTACCTCGGGAACGGCAAGGCGGTGCAGAAGGTGCACTCGCCGATGGCGGCAATCCTGTCCACCTGATAGTCCTGGACTGGCCCGGTGTTGCGGGCCGGGCCAGTCCAGTCCGCCGCCAGGCCCTGGTGACGCACGCGGGCAGGCAGTAGCCGCCCGGCAGACGGAGGCGAGACGCATGACCGGCGTGCAGAAAGTCAGCGCACGGGTTGAGGAACTGCTGGACGCGCTCAAGTCAGGCGGCTTCGGCGGCGCGGCTTCGGCGGCCGAGGAGCTCGTCGCCCTGCTCGTCGGCTTGTACGGCGACGGCCTCGCCCGCATCATGACTGTGCTGGCCGAGTCCGGACCGCAGGGCGAGGCGATGATCGCCAGGCTGGCCGACGACCCGCTGGTCGAAAGCCTGCTGCTGCTGCACGACCTGCATCCGCTCGACGTGGACGCCAGGATCCAGCGCGCGCTCGACCGGGTGCGGCCTTACCTGGGCTCGCATGCCGGCGGCGTGGAGTACCTCGGCGTCGCTGACGGGATCGCCAGGCTCAAGCTGGAGGGCAGCTGCCACGGCTGCCCGTCATCGACGGTCACGGTTCAGCTTGCGATCACTGGCGCCGTGCAGGACGCGGCTCCAGAGGTGACTGAGGTCGTCGTCGAGGGCGTGACGGCGCCGCCACCGGGCCCGAAGCTGCTGCAGATCGGGCGCAAGCCCGATCGCACCTCGGCTGAAGGTCTCGACCATGACCGGGCAGGGAACGGCAGCGGCTGGATTGTGCTGCCCGACATCGGGCCGCCGAGCTCGCGGCCGGTCAGCGCGTCAGCTGACGGGATCACCGTTGTGGTCTGCTCGGTTCGCGGCACGCTTTATGCCTACCGCGATACCTGCGCAGGCTGCGGCTCCTCCCTGGCGGACGGCCAGCTTAGCCGTGAGGAGCTCACCTGCCCGGCGTGCGGCGCCCGGTATAACGTCCGGCTGGCAGGCAAGGGCGTCGACGAACCGGCACTCCATCTCGACCCGCTGCCGCTGCTCGCCGACAGCCAGGGCGTCCGGGTGGCCGTCCCGGAGGCGGTGCGCTAGTGGCCAGCGGCGACACCGGACTCCGGCGGTTTGTCCGGCCGGCCGGAGGAGTGATGCCGGAGGCCCCGGCCGGAGCAGCGCCGTCGCAGGTGACGCTGCCTGGCGCGCGGGGCCCGGCGACCCCGCCGGCGCTGGCCGGACGGCAGGCCCCGGCAGCGGAAAAGTGCGAGCTCTGCGCGACCGAGATCCCGGACGAGCACGGCCACATCGCCGACCTGGAGGCGGCCTCGCTGTTGTGCGCCTGCCGGGCGTGCTACCTGCTCTTCACCCGGCCGGTCAGCGGTCGCAAGAAGTACATGGCGGTACCCGACCGCTACCTCACCGATCCGGGCCGGGTGATGTCACCGGCCGAGTGGGACCAGCTCGAGATCCCGGTGGGCCTGGCCTTCTTCCTGCGCAGCGCACGCGAAGACGCAGAGCTGGCGGGCTTCTACCCCAGCCCGGCGGGCGTCACCGAGTGCCAGCTGGACCTGCGGCGGTGGGCGGAGCTCGTGGCCAGCTACCCGCTGCTCGGTGCTCCGGCACCCGACGTTGAGGCCGCCCTGATCAGCCGGTCAGATTCAGGCGTGGAGTACTTCCTGGTCCCTATCGATGCCTGTTACGAGCTGGCCGGCCGCATGCGCCTGTACTGGCGCGGGTTCGACGGCGGCACGCAGGCGCGGGAGAGCATCGCCGCGTTCCTGGACGGCGTGCGGGCTCGCGCCCGGCTGTTCAGCCCGGAGGGCTCAGGTGGTTGAACTGGCCTTTGACTGCACCGGCGCACGCTCGGACAAGTTTGCCGTGGTGCCGTCGATGTTCTTCACGCTGCGGATCAGCGAGACGTCGGGCCAGCGGGTCGAGGCGATCGCGCTCCGCTGCCAGATCAGGATCGAGCCGGCCAGGCGGCGCTATTCCGACGAGGAGGCCGAGCGGCTCAACGACCTCTTCGGCGAGACGCAGCGGTGGGCGGACACGCTGAAGCCGCTGCAGTTCACTAACGTGGCCACGATGGTGCCTGGCTTTACCGGCAGCACGGAGATCGACCTGCCTATCCCGCTCACCTACGACATGGAGATCGGCGCAACCCGGTACTTTGCAGGGCTTGACGACGGCGAGGTCCCGCTGCTGCTGCTGTTCAGCGGCACGGTCTTCACCATCGCTGACGGCAAGATGTCGGTGAGCCAGGTGCCGTGGAGCAAGGAAGCGAGCTACCGCCTTCCGATCAGCGTGTGGCGGGAGGCGGTTGACGCGCACTTCCCGAACACTGCCTGGATCAAGTTCAGCAACCTCACGTTCGATGAGCTGCTCAGGTATAAGACTGCGAAGGGTCTGCCGACCTGGGAAGCGACGATCCTGTACCTGCTGTCGGAGGCCGCGGACCGCGCTGAAGCCGACCAGCCAGGGGATACGGCATGAGGCTCAACGCCGAGCATCTCGATCACGCCCGCCGGGTCGCCGATGCGATCCTGTACGAGGGCTACCTGCTGTACCCATATCACCAGGCCGCGCAGAAGAACCAGATCCGCTTCCAGTTCGGCGTGCTGATGCCGCGCGGCTACGCCGCCGTTGACCCGAACGAGGCCAGCTCCTGCCAGACCGAGTGCCTGCTCGAGTGCCCAGACGACGCAGAGGTGAGCGTGCTGGTCCGCTTCTTGCACCTGCAGCGCCGGGAGGTGCAGGGCCCGGATGCCGGTGAGCTCCGTGCTTACTTGGAAGTGGACGGCACCGAGTACACCGCCTTCGATGAAGCGGCCGAGCGCGAGCAGCACGTCGTCGCTGTCGTATCCGAACTGCTCGCAGGTGATAGCCGCACGGACTTTCACATCAGCGCAGGCGAGACGACGCAGGAGCTGACGGACGCGCGCGGCCGGCTTGCTGGCCGCCTGGTCCGGCAATGGAACGCCCTGGACGGGGTGATCAGCCTGCATGCCGAGCGGGTGGCCGGGCCATACCAGGCGCTCCGGCTGCGGGTGCGGGTGGAGAACAGCACGACGCCGCTGGCCGAGCTGCGCAATCGCGACGACGGGCTGCGCCATGCGCTGATTGCGGCGCACTCGCTGACCGCCGTTCCCGGCGGCAAGTTCTTGTCCATGACCGATCCGCCCGAATGGGCGGCCGCCGAGGTGACGGCCTGCCAGAACACGGGCACCTGGCCGGTGCTGGCCGGGCCGGCTGAGTGCACCGACCTCATGCTGTCCGCGCCAGTCATCTTGTACGACCACCCGGAAGTAGCGGCCGAGAGCGCGGGCAACCTGTTCGACGCGACCGAGATCGACGAGATCCTGACGCTGCGCACGCTAACCCTGACAGACGCCGAGAAACGCAAGGCCCGTGCCACCGACAGCCGCGCCGCCGAGCTGATCGACCGGCTCGACGACATGCCCCCGGAGATGCTGGAGCGGATGCACGGGGCCATCAGGTACCTGCGCTCGGCGCCCGCTGGCGCGGCTGCGTTCGGGAGCCCGCCGGAGGCCCGTGGTGGCATCGACTGGCCGGCCCCGGAGGTGACGGACCGGCCGTCGGTCCCATGGTGGGATCCGGGATCGATGCGTCGGTGTCGCCGGAGACCGATCACGTAGTCATCGACGGTGTCCGAGTCGCCAGGAGCTCGCGCGTGGTGATGCGGCCCGGTAGTCGCCGGGCGGACGCGCAGGACCTGTTCCTGACCGGCCGGGAAGCGATCGTCGAGGCGGTTCTGTTCGACGTCGACGGCCAGGTTCACCTGGCCGTCACGCCTGCCGACGATCCCGCCGCCGAGCTGAACCGCAACCACGGCAGGTTCCTTTACTTCGCACCGGATGAGGTAGTGCCCGTCCCTAGCGGGAAGGCAACCTGGCAGCAGGAAGGAGGGGAACGATGATCATCAGGCTGGTGAAGGCAGCGCTGCTGGCGGCAGTTATCGCTGCGATCGTGCAGTCGGTACCGGATATCAAGCGGTATCTGGAACTACGAGAGATGTAGTTACCCCCGAGGCAAGGCAGGACCATGGAAACAATCATCGGATTCGTGGCCGGCTACATCGCCGGCTGTCAGGACGGGCCGGACGGCGTCAGGCGGCTACGCGCCACGGCTGCGGAAATCATGAAGTCGGATGAGGTCAAGCGGCTCACGGCCGAGGCGATGACGTTCGCCGGGGTGCTTGCGAGCCGGGCTGCGTCTGCCCGGAGCCTGGGCGATTTGTCTGGAGGCGTCACAGACATGCTGGTGCACCGCTCATCGGGAACCGGCAAGGGCTCGAGGGCCGCCTGACCCCTGGGGTTTGCCGGTCTCGTCGGCCGGCCGTTGATGGCACAGCGGCCTGGATCAGCGTTGTGTTGGCTCGCACGTTTTGGCGGGTTTGGTCGATGGCGAGTAACGTCATGTCGTCGTACCCGCGCTCCGGATTTGGGACAATGTTGCCGTGGACGGAAAGCTCATCCTGATCGATGGTTCCACGGCTCCGCTCGATGAGGCGACGATCAAGAGCGCGCTGGCGGACGGCACGATCCTCTGGCTTGACCTCAAGCCGGCCGATCCGGACGGCATCGCCCTGCTGCGCGACGTCTTCCAGTTCCACCCGCTGGCCATCGAGGCGGTCAGTGATTTCGGCCAGCGACCCAAGGTGGAGGACTTCGGGAACGTCGTTTACCTGGTGAACTACGGTGTCACCGGGGAGGGCAGGGACGATCTCGCCGAGGTCCACATCTTCGTCGCCAAGGACTTCCTGATCACCATCAGGAAGGATCACTGCCACGCGCTGGACACCCTCTGGGAGCGGCTGGGCCAGCCTGGCGGCCTGCCCACCGGGACCGGCAGGCCGGTGCGGCTTATCCTGCTGCACCACATCGCGGACGCCCTGGTCGACAGCTTCTTTCCGCGACTGTCTGACTTTGACGATCAGATCGACGCGCTTCAGGAGAAGATCTTCGCCAAGCCGAGCAATGACCAGCTGGCAGAGCTGTTCGGCATGCAGCGCTGGCTGGTGAGCGTGCGCAAGCTGGTCACGCCCCAGCGGGACGTGATGGCGGCGCTGGTGGGAGGAATGGTGGAGCTGCCGGGCGTAACGCCGGACAGCGAGCCCGTACCTGCGCGATCTGTACGACCACACGATCCGGGTCAGCGACCTCATCGACAGCTACCGGGACCTGCTGAGCAATGCCATGTCCGCTTACCTCTCGATGGTGTCCAACAACCTGAACGTGGTGATGAAGCAGCTGGCGATCATCGCCACGATCTTCCTGCCGCTGTCGTTCCTGACCGGCTTCTTCGGGCAGAACTTCGCCTGGCTGGTCGCGCATCTCGGCGGCTGGCCGACGTTCGTGATCTTGGGGCTCGGCTCCGAGTTGCTGGCCGTGGGGGCGCTGTACTGGCTGTTCCACCGCCGGGGCTGGATCGGCTCCGGGAGCTAGGCCGTGCGGCTGCCCTACGCTGGCGGGATGGTGACGAATACAGCTGCGCTGGTGCAGCTGCCCGATCGCGCGAAGCCCGAGACCCGCCTGGGGCTGGTCCGCCGGGCGCGGCAGATTAACCGGATCCTGGCCGACACCTATCCGGAGGCGCACTGCGAGCTGGATTTCACATAATCCCTTTCAGCTCCTGATCGCCACCGTGCTGTCCGCGCAAACCACCGATGTCCGGGTCAACCTGACGACGCCGACGCTTTTCGCAAAGTATCCCGCTCCGGAAGACCTCGCTGCCGCCGATCCGGCCGACGTCGAGCAGATCCTGAAGCCGACTGGATTCTTCCGGGCAAAGACCAAAGCGGTGATCGGCCTGTCGGCCGCCATCCGTGACCGGTTCGGCGGTGACGTGCCAGCCCGGCTGGCCGACCTGGTGACGCTGCCGGGAGTGGGCCGTAAGACGGCCAATGTGGTGCTAGGCAATGCGTTCGGGATACCTGGGATCACCGTGGACACGCACTTCGCGCGGCTGGCTCGCAGGTTCGGCTGGACTGCTGAGGATGACCCGGTCAAGATCGAGCAGGAGGTCGGGGGGCTGTTCCCGAAGTCGGAATGGACGATGCTGTCGCACCGGCTGATCTGGCACGGCCGCCGTGTCTGCCACGCCAGAAAGCCTGCCTGCGGCGCGTGCCCGGTCGCCGCTCTGTGCCCGTCGTTCGGCACCGGGCCGACCGACGTGGCGACGGCGAGCAAGCTCGTCAAGGCCGGGCCTTTCTCTTGACGGCTGACCGCGACAGTAATTCCGATATCGGCCGGGTGCCCGCCTGGCTGTCAAGGCTCACCGTGGCCGCCGCGCACATGGAGGTGCCGCCAGCAATGCGCCCGCACGCGCGCGGGCGCCCTGCTGCCGTACTCATCCTGTTCGGCGATGGGCCGGGCGGCCCTGATCTGCTACTGATAGAGCGCGCGGCTGACCTCCGCAAGCACCCTGGCCAGCCCGCCTTTCCTGGCGGCGCGATCGACGAGGAAGATCGCGGCCCGGTGCAGGCGGCACTGCGCGAGGCGGCCGAGGAGACGGGAGTCGACCCGGCCGCAGTCCAGGTCGTCGCCGTGATGCCCGAGCTCTACATCTGGCGCAGTGACTTCCGGGTGACTCCGGTGATCGGCTGGTGGCATACCCCCGGCCCGGTCGCGCCGGGCGACCCGGCCGAGATCGCGGCCGTGCTCAGAGTGCCGGTGGCTGAGCTCGCTAGCCCGGCGAACCGGATGATGATCAGGTACCCGAACGGCCAGGGCGGCTACGCGTTCCGTGCGTCCGGTCTGATCGTGTGGGGCTTCACCGCGCTGCTGCTGGACCGAGTGATCGCTCTCGGCGGCTGGGAGGAGCCATGGGATTCCGGCCGGCTGACGAGTCTTCCGGCCGACGACCTGCCTGCCGGATGGCCCCCGCTAGGCCACTGATATCTCACCGGGGTCACACGGCCGCACCTGGCACGGCGGCGCTATAAGTTGTTGACGTGCCCGGCGACCTGCTCGACTTGATCTTGATCGTACTGATCGCTGCTTTCGCCATGGCCGGATATCGGCAGGGCTTCATCATTGGTGTTCTGAGTCTGACCGGATTCGTGCTGGGCGTGGCCGGAGGGGCGCTGATCGCGCCTGGCATCGCGCATGCCCTGGCCAGGAGCCTGTCCTGGCAGGCGTTCGTCGCGATCATCGTGGTGTTCGCGGGCGCCGTCATCGGCATGCTTCTCGCGTCGGGGATCGGTGTCGCGGTTCGGTCCCGGCTGACCGGCCGGCCAGCGACAGTCGCTGACTCGCTCGGTGGCGCGGCCGTCAATGTCGCCGCGGTCCTCATCGTCGCCTGGCTCATTGGGTCCTTCATGGCCAACGGGCAGTTCCCGGGGATCGCCCGGCAGATCAGCAACTCGGTCGTCTTGCGCACCGTGGGCAAAGCGATGCCGAGCAGCGTGCTGTACCTGCCGGTATTCCCCCAGTTGCACAGCCTGCTGTCAAACGGCGTGTACTCCCAGGTATTCAGCGCCATCGGAGAAGAGGCGACCCTGAGCGTGCAGGCCCCCGATCCGGCCGTTCTGACGTCGGCGGCCCTCACCCGGGTCGAGCCGAGCATTGTCAAGATCGAGGGCGTCGCCGGCTCCTGCCAGCTGCAGATCGAAGGGTCGGGCTTCGTCATCTCCCCGCAGCACGTGCTGACCAACGCGCACGTTGTCGCCGGCGTCACCGATGGTCCCGTCGTGTTTGCCGGCGGCCAGCGCTACAGCGCCAAAGTGGTGCTCTACGACCCCGAGCGGGACCTGGCGGTGCTGGATGTGGCCGGCCTGCCGGAGCGGCCGCTGAGGTTCGCCGGACCGGCGCCCGCGGGTGCGTCGGCGATCGTAGGCGGCTACCCCTACAGTCAGCCGCTGAAACTGGTGCCCGCGCGGGTCGGGCTCGGCGTGATGGCGACGGGACCCAACATTTACGGAACCGAGGTAGTCAACCGGCGCATCTATCCGATCCGGGCTCCGATCGAGCCGGGTAACTCCGGCGGCCCGCTGCTAGCGACCGACGGCCGTGTCTACGGCGTAGTCTTCGCCGCCTCGACCGTAATTTCGGATCGGGGCTACGCGCTGACGGCCAGCGAGGTGGACGGCGATGTCGCAGCGGGCAGTCACCGTGACGTCTCCGTCCCCACCGAAAGCTGCCAGGGCTAATAGCGGGATCGGCCTACCCGCCTCGGTCCACCCGCAGGCTGATATCGGTGTCCCCAGGTCGCAGCGCTTCCGTTCCTGACGCCTCGATGCGCGCGGCGAGTTCGGCACACGACCGCTGCAGCCCGGCGACGTCGACGTCGTGCGGCGCCGGGCGCCGGATAGCCGCTCAGCCTGTCCGCGCCACGGCGCAGCAGCGCCACCGCACCGCGTGCGTTGCCGCGCAGCGCGTGCGTCAGCCCGACAGCTACCTGAGCAAGCCCCTGCCACATGTCGCGCTCGGCCGCTGGGGCGGCCTTCCAGGACGCCTCGAGCACTTCATGCGCGTGGAACGGGCGCCCGTCGTCCAGCAGTCGCTGGGCAATGGCCAGAGCCTCGGCGGGCGGCAGCGCCTCGTCGCCGGCGCCAGGCAGACCTCGCTTCTGTCTGGGTAGCGGGCGCCCGAGCTCGTCACGAGGCCTGGCGTTCCTGGCGCGGCCGGCGGCGTCCCGGTCGCGGCCGATGGAAGAGCGCCCGTCTGCGTCGCGCACCGGCTAGCGCTCGGGCTCGGGATCCGCCAGCCAGGCGCGCAGCTCCAGGTCGAAGCGGTCAGGCACTTCCTCGTGCGGGAAGTGGCCGGCCCCATCGAGCAGGCGCCACCGGTACGGTGCCTCGACGTGCACGCCGGAGCCGCGGGCCGCGCTCGGCAGCACGCACAGGTCGAGAGCGCCGTGCAGGTGCAGCGTCGGTACCTGGATCGGCGACCGCATCATCCGGGTGTAGGCAATCCCGTCCGGCCGGAACCTGGAGCGTAGGTACCAGCGGTGGTACTCCAGGGCGGAGTGGGCCACTGACGGCACGGACATCGCAGCTTCGTAGGCGTGCTCGGTCTCGGGGTCCGGCCAGCCCGGGCCGGACCAGGCTGACAGCAGCCGCCCGACCCGGCTCGCCCCGTCCCTGAGTAGCCGGCGCTCGGGCAGCATGGGCAGCTGGAAGCCCAGCGCATAGCCCATGCTGCGGGCTTGGGCGAATGGAGCGGACAGCACGGCAGGCCGCAGCCGCAGCGGATGGGGCATCGAGACAACCGCGAGGCGCCGCACGACCTTCGGATGGTAAGTAGCCATCGTCCACGCGATCAGCCCGCCCCAGTCATGCCCGACAACCACGGCATTAGCCTCGCCGAGCGAGCGGACCAGCCCCGCGGCATCGGAGGCTGCCGTAACCAGGTCATAGCCTCGGGGCGGCTTGTCGCTGCCACCATAACCGCGCAGGTCGGGCGCGACCACGCGGAATCCGGCCTGGCTCAGCGAGTCAAGCTGCCGCCGCCACGTCCACCAGAACTCGGGGAACCCGTGCAGTAGCAGCACGAGCGGCCCGTCGCCACTCTCCGCGACGTGGAATCGCATGCCGTTGGCGCTGACCAACCGATGCGTCCAGGGTCCGCTGAGATAGATGGAGGCGTTGCCGCGCGCGGCCATGGCTAGTCTGCTCGGGCCGGGGCCTTGGCGGCGGTGACCGGACTTGCCGCGGCGCAGCAGCGACGCGCCGTCCGCCAGGCTGCGCCTGGTCTTGCTCAGCCCGCCCAGCTTGCGCACCATGCGCAGGGCGATCAGCGCCGCGATTCCGATGATCAGCACGCAGGCGCCGGCCACGATCAGGAACGCGGCCCACTCCCAGATGCCGAGCGTCACCAGCCCGAAGGCGAAGGCGAAGCAGAGCAGCATCAGGACCAGGCAGACTGCGAAGAGCGCGACGATCAGCAGCCCCGCGCCGATGCCGAGGCGCTTGGCGTCTGCTTTCAGCTCGAGCTTGGCAAGATCTAGCTCGTACCTGACCAGTTGGGAGATGTCCCTGGCCGCCACGGAGACGAGATCGCCGATGGACTGGTCGGTCACGCCGGCTGACGTGCGCCTGACCGCGGGATCGGCCATGGATACCTTCCTCTCTCCACGCTGTTCAACTCAAAGTCTTGCTTATGCCCAATGGCAACAGGAGCCGGGCATCCGTAATTTGCGAATACCCAGCCGGGCGAGACTCCCAAAGTAGTGGTTTTCCGTGGCTCGCGCGGGCGGCTGGCACGAGTGGGCAAGTCGGCTGTCGAGCGCAGCAAAAACGGCGCCCCCCATTGTGGGGCGCCGTCGCTGGACACGTCGAGCCGGGCTACCAAGCGTGCACCCTCACTGCCGTGGTAGGCGGATGATGGTCTGCGCCTTCTTCTGCGCTCCTTGCGGCCACTATTCGCCTGCCACGGCACGCCTCCCGCGGCTGGTCGCGCGTGGGTACCCGGCTGCCGTGTACGGACCACGGTCCGTCATTTCATTTTTACTGGCGCGCGGCGCCTTTGGAAAGCCCGGAGCGTGATCGATTCGTTATCTGAATCGATCGCAGCTGTCGCATGCCTGGCCTAGCGGCCCAGGTCAGGCACGTCTGGTATCACTCTCTACGGGATATGGCGGCGGTGTGGCAGCATAGAAAGTCGGGCTACAACCCGTGCTCTTCGGCGCGACTCGCTGGTAACTTGCCCCGATTCCAACTAGGCTTTCTTGGGTAACGGACCCGGCTCTGCCCCCCCGGAGCCGGACCGTCTAGGCGACCCCCGTTCTCCCCCCCGACGGGGGTCGCCCCATATCCGGCCTCGGCTGCTCGCCACTTTAGGGTTCGGGCGAGCCAGCCAGCAGACTGCGGAGTAGGACGACCGCATCGTGCTTAGCCAGCGGGTGGTTGCCATTTCCGCATTTCGGCGACTGAATGCAGGCCGGGCAACCGGCCGTGCATTCGCAATCGGCAATAGCGTCGGCCGTTGCCGACAGCCAGGCCCGGGCCGCCGAAAAGCCGCGCTCAGCGAAGCCGGCCCCGCCGGCGTGCCCGTCGTATACGAAGACGGTCAGCTTCCCAGTTGCCGCGTGCAGGTCGGCAGATACGCCACCGACATCCCACCTGTCACACGCAGCGACCAGCGGAAGCAGCCCGATCGACGCATGCTCGGCAGCATGCGCGGCACCCGGCAGGTCGAGCCCGGCGGCCGCCAGCTCGGCGCGCTGAGTCGGCGCCGATGGTCCACCAGACTGCCCTGGTGCGGAGCCGGCGCTCGGGCAGGTCCAAGGACGTCCTCGCCCAGGGCCAGGCCTGTCTCCGCGCTGCGCCGGGCATAAGAGACCACCTGGCGGGTGACAAGGACATCGCCAAAAGACACCGTGGCCGGACCCCAGGCAGTCCGCTGGAGCTCCGTCGTTACCTCAATGCTGGTGATCTCCCTGGCCGTCGTCGTGTAGCCGGGATCGCACAACTCCACCAGGGCGATCCGCTCTTCCAGATCGAGCTTGGCTCACCAGATACGTCTCACCCTGGTGGCTGTAGACGGCACCGGAATGGGTCAGGAAGTGGGCGGACGGCTCATCCACAGTGCCGACCAGCCGGCCGGTGGGAAGCTCCACGATGCGCACCGGCCAGCCGCCGGTGCCGCGCAGGCCAGTGCGCGTAGTCAGGCCGTGCCTGGTGCAGAACCAGCGGCCGCCGCGCGAGCGCAGCAGGCCGTCGGCCGTCATCTCATCGGCAAGGCGGCCGCCGCGGTGGCCGAAGGCCGCCAGGTCATGGGTGCTGAGCGGAAGCTCGGCGGCGGCCGCGCACAGATGCGGCGCGAGCACGTACGGCGTTATCCGGATCCAGCACCGTGGCCTCGACCGGGGCCCCGAGCAGTGCCTGCGGGTGATGAACCAGGTAGGTATCGAGCGGGTCATCGCGTGCGATCAGCACGGCGACGGCGTCCCGGCCGCCGCGGCCGGCCCGGCCCGCCTGCTGCCAGAGCGCAGCCCTCGTGCCCGGCCAGCCCGCCATCAGGACCGCGTCAAGGCCCGGCACGTTGACGCCGAGCTCGAGCGCGGTGGTTGCGGCCAGCCCGGTGATCTGGCCGGCTCGCAGCGCGTCCTCCACAGCGCGCGCCGCTCCTCCGGCAGGTAGCCGGACCGGTAGGCGGCGACCCGCTGGACCAGATCACCGGCGCCCGCCTCGGTCAGGTGGTGCCGGGCCGCCTGCGCCACCGACTCCGCCCCGCGCCGGGATCTGACGAACGCCAGCGCCGCGACATCGCTGCGGACTAGCTCGGCGAGCATCTGGGCAGCCTCGGAGGTGGCCGCCCGGCGGACCGGGGCGCCAGCCTCGCCGCGGGCACCGGTCAGCGGTGGCTCCCAGAGCGCAAAGGTCAGCGGGGCGCGCGGCGCGCCGTCGGTGCTGACCGCCTGCACGCTGCGGCCGGTGAGCAGCTCGCCGCACCTGGCGGGCTCGCTGACGGTGGCCGAGGCGAGCACGAACACCGGCTCGGCGGCGCTGTGGTGGTAGGCAACTCGCCGCAGCCGGCGCAGCACATGCGCGACGTGCGAGCCGAACACGCCACGGTAGGTGTGACACTCGTCGACGACGACGTAGCGCAGCCGCCGGAAGAACCCGTTCCACCTGGCATGGCCAGGGAGCAGGGACTGATGCAGCATGTCGGGCGTTGTCAGCAGGTAGTTCGCCTGGGATCTGGCCCTGGTGCGCTCTGCCCAGGGAGTGTCACCGTCGATCACGGCTGGCCGTACCCGGCTGCAGGCCGAGCGAGCGCACGAACTTGAGCTGATCCGCTGCCAGCGCCCTGAGTCGGCGCGATGTACAGCGCGGTGCCTCCGGCCAGGATGCCGGTCAGTGCCGGCAGCAGGTAGCCAAGCGACTTCCCGGACGCCGTTCCGGTGGAGATGATGACGCTCTGGCCGCTGGCGGCCAGCTCCGCGGCGTCGGCCTGGTGCCGCCACGGCGCCGCGACGCCGACGTGCTGCCAGCGCGCTCGTAAGCTCCGGCGGCACCCAGGCCGGCCAGTTCGCCGGCTCGCCGGGTCTGCCCGGAAGATGAGTCAGGAAGGTGAGCCGGCCAGCCAGCGCGCCAGCCGCGAGTACCCCGGCCGCTCCGGCTGGCTCGACGGTGGCGCGGGCATCTTCGGACCCGGACTCGCTGAGCCAGCCGGGAGCCGCCCTGCGGGCTGGCGACCGGGCTAGATACAGCGTCGGCCGGAGGTACCAGATCCATCGGATCTCAGTGTCTCGCACGGCGCAAGGTGCCAGCGACAGAGATCTGGTATAGGAATGACGGTGGGGCGTGGTTTGATGGGCGGCAGGGCATGCCCTGTGTCCACCCGCTTGCCGCCTATTGTGCTACGCCCGGCGGCCCAGGCTGATCAGGGCGTACCGGACAGGCACGGCCACCGCTGGACATTAACCGCCGTAGGCGCTGGAGGATATGTGGACCTGAAGCTGGACCACCACAGCAAGGATGGAATCGAGATCGTCGACGTTGAGGGCGAGATCGACGTCTACACCGCTCCGCGCTTGCGTGAACTGCTGATCGAGCTGGTTAACAGCCGCTTCTACCAGCTCGTCGTGAACATGGAGAAGGTCGAGTTCCTCGACTCTACCGGGCTCGGCGTCCTGGTCGGCGGGCTAAAGCGGGTCCGCGCCCACGACGGGTCACTGGACCTGGTGTGCACCCAGGAGCGGATTCTGAAGATCTTCCGCATCACCGGGCTGACCAAGGTATTCGGCATCCACGACACTGTGGACGAGGCCATCGCCGCCCGGCGGGCGGAGAAGTAGCCGCGCGGCCCGCCGATGGGCGGAACGCCCCAGGCGATCACCGAACCGGACGCTGAGATGGCAACCGTCGAGCTGAGCTTCACCGCGCTGCCCGCTCATGTGCGGACGGCGCGGCTGGTCGCGACGGCAGTTGCCAGGCGCAGCGGGGTGGACGAGTCGTTGCTCGACGAGGTCCGGCTGGCCGTCGGGGAGGCGTGCTCGCGAGCCGTCGAGGGCCATCAGCTGTACTGCCCGGCCGAGCCGGTGCGACTCGCGCTCACCGAGTCAGCTGGCCGGTTCGAGGTCGAGGTCACCGACACCTGCGCGCCGGGCGGACGCTGGCCTGGCAGTCCGGCCCGTGCCGGGGGCGACAGCGCCGAGGGCGACAGTGCACGAGGGCGACAGCGCCGCCAGCGGCTCGCGCTGGCTCCAGCCCTGCCGACTCCCGAATCGGGGCAGGCCTGGGAATCGCGGTTATCGAGGGCCTCGCTGACGACGTCGCAGATCCGCGAGACGCCGGCTGGGACGAGCATCAGGATGAGCTGGCCGCTGGCCGAAGCCGCCCGGTAGCTGAGTGTGATCGAGCTGCCACCTGCCGGGCGGCTAGGGTTTCTGGGTGGGCACTGTTACGTCACAAAACCGTCGCGAGAGTACGGCTAACCGCACCCGATTTACCATGCGCATACCAGGATGCGTAGACTCCCGGCACACCGCGGGTAGGGTTTGGCCTGCCTGTTCCAGGCAGACCGGCCGCGTTGCCGCGTACTAAAGCCACCGGGACGGTGCCCATGCCGACGGGCTCGGACCTAGCTGTAATCCCCTGTCAAGGAGGACGGATATGCACAACCTCGCCCTAGGGGCGGGCTCGCCCACAGTGGCCGGGGCGAACCTGACCTGGGTAGTCGTGGTGGCCGTTATAGCCCTGATGGCACTCGCGGTCGCGGGCTGGCTGGTCAGGGATGTGCTGGCGGCCAGTCAGGGCACACCGAAGATGCAGGAGATCGCCCGGGCGGTACAGGAGGGCGCTGCTGCTTACTTGCGTCGGCAGTTCAGGACGCTCAGCGTCTTCGTCGTCCTTATCTTCTTCGTGCTGCTCGTGCTGCCCGCGGCCGGCGAGTCCATCCGGTGGGGGCGCTCGGTCTTCTTCCTGGTCGGGGCCTTGTTCTCGGCTACGACGGGCTTCACCGGCATGTGGCTGGCGGTCCGCGGGAACGTCCGGGTGGCGGCCGCGGCTAAGGAGTCGGGTGAGCGCTCGGCCATGCGGATCGCGTTCCGCACTGGCGGCGTGGCGGGCATGTTCACGGTCGGGCTTGGCCTGTTCGGCGCGGCGGTCGTTGTGCTCATTTACAAGCAGAACGCGTCTGACGTGCTCGAGGGCTTCGGCCTGGGCGCCGCCCTGCTGGCCATGTTCATGCGCGTGGGCGGCGGCATCTTCACCAAGGCCGCGGACGTCGGCGCTGACCTGGTGGGCAAGGTCGAACAGGGCATCCCCGAGGACGACCCGCGCAACGCCGCCACGATCGCTGACAACGTCGGCGATAACGTGGGCGACTGCGCGGGCATGGCTGCGGACCTGTTCGAGTCTTACTCGGTGATGCTGGTCGCCGCGCTGATCCTGGGCAAGGTCGCGTTCGGCTCCGAGGGGCTTGTTTTCCCGCTGATCGTGCCGATGATCGGCGTGATCACCGCGATGTTCGGCATCTTCCTCGTGGCGCCGCGGAAGAACGACCGCAGCGGCATGACGGCCATCAACCGCGGCTTCTTCGCATCCGCTCTCATCTCGCTTGTCCTGGTGATCATCGCGGCCTTTATCTACCTGCCTTCCAGCTTCAGCGGCCTCCATGGCGTCAGCGCCGCGATTCACGGCACCAAGGGGGACCCGCGCCTGATCGCCATTGGCGCCGTGATCATCGGCCTGGTCCTGGCCAGCGCGATCCAGCTGCTGACTGGCTACTTCACTGAGACCAACCGCAAGCCGGTGAAGGACATCGGCGAGAGCTCGCTGACCGGCCCGGCCACCGTGATCTTGTCCGGCATCTCGGTCGGGCTTGAGTCGGCTGTGTACTCGGCGCTCCTGATCGGCGGCGCGGTCTACCTGGCGTTCCTGCTCGGTACCGGCAACCCGACGATCGCGCTGTTCGCCGTCGCCATGGCTGGCACCGGCCTGCTGACCACTGTCGGCGTGATCGTGTCGATGGACACGTTCGGACCGGTCTCGGACAACGCGCAGGGCATCGCGGAGATGTCGGGCGAGGTCGAGGGGGAGGCAGCGCAGGTGCTGACCCGGCTGGACGCAGTCGGCAACACCACCAAGGCCATCACGAAGGGCATCGCGATCGCGACCGCGGTCCTGGCCGCGACTGCCCTGTTCGGCGCTTTCCGTACGCAGGTGGAGGGCGCGCTCGGGAAGGCGGCAGGCACCTTCACGCTGTCGATCGACAAGCCCAACGACCTGTTCGGGCTGATCATCGGCGCCTCCGTGGTGTTCTTCTTCTCCGGTTTGCTGATCATGGCCGTGGGCCGGGCGGCCGGCCGGGTGGTCTACGAGGTGCGGGAGCAGTTCCGCAACCACCCGGGCATCATGGACTTCACCGAGAAGCCCGAATACGGCCGGGTAGTGGACATCTGCACCAAGGACTCGCTGCGCGAGCTGGCCACGCCCGGCCTGCTGGCGGTCTTGATGCCGATCACCGTGGGCTTTGCCTTCGGCTACGGGCCGCTTGGCTCCTACCTCGCCGGGGCGATCGCCGCTGGCGCGCTGATGGCCGTCTTCCTGGCCAACTCCGGCGGGGCCTGGGATAACGCCAAGAAGCTGGTCGAGGACGGGCATCACGGCGGTAAGGGCTCGCCCGCGCACGAGGCGACGATCATCGGCGACACCGTCGGTGACCCGTTCAAGGACACTGCGGGGCCGGCCATCAACCCGCTGATCAAGGTCATGAACCTGGTGTCGTTGCTGATCGCGACCAGTGTCGTGCGGTACGCCCACAACGACGGCCTGCGAGTCGGAGTTGCGGTCGTCGCGTTTGCCATCGTCGTAGGCGCCATCGTGATCTCCAAGCGCCGGTCGACCAGCATCTCCTCCGGCGAGACCGAGGCGAAGACCCCGGCCGGCCAGGCGACTGCCTGATCGGAGCCGCGGGCTGCGGCGTAGCGGGCGGCGGGCTGACGAGCCCGCCGCCCGTTTGCTATGTCCAGTTGCAGGGTGGATCGCCCAGCCACGTCCTCGGGCAGGCACTGAACCGCCGATCGCCAGACCGCGTGCCGGCCGCGCGGCCCTGCGCTTAGTGCCCGACGATGGATGTCATGCAGGACAGGCACAGGCTGATCGTGATGCGGCACGCCAAGGCAGGAGAACTGCCAGGCGGCCCGGACTTCGAGCGGGCCCTGCGGCCGACGGGGGCTGCGCGATAGCGCGGCAGCGGGCAGCTGGCTGGCCGAGCGCGGATTCCGGCCCGACTCGGTGATCTGCTCCGCGGCCCGGCGCACCAGGCAGACCTGGCAGTCAGCTGGCATCGACGCTAGGCGATGAGCCCGCGTTCACCGCGGACCAGCGGCTGTACGAGGCTGACAGCGATGACCTCGTGGAGATCATCCGGCAGACCGCTCCCGATGTCGGAACGCTGCTGTACATCGGCCATAACCCAGCGGCCGCCGGGCTGGTCGGGCTGCTGACGCACACCGAGCCGCGATTTTCCCACAGCGGCGATCGCGGTCATCACCATCGCCGGGGACTGGGCCGACCTGGCCCCCGGTGGCGGTGAGCTGCTCGCTTCCTGGGCGCCTCGGACCGGCGAGGCCGCGGGCTAGTCCCGTGCCGGGTGCAGGATCTGGCTGTCGGCCATGAGCAGGGGATCCTCGGCATCCGCGGCTTCTACGTCGTCCCTCGAGATCCCCAGCAAATACAAGATCGCGTCTAGGTGCGGCACGCTGAGCGATGTATCGGCTGCGTCCCGGACCGCCGGCTTGGCATTGAAGGCGATGCCGAGTCCCGCCGCGGAGATCATGTCCAGGTCGTTAGCACCGTCGCCGACCGCCACCGTCTGGCTGAGGGGGACCCCGGCTGCCGTCGCGAAGTGCCGGAGCGCGCGCTCCTTTCCGGCGCGGTCGATGACCGGCCCGACAACACGGCCGGTGAGCCTCCCGGCTGATACCTCCAGCGTGTTGGCCTCAGCGAAGTCGAGGCCTAGCTCAAGGGTCAGCCAGTCGGTGAACTGGGTGAACCCGCCGCTCACGACACCGCACCGATAGCCAAGCCGCTTCAGCGTCCTGACCAGCGTCCGGGCTCCCGGCATGAGCTGGGCCCGGGCCAGCACCTCGTCGATAACCGACGCATCCAGGCCAGCTAGCAGCGCGACCCGCTGGTGGAGAGCCTCGGCAAAGTCAAGCTCGCCGCGCATGGCCGCAGCGGTCAGCTTGCTCACCGCAGCCTCGCAGCCCGCTCTGGCCGCGAGCAGCTCGATTGCCTCGTCCCGAAGCAGCGTGGAGTCGACGTCCATCAGCACCAGCCGCATGGCCCGCCGGTGCAGGCCAGCACGCTGGACCGCGACATCGACGCCAAGCTGAACCGACTCACGTGCCAGCTCAGCCCGCATGCCGCCAGGGTCGGCGCCGGAAACCTCGAATTCGATGCAGGTAACGGGGCGGCTTGCCAGGCGGCCGATCCGGTCGATATTCGCTCCGTGGGCGGCGATGCGGCCGGCGATCGAGGCGACGGCCGAGGGCAGCAGCGGCCGCCCGAGCAGGGTGACGTGCAGCTTGCCGCGCAGCCGCTGCGCTGGCTCGCCGGAGCCCAGGGTGATCTCGACATCCATCCCCAGGTCGGCCGCGAGCGAGGTGATGTGCCGGTGGATCGCGGTCAGGTCGGGGGAGCCGTCGCTCGCCAGCAGCACGCCGAGAACCAGCCGGCCTCGGATGACGACCTGCTCGACGTCGATCACCATGAAGTCGTGCTCGGCCAGAGCGGAGAACAGCCGAGAGGTGACGCCCGGCCGGTCCCGGCCTGTCAGGGTGACCAGCAGCGTGGTCGGCGGACCGGACATAGTGCTCTAACGCTATCGACTCACCGGCGCTGCTCCGGCAGCCGGGTGGCGGCCGCGCTGGCAATTCTGGGCCAGCTGGTGCCTTCTCAGGGCAGGAGCAGGTGCACGTCGCCAAATTCGTGCCAGCGGTAGCCCCGGTCCGCGGCCTCAAGGTAACACTGGCCGAGCAGGTCTTCGCCAGCGAAGGCGGCCAGCATCCACAGGTGCGTGGACCGGGGCTCATGCAGGCCGGTCAGCAGCCCGTCCACGGCCACGACGCCGCTGCGCCGGGTGACGACCAACGACGTCCAGCCGGCCGACGCGCTGATCGAGCCGCGCGCCGCGCCCTCGCTCACGGCGGCCGCGCTTTCCATCGCCCGGACTACCGTCGTGCCCGGCCGCGATGACCCGGCCACCGGCCCGGCGGGTGAGGTTCGCCAGCCGGGCTGTGGCCGCCGGCACGTCGTAGGACTCCGGATACGGTTGCTCCCCGCCTTCCAGTGACGAGACTCCGGTGTGAAGCGTGATCGGAGCGATTGCGATGCCGCGGCTAATCAGCCTGGTCACGATCTCCGGCGTGAACGGCCGGGCTGCGCTCGGCATCTCGGCGCTACCTGGCCAGGTCGCGAAGACCGTCTGATATGCCTCGAGCGGCCAGGGGCGTGGCACGTAGGAATATCTGATCGGCTCGCCATGGCGGAGCAGGTAAGGGATCACCGCCGTCGACAGCCTGGCCCGCCAGAGCCGCTGGCTGAAACGGCCAGCGAGCGTGAGGACGGCGCCGCCGGGCAGGTTAAGTCGCTGGCCCGGCGTGCCGCCGCCGAAGGGCACGGTGGCCGGGCTACGCCCGGACCTCAGCTCGACCAGCCAGTCTCCCTCCGGCATCGCCGTCGAGAAGTGCACGGTCAGCGCTGACCCGTAGGGCAACGCGACTGTGTCGGCCAGAGCGACCGTGTCAGCCAAAGGGACGGAGGCGGGCAGCGTCGCCGAGTTATTCACTACGACCAGGTCGCCCGGCAGGAGCAGGTCGGGCAGCGCGGCAAATGAGTGGTGGCTCACATCCCCGGTAGCTGTCCTGCTGACCATCAGCCGCACGTCATCCCGGCCCCGTCCGCTGACCTCGGGCGGCTCGTGGGCCTGCAGTTCCGGCCGCACCGGGGCCGCCACGGTCCCGAGATCCAGTGGCTCTGACAGATACTGCAGCGCTGAGGTCATGACGGTGCCGCCCCTGCGGTCATCGTCGGGGCTGGCATCAGTTCTGCGGCCCGGTACCGCCCGCTCGGCATCCGTTCGCTGATCAGCCGCATGAACGCCGGCGTGACGGTCTCAGGCAGCGGCCGGTCGGAGATGTCCTCGCCAGGGAAAGCCTGCTGGTGCATCTGCGTTCGCAGGTCACCGGGATCTACCCACCAGACCCGCACGGCAGCCTCCTCCGCTGCCAGCACGTGGCAGGCCTGCTCAAGCGCAGCCTTGGCGGCGCCGTAGCCGCTCCAGCCCGCATATGCCTCGACGGCGGCGTCGGAGGTGATGCTGAGCACCGCCCCGCCGCTGGCGCGCAGTCCGGGCAGCAGCAGCTGGGTGAGGGCGACCGGAGCCAAGACGTTGACCTCGAAGCAGGCACGCAGGTCTGCCACCGGGTAGTCCGCCAGGGCCGGCAGCGGGCTGGCACCCAGCGTTCCGGCGTTGTTGATCAGCAGGCTAGCGCCGCCTGCCGCGGCGGCGGCAGCGGCCAGATCGGCGCGATGAGAAGGGTCTGCGATGCTGCCCGGCAACGCCAGCACCGCGTGGCGCGGCAGGTCGTGCTGTGCGCGCAGCGCAGCGGCAGCTGCCTCGAGCGCCAGGCCGTCACGAGCGTCGATGATGAGCTGATATCCGGCCGCCGCAAGGGCGCCTGCGAGCGCGCGGCCGAGGCCGCGGGAGGCACCGGTGACGACCGCTACTAGGGATGTCTTCATGGCACTGACGCTAGGCAGCCGGGCATCAGTGCGCATCGGCCGCGAGCCTGGGCAGGCCTGGTTCCTTAGTCCTACGACTCGCGCCCGATCCGCGGCGCTGTCCGCGCCGGTACCGTCGTGACTATGGGTCAGGCTCCACGTCCGGTCGGCGGCGACTCGCACTCCGATGCCGGCCAGGACGAGATCTTCCAGCGCGTCAGCCAGGTGGTACTGGCGGTCGCGAGCCAACTCTCGGTGCGGGACGTCCTGCAGATGATCGTGCGCTCCGCCCGGTCGCTGGCCGGCGCCAGGTACGCTGCGCTCGGCGTACCAGACGAAGCCGGCTCGTTCGCCGAATTCGTGGTGGACGGGCTCACTGCGCGCGAGCAGGCGGCGATCGGCCCGCTGCCTCGCCAGCACGGCATGCTGGGCGTCATGCTCCGCGAGGGCAAGCCGCTGCGGCTGGACGACATCCGGACCGATCCGCGGTTCTGGGGCTGGCCGGCCGCGCATCCGGAGCTCACCGATGTCCTGGGCGTGCCGATCAAGGAGGGTGACCAGATCCTCGGCTTCATCTTCGCCGCCTGCAAGGAGGAGCCTGGCGGCTTCACCGAGCGGGATGAGCGCCTGGTCAGCCTGTTCGCCGCGCATGCCGCGATCGCGCTGACCAATGCCAGGCTGTATGAGCACGGGCGCGAGCTCTCGGTCCTTCAGGAGCGTGCCAGGCTAGCCCAGGATTTGCACGATGCCGTGTCCCAGAAGCTGTTCAGCGTGCGCGCCAAGGCCAGGGCGGCGGCCGTGCTCGTCGGCCGGGATCCGGCCCGTGCGATCAGGGAGATCGACAGCGTCGCGGCACTGGCGGGCGAAGCTCATGCGGAGTTGCGCGCTGTGATCGACGGCCTGGCACCGCCGGAGCTCGCGGCCGGCGGCCTGGCTGGCTCAGTCCGCGGTTACTCGCTCCTCGCTGGCCGCACCTACGGCGCCGAGGTCATCGTCCGGACCGGCGAGCTGCCTGCGCTGGATCCGGTCCGCGCGACTGCGGTCTACCGGATCGCGCAGGAGGCGATCACCAATGCACTGCGCCATTCCGGTGCCGGGCAGATCCTGGTGAGCCTGACCGCGCGCAAGCGCAGCGTCTCGCTCCAGGTGAGTGACTCTGGCGCCGGCTTCGACACCGGCGCGCCGCGGGCAGGCCTTGGCCTCGCTTCGATGCGGGAACGAGCAGCCTCGGCAGGCGGCCGCCTGACCATCACCGCGGCTCCAGGCAAGGGAACCACTGTCCGGCTCACGGTTCCGGCATGAACGGCAGTCCCGGCATGAAGGGCGCCGCGCCTATCCGGGTGCTGATAGCTGACGATCACCCGGTCGTCAGGCAGGGCCTCGCCGTACTGCTCGAGGTGCAGGATGACATCACGCTGGTCGGCCAGGCCAGCGATGGGCCTGAAGCCATCAGGCTCACCCTGGAGCACCTGCCCGACGTGCTGCTGCTCGACCTCAAGCTGCCGGTGCTCGATGGTATCGGCGTGCTGTCGCAGCTGCAGGGCCAGGCCGCGGCGACCAGGGTCATCATCCTGACCAGCGCTGCCGGGCCCGGCAGCCCGGCCCAGGCGCTGCAAGCTGGCGCCGCCGGTTTCCTCTACAAGGACGTGGATCCTGATGCACTGGTCCGCGCGATCCGCTCGGTGCACGACGGCAACACGGTGCTGGCGCCGCAGGCGGCCGGGCTGGTCGCCAGCAGGCCAGAGAGCGACGTCCGCGGGATGGGGGCACTGACCGGACGAGAACGTCAGGTGCTGGCACTACTGGCCGACGGTCGGTCCAACCGGGAGATCGCACGGTCGCTCGGGGTGGCGGAGAAGACAGTCAAGACGCACGTGAGCTCGGTACTCGCCAAGCTCGGCGTGGCGGACAGGACCCAAGCCGCGCTGCTGGCCGTCCGCCACGCCGACGGCTGACGGGTCAACGCACCGGGATGTCACGTCGCAGCGCGCGATGCCGTAAGTTCAACGCGCTGCCATACCGTAAGTTCAAGCTGAGATGGTGGCGCTCGGAGGGAACCGGATGGCGGCTGAGGTACTCAGGCTGCGCGGAGTTGGGGTCCGACACGACAGGTCGATGCTGCTGCGCGACGTCGACTGGACCGCGCGCAGCGACGAAAGCTGGGTGATCATCGGGCCGAACGGGGCAGGCAAGACGACGCTGCTGCAGGTCGCCGCGACCCTTCTGCTGCCGACGCACGGCACCGTCGAGGTGCTCGGCGAGTCGCTGCCCGATGCCGATATCGCGGATCTGCGTACCAGGATCGGCATGTCGAGCTCGGCCATCGCCGATCAAGTGCCGCTGCAGGAGAAGGTCATCGACCTCGTACTGACGGCGTCCTACGGAATCCTGGGCCGGGACGCCGAGGACTACGACTCTTTCGACGTGACCAGGGCGGTCGAGCTGCTCGATGCCCTTGGCTGCGCGCACCTGATCCGGCGCCGCTTCAGCTCGCTGTCTGAGGGCGAGCGCAAGCGCGTCCAGATCGCCAGGTCACTGATGGCCGACCCGGAGCTGCTGCTGCTGGACGAGCCCGCCGCCGGGCTTGACCTCGGCGGCAGGGAGGACCTGCTGCGGCGCATCGCCACGCTGCTCAGGGACCCTCGCTCACCCATGATGGTGCTGGTCACCCACCATGTCGAAGAGGTGCCAGAGGGCTTCACGCACGCGATGCTGATGCGCAAGGGCGCCGTGCTTGCTGCCGGGCCGCTGCACGAAGTATTCACCCAGCGCAATCTTTCCCGGTGCTTCGGCGTGCCGCTGGAGGTCGAGCGCCGCGCCGCTCGCTGGTCGGCACGGGCAATACCGCTCGCATGACAGGTGGACTGCGCCTGACTCGTCCGCTATGTCCCTCCCGTACCCTATATCGACGTCATGCGAGGAATCCGTGGGACCTGCTGAGGCACTCGGCATCCTCGGAGCTGGCATAGCGGCAGGCGCGGTGAACGCGGTTGTGGGGTCCGGGTCGCTGATCACCTTTCCCACGCTGCTTGCCTTCGGTTTCCCGCCGATCGTGGCCAACGTCTCCAACAATGTGGGCCTGGTACCAGGGAATGTCAGCGGGGCCGTCGGCTACCGGCGCGAGCTAAGCGGCCAGCGGGGCAGGCTGATCCGGCTCGGCACCTTCGCGGTCGCGGGCTCGGTCGGGGGTGCGGCCGCGCTGCTCTCCCTGCCGTCAAGCTCCTTCAAGCTCATCGTTCCTGCCCTGATCCTGAGCGCGTGCGTGCTCGTGCTCATCCAGCCGTGGCTGAGCGGCCGGATCATAGCCAGGCGCAAGCGGCGAGCCGAGCAGGCTGGCGTAGATGGCGGCGAGCGGACCAGCCCGGCACTCGCGGCCGGCGTGTTCGCCTCGGCAGCCTACGGCGGCTACTTCGGGGCGGCGCAGGGGGTGCTCGTCATCGGCTTGCTGGGCACGTTCCTCGAGGAGAACCTGCAGCGGGTGAACGGCGCCAAGAACGTGCTTGTAACGCTGGTGAACGGCGCCGCTGCCGTCGTGTACATCATCTTCGCGCACGTGGCCTGGCTCGTCGTGCTGCTGATCGCCGTGGGCTCCACTATCGGCGGACTGGTGGGTGCCAGGTTCGGGCGGAAGCTGCCGCCGCTGGCCCTGCGGATATTTGTGGTGGCGATCGGCGTCATTTCCTCGGTCAAGCTGATCTTCTTCTGACCTGGAGGGCATCAGCCGTGGCCGGCTCGGCACTGGGCGGCCGGTCCAGGAGCCCCGCGCCTGCCGCGACCGCGATCGCGAGCAGCCCGGCAACGGCGAAGGCGATCCGAAGCGAGGAGATGTCGGCGACTCCGCCCATGACGCTCGGGGCGGCCATGCCGGCCCCGTAGCTGACGGTGGCAACCCCGGCCACGCTGATCGCGGGGCTTGGCCCGAACCGGCCAGCGGCCGTGAAGACGAGCGGCACCACAACCGAGACGCCAAGGCCGATCAGGACGAACCCGGCCAGGGCCGCCGCCGCGTCCGGGCTGACCGCGACCAGCACACAGCCCGCTGTGCCAAGGATGCCGCAGGCACGGACGCTCACTCGCGATCCGACGCGCCGCACGAGCACATCGCCGCAGAGCCGGCCGGCTGCCATCGAGGCCGCGAACACGCCGGTGGCGATCGCCGCCTCGGCCTGGCTCGAGCGCAGGTCCCAGTGCATGAAGACGGAGGACCAGTCGTTGGCGGCGAATTCCACGAAGATCGCGGCGAACCCGACGAGGCCGATCAGCAGGAGCGGGCCGCGCGGCCAGGCGAACCTCGGCACCTTCACCTCGGCGGCTGCGCCGGGCGCTTTGCCGACGAACCAGAAGGACGCGATGATGCCTACGACAGCGGCGAAAGCGCCTACCGCCGTGAACTGAAGCCTGGGGTCGATATGCGCATGCGCTGACAGCGAGCCGATGAGTGCCCCGGCCAGCACGCCCACGCTCCAGAGCCCATGCAGGCCTGACATGATCGACTTGCCCGCCCGCTGCTCCGCCTCGACCGCCTGGGCATTCATCGCGTTATCGTTCGTTCCCACCAGGGCGCCATACAGCAGCATCACTGCTGCCAGCGCGAGCAGGTTCGGCGCGAACGCAGGCAGGGCGAGGGCGGCACTGGACGCGCCGATCAGCACCCTGGTGGCTGCCTTCGGACCGTATCGGTGCACGAACTGGGCCGCGAAAGGCATGGTGGCAAGAGCCCCGATGCTGTTCGTCAGGCCGACCGCACCGAGCATTCCGCTGCTGAGATGGAGGCGGTCAGCTATCCACGGCAGCCGGGCGGCAAATGTTCCGATCGCAAGGCCGTTCACGACGAAGACCGCGCCGAGGGCACCGCGTTCCGCTGATCCCAACAATCACTCCAGACCTGGCGCGGCCTTGCCGGGCTATGCTCAGGTCCCTGTCGTGGGCTGGCAGCCGCCGTGCGTGCTCGGTGCAATGGATTGATCGTAGGGGTTGACGGGAGTGCCCGACGGCTGGACCGGGCTCCGCGGGCCGCCAGGGAAGGCAGGGTGCACGAAGCCGGCCAGTTGGCCACCGCAAGGGCTCAGAGCAACAGATGCCGACCCCGGTGAAGACTGCCAGTAATCGGGATGTCATCCTGTGTAGCGGGGGACCCATTCAGATGAATCCGGGGGGGACCGGTCATCGGGCTCGCCCTGGCGGTGCGCCTGCCTCGCCAGGGCGAGTTTCCTTGTCCGGCCGCTTACCTGCGCGCTGGCCGCGCCGCCGCGATTGCCTCGGCCATCCCGCGATTGGCCAGCGCGTCGGCTCGCTCGTTGCCGGGATCGCCTGCGTGCCCCTTGACCCACAGCCACTGCACGTCGTGCTTGGCTGCTGCCGCGTCCAGGCGCCGCCACAGGTCCTCGTTCTTTACCGGCTGCCTGCTCGCGGTCTTCCAGCCGTTTCGCTTCCAGCTGGCGAGCCAGCCGGTGATGCCGTTACGCAGGTAGCTGCTGTCGGTGTGCAGCCGTACCTTGGACGGCCTGGTCAGGCTCTCCAGCGCCTGGATGGCAGCCATGAGCTCCATCCGGTTGTTCGTTGTCGGCGCGGCCTCGCCGCCGCACAGTTCCCTGGTGCGACCGCCGTAGCTCAGCACGGCGCCCCAGCCGCCGGGGCCGGGATTGCCGCTGCACGCGCCATCGGTGTAGATCTCCACGACGCTGCGGGCCGACTCTGTTGTCATGGGACGAAAACTTAGCGCGTCCAGGCCGCCTGAGCCGCCCCGACGATCGCGGTCACTCATGCTCACCGAGGTGGTGCGGGGCCGGCGGCACGTCCAGCGCCGCGTTCCGGTCGAAGAAGCCCCATGGCTTAAGCCAGAACGCGGTCCTGTCCGCCGGCATGACCGGCCAGTCCTCGGGCCTGGTGAGGTGATGGAGGCCGAACACGTGCCACAGCACGATGTCAGTGTCCTGTATCGGCCGGTTCCGCGCGGTCCAGGCGGGCAGCCCGTGGTCGGTTGCGCTGAGGTTCGGGAATTCCCCGCAGGGCCAGCGCTCGCCTGGTTCGTATGGCGTCACCCACAGCGTGTGGCCGATCACCTGTGCCCGCTGGAAGGCTGGCGAGGACTCGTCCATCATCGCCGGGAAGCTCCCGCCGGGGATCAGCTTGTAGGCTGGCCGTCCTCCCAGGCCATTCACTGACCGGGTGCTCGCCACCACCCAGGCCCGCTGCGTCTGCCAGTCGTAATCCTGCCGTCCGTCGGACTCGGTCCGCAGCGGCGTTTCCTGCGTGACGAGGGCAAGCCCATGCGGGTTCGCGTCGCCCGCGGGCAGTGCCCGCGACTCGATGGCGAAGACCGTGTTGGGCTCGCCGTCGATGTCCAGGTCCAGCCTCGCCACGATGAAGTGCTGGTGGTAGGGCGCGTAGGTGCGCTGATCGACCGCCGTCCCGGTTGGCGGCTGCTGGCCGGGCGGGAATGACGAGGTGACCATGATGCCGGTCGCGCGCACCTCGCACTCGATGTTCCCGTCCTGGTAGAAGCGCCAGTAGATGAGGTACTCGTAGTTGGCGACGGTCACGTGGAAGGAGATGACTAGCCTGCGGGCCCGCCGCACCTCGGCACCTGTCCGCTCGTCGACGTGCTTCCACAGCACCCCGTCATCTTCCTCGTGGATGCAGACCGCATTGCGGATGGTTCGCGGCTCACCGCGAGAGTTGTGCACCACCGCGTCCAGGTAGCGGATCTCGCCCAGGCAGTCGCAGCCGCGTTCTAGCGAAGTGGTCATGAAGCCGAGTCCCCACTCGCCGATGTCGAACGCGGTGCGCCGGTAGTGATCTTGGGTGACGTCCCGGTACGGCACGATCATCTCGGCGAACGACATGCGGTGCGCGATCGGCCTGACGCGCCCGCCGTCGCTGAAGCTGACCGTATGCAGGACCAGGCCCTCGCGATTGTTGAAGCCGATCCGCAGCTGCCAGTTCTGCCACCGCAAGAGCCGGCCGTCGAGGGTGATCGAGGCGCCTTGCGGCTGACTCACCTCGAGCGGACTGACCTGGCGGAGCGGCATCGGGATCAGCCTGGGCAAGTACTCGCCCATGACCTCAGGGAGGCCGCCGTCATCGGCGTCGCGGCGGTCTTCCAGTTCCAGCAGCTCCATCCGGTTCATGTCCACGATCGGATGCAGCCCGGTGACGTGGTGCGCATACGGGTTGCCGTCGTCGCCGCCGCGCATCCACACGTCTGACCAGCCGATCCGGCGCCCCTGGTAGCGCTGCGGCACCAGCGCGGCACCGTAGGCCCAGACGTCGGTGAGCACCAGGCTCATGTCGGTGATGCCGCGAGCCGCCAGCGCGCCGATCACGGCTGGATGCCGGCGTAGCATCTCGTCGCACTCATGCCACTCGTCGACCGTCATGTTCGGCTGGACGCCGGGCACCTGCTCCCAGTGTGCGATCTCGCCGCCCGGAAGTGTCACCATGGCCCGGTAGGTCTCGCCGTCGGCGGTGTTCCAGCAGATCGCGTGCGCCGTCCGGACGATGCCGGACGGCCCGGCCGCGAGCTCGGCCTTTGCAGGCTCGGCCAGGTCGATCGATGCGAATCGCCAGCTGCGACTGACGCCCTTCTCGTCAAGTAACGCGGCTGCGACGGCCCTGATCTCGTCCGCCGTGAGCGGGTCGAGCGCATGCGCCTCAGGAACCGGAGCGTCAGTCATGTCCACCGGGCCTCCATGGTTTAACGCCATTGTCCGCCGCTGCAGGAGGCCGCGCGCGATCGCCGTGGAAACGGCCGAGGCCGGGACCAGTATGGTCCCGGCCTCAGACAGATCGACTCGTGCGCTACGGGCGGTGCCCTCGGCTGGCCTGTCCGAGCTGAAGGGCAAAGTTAGCCAGGGGCAGGCCGCTGTAGTCCTCGGTCGGAAGCCAGAAGTAGCCGGGGCCTCCCCACCGGGATACCCGCTCCGGGCTGCCGCCGCCCACCGGCTCAGGTCCGGAGGTGGCAATCTGCCTGCCAGTCGCCTCGCTGCGCACCGACTCGGTGAGGTAGGCGTACCCGTCAGTGTCGCTGAACACGAACACGAACCGGTACCAGCCATCCTTCGTGATCACTGGCGTGCCTTCGCACGAGCCCGGCGAGTTGTGACCGAAGTTGATGATGTAGCCCAGCGTGGCCGAGGTCGTGTCCTCCGCGCAGGCGGTGATGATGTTGTCGATGCCGTACTTGCCAGCGCTGGTGTTGATCTCGACGTCGTCGTCCACCAGTGATCCGGCCGGCCCGCCGGTCGTGGGCGAGAGGTAGAGGTCGTCGGTGACGGTGAAGCCGGTCTTGGGGAACACGTTCTCCACGCCCCTAGCCTTGCCGGTGCCGAACAGCGCGTACGGGCCAGTGCACGTCTCGCCTGGATTGGACGTTGCGGTGGTACCCGGACACCCGGCCCCCTGGTTGCCGTCGCCGGTACCGGAAACGACTGCCATCCAGCCTCCGGTCAGCGCCGCAGTACCGGGGGCGTAGTTGCCGTACCCGCCATTGGAGAAGTGAGACGGGAGACGGTCGATGGTGCCGTAGTCGTTCGGGGCGCCGGTACACGGCGGGTTGCCGCTATGAGCCGGGCAGAACGGCTTCGCGTTGGTGCCGAACTCCTGCACGAGCGGCTGCACTGCGTAGCGAGTTGCGCGCGCCGACGTGCGGTCGGCCGACACGGCCGGACGCGCGTGGCGTACCGCCGAGCTCAGGTGCGCGGCCTGACCGGCCGCGGTCGCCGCGCTTGACAGGCCGCCGCTCATCCCAACTGCCAGTAGCGCAGCGGAAATCGTGGCGACCGCAGACGCACCGGCGAACCGTAGCCGCGAATGACTGATGGCTGATCTCAATGTGGCTCCTTCCCCCTGACACCGGAATCCGGCCCGGCGCAATGCTGGGCCGTTCCTTGTACGAACTAAATGTCGACGCGCGACCGCGCCCGCAGGTTCACAGATCTCGACCCACTAAATGGAGCGATCTAGACAGATGTCCGCGATAGTCACGTTTCTTGCTCGCGGAGCCGGGCCAGGTGATCGCCGATGATCTCCTCCATCTGGCCGTAGAACTCCACGATCAGCCTTAGGTCGTCGTCGTTGTAGCGGTCGGCCATCCGTTGCCAGGCGCCCATCATCGGGCCGAACACCGGTGCAACCGTGGCAAGGGCCCGCTTGGTGTTCAGATGGATGACAACCCGTCTGCGGTCCGCGGCGTCTCGCTCCCGGCGCACGAATCCTGCCTGCTCGAGCCGGTCGATCACGCCGGTGATCGAGGCCGTTGTCAGCCCGGTGGCTCTGGCGAGCTCGCCAGCGGTCAGCTGACCGCTGAAGCTCAGGATGTTGAGGCAGTTCAGATCGGTGGCGTTGATGCCGATCCGGTCGGCGGCTGCCTGGCTCATCAGATGCATCAGCGACCCGGTCTTGCGGACCGCGGCGACAAACGCCATGGCAAGCTGCGCACGCTCCGGCGTCCAGGAGCCGGCCCTGACGCCTTCCGGCCACGGCACTTCCCAGTCGGCCTGAGCATCCTGCCCTGGGCTGGCGTCGGGCTGGTCAGCTCCGCCAGAGTGGTCTTCTGACATGCCTCGGCTCCCTGATAGTTAGGTTAGCTAGACAATAGCAATCCAAGAGGCTAGGTTAGTTACGTAACCACGGTGGTCCTTCCCGAGCGGAGAATCCGATGGCCTCTGATCCTCAGATCCTGGCACGCACCGGCGCTACCGGCGCTACCGACGACGGGAGCGACGCGAGCCAGCGCGACCGGAACGATGCGGCCAGCCAGCGCGATCCGCGCCGATGGCTGACTCTGGTCATCTTGCTGGCGGCTGCTTTCATGAACCTGCTTGACGTGTCTATCGTCAACATCGCGATCCCGTCGATTCAGCGGGATCTGCACGCCAGCTATGCCGACGTGCAGTGGGCGCTGGCCGGCTACACGCTGGCCTACGCGCTGGTGCTGATCACCGGCGGCCGGCTCGGCGACACCTTCGGCCGCAGGCGGCTGTTCCTCATCGGCGTCACCGGATTCACGATCATGTCCGCGCTCTGCGGTGCCGCGCAGAGTCCCGGCATGCTGATCGCGAGCCGCGTCGTGCAGGGCGCCATGGGCGCGATCATGGTGCCGCAAGTGCTCGCGGTCATCCAGGTGATTTTCCCCCCGGCTGAGCGGATCAAGGCGCTGGCCGGATTCGGCATCACCGCGGGCCTCGGCACGGTGAGCGGGCCACTGATCGGCGGGCTGCTCATCCAGCACAACCTGTTCGGCCTCGGCTGGCGCCCGATCTTCCTGATTAACGTGCCGGTCGGCATCATCGCGGTCGTGGCGGCATCCATCCTGGTCCGCGAGTCGCGGGCACCGCGCCCGCCGCGGCTTGACCCGGTCGGCGTCGGCCTGATCAGTGCCGCGCTGCTGTTGCTGCTGTACCCGCTAGTGCAGGGCCGTGAGCTCGGCTGGCCGGTGTGGTCGTTCCTCGCGATGGCAGCCTCAGTCCCGGTGTTCGCCGCCTTCGCCTGGTACGAGCTGCGCAAGTCGCGCCGGGGCGGCTCCCCGCTGGTCGAGGTGAGCCTGTTCCGCGAGCGGGGGTTCAGCGTGGGCATGGCCGTTGCGGTTGCGTTCTTCCTGGGCATCGCGTCGTTCGGCCTGGTGCTCACCCTGTTCCTGCAGCTCGGCCTGAACTTCACGCCGCTGCATGCCGGGCTGACCTTCCTGCCCTTCTCGCTGGGCGTGCTGGTGTCCTCGGGCGCGGCCGCCCGGCTGGCGCCCCGGTTCGGCCGAGGCGTGACCATGACCGGAGCGCTGATCATCGCCGCGGGGATGGCAGCACTGATCGTCATCGTGGATCATGACGGCGTCGCGGTGACGACCTCCGACCTCGTGCCCGGGCTGGTGGCCGCGGGCCTTGGCCTCGGCGCGGTGATCGCGCCACTGGCGGACATCGTGCTGGACCGGGTGCCCGCCCAGCACGCCGGCTCGGCCTCCGGTGTCTTCAACACCGGCCTGCAGGTCGGCAACTCGATCGGCATCGCCGTCATCGGCGTGATCTTCTTCGGGCTGCTCGGCACCCAGTCGGCCGCGGCAGCGCACGCCGTCACGCCGCACTTGCGGGCTGGCCTGGCAGCGCAGCAGGTGCCGGCGCCGTTTGCCCGCCAGATCACCGGGCAGTTCGGCGACTGCCTGCACGCCAGGCTGGTCGCTGCGGACCCGACCGTGACGCCCGCGGCCTGCCAGCTACCTGGCGGCCAGGCCGTCCCGGCCGGAGCGCGGCAGGTACTGGCGAGCGCCGGAGGCATGGCAGTGCGGCGTGACTTCACAGCGGCCTTGGAGCGGACATTGTGGTTCCAGGTGGGAGTCTTCGGACTGAGCTGCCTACTGATGCTCGGGCTGCCCGCCGGGTCTGGCCGGCGGCGGCGGCCGGGTAACAACGGTCAGCAATCCGCCGGTGCGGCGGAGGAATGAGGAGCAGGTCATGCGACTGGCACTGATGGGCGCGAGCGGCCGCATCGGCAGCCACGTGCTGGCGTGGGCGCTGGCGTCCGGGCATCAGGTGACCGCCCTGGCGCGCAGCCCGCAGTCGCTGTCGGCCACGGCTGGTCTCACGGTGGTGACGGGCGATGCAACCGACGCCGGCGCCGTATCCGAGGTGGTCGCCGGAGCCGACGCCGTGCTGTCGGCGCTCGGCCCGCGCGGAGCGAAGTCGGCGTCGCTGCTCGCCGATGCAGGCCGCAACCTGGTGTCCGCGATGGACAAGACGGACTGCAAAAGGCTGGTGTGCGTGTCGGCGGCCGGGGCCTTCATCAGAACCGACCCCGATACCGGGTTCCTGATCAAGGCGATCCTGCCGCGGGTGCTAGCCAGGCAGTTCGCTGACGTCCGGGCGATGGAAGCGGCGATCAGGGCGAGTGACCTCGACTGGACCCTGGTCCGCGCAACCAGGCTGGTGAACTCGCCGCTGACCGGGCGCTACCGGGTCCGGCCCGACTACCCGCCGCGCGGCGGCGGCAAGATCTCGCGAGCTGACGTCGCGGACTTCATGGCGGCCGTGCTGACCGACAGCTCCTGGGTGCGTGAGTCGCCGGCGCTGGCCTACTGAGCTCGCTGACCAGGCTGCGCGGCGATCATGTCCCGGTACCAGGCAAATGATGCCTTCGGCGTGCGGTGCTGAGTGTCGAAGTCGACATGCACAAGGCCGAAGCGCTGGTGGTATCCCTCAGCCCACTCGAAGTTGTCCATCAGCGACCAGACCAGGTAACCGCGCACGTCGACGCCGGCTGTGATCGCATCCGCCACCGCGCGAATGTGGCTGTCCAGGTAGGCAATCCGGGGCTGGTCGTCGATGCGGCCGCTCGCGTCCGGCTCGTCGGCGACCGAGCAGCCGTTCTCGGTGATGTAGACGGGCGGCAGCTGGTCGGCGTACCGGTCCTTGAGCATGATGAGCAGCTCGGTGAGGCCGGCCGGGATGACGGGCCAGCCGAAGTTGGTCACCGGGTATCCCGTGATCGGCTCCATCTGGAACGGCAGCGGTGCGCCAGGCAGGGCAGACAGCCGTGTCGGGTTGTAGTAGTTGACGCCGAGCGCGTCAACTGACGCGGAGATGATCGCTAGGTCGCCGTCGCGTACGCAGTCAGGGCCGTCTGGTCCGATACCGAACGCAGACAGGTCCGGATAATGGCCAAGCAGTACCGGGTCGGTGAACGTCCGGTTGTGCAGGGCGTCATAGGCGGCGGTGGCGCTCTGGTCTGCCGCGGTGTCAGTCGCGGGCCATGCGGGCGAGTAGTTGTTAGTGATCGCCACCTGTGTGGCCCCGGCGGCCCGCAGTGCCGAGTTGGCCAGGCCGTGCCCGAGCAGCTGATGATGCGCGGTCGCCAGCGCGTCCAGCATGAGCGCCTTGCCAGGCGCGTGGATCCCGAGCGCGTACCCGAACGCCGTCACGATGAACGGCTCGTTCAGCGTGATCCACATCGGGATGCGGTCCGATAGCCGCTCGGCCGCCAGGCCCGCGTACTCGGCAAACCTGTACGCGGTATCGCGCGCCATCCAGCCGCCTGCGTCCTCCAGCGGCTGCGGCAGGTCCCAGTGATACAGCGTGGGCATGGGCGTGATGCCGCGGGCCAGCAGGCCGTCGGTGAGCCGGTCGTAGAAGTCGAGCCCCGCAGCGTTGACGGCGCCTGACCCGTCCGGCTGGATCCGCGGCCAGGCGATCGAGAACCGGTAGGCACCGATGCCGAGATCGGCCATGAGCGCGACGTCCTCGGGCCAGCGATGGTAGTGGTCGTCGGCGACGTCGCCGGATTGGCCGTCGCGGATCGCGCCAGGCTGGCGGCAGAAGGTATCCCAGACCGAGTCGCCTCGGCCGTCCTCATGCACTGCGCCCTCGATCTGGTACGCGGCGGTAGCGACGCCCCACGCGAAGCCAGCCGGAAACGACGGGAAGGCAAGATCGCTCACATCGCGATCGTAGCGGGCTACTCGGTACGCAACGTGGCGGCTGGCGCGATCCGGGCGGCCAGGAATGCCGAAGATCACCCACCTGAAGGCCGGGGATACCCTGGTCCGTCAGGGTGACCCAGGTTCCGACGTATTCCTGGTACTAGACGGAGTGATCCGGGTGGTGCACCGAAATGAGCAGCAACTGGCCGAGTACGGACCGGGCGCTCTGCTCGGCGAGCGATCACACCTTGAGGGCGGGATTCGCACGGCTACGCTGATCGCCGTCACAGCCAGCCGCGTGGCGTCAGTGCCTGCCAGCCAATTCGACTCCGGTGCTCTGACTGAGCTGGCCAGCGGCCACCGGCACGAGGAAGCGGTCCAGGGCTGAGGCGTGCGGATCAATCTGTGCGGTACCCGAGGATCCACGCCAGCGCCGGGCCGTGAGTTCGTCCGCTACGGCGGTCATACTTCTTGCCTCGCGATCACGCCCGACGATGCCGCCGCGCCCGAGCTACTCCTGGATGCCGGCACCGGTATCAGGGAGGTAACCCGGCTGCTGGCCGGCCGCCCGTTCCACGGCGGCATCGCTGTCACCCACCTGCACTGGGATCACGTGCAGGGCCTGCCCTTCTTCGTCGGCGGGGATCGCGACGACGCCAGGGTCAGGCTCATGCTGCCCGAGCCGGAGAACGGCACGGGTGCCGAGGCCGCCTTGGAGCGCTCGCTGACGCTGCTGGCGCGCCAGATTCCGCATAAGGGCGGCCGGACGTTCGGCTACCGGGTGAGCGACGGGCACAGCTCGATCGCCTACCTGCCCGATCACAGCCCAGCCGGCCTCGGACCTGGTCCGGATGGCCTGGGCGCATACCACGCGGCCGCGGTCGAGCTTGCCGCCGGAGTCGACGTCCTACTGCACGATTCCTTCTGGCTGGCCGAGGAGTTTGACCCGGCCGCGACCTTCGGTCACGCGGCGGCCGAGTACGCAGTTGGCCTGGCTGCCCGCGCGGGGGCCAGCCAGCTGGTGCTGGTCCATCACCGGCCGGATCGGACCGATACGGAGCTCGACAAGCTGGCGGCGAGCCTCGCCAACGGCCCGGTTCCGGTCTCGGTCGCCTTCGACGGGCAAGTAATCACGTTGTGAGTCAGCTCGATGCGGTCGTTGTCGGATCCGGGCCGAACGGCCTAGCCGCTGCCCTGACCATGGCCAGGGCCGGCTTGCGCGTGGCGGTCTTCGAGGGCGCCGGCGAACCAGGAGGGGGCTGCCGGACAGCAGAGCTCACGCTCCCTGGGTTTGCCCATGACGTCTGCTCCGCCGTGCACCCGCTTGCCGCTGCCTCGCCGTTCTTCCGCAGCCTAGACCTGGCTGCCCGTGGCGTTCGGCTGCTTACTCCTAAGGTCGCAGTCGCGCACCCGCTGGACGGCGGCCGAGCCGGTGCCATCAGCGGGTCGGTCGCGCAGACTGCCCGCTTCCTCGGACCGGACGCGGGGGCGTACCGGCGGCTGATGGAGCCGCTCGTTCGCCACAGCGACGCGGTGCTGGACCTCGTACTGGCGCCGCTGCGCTCGCTGCCCGCCGAACTGGGTCCCGCCACCAGGTTCGCAGTCGAAGGGCTGCTGCCTGCCCGCCTGCTGGCGGCGCGCCTGCGCACTCCAGAGGGACGCGCCCTGCTGGCAGGCGTGGCCGGTCACTCGATGCGCCCGCTGTCCGCGCCGCTGACCGGCGCGTTCGGGCTGACCTTGATGCTGCTGGCGCACACCACCGGCTGGCCCGTGGTCGAGGGGGGCAGCGGACAGCTCGCCGCCGCAATGGCCGCTGAACTGGCCGAGCTTGGCGGAAGCATCACCACTGGCCGCTGGATCGAGCGGCTCGACCAGCTGCCGGCCGCAAGGACCGTGCTGCTGGACGTCACCCCGCGCCAGCTGCTCGAGCTAGCGGGCGACCGGCTGCCCGCGGGCTACCGCCGGGCAATGCGGCGCTTCCGGTACGGACCCGGCGTGTGCAAGGTTGACTGGGCGCTGGACGGCCCCGTTCCCTGGACGAACGAGGCATGTCGCGAAGCGGGCACAGTGCATGCCGGCGGTACCATCGCCGAGGTATCCCGCAGCGAGGCCGACGTTAACGCCGGGCGGCACCCGGAACGCCCGTTCTGCCTGATCGCGCAGCCCGGTGTGGTCGACCCGAGCCGGGCGCCGGCCGGAAAGCACACACTGTGGGGCTACTGCCACGTGCCAGGCCGGGTCGGACGTCGACGTCTCGGACCCGATCGAGGCGCAGATCGAGCGGTTCGCGCCGGGCTTTCGCGACCTGATCCTGGCGAAGTCCGTCAGGACCGCGGCCGACATGGAGAGGTACAACCCCGGCTACGTGGGCGGGGACATCACGGCGGGGGCCGCGACGCTGCGGCAGACCATCGGGCGCCCGGCTCTGCGCTGGAACGAGTACAGGACGCCACTGCCAGGCGTCTACCTCTGTTCCGCGTCTACCCCGCCGGGCGGCGGCGTGCACGGGATGTGCGGCATGTGGGCAGCCCGCGCGGCACTGAGGGACCTGAGCCTGGGCAATGACGGGCCGGCCACAGGCTGACATCAGCCGCGGCGGCGTACCGTCGTGGACATGAAGAAACTAATTGAGCTGCTGATCTGCTTCCTGCACCCGATTGCGGTCGTGCTGATCTGGATAGACCTGCTGAGCCCGGCGTGACCTCGGCACCGTCGGGAAGCTGGCCTGGGCTGTTTGCAGCATCGTCCCGCTCGTCCCGTTCCTGTACGTGCTCACGGGAGGCGATCTGTGGTGACGCCGCGCTAGCGCCTTCGCATCGCCCGCGAGCCAGGGCGACGGCTACGCGGGGCTGCCACCCTGGGTCGAGGCCAGCGCGATGGCGTCGTCGACCTCGCCCTGCCGGGCCGCGAGCTCGGCGGCGTACTTCTCGTTGTCAATCTTCTCGGCCAGTTCCTCATCGGCGCGCATCAGCACCTCGAGATCCGAATCTGCGGCCTCGATGACGCCCAGGTCGGCGTAGGCATGCTGGACCTTCGGCCCCCACAGGCCGATGTCCCGCACGCACGGCACGATCCGCGAGAACAGCAGGGTCCTGAAGGCCTGCTGCACCGGCGACTGCTCGGTGAATTCCACGCACTCCGCGACGTCGAAGCCCATCCGGTCCCAGACCTCACGCGCGGTGAACCGGTTACGCATCAGGTAGCAGCCCTCGACTACGAACTCCTCGCGATCGGCACGCTCGGCCGCGGTCAGCTCCTTGTAGTAATCGCGCAGGGCCAGCCGGCCGAACGCGACATGCCGCGCCTCGTCCTGCATCACGTACGCCAGTAGCTGGGTGACCAGGGCGTTGTTGGACAGATCGCGGTGCACGCCGAAGGCGGCCAGCGCGAGGCCCTCGATCAGCACCTGCATGCCGAGATAAGGCATGTCCCAGCGGGAGTCGTTCAGCGCGTCGGCGAGCAGCTGGGCCAGGTCCGGGTTGATCGGGTAGTAGAGCCCGATCTTCTCCCGCATGAACCGCGCATACAGCTCGACATGCCGCGCTTCGTCCATCGCCTGGGTCGCCGCGTAGAACTTGGAGTCCATGTCCGGGACTGACTCCACGATGCGTGCGGCTACGGTCAGCGCGCCCTGCTCGCCGTGCAGGAACTGGCTGAACAGCCACGCCGACAGATGATGGTCGAGCTCGTCCCGCTCCTTCTGGTTCAGCTTGTTCCACTGCGGCGAGCCGTAGATCGGGTTGAGCTCCTCGGTCTGCTCCATGACGTTGCACGGGTTGACCGGTATCGACCAGTCGATGCGCTTCGCCGCATCCCACTGTTTGTCCTTGCCGCGCTGGTAGAGGTCCAGCAGCTGGGTCCGGCCCTCGTCGTACTCCCAGCTGAACCTGGCGGATCCGGCGGCCGGGACATCCCAGGTGCCCGGCTCGACCGGGGTGGTGTAGTGCTCGTACGTGCTCACGGCGGCCTCCCGGAGTTAACAGCAGTAACTCCGACATTACCCGCCGGTACGGGATTGCTCTAGTGCCAGCCGCGCCCGCCGTGGTAGGCAGCGAACATGGATTTCGACATCCCGGCGGACCTGATCGCCTACCTGGCCGAGCTGGACGAGTTCATCGAGGCCGAGATCCGGCCGCTGGAGCGCCAGGACGACAACATCCGGTTCTTCGACCACCGGCGCGAGGACGCCAGGACGGACTGGGACCGAGGCGGCCTGCCGAACAGGCAGTGGGAGGAGCTGCTGGCCGAGGCCAGGCGCAGGGCCGACGCGGCCGGGCACTACCGTTACGCGTTCCCCGCCAAATATGGCGGCCGCGACGGCACCAATCTCGGCATGGCGGTGATCCGCGAGCACCTGGCCAGCAAGGGCCTCGGACTGCACTGCGATCTGCAGAACGAGCACATGATCGTGGGGAACAATGTCGGCTTGCTGCTGATGCTCGAATACGGCAGCCCTGATCAGCAGGCGGACTGGATCGACGACCTGGCCGCCGGCCGCAAGGGCTTCGCGTTCGGCATCACCGAGCCCGCGCACGGGTCGGACGCGACGTTCATGGAGACGGTGGCGGCGCGCGACGGCGGCGACTGGGTCATCAACGGCGAGAAGACGTGGAACACCGGCGTACACGCCGCCTCACACGACCTGATCTTCGCCCGGACCAGCGGCAATCCGGGCGACGGTGACGGCATTACGGCGTTCCTGACGCCGATCTCCTCGCCCGGCTTCCGCGTCGAGGAGTACCTGTGGACGTTCAACATGCCAACCGATCACGCTCACATCAGCCTGACTGACGTCCGGGTGCCTGGCAGTGCGATCTTTGGCGGCGAGGGCCGCGGGCTCGGTGTCGTGCAGCATTTCTTCAACGAGAACCGGATCCGCCAGGCGGCCTCCAGCCTCGGCGCGGCGCAGTACTGCATCAACGAGTCGGTTGCCTATGCCCTGCAGCGGCGGCCGTTCGGCAAGCCGCTGGCCAGCAATCAGGCGATCCAGTTCCCGCTGGTCGAGCTGCAGACGCAATGCGAGATGCTGCGCGCGCTCATACACAAGACAGCGTGGCTGATGGACCGCGACGGCCCGTTCTCCGCCTCTGACAAGGTCTCGATGTGCAACTACTGGGCGAACCGGCTGTGCTGCGAGGCCGCCGATCGCGCCATGCAGGTCCACGGCGGGCTCGGGTACTCGCGGCACCGGCCGTTCGAGCACATCTACCGGCACCACCGGCGGTACCGGATCACTGAGGGGGCCGAGGAGATCCAGATGCGGCGCGTCGCCGGGTACATGTTCGGCTTCATGCGCCAGCGCGCCCCGAAAGGAGTGGCCGAGAGCTGATGCCAGCTGTTCCAGGCCAGCAAGCTCTTCCTGACGGGAACGAGCTAGCAAGGGCATTGCGGCCGTGGGTCGGGCCAGCCCGCGTCGAGGGCATTGTCAGGCTGTCGGGCGGTGCATCGAAGGAGACGTGGTCCTTCGACGCGGTGGGCGACGATGGCACGCGGACCGGACTGATCCTGCGCCGCGATCCGGCCGGCCGGGCGAGCCCGGCGCGCTCGACCGGGAAGCGGCGGCGATCAGCCTGGCGTACGGCGCTGGTCTGCCGGTACCGGAGATGCTCATCTGCTCGCGCGGCACGTCGCTCGGCACTCCCGGCATGGTAATGCGCCGCGTCGAGGGCGAGACCATCGCCCGCCGGATCCTGCGCGACGAGCGGTTCGCGACGGCGCGCGGTGTGCTGGTCAGCCAGCTGGGCCAGTTTGCCGCCCGGCTCCATGCGCTCGACGTGCCCGCGATCCTGCCGCAGCCGGATCCGGTTGCCACGCTGCGCGACCAGCTCGACGCCTTCGGCCGGCCAAGCGAGGTCTTCGAGCTCGCGCTGGCCGAACTGGAGCGGGACAGGCCGCCCGTCCGCGGACCCGTCCTGGTACACGGAGACTTCCGGCTCGGCAACCTGATCGTCGGCCCGGATGGGTTGCGGGCGGTGCTGGACTGGGAGCTCGTGCATGCCGGAAACCCGGCCGAGGATCTCGGCTGGCTGTGCGTGAAGGCCTGGCGTTTTGGCGTCGAGCCGGCGGTTGCGGGGATGGGCAGCCGGGAGGATCTGCTGGCCGCCTACAAGGCCGCTGGCGGCGCCGACATCTCGCTGGCTGAGCTGCGCTGGTGGGAGATCCTTGGCACGCTGCGCTGGGGCGTGATCTGCCTGACCCAGGCGTCGGCTCACCTGTCCGGGGCGCACCGCTCAGTTGAGCTGGCCGCTATCGGACGCCGGGTCTGCGAGCAGGAGTGGGATCTGCTCCTGCTGCTGCAGCCGCAGGCCGCCGCGCAAGCGGCCGAGCACAGGCCTCGGCTGACTGGGGCCGCCGCGTCTGGGCCAGCCCCGCACGGCCGACCTACGGCGAGCGAGCTGCTGGAGGCAGTCCGTGAGTACCTGCTCGGCAGCGTCATGCCGGCCACGTCCGGCCAGGTAGCGTTCCACGGCCGAGTCGCCGCCAATGCGCTGGCGATCGTCGCACGGGAACTCGAACTCGGCGCGTTCCCCGCCGATGCCGGGCTAGCGGAGGCGGTGGCCACTCGCCTCGCGGTCGCCAACCCGAAGTACTTTGAGACCTCGCCGCCCGCGTAGACCGCGGCGCGTCCCTGAGCGCCCACTACCCCAGTGATCCAGGCATGCTCCTCACTCGTGCATGGGCCGTTCGTGATCGGCATGGCCGGCCGGCTCGAGCTGGAAGGTCGAGTGCTCAAGGTCGAAATGCCCGCGCAGGCACGCCTGGAGCTTATCGAGCATGATCGCGCTCTGACCGCGCTCGATGACCGCCGGATCGACTACGACGTGTGCCGAGATCACAGGAAGGCCGGAGGTAATGGTCCAGACGTGCAGCTCGTGCACTTCGCGAATGCCCGACAGCGCCGCCATGTGCTCGCGGATCGCGTCCAGGTCGATGCCTTTCGGGCTGGCTTCGAGCAGGATGTCGATGGCCTCCCTGAGCAGTCGCCAGGTTCGCGGCAGGATCAGCGCACCGACGGCGAGCGAGGCGATCGGGTCGGCCAGCGCGATGCCGGTCGCGCTGATGATGATTCCGGTCACGATCACGGCGGCGGCCCCGAGCGTATCCGCGGCCACTTCCAGGAAGGCGCTGCGTACGTTCAGGCTGCTCGCCTGGCCGTGCCGCAGGACCAGCAGAGAGCATGCGTTGCCGGCCAGCGCGCCGATCCCGAACGCGATCAGCAGTCCTGAGCTCACCGCGGTGGGCGACACCAGCCGCCGGATGGCCTCGGTGAATATCACCGCGGCCATGGCCAGAAGCAGCAGCGAGTTCGCCATCGCCGCCAGGATCTCGGCTCTGGCATAACCGAAGGTGCGCCGGTCCGTTGCCGGGCGCGCCGCGAACCATGCCGCGAGCAGCGACAGGCCAACGCCAGCCGCATCCGCGGCCATGTGCGCGGCGTCCGCGAACAGGACCAGCGCGCCAGTGATGATGGCCCCTGTTACCTCCGCCGCGGCGATCCCGACGCTGATCAGCAGCACGATGGTCAGCGCACGCCGGTAGCTGCCTGTCACCGTCCGCGTGCGCGAGGACGCGTGGGCCCCGTGCGTGTGACCGCTGTGTGCGCGGCCCGTGTTCTTATGGCCGCTGGCCCTGCTCTGCTCCTCGGCGCCCTGGTCGCCGCCGCAGCCGGGTGCCAAGCCGTTCTCGCCGCGATCCGGTCCGTCCTCGCGGTCGGGCGGCTGCGGGCCAGTCATCGGTCCTGGTCGTCCCGGCGGTCTCGGCCGCGCCTGCCGTCGGTGTCCGGATCGAGGTCAGCGGAAGTCGCCTCGCCCTGCGCAAGCAGCTCGTAGGCCGGGTTGATCATGACCGGCCTGCCGTTCCTGATGCCGACCTGGCCGCGCAGCCGGACCTTCGAACCGGGCCGCAGCCCGGGAATGTTCGAGCGGCCGTAGAACAGCGCGGTGAGCTGCCCGGTGGAATCCTCCACGTCGCAGGCCAGCACGGTGTTGTGCTCGACTGGCCGGATCTCGACCGAGTGCACGCGGCCCTCGGCTACCGCCCGGCCAGGCCGGGTCAGCGAGCCGATCGGGGTCACCCCCCGGCGCGGCTCTGGGCGCTCGTACCCGCCGCTTCCGGCCGGGGTGGTCAGTTCCCCGGCCATCGGCTGCCCGGCTGCGGCCGGCTGCTCGGCCGGGACCGGCGGTTGGCCGGCGACCGCCACCTCTGGCGGCTTGCCGGGCTGCGGCGTGCTCTCGCCGACTGCGCCCGACCGGGACATCGGGCCGCGACCGGCCAGGCTCTCCACCCTGCTGCGCACGTCGAATGGCACGATCGTGGCTGCGGCATGCGGAATCCGGCTGATGACCGCGGCCATCTTGTCCGCGGTTCGGTCATGGAGCAGGCGGCCGACGATGGGAGCGTAGCTGCGCCGCGGCAGGACAGCGGTGACGCCCACTCCGGGCAGTACGGCCTCGGCGCTCACCAGTTCCGCGGCGGCGGCGGCGATCCGGCGATCCGGGCAGTCGACAAAGTCCAGTGGGATACCGGGATTAGCTCGCAGCCAGTCCTGGCGCAGCTTGTCGGCCTGGACATTGTCGATGACGAAATGCACGGCGCGCAGCGAGGTGGGCCGCAGGCTGCGCGCGTACCGCAGGGCGGCGATGGTGGCCAAGTCGAAGTCGTCGATGAAGACGTAGACAGCCGCGGCGCGAGTAGGTAGGCGGCTCCGGCGGCCTGCCCCGGCTGCCGATGCCCTCAAGGACAGTCGCTTCCATCCGGTACTGCCTGTTGAGCCGGATGAACGCGGCCACCAGCAGCGGGAAGACCACCACGACGAGCCAGGCTCCCTCGGTGAACTTGACCACGGCGAAGATCAGGACCACCAGGCCGGTGTAGATCGCGCCTGTCAGGCTTATCGTGAGATGGCGGCGCCAGCCCGGACCGCGGTGCCGGCGGTGGTATCTCGCCATCCCGAAGCCGGCCATCGTGAAGCCGGTGAACACGCCGATCGCGTAGAACGGGATCAGCTTGTTCACGTTCGCGCCGACGACGATAAGCAGTGCCAGCGATACGACGGTCAGCACGATGATGCCGTTGGAGAAAACCAGGCGGTGCCCGCGCTTCGTCAGCCACCGGGGCAAGAACGAGTCCTCGGCCACGAAACTGGCGAGGAACGGGAAGCCGCTAAAGCTGGTGTTGCCGCCGGTGAACAAGATGGTGGCGGTCCCGGCCTGCACGGCGAAGAACAGCACGCGGCCGAGCGCGCCGTGACCGAATATCAGGCTGGCTTCCTGAGCAAGGACGGTCGGGTAGCCACTGGCATATGGGACCGTGTGGCTCACATGGGCAAGCCAGGAGATGCCGGCGATCAGTGACGCAACGATGCTGCCCTGGATGACGAGCACCTGCCGGGCGTTGCGCCCCTCTGGCGGGCGGAGCGCGCTGACCGCATTAGAGACTGCCTCAATTCCGGTCAGCGAGGATCCGCCATTGGCGAAGGCCCGGAGCACCACGAATATCGAGGCGGCCGCCAGCAGGCTGCTGCCCTGATGGGGAGGAAGGCAGCCGTTGCAGTACGTCCCGGCCATCGGGTGGACTCGCGGCAGCCCAGATGTGATCTCCCGGCCAGCCCGACCAGGATCATCAGCCCGACCGAGCCGGAGAACAGGTAGGTAGGCAGTGCGAAAGTCCGGCCGGCTTCTCTGATCCCCCGCAAGTTGCCGTAGCACATGATCAGGATCGCAACTACCGAGATGAGCAGCAGCGTAGCCCGGCCTCCCAGGGGGCCGCCCAGCGCCGGGAAGGCCGAAAGGATCGCCGCGCTGCCAGCCGCGGTCTGCACCGCTACCGTGACGATGTAGTCGATCATCAGCGCGACGGCGGCCACCTGAGCCACCCGTGGGCCGAAGTTGTCTCTGGCCACAACGTATGAACCGCCGGCCCGGGTGTAGACCGACACCACCTCGCGGTAGAGCAAGACGACCAGGAGCGACGCCGAAGAGCACCACGAGTGTCATCGGCAGCAAGATCGAGAAGGCGGCGGCGTAACCGAATGACTGGACCAGCTCGATCAGGATTTCCTCGGTGCCATAAGCAGCAGAGGAGATTCCGTCGCAGGACAACACGCCCAGGGCTAGCGGCCGGGACAGCTTCTGCTCGCCGAGCTGCTCGTTGATGAGCGGCTTGCCGAGCAGCCTGCGCTTCAGGGTGTAGCCAAGCCCCTCAGCTAGGTCGTCTCGCCGCGCCAGCGTGCCGACAGCTCGTCGCATGGCCACGCTGCAGCGCCCTCCCGTTTCGACAGCACCCGACGTGGCTTTCATACCATTGCCCCGGCCCCTGGCGGGAGACCGGGCGCGTGCCCGGGCATCCGTCCTGCAGGACTCCCGGCCGGACAGTCCGGCGTCACCGGGGTGCAGCTAGGCAAGCGTAGCGTGTTGCCCGACTTATGACGACTTGGGCCTTATCAGCGGGCCTACAAGCCAGGCGGCGCTCGTCAGATAATGGGCTGCACAAAGTGCGCTCTGCGGAGAGGCCGCTGCTATGAGCACGACACCATCCGGGCCAGCCGGAAGGGCCGGCGACTCCGGCGCCATCCAGGCCTTGCGCTCGACCTGCCAGGTGCCCAGCCCAACCAGGACGATGAACGCAAGCAGAGCAGGGAGCAGCAATCCGAGCCACGAGCGCCGCGGCGGCTGCGGCGGCTGCTGCGTGCTCAAGGCTCGCCTCCAAAGCGTCCCTCTTCGGCTTTATGATGGTATTGCAGCGCGATCATCAGCCCCTTCATTGGCCGCAACGGTCCGAGCGTGACAACCGCGATCAACGGCACCCACAGCACGGCGTGGACCCAGTATGGCGGAGGCTAGAGCGCCTCGACGATCAAATGCCAGGCTAGGGCGCTTCAGCGCCACCGACTGTTCTTTGCGGCGCCGCATCAGCTGGTCCACGCAAGCGGCCTGCCGGGCCTGGGTCCAAGCGGTCAACCGCTGCCAGGCGCACAGGACGCCGATCAGCTCCGACTCACCAAGGTTGGCCAGCCCGGCTGTCGCCGCAGCAGCTGCGATAGCCAGTTCCGCGCCTGGCGCTAGTGTGTCGTGCTCGCCCCCGGCCACAAATCCATCGCCGCGCGGACCGGCCAGCTCGTCGTGGTGGAAGAACCCGGCCGCTAATGCCTCACCGGAGCCGGTCCATGGAGCGGCCTCATACTCGGCTCGGATGTCGGGAGGCAGGCTACGCACGAAGGCCGCTTCCAGTTCGGCATCGCTGCCGGTGAACTCCTCCGACAGCCACCATGGCACCTCGTCGGTGTCAGGCGGCTCATCTCCGGCTCGTGGCAGCCTGGCGATCTCGGCCGCCGACAACTCCCACGGCTCCTCGCCCGCCATCTGCTGCTTCAGCAAGCCAAGCATGTCGAACGGTGGCAACTCCGAAAGCACCGCTCCGTCAGACGGCACGCTGCCCTCCGGGAGTGACTCGGGGCCCTCCGCTGGCTCAGCAGCCCCGTCCGGCGGCGAGGCGCGATCCGGTTCGCTCATGGTATCGCCACCGCCTTCCATAAGAGGTTCCTACTCGCACATAGTATCGATCGCTTCTGACAGTTTGCCGGCTTCGTGCCTGCCAGGGTGGGGTTGCTGAGCGAGGCTTGGAACGGGTTCAAGTCCGCTCTCGAGGCAGTAGCGACCGCGCGGCGTGCCATCGCACGGGTGGACGCCAGGCCTGTAGGTCGATGATCTGCGCGAACAGGGCCACATGACGCCCGCAGCGGCCGAACGGCGGAGGTCCCGTGAATTCTCTTCTGGCAGAGTGTCGATCCGGAGCGAGGCGTTCGTATAAGAGATGAGAGGCGGCCGGAGGTGGCCGCCGGGCAAGGGAGTCAAGGGATGACGCGGTACCTGATCTCGTTCGATGCCCACGCGATGGACCACATCCCCGATGAGGACATGCCCGACGTGGCCAAGGCCTCGTACGAGGTGGTCCAGGAGGCCCAGAACGCCGGCGTGTGGGTGTTCGGCGCCGGACTGGAAAGCCAGAGGGCGAGCGTCGTGGCCACCGACGGGACGGTCACCGACGGCCCGTACCCGGAGACCAAGGAGGTCATCGGCGGATTCTGCGTCGTCGACGTACCCTCACGCGAGGAGGCGCTGGGGTGGGCTGCCAAGAACGCCATCGCCTGCCGCTGCGCGCAAGAGGTCCGGGAGCTCCTGCCCGACCCGCCCGAAATCACCGCGATTCTGACTGGCACCCGCTAAAGGCCGAGACGACTGGCGAGCTCGATCGCCTGCCGAGCCCACTGCGCGTTGAATAGCAATGCGCGGCTGCGCTCCCGGAACTTGAAGGCAGCGTCAATCTCGCCTGCTCCGCCGTAGCGGTACTGTCGCTCCTGGCCGACTTGAGCCAAGGTGAAGGGGGCTAGCCAGTCATACTTCGCCGCGGACGACCACATTCCGAGTTTGACCAGCCGAGGGTCGTCGAGCCCAGCCCGGGCCCGCAGGCCACGCAGGTAGGCCTCGTAGACAACCTGCTCCAGGCGCGGCATCTGGTCAGCGGTAACGAAGTGGTCGAACACTGCGTCGGGACCAGGTTGCCGATGTCCTCCCCGACCGCCCCGTCACCGGCGAAGCTCCAGTCGATGACCACGATCTCGCCCGAGGGTCGACAAAGAGATTCTTGGGCGCGAAGTAGGTGGCAGAGTGTCGCGGGAGGGACTCGCTGACTGATAGAGCCCATCCCGGTGCGCATGGACAAACCGCGCGCTCTCGCGCAGGTTCGCTGGAAGCTATCGCGAACCAGAGGATACGCCCATGCGGACTCATCGTCGAGCAACTCCCACGCCACCGGCTTTTCCGAACTGTACTCGCGCAGGAAGCGCTCACTTAGCCAGGATGCCGGCCGGTCGCCGAGCAGGAATGGCGCTGCGCACGTCCGAGCGCCCTGCCGCAGGACCGTAGGACGTGACCGGCCAGAGTTCGCCGGGCTGGTCCCGACCAACTCCAGCAGCAGTACCGCTTCGCTGCCGTCGACATGCACCCCCAGGCATGTCGGCGCACTATGCGCTCCGGCGTAAGCCCCGGCCAGATCGTACTGGTAGGCCAGCGATTCCCGGCACCAGTACGTCCATCGCCGCGGGTCATCATCAGGGCGGTCCAGTGGGCATCCCACGGCGTTTCGCCACGGCTGCGATCCGACCGCGGGTACTTGGCACAGGTTCGCGTGCCCCGCCAATACGGATCCGCCAGACACCGGGGCTCAGCCAGCGATTATGGGCAATTTCGGCAACGACCTCGTCTGCGTCCACTCCCACGCGGGGCAGCAACTCACCGACCGAATCAGGCACCCAGAAGCCTGTCCTCTCGGCCCACTGGGCGCAACGATTCCCCGGGCGCAACCGGGGGGCTCGCGGCAGCACGATTCCGGAGCGTCACTCGCCCCTCGTGCGCACGTTGCCGCAGCCCAGATGTCGGCTGGGCCGCTACGAACCGCTGGCCCGGTCAGCTGGGCAGAGCGGGGCTGTGGTCCGCGCGCCCGATCGGCCATCTCTACCCAGAACTGCTTGAGCTGTCGCGGCCGCATCTGCTGCCACGGCGCGCGGCCGGTGCGCGGGTCTCGCGGCCGGGTGATCAGGGTCTGCTGGCGGCGGCAGAACGCCTCGCTCATCTCGACCCGGGCTGCGTGCCCTTCGGGGGATAGGGGCACAGCTCGAAGACGCAGCCGTCGACACAGCTGATGCCGGGGACGGAGGAAACCGCGGTGCCGACGGTGCGGCCCGGCTCGAGCGCGTCGCGGTAGTGCGTGATGCACGGCGGCAAGTCGTTCCGGTTCGACCGCTTGAGCCGCCGCTCGCGCTCGGTCGGCTGGTCGCCGCGGTCGGCCAGATTCAGCAGCAGCAGGACATCGGCCACCAGTTGCTGGGCGCGCCCGTCAAGCGCGGTCCATCCGGCGGACGGCGGAATCCACAGGTGATGCCGGCCGTGCGGCGTTCCCTGTCTGAGATTCCGCGACCCCACCTGCCGACGACGCCGCTCTCGTCGATCCAGCAATAGCGCTGCGGGCGTCCGGTCTTCAGCGCCTGCACGACGAGCTGGCGGTCTCCCGGACGAAGGGATGCAGCGCATGCGACCTCGCCAGACTGACCGCGGTCCTGTGGTCCCGGCCGGCAACATCGAGCCAGTGCTGGACGATCGCCTCGGGCTTGCGCCCGCGCCGCTCGTCGGCCTGCCTCGGTCCGGCCTCGGACAGGTTCAGCAGGCAGAGCGCGTGCAACAGGGTCAGCTGGGAGAACCAGTAGCGCGCGCCCTTGAGCATCTCCAGGGCCTGCTCGGCCAGGTACATGCGGGCTTCGCGCAGGGTGTCCGGATGACGCCGGGCGGCGGTTGGCCGCGTACTTGAAACCCTGCGCCAGCGCAATCTCCAGGGAGATCGGCAGGTCCTGCCTCGCCGGCCTGGCGGTCGTCCGGCCCGAGGTGCCGCAGCCATTGCGCCAGGTCCGCCTGCGCGTGCTGGGCGGGGTCCTTGTCCGCGCCGAGCTGCCGCCGCCCATCGACGCCGACCAGCATCGGCGCGAGCCAGGCGCTCACCGATCGCGGCGCGCGACGGGTCCCGGCGCGGGTCGGGCGTCTCGGCCTGAGCGCATCCGGCCTCGCGCCGGCCAGCGGGCGGTTCGCTCGCCCGCGCAGGTCTGGCACGGCGCCTCCAGCTGCACCGCGAGGCCGCGTAGGCGCCGCTGCCGCTGCCGATCTCCTGGGCTGCCGCGAGCTGGACCGGATACGACCTCTCGCTGCAGGCGATCGCGTACAGCTGCGGGTAGGCGGGCTCGGCCGGGCAGTCGTCGCCGCGGCGCCGCCGCTCGTCGATGGTCCGCACGGCCTCGCCGAGGCGGTGAACGACGGCGAGCTTGCCTTCCTCCAGGGTCCTCGGGTCCTGCGCGTGGATCCGCGCCCACTTGTCGCGTATCTCCGAGGCGATGCTGGCGTGCATGCGGCGTTGCGGCGACGCTGTCGATCTCCGAGCGCGGCGGCGTAGACGTCCAGGACCTTGGTGTCGTCGCGCTTGGCCAAGCGCGGCCCACGCAGCGGGCCCGACTGCAGCCAGGCCCGGTGCGCTGGCTGCCACGGGACGCGCGAGCCGCCGACCATCGCGGTCGGCACCCGCGAGCGCAGCAAGCGATCAGGAATTCGCGGCCTGGCTTGGGGTGCTGCAAGGCCTGCCTGAGGTAACTCGGGATCCGCAAGGCCACGTCGAGCAGCCGCGAGCCGAGGTAAGCCTGCATCAGGCTGTGCGGGAACCTGACGCTGTTCCCGCGCAGCTCGACGAGGTCGAGCTGTGCTGCCCAGGCGGCGGCAAGCCGGACGTCGACGTTGTGCACGCCGGGCGCCTGGCCCGCCTGCTGTCGATCGCGGCCAGCCGCGCTCTGACCTCGTCAGCGAGTGCCTCGTCCCGGTGGTCGTCGAACTCGACCTCCAGCCGGTCGAGCTTCAGGCCGACACAGGCGAGCGCGGACAAGTGCTCGATCGCGGCATGCCGCTCCGCGCGGTTCAGCGGGACTTCCTCGCGCAGGTGACCGGCGATGAGCGCGCGCTCCCAGGTTTCGAGCAAGCTCAGCCGCAGCTTCGAGCGGTCGACGCCGCGGGTGTCTACGACGCCGTGCTGCCCGGCAGAGGTGGGCTCAAGCAGGCCCTTGACCTTAAGTTCACGGGTGATCTGCAGGTAGATCGGCGCCTCGATGACCTCGGCCGTCTCGACGATCCAGGCGAGCCTGCGCTCGTCTTCGCCTGTCCCGCTCGCCGCCGATATAGGCCAGCGCGGCCTCGTAGCTGAGCGGCTCAAGTGTGAGGATCGGCGGCGTCGGTCGCGCGAAGCGGGTCATGCGGCCGGGAGGCGATGACGAGCGGCAGGTGCTGCTGGTGCGCCTTGCGGATCGCGGACCGGATGATGTTGTCCCGTTCCGGCTCGGCGCCGAGTGCCTCCTCGAGGCCGTCAGCCAGGACGATGATCTTGCCGTCCTTGCAGCAGGCGCCGCCAGATTGTCTCGCCTTCGGCGAACGAGAACAGGCCGGGATTCACCTCGTTGAGGAAACGGTCGCGGGCCAGCGTCTCGAAGTCAAAGTCGGTCGCGGCGTCCCGCAAGCCGGATCGGCACCGGAATCGCGTGCTTCTCGGCCAGTAATTCGGTCAGCCTGACCAGGACGGCCGTCTTCCCGGTGCCGACGCCGCCGGCGATCATATGCGGCCGGGTCCCGCGGTCGTGCAGGTCCGCCATCACTGCCTTGCACAAGTCGTCTCGGCCGACAACCTTGTCGATGATCGCTCCCGCGGTCGGTACCAGCTCGCGCGATTCGTCCCGCGCCCTGCCCGATAGCGCCGCTGCAGCCCGAAAAGCCGCCAGAGACGAATGACGAGGCCAGCGCTACCAGCACGCCGGACGCCAGCACGTTGGTAACGATCCCGCAGGAGAAACCGAGCGACGAGCACCTGCGGTCCGGGTCGAGGGCGAGACCCGACGGGCCGCCGCGCGCAAAAAACAGGTAGCCGACCCATGCCAGCCACACCACAAACACAAGAACTGCACAAGCGGTCAGAGCCGTTAGGAGCCGGAGCGCCGTCGAGATCGCCATTTGGCAGGCTCGTCGACCCCGCCCGGCTGTTGGGGCCTGGCGCCAAGCTGCTGCGCGTCGGAGCGCCCCGGTGCGACGGCTCCGTGGTCCCCGCGGTTTCCGGCACCTGCCATGCTTCTCCTCCCCCAAGCGCAGCCCACGCCGCATAGGGCCATTCTTCCACCTATGTCACTTCTGCATAGGGATTGATTCGCGGTGGCGGGTCGAGGAGAGCCATTGTCACCGTTTCTCAGAACGGGCACCATGGGCGATTAATGGGGCAGGAACGGCTGATTCCAAGGAGTGACGGGTGCGGGTGCCTGACGAGCCAGTTGCTGCCGGCCAAGCTGACGCTGTGTTGGCCGACGCTGGGCCGGCGTGGTGGCGGCACCAGCCGATCCTGGTATCGCCGCGATGCTGGAAGTACCGGTCTCGTCACTCGGCGGTGCAGTTGCCGTGCGGACCTGGGCACCAAGCAGCACGCCCGAGGACGAGCCGCTTCCGCTGCTGCTCGTGCATGACGGACCGGACTATGACGCGCTGGCGAGCCTGACTCAGTACCTCGGTGCGGGAATTGCCGGCGGATGGCTGCCGCGGCTGCGCGCGGCGCTGCTCAGCGCCACGGACCGGAATAGCTGGTACTCGGCCAACTCCCGGTACGCCCGTGCGCTCCGGAACAGGTGATTCCAGCCGTGACCAGCATAGTCGCCACCACGGCCGGCTCGGCATGGGCACGAGCCTCGGCGCGCTGGCCATGCTGCACGCTCATTGCCGCCGCCCTGGCACGTTAGCGGCTTGTTCCTGCAGTCCGGCAGCTTCTTCGTACCGCGCCTGGATCCGCAGGAACAGCGCTTCCGCTACTACCGCCGGATCACCACGTTCACCGCGGCCCTGGAAGCCGACGGCGTGCCGGGCGTCCCCGTTCCCGTCGGCTGACCTGCGGCGCGATCGAAGAGAACATCGCGAACAACCGCCTCATGCTGGCGGTCCTGCGATCGGCGGGGTACCGGCGACGCTGCATGAGGACGTGGGTGCACAACTTCACCGCGTGGCGCAATGCGCTCCATCCCTGGCTGACCGAACTGCTGCAGCAGGTGTGCGGATGAGGAAGGGACGAGGGGCCGATGACATCTGACCGGCACCTGATCGGGCTGCTGCTCGGCACCGAGGAGGACTGGCCGCACGCGTTCGAGGAGATCATCCGCCGGCTGGGACGGTGGCTGGCCCAGGTGGCTCGCGGCACAATTTCGACTGCGAGCGGATCACCATAGAGCCGTTCGGGCTGCGCGATAAGCCCCGCTATCACCTGGTCATCGACCGGCTCGCCTACTGGTACTACGTCCCGCGCGAGTGGCTGAAGAAGGTCGCGCTGATGGACAGCGTCTACCTGCTGAACAGCCCGTTCACGTTCCAGTCGATGGAGAAACACGCGGCCTACTGCGCGATGATGCGGCTCGGGCTCAAGGTGCCGGAAACTGTCCTGGTTCCGTACAAGAATCCCGTCGACAACGCTCGGTACGCCTACACCGCGGCCAAATACAACCTGCCCTTCGACCTCGACGCGATCGCCGCGCAGATCGGCTACCCGCTGTTCATGAAGCCGTACGACGGGGGCGCCTGGCGCGGCGTATCGCGGATCAGGAATCCCGCCGAGCTGCACGCCGCCTACGACGACAGCGGGGAGATGCTCATGCACCTGCAGAAGGCCATCGACTACGACGTGTTCGCCCGGTCGCTGTCGATCGGGGCCGAGACCATGGTTATGAAGTTCCAGCCGGACCAGCCCATGCACCTGCGTTATGCCGTAGACCACGCGTTCTTGTCGCCGCAGGCGGGCGCAGAGGTCGTGACGATCGCCCGGCTCGTGAACGCGTTCTTCCGATGGGAGTTCAACTCGTGCGAGACGCTGGTCGCCGACGGCCAGGTCTACCCGATCGACTACGCCAACGCCTGCCCTGACGTCGCGCTGACCAGCCTGCATTACTACTTCCCCTGGGCCATCAAGGCGCTGGTCAAGTGGTGCGTATTCGCGCTGGTTACCGGCCGGCGGCCGCGGCTGGACCTTGCCACCGAGCCGTACTTCGAGATTGCCGATGATGCCGGGGTTCGTACGCGGACAAGCTGACGGTCTACCGCGAGCTCGCCGACAGTTACTTCGACACCGCCCGTTACCACGACTTCTGTGCGACGAGCCTGGCTCACCTTGACGAGATCGTGCTGGACTGGGTCGCCAGTGCAGATTTCGACGAGATGCTGACCGACACGGTGCGCTCGGTCTACCCCGCGCACGAGCACGAGGAGTTCATCGAGCACCTGCGGGGCCTGCTCAGCCTCTGGGTGAGGGACGAGAGCACCCGGCTGAAAGCCGCCTAGCCCAGATCGGTTCTGGTCAGCTGGCCTAAGATCGTGCGAATCTGTAACCAAGGTGCCGGATGGGGTACGTGATCTGCTAGTCAATCAGGCGAGGCCAGATGGGTCGCGAAATCCAGGCCATGAAGATCACCGGCGAGGACCGGGTAACCTACCGGGCCAAGCTGGCGCGATCGCTTGACGTGTTCGCCCGGATGCTGCACGAGCACATGTTCCAGCACGACCGGGCGCTGGTTGGCCAGGAGATCGAGCTCAACCTCGTCGACGATACGGCCGCCCCCTCGATGCACAACGCCGACGTCCTGGCTGCGATTGCGGACCCGGCCTGGGCGACCGAGGTAGGGCAGTTCAACCTCGAGATCAACGTGCCGCCGCGGGAGCTGGCCGGGGACGCGCTTGCCGGGCTGGAGGACGAGATCCGCGGCAGCCTGAACGCCGCAGACGCCAAGGCGCGGAGCATTGGCAGCCGCATGATGATGATCGGCATCCTGCCCACCCTGTCCAAGTCGGACGTCCATGCTGGCACGCTGACGGCAAGCGAGCGGTACCGGGCGCTAAACGAGCAGATCTTCGCAGCGCGCGGCGAGGACATCCGGATCGAGATCGACGGGGCCGAGCAGATCCTGACGCACGCCGACAGCATCACGCCGGAAGCCGCGTGCACCAGCGTCCAGCTGCATGTGCAGGTAAGCCCCGATGCGTTCGCCAGCTACTGGAACGCCGCACAGGCGATCGCGGGCGTGCAGGTCGCGCTGGCTGCCAACTCGCCGTTCCTGTTCTGGCGCCAGCTCTGGCATGAGACTCGCATCACCCTGTTCGAGCAGGCAACCGACACTCGGCCGGACGAGCTGAAGCGGCAGGGCGTGCGGCCGAGAGTCTGGTTCGGGGAGCGCTGGATCACCTCGGTGTTCGACCTGTTCGAGGAGAACATCCAGTACTTCCCGGCACTGCTGCCGATCGTCGAGGCCGAGGACCCGCTCGTCGTGGTCGACCGCGGCCAGTGCCCGCAACTGGCGGAGATGAGCCTGCACAATGGCACCATCTACCGCTGGAACCGGCCGGTATACGCCGTGGTTGACGGCAAGCCGCATCTGCGCGTGGAGAACAGGGTGCTCCCGGCCGGGCCGACGGTCGTCGACGTGATCGCGAACGCGGCTTTCTACTACGGCCTCGTGCGCGTCCTGGCCGAGTCGGAGCGTCCGATCTGGACTCAGCTGTCGTTCACGACCGCGGCCGAGAACCTGCACGAGGCGGCCCGGCACGGCATGGGCGCGAAGCTGTACTGGCCGGGGCTGGGAGACGCGCAGGTAGCCGAGCTCGTGCTGCGGCGGCTGCTGCCGATGGCTCATGAGGGCCTGGCACGCTGGGGCGTCGGTTCGGCGCACGCTGACCGGCTGCTCGGCATCATCGAGCAGCGTTGCCTGACCGGCCAGACTGGCGCGGCCTGGCAGATCGCGACGGTCGGCCGGCTGAGCGAAGAGAACGGAGCCGACCGGCCTGAAGCACTTCGCCAGATGACGCAGCGTTATATCGAGCACATGCACAGCAACCAGCCGGTGCATGAGTGGCCGCCGTAGACGCCGGCGGCCAACCGGGCGCTGGGGTAGTGCCGGCCGTGCCCTACGCCGGACTCGGGCTGGACCGGGCCACCGATCGGCGCGACGATCCCGCCTGGGCTGCCGCGCTGGCGACCGAGCCGCGGGCGCGAGTCAGGCCGATATGGCGCGATCAGTGCCTGGTTGCGGGGGATCCGCCCCTTCCCGTCGTGCTGAAGATCGCGGCTTTGGATGAGGCGGACTCGCATCGGCTTGTGCTGCTCGGCCTCGACGACGCGACCCCGGAGTTCGCCGTCGACCTCTCCGATCTCACTCTGGCGGACGCCCTGGCCGCCGCGGGCGCAGACGCCGTAGTTGATATCCGCTCGCTATTTGCTAGCTTGCCCGCGGCCGAGGCCGGAATCCTGGCCTACGCTCGCGGCCTGCTGTACTGGAACCGGCATCAGCGCTACTGCGGCCGGTGCGGTTCCCGCCGTGTCTCGCAACGCCGGCCTTGTGCGGGCCTGCACGAACGCCGATTGCGGCAGCCTGCTGTTCCCGCGCATCGCGCCCGCGGTCATCACGCTCGTCGAGACCATCACCTCGCCGCGCAGGTGCCTGCTTGCACGACACCGCGCCTCCACGGCGGGCGGCTACTCGCTTCTCGCCGGGTTCGTGGAGATCGGCGAGTCGCTGGAGGACGCCGTGCGCCGCGAGATCTTCGAGGAGGCCGGAGTCAGGCTGCGCGATGTCGGCTACGTGGGCTCGCAGCCATGGCCGTTCCCGGCCGGGCTCATGGTCGGCTTCCGCGCGACCGCCGCGGACGAGTCCGTGTCCGTCGATGGCAACGAGATCCTCGAAGCGCGCTGGTTCACCCGCCAGGAGGTCCGGGCCGAAAGCGAGAGCCCGGGCGGCCCCGGCCGGATCGACTCGATCGATCGCATCATGCTCACCGGCTGGCTCGCGGAGGGCGAGAGCTGACGCGGCAGCGGCCGCCAGCCTGGAGGCTGGCGGCCGCCGTGCGGTCAGCCGTGCTTACTCGTTGCCGAAGGCCTGGATCTCGGCGAGTTCGGTCTCGGACAGCTCACGCGGGGTGTCGCCCTTGGCGACCTTTGCCTGCTGCACGTGGTGGCGGATGCCCTCGACCACCTCGGGGTTGGCCAGCGTGGTGACGTCGCCGACGTCGGCGAAGTTCGACACCGAGGCGATGACCCGGCGCATGATCTTGCCGGATCGGGTCTTGGGCATGTCCGGCACGATCCAGACGTTCTTCGGCCGGGCGATCTTGCCGATCTCGGTCTCGATCGCCCCGACGACCTTGGCCTCCATCCCGTCCGGGTCGACGCCGGGCTTGAGCGAGACGTACATCTCCACCATGCGGCCGCGGATGTCGTCGATGACCGGCACCGCGGCCGCCTCGGCGACCTCGGGCACGGTCAGCGCGGCCGACTCGAGCTCCTTGGTGCCGAGCCGGTGGCCGGCCACGTTGATGACGTCGTCGATCCGGCCGAGGATGCGGAAGTAGCCGTCCTCGGCCTGCAGCGCGCCGTCACCGGCGAAGTACGGCCAGTCGTGCCAGTCCTTGCTGTCCGGGTCGGTGTTGTACTTGCGGTAGTAGACATCGAGGAACCGCTCGGGCTGGCCCCAGACCGTCTGCATGATGCCCGGCCACGGGTTGCGGATGCAGATGTTTCCGGCCTTGCCGCTGCCCTTGGGGATCTCGTTGCGGTCCTCGTCGTAGATGACGGGGAAGATGCCGAGCGCGCCGGGGCCGCAGCTGCCGGGCTTCATCGGCTGCAGGCCCGGCAGCGTGCTGCCGAGGAAGCCACCGGTCTCGGTCTGCCACCAGGTGTCGACGATGGCGGCTTCGCCCTTGCCGACGACGTTGTAGTACCAGCGCCAGACTTCCGGCTCGATCGGCTCGCCGACCGTGGTCATGTGCTTGAAGTGGTAGTTGTACTTGGCGGGCTCGTCCGGCCCGACCTTGCGCAGCATCCGGATCGAGGTGGGCGAGGTGTGGAAGATGTTGACGCCGAGCTTCTCGGCGATGCGCCAGGGCCGCCCGCCGTCGGGGTAGTTGGGCACGCCCTCGTAGATGACCGTGGTGGTGCCGAGCGACAGCGGGCCGTAAACGATGTAGGAGTGGCCGGTAATCCAGCCGATGTCGGCCAGGCACCAGTACACGTCGTCGGGGTGGATGTCCTGGTAGTACTTCGACGTCCCGGCCACATACGACAGGTAGCCGCCGGTCGCTGTGCTGGGCGCCCTTCGGCCGGCCGGTCGTGCCGGTGGTGTACATCAGGAACAGCGGAGTCCGTCGCGTCTAGGGAGACCGGCGCGACCTCTTGGCCCGCGTATTTGCCGATCATGTCGTCGACGAAGAAGTCGCGGCCGTCAACCATCGGCGTCTGCGACTGGTACTCGCCGGCCTTGCGCCGCCACACCAGCACCTTGTCGACTTCCTGGCCCTGCCGCGCGGCCTCGGCAACCGCCTCGTCGGCCTTGACCTTGTGATCGGCCATCGAGCCGGCCCGGTAATAGCCGTCCATCGTGATCAGCACCCGGCTGCCGGAGTCGGCGATGCGCGTGCCGCAGGCGTTGCCGCTGAAGCCGCCGAATACCTGCGAGTGAACGACGCCAAGCCGGGCGCAGGCCAGCATCGTGACGATGGCCTCGGGCACCATCGGCATGTGCAAGGTGACCCGGTCACCAGTCTTCAGGCCGGCGAAGTCCCGCAGCAGCGCGGCGAACTCGTTGACCCTGCCCAGCAGCTCGCCGTAGCTGATGTGCACGGTCTCGTCATCCTCGAGCTCGGGCACCCAGATGACCGCGGTCTTGTCCGGGATCTGCCGCCGCGTGCCTGTCCACGCAGTTGTAACAGGCATTCAGCTTGCCGCCGACGAACCATTTCCAGAACGGCGCGTTGCTGGTGTCCAGCACGGTGTCCCAGCGGCTTGTCCCAGGTCAGCAGGTCCGCGTACTCGGTGAAGCAGTCGGGGAACTTGTCTTCAGTGAAGCGCTCCAGGATCGCCGGATCATTCGCGTTAGCCTGCGCGACGAACTTCTCCGGCGGGGGGTAGTACTCCTCCTCCCGCCAGTGCACAGCGATCTGGGACTCAGAGACCTCGGGCGTCTCCGAATTTTCTGTCATTCCTGTCCTCCAGGCCGGGGTCTGAATTCGCGCGCGGCTAATGCGCGGGCGCGTCTGACGATGAGCTAGCCGTGAAACGGGCGACCGCGCGGTAAGGGGGAGACAAGGCGGGCCGTCGCCGGCAGCCTGTCGGTGACAACCTGTCATGGGCGCCCTCACACGTTACGGGAGCCTCAATCGTAACGCTGGCGGACAACTGGCGAACAGGCCCGGCGGATCGGCAGCCGCCCAGGTCGCTAACGGGTATCAGTACTGGCCGACCGGTTGACATCGTCGCGATCAACGGTATGTTGCTACGCAGTCCAGCACCGGGCCAGCAGGTCAGGGAGGTCACGCGGGCCGCCCGTCGGCACCGCGAAGCGGTCCGCTGCAGTGAGCGACAGGCCCGAGCCCTGACTGGGCGGGGGGTTGGATCCGGGAGGGGCCTGGGCACCCAGTAGACAACGGAGGGCGAGTCCGCTGCCGACGGGACGCGCTCCGGTCCGAAGGGTTTCCCAGGCCCTCTTCCCCGGCCATTCCTCGCGAGGCATGAAAATTGCGGGGGAGACCCCGGCTGTGATGTGCTATCGGTTTCAGGATTGGGCAGGAGGACCACGGTGCTGGCAAGGATGAAAGGGCTGGCAACAATGACAGAGCTGGCGGGGGCCACACGGTGACTGCCGGCGGCGTTGCAGTCATCATCCCTA
>CAWEEY010000026.1:0-62162 GCA_963808215.1 uncultured Actinomycetota bacterium
CGATGCAGCGTCAAATCGACGCCGGGCTTGTCGTGTTTCGTGACGACCATACGCAGCCACCTTTTCGGAAAGCGCATCTTGTGCCGATTCCTGACGAACTTGACGATGTGGACTCTGACGAACTCGACGAGGAAGAGAGCGAGGAGGGTGACGAAGAAGCCGCGGTCGGTCTGCAAGTGATGCCAAGCGTCATCTACAAGCAATCACAAGTCGCCGTGAAATATTTGCGCTCTCTAATGGGAGCTAAGGTCTTTGATAATCCAAAAGACCACGAAGTTCTCGCGCGATTGATTGGATATTGTAGCGGGGGAGATAAGCAGGCTTGCGTATTAGATTTCTTTGCCGGGTCATGCAGCACGTCTGAGGCAGTCATGTTGCTCAATAGAGAGGATGGCGGCAAAAGGCGTTTTATTATGGTTCAATTGCCAGAGCCGATTGATGCAAAGTCTGCCGCCTCTAAAGCGGGCTATCGCACCATTGCCGACCTTGGCCGTGCTCGCATCAAACGTGCTGGAGAAAGAATTAATTCTGAGCGCACCAGTGAACTTGATCTTAAAGGACAAGCTGCAATCGACCTTGGCTTCAAGGCGTACAATCTTTCGCTGTCCAATTTCAAAGTCTGGCAAGGCGACATGTCTGATGCTGAATTGGGAGAGCAGATCGAGATGCACGTCGATCACCTTTCAAAAGCGAGCAGCCCCGAAGATGTACTATATGAGCTCTTGTTGAAATCAGGGTTTCCCCTCACAACCAAGGTCCAATCGACCCAAATGGTCGGGAAAAAGTCTTCGCCGTCGGGGACGGCGGCCTCCTTGTCTGCCTTGAGAAAGAGATCACGCCGGAGCTGATCGACGCGTTAGCGGAGGCAAATCCGCTTCAGGTGATTTGCCTCGACGAGGCTTCAAGGGCAACGATCAATTAAAGGCGAACGCAGTCCAGACCTTCAAGGCGCGTGCGCTGGCGGAAGAATCCGAAATCGTGTTCAGGACAGTGTGAGCGGGCGACGGATGAAGCTCAAATTCGATCCCTCCCTTCAGTATCAGCAGGACGCGGTCAACGCCGTCGTCGATGTTTTCGACGGCCAGCCTTACGTGCAGACCGGCGCGATGGCGTTTCAGTCGATCCAGATCGGCGGGTTGTTTCAGACCGAGCTGGGCATGGGCAACCGGCTTAATCTTGCCGGACGAGGAAATTCTCAGGAATGTCAATGCGATGCAGGAAGCGAACGACATCGAGAAGGTCGCTGCGCTTCAGGGCCGCGAGTTCTCCATCGAGATGGAGACCGGCACCGGCAAGACTTACGTTTATCTGCGCACGATATTCGAGCTGAATAAGACCTACGGCTTCAAGAAATTCATCATCGTCGTGCCGAGCGTTGCCATGCGCGAGGGCGTACTCAAGAGCATCGACATGACGAAGGAGCATTTTCAGACGCTGTACGACAAAGTGCCGTTCGATCATTTCGTTTATGACTCGAAGCGGCTTGGCAAGGTGCGGCAGTTCGCGATCGAGCAACCAGATTCAGATCATGGTCATCAACATCCAGTCCTTCCAGAAGGATGTTGCCGACAAGGACTTGTCGGAAATGACCGAGGACGAGCTGAAGAAGCTCAACGTCATCAACCGCGAGAACGACCGCATGTCCGGGCGGCGGCCGATCGAGTTCATTCAGGCCGCCAATCCCATCGTCATCATCGACGAGCCGCAAAGCGTGGATACGACGGAGAAATCGCGCCGCGCGATCAGCAATCTCAATCCGCTGGCGACGCTGCGTTACAGCGCAACGCACCGCAACCCGTACAATCTTCTTTATAAGCTCGACCCGATCAAGGCGTACGATCTGCGGCTCGTGAAGCGCATCGAGGTCGCGTCGGTCCGCTCCGACGGCGGCTTCAACGACGCCTATATGAAGCTGCTCAAGACCGACAACAAGAACGGCATCAAGGCGCAGCTTGAGATCCACAAGGAGGGTCCGTCAGGCCCGAAGGCAGCCAAGCTTTGGGTCAAGCAGGGCGATGACCTGTTTCACAAATCGGGCGAGCGCGACACTTATCGCAATGGCTACATCGTCCAGAACATCGACTGCACGCCGGGCTCTGAATACGTCGAATTCAATCAGGGCCGCATCCTTGAGCTGGGCAGGAAGTCGGCGGGCTCGCCGACGACATTATGAAGGCGCAGGTCTATGAGACCGTAGAGCAGCATCTCAAGAAAGAACGCGCGCTCAAGGGCAAGGGCATCAAGGTGCTTTCGCTGTTCTTCATCGACCGCGTTGCAAATTACCGCATCTACAACGAGGACGGCACGACGAGCCTTGGCAAAATCGGGCAGTGGTTCGAGGAAGCCTATAGGGAGCTGACGGCAAAGCCGATCTACAAGGGGCTTATCCCCTTCGATGTTGCCGCAGGTCCATAATGGTTATTTCTCGCAGGACAAGCAGGGCCACGCGAAAGATACGCGCGGCAACACGGCCGACGATGACGACACCTACAACCTCATCATGCGCGACAAGGAGCGGCTTCTCGATCCCGAACGTCGCGCTGCGGTTCATATTCTCGCATTCCGCGCTGCGCGAGGGCTGGGACAATCCCAACGTCTTCCAGATTTGCACCCTCAATGAGACGCAGTCGCTTGAGAAAAAGCGGCAGGAGATCGGGCGCGGCCTTCGCCTTCCGGTGAATGAGACGGGCGAGCGCGTTCACGATGAAACCGTCAACCGGCTCACCGTGATCGCCAACGAATCCTACGAGGAGTTCGCGCGCACGCTTCAGACCGAATTCGAGGAAGATTTCGGCATCCAGTTCGGCAAAGTCGAGAAGATTGCTTTTGCGAAACTGGTGCGCCGCGCCGCCGACGGAACGGAAACCGAGATCGGGCAGGACAAGTCTGCGGAAGATATGGAACAAGCTGGTAACGAACGGCTATCTCAACGCCGCGGGCGACATCCTCGAAAAGTTCGATCCGAAGAATCCGCATTTCAAGCTGAAGGTTGACGACAGAATTCGCGGACCTGCGGGCCGAGATCATCGACGAGGTCAACCGGAAGGTCTTCAAGAACCGCATCGTCAACGCGCGCGAGCGACGCGAGCTGAAATTCCGCAAGGAAGTTCATCTAAGCGAGGACTTTCAGGCGCTATGGGACAAGATCAAGCATCGCACGCGCTACCGCGTGACGTTTGAGACGGCAGACCTGATTGCTAGGGCGCTTGCCCGCATAAAGCAGATCGAGCCGATCACGGCGCCGCGCGTTGCGACGACGGTCGTCGAAGTCGGAAATTTCCGACGCGGGCGTGTCGGCCGACAAGCAGATCGCGACCCGAATTCGGGATGTGGAGCCGGTGCAAGCGTACTGCCGGATATTCTCGCGTTTCCTGCAGAAAGAAACCGAGCTCACGCGGCACACGCTGGCGGAAATTTTGAAAAAGTCGGGCCGCCTTGCCGAATTCAAGCTGAACCCGCAGGCATTCATGGCGGCGGTGGCGAAGGAGATCTCGCGCGCGCTGCATGACTTGATGCTGGAGGGCATCAAGTACGAGAAGGTCGCCGGGCAATACTGGGAACAGAGCCGCATCGAGCAGGATGCGGAAGAGGGAATCGTCCGTTACCTGAACAATCTCTACGAGGTCCAGAACCGTGAGAAATCGCTGTTCGATGCCATCGAATACGAAGTCCGAAGTCGAGAAGCAGTTCGCGCAAGACCTCGACAACAATGAGAACGTGAAGCTGTTCGTCAAGCTGCCATCGTGGTTCAAGGTCGATACGCCCATCGGACCGTACAATCCCGACTGGGCGTTCGTCACGGAGCGCGAGGAGAAGCTTTACTTCGTCCGCGAGACCAAGAGCACTCTGGACAGTGAGGAGTGCCGCACCAAAGAAAACCAGAAAATTGCTTGCGGCCGAAAGCACTTCGACACTCTCGGCGTCGATTACGATGTGGTCACGTCGCTCGCCGAGGTGTCGTTTTGAGTAGTCGCTCGTCAGTAGGGCTCGTCAACATATCCGTTCACGTACGATAGCGCACCGAGATAGCCTGCGACACTGCAACGGATCCGTTTACACCTCTCGCGCGCCACCGCTCGGACATTGTGCGACATCCGAGTGTCGAGTCTGAGCGGCGAACATGGTGGGCGGCGCGCCAACAATCGCACCTTCCATCAGCTAAATCGCGCCGGGAAATGCGAATGTTTGCCGTCGACACCACACAGACTGGCGCAAGCCTATCGAAAAAGGCAAGAGAGTTGCAAGAAAGGCCGTCTAAAATGCTGAAGTTCTGTCTCCTCGGTGGCGATTAGGTCTCGGGCGCGAATGGTGGCAAGCTGAGTTTTCCTACGGGCTAAACTTTGGGACACAAGCATTTGGATACGCCCAAATCAAATCAATGCAGGCCAGCAGGAATTGATTCGAAACACGCCTCACCGAGCATCGAATGTTGAAGGTTGGTGACAATATAGAGCTCAGCGTTTCCGACTTGGTCGGCTACTTATATTGTCGTTACCTTAGCAATTTGGATCTAGCCGTTGCCAGTGGCCAGCTTGAAAGGCCAAAACACCGGGATCGCTTTCTCAATCTTCTACAAGAACGTGGTGCGATCCACGAAAAGGCCTTTCTCGATCATAGTTCCGCGAGGTCATCGACATCAACCTGAACGGCTGCTACTGGATAGCTCGGGCCTGCGGCCGCGTCATGCAGCCCGGCAGCGCGATCATCAACATCGCCAGCGTCGCCGGGCTCGCCAGCGGCGGGCTCCCGCAGGCGGCCTATTCGGCGAAGAAGGCCTGATCGGGCTGACTCGTGACCTCGCCGTCCAATGGACCGGACGCAAGGGCATCCGCGTGATAGCCGTAGCGCCCGGCTACTTCCCATCAGAGATGACGGAACAGTTCCCCCCGGGATACGTCGACAGCCAGCTACCGCGCGTACCTGCAGGCGGCCCGGCGACCCCGAGGAGCAACGCATCCGCGGCAGCGGCGCCGCGCCCGGTGCCGGGCTCGGCCATTGCCCGCTGAGCAACTCTGTCATGACCGCAGGCCCCGTCCGGTCAGCTCCAGGAAGAGGTCCTCGAGTGTGCGGCTCTCGATCTGCAGGTCTCTGGCCAGCACGCCGTGCTCGGCGCACCAGGCGGTCACCGACGCGATGAGCTGCGGATCGACCCGGTCAACGCTCTCGATGAGGTAGTGGCCGGCAGGCGACTCCTTGGCGACTGCGCCCGCCGGCAGCGCGGCCAGCAGGGCGGCCAGGTCGAGGCCCGGCTCCGCGCGGAACCGGAGCTGTCCGTCGGACCCGGTGAGCTCGGCCGGCCCGCCGCTGGCGACGACCTGGCCCTGATCGAGGATCACGACCCGGTCGGCCAGGCGCTCGGCCTCCTCCATGTAATGCGTCGCCAGGATCACCGCCGTACCGCCGGATCGCAGCCCCTCGATAAGTTCCCAGGTAGCGTGCCTAGCCTGCGGGTCAAGCCCGGCTGTTGGCTCGTCGAGGAACACCAGCTCCGGCCTGCCGATGACGGCCGCGGCGAGCCCGAGCCGCTGCTGCTGGCCGCCGGATAGGTGCTTGTACGGGGTGCGAGCCGAGCTACTAAGGCCAAGCGCCGCAAGCAATGCGGCCGGGTCGAGCGGGTGGGCGTAGAAGCTCGCCATCACCCGCAGGTACTCGCCGGCACGGGCGGTGGTCGGCACTCCGCCGGTCTGCAGCATCACCCCGACTCGGATCGCAGCTCGCGCGCGTCGGAGACCGGATCGAGCCCGAGCACCCGGACGGGCCCGCTATCCGCCTTGCGGTAGCCCTCGCAGGTCTCGATGGTGGTGGTCTTGCCCGCCCCGTTCGGGCCGAGGATCGCAGTGACCGCCGCCCGCTCTGCGCGCAGCGAGAGCCCGGCCACAGCCAGCGTGTCCCGGTAGCGCTTGACCAGGCCCTCAATCTCCAGGGCCGGCGCGTTACTCACGATCGCGAGTCTAGGGTCTGCCAGGCGTTGCCGGTCTCCAGGGCTACTCTCGGGCGGCCGTCACGAAACCTGCGAGCTGCTCGGACTGCGCCAGGCGGCTCGGCTCGTGCAGGTACATCATGTGCCCGGCCTCGTAATAGCTGAAATCGACGTTGGCCGCGAGCTCGGCTGGAATGGCCAGGTGCGCGAACGAATGCTCGGCAGCGAAGTACGGGGTAGCCAGGTCGTGGTAGCCGCAGTCCACATGCACCCGCATATGCGGATTGGCTCGCATCGCCTCGGCCAGCTTCTCCAGGACGTTGACGTGCTGATTCTCGAACTCGCGGTACGACCACGGATTTACCCGATCCGTCAGGACCTCGTAGGGCAGGTCGCTGGAATATCCGAGCTCGGCTCGCACGTAATGATTCAGCGCGGCGGTGTACGGGCCGATGATCGCGTCGATGGACGGGTCTGATGTCCATGTCTCGCGGCCGTAATCAGAGTCCCAGCCGGTGAAGCGGCCGTCGATCCGCCCGACTACGAGCCGGCGGTCGCGCAGCAGCTCGGTCAGGAAGCGGACGTGTTCCGGCCGCAGGCTGACCCGGTCCACGTAGTCGGCCGACAGGCCGGAGAGCTCGGCCACTCGCGCCGCGGCCGCGGCCCGTTCCTGCGTGGTCAGCCGGGAGCCGCGGGCGAGCACCCAGAGATAGTCGCGCTCGGCGTACGCCTCGGCATCGGCCAGCACCTCGCGGAGCGGCCGCTCGCCATGCTTGCCGTGATAATGGGCGACCGCGGCATAGGTCGGCAGGTACAGCGCGTACGGGTCATCGTTACCGCCGCCGAACTCGGCGGTGCCGAAGTCGAGCACCGCGGAGATCAGCATGAGGCCGTTGAGGTACAGCCCGTACCGCTCCTGCAGGTGCCGGGCCAGACCTGCCGCCCTGGTCGTGCCGTACGACTCGCCGCACAGGTATTTCGGCGACATCCACCGTCCGTTGCGGGTGGTCCACAGCCGGATCACCTCGCCGACCGACTCGATGTCGCTGCCGTAACCGTGGAACTCCTTCGACTTCTCACCTTTGACCGCGCGCGAGAAGCCGGTCGAGACCGGATCAATGAAGACCAGGTCGCTGTGGCGGAGCAGGGTCTGCGGATTGTCGGCCAGCGCATAGGGCGGCGGGAGCAGTTCGCCGACGTCGCCCATCAGCACGCGGCGCGGCCCGAGCAGGCCAAGGTGCAGCCACACGCTGGAGGAGCCTGGCCCGCCGTTGAACGCGAACGTTACCGGCCTGGCAACAGGGTCCTCCGCGTCGGCGGTGTACGCGGTGACGAACACCTCGGCCTTGGGCTGCGGACCGTCGAACTTGTCGTCGGTGTGCCCCTCAAGCCGCAGCACCATCCGCCCGGCTGTGACGGTATAGCTCAGCTCGGCTCCGTCGATCGTGATCGTGTGCCGGGTCGTCACAAGATCGTCGGAGGGCTCGGCAGTGATGGCGGGTTGCTCAGTCGGCGGCTGCTTCGCCGCCTCCTCGGGAGGCTGCGTCATGGCTGAACATTAGCCGGATCTGCGGCAGTGGAGAATTGCCCTGTAAGTTCCTTTCGCGCCAATACCTCGGCTCACTTTGAATCCATGACGTACGGTCTTCTGACCGGTTTATACATATTTGCCAGGCAACGCGGCGCACGTTTCCCATACAAAGTGACCCTAGGCATCGGATACGGGGCGACTCAGCTCGCGGTTGGCAAGCGTCACGGGGCCGAGCGGCATCAACCGCCGAGCGGGATCAGGCGCAGGCTGCCTGCTGGCCAGCTGCAGCGACCAGCGCCCTGAACAAGCTCGCGTCCTCGCCGACCTCGGGATGCCACTGCACGGCCACCATGAACCGCGAACTGCCGCGGTTCACGGTAGGTCCTGGAACGTCCCCGGCAGCAAAGCGTGGGTCTTGGGGGGGAGTCGGGGGGTGTCCCCCCGACTGTGGGTGTCCCCCCGACTGAAGCTCCGCGGCCTCGATCACGCCGTCGTCCGCCCACGCGGTGGCGACCAGGCCAGCGCCGAGCCGTCGACAGCCTGATGGTGGTGGGTCGGCACGGCGGCCTCGCTGCGGCCGAGGATGGCAGCCAGCTGCGACCCCGCGGCGACGCTGACCTTGTGGCTGCCGTAGCCGGTCTCCTGCGGTGAGTGGCTGTCGTTCCCGACCACGTCGGGCAGATGCTGGTGCAGGGTCCCGCCGAGCGCGACGTTGATGACCTGCAGCCCGCGGCAGATGCCGAGCACCGGGAGTCCGGCGGCTAGCGCATGACGGCAGAGTTCTAGCTCGGCGGCATCACGCGCGGGGAAGAAGGGCCCAGCAGCAGGGTGCGGCGCTGCGCCGTACCGCGATGGCTCGACATCGCTGCCGCCGGACAGGATCAGGCCGTCTAGCCTTGGCAGCACGTCGGCGACGTAGTTCGGTCGGCGGCAGCAGTACCGGCAGCCCGCCTGCCTGCGCGACCATGTCGACATACCGGTGCGGCAGCAGGTCCGCAACGTCGTCCCAGTTGCCCCAGCGTGCCCGCAGGGAGTAGCTGCTGATCCCGATGACCGGGCTGGTGATCGTCGTGCCCCCGGCCGTAGTCATATTCATAGTTACAACGGTGTCACAGTACTGCGCCGGTGATGCCGCCGTCGACCAGGAACTGCGATGCGGTGATGAACGAGGAGTCGTCGCTGGCCAGGAAGGCGACCGCGGCAGCGATCTCCTCGGGCTCGCCGAACCGGCCCATCGGCACATGCACCAGTCGGCGGGCCGCGCGCTCGGGATCAGCGGCGAACAGTTCCTGCAGCAGCGGTGTGTTGATCGGGCCCCGGGCACAGCGCGTTGACCCGGATGCCCTCGCGGGCGAACTGCACGCCGAGCTCGCGGCTCATCGCCAGCACGCCGCCCTTGGAGGCGGTGTACGAGATCTGCGAAGTAGCAGCGCCGAGGACCGCGACGAACGACGCGGTGTTGATGATCGAGCCCTTGCCCTGCCGCAGCATGTGCGGCAGCACGTACTTGCAGCACAGGTAGACAGAAGTCAGGTTGATCTCCTGCACGCGCCGCCAGGCCTCAAGGCCGGTGGTCAGGATCGAGTCGTCCTCGGGCGGGGAGATGCCGGCATTGTTGAAGGCCACGTCGATTCGCCCGTAGCGGGCGGCCACACCGTCGAACAGGTCGCGGACCTGACCCTCATCGGCGACATCGGCAACCACGAACTCGCCGCCGGTCTCCTTAGCCGCGAGGGCGCAGGCCTGCTCGTCAATGTCGACCGCGACAATCCTGGCGCCCTCCTCGGCCATCCGCCGGGCGCTAGCCAGGCCGAGCCCGCTGCCCGCCCCAGTGATGACGACAACCCGATCCTGCAGGCGATGCATTGTCCGCTCCGTCCGTTCATTGCCCTGGGCCGAGACACAGTGACGTGTCGGGCGGCAGCCCGCCCCGCGGCCTCGTTCCCTAGTCGGTTGAAATAAAGACGTTCTTGATCTCAGTGAACGCGTCGACGGCATCAGGCCCGAGCTCGCGCCCGAGACCGGACTGCTTGAAGCCGCCGAACGGCGTCCAGTACCTGACGGACGAATGCGAGTTCACCGAGAGATTGCCGGTCTCGACGCCGCGCGCGACCCGGATCGCGCGGCCGACATTGCCCGTCCAGATGGAGCCCGACAGGCCGTACGGCGAGTCGTTGGCCATTGCGATGGCCTCGGCCTCGTCGGCGAACGGGGTTACCGTCACGACCGGGCCGAAGATCTCCTCGGTATAGGCGGGGTTACCGGTGCTGACCGGTGCGAGCACAGTCGGCGGATACCAGAAACCAGGCCCAGCCCGGCGCGCTGCCGCGGAACGCGACCGGCGCGCCATCGGGCACGAAGCTGGCCACGTGCGCCCGCTGATCGGCCGAGATCAGCGGGCCCATCTCGGTGTCTTCGGCTGTGGGGTCGCCGACGCGAACGCCCTTGACTGCTGGCTCCAGCAGGGCCATGAACTTGTCCAGCACGCTGGCCTCGACCAGGATCCTGGACCGGGCGCAGCAGTCCTGGCCGGCATTCTCGAACACCGCGTAGGGCGCGGTAGCCGCGGCCTTCTCGATGTCGGAGTCGGCGAAGACGATGTTCGCGCTCTTGCCGCCGAGCTCGAGGGTGAGCCGCTTGACGTGCCGGGCGCAGCCCGCCATGATGCGCTGCCCGACCTCCGTGGAGCCGGTGAAGACGATCTTGCGCACGAGCGGGTGATCGACGAGGCGCTGGCCGACGACGCTGCCCTTGCCAGGCAGCACCTGGAACACCCCCTCGGGTATGCCTGCTGCCAGCGCGAGCTCGCCGATCCTGACCGCGGTCAGCGGCGTCATCTCGGCCGGCTTGGCGACCACCGTGCAGCCCGCCGCCAGCGCCGGTGCCATGCCCCAGGACAGGATCGGCATCGGGAAGTTCCACGGGACGATCAGGCCGACAACGCCAACGGGTTCTTTGAATGTCACGTTCAGACCACCGGGAACGGGGATCTGACGGCCGGTCATCCGCTCCGGGGCCGCGGCGTAGTAGGCGAGAACGTCGCGGACCTGGCCGGCCTCCCAGGTCGCCGCGCCGACGGGGTGGCCGGAACCTGCGGTCTCCAGCGCTGCCAGCTCGCCGATGTGAGCGTCGACCTGCTCAGCGAAGCGCCGCAGCAGCCTCGCCCGGTCGCCAGGAGAGACGGCCCGCCAGGACTCCTGCGCCCTTGCCGCGTGCTCGATCGCGGCGTCGGCCTGCTCGGCGGAGTTGAGCTCGACCCGCCTGACCGGCTGCTCGGTAGCCGGGTTGATCACGGTGTAGGTGGTCATGGCGTCGGTGTCATGTCCTTATCAGAGTCGCTCGAAGCACCGGCGGAGTTCCCAGTCGGTGACGGCGGCATCGTAGGCGGCGAGCTCGACTTGGGCGTAGTTGGCATAGTGGTTGAGCACGTCGGCGCCGAACGCCGCCCTGGCGATCTCGCTGCCCTGCCACAGCTCCAGCGAGTCGCGCAGCGTATGCGGCACCCGCGGGCTGTCACCCTCGTAGGCGTTGCCGGCGAACGCGGGCTCCAGCGGCAGCTCGTTGTCGATCCCGTGCAGCCCGGCCGCGATCATGGCCGCCACTGCGAGGTAGGGGTTGACATCGCCGCCGGGCGTCCGGTTCTCCGCCCGCAGCGAGTGTCCGTGCCCGACCAGCCGCAGCGCGCACGTGCGGTTGTCGACGCCCCAGCGAACCGAGGTGGGCGCGAAGCTACCCGGCACGTACCGCTTGTAAGAGTTGATGTTGGGCGCGTAGCACAGGGTCAGCTCGCGCAGCGCGGCCAGCTGCCCGGCCAGGAAGTGCTCGCCCAGCTTCGACAGGCCATGCGGGCCGTCGCCGGCCAGCACCGGCGCGCCGTCGGTGCCGCGCAGCGACAGGTGGATGTGGCAGGAGTTGCCCTCGCGGGCGTTCGGCTTGGCCATGAACGTGATGCTCATGCCGTCCTGGGCCGCGATCTCCTTCGCGCCGGTCTTGTAGATCGAGTGGTTGTCGCAGGTCGTGACCGCGTCGGCGTAACGGAACGCGATCTCGTGCTGGCCGAGGTTGCACTCGCCCTTGGCCGACTCGACGTACATGCCGGCTCCCGCCATGCCGATGCGCAGCCGCCGCAGCAGCGGCTCGATCCTGGAGGTGCCGAGGATCGAGTAGTCCACGTTGTAGTCGTTGGCGGGGGACAGGTCGCGGTAGTTCTTCGCCCACGCCTGCTCGTAGGTGTCGTTGTAGACGACGAACTCCAGCTCGGTGCCGGCCAGGGCAACCAGGCCGCGCTCGGCGAGCCGCGCGGTCTGAGCCAGCAGTATCTGCCGCGGTGAGGCGACGACCGGCACGCCGTCGAGCCAGGTGAGGTTCGCGATCACCAGGGCCGTGCCCGGATGCCAGGGGATCCGGCGCAAGGTGGCCATGTCAGGCTCCATGACGAAGTCGCCGTAGCCGCGCGCCCAGGACGACATCTCGTAGCCGTCGACCGTGTTCATATCCGTGTCGACCGCCAGCAGGTAGTTGCACCCCTCGGAGTAGTGCTCCACTACCTCGGCCAGGAAGAACTCGGCGGACAGCCGCTTGCCCTGCAGCCGGCCCTGCATGTCGGTCAGGGCAAGGATCACGGTGTCGATCTCGCCGTCGGCGACGAGCTGGCGCAGCTCGTCCAGGGAGAGCATCCCCGGACGAGCCGCGCCCGCGTGCTGGTCGGTCATGATCAGGCCGACAGCTCGTGCTCGATGGCGGCCAGCTCCTCAGCCGTGCCCTGGACCTTGCGGCCCGGTGAACCAGTTCCTGGCCGAGACCAGCCAGTAGATGCCGGCGTACCCGATCACCACGACGACGGCGACGACCGCGTAGTTGAACGTGCTCCAGTTGATCGGGCCGAACTGCGGGAGCATGAACAGGATCGTGATGATGACCACCCAGGTCACAGCCGTCCAGCCGATCAGGTAGCTCCACCGGCCCAGGTGCCACGGTCCGCGCTGGAAGCTGTCGCCCTGGCGCAGCCGCAGGAACGTCGGCATCACATAGGCGATGTACAGGCCGATGACCGCGATCGAGGTGACAGCGGCGTAGGCGGTGTAGTTCTACAGGTACGGCAGGCCGAGGATGAGCGCGAAGCCGGCGGCGAGCCAGATGGCGTTGGTCGGCGTCCTCGTCCGCTTGTTGACCTTGTGCCAGATCGCGAGCCGGGCAGCGCGCCGTCACGGGAGAACGCGTAGATCATCCGCGAGTTGGCGGTCACCGAGGACATGCCGCAGAACAGCTGGGCGCCGATCGCGATGAGCAGCAGCAGCTTGGCGCCGGTGCGGCCGATCGAGTCGATGAAGATCTGCGCCGGGGCGGGATGCCGGCGGGCGCCAGGTCGCTCGCGGCTCTAGTGCTGGATCGCGAACGTGATGCCGATCAGCAGGATCCAGCCGGCGATCAGCGAAATAAGGATCGACATGACGATTCCGCGCGGGCCGCTGCGGGCGGCGCCGTGGGTCTCCTCGGTCATGTGCGCGGAGGCGTCATAGCCGGTGAAGGTGTACTGGGCCAGCAGCAGGCCGACAGGCACGATGTACCACCAGCCGATGTGGAAGCCGGTGCCATTCTCCAGGTCGGTGAACACGAACTTCGCCGACGCTGGTGGTGCGCCTTCGGCCCGAAGGTCAGCCGCCCGACGATGATCAGCACGCCGGTGATGTGCCACCAGACGCTGACGTCGTTCAGCAATGCGACCAGCCGGATGCCGAACTGGTTCAGCATGCCGTGCACGAACAGCACGATCGCGTAGATCAGGATCGTGTGCCAGTGCGTGGTCAGCTGAAGTTCCGAACCACAGGTCAGCAGGAAGTTAATGAAAAACGCGGCGCCGAAGTCGATGCCGGCCGTGACCGCCACCTGGCCGAGGAAGTTGAACCAGCCGGTGAACCACGACCAGGCAGGCCCGTTCCGTGGCCGAGCTTGGCCGCCCAGTAGTACAGGCCGCCAGCAGTCGGGAAACTGGAGCAGACCTCAGCCATCGACAGTCCGACGAGCAGGGTCATGATGCCGACGATGGGCCAGCCCCAGACGATGACGGCTGGGCCGCCTTCGTCCATGCCGAAGTAGTACAGGGTCAGGCAGCCGGACAGGATCGAGATGATCGTGAACGAGACCGCGAAGTTCGAGAACCCCGACATCCGGCGGCGCAGTTCCTGCGCGTAGCCAAGCTGATGGAGGGTCTCCTCATCACTGCTGAGCGCTTGTTCATTGACGGCCACGACTGGCTCCTCGGGGTACGCGGGCTGCGTGCAGAGGTGCGGCGAAGTGCTGGGCGACGTGCGGGGGTTGGGCGGGCCTTGGCTTTAAATGGTCTGGTATCAGACCAATAATGAGCAGGTCTGGGCCGTTGTCAAGACCCCTGGCCAGATTCGTCACTCGCGCCCCATTGGTGTCGGCTGGACCGGGGATCGGGACCGCTTACCGAGCGCTCCTGGCCGCGTCGGTTGTGACCGCCGTAGAGTCTGGTCGTCACCGTGCGGAGGCTAGTCGTCGGCCAAGGTCGGGATACGGACGATCCAGCGTGAGCGCCGAGTCACGGCGCAGCCGGTGGCTCAGCCGGCTCCGGGCGTGGACCTGACCAGCCTGCTGCGGCCGGTGCGCGAGGGCAACGCCTTCGAGGAGACGGTCGAGCGGCTGCTCACCGTCATCAAGCTCGGCATGGTCGCGCCCGGCGAGCGGTTCCCGGCCGAGCGGGAACTCGCGGTCCAGCTCGGCATCAGCAGGCTGACACTGCGCGAGGCCATCAGGGAACTGCACGAGGCCGGCTACGTGTGCTCCCGCCGCGGCCGCTTCGGCGGCACGTTCGTCACCTACACCCGGCCCGCGCCGGACTCGCCGAAGTCCGGCGGCTCGCCATGCAGGACGGCGAGAAGCTGACCGACGCGCTGACATTCCGGCTGGCCGTGGAGACCGGCGCTGCCGACGTGCTGGCCGAGCCAGTTCGCCGAGGCGCCGGCGCAGCCGGGCGTGCTGGAGAGACTGCTGGCCAGGCTGGCTGAGGTGAATGCGGCCGGCCCGCGAGGACTACCGGCGGCTGGACACGCTGTTCCACCTGTCGATCGGCGAGCTGACCGGGTCGAGCCTGCTGGCCACCGCCTGCGCCGATGCCCGGATGCGGCTGAACGACCTGCTCAACGCCATCCCCGTGCTGCAGCGGAACATCGATCACACCGCCGGGCAGCACCAGGCCATCGTCGAGGCGATCGTGGCCGGCGACGCGCATCGCGGCCCGGACTGCGGTGGCCGAGCACCTGGAGGGCACGGCCGCACTGCTGCGGGGGTTCCTGGGCTAAGCGCGACTGCCGCCGGAATCAGCAGTGACCTGGTGTCGGCGAAATGAACGACGAGCTGGTCAGGGCCGCGCAGGTTGAGGTTCGGCTTGTATCGCAGTGCGTCCTCATCGAGCTGCGGCGCGGTCAGCCTGGCGGCGAACTCCTGCAGCGCAATGGCCGCCTCGAGCCTGGCCAGCGGCGCCCCCAGGCAGAAATGCGGTCCGGCCGCGAAGGCCAGGTGGCTTGCAGCGCCGCGCCGGATATCGAACGTATCCGGGTCGGCGAAGACGTCCGGGTCCCGGCCGGTCGCGGCGAGCAGCAGCAACACCAGCGCCCCGTCCCTGGCGGCCACGTTCCCGACCTGCATGCCGTCGCGCGCGACCCTGGCAGTCATCTGGACGGGCGCGTCGTAGCGCAGTGTCTCTTCAACCGCCCCGGCCGCCAGCGACGGATCGTCGCTGCAGCAGAGCCAGCTGGCCGGGGTGCCGCAGCAGCGCCAGGATCGCGTTGGAGATCAGGCCGACGGTGGTCTCGTGACCGGCCACCAGCAGCAGGATGCAGGTGGCGATCAGCTCGTCCTCGGTCAGCTTCTGGCCGGCGTCCTCGGCGCTGATCATCTCCGATCAGCAGGTCCTCTGTCGGGTGTGCTCGCCGCAGCGCAATCAGGTCGCGGAAGTACTCGGCGAACTCGTCGCTGGCAGCCTGCTGCGGCCGCCGCCCTCGCTGTCGCCTCCGCCGCGTCGATCGCCGAATCCGGGCTGCAGCGAGTTGGCCAGCCTGGCCGACCAGCCGGCGAATCGCGGGTGGTCCTCGACCGGGACGCCAAGCATCTCAGAGATGATCCGCACCGGCAGCGGGATAGGCAAGCTGGCTGACGACCTCAAGCTGCCCGGCCGCTGCGGCTGCTCCTAGCAGCTCGCCGGTGACTGCCCGGATCCGGGGCTCAAGCCGAGCGATGGTCCGCGCGCGTGAATGCCTTGGACACCAGCCGCCGCAGCCTGGTGTGATCGGGCGGGTCGAGCGAGAGGAACGACGGCCGCTCCCGCCTGCGCCTCGGGCCGCGCTGCGCTACCAGGGACTTGTCCCGCTGGCTGCTGGCCCTCGGGTCACGCAGCACTGCCGAGCAGTCGGCATGCCGGCCGACGACCACGAAGGCGCCGTCGAACTCCGCGAACGGCGAGGCCGCCCGCAGGCCCGCGAGCACCGGATAGGGGTCGGGCAGAACGGCTGGATTGGCCAGGTCAGCCAGGTGCCGGACGCTCGATCGTGTCACTCCGGCTCCGGTCGTCATTGGTTCGATGCTGGCTGCCACGGGCGCGGGTACTCCGACCGGGTTCGGGAACGGCAGCACTGCCGCGCATGCTCTGGCGATCGGCAGCAGCAGGTCGGCGAGCTCGTCGGCCTCGGTGCCTGGCAGTCGCGCCCACGGCCGTGCAGCGGCCTGGTCGGTGGCTGCCTCGATGCTCCGGTGCAGCTCCTTGCCGGCCGCCGTGGCCGCGCCGTCGGGCTGGAGCAGGCCGCGTCCGAGCAGCCTGCTGGCAGCCGCATCCCACTCATCGTCGGTCCAGCCACGGGCGGGCTGCATCTGCGCGCGCCCCGCGCTGGCCGACGCACTGACGATCCCCGAGGCGCTGCCGTTCCTGCCGCTGCGGCACGAGGTAGGCGCCAGTCCGCAGGACGAGCGCCTCGGCCCGTCGATGTCCGCGGCGACCAGCGCGGCGATGTGGCCGTCGCCGCGATGCTCGCGCAGCACGGTCGCGGCGTGCCACAGCCGGGCGAGCGGCTCGGCTGGCACGGGCAGCGCCGCGTTCGAGGCGCCGAGCGTGCGGCCGGCGATGTCGACGCGCTCGGCCACGCCTGCCAGCCGGTCGGCGGCCGCGGCGATCGGCCCTGGCACCGGTTCGCCGTCGGTCAGGCCGAGGAGTTCGCGGAGGGCCGCGACGGCCCCGGCCTGCCGCACGTTAATCGCCTCGGCCGGGCTGATCAGTTCCCAGACGGCGGGCAGCGCCCTGGTCGACCATGCTGGGCGCGAAGGAGAAGAATGCGGCGATCACGGGCGCTGCGCCTACCGGGCCGATCGGCGCCGCCCGTCCGGCGAAGTAGCCGCGCCAGAATCCGCGCAGGCCCGCCTGCTCGAACGCGCCCTTCGCCGGAGCGGCAAAGTAGCTGACGACGTGCACCGGCTCGAACAAGGTCCACATGCGCCTGGCAGTGGCCGCAGGGTCGGTCATGGGCCCATCATCCCAGGCTTCCGGACAAATCGATACATGCCCGGCTGGCCACGCCAGCGAAGGCCGCGTGAGCGGCTGCTGATCTGTGAGCTGGCGGATGTCGGGGCGCGGCGCGTCCAGCGCGTTCCACGCTAGCCGCTCAGCTACTACCCGCTGTAGTGTTCCATGGGCGAGCGAGTGCAGAGTTTTGGGAGCTGAGTACGCGCGGCTATGGCTGCGACTTTGAGGCTTTCCCTGGTAGGTGCTGATGAGTGGGGCCATTTATGCGGGTTGATATCGCGCTTGCCAATAGCGAGCAACGCCAGAATGCTGGCACGCATGCAGCCCCACGTGCTCGCGACGGGCGCCTGACGGCGACCGGCGCCGACGCAGGCAGCCGCGCTGGCCGAGATCCAGCGGCGGCAGGAACACGTCATCAAGGCCGTGCTCGTACCAGTCTGGTACTGGTGGGCGATGGCGGCCGCGATGATCGCTATCGGCGCCGCCAGGGACAGCCACCATCTGGTCGTGCTGGCCATCGCTACTCCGCTCGCCGTGCTCGTCATGGCGGTGCTGACCGGCGCGATGATCCCTGAGATGCGCCGGCGCGTCCAGGTGTACGGCGCCATGCAGCCAGGCGCCCGCGGCGCCGCCGCGATATTCGGCCTGATAGCGCTGGTCATCGCGGTGACCATAGCCACCGCGGCCTGCCTGGCCGCGAACCGCGTCCCTTATCCCCTCACCATCGGCTACGCCGCCGGGGCTGCCGTGTTCGTGATCGCCGGGCCGCTGGTGAACCAGTACCTACGCAGGCTCATGCTGAGCAAGGCCCGGCTCAAATGAACGACGCACTGGAGGCCGGAGGCAGCACCCCATGAGCACAGCTCGTTTCGATGAGCTGATTCACGCGCCGACGCGGCTGGCGATCGTCTCGCTGCTCGACCGCTGCGCAATGGGCGAGGGCGCAGCAGGATGCCTGGCGCCCAGCCGGCCCGCTGAGGCCGACCGCGGGATCACATAGGGCGCTGAGCCGCGGGACCCTGGCTCCGTGGCCAGTAAGTTTCGCAGTTGGGAGCAGCTGGCGCGACGTGGCAGTGGGAGTGCCGGGGGTGTGACGTAGGCCATGCCGGGACCCGATTGCGGCTGCGGAACTAATTACGGCACAATGATGTTGTGAAAAACGTGGGACTGGCAGGTCCAGCGCAGGGCGCCGTTGGTGGCGCCGCGCTGAACGCTGCTCACGCGCCGGACGTTTCGCCCGAAACTGCCCGCGGTGTCGGGTCCGACTCGGGCACGCGCGGCCGGATCGCCCGGCTCATCCTAGAGAACGGCCCGGTGACGGCCGCAGGCCTGTCCGCCAGGCTGGGCCTGACGCCGGCCGCAGTCCGGCGGCACCTGGACAACCTGCTGGCCGACGGCCTGGTCGAGGTCAGGAGCCAGCGTACCTACGGTAACCGGGGCCGCGGCCGGCCGGCCCGGCTGTTCGCCGATCACCGATGCCGGCCGCAGCGCCTTCGAGCACGCCTACGACGACCTGGCGACTAGCGCGCTGCGGTTCCTGGCCGAGCGCGCGGGGCCGGCGCGGTCGCCGAGTTCGCCCGGCGGCAGATCGCCGAGCTTGAGCGCCGGTACCAGCAGACGCTTGAGTCGGCACCGCTGTCAGAGCGGGTACGAGGTACTGGCGGAGGCGCTGTCCGCCGACGGCTACGCGGCGTCAGCCTCCGGCTCTCCGGCTGGGATCGGCGGCGAGCAGCTGTGCCAGCACCACTGCCCGGTGGCGCACGTGGCCGCCGAGTACCCGCAGCTGTGCGAGGCGGAGACCGAGGCATTCGGCCGCCTGCTCGGGACCCCCGTGCAGCGCCTCGCGACGATCGCCCACGGCGACGGCATCTGCACCACCCACATCACGGCACCGTCCCTGGTGCATAACCGCAGCAACCAACCGAGGCCGGAGGAATCTCCGCATGACCACTATCGCCCGCCCGGAGCTTGAGGGCCTGGACCGCTACAAGTTCGGCTGGTCCGACTCGGACGTCGCCGGCGCGTCAGCGCGCCGTGGCCTGAACGAGGATGTCGTCCGGGACATCTCGGCGAAGAAGAACGAGCCGGAGTGGATGCTGGACCTGCGGCTGAAGGGCCTGAAGCTGTTCGGGCGCAAGCCGATGCCCACCTGGGGCTCTGACCTGTCCGGCATCGACTTCGACAACATCAAGTACTTCGTCCGGTCGACCGAGAAGCAGGCGGCCAGCTGGGACGACCTCCCGGCCGACATCAAGAACACCTACGACAAGCTCGGCATCCCGGAGGCGGAGAAGCAGCGCCTGATCGCGGGCGTGGCCGCGCAGTACGAGTCGGAGGTGGTCTACCACAAGATCCGCGAGGACCTTGAGGAGAAGGGCGTCATCTTCAAGGACACCGACACCGCGCTGCGGGAGCACCCGGAGCTGTTCCAGGAGTACTTCGCCACGGTGATCCCGGTCGGCGACAACAAGTTCGCCGCGCTGAACACGGCGGTCTGGTCCGGCGGCAGCTTCATCTACGTGCCCAAGGGCGTCAAGGTGGACATCCCGCTGCAGGCCTACTTCCGGATCAACACCGAGAACATGGGCCAGTTCGAGCGGACGCTGATCATCGTCGACGAGGGCGCGTACGTGCACTACGTCGAGGGCTGCACCGCGCCGATCTACTCCTCGGACTCGCTGCACTCGGCCGTCGTCGAGATCATCGTCAAGAAGGACGCCCGCTGCCGGTACACGACGATCCAGAACTGGTCGAACAACGTCTACAACCTGGTCACCAAGCGCGCCGTCGCGCACGGCGGGCGCGACCATGGAGTGGGTCGACGGCAACATCGGCTCGAAGGTGACGATGAAGTACCCGGCCGTGTACCTGATGGGCGAGCACGCCCGGGGCGAGACGCTGTCGGTCGCGTTCGCCGGCGCGGGCCAGCACCAGGACGCCGGCGCGAAGATGGTGCACTGCGCGCCGAACACGTCATCGACCATCGTGTCCAAGTCGGTGGCCAGGGGCGGCGGCCGGACGTCCTACCGCGGCCTGGTCCAGGTGCAGGAGGGCGCCGAGCACTCCAAGTCCACCGTCAAGTGCGACGCGCTGCTGATCGACACGATCAGCCGGTCCGACACCTACCCCTACGTGGACGTCCGCGAGGACGACGTGGAGATGGGGCACGAGGCGACGGTCTCCAAGGTCTCCGAGGACCAGCTGTTCTATCTGATGAGCCGCGGCATGACCGAGGACGAGGCGATGGCGACGATCGTGCGCGGCTTCGTCGAGCCGATCGCGCGCGAGCTGCCGATGGAGTACGCGCTCGAGCTGAACCGGCTGATCGAGCTGCAGATGGAAGGAGCGGTCGGCTGATGTCTGGCCTGCAGGGGGCCGTGGAAACGGCTCCCGTATCCAGGCTGCACGAGAAGCAGTCGTACGACCCTGGTGACTTCGCTGTACCCAGCGGTCGGGAGGAGGAGTGGCGGTTTACGCCGCTGCGCCGCCTGCGGTCTCTTCACTCGGTGCTCGGTCCTGGCGACGGGAAGGTGCGGGTCGTAGCCGATGCCGCACCTGGCGTCACCATTGGAAACCTTGAACATGGTGACTCCAGGCTCGGCGCCGCCTACGTTCCGGGCGACCGGGTCAGTGCGAGAGCTTTTGCGTCGTTCTCGGAAGCGACTGTCGTGACCGTTCCGGCGGGGACAGAGAGCGCGGAGCCTACGTGGATCTCGGTACGGGGCGAGGGTGCGGAGGGGGCGGCGTTCGGGCACACGCTCGTCGACGTGAAGGCGAACTCCCGGGCTGTGGTGGTGCTTGATCACTCGGGCAGCGCTACTTATGCGGACAACGTCGAGCTCGTGGTCGGTGACGGTGCGTCGCTGACCGTCGTGAGCCTGCAGGGGTGGGCGGATGACACCGTGCACCTGTCGCACCATCACGCGCAGCTCGGGCGCGACGCCAAGATCACTCACACCGCGGTGACGCTGGGCGGCAGTGTCGTCCGGCTGGCACCGTCCGTGCGGTACACGGGCCCAGGTGGCGACGCCGAGCTGCGCGGACTGTACTTTGCCGACGCGGGGCAGCACCTGGAGCACCGGCTTTTCGTCGATCATGCTGAGCGGAACTGCCGTAGCCGGGTCAGTTACAAAGGCGCGCTGAAGGGCAAGGATGCGCACGCGGTGTGGATCGGCGACGTGATCATCCGGGCCGCCGCGACCGGGACTGATACCTACGAGTACAACCGGAATCTCGTGCTCACCGACGGCACGAGAGTCGACTCGGTGCCGAACCTGGAGATCCTGACTGGCGAGGTGGCAGGCGCGGGACATGCCAGCGCGAGCGGCCGCCTGGAGGATCAACACCTGTTTTACCTGATGACCCGCGGCATCCCGTTCGAGGAGGCCAGGAGGCTGGTGATCCGGGGCTTCTTCGGCGAGCTGATCGGCCGCATCGAGGTGCCGGAGCTGCGCGACCGGATCACCGCCGCAGTAGAGGCGGAGCTGGCGTGAGCGACTACTACCGCGCCTGCGCTGTGTCCGAGGTGCCCGAGGAGGGCGCGATCGGCGTCGAGGTCGCTGGCGTTCCGGTCGCGATTATCCGCGCCGAGGGCGAGATATTCGCGCTGCGAGACGTCTGCTCGCACGAGGAGGTCCCGCTGTCGGAGGGCGAGGTCTACGACCACACGGTGGAGTGCTGGCTGCACGGTTCCTGCTTCGACCTGCGCTGCGGCAAGCCGACGGGACCGCCGGCCACCAAGCCCGTGCCCACCTACGCAGTGAAAGTCGACGGAGACGACGTCCTCGTCGCACTTCCCGATTCCAGCACGTACTGAGATAGCAAACCAGGAGAAGCTACATGTCCACCCTAGAGATCCGTGACCTGCACGTCAGCGTGACGGACGCTGCGGGGGAGAGCCGCGAGGTACTGCGCGGCGTCGACCTGACCATCGCGTCGGGCCAGACGCACGCGATCATGGGGCCGAACGGATCGGGCAAGACCACGCTGGCCTACGCCATCGCCGGGCATCCGAAGTACACGGTCACGCAGGGCTCGATCACTCTCGATGGCCAGGACGTGCTGTCGATGAGCGTCGATACGCGGGCGCGGGCGGGGCTGTTCCTGGCCATGCAGTACCCGGTCGAGGTGCCCGGTGTCTCGGTGTCCAACTTCCTGCGCACGGCGATCACCGCCGTCCGCGGCGAGGCGCCGAAGATCCGGACGTTCGGCAAGGAGCTGCGCGAGGCGATGGAGCAGCTCCAGATGGACCCGGCGTTCGCTCAGCGGAACCTGAACGAGGGCTTCTCCGGCGGCGAGAAGAAACGGCACGAGATCCTGCAGCTCGAGCTGCTTAACCCGAAGATCGCGATCCTGGACGAGACCGACTCCGGGCTCGACATCGACGCGCTGCGGGTGGTGTCGGCCGGCGTGAACAGGTTCCGCGAGGATCCCTCGCACGGCGTGCTGCTGATCACGCACTACACGCGGATCCTGCGCTACGTGCAGCCGGACTTCGTGCATGTGTTCGTGGCCGGGCGGATCGTCGAGGAAGGCGGCTCGGAGCTGGCTGAGGAACTGGAGACCAGCGGCTACGAGCGATTCGTGAATCCGGGCGCAGCGGCGTGACATCGGGGCGGGAGGCAACCAGCGCGTCCGTGGGCGGCATCGCCCCCGGCGGGCCGGCCCTGGATATCGAGGCGATCCGGGCCGACTTCCCCATTCTCGGCCGCGCCGTTCGCGGCGGAAACCACCTGACCTACCTAGACTCCGGCGCCACGTCGCATAAGCCGCGCCAGGTCCTGGACGCCGAACGCGACTTCTACACCACCCACAACGCGGCCGCGCACCGCGGCGCGCACCTGCTGGGCGAGGAGGCGACCGACGCTTACGAAAGCGCACGGGCGCGGATCGCCTCGTTCCTTTCCGCAGATCCTGGCGAGATCGTCTTCACCAAGAGCGCGACGGAGGCCGTTAACCTCGTCGCGTACGCGATGAGCAACGCCGCGACCGCCGGGGCGCAGGCCAGCCGGTTCGCGGTTGGTCCCGGCGATGAGGTACTGGTCACCGAGGCCGAGCACCACGCGAACCTGGTGCCGTGGCAGCAGCTGTGCCAGCGCACCGGCGCCACGCTGCGCTGGTTCGGGGTCACCCAGGACGGGCGGCTGGACCTGGCCGGCATGGACGAGCTGATCAACGACCGCACCAGGCTGGTCGCGGTCACGCACCAGTCGAACGTCACCGGCGTGGTGCCGCCAGTCGCGCAGATCGCGGCTGCCGCGCACGCCCATGGCGCGCTCGTGCTGGCCGACGGCGCGCAGTCGGTGCCGCACCGGCCGGTCGACGTGACCGCGCTCGGCGCCGACTTCCTCGTCTTCTCCGCGCACAAGATGCTCGGGCCCTCCGGGATAGGGGTCCTGTGGGGCCGCCGGGAGCTGCTGGAGGCCATGCCGCCGTTCATCTCGGGCGGATCGATGATCGAGGTCGTCCGCATGGAAGGCTCGACCTTCCTGCCGCCGCCGGACCGGTTCGAGGCGGGCGTGCCTGCCGCTGCGCAGGCCGTCGGGCTGGCCGCCGCGTGCGACTACCTGGACGGGCTCGGCATGCCGAACGTGGCCGCGCACGAGGAGGCGCTGACGGCGCATGCGCTTGAGGCGCTGTCCGGCATCGGGGGGCTGCGCATACTCGGGCCGCTTGACACCGACGACCGCGGCGGCGCGGTGTCGTTCGTCCTGGACGGCATCCACCCGCATGACGCCGGACAGGTGCTGGACGAACTGGGTATAGCGGTCCGTACCGGTCATCATTGCGCCTGGCCGCTGCACCGGGCCCTCGGTGCCCAGTCCAGCACTAGGGCCACGTTCTACGTGTACAACACCCATGACGAGGTAGACGCGCTGGCGGACGGCATCAGGCAGGCGCAGAAGTTCTTCGGGACCGCGTGACTTAGACCGGGCAAAGACGGCCTTGCTGGCCGGGAGCCTTTTCCGGAACATCCGACCAGGTCATCGCTGTTGAAGGTGGCGTTATGGAGCTCGACTCGATGTACCAGGAGATCATCCTGGAGCACTACCGCAGGCCGCTGCACGCTGGCCTGCGGGAGCCGTTCGACGCCCAGGTACAGCACATCAACCCGACCTGCGGCGACGAGGTGACACTGCGGGTAACGCTGAAGGACGCAGGCGGCGAGCCGGTTCTCGCGGACGTGTCCTACGACACGCTCGGCTGCTCGATCAGCCAGGCCAGCGCCTCGATGATGGCCGACATGATCATCGGCAAGACGGTCGGCGAGGCGATGGCGATCAGCGAGGAGTTCCTGAAGCTGATGCAGTCACGCGGCGAGGCGCGAACCGGACGAGGACATGCTGGGCGACGCGGTCGCGTTCGAGGGCGTATCGAAGTATCCGGCCAGGATCAAGTGCGCGCTGCTGAGCTGGATGGCCTGGAAAGACGCGACCGCGCGGGCGCTGAGCGAACGGGGCGAGACCGAGCCTGCAGTACTGGACCTAGATGGGAAGAAGCTATGACGGAGAACAGCGCGGATCTGATGACCGAGCCAGAGACAGCGGACTCTGGCGGCGGGCTGGCAGCGAGCGAGCGGGTGGCCGCAGGCTCGGCGGCGACCGATCAGGAAACCGAGGACCTGCTCGAGGCGATGCGGGACGTAGTGGACCCTGAGCTCGGGGTGAACGTGGTTGACCTGGGACTGGTCTACGGCGTGACGATGGAAAGCGACCGGACCGCCACCATCGACATGACGCTGACCAGCGCTGCCTGCCCGCTGACCGACATGATCGAGGACCAGACCCGGATGGCGCTCGACGGCCTCGTGCAGGACTTCCGCATCAACTGGGTGTGGCTGCCGCCATGGGGACCAGAGAAGATCACCGAGGACGGGCGCGAGCAGTTGCGCGCGCTCGGCTTCAACGTCTGACCATCGGCTCGCCGGGGCCCGGCACGGACGCTAGGACAGCGCGTCAGAGCCAGCCGAGTTCATCCGCTCTCCTGACCGCCTCGGCCCGGTTGCGCGTACCCGTCTTGGCTATCGCGGCGGAGAGGTAGTTGCGGACCGTGCCCTCGGAGAGGAATAGCTTGTCGGCGATCTCCGCTACCGTCGACCCGGGTCTGGCGGCCACCAGGACATCGCGTTCCCTGGCGGTGAGCGGTGACGCTCCGGCCGCCAGCGTCGTGGCGGCCAGCGCCGGATCAACCACCCGCTGGCCGGCGGCGACGCGGCGGATCGCGTCTGCCAGCCGTTCCGGGGGCGCGTCCTTGACCACGAAACCGCACGCGCCGGACTCCATCGCCCGCCGCAGGTAACCCGGCCGCCCGAACGTGGTAAGGATGAGCGACCGGCAGTGCGGCACTTCCTGGGCGAGGACGCCGGCCACCGCTAGCCCGTCGATTCCTGGCATCTCGATGTCGAGCAGCGCGACGTCGGGCTGGTGCGCCTTCGCCGCGGCGACCACCTCGTCGCCGCGGCCGACCGACGCGACGACCTCGAACTCGTCCTCCAGCTCGAGCATGACCCCGAGTGCGCTGCGGATCAGCTCCTGATCGTCGGCCAGCAGGAGCCGGATGCGGGCCATCACCTGCCGCCTTCTGGTGCCAGCGTGACCCGTAGCTGCCAGCCCCCCGCCTGCAGCGGGCCGGCGTCGACCTTGCCGCCTGCCGCGGCTACCCGCTCGCGCAGGCCGCTGAGGCCATTGCCGGGCGGCACGTCACCGTTACCCGGCGGCTCGCCCGCGCCGTCGTCCACGATCTCGATGGCCGACCGGGAGAGCCGGACGGCGCAGGAATTGGCTCTTGCATGCCGCACCACGTTCGTCAGGCCCTCCCGCACGGTCCAGCCGAACAGCTCCTGATGCGCGGGATCGACAACGTCGGTGGCGGTGGGCAGGTCGGCCGCGATGCCGGACGCCCTCAGCAGTTCCCGGCCGCGGGCCAGCTCGCCCGCCAGGGTGACATCGCGGTAGCCGGACACCGCGCTGCGTACGTCGGTCAGCGCCTGCCTGCACAGCTCCTCGACCTCGGCGATCTCGCTGAGCGCCCGTGCCGGGTCGGCTGCGCCTAGTCGCCTGGCGAGGCCGGCCTTGACCGTGATCGTGGTCAGCGAGTGCCCGAGCACGTCATGGAGGTCGCGGGCGATCCGGATGCGCTCGTTCTCGGCGGCCAGCTGGGCAAGCTCCGCACGCGCCTCGGCGAGCGCCTGGTTCCCGCGCAGTACCTGGACGACGGCGAACATGACGAACGCCACCACCGGGATCGCGACCGGCGTCACGTCATCGAACGAGGCGCCAATGCTGACGTGCCAGGACGGGATCAGGACGGGAACTATCAGGGCGGCGAGCGAAAACGCGGCTACGAGTGGCAGGGAGCGGCGCCCGAAACGTGCCACGCTGATCATGGTGAGGAAGATGAACGCGACGAAGCCAGCCGCGCGCGCAAACGGCAGCTCGGCCACGGACAGCGCGAGCAGCAGGCCGAAATAGCTCCAGTATCTCCGCCAGGATGTCTGATACGAGAGCACCAGAGGCGCCGCGAGCCAGCATGCTGCGAGTGCGCCGAGGATGGCGTAGCCAGCCAGCCGGCCCGCGCCGCGCGAGTTCTCGGTCACTGAGATGACCACGTACACGAGGTAGACAAGCGGCAGCGCCACCATGGCGCCCCGGCGCCAGCCGCCGAGCCACTTGCGCTGGCTCGCTACCCACTCGGCCTCGCCCGGGGTCGTCGGCGGACGTCCGTATTAGTCGGTATCCATGTCTCCGCAGCGTAATCCGGCTCGCGCCGTTCAGGCCCTGGCTCGCATTCCGCCGGTAGGCGAGCCCGGCGACCGGCACGAGGATGACGGTCCAGGCTGCGATCACGATCCACGCTTCCGCTGGCCAGCCGCCGCTGCCGAGGACGACCGTCTTACCGGCCTGCACGAGCCAGTACGAAGGCAGTGCCTTCATGACGTCGAACAGCGGGCCGGACTTCGCAAGTTCGAAGCCGTACACGCCGCCGAAGAGGGAGAACAGGACCACGATCCCGCCCAGCGCCGGGGTCAGCGCGTCGACCGGCATCGAGGTACCCGAGGACGAAGCCAATGACGACGAAGGGGACAAGGCCCACCAGGATCAGGCCGGTCATCTCAAGCCACTGGCCAGCGGCAAGGCGCACCCCGAGGGACGTACCCGCCAGGTACAGCAGCACCAGCGTCGGCAGCGCCAGCAGGTAGGCGCTGACCACCTTGGCGGTCAGGTCGGTCCGTGGCCGCAGCGGCGTGATCCGCAGCTGCCGGGTCCAGCCCCCTGCTATGTCGCGCGCGATCCGCGCTCCGGGCCCGACGACGGCGAACATCGAGCCGTAGACCGCCATGGCGGTCATGAAGTACAGCGGGAAGCTCGTTCCGTTGAAGGTGGCGTGTCGCTGCCCGGACGCGACCCCGAAGAACAGGACCAGCGGAAGTGCCAGCGTTACCCCGTAGAAGACGCGGTTGCGTAGCGTGCGGAGGACTTCGTAGCGGAAGTGGGTGGTGCCGATCATCGTGCTGCCTCCATGACGTCTGGTGGCGGTGTCGCGCTGGCCTGCGGTCAGTTCCATGAAGGCCTCCTCGAGGCTGCCGCCGCGTACCTCGACGTCCCGGATGGCCGGGAAGGCCGCAAGCAGGGCGCGAAGGGCGGTGTCGGCATCGGAGCAGGACAGCATGACCGTGTCCCCGTGCCGGTCAGCTGCGAGCACTCCGGGCAGCGCGCGCAGCGCCGCAGTGTCTGCGTCCGGGAGCGTTGCCCGGATCGTCCGCGATGCGGCCTGCGCCTTGATCTCCGTGGCGGGGCCGTCGGCGACGAGCCGTCCGTTGGCGATGAGCACGATCCGGTCGGCGTAGGCGTCGGCCTCCTCCAGGTAGTGGGTGGCGAAGACGACGGTCTTGCCGCGCGCGGCGATCGCCCGCATCGACTGCCAGAAATCGCGGCGGCCCTCGACGTCGATGCCCGCAGTCGGCTCGTCAAGCAGGAGAAGGTCGGGGTCGCCGACCAGCGCGGCGGCGAACCTGACGCGCTGTGCCTGGCCGCCGGATAGCTTCGTCGTCCACTGCCCGGCAAACGCATCGGCGCCGGTCAGCCTGAGTACGTCCTCGACCCCGAGCGGCGCCGGGTAGTACGACGCTGTCAGCGCGATGAGCTCGCGCACCCGGAGATGGTCGAGCGGCGCGCCGGTCTGCAGCATGCCGCCGATCCAGCCTGCCTGCACGGCCCTGGCCGGAGGGACGCCGAAGACCGAGACCGTCCCCTGATCCGGCCGGGTCAGGCCGAGCATCATGTCGATGGTGGTGGTCTTGCCAGCGCCGTTCGGGCCGAGCAGCGCGACGGTCTCGCCCGGCGCAATCGCCAGGTCGAGCGAGCGGACGGCGCGCACAGCGCCGTAGGACTTGGACAAGCGCGAGAGGACGATCCCGCCCTCGGGAGCCATGTCAGGAATCATGGCACGAGCCTGGCTCAGGCCAGGCTCGTGCCTGTAGTGCCGCGGCTAATAAGTTCCCGGTGACAAATGTCAGATCCGGTGCCTGCGGCGAGCCTTCTGTCGATCTTCGTCAGTCGGGTCTGATGGCGAGGATCAGGGCCTCGGCACTGGGTTCGGGCCGCAATGATCAGCCTTGACTGTCGCGGCGGTCGCCTCCAGGGTGAATTGCGTTGGCAGCTGAATGCCCTCGGTACGCGTGATCCAGCCGACCCGCACGCGCAGCACCAGCTCGCTTGTTCCCTGGCCACCGCCGACTGCATTGAGGTAGCAGTGCTCGGATCTCCAGAGCACGCGCACCCATCGATAGGAATGCGGCGGGATCGGGCCACCGAGCCGATAGCTGACCCAGTGCGGCTCGCCGGATTGCCGGATCGTCCCGGTGGTCGATACGCCAATCCGCGGTGCAACTCCCGTGCCCGGGCTCACCTCGTCCGCGCTGCCCAGGATGACCTGCGTCACGTCAGACGGGTTGTAGATGGTGAGCACGAAGCCCTGTATCTCGCCCGGCCGGATCGGCACGGTGTCCTGGCTTGCTCCGGCCGCTTCGGTCAGCACATCGTGCGCACTGTCCACCGGACTCCACCATGCATAGGTGGTGTCGAACTGCAATCCCGACTGGGCTTGCCAGAAAATCAGGGCGCCGGCTGACAGCCCGGTAGCGATAGCGATCCCGGCGACCGAGAGCCGGCGGCCTATCGTCAGCCGCCGGATCCAGCGCACCAGGCGGCGCCGGATCGGCTCCGGCCTGCCGGTCGCGTCAAGCAATGGACCTGACACCGGGTGGGCCGCCGCAGCGGCAACGAGCCTGGCAGGCCCGAGCGCGGCGAGTGCGCCGGTGACGGCGCTCTCGTCCGCGTCCGGTGGCAGGGCTTCGAGCAAGTGCGCTCTTATCTGCTCGGCCAGCTCTGTCGCCATCGCTGGCGGCAGGCTGGCTAGTGCGGCGTCGAGCTCGCGCAGGTAGGCAGCGACGAGCGGCTGCTGCAGCGCGTCGATCATGTGGCTTCGGTGGCGGGTCGCGTGGTGCGGCGGGACAGCGCGAGGTGCCTCCCGCGCTGCCGGCTGCGGCCGGAGCCGATCCCCGCGCCGAGTACGGCGTCGACGGCGGAGGCAAAGGCCGACCATTCGGCCTGGAACTCGGCGAGGTGACGGCGACCCTGATCAGTGACCGAGTAGTAGCGTCGCGGCCGAGTTTGATCGTCATGCACCCAGCGGCTGGTGACCAGACCGCCGTCGCGGAGTCGATTGAGCAGCGGGTAAACCGTGCCCTCGCTGGTCAGCAGTCCGTCGGCCCGCGACAGGTCGCGGACAAGTTCCAGGCCGAAACGTGGCCGCTCGGCGAGTAGCGCCAGGACACATGGTCCGAGCACGCCGCGCCGGAGCTCCGTGGTCGTGTCGGCGTTTCTATCCATGCATGACATGTTGCCTTGTCTGACAAGACATGGCAATGGCGCGTCTGCCTCACTGGCTGTCGTATTCGTCGTGGCGGCGCCACCACATGCCGGTCTCGTTGCGGCCGCGCGGCGCCCGGTCGAGCCACTGATACATGCCCCACAGGCCGTCCAGGCCGCGCGCGTACGCCGAGTAGGTGTGGTAGACGACGCCATCCTCGAGCGTGAACGCGCTCATGCCGGGTCCTTCGCGCCGGTAGGTCTCCCAGTCCGTGCCGACGATCGACTGGCTGAAGGCGTCGCGGGAGCTCTTCTCGCCAGCGGCCGGCCGCAGATCCTGCTGTCCGAAGTTGTACATGACGGCTCCTGCTTCCCACTCCTCCTTGGTGTGCGCCACCCCGAAGTCGAGGTTGAAGTCGCCGCCGTGCGACGACGCGAACGGGAAGCCCCAGCCCATCCGGCGCTTGTATGCCTGGATCTTCGCCAGCGGTGCGCGCGACACCGCACACAGCGTGACGTCGTGGTTGGCGAGGTGGACCGCGGAGCCGCTGAAGCCATCCGCGATCGCCGAGCAGGACGGGCACCCGGCGGTGTAGTCGGGCCCGAACATGAAGTGGTAGACGAGCAGCTGCGAGCGCCCTAGGAACAGGTCGCCAAGCGAAGCTGCGCCCTCGTCAGTCTCGAAGCGGTATTCCTTGTCAACGCGGACCCAGGGCAGCTGCTGCCGCTGCCGCGCCAGCTCGTCGCTGCGGCGCGTCAGCTCCTTCTCGGCCCTGAGCAGGTCGAGTCGGGCGGCCAGCCACTCCTCGCGCGTTCCAGTCTTGTTCTCGGTCATTGTCTGTCTCCTGTCCTGCTAGATCATTGGCGCTGCCGTAAGGATGAAGAATCCGAGGCCGACGATTGCGAGCGCCAGCGGCACATCGATAACGGCCCGAGGCGGCCAGAGCTTCTGGGCGACGACGAGGACGGCGATCACCGCCATCCAGGTGATGCTCATAACGCCCAGCGCCACCATCATCACCATCAGCCCGATGCTGGAGCCGACGCAGCACAGCCCGAACCCGATGCCGGACGCGGAGCCTGAACTCTCCCAGCACTGGCGGCGGAAGCGCCGCTTGAGCGGCGTGATCTCGTAGAGACCTGCCGCGATCACGAGCGCGCCGGCGGCAACGGACCCGTGCGGCCGGTATACCGCATACACCACGGTGCCGACGCCTGCCCAGATGGCGAGGTACGAGCCGACGAACAGCACTACGGCGCGCACCCGGCCGCTGGCTCGGGCGCGTCTGAGGACCGCCGGGACCGCTCCGGGCAGCATCATCGCCGCCATCATCGGCACCCACAGCGCGATGAAGAACGCGAACGAGCCGAGCCGCGTCGCCGTGCCCATATCCATGCCGCTCATCTGCCGGATCGAGACGACCCAGCATGCGGCGGCGAGTGCGAGCGTCGTCGCCAGTGCGGCTGCGGTAGCGGCCGTCGCCCGGCGAGGCCGGGCGTTCTGGGTCACGTTCATATCCGTGTCCTCCCGTTCGCGGGCGGTGAGCTGGCGGGCGTGAGCTAACGGGCGGCGGCTCACCTGCTGAGGTGGTCCTGCAGCGCGTCGAGGGGGCCATCCCAGTCGCGGGCCAGCGCGGCCAGGAACTGCTGTGCCACTTGCATCGGGGCCGAGCGAAGCCGGTACCGCACCCGGCGCCGCTCACCCGGCTCGGCCGTCACCAGCCCAGCCTCGGTGAGCAGGGCCAGGTGCTTGGCGATGGCCTGTCGCGTGATGGGCAGGCGCCCGGCCAGGTCAGTGGCCGTGGCGGGACCGTCCGACGCCAGCGCGGCCAGGATGGCGCGCCGGGACGGGTCGGCGAGCGCGACGAAGACCTGCTCGGCAATCGCCTCGATGTCAGGCGGCATCGAGGTAGTCGACTAGCTCGCCTAGCTCGCTCGCCCAGCCGCTGGTGTTGCCGCTAACGCCTTGCGGTAGGCGTCGTCCGGTAGCTGAGCGAAACCGCTCTCGACTACGGTCAGCCGCGTGCCTGCACCGGCCGGCTCGAGCGTGAACTCGACATAGGTACGGCGCGGGTCGTCGTCTGGCAGGCCGTAGATGTGCCAGGTGAAGCCAAACACGGCCGGCTGCTCGACGCGCTCGACCCGCATGTCAGCGGTGTGACCGCCGGTGAACGTCATCCGGGCCGATCCGCCGGGCCGCAAATCGATGGTCGCTTCGTTCCCGAACCAGCTGCTCAGGCCATCGGCCGTGGTGAGCGCAGCCCACACCTTGGCCGGCGGGTGCGCGATCTCGACGACCCGCTCGATGCGATCAGGGAATCCCATGACTGCCTCCGCGATGTAGCAACCGACTGGTTGCTACATTATTGCAACCAGACGGTTGCGTCAAGAGATGGCAATACGGCAATACATCGGGTGTATCCAAATTGTGACATCACTGCGTCTTGGCCCAGTCATCGGATGTTGGCGCGCGAGTAGATGGCCCTTGTGCAGGCGTTAGCCCGTCGATAGCGCCAACGGTGTGCTCAGGCAACTGGCCGAAATGACGCTGGAAATTCGAACGCCGGGCGTATTGCGTCCGCTCGCTGAGCGCGTGTAAACATCCGATCAATAGATCGGATGTTTAGCCTCAGGGAGCGCTCGTGACGCAGGTTCAGCCAGAGGACTCCGCGACCATTCCGGCGCCTCGTGCGTATCCCGACGGCGGGACTGCCGGCTCCGGTCCCCGGATCGTCGCGCTCGACTGCTTCGACGTACGCTTCCCCACCTCGCTCCAGCACGACGGGTCGGACGCCATGAATCCGGACCCGGACTACTCGGCGGCGTACGCCGTCCTGCGCACCGATGAAGATGGCCTGGCTGGCCATGCCCTGTGCTTCACCATCGGGCGCGGTAACGATGTCGTTGTCGCGGCGATCGGGGCACTGCGGCAGCATGTGGTCGGCCGTAATGCGCGACGACATCATCACTGATCTCGGTGGCTTCAGCGCCGCCTGATCAATGACAGCCCGCTGCGCTGGCTCGGCCCGGAAAAGGGCGTCATGCACATGGCCATCGGCGCTGTCGTCAACGCGGCCTGGGACCTCGCTGCCAAGCTCGCGGGCAAGCCGCTCTGGCGGCTGCTTGCTGATATGACTCCCGAGCAGATCGTCGGCCTGATTGACTTCCGCTACCTCGACGATGCGCTGACTCCTGCAGAGGCACTGAGAATACTTCGCGCCGCTCAGGATGGCCGGGACGAGCGCATCGCGCAGCTGGAACGCCACGGCTATCCCGCCTATACGACGACGCCGGGCTGGATCGGGTATTCAGACGAGAAGCTCGTGGAACTGTCCCGGCAGGCGGTAGCTGAGGGGTTCGCGCCAGATCAAGCTCAAGGTCGGCGCCGATGGCGACGTTGATGCGCGCCGCCTGGCACTGGCAAGGGAAGCGGTCGGACCCGACATCCGGATAGCCGTAGACGCGAACCAGCGCTGGGGGGTGACGCAGGCGATCAGTGCCATCACCGAGCTGGGTCCCTGGGATCCGTACTGGGTCGAAGAGCCGACGAGCCCGGATGAGATTCTCGGTCTCGCCGCCATCCGCGCTGCCATCGCGCCGATCAAGGTCGCCGCCGGCGAGCACGTGGCCAACCGCGTCATCTTCAAGCAGTTCTCCAGGCGGACGCGGTGGACTTCCTCACTATCGACGCCTGCCGGGTAGCCGGCGTCAACGAGAACGTCGCGATCTTGCTGATGGCCGCCAAGTTCGGGATTCCCGTGTGCCCGCACGCGGGCGGCGTCGGCCTGTGCGAGATGGTCCAGCATCTAGCGATGTTCGACTTCGTGTCGGTCTCGGCTACCACGGCCGACCGGGTCCTGGAGTACGTCGATCACCTGCACGAGCACTTCACCGACCCGGTACGTGTCATCGCCGGGCGGTACCTCGCGCCAGCGACGCCTGGCTTCTCGGCCACGCTCCGGCCGGACTCGCTGCGTGATTACGAATTCCCCCACGGCTCCATCTGGCAGCAGCTAGGAGGCGGATAAGACATTGAAAATGCGGCTAATCAAACCTGTCTGTCTCATAAGCTTCGAAATCACGTTAGGAGAGCCATGAGAGTTAACGGCCGTTTGCTCGGCACAGTGGCGCTGGCCGCCGTTGGCGTGCTGGTGGCTGCTTGCGGTTCCAGCGGGACCAGCGGCTCGACCACGGCATCAAAATCTTCCGGCCCGGTCACTATCGGAATCGACCTGACCTACAACAACACTGCATTCTGGGCTGCATACATCAACTACGAGCAGCAATATGCCAAGCAACTGCATATCAAGATGCTTGGCCCGCTGCTGGCGGGCGCCAATGCCAGCCTGCAGAACCAGCAGATCGAGAACCTCGTCAACGAGGGCGCCAAGGCGATCGTGGTCAACCCCGAGACCGCTACCAGCCTGGGTCCGGCTATCTCGTACGCAGCGTCCCACCATGTGCAGTTGGTCTCCGTCGACACCATCGTTGGCGTCGGCAAGGTCTACATGGTCGTCCGCGCGTCGAACACGCTCTACGGCCAGGATGCTTGCGCCTACATCTCACAGCACGTCAAGTCGGGCTACGTTCTCGATCTCGAGGGCGACCTGACGTCGTCGAACGGCGCAGACCGTACGAACGCGTTCAATGCCTGCATGGCGGCGAACGATCCCAAGGTGAAGGTGCTGAAGGATCCGACCGTCTGGACCGACGCAACCGCGGTGACGGATGCGCAGAACGCCGTTAACGCGTACGGCAAGCAGCTGAAGGCGATCTACTCGCAGTGGTCGAGTCCGGACACGGGCATCATCCCGCTGCTCAAGACCAAGGGCCTTGGTCCGGGCTCAGCGAATCCCGTCATCCTGGTCAGCGATGACGGCGTGCCGTTCGAGATGTGCGACATCAGCAATGGCGCAGTGTCGGCGTCTCAGTCCCAGCCAGCAAACCTGTACGCACAGTACGCCCTGACTTATGCGGTGGATGCCGCGAAGGGCGTCAAGCTTGCCGTCGGTCAGCCCGGTGGCGGCGCTCCGACGCTGCAGGATGTCACCTATCAGGGCGACACCAACCTGGCCGACCCGATAGTGGCGCCGTTCGTGACCAAGGCGCAGACCGCGCTCACGGTCGCCACAGCCAGTCGATGGCCTGCCCGCCAGTGCCACGAGCAACCCCCGTCTCCGACTCCGCCCTATGGGGCAACGTGTATGGCGCCGCCCATGGTGGCGTCTGCGCTGCGTCTTAGCTGGCGGTGGCCGGCACCTCCGGGTGCCGGCCACCCTTCCTTCCGCGAACGGATATGCCATGAGCTCCAGTCGTCAGAAGCTCATCGAGATGACCGGCGTCGACAAGCGGTTCGGCAGCACGCTCGCACTTCGCGGCGTCGACTTGTCAATCGACGCCGGGCAATGCCTGGGACTAGTCGGCCGGAACGGGGCCGGAAAGTCGACGGTCGTCTCGATCCTGTCCGGGCTCGTGGCCCCCGACTCCGGCTCGGTGCGCATGGGCGGTGCCCCGGCGCCGCGGGTCGGCGACGTGGCACGCTGGCGCGAGTGGATCGCCACCGTGTTCCAGCACTCGATGGTCGTGCCTGGCCTCTCGGTCGCGGAGAACGTGTTCCTCGGCGAGACCAGGCGCTATGTCAGCTGGCGGGAGCTGCGCTCGCGGACCCGCGACATCATGCACGAATGGGGCTACGACATCGCCGCCGAGGCGCTGTGCAGTGACCTGACCGTGGAGCAGCTTCAGATCGTTGAGATTGCGCGGGCACTTGCGCGCGGGGCCAAGTGCGTGCTGCTCGACGAGCCAACGGCAGCGCTAGAACGCGACGCAGTCCGCCGCTTGTTCGACCGGGTGCGGCAGCTCGTCGACGCCGGCGTCGCGGTCCTGTATATCTCCCACCACCTCGAGGAAGTCTTCGAGATCTGCCAGGACGTGGCGGTCCTGCGCGATGGCAAGCTGGTGCTGACCGCTCCGGTGGCCGGGCTCACTAAGGACGACCTGGTCAGCTCGATGGTCGGAGCCGCGGTGGTCAGCGCAGGCCCGGCAGATCCGGCGGTCGGTAACGGGCACTCAGGCCGACGCGAGCGATCCGAGTCCGTCCTGACGGTCGACAATCTCACCGCGAACTCGCCGCGCGGGCGCGCTGGCCGGCGTGTCGCTGCAGGTCGGTAAGGGCGAGATCGTCGGCGTCACCGGCCTGCTGAGCGCAGGGGTGGCGACTATCGGCCGGGTGATCGCCGGAGCCGAGCCTCACGATGGCGGCCGGATCACGCTGGCCGGTCAGGTGATTCCGGCCGGACGGCGCGACGTCGCCCAGCACGCCGGGATCGGCTACATCCCTGAGGACCGCCGCACCGAGGGATTCGTCGCGCATCTCGGCGTGGCCGAGAACGCGACCATGACCATTACCGACAGGCTGGCCGACAGGTTCGGGCTGATGCGGCCCCGGCGCCGGGTCGCTGCCGCGGCGCCCATCACCAGAGCGCTCTCGCTGGTGTCGTCTGGTCCCGGCCAGCCGGTCAAGGAACTGTCCGGCGGCAACCAGCAGAAGGTGACCGTCGCGCGGACCCTGGCCCACGACCCGGGCCTGATCGTCGCCATCACGCCGACGCGTGGCGTGGACGTCGCATCAAAGGCGCTGCTACTTGATTCACTCGCCGCGACAGCAAGGAATCACGGCGCCGCGCTCCTGCTGTGCAGTGATGAGCTGTCCGACCTCGTCATCTGCGACCGCGTGATCGTGCTCGTCAGGGGCGAGGTCTTCACTGAATTCACCGAGCCACCCTTCGACCGGGACGAGCTGATCGTCGCGACCGAGGGCTTGTCCGGCACCGCTGATGACGCCCCCGAGGAGGCAGCTCAATGATCTCGAACCAGCCGCCGGACGGGCAGGCCGTTACCGCGAGCGCGCCGGCGACCAGCGCGCCCGCGCCTGGCGGTGCAGCATCCGTCCTGGCGGGCGGCAGCGGCGCGATCTGGGCTCGCCTGCGTGGCACGAACGTCGGCGTGCTGCGCGAGGTAGCGTTGCTGCCCGTTCTGCTGATCTTGCTGGTAGTCGGCGCCATCGTCAGCCCGGCGTTCCTGACCCTGTCGAACTTCGCCGGGATCGGCCAGCAGATCTCCGCGCTTGGCGTCGTGGTCGTCGGCGAGAGCCTGATCCTCATGATCGGCGGCATGGACCTGTCACTGGAGTCGACTTACGGTCTTGCGCCGATGGTCGCGGCGTGGCTGATCCTGCCCGTCGCGGCGTACGGCAGCGGCGCGCAGCTCAACCCGTTCCTGGGCTTGCTGATCCTGTTCGCTGTCGGGGCCGCGATCGGGCTCATCAATGGCCTGCTCATCGTGAAAGGCCGGCTGAACGGCTTCATCGTGACTCTCGGCATGACCATCGTGCTGGCCGGCCTGCAGAACGGCATTGTCAAGGCTCAGTCGCTGTTCAACCTGCCGAGGGCATTCGGGTATCTGGGTGCCGCCTACTTCGGTCAGGTCCCGGTGTCGTTCGTGGTCACGGCCGTCATCTTCGTCCTGGTCGGCCTTTTCCTGCGGTATCACCGCACCGGGCGTGCGATCTACGCGGTCGGCGGCAATCCCGCCGCAGCGCGGGCGGCAGGCATCAAGGTCGAGCGCATCAAGATAGGCGTGTACGTGGCGGGCAGCATGCTCGCGGCGCTCGGCGGCCTGATGGAGGCGGGCCGGGTCTCGGCCGTGACCGGCCAGCAAGGCTACGGCGAGGGCATCATCTTCTCGGTGTTCGCGGCTGCCGTGATCGGCGGCGTCAGCCTGAAGGGCGGCCGCGGCAACATGATTGGCGCGGCCTCTGGCGTCATCTTGCTTGGCTTCGTCCAGGACATCCTCGACCTGGCGAACGTGTCGAACTACTGGATCGAGGCCATCGACGGCGCTGTGATCTTGTTCGCGCTGTTCCTGGCCCGCATCGTCGGTGGCGAGTCCACCGCTGAAGAGAGATAGGAGCAGCGCCGATGGCCGGCGAGCTGAGCGGGCTGGCGGCAATCGTGACGGGGGGCGGGTCCGGCATCGGCCTGGCGACCGCCAGGCTGCTCACCGGCCGAGGCGCGCGGGTTGCGGTGCTCGATGTGAATCCTGGCGAGGAGTTCCTCGCCCTGCGGCTGACGTGACCGATGACGACGTCGGTCCGGCTCGCCGTGACCACCGCCGCCGAGCAGCTCGGCGGCATCGACATCCTGGTGAACAACGCAGGTATCGGCGCCATCGGGACCGTCGCCGATAACCCGGATGAGCAGTGGCATCAGGTCTTCGACGTCAACGTCGTCGGGATCGTCCGCGTCACCCGCGCAGCGCTGCCCTACCTGCGCAGGTCGGCCCATGCCGCGATCGTCAACACCTGCTCGATCGCGGCGACGGCGGGCCTGCCGCAGCGCGCGCTGTACGCCGCGACCAAGGGCGCCGTGCTCTCGCTGACCCTGGCGATGGCCGCCGACCATGTGCGCGATGGCATCCGGGTCAATTGCGTCAACCCGGGTACCGCCGACACTCCGTGGATCGGGCGGCTGCTCGATCAGGCGGACGACCCGGCCGCAGAGCGCGCGGCCCTGCAGGCACGGCAGCCGATGGGCAGGCTGGTCAGCGCTGACGAGGTCGCAGCCGGCATCGCGTACCTCGCCAGCCCGGCGGCGGCGTCGGTGACCGGTTCGGCGCTGGCCATCGACGGCGGGATGGCCGGGCTCCGGATCAGGCCGCGGTCATGATCGCAGCGCCGCTGCCGCAGCGCCAGCTCGGTGGCTCGCCGGTGTGCGTGACCGAGCTCTCGTTCGGCGGCGCGGCGATCGGCAACCTGTTTACTGAGGTCGGAAGACCAGGACGCCAGGGCCGCGATCGACGCGGCCTGGGCCGGTGGCATCAGGACCTTTGATACCGCGCCGCATTACGGCCTGGGCTTGTCCGAGCGGCGGCTCGGCGACGCGCTGCGGCACCGGCCACGCCACGAGTACGTGATCTCGACCAAAGTTGGCCGGCTGCTGCAGCCCGCTGCCGAGCCGTTCGGACGTGACCCGGATGGTTTCGCCGTACCGGCTGCGGCCAGCCGAGTGTTTGACTTCAGCGCCGATGGCGTCCGCCAGAGCCTGGCAGACAGCCTTGGCCGGCTCGGCCTGGACCAGGTCGACATCGCGCTCATTCACGATCCTGACGATCATGGCGAGCAGGCACTGCGCGAGGCGTACCCGGCACTGGAGCAGCTGCGCACGGAGGGGTGCGTGCGCGCGATCGGCGTCGGCATGAACCAGGCCGAGATGCTCACGCGCTTTGTCACCGACACCGACATTGACCTGGTCCTGGTCGCGGGCCGCTACACGTTGCTCGATCAGTCGGCCGCCAGAGCGCTGCTGCCCGGCCGCTGCTGACCGCGGCATCGCGGTGATCGTCGGCGGAGTATTTAACTCGGGCGTGCTCGCGGCGCCGACAGCGGGCGCGACCTACGACTATCTGCCCGCTCCAGGTTCGCTGCTCAGCCGGGCCCGTGCGATCGAAGCGGTGTGCGAGCAGTTCGGCGTGCCGCTGCGCGCGGCTGCAGCCCGGTTCCCGCTGCGCCATCCGGCGGTCGCGAGCGTCCTGATCGGAGCCAGAAGCGCGAGCGAGATCACCGATGCGATCGACCTCCGCGGACTGGAGATTCCCGAAGCCTTGTGGGAGGCGCTGGCTGCCGGGCAGGCGGACGGCGACGGAGGCGGCCGATGAAGGTTGCTCTGCACACCCGCGTGCGCGCCGACCGCATCGGAGATTACGAGCAGGCGCATTCCGAGGTGCCCGGCGAACTGGCCGACGCGATCAGGGCGGCTGGCGTCAGCAGCTGGACGATCTGGCGCAGCGGCACCGAGCTGTTCCATCTCATCGAGTGCGACGATTACGCAGCCATGCTCGCGGCGCTCGCGCCGCTTCCGGTCAACGTCGCCTGGCAGGCCCGGATGGCGGAGCTGCTCGAGACGGCGCACGACTACTCAGCACACGGCGCCAGTGCCGCGCTGCCGGTGGTCTGGCAGCTGTGAGCCTCATCGACGCGCACCATCATGTCTGGGACCTGGACGTTCGCGATCAGGACTGGATCAGCGGACCCGAGATGGCGGCCATCCGCCGCAGCTTCACCGTCGACGACCTGCGGCCCGCCGCGCAGGCGGCTGGTGTCACCGCCACAGTCGTTGTCCAGACAGTGACGGTCGCCGCCGAGACACCGGAACTGCTCGCCCTGGCAGCCGCCGAACCGCTGGTGGCGGGCGTCGTCGGCTGGACTGACCTGACCTCCGGCGGCCATCGGCGATGAGCTGGCCAGGCTCAAGTCCGGCCGTGGCGGCCGCTTCCTGGCCGGCATCAGGCACCAGGTGCAGTCCGAGCCGGACCCGGACTGGCTGCGCCGGCCCGACGTCATCCGCGGCCTCCGGGCGGTCGCCGCAGCCGGCCTGTGCTACGACCTGGTCGTGCGGCCGCATCAGATCGCGTCGGCCACATACGCTGCAGCGGCCGTTCCCGGGCTGACGTTCGTACTCGATCACGCCGGGAAACCGCCGATAGCGAGCGGCGCCGTCGAGGCGTGGGCGACCGAGATCCGGGCGCTGGCTGGCCAGCCGAACACCGTGTGCAAGCTGTCCGGACTCGTGACCGAGGCGCCGCCGAGCGCGCTGCCTGCGGCTTTCGCCCCGTACGCCGATGCGATACTGAACGCGTTCGGCCCGGAGCGGATCATGTTCGGCTCGGACTGGCCAGTTTGCCTGCTCGCAGGCGACTATGCCAGCGTGGTACGACTGGCACAGTCGCTGACCACCGGCTTGTCGGACGCCGAGCGCATGGCAGTGTTCGCGCTGACCGCGGCCCGGGTGTACGGGATCTCAGGACCCGCAGGCATCGCTGGCGAAGATCAACATTCTGGAGGCGGGTCGTGGCTCTTACCGACGAGGCGATCGACAAGATCAAGCAGATGATCACCTCAGGGCGGGTGCGGCCGGGGGAGAAGCTGCCAAGAGAAGCGGACCTCGCCGCCGAGCTCGGCCTGTCCCGTAACTCGCTTCGCGAAGCAGTGAAAGCGCTCAGCCTGATCAACGTGCTCGACGTTCGCCAAGGCGACGGCACCTACGCGACGAGCCTGGCTCCGTCACTACTTCTCGAGGCGCTGAGCTTCATCGTGGACTTCCACCGGGACGACACGGTGCTGGAGTTCCTCGAGGTGCGACGCATACTTCGAGCCGGCTGCCACCGCGCTGGCGGCGATCCGGATGCCCGATGAAGAGAGGATTGAGCTCGGCAAGGTGCTCGACGCCGCCGACGCGGACTCGCCCGTCGAGGATTTCGTGGCCGCCGATCATAGAGTTTCACCGCAAGATTGCGGTGGGCTCGCGCAATTCGGTGCTGGCATCGCTCGTGGACAACATGTCCGCGCCAACCACCCGGGCCCGGATCTGGCGGGGAATGACTGAGCCACGCGCGCAGGAGCGCACGCTCGCCGAGCACCGGGCTATCTATAACGCGATCATGAGCCGGGACAGCGATCTGGCGCGCTCCTGGGCTAACGTCCACATTGCCGGCATCGAGTCGTGGCTGCGCACGGCGCTCGCTGACTGATCCGTTACCGTCCGCCTGAGCACGTCGGGCTCAAGGTCGGGGCTCAGCAGGTCAGGGCTGGGCAGGCCGGGCTGGGCGGGCCAGCCGCGATGCGCTCGCCCATGGTGTCGCGCGCCGCCCAGCGGGACTCCAGCCACCAGGTACACCCAGCCGCGCTCCAGGCAGCGGTGGTGGCCGCTGCCGCAGCCGGATCGTCGCCGGGAGTCTCACCGTCAGCGATCATGTCGAAGGTGGCGGGCAAGCCCTGCTCGGTCAGCCACGCTCGAACCGCTGCGGCGTCGTCGGGTCCCGGCTCCCGGTCGGTATCGGAATACTGCGGAATGATGCCGTCGCACCGTAGTACCCGCCGCATGGACCGGGGCGCCGGCCAGACGCCGACGACCCAGATCGGAATGCGATCCTGGACCGGCTTCGCCGCGGCGGACAGGTCGAGCCGGCCGGTCTCGTAGTCGTAGTGCGTGCCGTGGTAGCTGCGGCCGCCGTCCCAGAGCGTCCGAATGAGATCGATACCGTTGCGATTGAGGATGCATCAGTGGGCACCCGCCATCGCAGCCAGCGGTTGCCCGCTGGCGGTCCCGGTCTTGCCCGCGTGCGCGGTGCCGGGTTCCTGTTTCACCGGGACGTGCCCGGGCAGGCCGGGTCTTACAGTCCCTCCGCAGGCGTTTATGCCTCTCCGCCCCACTGGCGGCGAGCGTGAGCAGGTTCACTGCGGCGTTGACGTCCCGGTCCAGGACCAGGCCGCACGCTTCGCACTGGTAGGTCCGCTCGGACAGGGCCAGCTTGGCTTTCACTGTCCCGCAGCCCGAGCAGGTCTTGACTGGACGGATACCAGCGGTCGGCGACTGACGAGCTTGCCGCCGTTCCAGGTGGTCTTGTAGCTCGAGCATCCGCCGCGCCTGCCCGAATCCCTGATCCGAGATGGCGCGGGCCAGCCGCGGTTGCGGGTCATCCCGGCGACGTTCAGGTCCTCGGCCACGACCGTCTCGTACCGCGCCGCGAGATCCGCTGGTGGCCTTGTGCAGCGCGTCTGCCGCGGATGTTCGCGACGCGGGCATGGATGCGGGCGAGCCGGGCAGCGGACTTGCGGCGGTTCGCCGAGCCCCGGGTCTTGCGGGAGTGCGCCCGGCTGGCGCGGCGCAGCCTGCGCAGCGAGGCCCGCAGCGGCTTCGGTCCGTCCACGGTGATCCACGTGCCCGGCGTCATCCACGCCGGTCAGCAGGGTCTTGACGCCAAGGTCGACGCCGATGGCACTGCCGGGCCGGGCATGGCGCTGCGGGACGGCGCGTTCCACCTCGACGGTGAACGACACGAACCATCGCTGCGCGGTGCGGGACACGGTGGCCGCCAGGATGCGGGCCGTCCCGTTCTCCAGCCTGCGGGCGAGCTTGCGGGTGGACTCATGCGTCCTGATGGTGCCGATGCGCGGCAGAGTGACCGTCGCCCGGCCGCAGCGGATCGCGCCTGTCGTGAACCGGAACGAGTCCCGGCACCTGCCGCGCTTCTTGAACCGCGGGAAGCCCGAGCCTGCGGCCCTTCCGCTTGCCCTTCTTCGACTTGATGAAGTCGCGCAGTGCCCGGTCCAGGTCCCGGAACGCCTCCTGGTAGGCACACTTGGTGTTCTCCGCGCCACCAGGCCAGCGCCGGGTCGGCCTTCTTCTCCGCGTTCCACAGCCGGTGCAGGTCAGCACCCGAATACCACTTGCCCTCGGCGTCGTAGCGCTCCCTGCACCTGGCAAGGCCCCAGTTCCACGCGAACCGGGCTGCGCCCGCATGCGAGCGCAGCGCTGCCTCCTGCGCCGGGGCCGGGTCCAGGGCGAACCGGTACGCCTGATGCACCTTCACCGCGCGTCCCCGGTGACCGCCTCGACCGCCCGCGCGGCACGGTTCGCCGCGGCGCGCCGCCCGTACAGCCGGGCGCACAGGGACGTGAGGATCTCGGTCACGTCCCGCACCAGGTCGTCATCCACCTCGGCTGGGTCCACGACCAGCAGCCGCCGGCCCTGCGCCGACAGCGCGGCCTCCACGTACTCGGCGCCGAACCGGGCGAACCGGTCCCGGTGCTCCACGACGATCACGGTCACTGAGTCATCGCGGAGCAGCGCCAGGAACTTGCGCCGCTTGCCGTTCAGCGCGGAGCCGACCTCGGTCACCACCCTCCCGACCGCGAGCCCCTCGGCCGCCGCTCGCCCGGCCATCGGAGAGCTGATCCAGCGTGGCGACCTGGCTGGCCAGCTTCCAGGGACGGCGCCACGGGAGCGGCGTCAGCATCGTCCCGAGCCGGACCCGGCTGGTCCGCGCCGCCATCGCCGCCAGCATGGACCAGGCATCCGGTCCGTAGGCCGCCTCCCAGACAAAGACGCCGTCCCAGCCCGCCTGCTCGGCCAGCACGGCAAGCTCGAGCTGCTCGGGGGCCGTCCCGGCAGGCAGAACCGTGCCGTACCGCAGTTGCTGATCGTCCATGACCCCGGTCTAACACGGGCCTGCGACAGTCTGGGCCGCCCCGTCTTGCGCCGCGCCGGGCGGCCGGTGGGCTACACTCGACGACATCATGATGGGCGGCCTGCTCCTTCTCGGCCGCGGCGAGGCCCGGTAACCAGCCCGGTCGGCCCCTCGCCGCGGCTCGTTCTGCTGCGCCGACCGATGTCCACCCGGTTCGCGCCTCCTCTGGGGATCAGCCCAGGAGCAACAGTCGTCAGGAGCAGAGCACCGTCATGAGTAAGCCTTCACTGCAGCGCCCATCCGGAATGCCGTGTCATCGCTACCGCCCGTTCCCGGCCATAGACCTGCCGGACCGGACCTGGCCCTCCAGGACCATCACCGCCGCACCGCGCTGGCTGTCGACCGACCTCAGGGACGGTAACCAGGCGCTGATCGATCCGATGAACGCCGCCCGGAAGCAGGCCATGTTCGACCTGCTGGTCAAGATGGGCTACAAGGAGATCGAGGTCGGGTTCCCCGCTGCCAGCCAGACAGACTTCGACTTCATCCGGAGCCTGATCGAGGACGGCGCCATCCCGGACGACGTGCGCATCTCGGTACTCACCCAGGCGCGGGAGGAGCTGATCGACCGCACTGTGCAATCCCTGGCGGGGGCCAGGATGGCTACCGTGCACATGTACAACGCTGCCGCCCCGCTGTTCCGCAGCGTCGTATTCGGCTGGAGCGGGGACGGGCGGGAGGAGTGCAAGGCTGTCGCGGTCGAGGGCACCCGCGCGGTCATGAAGTACGCCGACGAGTACCTGGCCGGGACCGACTTCGGCTATGAGTACTCGCCGGAGATCTTCATGGACACGGAGCTGGACTTCTCGCTGGAGATCTGCGAAGCCGTCATGGACGTCTGGCAGCCCGGCCCGGACCGGGAGATCGTCCTGAACCTGCCCTGCACGGTCGAGCGGTCCACGCCGAACGTGTACGCCGACCAGATCGAGTGGATCAGCCGCAACCTGTCGCGGCGCGAGCACATCGCGCTGTCGGTGCATACGCACAACGACCGGGGCACCGCCACGGCGGACGCGGAACTGGCCATGCTGGCCGGCGCCGAGCGAGTCGAGGGCTGCCTGTTCGGCAACGGGGAGCGGTCCGGCAACGTCGACCTGATCACGCTCGGCCTCAACCTGTACAGCCAGGGCATCGACCCGATGATCAACTTCAGTGACATCGACGAGATCCGGCGCACGGCCGAGTACTGCAACGGGATCGGCGTGCACGACCGGCATCCGTACGCCGGCGACCTGGTCTACACCTCGTTCTCCGGCTCGCATCAGGACGCGATCAAGAAGGGGTTCGACGACCTGGACCGGAAGGCCCGGCAGGCGGGCAAGCCGGTCAGCGAGCTGCCATGGCACATGCCGTACCTTCCGATCGACCCGAAGGACGTTGGCCGCAGCTATGAGGCCGTGATCCGGGTGAACTCGCAGTCTGGGAAGGGCGGGGTTGCCTACATCATGAAGGCCGATCATCACCTGGAGCTGCCGCGCCGGCTGCAGATCGAGTTCAGTCAGGTGATCCAGCGGCATACCGAGAGCGAGGGCGGCGAGGTGGAGCCCGCGCGGATGTGGCAGATCTTTGCCGCCGAGTACCTGGAGCCCGGCCCGTTCGAGCTGGTCAGCTACGCCTCGTCCAGCGAGGGCGGGACGGAGCGGGTCGACTGCACGATCCGGGCGTACGGCACGCAGCATGAGCTCTTCGGTATCGGCAACGGCCCGATCGCCGCGTTCTGCGCTGCAGTGTCGGAGGTTGATCTCGGCCTCGGCGGGGTCAGCGTGCGCGTGCTCGACTACGCCGAGCACGCGCTCACGGCAGGCCGTGACGCTGAGGCGGCCGCATACCTGGAGATCGAGATCGGCGACCGGGTGCTGTGGGGCGTCGGCATCAGCTCATCGATCGTCAGGGCATCAGTCACCGGCGTGATCAGCGCTCTCAACCGGGCCGGGCGGGCGCGCGGTAACTGAGCGAGCGTCACGCGCCTGCCGGCGGCGGCTGGGCCTAGCGGCGGTAGAACGACGTGGCGTAGGCGGCGATGCGCTCGTCGATCTGGTCGGGCTCGCTCTCGCCGGGGAAGGTGACATCGATCGGGAACCCCGCGTCCTGCGGCGATGCCTGCCATGCTGCGCGCTCGACTGCGCCCGCGACGATGTCCCGCACACTGGCATCGGCGGGATCGTCAAGTGTCACCGAGACGAGCAGGCCCTCGCCGGCGAACGCCACCGAGAGCCAGGCAGCCGATGCGTCGCGGACCGCTGTGATCTGCATCAGCCCCGCGGCGATGTCGGCCAGCAGGCGATCAGGCCGGACCGGGAGCGGGCCGACGGTGACCTGGTCCAGGTCGCTGCTGTCGCTTCCGGCGGCCAGATGGGCCACGCCCTGCGGGTATACCGGCACGCTTTCGCTGGCGCCAGCGTTGAGCGCGATCCCGATCGACGGCGGCAGCAGCTTGGCTAGATCGGCCGCCCTGACGACGACGTGCGGAACCGTGGCCGGGGACTCGGCTGGCGCGTCCGGACAGGTGAGTCGCTGCAGCAGTTCGGCCGAGGAATACGCGGGCACGAACTCGCAGCCCAGGTAGGCGACCGTCGGCAACGTCACCGCGGTTCCGCTGATGACCGGGTTGCCGTCATTCGGAAGCGGCAGCCACAGCCTGGCAGTGCGGAGCACGTCAAGGAGTTCGCCGATCCGGCCTGCGTCTTCGATAGCCGCCGCCAGCGCCGCGTCGACGGCTCCAGCCGGGGCCGTCTGGTTCGCGGGAGCGGCGGACAGGGCGGGCGTAGCTGGGTACCCGGCGGCAGGGTTTACTTGGGCTGCGTTGGTTCCGGTAGCGAGGCTCATTGCGCCGATCCTTGCGAGGAAGAGTGCAGGTTCATCTGACGGATAGTAAGCGCTTGAGGGCGGTGAGTAATGGCGAATGGCGGAGCTGGTCCTCATCGCTGGCTAGATGTCGGCCCCGAGCGCATCGAGAGCTGGCTGGACGCGTTCGCTGACCGGCATGGCGGTGCCACGTCGAACGTCGAGCCCGGCCGCGCGGTCGTCATGGTCGTTGCCGAGGACGGCTGCGTCGCCGAGTGTCATGTGCCGTTCCCGCCGCTACCAGTCTCGGCCCGCGGCACGGCAGCCGAGCTCGCCGCACATGCCGGGGCCGACCGTACGGTCGCGGTACTGCTCGTCCGGCTGGGTGGCTATGCGGCCGGAGTGTTCACCGGCGCCAGGCCGCAACTGGTGGCGTCCAAGGTGGGCAGCAGGCTGGTGCACGGCCGGAGCGCGGCAGGCGGGACGTCGCAGCACCGGTTTGCGCGCCGGCGTGAGAAGCAGGCACGGGAGGCGCTCGAGGCAGCCGGGGACACCGCCGTCGGCGTATTCGGCCAGTTCGCTAGCAGGCTCGATGCGCTGGTACCTGGCGGGGACAAGCGGGCCATGGCAACCCTGCGGCAGGACCCTCGGCTAGGGCCGTACTTCGATCTTGCCGTGGACAGGTTCCTGACCGTGCCTGATCCGCGCCTGGTGGTGCTGCAGGGCACGCCACGTATGTTCAGGGCGGTGCGGATCAAGCTGGCCGAGTCCGGCGATGAGGCCGCCGGTAGCAGCCGCCCGTGATGGCCGACGAGGCGGCTGCGCGCCTGCACCGTGACCGGTATCACGTCGCCGAATTGCTGTATATCAGCGAGGTAGACCCAGTATCGAAGGCCGATGTGGTGGTCGACAATAGCGACTTCGCCCGGCCCAGGATCGCGGGGCGCGGTGCGGCGGATGGCGCTGCCCACGGATAACGCGTGGCTGGCCGCGCCTCGGCCCAGGTAAACTTCGCGGCATGCAACCGCTCCTGTGGTGACGCCGCGCCCCGTTCCGGGGGTGGAGTCTGCCCTTTTGCCGCCGGGCCGCTAGGGCCCGCCCCCGCCGGCACACATGATCTGGCGTCCGATTCCGATCTTGCTATGGAGCGAGTTTCTCATGATTTCCGCTCGTGATATCGAGCTGCGCGCTGGGGCGCGGCTGCTGCTTGAAGCGGCCACGTTTCAGGTCGCCGCGGGCGACAAAATCGGTCTGGTGGGCCGCAACGGCGCTGGTAAGACCACGCTGGCGCGGGTACTAGCCGCAGAAGGTCAGCCCGCTGCCGGTCTAGTGCAGACCGGCGGCTCGGTCGGGTACCTGCCGCAGGACACCATGGTCGGCGACCTGGAGGCGCTCGGAGTCGACCGCATCCTGTCCGCACGCGGCCTGGACTCGCTGCTGACCGCCCTGCGCGAAGCCGAGCTGCAGATGGCTGACCCGAACCCGGCGCGGCGCGATGCGGGCGTCCGCCGGTACGGGCACCTGGAGGAGCGCTTGACCGTGCTCGGCGGCTACGCAGCCGAGTCCGAGGCGGCGTCGCTGGCAGCAAGCCTGGGACTGCCGCAGAAGGTACTCAAGCAGCCGCTGCGCACGCTGTCCGGGGGCCAGCGGCGCAGGATCGAGCTGGCCAGGATCCTGTTCGGCGGTTCCGACACGCTCCTGCTTGACGAGCCGACCAACCACCTTGACTCGGACTCTGTGAGCTGGCTGCGCGACCATCTGCGGACCTTCCGCGGCGGCCTGGTGGTGATCAGCCACGACACGAACCTGCTCGACGCCGTGGTGAACAAGGTTTTCCACCTGGACGCCGACCGAAGCGTGCTCGACATCTACAACCTGGGCTGGAAGGCCTACCTGGAGCAGCGCGAGACCGATGCCAGGCGGCGCCGCCGGGAGCGGATGAACGCCGAGCGTCAGGCCGTCGCGCTGCAGTCGCAGGCCGACAAGATGCGGGCCAAGGCGACCAAGGCCAAGGCCGCACAGAGCATGCAGAAGCGCGCCGAGCGGCTGCTGGCCGGCGTGAGCGCTGACCGATCGCCGGAACGCGTGGCGAAGCTGCGCTTCCCGGTGCCTGCCGCATTGCGGCAAGACTCCGCTGAGCGCGCAGCGGCTGTCGAAGTCCTACGGCTCGCTGGAGGTCTTCACTGACGTCGATGTCGCGGTGGACCGGGGAGCGCGGGTTGTCGTGCTCGGCCTGAACGGAGCCGGGAAGACGACGCTGCTGCGGTTGCTGGCCGGAGTCGAGGATCCCGATACCGGCGAGGTGCTGCCGGGCCACGGGCTCCGGCTCGGCTACTACGCGCAGGAGCACGAGACGCTGGACAATTCGCGGACGATCCTGGAGAACATGCGCTCCGCCGCGCCTGACCTGGCTGAGAGCGAGCACCGGAGCATCCTCGGCTCGTTCCTGTTCACCGGTGACGACGTGGCCAAGCCGGTCGGCGTGCTGTCTGGCGGCGAGAAGACCAGGCTGGCGCTTTCGCTGCTCGTGGTCTCGGGCGCCAACGTGCTGCTGCTCGACGAGCCCACGAACAACCTCGATCCGGGCAGCCGGGCTGAGATTCTCGCCGCGCTGCGGAAGTACCAGGGCGCGATCGTGCTCGTCACGCACGACGAGGGAGCGGTCGACGCGCTCCAGCCAGAGCGTGTGGTGCTGCTGCCGGACGGGGTCGAGGACACCTGGAGCGCGGAACTGGCCGACCTGGTTGCGCTGGCCTGACGATGCTGCAATTCACGCGCGCGCACGCAAAAAAGTTGATCTTTTCGCGGTCGACTGGGTAGCCGAGCACGGCCTAATGAGTGATCATGGCGAGATACGGCAACGCAGCGGTCACTTCAGCTTCAGGGAGGTTCCCGTGACCGAGACTCTCAAGAAGGGCACCAGGGTCACCGGTGCCGACCGCACGAAGCTGGCTGCCGATCTGAAGAAGCGGTACAGCTCCGGCGAGAGCATCAGGTCCCTGGCCGCCTCGACCGGCCGGTCTTACGGGTTCATCCACCGGATCCTGAGCGAGAGCGGCGTGGCGCTGCGCGGCCGCGGCGGCGCGACCAGGGGCAAGGCGAGGGCCAAGAGCTGACCGGCACCGGACTTGAGCTGAGCGTTTCCGGGAACGTCGCGACGGTCACGCTCGCGCGGCCCGAGCGCCGCAACGCGATGACTCCGGGGATGTGGCATGGCCTGGCGCGGATCGGCGCCGAACTGCCGGACGACGTCCGCGTTGTCGTGGTCAAGGGCCTTGGGCCGTCGTTCTGCGCTGGGATCGACCTGCGTATGTTCAGCGCCGAGGGCGTTCCGGGGGAGGAGCGGAACCCGAGCCCGGCTGATCCCGGTTTCGATGAGTCCATCGCGAGCTTCCAGGCCGGCTATACCTGGCTGCGTAATCCAGCGATCGTGTCGATCGCGGCTGTGCAAGGGCACGCCATCGGGGCCGGCTTCCAGCTGGCGCTGTCCTGCGACCTGCGGATCATCACCGACGACGCCAAGTTCTGCATGAAGGAGCCAGCCCTCGGCCTGGTGCCCGACCTGACTGGGACCAAGCCGCTGGTTGACATCGTCGGCCTGCCGCGCGCGATCGAGCTGTGCCTGACCGCCCGGACTGTCGATGCGCGGGAGGCCGCCGACCTCCGCCTGGCCGAGCTGGTCGTGCCGGCGGCGGACCTCGACGGGGCCGTCAGCGACCTCGTTGCCGCGTTGTTGTCGACCGACGCGGCAGCTGCGCGCGCCACCAAGGCGCTGCTCGACCCAGGCTCCGGGGAACACGCTCGAACAGCAAGCGGCCGCCGAGCGGGCGGCTCAGGCCAGGCTGCTGGCGGCCCGGAGCGCGGGCTGACGACCGCGGCCGGCCGCTCAGCCTGGTTCGCCTTGAGCGGAGCCGGGATGATCTGCGGCTGCTGCTAGGTTCACCGGTCATGACGCATGCAGACCCAGTGGCACGCCATGCGCGGATTCACCCGCGATCCGTCGGTAACCAAGCAGCGGCTCAAGCCGGGCACGGTCAGGCGCATCACCGGCTACGCGCGGCCTTACCGGCTCGACCTGACCATCTTCCTGCTGGCCGCCGCCCTGGATGCGGTTGTCACGGTGCTGTACCCGGTGCTGCTCGGCATCCTCATCGACAGGGGGATCCTGCCCAAGCGCACCGGCGTCGTGCTGGCGATCGCGGCGATCGTCGCGGGGCTGGCAATCTTCGACGCGTTCCTCGGCGTGATCCAGCGGTACTTCACCTCACGGGTCGGCGAGGGACTCATCTACGACCTTCGCAGCCAGGTATTCGAGCATGTGCAGCGGCAGCCGATCGCGTTCTTCACCCGGGCGCAGACCGGCTCGCTGGTCAGCCGGCTGAACAGCGACGTCATCGGCGCTCAGCAGGCGCTCACCTCGACGCTGTCTTCGGTCGTGTCCAGCGTGCTGACAGCTCGTGCTCGTGCTCGCCGCGATGTTCTTCTACTCCTGGCTCGTGACGGTCGTCGCGCTGGTGCTGATCCCGGTCTTCCTGTACCCGGCGCGCCGGGTCGGCCGCAGGCTGCAGCGGCTGACCAGGGAGTCGATGCAGCTGGATGCCCAGATGGGCTCGACCATGACCGAGCGGTTCAACGTGGCGGGCGCGATGCTGTCCAAGCTGTACGGCCGGCCTGCCGACGAGCTCGGCCTGTTCTCCGGCCGGGCGGCACGGGTCCGGGACATCGGCGTGCTGACCGCGCTGTGGGGCAGCGCGCTGGTCACCGGCCTGGGACTGCTAGCGACGCTGTCGACGTCGGTCGTCTACGGGCTGGGCGGCGATCTGGTGATCCGCCACACCCTGCAGATCGGCGGCCTGGTCGCGCTGGCCACACTGCTGAGCCGGCTGTACGGGCCGATCACGTCGCTGTCGAACGTGCAGGTCAACGTGATGACGGCGCTGGTCAGCTTCGACCGGGTCTTCGAGGTGCTTGACCTGAAGCCGCTGATCGACGAGCGGCCCGAGCGCGCGCCCAGTGCAGGTAGCGGAGCTGCAGGCTGGCGCGGCGCAGCCAGGCGAGCAGGACGGTCGGTCAGGTCGGCCGGGGACCGCGCCGGACATCGAGTTCGACCACGTCAGCTTCCGGTATCCGGCCGCATCAGAGGTATCGCTCGCCTCGCTCGAGTCGATCGCGCTGCCGGTGACCCGAGCGGCCGGCCAGGAGCACAGCACGCGCTGACCGACGTGAGCTTCCGTGCGCCGGCGGGGAAGCTCACCGCGCTGGTCGGGCCGTCTGGCGCGGGCAAGACCACGATCACCCACCTCGTTTCCAGGATGTATGACCCGACGGACGGCGTCGTCCGGATCGGCGGGTCCGATATCAGGGACGTCACGCTGGAGTCCCTGCACGACGTGGTCGGCGTCGTGACCCAGGACGCGCACATGTACCACGACACGATCCGGGCCAACTTGCTCTACGCCCGGCCTGCAGCGTCGGAGCAAGAGCTGATCCTGGCCTGCCAGGCGGCGCAGATCTGGGAGCTGGTGTCGGCGCTGCCCGATGGCCTGGACACCGTGGTTGGCGACCGCGGTTACCGGCTGTCCGGCGGGGAGAAGCAGCGGATCGCCATCGCCCGGCTGCTGCTGAAGGCGCCGTCGGTCGTCGTGCTCGACGAGGCCACCGCGCACCTGGACTCCGAGTCGGAGGCTGCGGTCCAGCGCGCGCTCAAGACCGCGCTCGCGGGCCGGACTTCGCTGGTGATCGCGCACCGGCTGTCGACGATCAGGGAGGCCGACCAGATCCTGGTCATCGACGGCGGCCGGGTCGTCGAGCGCGGGCGGCATGTCGAGCTGCTCGCGGCCGGCGGCCTGTACGCCGACTTTTACCAGACGCAGTTCGCCCGGCAGGAGGCCGCGCCAGTCTAGCGAAAGCTCAGTCTAAGTAGCCGACCCGGCGCAGGTCAGGGCCCGCCACCGACTCGATCTCGGTGACCTGGGCCGACGTGAGCTGAGTCCGCCAGGCTCCTGGCTCGGGGCTCGGCTGGCCGTCGCGGTCGCGCGCCTGGACGGTCACCGGGCCGACCTTGTCGCCGACGAACCCCGACACCGCGGTTGCTGTCGCTGCGGCGTGCTGCACCATGTTCTCGTACCGCAGCGTGGTGAGCTGCTCGGCGCCCAGCGACGTCCGCAGCCTGGCCATCACGCGCACCGCCCCGCGCCAGCGCATGGCGCACTTGCCGGCCGGCGACAGGTCCGGCCAGATCGCCAGGTCATGCTCGGTCTCGATGCCGAAGAACGGGTTCGGGAACTCGGTCTCCACGTTGACCACGCCGGGCTTGAACCAGGCCAGCGCCTGCGGGTCGGCGAGCATTGCCGCCACGACGTCGCGGCCGTCCCGCACGATCTGCACCAGCCGGGCGTCGGGGAAGGCGTCGACGAGCGCGTCGGCGCAGTACATCAGGTCCGGGCTGGCATCGCCGTACCGGACGATGTCGCGTTCAGCTACGCAGCAGGATGGCCCGGCGACCCGGCCCGCGTCCCGGCAGAACGGCGAGCAGGTCAGGCAGCAGTGCGCCGTCACCTGCCAGGCCTGGGCGAATGCGTCTCGCAGCACCGTGGCCGCCGCGTCGCTGCGGCCGCGCTGGATCGACGGGCTCCTGGCGAAGGCATAGACCACGCCCTGGACGGCCTCCTGGCCGATCGTGAGGTGGAAGCCGCGGGACTGCTTGACGGCACGCCCCAGCAGGTCCGCGCCCGAATGCGGGGCGCCGATGACGAAGACCGGCTGGCGGACCTTACGGCCGTTTACGACCAGAATGTGCGGGCGGGGTGGCATGGCTACCCATCAGTGTGGCACTGACCGCGAGGTGCCCGGGTCCCTGCCAAGGCAGCCAGCCGGTCAGGACGAGCCTGGCCCGCCGACCTGGCGGCGGCCCTCGGTGACGGCGGCAGTGGTCCCCGGCATGACCCTCCAGGTTCAGCGCTGACTGGATGAGCGGCACGTGACTGAAAGCTTGCGGCGTGTTACCGACCTGGCGGCCGTACCGCGGGTCGTACTCCTCGCTCAGCAGCCCGAGGTCGCTGCGCAGGCTCAGCAGCCGCTCGAAGATGGCCACCGCCTCGTCGTACTCGCCGATCAGGTGCAGCGCGTTGACCAGCCAGAAGCTGCAGGCGAGGAACGCGCCCTCGGCGCCAGGCAGGCCGTCGACGTCGGCTCGGCCGCCGGAGCTGACAGCCTTGGCCGGCTGGGTATAGCGCAGCACCAGCCCGTCGCGCATCAGCTCGCGCTTGATTACCTTCACCGTCGAGACGACCCGCGGGTCGTCCGGCGGCAGGAAGCCCACCTCGGGGATCAGCAGGACCGACGCATCGAGCTCCTTGCTGCCGTAGTACTGGGTGAACACGCCGCGCTCGGTGTCGTAGCCCTGGTCGAGTACCTGCGCCCGGATCTCGTCCCTGATCTGGATCCAGCGCTGCAGCGGCCCGGCGTTGCCCTCCTGACCAGCTGAATCGCGCGGTCGAACGCCACCCAGGCCATCACCTTGGAGTGCACGAAGTGCCGCCGCGGCCCGCGGACCTCCCAGATCCCCTCGTCTGGCTCGTCCCAGTGCTTCTCCAGGAAGTCGAGCAGCTGCCGCTGCAGGCTCCAGGTGTGCTTGTCGAAGCCAAGCCCGGCCTGCCTGCCAAGCGTCAGCGCGTCGATGACCTCGCCGTATACGTCGAGCTGGCGCTGGTCGACGGCCGCATTGCCGACCCGGACCGGAGCCGACCGCTCGTATCCGGGCAGCCAGCTGACTTCCCATTCGGCCAGCCTGCGCTCGCCGCCGACCCCGTACATGATCTGCACGTCCTTCGGATCCCCGGCGATCGCCCGGCCGAGCCATAGCCGCCAGCTGTCGGCCTCGGCGGTGTAGCCGGTCCGCAGCAGCGCCTCCAGCGTGATCGTCGCGTCCCGCAGCCAGCAGTACCGGTAGTCCCAGTTCCGCACGCCGCCGATGTCCTCCGGCAGCGAGGTCGTGGGCGCGGCAACAATGCCGCCGGTAGGCGCATAGGTGAGGGCCTTGAGAGTGATCAGCGATCGCATGACCGCCTCCCGGTACGGGCCCTTGTAGGTGCAGTGCGACGCCCAGTCGGACCAGAAGGCCTTCGTTGACTCCAGAGCGGCCTCGGCCACGACGCACGGGTCGGAGGGCAGGTGCGACTGCTTCCAGGCCAGCGAGAAGGACACCCGCTCGCCAGCCTTGACATCGAAGGTGGCCTGATGAGCCATGTTCTGGCCGACGCTGCGGACCGTGCCGTGGAAGCAGACCGAGTCCGGCCCGGCGACTGCCCTGATGTCGTTGCCGTGCCGCATCACCCAGGGGACCACCTTCCCGTAGCCGAACCTGAGGCGCAGCACCGATTCCATCTCGACCGTGCCCTCGACGCCCTCGATGATCCGGACCAGCACAGGCGCCCCGTGATCACGCGGCGGCATGAAGTCGGTAACTCGCACGACGCCACTGAAGGTTGTCCACGTGGTCTCCAGGATCAGCGAGTCGCCCTGGTACTGGCGGTGCACCTCGCCGCGCCGGGAGACCGGGCCGTCGCTGACCGTCGGGCAGATGCGCCAGTTCCCGTTGCGCTCATCGCCCAGCAAGGCGGCGAAGCACGCGTCGGAATCAAACCGCGGCAGGCACAGCCAGTCGATGGAGCCATCGCGGCCGACGAGCGCCGCCGTCTGCATGTCCCCGATCAGCGCGTAGTCCTCAATCAGGCTCGTCATCGAAGCCTCCAGTCTGGCAGCGGCCCGGCCGCCTGAGCGGCAGCCTCGCGTTCGCGTTGCTTCGACACTAAGCGTGGCACGGGACCAGCCCGGATAGCGGCTGGTCGTAGAGTGGCGGCGTGCGCGCGCAAGTCGAGGACCCAGCGGGTCGGCGAAAGAACGGCCAGAACATCGAGATGCAGGGCAGCCTGCGCCGCCGCGGTACGGCGGCAGCCGGGGTGATCGCGGCGGCCGGGGTAGTCGCGCTGCTCGGCCTGACCGGCTGCGCGAAGATGGACAGCGCGCTGGACAAGCAGTGGATTGTGGTCGACTTCAGCGCCTAGCACCTCGGTCGCGACGGCGCTGCACGTCAGGGCCGCCTGCTCGCATATCCAGAACGCCCCGCCGCTGGCACTGCCCGGCAAGCTCTCGGTGATCAACATCCTGTACGGCGTGCGGTACGACACGACGAACGCCTCGCCCGCGAACGAGTCGCAGCTCCAGACGTGCCTGCAGAAGTTCGGGTCCGTCGTCCAGGGCCTTGACCCGGAGAACGCTGGCGACGAGGGCAGCTGAGACAGGGCCCGCCTGGCCTTGTGTGCGGACGATGGGCTGCGCGGCGCACGCAGGCTCCCGGACTAATTTAGCCGCCAGTTCCCGGCCCTTATTGGGCTCTGACCTGCGCTGATACCGATGCCATCGGCTGCCGGCCTGGCGCACGGCAGCGCAGGACCGCTCGTTCTAACACCTAATCCCCATGGGTATTGTAGACTTCCGGCATACCCGAGTTAACTGATCGGAAAAAGGTGGACGATGAAGAAGGTACTCGCCGGGTTTGCGGCAGCAAGCGTGGCGCTGCTGGCAGCGGGCTGCAGCTCGTCAGCGGCTAACTCCGGTTCAGGCTCCAGCGATCCGGCGCAGAAGGTGGTACTGCGGCTTGGCTTCCTTGAGAACATCACTCACGCCACCGCGCTCGTGGGCGTCAAGGAGGGCTTCTTCACCAAGAACCTCGGCAAGAACGTCACGCTGAAGCTCTACCCGTTCAGCACGGGCACGGAGGAGGCCACCGCGCTGCTGGCCGGTCAGCTGGACGCCGCGTATGTAGGGCCGAACCCGGCCATCAAGGCGTGGACGACCTCAGACGGCAGGCTCATCAGCGTCATCTCCGGAGCTGCTTCGGGCGGCGCCGAGCTGGTGGTCAGCAACAAGATCACCAAGGCGTCCCAGCTGAAGGGCCAGAAGCTGGCAACGCCGTCGCTGGGCAACACCCAGGACGTGGCGCTGCGGTACTGGCTGAAGCAGCAGGGGCTGACGACCACCCCGACCGGCGGCGGTGACGTGCCGATCACGCCGATTACGCCGAACTCCGACGCCGTGCTTGCCTTCAAGTCCGGACAGATCGCGGGCGGCTGGGAGCCCGCGCCGTACGACGCCGAGATGGTTGCCGACGGCGGCCACGCGCTGGTCAACGAGGCCAGCCTGTGGCCGAACGGCCAGTTCGTCACCACCGAGCTGGTAGCGACGCAGAGCTTCATAGCCCAGCACCCGACCGTCGTCAGCGACCTGCTGAAAGGCCAGATCGAGGCCAACTCCTACATCGCCAGCAACAAGTCGGCCGCGGAGACGGCGGCCAACGCCGAGCTGGCTACGCTGAGCGGCAAGAGCCTCAAGGCGAACATCGTGGCGGCGGCGTTCGCGCAGGTCACTTTCACCAACGACCCGATCGCGTCGTCGCTGATCGCCGACGCCGCTCACGCCGCGGCAGTGGGCCTGCAGAGCCCGGTGAAGAACCTGTCGGCCATCTACGATCTCGGCCCGCTCAACAAGCTGCTGGCCGCGGACGGACAGTCGCAGGTCAGCTCGTGAGAGTGAGCAGCGAGCAGGTGACGCCCCCGGTGACCTCGCCGGGGGCGTCAGCCCTGTCTGGAGCCAGCGACGCGGTCCGGCTGACCGAGGTCAGCAAGGTATACACGACGGGCCGGACCCAGCTGCTCGCGCTGGACCAGGTGTCGCTCACCGTGCACGACGGCGAGTTCGTCTGCATCATCGGCGCGTCCGGCTGCGGCAAGAGCACGCTGCTGAACCTGGTGGCGGGCCTGGATAAGCCGACCTCGGGCCAGGTCGACACCGGCGGCCGGAGGGTCGGTCTGATGTTCCAGGAGCCCGCGCTGTTCCCGTGGCTCACCGCCGAGCGCAACGTCGAGCTGGCGCTGCAGGCGAGGGGGGTTCCGCGGAGCGCGCGGCGGGCGGCGACTGCGGAGCTGCTAGAGGCCGTCCGGCTCGGCGGCTTCGGCGGCAAGCGCCCGCATGAGCTGTCCGGCGGTATGCGGCAGCGGGTGGCAATGGCGCGCGCGCTGGCCCAGGATGCCGACGTGCTGCTGATGGACGAGCCGTTCGGTGCCCTGGATGCGATGACGCGCGACCTGCTGCACGACGAGCTGGAGCGGATCTGCGAGGAGCGGACGCTGACGGTGCTGTTCGTCACCCATAACGTCCGCGAGGCGGCCCGGCTGGGTGACCGGGTCATCCTGCTGAGCAGCCGGCCCGGCCGGGTCATCGACGAGTACACGCTGCCCAGGACCGGCCACCGCAGGATCGACTCGCCAGAGGTATCGGAAGTGGCGGCCCGGCTGACCGACAAGCTGCGCGAGGAGGTGGGGCGGCATGGTCACTGATCAGGCACTGCGCGGACTTGACAGCCTGGAGCTGCGGCCGGACCAGGGCCAGCCGGAGCGGGGCCGGCTTGCGCGCAAGGCGTGGGCGGCGCTCTGGCCCAAGCTGCTGGCGATCGCGCTCGTCCTGGTCGTCTGGGAGCTGATCGCGCTCAGCGGGTGGAACCCTTACGTCTTCAAGGGCCCTGGCCCGGTCTTCTCCGACCTGTGGCAGCAGATGCAGCACGGCATGCTGTGGTCCACCATCGGCTGGACCATGTACAGCGCGGTCGAGGGCTACGGCGTCGCCCTGATCATCGGATCGGTCGTCGGCCTCCTGGTGGCGCGGATCCCGCCGCTGCGGGCGGCCATCGGAGTCGGTCATCACCGGCCTGCAGACGATGCCGTCGGTCGCCTGGGCGCCGTTCGGGATCATCCTGTTCGGCGAGAACAACATCGGCCATCCTGTTCGTGGTCATCCTGGGCGCCGCCCCGTCGATTGCCAACGGCGTGATCACGGGCGTGGACTACACGCCGCCGCTGCTGCTGCGCGCGGGCAAGACCATGGGGCTGCGCGGGTTCGCGCTGTATCGCTACCTCATCCTGCCGGCGTCGCTGCCTGCCTTCGTGGCCGGCCTGAAGCAGGGCTGGGCGTTTGCCTGGCGCAGCCTGATGGCGGCCGAGCTGTTCGTCTCCATCGTCGGCCAGTTCTCTATCGGCCAGCAGCTCAACGTCGACCAGCAGAGCCAGGACTTCACCGGAGCGAGCACGATGATCATCGTGATTCTCGTGATCGGCATTGTCATCAACACGATCTTCACGAAGGCCGATACGGCGCTGCGGCGACGGCGAGGCTTGGTGGACCCGGCGACGGTCTGAGCACGATAGGACGCATGAGGCGGGACCGCGAGGCCGGTCCCGCCTCAGTGGGGCCTGTGGTTGTAGATGCCGAACAGGTTGCCCGCCGGGTCACGCAGCGCGCCGGTCTGCATGTGATCGTCGACGGCGACTGGCCCGTACTCGCGCGACCCGCCGAGTTCTTCGGCCCTGGCGAGCGCGGCTGCCACGTCGGCGACGCTGGCGTAGACCGTCGCCCAGCTGCCCATCTCCGCGGCGCCGATGCCGCCCCGGATGCCGCGCGGCGGTCCCGGTGTCCACCATCTGGTAGGCCGAGCCCGTCGCCGCGGTCTTCCAGCCGAAGATCTCGGCGTAAAAGCGCTGACTGCGGCCCGCGTCAGTGCCGAGCACCTCGAACCAGTCCACGGCCGCGCCGGTCCCGGCGGTGGGCGCAATGGCCTGGCCGGGCTCGCGCGGCTCGAGCACCAGGCCGATCCGCAGGCCGTCCAGATCGGCGAACCTGGCGTAGGTCACCATGCCGGGCATCTCGGTGATCGGTGCGTGGGTCTTGCCGCCAAGCAGGTTGATCTTGTCCAGGGCGGCCTGCAGGTCGTCGGTCTCGATGTAGAAGGTGACCGACGATTCGTCGTCCGGCGCTCCGCGCGATGCCGCCGTTGATCCCTGCTCCGCCGCGAGTGTCGACCAGCGTGTAGCCCGCGCCCGGGATCGGGGTCATGCCCCAGCCGAACAGGTCTGCGTAGAACTCGGCCAGCCGCTCGTCATCCGGGCCGCCGATCTCGAAATGCACCACTGCGTGTGCCATGCCCGTCCTCCCTGCGCTAGCGGTCCGTGGCCAGTCTGGCACACACAGTGGCCTGCAGGTCTGACGGCGAATTACTCAGTGGCTCGATTACCAGTAGCTGCGACCGGCTCGGCCGGATACCGTTGTGTCATGGCTGCACACGCTGAGCGGCGATTTACCGCCTCCCGGCCCGGCACGGGCGATCGGGAGGCAGCGCCGCGCCGCAGCGGCTGACCCGCCTGCGATCGAGTCGCCGGAGTCCGGGAGACCTGTCCGGTACCCGACTCGATCATCAGGAGCAGCCATGTCAGCGCCAACCTTGCTCAGCCCTGCTCAGCTTGAGCGCGATCTCGCCATCCCTGACCTGTCCGATCCGGCCGACGGGCCGCACGCGATCCAGCAGCTTGTCGACGGCGCCGTCACGGCGCTGTCCGGCCACTGGGCGCTCACCGCGATCAGGTCCGCTGGTGCCGCGGCCCGCGCGTGGTGCCAGTCGCCGACAACTACGATCGCCTCGGCTACCACCCGGCGGACGTCACGAGGGCGGCGCGGTACACCCGGTATGTCGATGGTCAGCGGATGCTGCGCAGTCACGCGACCGCGATGGTGCCGCCGGCGCTGCGGCAACTGGCGGCCGATCCGTCAGACGACGTGCTGCTGGTGTGTCCTGGCATCACCTACCGCCGGGACGCGATCGACTGGCAGCACACCGGCACGCCGCACCAGCTCGACCTGTGGCGGATGAGCCGCCGTCCGCTCGGCCTGGCCGACCTGGACGAGATGATCAGCGTGCTGCTCGGCAGCGCTGGCTGCCAGCCGCGCCGAGCCGGCAGGAGGCGCGGCGGCATCCGTACACCACGGCGGGCCGTCAGGTGGACGTCCAGGCCGGCAGCGACTGGGTCGAGGTGTGGGAATGCGGACTTGCCCACCCGGCAGTACTGGCCGGGGCGGGCTTGCGCGGCTACACCGGCCTGGCGCTCGGCATGGGCCTGGACCGGCTGCTCATGCTGCGCAAGGGCATTCCCGACATCCGGTTGCTGCGCTCGGCCGATCCGCGCGTCGGCCAGCCAGATGCAGGACCTGGCGCCCTACCGGCCGGTCTCGAGCCAGCCGGCGATCCGCCGCGACATCTCGGTGGCGGTCTCCGGCGGCGACGACGACGAGACACTCGGCGACAGGGTCCGCGAGGCGCTCGGGCCCGATGCCGATGCGGTCGAGGACGTGCGGGTACTGTCCGCAACCGGTGCGGGCGATCTGCCTGCCGCTGCTGTTGCCCGGCTCGGCCTGCTGCCGGGGCAGCGGAACCTGCTCGTCCGGGTCATGCTCAGGCGGCTGGAGCGCACGCTGACCGACGATGAGGCCAACGAGCTGCGCGACCGCATCTACGCCGCGATTCATCAGGGCAGCAACCATCAGTGGGCGGTCACAAGCTGATCCGCTGCGGAACGGTGTACACGTTCATCGACCCGCCGCGCACGAACCCGGCCAGTGTCAGCCCGGCGTCGTCGGCCAGCTCGGCGGCCAGCGACGACGGCGCGGACACGGCCGCCAGCACCGGGATCCCGGCCAGCACCGCCTTTTGCACCAGCTCGAACGAGGCGCGCCCGCTGACCATCAGCACGCAGCCGCGCAGCGGCAGGCGCCCGGCTTGCAGCGCCCAGCCGATCACCTTGTCGACCGCATTGTGCCGCCCGACGTCCTCGCGAGCAGCAAGCAGCTCGCCCACCGGCGGTGAACAACCCTGCCGCGTGCAACCCGCCGGTCCGCTCGAACACCCGCTGCGCCCGGCGGAGTGCGTCGGGCAGGACCGCCAGGACATCGGCCGTCACCCGGACCTGATCTTCAGAAAGATCGAAATCTGCCGGGAACGCGGAGCTCGTCGATACTGGCTTTCCCGCAAACTCCGCATGCGCTGCTGGTCAGGAAGTTGCGCCGGAGCTCGGGCAGTACCGCGAGGCCCGGCCGCAACACGACGTCGGCAATGTTCCCCATCGCATCGTCGGCAGCGTGGTCATGGCCGCATTGCGTGCCATCACAGATCCTGATCGAGGCGATGTCGGCGGGGGAGCTGATGAAGCCCTCGCTGAACAGGAAGCCGGCCGTCAGGTCGACGTCGTCGCCGGGCGTGCGCATCGTCACGCTTATTGCCTGCCCGCCGATCCGGATGCCGAGCGGCTCCTCGGCGGCAAGCAAGTCAGCGCGCTCGCTGGCCTCGGCCTGGTCAACCAGGATCCGGGTGACCCGCCTGCGCGCGGTCCGTCCGGTCACCGTTCCTCCGCCCAGCTGTTCCGCTGCGGGCATCGCAGCGTCGCCTCATCAAGCTTGCCCGTCGCACGCTACGTCGCTCTGGACGGGCAGGCTCGAAGAGAAGAATCACCCGATCTGCGGAAGATGATCACGAACTGCCCGGTGCTGAGCGTCAGCGGATGC